>CAVSYH010000019.1:0-774611 GCA_963732065.1 uncultured Gemmatimonadaceae bacterium | reverse complement strand
AACACGGCAGCGCTGTTCGCGGCCGCACATTCGATTTCTGGGGGGTACCATTCATGTTCCCTCTGGGACTCGCGTGCGGCTACTCGGTGTACCTCACGCGCTCGATCTGGAGTGGCGTGCTCATCCATATGGCGTTCAATGGCTCACTCTTCCTCGTCGACCACTATCTTCCTGCCGCGGACGCATTCCCGGGACTCAGCGCGGGGAGAACGGACCGTGCACATGGCCGTATCGATGACGATCTCTGCCGCGTCGCGGTCGCCGCCTGGCGCCACCAGCGTGTGATCCGCGACCGAACAACCGACGATGCTCCCGAAACACCGGAGCACGCGGCAGACCACACCGATTGACCCTGCGCTGCACCTCCGGATCTTCCGTATCCCCCACTTTTCCGGATCCACCATGCGCCACGTAACGCTCGCCGCAGCGCTCCTCGCCGCCGCCGTCTCCCTGCGGCCGCGCAGGCGCCGAAGATCACGCCCAAAGGCGATCCGTCGATCAAGGACGACACGATCTACAAGCTCGTGGTGGATCCCAAGGATTACAGCGACCAGCGCTACGTCTTCCTGCTCGACGATGGCGTCGAACGCCTCGAGGCCGATGGGTCGGGCACGCGCACGTACCGCCAAGTGGCGCAGGTGCTCACGCCCGAGGGCGCCGAAGTGTGGGGCGAGCGCTCGTTCGGCTATTCGAAGGGGCGCGAGAAGCTCACGGTGAACTGGGTGCGCGTGCTCGATCTCAAGGGCAACGTGATCAGTTCGAAGCCGGTGCACGAGCAGGAATCGCTCGCGCCGGTCGCGATGTCGGCGCCGGTATATTCAGACGAGATGATCCACCGCGTGTCGCTCGGCGGCGTCGCGCCGGGCACCATCGTCGACTACAGCTACACCGTGGAGGTGCAGAAGCCGCTGATCCCGGGCGACTACTTCACGAGCTGGAGCGTGCTCACCGGCGTGCAGACCCAGCGCTCGCGCTTCATCGTGGACCTGCCCGAGAAAGTCGATCCGACATCATCGAGCAGCATCTCACGTTCAAGCGGCAGGAGACCGTCGCGAAGGGACGCCGCACGTTCACGTGGGCCACGCAGGACGTGAAGAAGACCGAGCGCGAACCGTACGCGCCGGACAGTGTGTATGGCGAATCGATCAGTCTCGCGTCGCGTCTCACGTGGGGCGACGTGGGCAAATGGTATGCGGGCCTCGCGAAAGACCGCTACGCGCTCGATCCCGCGATCGAAGCGAAGGCGGCGGAGATCGTCGCGGGCGCGAAGACCGGCGAGGACACGCTGCGCGCGCTGTACCGCTGGGTGGCGCAGGATTTCCGCTACGTGTCGCTCTCGCTCGGCATCGACGGCTACCAGCCGCATCCGCCGACCATGGTGTTCGACAACAAGTACGGCGATTGCAAGGACAAGGCGACCTTCTTCGTGGCGATCGCGCGGAAGTACGGCTACCAGGCGTACCCGGTGCTGCTGAGCGCCGATGGCGGCGTGGACACGCTCGTGCCGTCGGCGCATCAGTTCGACCACATGATCGCGGCGGTGGCGAAGCCGGGCGGAGGATTCCAGTTCCTGGATCTCACCGCGGAGATCGTGCCGTATGGCGACCTGCCGCCGGATGAGCAGGGCGAGTTCGGCCTGTTGGTGAAGGATGACGGCGCGTCGCAGGGCGTGATCTTCCCCGAGACGCCGGCCGCGAACAATCGCTCCACCGTTCTTATCGCGGGCGAACTCACGGCGGCCGGTGCATTCAACGGCAAGTGGACCGCGACGGCCACCGGCAATAACCAGTTCGGCATGCGCGAGCAGATGTCGGCGTCCACGAAGCCGGATTCGGCTGCGCGCGCGCGAATGACGCTGAGCGTGGCGAACTCAGTGGTGGAGGGCTCGACCGGCGACAGTCTGCAACTGTTCGAGGGACGCGACCTGAGCGCGGTGCCGCGCTACTCCGTGGTGATCCGCGGCGGCAAGATGATCACCGACGCGGGCGGCGTGATGATCCTCGAGCTGCCGATCGCGAACTTCACGCAGACCAAGACCGTGGCATCGCTCGAGGCGCGCGGCCCGCGCAAGTATCCGATCTCGAGCGGCGCGGTGTGGGGGCCCGATGAGACGGTGCAGGAATTCCGGCTCACGCTTCCCGCGGGCTGGAAGGCGACGCTGCCGCCGGGCGTACACGCGAAGAGCGTGTTCGGCGAGTACGAGGCGACGTACACTCAGGTGGGCCGCGAGCTGCGGGTGATGCGCCGTCGCTCAGGAACAACGGGCGTGTTCCCGGCCTCGGACTACCCGGCGCTGCTGGATTTCCTGCGCGAGATCACAAAGGACGACATCAAGGTCATCGTCCTGAACAAGTAGCGCGCGGGCTCACCCCCAGCGCGCGGCGAGCGCGCTGAGGGTGTCGTAGTCCAGCCGGTGTCCTCCGGCGAAGCGCACGACCTCGAACGGCACGCCGTGCGTGCGCAGGCGCGCTTCCTGCGCCGCGATGGTCGCGGGCGTCGCGAAGCCGTCGCTGTCGCCGAGCACGAAGATCGGCGCGGCGGTGCGCAGCGGGTGGTCCGGCCGCGAGAGGTCCATGTCGGGTGGCACGGTGCCCGCCCAGAGCACCACGGCGCCCACCGGCGCGCTCCCGTTCTCCACCCAGCGGCAGATCGTGGCGACGCCCTGCGAGAATCCGAACGCCACGAGGCGCGTCGCGGAGAGATCGAAGTCCTGCGCGAGCTGCGCGTAGAGGGCGTCGAGGTAGCCGATATAATCGTCGATCTCACTCAGCCGGTCCTCGCGCGTCATCCAGCTCGCGCCGATCTTCGCCTCGGCGTGCCCGGCGTCGTCATCGGTGAGATAGAATCGCGAGAGCGCCTCCGGCGCGACGATGAGCCGCGTGCCGTCGTTGATGATCTCGAAGTGCCGCAGGAATCGCTCGGCGAGCTGGCCGTAGCCGTGACAAACCATCCAGAGCTGCTTCGGCGCGCCGCTCTCCGGGCCGAGCGTGTGATAGCGCGCGGTGCGCGTGACCGGGAGATGGTGTTCGCGGATCATGCGACGACGGCGGGCCGCGCGGCATGCGCGAGCGGCAGGCGCAGAGTGAATTCCGAGCCGACGCCGGGCGTAGAGCTCAATTCGACGGTGCCATTGTGCGCTCGCGCGACGGCGCGCACGAGACTCAGGCCGAGCCCGAGCCCGCGCTTCGAGCGGCTCGCGTCACCGCGGAAGGAGCGGTCCCAGATGCGGCCGGACTCGTGCGCCGGGATCCCGATGCCGGTGTCTCGCACGACGATCACCGCTTCCTCGCCGCTGGCGTGCGCTTCGACGTGCACGCGGCCGCCGGACCGCGTGTATTTCACCGCGTTGTCCACGAGATTGGCGACCGCCTGCACCACGCGGCCGCGGTCGGCGACGATGACGAGGGAGGGATCTCCCGCGGCGTCGAGCGCGATCCCCTGCTCTTCCGCGACCACGCCGTACATCTCGACGACGTCGGCAACGATGCTCGCGATATCCACCTCCGCGAGATCGAGGTCGATCGAGCCGGCCTCCACCTCCGAGATCTCGAGCAGCGCGTCGAGCATCTTGAGGATGTTCGCCGATTCCTCCAGCGAATCCGAGAGCGCTTCGCGGTAGCTCTCGAGGTCCGGAGGAGACGCGAGGGACATCTCGGCGACGCCGCGCAGCCTGGTCATGGGCGTGCGCAGGTCGTGCGCCACGTTGTCGAGCGAGGCGCGCATGCTTTCCACCACGTGATCGATGCGCTCGAGCGCGCGGTTGAGCAGGATGCTCAGCTCCTCGAACTCGTCGCCGGTGGCGTGCACCGGCACGCGCGCTTTCAGTTCACCCGTCTCGATGATCGGCTGCAGGGAATTCATGAGTGCGCGCACGGGGCGGAGCGCGCGCGACGAGAGCAGCGCGCCGCCGGCGAGACCCAGCGCGACGATGCCCGCGAGCACCACGAGGAAGGTGTCGCGGAAACGTTCGAGCACGTCATCGCGCGCCTCGCGGCTCGCGCCGACCGTGAGCGTGAAGCCATCAGGCAATGGCGCGGACAGGAGGTCCATGGCGTTGCGCCGGCGGTTGGCGCTCTCGGCGGCCGCTCCCGTTGCGCGCGCGAACCGGCGCGCCTGACTCGAATCGCCCGCATTCGAGATCGCTGTGCGCCGCGCGCATCGGTGAGGCGCACGACCATGCCGCTCAGGCGGCCGCTCGCCCGGTCGGCATCGACGCGCGTGGAGAGCGCCTTCGCACCGCCCTCGGAGAATTCCTCGGCGTACGTGCTCACCACGAACTGGATGCCGAGACGATCCTTCGCCTCGAGCGAGTTCGCGAGCAGCAGATAGGAGAGCGTGAACAGCAGAACGGAACTGAGAACGAACAGCGCGGTGGACCAGAGGATGACGCGAAAGCTGGCCGTGCGCCGGATGGCGTTAAGGCGCTCGAAGGACATAGCCCGCTCCCCGAACGGTGTGGATCAGCTTGTCGGCCGCATCGAGATCGAGCTTGCGCCGCAACCGGCAGACGAGCACGTCCACGACGTTCGTTTGCGGATCGAAGTCGTAGCCCCACACCTGTTCCTGGATGGTGGTCTTCGAGACGACGCGTGTCGCGTTGCGCATGAGATATTCCAGCAGCGAGAACTCGCGCGGCGGGAGATCGATGCGCCGGTTGCGGCGGCGGACTTCGCGGCGCAGCAGGTCCATCGTGAGATCGCCCACCGCGAGCAATGTGGGTTCCATGGCCGCCGCGCCGCGCCGCACGAGCGCTTGGAGCCGCGCGAGCAATTCCGAGAAAGCGAACGGCTTTACGAGATAGTCATCGCCGCCTGCCTGCAGCCCGCGCACGCGTTCGTCCACTTTGCGCTTGGCGCTGAGCACGAGCACCGGCGTGTTCACGCCCTGCGAGCGCATGGCGCGAATCACCGAGAGCCCGTCGCGCGCGGGCAGCATGATGTCGATCACGGCGACGTTGTACGCGTCCGTCACCGCGAGCCGGAGCCCTTCCTCGCCGTCGGCGGCGGAATCCACGGAGAATCCCGCCTCCTCGAGTCCCTTGCGCAGGAAGGCGGCGATCTTCGGATCGTCCTCAACGAGCAGCAGACGCAGGGTCATGAGTCCATAGGCGAGGGTCTCGCACGACCATCAGAGTATAACCGCGGATCAATGCGCGATGGAGAGTACGATCTTGCCGGCGCCGGCGTTGGATTCCATGCGCTCGTGCGCCGCGCGAACATCATCGAGCGTGAACACGCGGTCCACCGACGGAACGACGGCGCCGCTCTCGAGCAGCGGCACCACGGCACGCTCGAACTCGCGCGTGGCCTCGATCTTCTCTTCGAGCGAGCGACTGCGCAGCACGGTGCCGCGGATGCTCAGCCGCCCTCGCAGCACCGGCCCCAGCGGGAGATCCGTTCGCGCGCCCGCGAGCGTTCCGAGCAGAATGAGCCGGCCGCGCGGCGCCATTGCGGCGATGCTCGCGCCGGTATACGCGCCGCCGAGCAGGTCGAGCACGATGTTCGCGCCGCCGGCCGCGGCGAGCGCGGGGAGCGCGGGCGCGAAGCCGGCCGATGGATCCGGCGATGACCGCGCCATCCGTCATGCCAACGGCGCGCGCGGCCACGAGCTTGCTCTCGTTGCGCGCGGTGCCATACGCCACGCCGCCCAGTGCGCGCACGAGTTGCACGGCGGCGAGCCCTACGCCGCTCCCCACCGCGTGGATGAGCACGCGGTCGCCGGAGCGCATTTCCCCTTGGCGGAGCGCATTGTGCGCCGTGATGAACGCCTCCGGCACGGCGGCGGCCGCGGTCCAGTCGAGACGTGTGGGCACGCGCGCGATCGCACTCTCGTGCGTCACGAGATACCCGGCGTACGCACCGCCGCCGACGATGCCGAACACTCGATCGCCCTCGCTCCAGCGGCTGGCACCCGCTCCGAGCGCCGCGACCTCGCCGGCAAACTCCATGCCCGGGATGTCCGGCGGCCAACCCGGCGGCGCCGGATATCGTCCCTCGCGCTGGTGGATGTCCGCGCGATTCAGCGCGGCGGCGTGGACGCGAACGAGCACTTCGCCCGCTCCCGGTTCGGGGCGCGGCACGTCGCGCACGTGCAATACTTCCGGCCCGCCGAAACTCTCGATCACCACCGCGCGCATGGTGTAAGATGGCATGCTTTGAATATGCCTCCGCGGCTGTTTCCCGGGGTGCCGGGGGGAGTCTTGTAAACAGAAGCGCCGGGCATCAGCTTCGGGTCGTCTTCTCCCCACCATCAGAGTCCATGTTCCGAGCGTTCCACCCACTGTGCCGCGCCGTCGCCCTGCTGTCGCTGCTCGCGGCAGCGTGCTCGTATCCGACGGATAACAGCGCGGGCGCATGGGTGACGATCACCGCGCCGCCGCTGATCATCCGCGGCGCGGACACGGTGCTCACGGCGCACGTCTTCCTGCTCGAACACGGGAAGGACACGGTGGAAGTGAAGAACGTCGAGGTCACGTGGACCACCGGCGACCCGACGCTCGCGTCGATCACACCGCTCACGAGCCGCACGGCGCGCGTGACCGGCGTGAATCCGGGCTTCGTCACGATCACCGCGTCCGCGCCCACGCTGCAGAGCGCGAAGCCCTCGGCGTTGGTGCTCCGCGTATCGAATCCGCTCGCGCTCGACGGCATCTCGCCCGACACAGTAAAGTATGGCGCGCAGCTGACCGTGACCGGCCCGGGCGCCGAGAACGTGGACGTGCTCTTCCTGGGCCCTCAGGCGCTGGCGCTGAACGGCTTCTCGCCCACCAAGAACGACACGCTCGGCACCGGGACGAGCAGCTTCTGGGTGCCCTTCCCCGCGCGAAGCTCCGACACCATCACCGCGATCGGCAACGGGATCGTCACGGGACTCCGTCACCCGATCGTCGTGATCGACACGATGGACATCTTCGATCCGAACAGTTCGACGCCGGCCGTGATCGACATCGATCAGCGCCCGTTCCACAAGCCGGGCAGCTCCGGCACGCTCGCGGATGTCGT
Organism: uncultured Gemmatimonadaceae bacterium; assembly: GCA_963732065.1. GTDB lineage: Bacteria > Gemmatimonadota > Gemmatimonadetes > Gemmatimonadales > Gemmatimonadaceae > DATKOH01. The sequence continues at coordinate 767,610 of CAVSYH010000019.1, read as the reverse complement.
CGCGTTCATCAATCCGGCGCTCTTCGCCGAAGATCCGCGCACGGCCCCGTTCCGCGACGATTGGTTCCGCTTCACCACCACGCACCCCGACTCCGCGTACACGTTCGTGTATGTCGCGCCCGGTCTGTTGGGCCGCGAGGCGACGTTCCTGAGTTCGCCGGTGACCGCGTCCACGCTCGTCACGCCGGACTGGAGCTACGGCAGCGGCCACTACAATTGCAAAGGCTATTCGTTCGCGCCGGGCGAAGAGATCAACAACGGATTCCAGGTCGCGTTCACGAGACTGCCGCCCGGCGGTGTGGATCTCGTCTCACTCTTCATCGACCGCGGGGCGTATGAGGTCGCGGTGGTAGCGGTGTACGCCGGCGCGAATGGCACGCACCCCGACCGGTTCGGCGGGGCGAACACGTGCGATCTGGCGGATGAGAACTTCGCGAACCCGGCGCTCACGATCGATCTCAGTTCTACGTTCTCCGACACACTCACCATCGACAACGCCTTTGGGCTGGACTGGCTGCGTTTCCACGTCGCGGGACCAGGAACACAGACCGTGCTCGTGAAGATGGCGTCGCGAAAATTCCCGGACATCACCGGCATTCCGTCGGTGAACCTCTACGTATTGAACGTCCCGACGTCGAGCGTTCCGCTGTCGATCCTGCAAAGTGCGACCGGCGGCGGTCTGAATAAGTCACTCTCCGTCTCTCTCGCCGCGGGCGATTACTATCTCGTCGCGCACGACTCCGTTGGAGTTCCGGCGCGATACTCGCTGTGCATGACCGTGAATGTGTCGTGCGCGCTCACGCCGCTCCCGGATGTCGCGGCGGCAGCGCCCGCCGTCGTCCGGAAAGCGCCGAGCCCGTATCTGCGATTCGACTCGCTGCTCGCCGCCGCGCGCAAACGCCGCACGCGCCAATGAGCCAGCTCCTGGAGCGCCTCACGCGCACGCTCGCGGGCCGCTACACCGGCATCGAGCTGCTCGGCGCCGGCGGCATGGCGTCCGTGTTCCGCGCGCACGACGTCGCGCTCGACCGCACCGTCGCGATCAAGGTGCTGCCGCCGGACCTCGCGCCCGAGGATCGGCTCATCTCGCGCTTCGAGCAGGAGGCGAAGCTCGCGGCGAAGCTCGACCATCCGAACATCATCCCGATCTACCGCGTCGAGAGCGAGAACGGGCTCAACTACTTCGTGATGAAGTACGTGTCGGGCAAGTCGCTCGACGCCATCTTGATCCCGGGGCGGCCGCTCGACTTGGAGTTCACGATGCGCGTGCTCCTCGACGCCGCCGCGGCGCTCGGCCACGCGCATCAGCGCGGCGTGGTGCATCGCGATGTGAAGCCCGCGAACATCATGATCGACCGCGATGAGCGCGTGATCCTCACCGACTTCGGCATCTCCAAGGCGATGGAGACCGCGAGCGGCATCACGAAGACGGGGATCATCGTGGGCACGCCGCACTACATGGCGCCCGAGCAGGCGATGGGCGGCGCCGTGGATGGACGCGCCGACCAATATGCGCTCGCGTGCGTGGGCTATCGAATGCTGACCGGCGAGCTGCCCTTCCCCGGCGACGTGGCGCACGCGGTGCTGCACCGCCACATCTACGAGCAGGCGAAGCCGCTGGCCGCGCGCCGCGCCGACGCGCCGCCGGCGATGGTCGCGGCGATCACGCGGGCGATGCTGAAGGAACCCGCCGCGCGCTATGCCGACATGGATGAGTTCGCGGCGGCGCTCGAGGGGCGTGCGCGCTCGTCGCGCAGCGGAGCGCGCCCGCGCACGATCGCGCCGACCGTGGCCGTCGAGGCCGCCACCGGGCCGAGCAGCTCCGGCACGGTGGAGTTCGAGCGGAGCCTCGCGCGCAGCCGCCGCTGGCGCATGGCACGCTGGGCGGGCGCGCTCCTGCTCGTCGCGGCGGCGGGTGCGGCGCTCGCGCGGCGGCAGAGTGCGCCCCCTCCGGTCGCGCCACCATCCGCGGCCGCGCGTGATACCGCGGCGCCCGTGACGAGCGCGGCGGCGGCGTCCGACAGCACGCACGCCGGAACGGTCGCACCTCCCGCTGCACCACCGACCGCGCCGCCGCGCGCGGTGCCGATAGTTCGCCCCACGCCGCCCAAGCCCGCGCCGCCGCCCGAAGAGGCGTTCGCGTCGCTCACGGTGGACGCGGATCCGTACGGCACGGTGTACGTGAACGGTCATCCGCTCGGCCCAACACCGGTGGAGAATTATCGTCTCACCGTTGGTGCGACCTACGAGATCAGCGTGGAGCGCGAGGGATACAAGACCAAGAAGGAGACGATCCACGTGACGCGTCCCGACGAGGTGCATCGCAAATACGTGCTCGACCCGGTGCAGCCATGATGCGCGCCCGCGCGCTGATCTGCGCGCTCGCCGTTGCCGCGCCCGCGCTCGCGGCGCAGGAGAACGCGCTCGTGCGCCAAGCGGTGGCCGCGTACGACGATCTCGACCGCTCTACCGCGATCAAACTGGTGAATCGCGCACTCGCGGAACGCCTCTCGAATGCCGACCGCGCGCGCGCCTACGAAGTGCTCGCCTTCTCGTACGCCGCGCTCGACTCCGTTCGGCAGGCGACCGCGGCGTTCAAGCAGCTGCTCGTGATCGATGCCGATGCCGATCTCGACCCGGGGCGCATCTCGCCCAAGATCACGGGCGCATTCGCGCTCGCGCTCGGCCAGGTGCTGATCGTGCGCAAAGTGCAGATCGACAGCGCCGCGTTCATCGCCGGAACGGAGAACGTGCCCGTGGTGTTCACGGTCACGCATCCCGCGCGCGTGCGCGTGCGCATCGTCGGCGCGGGCGGCGACGTGCTCATCGATTCCGCGGTGAGCCCGGGCCCAACCCTCACCAAGTGGAACGGACTCATGGCGGACGGGCGCGCCGCGATATCGGGCGATTACCGGATGGTGATCGAGGCGAGCGCCGGCAGCGATCTGTACACGCGCGCGATCCCTTTTCGCGTGGCCGCGGCGCCGGTGGACACGCTGCCCCACCTCACGTCGCTGCCCGGCTACGACCTGTTGCCGGAGATGACGGAGCCGCCGCGCAGCTGGCGCCCGCTCGGCATCGCGGCGCTCGTCACCGCCGGCGTCGCGGGCGCGACGCTGGCGCTCAACAACTCGAAGCTCGGCAGCGCATTGCAAACGCCGCTGCTCATCGTGAGCGGCAGCGCGCTGCTCGTGGGCGGGCTCGCGGTGGCCAAGAAACCGGCGGCCGTGCCGAACACCGCCAACATCCGCTATAACAACTTGGTGAAGGAACAATTGGCGAAGCAGAACGCCGAGATCGCGAAGGAGAACGCCCGGCGGCGCACCGAAGTGCGGCTCACGATCGCGCTGCTCGCCGAGGCGGCTGGATCGTGAGCATGACCTTCCGGCTTCGCGTCGCGATCGCGCTCGTTGTCGGAGGCGCGTTCACGGCGAACGCGCAGACGATCGTGGCCGGCGTACAGGCCGCAGGCGGCGCGTATCAGGAACAAGGGCCGGCGCTCGACTTCACCGGCTGGGGGCCGGCGATCTCGCTCGACGGGCGCTGGAGGAATTATGGAGTGGAGCTGAGTCTGCTGCGCATCTCCTTCTCGCCATCGAGCGCATCATCGGACGCCGATGGCTTCGACATGACGCAATTCGACGGGCGCGCGCGTTGGTCCATCAACGCGATGTGGAGCGTGGAGGCCGGTTATCTGCAACGCACCATCGCGCCGACGACAGCGGCGCAGGGCATGAGCGTGATCCCGGTGGGCGGGCGGATCGCCTTCGATCTCGCGCCCGGCGCGAAGATCTCCGCGCACCTGGATTATCTGGCCGCGGCGAAGTTCTCCGGCGGCGGAACCGCGCCGTTCGCACTCGAGCTGGGTCTGAACACCTACTACGCGCCGGGCGCCGGCACGCTGCGCTTCACCGCGGATTTCGCGTTCGACCGGATCGACCGTCAAACGACTTCGGGTGGCGTCACGTCGGCGGTGCCGATCCAGAGCTCGATCGTCACGCTCGGCGTCGCGCTCGCTTTCTAGAGCGCGGGGCGCGCCACCTCGTATCGGTCGCGCAGCGGCATCAGCGTCTTGCATGCCGGCTGCAATCCCCAATTGCACGCGCGCAGATAGAAGCGCCGCGCTGCGGTCGTATCCGCCTTCGCGAGGAACTTGTCGGCGATCGCGAGGCACTTCGCGTTCGTCGCGTTCGGCGCGCGCACCCTGACAGTCATCGCTGTACCACCGGTCGGCGTCCACGCTGCCCTGCACGCGTTCTATGAACGCGATCTTGTAGCAGCCCATGCCGTTGTACTCGCACGCCACCTTGAACGAGCGCAGCGCGGACACGGTGTCGCGGCCGTTGAGTTGGAGGTCGCCGAGCGTTTCACACGATGATAATTCGCCCTGGCGGCAGGCCATGTCGAGCGCCTGCGATGCCCCGGGAATGTCGCCGGTGGCGCGCAGCGACTTGCCCAACCCTTCGCAGCTCGCGCGTTCGCCGTGCGAACACGCGATGAGATACAGCTCCGCCGCCTGCGTGGGCGTGAGACCGACGTTCGGATCGTGTGCGATGCGATAACAGTACTGGCGCGGACGCGCCGAGCAGGCGCGTGCGAATAGCGGCATGGCCGCCACGGAGTCGTGCCGCTTCCACGCGGCGTAGCCGAGCGCGGCGCAGGCTTCGGGCGCGCTGAGGCTGTCACCCTTCTCGCAGAGATCCCGCGCAGGCCCCAACGCCGCGCCGCGTTGCGGAATGATGTTGGCGAACTCCCGGCACGCATACTGATCGCCGCGGCCGCAGGGTTCGCCGTAGTAGTCGGCGCGTCGGTACCACCGGGTGCCGAGCATTCCCGCGATGAGCACTCCCAACAGGATGACCGCGTCCCATCGCGGCGCGCTGAACGCCTCACGCGCGGGGGCGCTGAGCATGCCCGCGGCGAACAGGGCGAAGAAGATCCCGAAGACGATCGGCACGAGCACCAGCACCCACGCGACCGTCGAGACCATCGCTTCGACGCCGTTCGACGAATGCATGCCGTGGAGAACTCGAGCACCATCAGGTAGAGCAGCACGATGTTGAACAGGACCATCGCGGCGCTCACGACGACTGCTGCCCATCGCGCGATGCGCGATCGGAGCGCGAGCCCTGCGCTGGTGGCGGCGAAGCAGCACGCCCACCGCGAGGAAAGGCGGCTGCCAATGCAGGAGCGCGCGCCCCGACAACAGAAAACAGACGGCGGCCGCGATGCCGAAGAAGACCGCCGGGATCGCGGGCGCGCGCACGAGCGCGGTGCGGCGGTCAGGCATAGAAGTACCGAGTGAGATGGAAGAAGACCGGCGCCGAGAAGCAGAGCGAATCGATGCGGTCGAGCACGCCGCCGTGGCCCTTCGATGATCGCGCCGAAATCCTTCACGCCGCGATCGCGCTTGATCGCGCTCATGATGAGCCCGCCGGCGAATCCGAGCAGCGCGATCGCGAGCGCCATGAGCGCCGGCGACGAGCGGCGAGAAGGGCGTCGCCCACCAGATCGCCGCGCCGACGAGCGTAGCCGTCGCGACGCCGCCAATGAAGCCCTCCCACGTCTTGTTCGGGCTCACTCGGGGCGCGATCGGATGTTTGCCGAGCGTCTTGCCGAACACGTACTGGAAGACATCGCTGATCTGTCCCACGATCACGAGGAAGAGGAGCAGCTTCGCGTCGCCGACATAGCCCTGGATCGGCAGGAACAGCAGCGCCGGAGCGAAGCTCAGGCAATACACGCACGCCATGAGCCCCCACGTGATCACGCCGGTGCGCTCGAGGAAGAGCTTCGTGTCGCCCGATGCGGCGGCGATCACCGCGATGAAGATGAGCGCGTACACCGGCAGGAAGATCGAGTACAGCCCGTACCAGTCGATCCAAATGAAGTAGTACTGGAGCGGCGTGAACAGGAAGAAACTCCAGAAGATGATGTGCGCATCGCCGGGCTGCGTGGGCGCGATGGTCATGTACTCGCGCAGCGCGAGCAGCGAGAGGAAGCGTGAAGAGCACGAGCGATCCGGCGCCGCCGGTCATGACCGCGATGCCGAACACCACGCACATGACCCACCACGCGCGCACGCGCGCGTTGAGGTTGTTCACGGTGGCGCGCCCGCGTTCGCTCTTCACCGTGCGCGACAGCGCGAAGCCCGCGATCGACGCCACGATCAGCAGCGCGAACACGCCCTCCAGCAATTCCCGCAGCGCGACATCGTGCCAGGGCGTCATGCGTCCCTCAGCCGCACGACGGCGGCGCGCACGCGCTCCAGGAACGGCTCCTTCGCTTCATCCGGCGCCGATCGTGATCGCGGGGCCGAAGGTCACCCGGCTCAGCAGCGGGGCCGGCAACACTTCGCCCTTGGGAAGGATGCGATTCAGGTTCGCGAGATACACGGGCATGATCTCCGCATTCGGGTTGGCGCAGCGCGAGATGGTACAGCCCCGCGCGGAACTCGGCCGACTTCGCCGCCGGTCGCCGCGCGTGCCCTCGGGAAAGAGGATGAGCGAACTGCCATCCTCGAGCGCCGCAGGCCATCTGGTCGATCGCCGCGCGCGCCGCCGCGACACGCGAGCCGTCGGTGCCGGTGGCGGCGGCGGGCGGACGGTCGATGAGCACGGCGCGAAAGACGTGCCGCGCGAGATAGCGGCGGATCGCGCCGCGCTCCCAGTAGTCGCGTCCCGCCACCGGACGCGTGAGCCGGCGCAGCGTGGCGGGCAGCGACGACCAGAGCACGATGAAATCGAGATGGCTCGAGTGGTTCGCGACGTACACGCGCTGGCGCTCCGACGGCTCCACGCCCACCCACTGCACTCGCGCGCTGCTCAGCAACTTCGTGAGCGCGACGAGGACCCACGTCGCGATCACCGCGAGAGGTCGCGCGCGATGAACCGGGTGCGCCGCACCGCGGTCACCGCCGAACCGAGCGACGATGACGATCAGCGCCGGTGCCATCACCCAGCCGGGACGGAACGACTCCATCGACCAGCTCTTGGCCGGTGAACGACGACGTCTGGAACGCGGCGAGGAGCGCGCCGAGGGTGATCACGAACATCCGGTGCTGCTTGGCCATGGGCCCGGTGAAGTACTGCGGCGTGCCCAGCGCTCCGCCGAGCACGCGGATGTACGCGGTGAGCATCGGCGAGCAGCGCGGCGCACCAGCCGAGCGCCGATCCGCCGGGCACGAGCCACTCCACCGAGTAGCCGGCGCCCACGAGGATGAACGAATCGGAGAGCCGGTCGGGAATGTCGTTCCACAGTCTCACCGAGCTTGCCCTTCATCCCGTGCTCGATCGCGAGCAGACCGTCCAGCATGTTGCAGAGCAGGCGCAGCTGCACGCAGACCGCGCCGAGCATCCAGAAGCGCGCGGGGTTCGCGGTCTCGGGCGTGACGTTCATGAACGCGAGCCCCGCGAGCGCCGCGAACACCGACGCCGACGACCGAGACCTGGTTCGGCGTCGCGCCCATCCGCGCGAGCGATGGCCGCGAGCTTCGTCGCCCATGCTCTTCTGCCGGGTCTTGAGGAACCGCCTGGACGGTCCGCTCGTGGGCTCGGTCATGCCCTTAGGACGACCCGCGAGCCCCCCGGTCAGCCGGGGCCTCTAATGAAGAGCGCCCCGCCGGAGTACTTCGGCGGGGCGCTCGATATCGCGTGCAACGCCGCGAGCGCTCAGTACTCGGTCGATCCCGGCTGCTGTCCCTTCTTCGGCGGGAAGTTGCATAGAACATCTGGTTCATCGCGCTCTCGAGCTGCTGCGCGCGCCCCTGCATGTCCTCGGCGATCTCGGCCTTCGCATTGCCGCGCCACACCATCTCGTTGAGCTTCGTGTCCACGAGCACGACGATCAGGTTGCCCATGGGGATCTGCTGCTGCGTGGTGGTGGACACGCCCACGCCGCCGTAGCCCATTCCGCCATAGTAACCGCCGTAGCCGTAGCCGCCCCAGCCGCCCCAGCCCGCGCCGTAGCCGTAACCGGAGCTCACCGTGGTGTACTGCGTTTCGCGAGTGCTGGTTCGCGCGGTAAGTGACGTAGAGCTGCGGATCCGAGGTCACTTCCGTGAGGCCGCGCTTCTTGAGCGCCGAGTCGATCGCCGCCTTGATCCGGTCGTTGGCGAAGGGCGGAAGCGACTTGTCCACGGTGTCGGGCAGGAAGGCGAAGGTCTTGTACTGCGTGAAGTCGACGTTCGGATTCCAGTCGGTGTTCACCGAGACTTCGTTCGCACACGCGCCGAGCGCGGCGAGTGTGGCCGCGCCGGCGAGCGCGGTGAGGGTGCGGCGGCTGATGAGCATCACGGTCGACGGTCCTCGTGCGGAAGGAACGCTGCCGCGTCGTGCGGCAGGGCTGACTAGCATACGGCGCGGCGAGGCCAAAGTTCCCGCGCCGCCCTATAAACGTGCGCGGCGGACCGACCCGAGGCCAGTCCGCCGCGCACCGCTACGGCATGGGACGAAGGTCCTAGAACTGGTTGCTGCTCGGCATCACGCCCGCCTTCGGCGGGAACTGGGCGAACAGCTGCTGCATCGCCTGCTGCACGAGCTGCGCGTTGGACTCGTTGTCGTTGAGCTGCGCGTTCGCTTCGCCGCGCCACACGAGCTGGTTCAGCTTGGGATCCACCATCGCGAGCGTGAGCGCGCCGTAGGGGATCTGCTGCGCCGTCGTGGTGGAGACGCCGCCGCCGTAGCCGCCATAGTAGCCGCCGTAGCCGCCCCACGCCGGGCCGTACCCGTAGCCGCCGTAGCCGACGGTGGTGTACTGCGTCTGGCTGGCTGAGGTTGATGCGGTAGATCGACGATCAGATCTGGATTGCTGTCGTTGCGCGCGAGACCGTGCGACAGCATTTGATCGGCGATCGCCTGCCGGATGCGCTGCTGCGTGAAATTCGAGTACGGCACGGTGTCGTTCTTGAACGTCCACGTCTTGTACTTCGTGAAGTCGATGGTGGTGTTCCAGTCGGTGTTCACGGTGAGCGAGCTGCAGCCCATCGCCGCCGCGACCGCGGCGATCGACAGCGCACGCGCAACAACGTTGACCGATCTCACAGATGCCATGCGCATATCCGGTCTCCTCAGCAGGTGGGTCACGGTTCGCCGCGATAGACGCACCCGGAGGTGCAGGTCTCTTTCACGGTGATGGCGGACAGGCCCGCCAGCCTCGGCGCGAGACGCTCCCAGATCCAGCGCGCGATGCGCTCGCTCGTGGGATTGTCGAGCCCGTCGATCTCGTTCAGGTAGCGATGATCGAGCGTATCGATCAGCGGCTCGGCGGCCGCCTTCACATCGGCGAAGTCCATCACCCACCCGAGCCGCGCGTCGAGCGCGCCGGACACGTGCACGGTCACGCGGAACGAATGCCCATGGAGGCGCGCGCACTTGTGCCCCTCGGGCACGTTCGGCAGGCGGTGCGCCGCCTCGAAAGCTGAACTCTCTGAATATCTCCATCGGCGCCGCGCTAGGGAAGACCGAGCAGTTTATGCGTCTGCAGACTCAGCCGCCAGCGCGGGTGCTCCAGACAATACCGGATCGCGAGCGCGGTGTTCCGTTCGCGATCGCGGGCCGTCCATCGGCTGCAGGAAGAAATGCCGGAACTCGAGCGACTCGAAACGCGCCGGCGGCGCCTGCTCCTGCGGGTACACCAGCTTGAGTTCGTCGCCCGCGCGAAGCACCACCGGCGCCGCGGCTTTCGGGCTCACGCACACCCAGTCCACCGGCGCCTTGAGCGGCTGCGTGCCGTTGGTCTCGATCGCGACGCGGAATCCGCGCTCGTGCAGCGCGTCCACCGCCGCCGCGTCGAGCTGCAGCGTGGGCTCGCCGCCCGTGCACACCACGAGGCGATCCTCCGCGCTGGCGGCCGGCCACTGCGCTTCCACGGCGGCCGCGAGCTTCGACGGCGTCCGCGAACTTGCCGCCGTTCGGGCCGTCGGTGCCGACGAAATCGGTGTCGCAGAAATCGCAGACGGCGTTCGCGCGATCGGCCTCGCGTCCCGTCCACAGGTTGCACCCCGCGAATCGCAGGAACACCGCGGCGTGCCCCGTCTGCGCGCCCTCGCCTTGCAGCGTGTAGTAGATCTCCTTCACGGTGTACGTCATGGCACGGCGTACGGGATCGGGTCGGTCGCGCCCGCCTGTTCGAATCCCCGGCGGCGCAGCAGGCACGCATCGCAGCGGCCGCAGCTCGCGCCGTCGGCGCGCGGATCGTAACAGCTGCGCGTGAGCGCATAGTCGACGCCGAGCGCGAGGCCGCGGCGGATGATCTCCGACTTCGTGAGATCGAGCAGCGGCGCGTGGATGCGCAGATGCCCCCCCTCGACGCCGGCGCGCGTCGCGAGATTCGCCATTTGCTCGAACGACGCGAGATACTCGGGCCGGCAGTCGGGATAGCCGGAGTAGTCGAGCGCGTTCACGCCGATGAAGATGTCCTCGGCTTCCGACACCTCGGCGAACGCGAGCGCGAACGACAGGAAGATCGTGTTGCGCGCCGGCACGTACGTCACCGGGATGCCGCCGCCGATCTCCTCGGCGCGCTCGTGCTTGGGCACGTCGATGTCGGCGGTGAGCGCCGATCCGCCGAAGGCGCGCAGATCGATCTCGGTGACGACGTGCCGCTTCGCGCCCAGCGCCTTCGCGACGCGCGCGGCGAAGTCGAGTTCGCCCGCGTGGCGCTGGCCATAGCGGAAGGAGAGCGCGTGCGTCTCGTAGCCCTCGGCGCGCGCGATCGCGAGCGTCGTGGCCGAGTCGAGCCCGCCGGAGAGGAGCACCACCGCGCGCCTGGGAGACATGATGTGAAAGGTATTACTCTCGGCCGCCGGATTGGGCGATAGCGTAGACGTTCGTCGATGCGTCGATCAATGCATGTAAATCATGTTCGATCCTGTCCAAGCAGTTCTCGTGACGTGCACCGCAACTGCTCTGTGACAGGATTAACGTGATGTAAATGATTGATGACTGCGACGTGGACTGTGGACGCGGGTGCGCCGCACGGATAGACTGTCGAGCATGAGAGAACCTCGTGTCGTCGCGGCGCGTGAAATGGGTCGCGGGCACGACTGCGTGTCGCTGGTGATCCTGTATGCGATCGCGGGATTCTTCATCGCGCCGCGGATCGTGCGTGCGCGGCTTGTGAAGGAGATCGGTGCCGCATTGCACCGCCCGGCGGCGGTGGGGCCGGTGACGGTGAATCCGTTCACGTCTCGCGGTGACGGTGGACAGCCTGCGCGTGGCGGACCGCGATGGCACGCTGCTCTTCGCGTGGGATGAGTTCTACATCAATTTCGAGCTCGTCTCGATGCTGCACCGCGAGCTCGATTTCGCGGAAGTGCGCCTCGTGCGGCCGTACGGGCGCTTGGTGGTGCGGCGCGACGGCTCGCTCAACGTGACGGACATCGTGGACTCGATGAAGGCGGCGCCGAGCACGGGGCGGCGCCCGTGCTCTCGATCGACGCGCTGCACATCGAGGGCGCGCGGCTCGACGTGCTCGACAGCGCGACCGCGCGTCCTTTCGCGACGACCATCGGTCCGTGGCGCATCGACCTGGCGGCGTTCGCGACGCGCCGGGACAACAACAGCCGCTATTCGTTCTCGGGACGCACCGAGAGCGGCGAATCGTTCGCCTGGGCCGGCACCGTCACGGTGAATCCGCTCCGCTCCGCGGGCGAGTTCTCGCTCGACAGTCTCAAGCTCCGGAAATACGGTCCGTTCTACGAGCGCACCGTGGCCTTCGACGTCGTGCGCGGCGTCGCCGGCATCAAAGCGAACTACGACATCGACCTCGCGCCGGCGACCCGCAAGATGCAGCTCACCGGCGGCGAGCTGCGCGTGGGCGACCTCGCCATCGTAGAGCGCGGACGCACCGACACCGCGATCGCCGTGCGCGACCTCCTGATCGCTCGCGTGAGCCTGGACGCCGTGGCCAGGCGCGCCTACATAGGCGAGATCACGTCGCGCGCGGGCGTGCTCAACGCACTCCGCAATCGCGACAGCACGATGAACGTGTTCCGCCTGATGGCGACGCCGAAAGATTCCGGCGCCGCGCCGGCGAAGCCCTGGCGCTGGTCGATCGCGCGCATCGCCGCCGACAGCTACACGGTGAATTACCTCGACTCGGCCACGGTGAAGCCCGCGAAGATCGGCGTGAAGTATGCGGCGCTCACGCTCGACAGTCTCTCGAGCGATTCCGCGCGCGTCTCCGGGCTGCACGCGACGGCGACCTGGGGGCAGCGCGGCGCGCTCCAGGCCGACGGCAGCATCGCGATCTGGAAGCACACCGGCGATCTGCAGGTGCAGGCGCGCGATGTGTCGCTGCGGCCCTTCGAGCCGTACGGCGCGCCGAAGATGAACCTCGTGATCAGCGACGGACGCCTCGCCGCCACCGCGCATATCACCTACAACGTAGCCGATTCGCTGCACCCCGACTTCACGTACAAGGGCGACCTGCGCATCGACCGCTTCGCCACCGTGGACGGCAAGGACCGTCTCCCCTTCTTCAGCTTCTCGGCGCTGCGATTCACAGGAGTGGACTACGCACTCAAGACGAACCGCCTCGTGATGAAGGAGATCCGCCTGGATGATCCGGCGGTATTCTTCCGGATCGCCGAGGACGGCACATCGTCCATGCGCACCATCTTCCCGACTTCTGGAGGCGATAGCATCAGGTCGGACTCTTCCGTGACGCACGACTCGGCGCCGCCGCCACCGAAGGCCACGGCCGCGCGCGCGGCGGCCAGCGCCGACTCACGCAGTAAAATCAGTTCCGGAAAGACCTCTATTGGCCGCGTCGTCATCAACAACGGCTCGATCCATCTGGACGACAAGTCGCTGCAGCCGGCTGTCGCGTTCGGCGTGACGAAGATGAACGCCGTGACCGGCCGGCTCTCTTCGGACTCGCTCGGCAGCGGCACGCTCGATATGACCGCATCGATCGATGACGTCGCGCCAGTGAAGATCAGCGGCCGGTTCAATCCGCTGAGCGACAAGGAAGGGAGCGATCTCGTGGTGGACCTGCAGGGGATGGAGTTGGTGCCCGTGGGACCCTACTCCGGAAAATACCTCGGCTACCTCATTTCGAAGGGGAAGATGAAGGTGGAGATGAAGTACCGCGTCGTGGGCCGGCAGCTCAAGTCCGAGAACAAGCTGACGCTCGACGAGTTCGATTTCGGCGACAAGACCGAGAGCAAGGACGCGACGACGATGCCGGTGAAGCTCGGATTCGCGATCATGCGCGACCGCAGCGGGCAGATCGTGTTCGATGTGCCGATCGAGGGGAATCTGGACGACCCCGATTTCCACTTCGGCCGCGTGATCGGGCGCGCGATCCTGAACGTGCTCACGAAACTCATCACGTCGCCCTTCAAGCTGCTGGGCGGCATGTTCGGCGGCGGCACCACGGCGGACCTGAGCTACGCCGAGTTCGCGCCGGGCACCTCGGCGCTCGCGCCGGCCGAGGACAAGAAACTCGACGTGCTCGCGAAGTCGCTCTTCGAGCGCCCCGCGCTCAAGCTCGGCATCGCCGGCTCGGTGGACACCGTCGCCGATCCCGCGGCGCTCCGCACCGCGAAGCTCGAGGCGCAGATGCGGCTCAAGAAGTGGACGGCGCTCAAGGCCAAGGATCCGAACACGCCGCCGGTGGATAGCGTGGTGCTCACGCCCGAGGAGCGCGACAAGCAATTGACGGCGGCATTCGTGGTCGCGTTCCCGGCGGACAGTGCCGTGCTCGCGGCGAAGAAGGCGAAGAGCAACGCGCCTCCCTACCCGGCCGCCGAGATGGAGCGGCGGCTCGCGGCGACGATCGCGATCACGCCGGACGATCTCCATCTGCTCGCGACCGCGCGCGCGAAGGCGTGCCTCGATTATCTGCTCAGCGTGCCGGCGAACAAGATCGAAGTGGAGCGGGTCTTTCTCACCGAGGGATCGACGCAAACGGTGGGAACGAGAGCGGTGTTCACCCTGCAGTGACCAGCGAGAGTGGGATACGGCACTTGCACTACGCACACCGTCGTTCGCGAGTAGAAGCCGTCGGGACTCTCGAGTCGCCAGTAGGTGCTGCGGTATCTACTCTCGACTCGAGAGTTCCAACGGCTTCTACTCGCAAACGACGGAGTATGTAGTGCTAGTACCCCGTCCTACACTCTGCCCCTACGGTTCCACCACCAGCACCACGAACGATCCCGGCACCATCGGCGGCCTCGGCCGCGGGTTCTCCGTCGTGGGCGCCGGCGCCGCGCCGAATTCGGCGGTCACGGTATAGATGAAGTGTGTGCGCTCGTCGAGCGCCATCGTGCGCGCGCGCGCCTGCGTCGGCACGGTCGCGGCCACGGTATACGCGCCCGGCCCGGTGGCCTTGATCACCGTGATCGTGCCCTCGCCGTTCGAGCTGAATGCGAGGCCCGTGCCGGCGTCATATGCGGCCGCGTCCACGCCTTCGCCGATCGGTACGGTCGTCACGAGCTTGCCCGTCTTGTAGTCGACGACGGCCATGTTCTTGTTGCCGCACGCCGAGAAGAGCACGCCGTGCACGCGATCGATCGCGAGCCCGCTTGGCTCCTCGCAGCCCGCCATCATCCATGGCGCCTTCGGGGTGAGCGTCTTGGCATCGAACGCCGTGACGGCGCCATCCTTGTTCTCGATGTTCACGAACACCGTGCCCTTGCCGTCGTGCTGCGCGAACTCCGGCTTGCCGCTGAGGGGGATCGAACCGAGCACGGCACCGTTCGTCGCATCGAGCGCGGTCGCGTTCGAACTGCCGCCGTTGAAGGTGAACACGCGCTTCGTCACCGGCTCGTAGAGGATCGCGTCCGGATTGCGCGCCGGCACCTTCACGTTCGCGATCACTGCGAGGGTGTGCAGATCGAAGATCGTGACGCTCGAGTCGCGCCCGTTGCTCGTGAAACCGCGGCCGAGATCGTACGCCAGCGCGATCCCGTGCACGCCCAGCGTGTTCGGGATGTCGCCCACCACCTTCTCGCTGTCGGTGCTGATCACCATCGTATGCGTGCCGCGCGAGATGAACAGGCGATGATTGATGGTGTCCACGGTGAGATAATCCCATCCGCCTTCGCCGCCCACAGTGAGTTTGCGCGCCACGTGATAGTTCGGCGATACGAGTGCGATCGCCGCCAAGGCCGCCAAGGCCAGGAATGTCTTCATCGGGTACTCCGGCTGAGAGTGAAATCCCGCCCGCGGATCGCCACGAGCAGGGTCGGAACAACGTAAAGTGTGATCGGAGTAGAAAGTGCGAGCCCGCCGATCACCGCGAGCGCGAGCGGACGCTGCAACGCCGCGCCGGCTCCGAGGCCGAGCGCGAGCGGCAGCAGCCCGAACAGCGTACAGAGCGTGGTCATGAGGATCGGCCGCAGCCGCACGCGCGCCGCATCCTGGATCGCGCGCTCGAGCGTGACGCCGTCCAGCGTCATCCGGCGGCGCGTGAAGTCCAGCAGGATGATGCCGTTCTTCACAATGAGCCCCACGAGCAGAATGAGACCCATGAGCGAGCTGACGTTGAGCGGCGTTCCCGTGACGAGCAGCAGGACCACCGCGCCCGCGAAGCTCACCGGCGCCGCGAGCACCACCACCAGCGGTTCGATGAAGCTCTGGAACTGCAGCACCATCACCGCCACGACGCTCACCGCGGCGAGCGCCAGCACGATGAGCAGGGCGCGGAACGCCTCCTGCTGGTTCGCGTACTGCCCGCCGATCTCGAGTCGGATGCCGGCGGGCGGCGGATTCGCGGCGAGCACCTCGCGCACATCGCGCATCACGCTGCCCAATGCGCGGCCGGATACGTCGGATGTGATCGCGATCATCTGCTGCTGGTTCTCGCGATTCAATTCCGCGCGAGTCTCGCCGGGCGTGACAGTCGCGAGCGCGGACAGCGGCACGGCGCCATGCGACGCGCCGGCCGCCACGGGCAGCGCGCCGAGGCGCAGCGGATCGTAGCGCACGGAGTCGGGCGCGCGCACGCGCACGCCGATCGAGCGATCGTCGAGGTGCATCTCCCCCGCCGGAACGCCCAGCAATGCGCCGCTCACCGCCGCACCCACCTGCTCCGGGTCGAGACCCACCCGCGCTGCCTCGGCGGCGCGCACGCGCATGAGCATCTCGGCGGCGGGCTCGCTCACGCCGGAGTACAGGTCCTCCACGCCATCGACTTTCGCGATCTTCGGCGCGAGATCCTTCGCATAGCCCTCGAGCTGCGCGAGTTGCTCGCCGTACAACTTGAGTTCCACCGGCTTGGCCGCGCCCGCGAGATCGTTGATCACATCGGAGAGGATCTGCACGAACTCAATGCGCAGCCGCGGCACCGAGGAGTTGATCTTCGTGCGCGCTTCATCGATGATCTCGAAGCTCGTTGCCGAACGCGCCGAACGCGGCGCGAGCCGCACCACGATGTCGCCGCGGTTCTGCTCGGTCGCGAAAAGGCCCAACTCCGCGCCCAGGCGGCGCGATGTGCCCTCCACGCCAGGGATCGTGGCGAGCACCCGCTCGGCCTCGCGCACCATGCGGTCGCTCTCGGCGAGCGATGTGCCGCCCGGGGTCCAGTAGTCGAGTACGAATGCGCCCTCGTCCATCTCCGGAAGGAACGATGTGCCCACGAATCGATCGGCGACCACTCCGATGACCACGAGCGCGAGGGCAGCCGCCAAGACGAGTCGCGGCCGGTGCAGCACGTTGTCGAGCGAACGCTCGTAACGCTCGGAGAGCCCGTTCAGCGCGCGCCCCACCGCGGCGAGCAGGCCGCCCCTGGCGCCTGACTTCTCGACATCGTGCGCCGTGATGTACTGCTCGCTGAGCAACGGGATGATCGTGAGCGCGAGCACCAGCGAGACGAGCACTGCAATGGTGAGCGTGATCGAGAGCGCGGTGAAGAACTGCCCGACCACGCCTTCGAGGAGCCCGAGCGGCAGGAAGACCACGACCGTCGTGATGGTGGACGTAGTCACGGGCCAGATCAACTCCTGCACGGCCTCGCGGATCGCCGTGCCGCGATCGGCCGTGAGCACGAGATGCCGCGCGATGTTCTCGGTGATCACCACGGCGTCATCGATCACGAGCCCGATGGCGATCGCCATCGCGCCGAGCGTCATCAGATTGAACGTCTGGCCCGCCAGGCTCATCACGAACACCGTGATCGCCATCGTGAGCGGGATCGAACTCGCGCTCACCGCCGTGATCCGCGCATGGCCCAGGAAGGCGAGCAGCACGAGCACGGCGAGCACGGCGCCGATGAGCATCGCGTCGCGCACGCTCGCTACCGCATCGCGCACGAGCGTCGCCTGGTCGTAGAGCGGCGTGAGCCGTACGCCGGGCGGCAGCAGCGGCGTGATCGCGGCGACGGCGCGCGTGATGCTGTCGGCGATGAGCAGAGTGTTCCCGCCGGGCTGCCGCGTGACGTTGAGCAGCGCCGCGGGGCGTCCGTCGCCGGCGATGATGCGGGTGTGGTCCTCGGTGCCGAGCGTGACCGTCGCGATGTCGCGCACGCGCAGGCCGTTCGGGAGCACCACCGCGCCGATGTCCTCCGCGGCGTGCGCTTCCTGGTCGGTCACGATCAGGTACTGCTTGTAGTCCTGCGACACCCGGCCCACGGCGGCCACCGAGATCGCGCGGCGGATCGCGCCGGCGAGATCGTCATAGCTCATGCCCATCGCCGCCAGCCGCGCCGGGTCCGCGACGACCTCCACCTCGCGCGTGTCGGTGCCCTGCACGTCCACGCGGCCCACGCCGGGAATGCGCGCGAGCACCGGCTTCACCTGATAGCGCGCGATGTCGAAGAGCGTCGCGGGATCGCCCCCCTCGAGATTGTACGAGAGGATCGGGAAGAGCGAGGGCGTGAGGCGCTCCACCTCGATCTGCAGTCCGGCGGGCAGCTCGGATTGCACCTGGTTCACGCGCGCCTGCACCTGCTGGAGCGCGAACTGCATGTCGGTGTTCGGCGAGAAATAGATCGAGATCTCGCTCGCGCCGCGGATCGTCCGAGAGTGCACGCGCACGACGCCGGGCACGATCGACACCGCTTCCTCCAGCGGTCGCGTGGACGGCGAAGATCATCTGCCGCGCGCCGAGCGCCGCGCCTTCCGCGACGATCGTGACGCGCGGGAATTTCAGTTCGGGATAGATCGCGGAAGGGAGGCGCGTCGCGGACCGAGATGCCCGCCACGCTCGCGAGGCCCACTACGAGATACACGAACCGCCGCTGGGCGGTCAGCAGGTCGAACAGCTTCACGGCTTGGCCGGGGCCGCCGGAGCGGCCGGCGCGCTGTCGCGGGCAGGCACCACGTGCGTGCTGTCCTCCACGCCGTACGCGCCGTCGGTCACGACGATCTCGCCGGCGGTGAGCCCGGAGAGGATCTCGGCGCGCCCCTCGTCGCGGCCGCCGACGGTCACGTCGCGCGCATGCACGACGTTGCCGGCATCCACGACGTACACGAGATAGCCTTCGCCCTCGGGCACGAGCGCCGCCACCGGGACGACGACCGCGCGTCCCTGCACGCCGGTGGTGATGCGTCCGAAGACGGTCTCACCGATGCGCAGCGGGCGATGCGACGCGCCGGCACGGGCGCGCACGGTGACCGCGCGCGACGCCGTGTCCACCGTGGCGCCGACGTCGATCACCTGCGCGGTGCCCACCGGTTCGCCGCGCGCATCTTCGCCGGCGAAGATCGTGACGGCGGCGCCGACGCGGACCACCGCCGCATCCGCCGGCGACACGCCGAACAGCAGATCGAGCGCCGACGGATCGGCGACGGCCACGACCACCTGCCCCGCGTCGGCTGGCGCGCCGAGCACCGCGGTCATGCGCGTGACCACGCCGGCGATCGGCGCCCGGAGCGTCGCGAGTTCGAGCGAGCGGCGCGCGCTCACGTCGGCACTCTTGGCTGCCGCGAGATCGGCCGCCGCCGCGTCGAGATCCTTGCGCGGGAGCACGCCGGCCTCGGTGAGCCGCACCGCGCGGTCGTATCCGTTCTGTGCGCTCGCGAGCGCGCTGGCGGCGCTGCGGGCCGCGGCCTCGAATGGGCCGCGCTCGAACTCGACGAGCGGCGCGCCGGCGGCCACGCGCTCGCCCGCCGCGACGAACACGCGCGCCACGCGTGTGGGCGCGGGCGCCGAGAGTTCGGCGTACTTCCCGGCGCGCGGCGCCACGGTGCCGAGCGCACCGATCACGTGCGCGAACGGCGTGGACACGGCGGCGGCGGTGTGCACCGCGACCACCGGCGCGTGCTGCGATTCATCGGCCGTGTGGGAGCAGCCGGCCGCCACGGCGGCGAGGAGGATCAGCGAGGCGCGTGTGGTTCACGGTTGGTCCGCGGTGAGCGTCTGAAGGGTGAGCAGCGCGGCCGCGTTCTGCGCCGCCGCGAGGTCGTCCACGTAGTGCCCGAGCGCGTCGCGCGCGGTGCGCTGCGCTTCGAGCACGGTGGGAATGCCGGCGGCGCCCTCCGCGTACGCGGTGAGGGACATTCGCGCCACACGATCGGCGCTCGTGAGCAACCGCTGATCGCGCGCCACGCGCGCCACGGCGGCCTCGAGCTCACGGCGCGCGCGCGCGATGGCCGCCTGGCTCTCGCGCTGCGCACGCGCGAATTCGGCCTGGGCGCGGAACACGCCCGCCTGCGCGACCGCGATCTCGCCCGAGCGCCGGCTCCAGAGCGGCAGCGGCACGGTGATGCCGACGGTCGGGAGGAAGCCCGGCTCCGCGCCCGTGGGGTCGTGCGTGTCGAAACCGAGTGAGAGCGACGGCGTGCTGAAGATGCTCTTGTTCTCCACCGCGAGCGCGCTCGCGGCGCCACGCATCGACGCCTCGGCGGCCGCGACCGCGAGCGGAGCCGGCGCGGCGGCGGCGCTGTCGGGCGGACCGCCCGCTCGCGGCATGGTGACCGCTGTGAGCGAATCCGTGAGCACGATGAGTTCGCGGCCGGCGGGCAATCCCATCACGCGTTGAAGTTCGAGCAGCGCGCTCAGTGCGGCGAGGGAATCGTTCGCGCTCGCATTGGCCGCCTGTCCCGCGTTTACGGCCGCCAGCTCCACATCGAGATCGCTGGCGTCGCCGGCATCGCGCCGCAGACGGGCGAGCACGAGCAGGCTGTCGGCCTCGATGGCGGTGCGCGACGAGAGGCGCGCGTGCGCCGCGCTAGCGAGCGCCGCCGTGTACGACGTGTCGGCCTCCACGCGCGCCGCCGCGCGCTCGAGCACGAACCGGTAGTGCGCCGCGCGCTGCAGTTCGTGCGCCGCTTCCGAACGGGCGTCGCGCAGCCCGGGGTATTCGATGGGCTGGTCGAGCGAGACGTGATACTGCGGCACCGACTTCGAGTAGCCGGCGGCGAGCGCAGGATTCGGATACGCCTCGGCCGCCATGAGCGCCGCGCGCGCCGCGGCGGTGTCGGTGAGCGCGAAGGCGACGCGCGACCCGTTCGTGAGCGCCTCGGACACCGCCTGCGTGCGCGAGACCGGACGGAGCGTGTCAGCGCCCTGCTGCGCGCCGACGGCGGACACGATCGCTCCGAGGAGAATGCCCAGCCACACCGGGGCCCCACACGTCACACGCATAGAACATGAAAGATGCCGCTCGCGGCCGTCCGCGCCAACGCCGGGGGGATTACATCTCCGCAATGCACGAAGCGCGCGAGGCTTTCGCCCCGCGCGCTACGCTTCCCGCTTGCCGCTTCCCGTCAGTTAGCGAGTAGTTACTGTACCGCGTTGATCATGTCGAAGATCGGCAGGTACATGGCGACCACCATGCCGCCGACGATCACGCCGAGGAACACGATCATGACCGGTTCCATCAGCGAGAGCAGGCCGCCGACGGCCGTGTCGACTTCCGTGTCGTAGAAGTCGGCGATCTTCGTGAGCATTTCGTCCAGGCCGCCCGTCTGTTCACCGACCGCGATCATCGAGATCACCATCGGCGGGAAGACGTTCGACTTCTGCAGCGGCGCGGAGATCGTGTCGCCGCCCGCGATCGACGCGCGGCTCGACATGATCGCATCGTGGATCACGCGGTTGCCCGCGGTCTTGGCGGTGATCTCGAGGCCGTCCAGGATGCTCACGCCGGAGCTGATCAGCGTGCCGAGCGTGCGCGTGAAGCGCGACACGGCCGACTTGCGCAGCATGTCGCCCAGCACCGGCATGTGGAGCAGCGCGGTGTCGAGCTTGAGCTGCCCGTCGGGCGTCTTGTACCATTTCCGCGTCGCCCACACGAGCGCGTAGCCGCCGGCGAGGAACGCCCACCAGTAGCCCTTCACGATCACCGACAGCTCGATCACGACGCGCGTCGGCAGCGGCAGCGCGAGGTTCACGCTGGCGAACATGTTCTCGAACACCGGGATCACGAAGATCAGCAGCACGACGATCGCGATGAAGGCCACGCTCATGATCACGAGCGGGTACACCATTGCGCTCTTCACCTTGCCGATCAGGGCGTCGTTCTTTTCCAGGAAGGTGGCGAGACGCATCAGGATGGTATCCAGGATACCGCCCGCCTCGCCGGCCGCGACCATGTTCACGTACAGGTCGCTGAACGCCTTGGGGTGCCGCCGCAGCGCGTCGGCCACGGTGTGGCCCGATTCCACGTCGTACACCACCTGCCGCGTCACTTCCTGCAGCGCCGGGTTCTCGCTCTGCTTGCTCAGGATGTCCAGCGCCTGAACGAGCGGCAGACCCGAGTTGATCATCGTCGAGAACTGACGCGTGAAGATCACGACGTCCTTCGTCTTGATCTTCCCGCCGCGTTTCTTCTTCTGCTCCTCGTCCACCTTGACGACGATGAGCTTCTGGCGGCGGAGCTGGGCGACGACATCATCGCGCGACGTCCCCTCCATCGTCGCGTTCTTGAGTTCGCCGCTGAGCGTGCGCGCGGTGTAGGCGAAAGTCGGCATTCGTGCTCCTGAGTCGCGGAGTTAGCGCTTGCCGCCGGCGCCGGCCATCCGCTGTTCGCGGCTGGGCACCTGCAGCGGGTCCGTGCTGTCATCCATCGGGCCTTCACCGATCATCCGGAGGAACTCATTGGGATCGGACGAAACGCGGAGACATTCCTCGCGCACGACTTCGCGCGCCATGTACAGTTGGTAGAGCGCATCGTTGAGCGTCTGCATCCCGTACTTCTTGCCCGACTGCATCGACGAGTGCACCTGGTGGATCTTCGCGTCGCGAATGAGCGCGCGGATCGCCGGCGTGGCGATCAGGATCTCGGCCGCCATCACGCGGCCGCGTCCCTTCGCGCGCGGCAAGAGCGTCTGCGTCACGATGCCCTCGAGCACGAACGCGAGCTGCTGCCGCACCTGCTGCTGCTGGTGCGCCGGGAAGACGTCCACCATGCGCGTGATCGCCTCGGCCGCCGAGTTGGTGTGCAGCGTGGCGAAGCACAGGTGGCCCGTCTCGGAGATCGTGAGCGCGGCCGCGATCGTCTCGAGGTCGCGCATTTCGCCGACGAGGATCACGTCGGGATCCTCGCGCAGCGCGTACTTGAGCGCGTTCGCGAAGCTCTTCGTGTCGGTGCCCACCTCGCGCTGATTGACGATGCAGCTCTGGTGGCGGTGGATGAACTCGATCGGATCTTCCACCGTGATGATGTGGCCGCGGCGCTCGCGATTGATCTTGTCGATCATCGCGGCGAGCGTGGTGCTCTTGCCCGAGCCCGTCGGGCCGGTGACGAGCACGAGACCGCGCGGCTTCTCCGCCATCTTCGCGACCGCGGGCGAGAGCCCGAGTTCGTCGAAGGTGCGGATGTTGAACGGGATCTGCCGGATCACGAGGCTCACGCAGCCGCGCTGCTTGAAGCAGTTGCCGCGGAAACGGGCCAGGTTCTGGATGCCGAAGGAGAAGTCGAGCTCGTCCTCGGTCTCGAAGCGCTTCTTCTGGTTCTCGGTGAGGATCGAGTACGCGAGTTGCAGCGTGTCCTTGGGCGAGAGCACCTGATCGGTGTTCGAATCGGTGATGTCGCCATCGATGCGGAGCTTCGGACGGTCGCCGGCGGTGATATGCAGGTCGGAAGCGTCCCGTTCGATCATCTCCTCCAGAAGCTGGCGGAGATTGGCGCCCTGCGGTGGGGCGGCGGTCGTGGCTGGGGCGGTCATTAGGCTCCGGGACGGTCGGTACGGGTGGGGCCGGATACCGGCCACATCATAATAGTAGACGACGAAGCCGGCGGAACGATTCGTCCGCCGGCCGGATACCACCCTCCCAAGCCGGCCGGGCCGGGGCCCGGGCTAGGAGGCCGTTTCGCGGATCACCTGGTCCAGGGTGGTGATCCCCTTCATGACCTTCAGCAGGCCGTCCATGCGCAGGGTGAGCATGCCGTCCTGCACGGCAGCATCACGGATCTCGGCCGCGCCGGCGCTCTGCATGATCAGCTTCCGCACGCGCGGGGTCATCATCATGACCTCGTACAAGCCCTGGCGCCCCTTGAGTCCCGACTGGCCGCAGGCGTCGCAGCCGCGGCCCTTGAAGAAGGGCATCTCGCCGACCTTGGTCTTGAGCGAGAAGTCCTTCACGATCGGCGCGGCCTCCTTGCTGGCCATGCGCTTCATGTTCGTGATCGCTTCCTCGGTGTACTGCATATCGCCGAAGGTGGCGTCCTTGTTCAAGTGCGCGGCCTTGAGTTCCACGTCGTCGGGCTCGTACTTGGCGCGGCACGTGCCGCAGATGCGGCGCACGAGCCGCTGCGCCAGCACGAGGTTGAGCGCGCTGGCCACGTTGAACGGCTCGAGTCCCATGTCCATGAGACGCGTCACGGTTTCCGGCGCCGAGTTCGTGTGCAGCGTGCTCATCACCAAGTGGCCCGTGAGCGCGGCCTTGATCGCGATGCCGCCCGTCTCCAGGTCGCGGATCTCTCCGATCATGATGATGTTCGGGTCCTGCCGGAGGAACGCTTTCAGCGCCGCGGCGAACGACAGCCCGATGTCGGTGCGCACGAGCACCTGATTGATCCCGAAGAGATTGTACTCGACGGGATCCTCGGCCGTCATGATGTTCACGTCGATGTTGTTCACCTTCGACAGCGCCGAGTACAGCGTGGTCGTCTTGCCCGAGCCCGTGGGGCCGGTGACGAGCACCATGCCGTACGGGTTGGCGACCGCTTCCATGAGGTCGGCCTCGGCGCGCGGCTCGATGCCGAACTTCTCGAGGTCGAGCGTCAGGTTCCCCTTGTCGAGGATCCGGAGGACGACCTTCTCGCCGAACAGCGTGGGCAGCGTGGACACGCGGTAGTCGATGACCTTCTTGCCGATCTTCAGCTTGATGCGGCCGTCCTGCGGCACGCGGCGTTCGGCGATGTTCAGGTTCGCCATGATCTTGAAGCGCGAGATGAGCGCGGCCTTGAGCTTCATCGGCGGCTTCATGATCTCCATGAGCGCGCCGTCGATGCGGTAGCGCACGCGCATCTCGAACTCGAAGCATTCGAAGTGGATGTCCGACGCGCCCTTCTTCACGGCGTCGGTAAGGATCCCGTTGATGAGCTTCACCACCGGCGCGTCGTCGATCGCGGCGGCGAGGACGGAGGCGTTGACCTCCTCCTCTTTCTCCTCGACGACTTCGACGTCGCTGTCATCCTCCATGTCGCTGAGGATGTTCGCGAGCGCGTCGCCGCCGGTGTCGCCGTAGTGCTTGTCGACCGCGTTGCGCAGCGTGTACTCGCCGGCGATGACGGGGAAGATGTCGTAGCGCGTGATGAACTTCAGGTCGTCGATGACGCCGAGGTCCGATGGATCGGCCATCGCGACCGTGAGCGTGCGGCCTTCGCGCTTGAGCGGCAGCACGAGATGACGCTGCGCGAGCTCGGCGGGGATGAGCTTCGCGATGCGCGGATCGACTTCGAAGTTGGTGAGGTCTACCGCCGGCATGCGGTACTGGCGCGCCAGCATGCGCGTGAGCTCCACCTCGTTCACGAAGCCGAGCTTCACGAGGTTGTAGCCGACGCGGTATCCGCCCTGCTTCTGTTCCTGGAGCGCCTTGTCGAGCGCCTGTTGATTGATGAGCCCCTCCTTCAGGAGGAGCTCACCGATCTTCAGACCAGTGGCGACTGCTTGAGCGGCCATCGGGGCTCGAAAGAGTGGAACGGCGTATCGCCGGTCGCCCCCGGCCAAGGACCGGGCTGCGTGCAGGTCGATATTCTGTCATGGAGAGCGCGGCTTGCGCAAGCGCCGACCGCGGCCGCCGGCGTCGCCGGAGGCCCCGTCTCCACCGTTGGATGGACGCGGTGTCAGGGTGAAGGTCACGTACGGTGCTATGGTACGCGCGATGGTCGGACCGATGCCTTTCACTCGCGTGAGTTCCTCGAGACTCCCGAACGGACCGTTCGCATCGCGGTCGGCCACGATCCGGCGCGCGAGGGTGGGTCCGATGCGCGGCAAGCCGCTCGATCTCGGCGGCGGTTGCGACGTCCACGTCCACTTTCACCGGCGGTTCGACCGCGGAAGGCGTGAGACCGGAGCCGGGACTCTCCGGCGTCGACGCGACCGCTGCTCCGGCTGGGCCGGACGCGCGCATAGTACACGCCGCGGCGGCGTGCTTTCCTCGGTCCAGACGCTGCCGCCTCTGCACCGGTCGCGGGCCGGCGGCGGTGTCGGCGCTTCGGCTCGTTTTCGCCCCTTCCCGCCCCCGGCGCGCCGCGCGCTGTCTACGGCCTCGATCTGCCGGTGGAGTTCCAGCGCGCGCGTTGGCGCTCGGCGGCGGCGCAGTCGCCGGAGGCGCCGAGCACTCGCGCGGCGGCGCCCAGGAGGATGACTCCGGCGAAGAAGGTGAGGGCCCGTTTCTCGGTGGGTGTCGGCATGGGCGAACATGTGGTGCGCCGTGCCGCGGACCATCACCCGAACATCACTCAGCGCATTGAACCACTGCGCGCTATTCGTGCACCAGGGCGTACGCGACGTCGCCCGAGATCTGCAGGCTCTTCTGCGACACTTTGTCGTAGGTGTCCTGCGGCGTGTGGTGCTCGGGGTAGTCGGCAGTCGAGACGTCGATCACGTGCAAGCCGGCCGTCGAGCAGCGGCAGATGGTCGTCGATCATCGCGCCCGCGCCGAGCGGCACGAAGGTGCCCTTGTAGCCGAGATCGGCGGCCTTCTTCCAGACGAGCGCCACGACTTCCGGCGCGCGCTGCACGGAGAACTGTCTCCTCGGGGAACCGCGTGTTCTTCTTGCCGATCATGTCCCACAGCACGCCGTAGAGCGGCGCGTAGCCGGAGTCGGGCAGATGCTTGGCGAAGTATTTGCGAGCCGAGCAGGACATCCTTGCCGTCGTCGAAGGAGCCGTAGTCCTCGCCATCCACGAAGAGCAGGTCGACGCCGACATCGGGCGGCGTCTTCTTGAGCGCCTCGGCGAGCGCGATGAACATGGCGACGCCGGAGGCGCCGTCGTTCGCGCCGGGCATTGGGAGCGCGCGCTGCACGGGATCGGGCGTGCCGTCGGAGATGGGCCGCGTGTCCCAATGGGTGATGAAGAGCACGCGCTGCGTTTCCTTGGGGCGGAAGCGCGCGAGGATGTTGCGGAGCGGCAGCGTGTCGCCCTTGGCGGTGACGTGGGTCCACTTCTGCTCGATGACCGTGTCCGCCGTCAGCTGCACCTGCTCGACGATCCAGTCGCCCGTCTTGCGATGCGCGGCGGTGCCCGGGATGCGCGGCCCGTTGTCGACCTGCGTCTTCACGTACCCGAGCGCCACCGCGCCGTTGAACGGAGTGCGGGGAGCGTCGTTCCGGCACGCCAAAGCCAAGCTCAAGAGGAGGATCGCGTAGCGCCGCACCGATTGGAACTCCATTGGGGTTCGAAGTGAATGTAATCGTTCATCGGGCATCGTTCATCGTTGCATCGCCGAGGCACGACGCACGATGCACGATGCACGCCGTCTCAATTAGCCCGCTGGCATCACTACCCCATAGATTCGCTTAGCAATGTCCATGCGCATCCTCACCCGCTACGTCCTCAAAGAGCACTTCGGGCCGCTCGTGTTCGCGCTGTCGGCGCTCACGACGCTGCTCCTGCTCAATCAGGTCGCCAAGCAGTTCGGCAATCTGGTGGGCAAGGGACTGTCGTGGGGGGTGATCGGCGAGTTCTTCCTGCTGACGCTGCCGTTCATCGTCGCGATGACGCTGCCGATGGCGGTGCTTGTGGCGGTGCTGTACGCGTTCAGCCGGCTGTCGGGGGAGAACGAAGTGACGGCGATGCGCGCGAGCGGCGTGTCGATGATCAGTCTTCGTGCGGCCGGTGCTCGTGGCGCGGGCATCATCCTCGCGCTCGCGAACCTGCTGTTCAACGACCAGGTGCTGCCGCGCGCGAACCACCGGCTGCGCTCGCTGCAAACGGACATCGCGCGCAAGAAGCCGACCTTCGCGCTGCGCGCCGCAGGTGATCAACGAGGTGATGCCCGGGCGGCTGTTCCTGCGCGCCGGCCGGCTGGACGAGGCGTCGAACGGGATGAACGAGGTCACGATCTTCAATTTCGACGACCCCACGCGCCGCAAGACGATCTACGCCGACAGCGGCTCGATGGGGCTCACGCCCGACCAGCGCGATCTCGTGCTCACGCTGCACGACGGCTACATGCAGCAGATCCCGCAGCTCAACATGGGCGAGCTGCAGCGGCTCTATTTCAAGACCGATCTCGTGCGCGTGCGGAACGTCGGCAACAAGTTCGAAGAGACATCCAAGGACACGTACAAGTCCGAGCGCGAGATGTCGGTGTGCGAGATGGATTCGATGTACCAGCGGGCGCGCAACGAGGAGGCGGTCGCGCGCGTCCGAGGTCGCGGGCACGATGCTCTCCGCCGTGCATTTCGCGTCCACCGGCGAGAACGCGCCGGCGGTCGCGACGCCACCGCCGTTCACTCTGCACACGCTCGGCTCGCTGTATTGCCGGCTGGTGAAGCGCATCTCGCCCGGCGCCGGACACGAGCGAAGCATTGGAGCCGCCGCCCCCGCCGCCGCCGCCCGTGGCGCCGGCCACCGCCGCCGCGGCGCCGCCCGCGCCGCCGCCGAGTCTCGCGGCGAGACCGATCCCCCCAGGGCTCGCAGCGCGCGGCGGACGTTCTCAAGTCGCCGACGGGTCCGCATCCGCCGGCGCCGGCGGTGCGGCGCATGCCGCCCTCCGCGAACGGGCCGATCCTGCCCGTTCGATCAGCCCGCGACCATGACGGCGCGCGCTGGCGCGCGCCCGCAGCCGGGGCAGATCGATCGTGCTGGATCCGCAGGGACCCTCGGCGATGGGCGCGACGGGGTCGCAGCACTTCGTGCAAACGCTCGCGCGGCTGCAGATCGCGAAGGCGCGCGTGAGCGATGCGCAGACCACCGGCAGCCGCTACGCCGTGGAGATCCAGAAGAAGTTCGCGCTCGCGGCCGCGTGCGCGGTGTTCGTGCTGTTCGGCGCGCCGGTGGGACTGCGCTTCCCGCGCGGCGGCATTGGCATGGTGCTCGGGATCAGCATCGTGGTGTTCGCGATGTACTACATTGGCCTCGTGGCCGGTGAGGCCACGGCGAACCGGCTCAAGCTGACGCCCTTCTGGGGGATGTGGATGGCGAACGTCGTGTTCACCGCCGCGGGCGTGTACTTCATGTACAAGGTGCAGCGCTCCGGCTCCACGGCGCGCGGCGGCGACTTCAGCGAGCTGCTCGAGACCGCGCGCAACTGGCTCGCCGCGCGGCGGCCGGGCGTGGGGCCGGCCGGGGCGCCCGCACCGTGAAGCTCCTCTCGCGCATCCGCCCGCTCGACCGCTACGTCATGAGCGAGTTCTGGAAGATCTTCATCCGGCTCGCGCTCGGCTTCCCGCTCCTCGTGATCATCATCGATCTCGTGGACCACATGGAGAAGTACCTGAACCGCCATCTCACGCTCAAGCAGATCGCGCTCAGCTACATCTATTGGATCCCCGACTCGATGTTCCTCGTGCTGCCGGTGGCGGTGCTCTTCGGCACCGTGTTCTCGATCGGCGGCTTCACGCGGCACTGGGAGATCTCGGCGGCCAAGGCGAACGGGATCAGCTTCCACCGCATGGTGGCGCCGATCTTCGTCGCGGCGTTGGGCGTGATGGCGCTCGCGTTCGGCCTCGGCGAGCTCGTGCCGGTCACCAACGCGAAGCGCGATGAGATCCTGGAGGAGCACAAGTACCGGCCGGGCCAGAACCGCTTCAATTTCGCGTATGCCGCCACCGAAGGCCGCGTCTACAAGATCGGCAATCTCACGATCGAGCAGAATCAGATCGACGTGCTGGAGATCGAACGGAAAGGCGTGAGCATGGACTATCCCACGATCCTGATCGCCGCGCAGGCGGCGAAATGGGATACGACCGCGAAGCGGTGGACGATGATCAACGGCACGATGCACATCGTGCCCGACTCGTCGCGCGACCTCGCGCTCGCGTTCGACAGCCTGCGCGACGCGAAGTTCAAGGAGCCGCCGGTGGAGCTCACGTCGCTGCCGCGCAGCCCGGACGAGATGCGATTCGGCGAACTGAACCGCTTCATCCATTCGCTCGAGCGTTCCGGCGCGAACGTGAACGAACTGAAGGTGGAGTTGTCGCTCAAGCTCGCGCTGCCGGTCACCTGTCTCATCATCGCGCTGTTCGGCGCGCCGCTCGCCACGAGCACGCAGCGCGGCGGATTCGCCATGGGCATCGGCATCAGCCTCGCGACCACCATCGTGTTCCTGATCCTCATCCAGATCATGAAGGCGGTAGGCGAAGGCGGCGTCGTGCCGCCGTATCTCGCGGCATGGCTGCCGAGCCTGCTCTTCGGAGTCGTGGGCGTGGTGCTGCTCACCAAGGTGCGCACGTGACCGGGCCGAACGATGCAGCGCCCCACCGCCAGCTTCCCGATGCACCAGCGGGCCGCGATCGTGTTCTTCCGCCAGATGTCGCACTGGGCGGCGGGGCTGTTCGGAGAGATCGGCAGCCGCGTGCTGTTCGCCGTGGAGATGATGCGCGGACTGGTCACGGAGCCCGGCACGTGGCTCCCGCTCACTGCGAAGCAGATGCGCAACGTCGGCGTGGACTCCATGCCGCTCGCGGGCACGGTGGCGGCGTTCATCGGCGCGGTGACCGGATATCAGACCGTGTACCAGCTCTTCCCCGGCGCGCAGCTCTCGGCGGTCGGGTGGATCCTGCGGCAGTCGATCGTGCTCGAACTGGGGCCGCTGATCACGGCGCTCGTGCTCGCGGGCCGCGTGGGCGCGCGCATGACCGCCGAGATCGGCACCATGCGCGTGACCGAGCAGATCGATGCGCTCGAGACGCTCGCGTACGATCCGGTCGCGTATCTCGTGGTGCCCCGGTTCATCGCCGGCGTCACGATGGTGCCGCTCGTGACCATCCTCGCGATCAGCACCGGCATCGCGGCGGGCGGCGCGATGGTGATCGCGTTCACGAACGTGACGCTGCACGACTTCACCACCGGGCTGCATCTCACGTTCATCCCGTTCCAGGTATACTATGCGCTCATCAAGGCGACGCTCTTCGGCGGTGCGATCGCGCTCATCGGATCGTACGAGGGTTACACCGCGGAGGCGGGCGCCGAGGGCGTGGGAAGCTCCACGGCCCGCACCGTGGTCATCAGTTCCGTGATCATCCTGTTCCTCGACGCGCTCACCGCCCTTTACCTCGCCCCACTCCTGAAGCCATGAAACGCAAGGATGAAGTCATCGTCGGCATCTTCGTCACCATCGCGGTGGTGGTGGGGATCGTCGGCACGCTCTACCTCGCGCGGCGCGGCTGGACGAAGTCGTACGCGATGTTCGCGCGCTTCGACTGGGGGCAGCAGCTGAAGGTGGGGCAGCCGGTGTATCTCGCCGGCGTGCAGATCGGCTACGTGAAGGACGTGGACCTCGATCCGGCGGGCTATCTGAACGTGCAGATGGCGATCGACCGCGGCCGGAGAGTGCCCGAGGGGAGCACCGTGGCCGTGATCTCCGAGGGGATCTTCGGCGACAAGTCGGTGGCGATCACGCCGTGCCGCCGCGCGGAGGCGCCGGTAGGCGGCGCGGAGCCGCAGCGGGGCGCGAAGCCCGCGCCGCCGCCGGCGGCGCCCGCGGCGGCGAATCAGCTGTGCCGGCCGGGCGCGTTCCTCGCGGCGAACGACACGATCCCCGCGGGGCGCGGTGCGCCGTCGATGGATGAGATCCTTTCCAAGATGGACACGGTCGCGGGGTCGCTCAGCGATGTCGCGCGTACCGCGCGCATCGAACTCGTCACGAACGGCGGGATCGCGGAGCTGCGGAAGACGATCGAATCCACCAATGCGCTCGTGACCAATCTGAACGACGTGGCATCCACTCAGTCGAAGGCGCTCTCGGCCACGATGGCTTCCTTGCGCCGCACGCTCAACGCGATCGACTCGGCAGAGGTGGACTCGACGATGCGCAGCCTGTCGCAGCCTCGAAGAACCTGGCGTCGCTCACGCGCAACCTGGACTCGTCCAGTGCTGCGCGTGAACTCATCTGCTCGCGAAGGCCGACAGCGGGAAGGGCACCGTTGGGCCTGATGCTGAACGATCCAGGCGTGTACAACAATCTGCGCGCGTTGCTGGCGCGCATTGGATTCGCTGACGGCGGACATCAAGGCGAACCCGAAGAAATACCTGAACGTCAAGGTGTTCTAAACGGCGGTCGTCAGGTCCGTAACGCGTTAGATAGAACTGCAGGATTGGGGAATGAAAACGGGGGCGCCGCATTCGCGGCGCCCCCGTTCACTTCCGTACCACACGCCAGACGCCACACGCGCCCCTGCCGTTACCAGTCGAACCGTCGCCGAGAACTGCAGCTGGTAGTACGAGTACACCGCATTCACGGTGGGGAACTGGATCATCGTCGGCTGGTACTGCACGATCGGGATCCCCGTCTGCGGGTTCGCGCGGTTCACTGCCGCCGTCGTGCCAGTCGACGTTCAGGAGCGACACGTCGGTGAAGGAACCGCCGCCCGCCTGACGCACGAGGCCCCACGAGCCATTCAGCATGTTCGGCAGATTGAAGATGTCCAGCCGGAGCTGCACGTTGTGGCCGCTGAGACCGCGGAAGGTTCTGGATGATCGTCGCGTCCAGTCTGGTTGACCCACGGATTCCGGCACGCATCGCGCGGCAGGATCTCGCCCTGGTGCTCACGCAAGCAGGGCGTACTCTGGATCAGGTTGTAGAGCGCGAGCTGCTGCGTGTTCACCGGCACCGCGGCGTGGCTGCCGCTCGCCGGGATCGGCGAGAACTGGACCTGCGTCGGATCGAACACGTTCGTCGGAACGTAGATCAGGTCGTTCTGGTTGCCGTCGCCGTTCACGTCGCCGCGGCTGCCGGATCCGCCGTAGACGTAGTCGAACGTCGAGCCCGAGTAGCCGGAGTAGATGAGCGAGAAGTCCGTCCTCCAGTTCTTCCATGGGAACGTGTACGTGCCCGAGATCAGCAGCTTGTTCGGCTGGTCATAGGCCGACGGCGCGAGGTTCTGCGCCAGGATGTTCCCGCCTTCCTCGCGGCCGAACTGCCAGTTCGAGATCGCGCGGCTGGAATTGAGCGAGGCGCACATCGTACGAATGCGAGTAGGTGTACGCCGCGCGCATGTCCAGTGAACTGAACACGCGCTTGTGGAGTTCGACCGTCAGATCGTACGCGTAGTCCTTCGACTGGTTCACGATGTCGATCACTTCGGAGTACCGGTGCGACGCGTCGTAGACGAAGGTGGTCGGCACGCCGTTCGTCAGCGCGCGGCGCTGATCGTCCCGTACATGTAGCGGCCGTTTCGGCCGATATACGCCGAGTCGTAATTGATGTTGCGGTTGATGTAGAAGAAGTTGTTGAGCCCGCGCGTGTACAGCCCCTCGAGCGTCAGGAAGAAATCCCCGGGCAGGCGCGTGTCGTACGCGAGGTTCGCGCGGAAGACCTCGGGATACTTGAGGTTGTTGTCCATGATGTCCACCGGGCCCACGACTCCGCCGGCATGCCGGCGCCGTTCGGACACGTCGGTCGGCGGAGTCGGCGGCGGATGCGGCGTTGAATACCGGCGAGATCGAGCCAGGATCGGTCGCCCGGCCGCACATCAGGAAGCCGAGGCCGCTGCCCGAGTTCTGCCAGGAATTGGCCACCCACACCATCGCCGGCCGGCCGACGAACACGCCGGCGCCGCCGCGGATCTGGTTCTTCTTCTCGCCATCGAGGTCCCAGTTGAAGCCGATGCGCGGCTCCCACTGGATGTTGCCGCTCGGCACCTGCGACGTGTTCGCCTGGCGGCCCATCGACTGGAAGAGGCCGCCGAAGATCGAGTCGAACGACGCGGTGTACGGCGGCGAGTTCGAGATCACCGGCACGTCGATGCGGAGACCGAACACCATGTTGAAGTTCGGATTCGGCGTCCACGTGTTCTCGACATACGCGCCGTACGTGACGCCTTGCGGCTGAGCGACCACGGCGGGCGGATTCGTAAGCGGCAATCGAGACGCGGTACCGGTTGGCGTTCCCCGCCTCGAGCGAATCGAGCGAGTTGAACGTCCACACGCCATACGAACTCTCGGTGAACAGATTCGTGAACTTCCAGAAGTCGGCCGAGACGCCGGCCGTCACGCGATTGTTGTCGCCCACGAAGAACGAGTAGTTGTCCTTCAGCTGCAGCATCTTCTGCTCCAGCGAGTTGCCCTGCGAGAACTGCTCGGCGCCGCCGAGTTCGCTGATCGTGGCGCTCTGGAGTCCGGGCACCGTCACGTTGATCGTCGGGATACTGTCCGGCAATAGGCAGTCGGAGGTCCGAGATCGTCTGGTACGCCGCGATGAACTCGTTGCTCGATCCGCTCTGCATGGTGGAATTGAGCTGCAGCACCACGCTGTTATTGGTGTTGTTGATCGTGTACAGCTGCGACGTGAGTGGGAACGTGGACGTGCGGCTGAACACGTCGAGGCTGCCGGAGGCGTAGTTGTCGCGGAACGTGAGCGTGCTGTTGATCTCGGGGAGCGCGAGGTCCAGGCGGCCGAACGCGTTCGTCAGCGGATTCTGATTGTTCGTCGCGCCGCCGGTGCCGGCCGGGATCCCCAGCGCGGTGAGATCGTTGATGAAGCGTTGCGTGGTCGCCGAATCCACCGTGAGCGGCGACGCGGCGCCCGGCGCCTGCCCGATGTACGGGCCCGTGCTCGGCTGCGCGCGCAGCTGCCACTCGCCGTTCGCGAAGAACTGCAGCCGGTCCTTGATGATCGGACCGGACACCGACGCGCCGTACTGCTCGACGTACAGACCCGAGTTCTGGATGAACGGCACGTTCGCCGCGTAGTTCTGGTTGCGGAAGTAGTAGAAGATGTCGCCATCGAATTCGTTCGTGCCGCTCTTGGTGACGGCGTTCACGAGCGCGCCGTTGAAGCCCGAGAAATTCAGGTCGTACGGCGAGAGCAGCACCTGATATTCCTTCACCGCGTCGAGCGAGATCGATTTCCCGTTCGACTGGCCGCCCGGCTGGCCCGTGCCGCCGAGGCCGAACATGTCGTTGCTGTTCGCGCCGTCGATCTGGATGTTGTTGTAGCGATTGTTCACGCCGCCGGCCGATGAGTTCGGGTTGCTGCGGATTGCCCGCCACCTGCGGCACCGTGCTCATGAAGTCGGTGAAGTTGCGGTTCAGCGTCGGCGCGCGCTTGAGGATGCTGTCGTCCACGAGCGAGCCGGTGCCCTTCCGGTTCGGGTTGATCACCGGCGAGAGCTGGTTCCCCGCCTCGACCGTGATCGCCGCGAGCGTCGCCGCCTGCGGAATGAGCTGGAAATCGAGCACCAGCGCGCTGGCTCAGCGAGAGACGCGCGACCTTATCCGTCTTCGGACGGAACCCGATGCGCCGCACCGTGACGGTGTACGGTTCGCCCACCTGGAGGCCGGACACGAAGTAGAGACCCGACGGCCGCGTCTGCACGGTCACCGACGCGCCGCTCGCGCCGCTCACGATCTGCACCTGCGCCGCTTCGACCGGCTCCTTCGTCGTGGAATCGGTGACGGTCCCCGAGATCGCCGCGGTCGTCGTCCCCTGGGCCGCGATGCGCGAAGGGACTGCGACAGCCGCCGTCACCGCCACTACGGCGAGAGCGCGCAGCCAACGAATTGTGATCATGAGAGGACCTCTCCCTGGGTGATGACAGGTGGGGCGAACGAACGGGCCGGCGATGGACGCCGCCGCCGGGGGCGACGGGGCAAAACTATCTCGCCCACGGCTCGGGCGTCAAGAAACCAATATCACCCTTCGGTAACGCTGTGCCCCTTGCCCACGGTGGCATGATAGACCGGGATGCCGGCGACCACGGCGGCGAGCACACCGACGGTCGCCCAGCGGCTGCTCGCGATCGATGATCGCGTTCGCGAGCAGCGCGATGGTGCTCGCGATGAACAGCAGCGGCACCACGGGATAGCCCGGCACGCGGAAGGGCGGATCGTAGTCCGCGCGCTTGCGCAGGCGGAAGATCGCGGCGACGCCGAGCGCGAGGAACGGCACGATCGCGATCACGAACGCGTCGGCGAGCTGCTCGAACGATCGCATCGAGCACGAACGCGATGCCGAGGCACGCGGAGAGGACGATGGCCCGGCTCGGCGTGTGGAAGCGCGGATGCACGCGCGCGATCGCGCTGAAGAGCAGGCCGTCGTCGGCCATCGCGAAGAAGATGCGCGGCGCCGTCATGATCGACCCGTTGAGCGTGCCGAAGGTGGAGAGCATCACCGTGACCGAGACGAAGATCACGCCGGCCGGCCCGACGAGCCGCTCGCGCGACATCCGCGGCGACGAGCTTCGAACGCGCGATCTGCCCGACGTCGAGCACGGCGAGGTACGCGAGGTTCGCGAGCAGATAGATGGCGACCACGGCGCAGCGTGCCGATGATGATCGCGCGCGGCATCACGCGGCGCGGATCCTTCACTTCGCCGGCGACGAACGTCACGTCCTCCCAGCCATCGTACGCCCAGAGCACCGAGACGAGCGCGAGCCCGAACATGCCGACGCTGAAACTGCCCGGCGGCGCGAGCGGCGTATAGTGGCCGCCGCCGTTGCGGCAGTCCCGAGCGCGAAGGCGAGCAGGATGATGAAGAGCAGGCCGCCGTATTTCGCGAGCGTCGTGAGATTCTGCACCAGCGAACCCCAGCGCAGTCCCACGTAGTTGAACGTCGCGGTGAGCGCGATCGCGACCGCGGCCACCCAATGCACGTAGGTGGAGTACGGTGCGACCGACGTGTCGTGGCCCAGCACGCGCAGGAAATATTCGGCGAACGTCGTGGAGATCGCGCCGTAGCTCGCCGCGCGGATGATCACCAGCTCCGACCATCCGAACAGGAACGCGGTGCGCCGTCCCCACGCCTCGCGCAGGAACACGTAGATGCCGCCGGTCTGCGGGAACGCGCCGGCGATCTCCGCGAGCGTGAGCGCGCCGCAGAGGGCGAAGGCGCCGCCGGCGAGCCACACCGCGAGGAGGGGGAGCGGACCGGGGAGTTTGGTCGCGATGCCCGCCGGCGAGCGGAAGATCCCGGAGCCGATCGTCGAGCCGATGAGCACCGCCGTGGCGCTCCACAGACCGAGTTGCCGAGGGAGTTTTCCGGGGGTGTCGGTCATGCGCGGGAACATACGCGGCGCCGCGCGATGGGGCGAGAGCATCGCCGTTGACCCACTATGAGCGCCGTGGCACCTTTCGTGCCTATGCGTGATGTCCTTTTTCTGGTGCGCGGTCGCGAGCTGTGTCGCGGGTCAGGCGCTCATCCTGCGTTCGGCGGTGCGTGCGCGCGCGCGCGACGGCCAGCGGCGCGACACCCGCGGGCGTGCCCGACGCCGCGCGCGCTCCCGGAATTCGCGTGGACCGTGCTGCCGGCGGTCGGGCTCGCGGCGGTGCTGGTGTTCACGTGGCGCGCGATGCATCCGTGAGCATTCCCTCGTCGCTGCGCGCGCTGCTGCGCGCCTCGCTCGCCGTCGCGGTGGTGCACATCATGTTCGGCGGCTTCGTGCGGATCTCGGGATCGGGCATGGGCTGCGGCGAGCACTGGCCCATGTGCCAGGGCGCGTGGTTCCCGCCCATGAACAACTCGACGCTGGTGATCGAGTGGACGCACCGGCTGCTCGGGCTCATGCTCACGGTGACCATCGCGGCCACCGCGTTCGCGGCCTATCGCGCGCGCGGTGAAGCGGGTGTGAGTGGCAAGGGCGGCGTGCTGCGGCCCGGCTCGTCGCGGCACTCGCGATCGTGATCGCCACCGCGCTCTTCGGCGCGGTCACGGTGTTCTTCCAGAACGCGCCGCTCGCGACGATGGTGCACTGGGTGCTCGCCGCCTCGCTGCTCGCGACGCTCGCCGAGGCGCTCGTGCGCGCCGGCGATCTCGGCGGCGGCGCGCCCGCCAGCGCGCCCGCGAAATTCTTCCGCGGCACGGCGGCGGCCGCCGGCTCGCACTGCTCGTGCTCATCTTCGGCGGTCTCACCGCGAAGGTGCCGGGCGCGAACGTCGTTTGCCGATCGTTTCCCGCTGTGCGGAACGTCGGCGGGCGTCGCCGATCATGGAGCATCTCGTGCGCATCCAAATGACGCATCGCGTGCTCGCGCTCCTCCTGTTCCTGCACTTCCTCGGGCTGGTGATCACCACGCGGAAGCTCACCGGCGCACCCGCCGCCGTGCGCGGCGTGCGCGTGGTGTTCGCGCTGGTGCTGCTGCAGCTCGCTCATCGCCGGCGCGATGATCGGCATGCATCTCCCGCCCGCGCTGCGGTCGCTGCACCAAATGGATGGCGTGTTCATCTGGCTCGCGTGGTGGTGACGGCGCTCGCTCGCGTATCGCGCGTCGCCGGCGATGGCGCCGCTGCCGCCGAGCATCGCGGTGATCATCGCGCGCGGAGGTGGCATGTGAGCGGCGGCGCGATGGCGACCGAGAGTGGCCGCGTCCGACACGCGCACGCTCGTGCGCGATCTCGTGATGCTCACGAAGCCGCGCATCATCTCGCTGCTGCTCGTCACGACGATCGCGCCGATGTTCGTGGCCGGCACGCCGTCGCTCTCGCTCGTGCTGCTCGTCGCGATCGGCGGGTATCTGATGGCGGGCGGCGCGAACGCGGTGAACATGTACATCGACCGCGACATTGACGACCGCATGGCGCGCACGCGGCTGCGGCCGATCCCGTCGGGACGGATGGCGCCGCGCGCGGTGCTCGCGTACGGCGTCGCGCTCGCGACCGCCGCGACGGCGCTCTTCGCGTATTGCGTGAACGTGCTCAGCGCCGCGCTCGCGCTCGCGGGATTCTATTTCTACGTGTTCGTGTACACGCGCTGGCTCAAACGCACGCACGCCGCAGAACATCGTGATCGGCGGCGCCGCGGGCGCCTTCCCGCCGCTCGTGGGATGGGCCGCCGCCACGGGCGGCATCGATCTCACCGCCGTCTATCTCTTCCTCATCATCTTCTACTGGACGCCGCCGCATTTCTGGGCGCTCGCGCTGCTCAAGCAGTGGACTACGGGCGCGCGGGCGTGCCGATGGCCCCGCTCGTCTGGGGCGAGCGCGAGACGATGATGAACATGATCTGGTACACGCTCATCCTCGTGCCCGTCACGCTGCTGCCCGGTGGCGTTCGGCGCGTTCGGCTGGGTCTACGGCGTGAGCGCGCTCGTGCTCGGCGCGATCCTGCTCGCGGGCACGATCGCGTCGCGCGCCGCGCGGAGTGGGTGCCGCGTCGCATGGCGGTGTACAAGTATTCGCTGCTGTATCTGCCTCCTGTTCGTCGCCATGGTGGTCGATCGCGGGCTGGCGCGCTGATGGCGCCGACCGCACCGGACGCCGCCGGCCGCTGTGCTGCTCGACGCGACGAAGAAGCGGACGATCCCGTCGCCCGGCCCGCTTCGTCCGCTGTTCCAGCGCATGCGCGGACACCCCGCGCTGCTCTGGACCGGTGGGATCACGCTCGTGCTCAGCGTGGCGGCGCGGTCTCGTCTTCGCGCTCGTCGTGCGCGGATTGCTCGACGCCGCGTTCATTCAGAAGGATCCGGGATTGCTCGACCGGTATTTCGCCGGCCTGCTCGCGCTGTTCGCTGGTCCAGGGCGCGTTCAATTTCGTGCAGGTCTGGGCATTCGCCGTGGTCGCCGAGCGCGTGATCGCGCAGCTCCGCGTGGACGTGTTCGCGCAATCTCGTGCGGCTGAGCCCGGGATTCTTCGCGGAACGATTGTCGGGCGAACTGACGAGCCGGCTCTCGTCGGACCTCACGATGCTGCAGAGCGTGATGAACTACCAGGTGACCGAACTGCTGCGGCAGGTCCTGTACCTCGTGGGCGGCATCACGCTGCTCACGATCATGCAGCCGCAGCTGACCGCGACGACGCTCGCCGTGGTGCCGATCGTCGATCGCGGCCGCGTTGATCTTCGGCCGGTTGCTGCGAAAGTCCACGACCGGTGTGCAGGATCGCATCGCCGACGCCATGGGCATGGCCGACGAGGCGTTCGGCCACATCCGCGTCGTGCAGAGCTTCACGCGTGAGGCCTACGAGACGAAGCGATACACGGATCTCTTGCGCGATGTCGTGCGCGTCGCGCTCCGGCGTGCCTGGCTCCGCGGCATCTTCTTCGGCGTGATCACGCTTCGTCGGCTTCAGCGGCGTCGCTGTGGTGCTGTGGCAGGGCGGCCGGCTCGCGCTGCTCGGTACGCTGACGGAAGGCTCGCTCACGCAGTTCCTGATCCTCGCGTTCACCGTGGCGGCGGCGGTGGGAGCGCTCGCGTCGTTGTTCGGCCAGTTCCAGGAGGCGCTCGGCGCGGCGCGAGCGTGTCTTCGAGCTGCTGCGCATGACGCCGACGATCGCCGAGCCCGCCGAGCCGCTCGTGCTCGCGAAGCCCGTGCGCGGCGATGTGCGTTTCGACCACGTCACGTTCCGCTACGCCGCCGAGCTGCCCGATGTGCTGCATGAGGTCTCGCTTCCGCATCGTGCCGGGCGAAGTCGTGGCGCTCGTCGGCCCGTCGGGCGCCGGCAAGACGACCATCGCATCGCTCCTGCCGCGCTTCTGGGACGCGACCGCCGGGCACGATCACGCTCGACCGGCTCGATGTGCGGCGCTCTCGCTGCACGATCTGCGCGGCGCCGTTGGCATCGTGCCGCAGGAGCCCGCGCTGTTCAGCGGCACGGTGCGCGAGAACATCGCGTACGGCCGGCCCGATGCCTCGGATGTCGACGTGGCGCGCGCGGCGCGCGCCGCGCACGCGATGGAATTCATCGAGCGGCTCACCGAAGGGATGAACACGCGCGTCGGCGAGCGCGGCGTGAAGCTCTCCGGCGGACAGCGCCAGCGCATCGCGATCGCGCGCGTGTTCCTCAAGGATCCGGCGGTCGTGATCCTCGACGAGGCCACGTCGAGCCTCGACAGCGAGAGCGAGCGGCTCGTGGAGCGCGCGATGGAAGAACTGCTCCGCGGCCGCTCGACGCTGATCATCGCGCATCGGCTGAGCACCGTGCGCCGCGCCGACCGCGTGGTGGTGCTCGACGCCGGGCGCGTGATCGAAGAAGGCTCGCACACGCAGCTGCTCGCTGACAACGGACTCTACGCGCGACTCTATCGCGTGCAGTTCCCCGACGCGCGCGAGATCCGCCGCTAGATCACCGCGGGATCCGGAGGTCGGCGAAGGCGAGCGCGCCGGAATCCACCACGACTTCTCGGTCGGTCTCGCCCAACGACGGGTGCCACACGCGGATCCTCCAACGCCCCGGCGGCACGGAGTCCATTGCGAAGCGGCCGTTCGAATCCGGCTGCGCGAAATACGGCTGGTCGAACACGCGGATCCAGCCGCGCGTGGCCGGATGCACGTCGCACGTGACCGCCACGAGCCCCACCCGTTGCAGCGGACGATGCGTGGGCACCACCTGCCCCGCCCCGGTCTCGTTCACCACGGCGCGCACGGAATCCGGGTCCCCTCCGCTGAGTGTGAAGCGCACGCGATGCGCAGTGTCGTCCACGTTGCGCACGTTGAGCGTGCCGCCCACGATCGCCGCCTGCGTGAACGGCACCAGCGCGTTCGCCCGGTTCTCGATCTCGTAGCGCCGCGAGAGCGGCAGCGGCTTGCCCGAGTCCACATCGGTGAGCCACACGATCGCGTCGCCCGCGCGGAGCGGCGGCGCCAACGTGACCTGCCCGTTGATCCGCCCCGCCGTGCGAACATCCGCGACGCGATAGCGCGCTCGCGACGAATGCTCGGCGGCCGATCGCTCGTGCGCGCAGCCGGCGAGCAGCGCGAGCGCCAGCGCCGCCGGCCGCCTCACACGGCGCCGCGACGGAAGGAGAGGAACACCGCGACGCCCACCGCGAGCTGTGCCATGCCGAACAGCGACATGCGCAGCGACGAGACGAACGAACTCGCGACGCCGATCACCGCCGCGATCACGAAGAACGCGGGCAGCCACGGATAGCCGGGCACACGGTACGGCCGAACCGCGTCGGGCCGCGAACGGCGGAGCGCGAACACGCTCGCCGCCCCGAGGCCGAAGAAGATCCAGTCCGCGAACACGACGCCCGAGAGCAGCGCGCCGAGATCGCCGCGCGTCACCGCGAGCAGCACGAGCGACCACACGGCGATCAGCACGATCGCGACGTGCGGCGAACCGAATTTCGGATGCACGCGCCCCGCGGCGGGCAGGAAATTCCCGTCGGCCGCCATCGCGTACACCACGCGCGCGTTCGCGAGGATCGCGACGCTGATGAATCCGAAGATCGAGACCATCGCCGACACGGCGATGAAGGTGCCGCCGCCCGCGCCGAAGTAGCGCTCGGCCGCGTCGGCCGCCGCCGCGCTCGACGCCGCGAGTCCGTCGCGCCCCAGCGCGTGCAGGTACACCATGTTCGCGCCGAGATAGATGGCGATCACGATGCCGATCCCGATCCCGAGCGCGCGCGGGATGCTGCGCTCGGGATCGCGCACTTCACCCGCGGCCATGTTCATCTGCTGCCAACCGCCGATAGTGAACAGCACCGGCACGAACGCGGCGCCGAGCGCGACGATGAGCGGCGTGCGCGCGGCGGGCGCGTCCGCCACCGGGAGCGGTGCGCCCACGTGCGACCAGAGCGCGAACCCGCCCACGATCAGCGCCGCGAGCGCCGCGACCTTCGCCACGGTGAGCACGTTCTGCACGAGCGCGCCCGGCTTCACGCCCAGATAGTTCACGGTGGCAAGCGAGCACGATCGCCGCGCGCCGCGACCGTGAGCGTCTGCCCCGCGGGGACGATGCCGAGCCGCGCGAGATAGCCGGCGAATCCCACGGCCACCGCCGCGATC
This sequence comes from uncultured Gemmatimonadaceae bacterium, assembly GCA_963732065.1. GTDB lineage: Bacteria > Gemmatimonadota > Gemmatimonadetes > Gemmatimonadales > Gemmatimonadaceae > DATKOH01. The sequence continues at coordinate 725,436 of CAVSYH010000019.1, read as the reverse complement.
GCGCCGGTGGCGATCGACGCGAGGATCATCCAACCATAAAGGAATGCGGGCAGATTCCCGAACGCTTCCCGAATGTATGCGTACGCTCCGCCGGCGCTCGGGATCATCGCGCCGAGCTCCGCATACGTGAGCGCGCCGGCGAACGCGACGACGCCGCCCAGCGCCCACACCGCGAGCACCCAGTCCGCCGTGGGCAGCGCGCGCGCCGACACGGATGGCGTGAAGAAGATCCCGCTGCCGATGATCCCGCCCACCACCATCATCGCGGCGGAGAAGACGCCCAGCTCGCGGCGAAGCTGACCGCCGCCGTGCTCGCTCAATAGACGGGCAGTTCGCGCTGATACTCGCGCGGCGTCACCACGAGACGGCCCTTCAGGTCGAGGAAGGCGTTCACTTCGCTGCGCGCGCCGATCTCGCCGCGCGATGTACACGCCGGGCTCGATCGAGAAGCCCGCGCCGGGCACGAGCAGGCGCTCCTCGCGCGTCTCGAAGTTGTCAATGTGCGGGCCGGCGCCGTGCAGCTGCCGCATGTCGATGCTGTGGCCCGTGCGGTGCGTGAAGTACTTCCCGAACCCGCGCTGGGTGATGACGCCGCGCGCGGCGTCGTCGATCTCGCCGCCGCGCACCGGCTTCCCCGCGGCCACGAGCTCGGTGAGCTCGCGCGATCGCGGCGTCGCGCGCGTCGCGCACCGCCGTCCACACCTCCACGGCCCGCGCACTCGGCGCGCCGAGCGCCGCCATGAACGTCTGGTCGGCGTAGATGCCGCCCGGCTCGCGCGCCCAGAGATCGATCAGGAGCAACTCGCCGCGCGCGAGCGCGCGCGGCCGTTTCTCGCTCGGGCTGTAGTGCGCGTCGGCGGCGTTCGCGCCGGCCGCGACGATCGGATCGTGGTCGAACTCCATTCCCTTCTTCACGAACGAATCCATGATGAAGCGCTGCACCTCGTGCTCGTGCACCGGCGTGCCCTTCGCGAGCGCGGCGCCGGCGAACGGCGAACGCCTCGAGGGCGGTGGCGCGCACCTGCTCCGCGGCGCGCACGTGCGACGCCATCTGCGCCTCGGTCCACACCGCGTAGAATTTCGTCACGATCTCGCCGGAGCAGACCACCGTCGCGCCGGCGGTGCGCACCATCTCGAGCACGCCGGCCGGCACGTAGTCCACGTACGGCACCGCGTCGCCGGGCGAGTACTCCATCGCGATCTTCTTCCCGCGTCACGAGGCCGGCAATGTAGCCCTCCAGTTCCTGCCACGTGCTGTAGCGCTCGCGGCGCCACGCGGCGGGCCAGTCGCGCCATGGGCCCTGCTCGATGTTGTGCGTGATGGCGGTGGGCACGCCGCTCTTCGGGCACGTACACGAAGATGCGGCGCGAGACCATGCCTTGAGTTCGAGCACGCCGGCGGTCACCGGATTCACGCCGCGGAAATCGTAGAGGAGCCAGCCGTCCACGCCGGCTGTCGGCGATCGCGCGCTGGAGCGCGGGAAGGTTGTCGGTCGTGAGCATCGTGGAAATAGAACGCCCGCCCCGCGCGGCGGGAAGTGCGTCAGGCCGCGCTGAGGTTCCGCCAGTCGACGCGCCATTCGCAGCGGCCTTCGTTGCGCGCGGCGCAGCGCACGTGGTCCACGCGGCCGCTCGTGGCGCCGAGCAGGCGCAGCAGTTCGTGCAGCGATTCTTCGTAGTACGTGCAGCCGAGCGAGTTCGGCGCGCTGTCCACCGTCACCGAGCTCTCCACCTCCAGGATCAGAGTGCGCGCCGGAGCGGCGAACGACGCCGCCCCAGTATCGCTCCGCGATCTTGCGCGTCTGCGCGAGCGCCATGGGACGCGAGAGGAGCGATGGGAAGTACCGCGATCGCCTGGCGCGTGATGACCGGGATGCGCGCATACGTCTCGCGCGCCACATAGCGGCCGGCGGCGCGGAAGGCGGCCTCGGCGTCGGGGCGGCGGCCGATGAGCGTCGCGAGCGCGACCGCTTCCTCCGTGCGCGGGACGAATGCCGCGCTTCACCATGTCGCCGTAGCGGCGGATCTGCGCGTACACCGTGTCGCTGAGCCCGAAGCGCTTGGTGCGAAGCTCGGCGACGAACTCGGCTTCGAGATCGCCATCGGGGCTGTCGACGCTGCGAACGGCTTCGAGGAAGGAGAGCGGGATGAGGGCGTCGACCGTGGCGTTCATTGCGTGGCAAAGGTAATCGCGCGGGGTGACGCAAACAACGCCGCCGCGGCGCGGGCGTTCGCTTGCGGGGCGGCGGCCGCGCGCGGCACTATACAGCACCATGAACATCTTCTTGATCACGGACGACGGATTCGCGCTGCGCATGCTCGTGGGCGCTCGCGATCGCGATCGTGATCGCCGTGATCGCGCTGCGGCGCGGCTCGCTCACCGGCTCGGGCGCCGTCGGCCGCCGCGGCCGTGGGCACCGCGAGCGTGATGTGCGGGGTATGGACTGGGGAGCGCTGCTCCTCGCGTTCTTCGTGAGCGCCACCGCGCTCTCGCACTATCGCGAAGCGGAGCAGGCGCAGCGCACGGCGCGGCGTGCTCGAGAAGGACGGCGCGCGCGATGCGCTGCAGGTGCTGGCGAACGGCGCGTTGTTCGCCATCGCGGCGGCGGCGATCAAGGCACGGTGGGGACTCGAGTTCGGCACCGATGGACACGCTGCCCGCGTGGACGTGGCTGTGGACGGCGATCGGCGGCGGCGCGATCGCGACGGCGTGCGCGGACACGTGGAGCACGGAGATCGGCACGCTCGTCGCAGTGCGCCGCCGCGGCTGATCACGACGCGCGCGATGTGCCGGCCGGGACGTCGGGGGGCGTGACGGCGCGGGGTCCGCGGCGGCGGTGGCGGGCGCGTGCTTCATGGGCGCTATCGCGTGGGCGGTGCGCTGGCCGGCCGATGCTCGCGATGGCGGCGGCGGCGGGGGGAATCAGCGGCGCGCTCGCGGATTCTCTCGTTGGGGCGACGCTGCAGGGACGGCGTCAGTGCCCGCAGTGCGGCGTCGCGACGGAGCAGCTGGGTGCACGATTGCGGCACGGAAACGGTAGCGGCGGGAGGTCTCGCGTGGCTGGACAACGATCTGGTGAATCTGCTCAGCACCGGCTTCGGCGCGCTGGCGGCGGCCGCGATCGCTTCCGCGTTCGTCTGAGCGCGGCATGACCGCGGTCGCCGCCGGTTCTGCGCCGCGCGTGCTGCTCGTGAGCACGAACCGCGAACGCCAGCCGATGCCAGTGGTGCCGAACGGCATCGCGTGCGTGGCGGGCGCGCTGAACGCGGCGGGGCACGAGGTGCGCGTGCTCGACCTCGCGTTCTCGCGCGACCCGCACGCCGCGGCGCGCGCGCCGCCGCGCGCGAGTTCGCGCCCGATGTGATCGGTGTCTCCATGCGGAATATCGACAACAGCGATCTCATCGCGCTGCGGCACTACACGCCCGAGGCCACCGCGCTCCTCGCGACGCTGCGCGCCGCCGCGCCGCGCGCGCGCGTGATCGCGGGCGGCGCCGCGTTCGGCGTCGCGCCCGAGGCGCTCTTCGAGACGCTCGGCGTCGACTACGCGGTGGCCGGCGACGGCGAGCGCGCAACGGTCGCGCTGCTGGACGCGCTCGCCGCGGGCCGCGCGCCCGGCGCGATCCCGGGCGTCGTGCGGCGCGGCGACAGCGGGAGTCGAAGCTCACGCCGCCCGGCGGCGACGCCGATCTCGATTCGCTCCCCGCCGGCGCACATGCACCAGTGGCTCGACCTCGCGCGCGTACGAGCGCCGCGGCGGCACGGTGCCCATCCAGACGAAGCGCGGCTGCGTGTTCAAGTGCATCTACTGCACGTATCTCAACGTGGAAGGCTGGGGCTATCGCCTGCGCGATCCCGATCTCGTCGCGGACGAGATGGCGGAGCTCGTCGCGAGGCCGGCGTGCGCGCACTTCGAGTTCGTCGACTCCACCTTCAACGCGCCGCCGCGCCACGCGATGGACGTGTGCGAGGCGATCCTGCGCCGGCGGCCTGCGCGTGCATCTCGACACCACGAACTTCACGCCCGCCGCCGCGCCCGACGGAGCTGCTCGCGCTCATGCGCCGCGCCGGATTCCGCTGGCTCGGCATCACCGCCGAGAGCGCGAGCGATTCGGTGCTCGAGCGGCTGCAGAAGGGATTCGACGCGGCGCAGGTGCGCGACGTCGCGGAGCGCGTCGAAGCGCGCGGGCATCGGCGTGCTGTGGATCTTCCTCGTGGGCGGGCCGGGCGAGACGCAGCGAGACGCTCGAGGAGACGCTGCGCTTCGCCGCGTGGCGCCTCGGCCGCGGCGACGCCGTGTACCTCACCGTGGGCCTGCGCATCTATCCGGGCACCACGCTCCACCACATCGCGCGCGACGAGGGCGTCGTCGCCGCCGGCGATCCGCTCCTCGTGCCGCGATTCTATTTCTCGCACGCGCTCTCGATTTCGAGAGCACGGTCGCGCGCCTGCGCGCCTTCGCGTCCGCGCATCCGCGCTTCATGTTCTCCGCCGACTCGCGCTCGCCGCTGCTGCCGCACCTCACGCGGCTCGCCGGCGTGCTGCGGCTGCCCGCGTCCGCATTGGCGCTACATGGGCCTCTTCCAGCGCATCGCGCGCGCCGTGTCATGACCGAGCGCATCGATGTGATCGTCGTAGGCGGCGGACCGGCGGGCAGCTCCGCCGCCTGGCATCTCGCGCGCGGCGGCGCGCGCGTCGTGCTCCTCGACCGCGCGCGTTTCCCGCGCGACAAGCCGTGCGCCGAATACCTGAGCCCCGAAGCCTCGCGGCTCCTCGACTCGATGGGCGTGCTCGGCGCGTGCGAGCGCGCGGGCGCGGCGCAGCTCGCGGGCATGATCGTGCGCTCGCCCGACGGCACGGTCGCGCAGGGCGCGTTCACGGCGGCGCACGGATTCCGTCCGTTCCGCGATCGCGGACTCGGCCTGCGTCGCACCGCGCTCGACGCGCTCGCTGCTCGGAGCAGCGCGCAATGCGGGCGTGAACGTGATCGAGGGGGAGCAGGTGACTGATGTGATCCGCGACGAGCGCGGCGTGGCGACCGGCGTGCGCACGCTCGAGAACGGCGCGGCGCGCGAGCGGCGCGCGGCGCTTGTCGTGGGCGCCGACGGCCTGCGTTCCGTGGTCGGGCGCCGGCTCGGCCTCACACGCTTCGCACGCGTGCCGCGCCGGCTCGCATTCGTGACGCACTACCGGGGCATACGCGGCATGTCGAGCTTCGGCGAGATGCACGTCGAGCGTGACGGCTACTTCGGCCTCGCCCCGGTGGACGACGGATTGACCAACGTCGCGATCGTCGCGCCGGTGAGCGTCGCGCGCGCCGCGCGCGGACGCGCCGGACCGTTCTTCGATGCGTGGATCGCGTCGCGGCCGCACCTCGCCCCGCGGTTCGCCGGCGCCGAGCGCGTGAGCGCAGTGAGCGCCACCGGCCCGTTCGCGCAGCGCGCGCGCCGCGCGTGGGCGCCGGGAGCGGCGCTAGTCGGGGATGCCGCGGACTTCTTCGACCCGTTCACCGGCGAGGGGATCTACGCCGCGCTCCTTGGTGGAGAATTGTTGGCGCCGTTCGCGCTCGCGGCCCTCGGTGCTTCCACCGCGAGGAACGCGGAGGAGTCGCTCGCCGGCTACGACCGCGCGCGACGCCGCGCGTTCGGAGGGAAATGGGTGGTCGAGCGGTTCGTCGGACTCGCGGTGGGAAGTCCCGTGCTCATGGACCGCATCACGCGATCGTTGGCGGCCTCACCCGACATGGCGGATCTCGTGGTGGGCGTCGGCGGCGACTTCGTACCGACGAGTGCCGTGCTTACGCCGCGGTTCCTCGTACGCTTGCTGTTCGGCATGCCTCGCGCCAGGCCGGCGGCCGTCCAGCCGCTCACCCGGGCGCGGTGACCATGATCGATCCCGATCTCTTCCGCAGCGTGCTCGGCCGCTTCACGAGCGGCGTGACCGTCGCCACGGCGCGCGATGCGTCCGGAGAGGATCACGGCATGACCGTGAGCTCGTTCTGCTCGCTGAGCCTCTCGCCGCCGCTCGTGCTCATCTGCGTGGAGCAGAGCACCGAGTTGCACCGCGTGCTCGCGAGTGCGCCCGCGTTCGCGGTGAACGTGCTGGCCGACGACCAGGAGATGATCTCGCGGCGATTCGCCGAGCCCGACGCGGGGCGCTTCGAAGGGCTCGCCTTCACGCGCGGCGTGAGCGGCTGCGCACTGCTCGCCGGCACGCTGGCGTCCATCGAGTGCACGGTGCGCGCCCGGCACCCGGAGGGCGACCATACGATCGTCGTCGGCGAGGTCACGGCCGCGGCAGCGCGCGATGGCCGGCCGCTGCTCTACTACCGCGGCGGCTATACCGTGATGGAGCGCTAGCGTGGCGTCGCCCCTCACCCCGCGGCGCCGGCGCGGTATCGAGATCCTCGACGATCCGAAGCTCGACGCCGAGCTGCGCCTGCGCTCGCTCGGCGGATGTGAGCCGCGCCAACGCGCTCTTCGGCGGCACGCGCGCGGTGCTCGCCGAGCTGGAGATCGCGCTCGACGCATCGCCCGCGCGCGAGGCGACGCTGCTCGACGTCGGTACCGGGCTGGGCGATATCCCGCGGCGCGCCGTCGCGATGGCGCGCGCGCGTGGACGCACGCTGCGCGCGGCCGGCGTCGAACTCGCCGAGCCGCTCGCGCGCGGCGCGCGTGGCGACGAGTTCCCGGTGGCCTGTGCCGACGCGCGCGCACTTCCCTTCGCCGACCGGAGCTTCGATTTCGTCACCTGTTCGCAACTGCTGCATCACTTCGACGGCGACGCGGCGCTCGCGCTGCTGCGCGAGCTGCACCGCGTGGCGCGGCGCCTCGTGATCGTGAGCGAACTACGCCGCAGCTGGTTGGCGGCCGCAGGGATATGGCTCGTGTCGTACCCGCTGCGCTTCCACCCGGTGAGCCGGCACGACGGAGTCGTGTCGGTGTTCCGCGGTTTCCGCCGCGGCGAACTGCGCGAACTCGTGCGCGAAGCGGTGTCGCGCGATGCCGACGTCCGCGACCGGCTCGGCTTCCGCACCACGGCCGCCTGGATCCCGGTGGAGGTCGCGTGACCGAGCTCGAGCTGGCGCCTCCGTACGAATTGGGCGCGATGCCCGGCGGCCGTCTCATGGAGACCGTCGATGAACGCCTCGTACGCGCACCCGTCGGCGCCATGTTCGATCTCGCGCGCGACGTGGAGCGCTGGCCCGACCACCTCGCCCACTACCGCTGGGTGCAGTTCCACGAGCGCGCCGCCGACGGCGGAGGCATCGTGGAGATGGCGGCATGGCGCCCGTTCGGCGTGTTCGGCATCCGCACCTGGTGGATGTCGGAGATGCAGGTGGACGATGCACGGCCCGCGATCCGGTTCCGCCACATCATGGGTGTCACGAAACGGATGGACGTGGAATGGAGCTTCACGCCGGCCGACGGCGGGACGCACGTGCGCATCGTGCACGTATGGGACGGCCCACGCTGGCCGCTGATCGGCGGCTTCGCCGCCACACGGGTGATCGGCCCTGTGTTCGTACACGGGATCGCATCGCGCACGCTCGCCGGACTCGCGGCCGCGGCCGAGCGCGGCTCGAATGGCACTCTCACGGGTAGTGACTGAGAATGAAACGACGCGTCGCGATCACCGGCATCGGCGCCATCACGCCGATCGGCACCAGTTCCTCCGGATTGTGGGACGGGCTCCGCGCGCAGCGCAGCGCCGTGCGAGAGCTGACGCGATTCGATCCCTCGATCTTCCACAGCCACATCGCGGCCGAGGTGAACGACTTCGTCCCCACGGATCATCTGGAACAGAAGCGCGCCAAGCGTCTCGACCGATTCGGGCAATTCAGCGTCGCCACCGCGCGCCTCGCGATCGAGGACTCCGGCATCGATCTCGCCGTCGAGGACAAGGAGCGGATCGGCGCGATGATGGGCACGGCACTCGGCGGCGTGGGCTACGCCGAGGAACAGTGCGGCGTGTTCTACCGCGGGAGCGTGAAGGATGTGAACCCGATGCTGGCGCTCACGGTGTTCGGCGGCGCCTCGAGCTGCAACGTGGCCATCGAATTCGGCGTGCAAGGTCCCAACAGCACCAACGCGATGAGTTGCGCGAGCGGCACCATCGCGATCGGCGATGCTTTCCGGCAGATCCGCGATGGCTACGCCGACGTGATGATCGCGGGCGGCGCCGAAGCGCCGCTCTGGCCGCTCTGTTACGGCGCGTTCGCGCTCATCCGCGCGATGAGCACGCGCAACGCCGATCCGTCGGGCGCGTCGCGTCCGTTCGACAAGGATCGCGACGGGTTCGTGATGGGCGAGGGCGCGGCCGTGCTCATCCTCGAGGAGATGACGCGGGCGAAGGCGCGCGGCGCGCGCATCTACGGCGAGGTGTGCGGCTACGGGATGAGCAACGACGCGTATCACATGACCGCACCGCGCCCCGATGGTTCGCAGGCGGCGCGCAGCATGCAGCGCGCGCTCGACGACGCGGGCCTCGCCCCCACCGAGATCGGCTATGTGAACGCCCACGGCAGCTCCACACCGCTCAACGATTCCACCGAGACCCTCGCGATCCGCCGCGTGTTCGGCGATCACGCCGCCGCGCTGCCGGTGAGCGGCACCAAGGGCTATTACGGGCACGCGCTGGGTGCGAGCGGCGCGATCGAAGCCGCGATCTGCGCCCTCGCAATGGAGCAGGCGTGGCTGCCGCCCACCGTGAATCTCGATTCGCCCGACGCGGCGTGCGCGCTGGATCACGTCCCCCGCGCGGGGCTGCAGGGCAGGCCTGAACACATCCTGTCGAACAGTTTCGGATTCGGCGGCATCAATGCCGCCCTGGTGCTCCGCCGCGCCGACTGACTTGTCCGGTTCGCGCGCTATCTTACTGGGCATGCTGAATCGTTCGTTGGGCTGCGCCGCACTCGTGCTGGTCGCGCTCGCCGCGTGCAACGGGCCGGAACGCGGCCCCGACGCCGAGAAGATCGTCTCGCATTTCGTGCGCGCCGATACGCTCGGCAGCTGGGACGAGGCGATCTCGCTGGTTGCGCCGTGCGACACGAGCGCAACCGCACCGCCGATCCGCGTCACGCGATCCGTGTCCGTGGGCGGCGCGCAACAAGGCAAAGGCAAGGACAGCATCCTCGTCGCCGCGTACTATCAGGTCGCGGGCACGGCGGTATCGGGCGAGACGCTGGGGAACGGCGTCACGGTGTGGCACTTTACCCCGGCCGCCGCCACCGACACTGTCACCTTCCGCCTCGGCCCCGACAGCTTCGGCCGCCTCATGATCGCCTGCGGCCCGCTTCCGGTTCATCGTGCGCCCATGGAGATGCCCGATCAAGTCACGCAGATGGACTCGGCATCGCGCGCCGCGTTCGACGCGGCGGTCGCAAGACGCTAGATGCGATTGTTCATTCTAACGTCTAGGTCTAACGTCTAAGTCTGTAGTCAAAGCGGACACACCATCGCCTTCTCCACCGCATAGCTGACGCCGCCCGCCGCCGAGATCACGCGCAACTGCACCATGCTCGGCGCGCCAGAGCGCGCGCTCACGCACATTCGTGCCTACCACCATCGCGACGGCGCGCTTCGTGGAATCAGGGAGGTCGCCCGCGGTCACGGCGATCGCGCCGAGCGAGCCCGCGGAGTCGAATTTCAGTTGAAGAATGGCGTTCCCGGCCGGCCACGGCGCCGGCTTGGCGCTCAGCGACATCGCAATGGCGGCGCTATCGACAATACTGTCGGGAACAGGCGCGGGCAATTGTGCCGACGCACGGTGGAGGACCTCTCACACCCACGTTGGCAGTGTAAAAAACGCCCTTCAGCGCGTGCAGGTCGGAGCGGTTGTTCGGAATGATCCATGCCGTGACCGTCGGCAGCCCATTGACGGTGCCCCAGCGCGCGAATGCAATGTACTTCGGCCCCGCATTGCCCGTCGGCTGCTGCGCCCGATCGTATACCGTGAATTGCTCGACACTGATGGTCACCGGCCGCCCGCCGATCATCGGTGCTGCACGTCGAGAGGATGGTCACGCCGCCGTTGGTCGCGAGCTGATCAGGCCCTTCGCTCTTCGCGATCTGGATCGTCTTCGCGCCCGACCCGAATGCGAGGTTATTCGCGTCCTTGTATCCCTGACTGAATCCGGGGGGCACGAGCATCGAAATGCCAGGCACCTGCATCGACTTCCATTTCGCCGTGTCAGCCGCCGGCGGTGCACACATTCCCTCGTCCCGCGCGATGCGACCGGGCGACGCGAACGCCGCCGCCATGAGCACGAGCACCGCCACGCCGATTACTCGCCGCGCGGCCATCTGTGCCTCCCAATGAAGTGGCCGTCTAACGTCTAGGTCTAACGTCTCAGTCTGCAGTCACGGCGTCGCCGTCATGAACTTCGCCGCGTACCGCGTCGATCCCTTCGCGGATCACCGTCATCGCGACATCGCTCTTCCCCCACCCCACGGTCTGCACCCGCTTCCCCTCGAGATCCTTGTAGATGTGGAAGAAGTGCTCGACCTCTTTCAGCACGTGCTGCGGGATGTCCGCGATGTCGAAATACTCGCCGAAGAAGGGATCGTTGATCGGCACCGCGAGGATCTTGTCGTCGGGCTCGCCGCGGTCGGTCATCTTCGAGCACGCCAATGGGGCGCGCGTCGATCTGGCAGCCCGGGAACGTCGGCTCGTTCACCATCACGAGGATGTCGCACGGATCGTGATCCTCCGCCAGCGTGCGCGGGATGAACCCGTAGTCGCCCGGATAGTGCACGGCCGAGTACAGCACGCGATCGAGACGCAGGAGCCCCGACTCCTTGTCGAGCTCGTACTTGTTGCGGCTCCCGGTGGGGATCTCCACGAGCGCGGTCACCTCTTCCGGCGGGTGCCGCCCTGGGGGCAGGTGGTGCCACGGGTGGAGCAAGCGCGCCTCACGCGAAGTGTGCACCGGAATTGTAGCGCGCCCGGCGCTCGACTGACAGCCGCGGCGGGCGTATCATGTTGCACGACCCCAACCGCCGGACTCTCGCTGACCCCTTCACGCTCGGCCGCGCGCCCGCGCATCGTGCTCCTCGGCTGCTCTTTCGCCGGGCTCGAATTCCTGTTGCGCTACTCGCGGCGCGCTCGCGCCTTCCGGCCGGGCGAAGTGACGGTGGTGGACCCGCGCACGAGTCATTCGTACGTTCCGCTCGCGCACGAGGTGGCGAGCGGCGCGCGCGAGGCCGCGGAGCTCCTCTTCGAGACGCCGGCGTTCGTCACCGCGCTCGGCGCTGAGTGGGTGACGAGCGGCGCGCGCTCGGTGGATCCGGCGGCGAAGACCGTACTGCTCGAGAACGGCCGCGTCCTCGCCTACGATCGCTGCATCGTGGCGGTGGGATCGGTGCCGGCGGTGCCGGCGGAACTCGACGGCAAGGCTAGCGTGATCGCCGCGAAGTGGATACCGGATGCCGCCGCGCTCAATGCGCGCCTGCATGTGCTGCGCGCGACGGGCGCGCGCATGATGCGCGTGGTGGTGGCGGGCGCCGGCCTCACCGGCGTGGAGTGGAGCGCGGAGCTGGCGAGCGCGCGCGTGGAGGGAACGCGGATCGCGGTGACGCTGATCGGCGCGGAGCCGCGGCTGCTGCCGGCGTTCGCGCCGCACATCGCGCGCCGCGCGAGCCGCGCGCTCGAATCGGTGGGCGTCGAGATGGTGTTCGGCCGCCGCGTGGCCGGATTCGCGGGTGATCGCGCGCTGCTCGCCGACGGCTGCGGCCTTCCCCGGGCGACGTGCTGCTGTGGGCGGGCGGCGTGCGCGCGAACCCGGTGCTCGCCGAGTTCGGCGCGCCGCTCGGCGAGGACGGCCGCATCGTGGTGACGCCGCGCCTCGAGGTGAACGGGTGCGACGGGCTGTACGCGATCGGCGATGCCGCGCAGATCGTGGAGGACGGGAACCCGTGGCCCACGATGCGGCGCGCGATCGAAGCGATCTGGCAGGGCGCGCTGCTCGCGCGCCGGATCGCCGGACACTATCCTGCCGGCGCCGGACCGTCGCACCGGCTGCGCACGGATTTCTGGTACGGCCTCTCGCTCGGCGCGAAGAAGAGCGCCATCGTGCGCGGCGGGCGACTGGATGAACGATCGGCTGTATGTCGGGCGCGCCGCGGGCTGCAATGGGCGTACTACCGCCGGTTCCCGGTTCGATAAAAACTACTTTGACAGGATTAACATGATTCACATCGATTGATGCGCACAACACGGTGCTGCGTCGGCAGTTCAACATCATGTCGATCATGTTAATCCTGTCAAAGCAGTTGTCATGAATCTGGCGACGGCCCCGTCGCGCATCTAGAATGTGTCCCATGTCTGACGATATCGACGTCCTGCTCCACGAGCACCGGAAATTCCCGCCGCCCGCGACGTTTCGCGAAGGGCGCGCACGTCAATTCCACCGCGATGCACGAGCGCGCCGCCAAAGACTACGAAGCGTTCTGGGCGGAGATGGCTCGTGAGCTCGAGTGGTCGAAGCCATGGACGAACGTGCTCGAGTGGGATCCGCCGTGGGCGAAGTGGTTCACCGGCGGCACGCTGAACGCGAGCGTGAATTGTCTCGACCGCCATGTGCGCGGCGCGCGGCGCAACAAGGCGGCGCTCGTGTGGGAGGGCGAGCCGGGCGACACGCGGACGCTCACGTACTGGGATCTCTACCGCGAAGTGAACAAGTTCGCGAACGTGCTCGACTCGCTCGGCGTGAAGCGCGGCGATCGCGTGGCGATCTACCTGCCGCTCATCCCCGAGGTCGTGATCGCGATGCTCGCGTGCGCGCGCATCGGCGCGCCGCACTCGGTGGTGTTCGGCGGGTTCTCCAGCGACAGTCTGCGCGACCGGATCAACGATGCGCAGTGCAAAGTGCTCGTCACCGCCGACGGCGGCTACCGGCGCGGCGCGATGCTCCCGCTCAAGCGCAACGCCGACAAGGCGCTGGAGGAGACGCCGTCGATCAAGCACGTGGTGGTAGTGAAGCGCACCGGCGACGGCAGCGAGAGCCACGCCGAGATGACCGACGGGCGCGACCACTGGTGGCACCGCCTCATGAAGAATGCAGCGGCGTACCGCGAACCGGAGCAAATGGGCGCCGAGGATGTGCTCTACATCCTGTATACGAGCGGCACCACCGGATCGCCCAAGGGCATCGTGCACACCACCGGCGGCTACATGACCGTCGCGCATGCCACCACGAAGTTCGTGTTCGACCTGAAGGAGGACGACGTCTACTGGTGCACCGCCGATGTCGGCTGGGTCACCGGACACACGTACCTCGTATACGGGCCGCTCTCCAATGGCGCGACGTGCGTGATGTACGAAGGCGCCCCCGACTGGCCCGAGAAGGACCGCTTCTGGGAGATCTGCGAGAAGTTCGGCGTCACGATCTTCTACACCGCGCCCACCGCGATCCGCGCGTTCATGAAGTGGGGGAAGGAGCACGTGCTCAAGCACGACCTCTCGCGCCTCCGCCTGCTCGGCTCCGTGGGCGAGCCGATCAATCCCGAAGCGTGGATCTGGTACCACGAGAACGTCGGCAAGGCGCGCTGCCCCATCGTGGACACGTGGTGGCAGACCGAGACCGGCAGCATCCTGATCTCGCCGCTCCCGGGCGTGACGCAGACGAAACCCGGCAGCGCGACGATGCCGTTCCCGGGGATCTTCGCCGATCTGCTCGATGCGAACGCGAAACCCATCGCCGTGGGCGGCGGATTGCTCGCGATCACCAAGCCGTGGCCGTCAATGCTGCGCACGATCTGGGGCGACCCCGACCGCTACGTGCAGACGTACTTCTCGAAGTGGAAGGACCGCCCCGATCTGTACTTCCCCGGCGACGGCGCGAAGCGCGACGACGAGGGCTATTTCTGGATCCTGGGCCGCGTGGACGATGTGCTCAACGTCGCGGGCCATCGCATCGGCACGATGGAGGTGGAGAGCGCGCTCGTCTCGCATCCGGCGGTGGCCGAGGCGGCGGTGGTGGGCAAGGCGCACGAGCTGAAGGGGCAAGCGATCGCGGCGTTCGTGACGCTGCGCGAGGGACAGAGAGCTTCGCCCGCCCTGCGCGACGATCTGCGCGAGCACGTCGCGCAGAAGATCGGCGCGCTCGCCCGCCCGGACGACATCCTCTTCTCGGCCGACCTGCCGAAGACGCGATCCGGGAAGATCATGCGCCGGCTGCTGCGCGACATCGCCGAGGGGCGTGCGCTGGGCGACGTCACGACCCTCGCCGACCCGGCGGTCGTGGCGAAGCTGAAGGATCAGTACGAGGCGACGGAGTCCTGAAACGAACTGCGTGACAGGATTAACATGATTGGACAGGATGAACAACAAGCGTTGTTCATCCTGTCAATCTTGTTAATCCTGTCACGCAGTTCGTTGAGATCGCAGATCCGCAATGGACGTCACGAGAATCCCGAGCATGATGCACGCCGACGTCACGCACCAGATGCAGATCGCGTGGATCACGAAGAGTTCGAGATACGTGAGCCACACTCGAGAACAGCACGCTCCAACCCGAGATCGCGACCATCATGGAGGAGATCGCACGCGACTCGGAGCCGCGCTCGGAAAGTCCGGCGATCGCGAGCGCGAAGAGCACGACGTACGTCGCGAGTCCCCACGCCGCTACCGGCAAGCCGAGGAAGGTGGCCCAGCGGCTCGTGTTCACCGTCTCGCACTCGCCCAGCGAGCAGGAGAGCTCGCCGATCACGCCCACCTTGTAGAGCGTGAGGTAGAGCGCGACGAATGCCCCCGCGAGCGCGAGGACGGCGATGACCTGCCGCGTCCTCACGGCTTCTTGGCGGTCTTCGGTCCTGCGGGTGCCGCGGCGGGCGGCTGGGTCGCGGCGCTGTCCACGTACGATTTGAACTCATCGTACCCGATCGCGCCCGCCACCTTCTTCCGCCCGATCACGAACGTGGGCGTCTGCGAGACGCCGATGCGATCGCCTTCCTTGCGGTTGCCGTAGATGCGCGTGAGGTGCTGCTGCTCCTCGAAGCACTTCTTCCAATCGGCCACGTTCAGGCCGATCTGCTTCGCGTACTCGGCGAAGAACTTGCCCGGGTTGTTCGTCGCCTCGGTGGACCACTCCGGCTGATTGAAGAAGAGCGCGTCATGCATCTCCCAGAATTTCTTCTGGTCGTCGGCGCACGCCGCCGCGATGGACGCGCGCAGCGAATTCTGGTGCTGCGGCAGCGGGAAATCGTAGTAGTGGTAGCTGACGAGACCGGCCTGCACGAGGCGGCGGCGCACGTCGGGCTCGGTGACGAGCGAGAATTGCCCGCACGCCGGACACTCGTAGTCGGCGAACTCGAGCACTTGCACGGGCGCGTTGGGATTGCCGAGCAGATAGCCCTGCGCCGCGGCCGCGGTGACGTCCACTTCCTGTACGGGCGCCGATTTGGGGCGGGAAGCGACCGAGAGCAGCCATGCGCCGCCGGCAATGATGACGATCGCGATCAGGATCCAGAAGCCGCGCGAATTCTTCGCCGGCTTCTTCTTCTTCACCACTCCCGGTCGCTGTCCCTTTCCCTCTTTTCGTCCGGCTGCCATGTGGTCGGCTCCCAGTGTGGTTCGTTGGCCTGGCTTTCGCTCACGATACGCCGGCTCTCCGCGATCTCGGGCGTGTCGTACGTCGCGCGCACTTCGTAGTGGAAGAGCTCGCTGCGGATGTCGCCGATCAGTTTCATGAGTTCGCCGGCGTGCGCCAGCAGCTCGCCACGCTCATCGAGAGCGACGATCCGTGCCGCCAACGACCTGAGCAGGGCCTGGAGCGCCCGCGCGCGGCCGTCGCCGTAGGTCTCTTCCGGCTCCGTCATTCGAGGAAAGCTAGGGCCTGCGACAGACCCCGGCAATTCGCCGGACGCACTACACCCGGGGGCGACCTTCGATTAGATTCATGGGTCCTCATACCGTGCAGGGAGAATGGCCAAGGATAGGAATCGCCAGCGCGAGAAGAGCGTGAGTACGCCCTTCGAGCAGGCGCGCGACGAGATGTTCCAACAGATCATCCAGTGCGGCGTGCTCCAGTCGTCGCCCGAGCATCAGATAGAGTGGCTCGACGATACGATGTCGTACCTCGCGGACCGGTACCACGAACTCCAGCCCCGCGACGTCACCGAACTCAAGACCCTCGGCGTTCGTTTCTGCCAGCCGCCCAAGGCGCGCGTGGCGGATGAGCCGGCGGACGAGAATGTCGCCGCGTAAAGCAGCAACGGCGTGTGTGGCGTCTGGCGTATGGTAGACCGAAAGAAGCCCCTGCGTTCGCGCGGGGGCTTTGTGCATCCGTAGTACCGAGCGCTATACTCTGCAGACGTGCACTCCAACAGGATCCGGTATCGCATGACGGGACATGCCTCGGCTCGCGCGCACCGCTCGGCGGCAGCGCTCATTGCGGCGTTCGCGGCGCTGGCCGCCGTCGGCGCCTGCGGCGGGCACGTCGCCGCCACCGATGAGACCCCGTCGCCCCATGAGAGCGCACGCCGCGTGGAGCTACAGCGGAGCGAAAGGCCCCAAGCACTGGGCCTCGCTCGACACGGCGTACGAGCTCTGCGCCGACAGCAATAACCAATCGCCGATCAACATCGACAGCGCGAAGATGGTGGACGCCGAGAACATCGAGTTCCACTATGAGCCGAGCAAGATCAACATCGTGAACAACGGGCACACGATCGAGGTCGAGTACGAGCCGGGGAGCTACGTCACGCTCGTGGGCGTGCGCTACGATCTGGTGCAGTTCCACTTCCACATGCCGGGCGAGCACAAGACGAAGGGCAAGCTGCGCGACGGCGAACTGCATCTCGTGCACAAGAGCGCCGACGGGCATATCCTCGTGATCGGGGTGATCCTCTATCACACGCAGACAGGACAATGCGGCGTTCGCGTCGGTGTGGGAGAACATCCCGAAGAAGCCGGGCGAGATGCAGCATCTCGATGCGCAGACGAACGCGAATCTGTTCCTGCCGGCCCGCCGCACGACGTACCGCTACGACGGATCGCTCACGACCCCGCCGTGCACCGAGGGCGTGCTCTGGAACGTCATGGTCGACTCGGTGGCGATGTCGCAGGGCCAGATGCTCGACTTCATGCACATCGTCGGCGACAACTACCGGCCGGTGCAGCCGCTGGGCGGGCGGCCGCTGCTCAAGGACGCGACGCCTTAGTGGGCCTCTGCCATCAGTGCGCGCCGCAGGACGAGACCGGCAGGGTCGAGTAGGCGATTCCTTCCGGCGCGATCTCCACGCGCACAGCGAATCGCTTCGCGCCCGGCGGCTGATCCTTCACGTTCGAGCCCACGATCATCGCGAGCGTGCGCACCGCGGAATCGGGAATGCTCGACCGGGTGATCGCGAGCGGATACATGCCGCCGGTGGAGTCGAAGGCGAGCTCGAAGATCGCGTTGCCGGCCGGCAGCGGCGGCGTCGAGCCGGTCACCATCATGCTGACCACGCCGGTGTCGAGCACCTCGGCGATCTTGGGCGGCGCCGCGGGCGCTTTCGCACAATTCGGATCGATGACCTTATTGCCCACGGATCCAGGGAACTGGACCGTCCAGAACAACTGGCGAAGCGGAAGCAGATCGGACTGGTACTGCGCGACGATCGCGACGTCCACGACGCCGATCCCGTCGCTGGCGGGCCACTCCGCGAACAGCATGACGCTCGCGGTGCTCGTGGGGATGGCAGAGATGTCGTGTCGGGCCATCGACTCGGCGTTCAGCGACGAGACCGCGCTGAGGCTCGCGGGAATGGTATAGAGCGTGATCGTGGCGGGGCGGCCCCCGAGGGTGACATGGCACGTTTTCAGGCTCTGCGTGTTCGGCTGCTGAGGCATTCGTGTGGCCAACCCACAGATGGACCGTCACCTTGCCCGTCGAGTACGTCTGATAGTAGCTGGCCGACGCGGAGACCGCGAAGCTCGACGGGACTTGCATCGTGACTCCGCTGACGGTCACCGGCATCGAACCGGCGGCGGCCGGCGGTGGCGCGCCGCACAAGTCGTCGGATGAACCGTTCGCGGCCGGTGGGGCGATCGGCGTGCGAGCCAAGATACCCGAGATGACGAGCGCGATCGCGAGGCTCATCGAGAATCCTCCAGCGTGACTGGAGGCGCGGCGATCGACGCGCCCTGTCGACACTACGCGCCGCTCAGCGCCATTGCTGTGCTCGATTCCGACGCGACTATTGGAACGCTCCAATCCAGCGCTACCGCCCGCGTGCCGTCGCGCGGCGCAGTCCGAATCCGATCTGCACGCCGCCGCCGTATCCGGCCTCCACGAACGGCGTCCATGATCCCCACTTCGGGCCCTCGAGTCCGACGAGTGCCACGAGCGCGCCGCGCCACGATGGCGCCGCTTCATAGCGAAGACTCAGGCCGCCGGTGCCGTAGAGCGCCCACTGCTGTTTGCGATCCGGATCGAGCACGAATCGCCCGAGCAGATCGAAGCGCGCGCTGAATTCTCCCACGCCGCTCGAGAAGGTGCTACCCGCGCCGCCGAGCGCAACGAGCCGGAAGCTCGGGTCGAGGAAGAACGCCACCGCCGCCGCGCCCTGCACCGTGGTCGTGCTCGCGAGGAACACATCCGCCCGTCCTTCCCACTGCGGCGCCCGGCACGATCTGCGCCGGGCTCGACGTCGCCGCGAGCGCGATCGCCGCGATGACGCAGAGCGGTAGCGCACACGCACGACTCGTGTTCCTCACGCTTTTCGCCGCGTGCGGGCGAGGTACGCCGTGTAATCGATGATCGCCCACGCCGAGCACGCCGCGACCACCCAGATGTACCACGCGAGCCACGCGGGCTCGAGCAGGATCACGAACAGCGCGGCGATCTGGAGCGTCGTGAGCACTTTGCCGGAGAGCCGCGCCTTGAAATCGCTGACCTCGAGGCCCGGCAGGTAGTGCGCGACGAGGAGCCCCACCGCCGTCGCGAGGTCGCGCGAGATGATGATGAAATAGTCGCGGGTGGAGAGCGAGCCGTCGAACAGGAATGCCGAGAGCGCGAGGAGCACGAACGTCTTGTCGGCGATCGGATCGAGCAGCGCGCCCACGCGCGTGCTCGGCGCCCTGCCGCGCGAGCCAGCCGTCCAGCAGATCGGTGAGCGCGGCCGCACTGATGAGCGCGAGACGCGCGCTGGTGCCGTGCACCGCCACGAACGCCGCGGCGAGCGGGATGCGCGCGAAGGACAGCAGGTTCGGGACGGTGAACACGCGGTTCTGCTGCACGCCGCAAGCTAGACGCACCGCTCCGCGCTTGCCAGCGCGGGGCGTTGAGCGCTATTTCAAGGACATGTCCGCCACCATCGAGATCCTCAAGACGATCAACATCTTCAAGGACCTCACGCCCGAGGAACTCGGCCGCGTCTCGGAACTGTGCGAGGAGCGGAAATACGAGTCGGGGGTGTACGTGTTCCATGAGGGCGAGCCGGGCAACCGGCTGTTCATCATCGTCGAGGGCGCGGTGCGGATCTCGCGGCAGATCCCCGGCGCCGGTGAAGAAGCGCTCGCCGTGCTCAAGAAGGGCGCGCTCTTCGGCGAGATGGCGGTATTCGACAAGAGCGAGCGCTCCACCGACGCGATCGCCGACGGCGGCGTGACCGTGCTCACGATCTCGCGCCCCGAATTCGAGATGCTCCTCGAGTTCAACAAGGAGCTGGGCACGAAGGTCCTCTGGGCCGTGATCCGGATGCTCTCCATGCGGCTCCGCAGCACGAACGACTCGCTCAAGTCGTTCCTGGCGATGAGCATGTTCTAACTGCAGACGACGGGCTGTCGGCTGTCGGCTGTCGCTTGCCGGCCGCTGCCGCCCGTAGGCGACAGCCAACAGCCGACAGCCCGCTGTTACGCTTCTACCGTTCCGGGCATCTAGTACTAAATGCCCGCGACCATCCCGCCTCCCGCCCTCTCCGCGTTCACGCATGTCGCCGCCGATCTGATCGGGGTGACGGGCGACGCGCTGCGCGACGTCTCGGCGCTCGGCGGGCTGCTCATCGCGGCAGCGGGCGCGGCGGGCTATGGCACGATCGGGGCGCCGGTGGTGAAGCAGCTGCCGGGCGGCGACGTCGCCGGGCGTGCTGCTGCTCGACGGCTGTCACATCGCGCTCCATTCGTTCCCCGAGCGCGAATTGCTCCTCCTCGACATCCTCGCTCCCGCCTCGCGCGATGCGCGGAAGGCGCTGGATGTATTCGCCAAGCGGCTGGTTCCGCGGCAGATCAGGAGCGAGGCGCGGCCGAGGGGCTAACCCGAACGGCGCGTTTGGCAACTGAGCGTGTGGATACTTCAATGGGGGCCGGCGCGACGCGCCGGCCCCCGGCCGTATCTATACGCTCAGTTGCTAGACGCGCCCTTTGTATTTCCGCGCACGACCGCCTGTACAAGACGCGACTCGTCGAAGTACCTCTTCGCGAGTTCTCGCATTGAGGCTGCGGTCGTGCCTCGCACGCGCGCGTCGTGCTCGTCGAGCTCCGCGAGTCCGCGTCCCATCATCCATGCGTCGACGATCTCCCCGAGCACGCTGCCGCCGCTCTGCTGGCGGATCGCGTGCGTTCCGATCGCGTATTCCTTCGCCAGCTCAGTTCGCGCGCGGTGACCTCGCCCTCGCGCAGCCGCGCGAATTCGCGCAGCAGTCCGCGGCGCGCCGTCTCTTCCTGCGCCGGCGACGTCGCGATGTAAGCTCACGAACATTCCCGCACGCCGCCGCTCGCTCGCGTGCGCGTGCACGGTATAGGCGAGTGACCTCTTGTCGCGCAGCTCCTCGAAGAATCGGCCGCCGAGTCCGCTCGCCACGCCGGCGATCATTTCGGCGGCCCACCGATCGTCGTCCCATCGGTCGGGCGCGGGGAATGCGAGCGCGAGCGCCGTCTGCGCCTTGTCGCGATCCTCGCTCACCGACACCGGCCGCGCCGGCCACGCCGGGGCGTCCAGCGCACCCGGCCTGCCCGCGCCGAGACCCGCGAAGAGCGCGGCGGCGCGCGCGGCCGCGTCGTCGGCATCCACGTCGCCCACGATCGCGATCGCCGTCGCGCCGCTGATCACGCGCACGCGGTGCCACGCGCGCAGCCGCCCGGCATCCAGCGCAGCGAGGGTGTGCTCGTAGCCGCTCGACGGGATCCCGTACGGATGCCCCGCGAACGCCGCCGATACGAGCATCCGCATCGGCCAGCGGTACATGTCATCGCGCATCAGCGCGAGATCGGCGATCGCCACGGCGCGCTCGGTCTCGAGCGCCCCCGCCGGGAAGTTCGCGTTCAGCACGACATCGGCGAGCAGCGCCATTGCCGCCGCGCCGTGCTGCGACGGCACGGAGATCGACCAGCCCAGCTGCTCGGCGCCGGCATGCGCGCTCACGCTCCCGCCGAGCGACTCCGCCTCCTCCGCGATCTGCTCGGCGCGGCGCTTCGCCGTGCCCTTCACCGCCGTGCGCGTCATGAGCGACGTGAGCCCCGCGCTCTCTTCGTTCTCGTCGCTCGCGCCGCCTGCCGCGAACACGCCCACGTGCACGAGCGGCGATCCCGCGCGCCGCTTCACCAGCACCGGCACGCCTGCCGCGGTGCGATAGATGCGCACGCCCGCTTCCTCGCGGTCGAGCGCGACCGGCGAGAGCACGAGCGCGGGCGACTCCGGCGGCGGCGACGGCGCGACGAAGGGCTGCGCGCGCCCTCCCTCCAGGATCGCGCGCAGCGCACCGGTGTCGGCGGCGACCGGCGGCGAATTCCGCGGCCGGTAGAACAGCACGCCCGCGCGCTCCGCCGTGAGATGCCGGCGCATCGCCGCGGTCACCTGCTCGCCGTCGGCGCCGAGCAGTCCCGCGAGGTACGCACCGCCGAGCGTCCACGCGCCGAGCGCTTCCCATCCGGCGAGATAGGTCGCCTGCCCCTCCATCGTCTCGAGGCGGCGCAGCCACTGCGATTCGATCACGCGGCGCGCGCGCTCGAGCTCGGCCGGGTGCACGCCCACATCGCGCATCGCCGCGAGCTGCGCCCACGCTTCCGCGGTCGCGTCCGCGGCCGATGAGGGTGGCCCCTCCGCGTGGATGGTGAACACGCCGAGTTGCGTGGGCGTGTAGTTCGACGCGCCGATCGACGCGACGAGCCGGCGCTCGCGCACCGCGCGATAGAGGCGCGACGCGCGGCCCGCGCCGAGCATCGTCGCGGCGAGATCGAGCAACACCGTGTCGGCGTCGAGCGTGCCCGGCGTTCGCCAGCCGATCGCGATCTGCGTCTGCGCGATGTCGCCCGCCAGCTCGCGGAAGCGGAGGCCATCGTGCTCCGGCTCGGCCGGTCCGGCCGCGCGCTCCACCGGCGCATCCGTGAGCGTGCCATAGAGGCGCTCCACTTCGCGCGCCGCCATCTTCAGGTCGATGTCGCCCACGATCGAGAGGATCGTGTTGCCGGGCCGGTAGTGATTGCGGTAGAAGCGCACGACATCTGCGCGCGTGAATCGCCGCAGCATCTCCTCACGGCCGATGCGCCAGCGTCGCATGCGATGCCGGTCGTGCAGCAGCGCGTAGAGCGACTCGACCGCCACCGCCGACGGATTGTCTTCCTTCCGTTTCGCTTCCTGGATGATGACGCCGAGCTCGCGCGCGAGCTCGTCCGCATCGATCAGCGAATTCGCGAACGCATCGAACTGGATCTCGAGCCCGCGCACGAACGCCGCGGACGGGAGCACGGTGTAGTAGCTGGTCTGGTCGTAGATCGTGCCGGCGTTCAGGTAGCCGCCGGCGGCCTTCGTCGCGCGCGGGATCTCACCCACGCCGCGCGTGGGCGTCCCCTTGAAGTACATGTGCTCGAGCACGTGCGAGATGCCCTGCACGTCGTCGGTCTCATCGAAGTAGCCGGCCTTCACGTGCGTGACGATCGCGACGACCGGCGCGCTGGCGTCGCGGCGGAGGAGAACGGTGAGCCCGTTCTCCAACCGCACGCGCCTGACGGAATCGACTGGAAGGAGCGGCGAAGCGCCGCCGCCGCTCACTGCACGATGCGCAGCAGTCCCGCGTCGGCGCTGCCGCGGATGAAACTCTCCGCGTCGTGCGTCGGGATCTTCACGCCGGTGAGGGAATAGCCGCGGCGCGCCTCGGTGGCCATGAATTCCTGCACCGAGCGTCCGGTCATCATGGTGTTCGCCTCCTTCATCGCGCGCACGATGCGGTCCCACGAGCCGCGGAACTCGGTGCCGTCATCGATCAGCACGCTGTGTTCCGAACTCTCCTCATCGCGCCGGCGCTCGGCGAGATCGGCGAGCAGCGTCGAGAACAGCTCGAGCTGCGCGCGGTCGCGCGACTCCGCTTCCTCGGCGGCGCGCGTCTCGATCTCGGAGAGCATGTCGTCGATCGGGTCGCTCTCCCCCGCGAGTTCGCCGAGCCGGTTGCGCCATTCCACGAATTCCGGATCGGCGTCGCTCGCGCGCTTGAGCTTCTTGGTGAGATCGATGTAGCGCCAGATGCCGAGTTCGTCCCAGTGGTCCTCGGCGGACGTGCGCTCGAGATGCCGGAGCGAGCGCTCGTATTCGCCGCGATCGTACAGGATGTTCGCGAGGTAGATGCGCGCCTCGGTGTGCTCGTCGTCCAGTTCGAGCGCGCGCTCGAGATGCGCGATCGCTTCGTCGTCCTTGCCGAGCCGGTGCTGCGCGTAGCCGAGGCACGCCTGGGCCTCGGCGAGCTCGGGGCTCTCGCGCACCGCGGTCTCGAAGAATTCGCGCGACTCCTCGAGCATCTCCTCGCGGAAGAGCGCGCGGCCCACCTGCAGCACGAGATCGAGGTCGTCCTCGTAGCCGAGCTCGAGGATGCGGCGGAAGCTCGCGAGGGCGGCGTCGCGCTGGCCGAGCTTCAGCAGCGTCTCGCCGAGCCCGGCGAGACCGTCCTCGTGATTCCCGTCGAGCACGAGCCCCATCTCGAAGCTCTGGCGCGCCCACGCGTATTCTTCACGCGCGAGCCGCGCGTAGCCCACGCCCACGTGCAGTTCCACCGAGCCCGGATAGAGCGCGAGTCCTTCGCGCAGCACTTCGAGCGCCTCCTCGTACAGCCCTTCGTTGTAGAGCTGGTGGGCGCGTTCGTCGTACTCTTCGGAACTCAGGAATGGGTTCGACATTGGCTCCGGCGCCTCCGGCACTGAGGGACATCGTAACGTAGCATACGGTGACCGCGAAGTTCAACCGCCTGCCGTGCCCTGCATCGCACTCAGACTCCTGGCGATCGCCGCCGCGAGCGCGGCGTTCGCTTCCAGCAGGGCGAGGTTCGCCGCGCGCGCGCGGCCTTTCGTCGCCTTGTCCACCGCCGCCAGCAGGAAGGGTGTGAGCGCCGCGCCCCCCACCTTCTTGAGAGACGCCGACCGCTGCGCTCCCTGCACAGCTCGCTTCACCGTGGCGGCGCTGAGCGCGTGCTCCTCCGCCACCGGCTGCATCACGACCATCCCCTCGTTCCTTGCCGAGCGCGCGGTGCAATCGCCACATGCTCGCGATATCCCTCGGCGCATCGGCGCGCGCCGCGAGCGGGATCCCGCTCGAGCGCGCATAGAACGCCGGCATCTCATCCGTGCCGTAACCGATCACCGGCACGCCCAACGATTCCAGCCGTTCGTTCGTGGCGGCGAGGTCGAGGATCGACTTCGCCCCCGCGCACACCACCAGCACCGGCGTTCGCGAGAGTTCCATCAGGTCCGCGCTCTCGTCGAACTTGGGACTCTTGTGCACGCCGCCGATGCCGCCGGTGGCGAACACCTCGACTCCCGCTGCCCGCGCCAGCATCATCGCCGCCGCCACGGTCGTCGCGCCGTCCACGCCTTTCGCCATCGCGAGCGGCACGTCGCGCGCCGAGACCTTCCGTATGCCTTCACGCCGGAGGAACCGCTCCAGCTCATCCCGTTCGAGTCCCACCGCCGCGACGCCGCGCACGACCGCCGTGATCGCCGGCACCGCGCCGGCCGCGCGCACCGCGGCGATCATCCGCTCCGCCGCTTCGCGATTGGCCGGTTCGGGCAAACCCTGCGCGAACACACTGCTTTCTAGGGCGACGACAGGCGCGCGCGACCGCAACGCGGCCGCGATCTCCGGCAGCACGCGCACCGGAACGGGCGCGTTCACGCCATCACGCCGCGGCGGAGTACCGTCATTTCTTCGGACCGCCCGTGGAATCGCGCATCGCCTTGAACTCCGCACCCGCGCTCCATTCCGGCACCACGGGCGAGTTCCCGAGCGCGCGGCCGAAGCTGAGCACGATGTCGGCGAGCTGCGTCGCGCCGGAGAGATCGAAGTCCGGGCGGTACTCGTCGGAGGGCTGGTGATAGCGGTGCGCCGTGTAGTCCGCCTGCTGCGCTTCGCCCCATCCCTTCGGCCGGCCGACGTACGTGAGTCCCGCGCCGATCGAGATCGCGGGCACGCCCGCCTTCGCGAACGAGAAATGGTCGCTGCGATAGAAGTGTCCCGCCTCCGGATGCGGGTCCGGAACGAGCGACATTCCCTTGGTCTGCAGCGAGATGCGCGAACATCGTGCCGAGCGAACTCTTGTTGGAGCCGATCACCACGTAGTCCTTCATCTTCCCGTCGAGCGGCACGACGTCGAGGTTGAGATCGGCGACGATCTGGTTCACGGGCACCGTGGGGTGCGTCGCGAACCAGGCGGAGCCGAGGAGTCCCGATTCCTCCGCCGTGACGAACACGAACAGCTGCGTGCGTCGCGTGGGGGCGAGCTTCGCGGCCGCGCGCGCGATGCCGAGCACCGCCGCGGTGCCCGACGCGTTGTCGGCGGCGCCGTTGTAGATCGAGTCGCCGTTCACCGCGGGACCGATGCCGAGATGGTCCCAGTGCGCGCTGTACACGACGTACTGGTCCTTGTAGCCGGCGGCGTTGCCGTTCACGACGCCCACCACATTCTCGCTCTCCATGTGCGACATGTGGTTCTTCATCGTCATGTCCATCATGATGCCGGTATGCACGGGCTTGAAGGCGCGCGTCGCCGCCTGCGCGCGAAGGTCGCCCATGTTGAGTCCGGCCTGCGCGAGCAGCGCGCTCGCCGCGCTGTCGGTGATCCATCCGTTCACGCCGTTGGGCGGCGGGCCGTTGGGATCGCGCGGCAGCATGCGGATCTCCTTCGCCCACGATCCGACCACGGTGTGCCACGGATAGCTGGCCGCCTCGGTGGTGTGCACGATGAGCACGCCCGCGGCGCCAAGCCGCTCACCCTCTTCGTACTTGTAGGTCCAGCGGCCGTAGTAGGTCATCGCCTTGCCGCCGAACAATCCCGGCTCGCTCGCCGTGGCGGGCGGATCGTTCACGAGCACCAACAGGATCTTCCCCTTCATGCTCTCGCCCTTGAAGTCGTCCCACTTGTACTCGGGCGCCTGCGCGCCGTAGCCGACGAACACCAGCTCGCCGCGCGCGACGCTCGAATCCGTCGCGCTGCCCGGCGCGACCACGACATCGTTCGGATAGTTGAGCGTCGCCTTCGCCTTGCCGCTCGCCGTGACACGGATGGTGGACGCGATGGCGCCTACGACGTCGATCGGCACCTTCTGGAAGTACGATCCCTTCACGCCCGGCAGCACGCCCGCGATCTGCAGCTGCGACGCGATGTACGCCGCCGTGAGCTGCCCGCCGCGCGTCGCCGGGGCGCGTCCCTCGAGCAGGTCGCTCGAGAGGAACTTGAGGTCGGCGTCATACGCCGACGCCGTGATCTTCGCCGCGCAGGAACATGGCGTGGCGCTCTGAGCGTTGATCGACGCCGGCGCGGCCACGGCAAGAGACAGGATGACAAGAGTTCGTTTCATCAGATTGACTTGAGAAAAGTGAGAGGTGGTGTTGCAGTTCAAATCATGTGAATCATGTTAATCCTGTCCAATGCTCTTCCTGGATTCCGCGAGAACTGCTTTGACAGGATTAACATGATTTACATGATTGGGCACGGAACGCTAAGTTCGCAGTCATGACCGACACGCCCGCACCGGAAACGCCCGCCGCCGAGAATCCCGTCGTCGATACGTCGCCCGCCGCGCCCGGAGCGCACCGCGGTCACGTACGGCATCCTGTTCATGGTGCTCGCCGCGCTCCTCGTGTACTTCGTGCTGCACGCGGTGCGCCGCCACTAGTCCTGTTCGACCGCCGCCTTCGGCGGCACGCCGACGGCTCGCGCGATCTCGGCGCCCATGCGGCCCATCAATCGCTCGGGCTCATTGTCGATGATCCAGCGCTGGTCCACGTTCGCGCGCGTGAGCACGCACACCACCACGCGCGTCCGCAGGTAGTACAGCCCGCATTCGGTACGGGTGTCGTCATCCTTGCCGGACTTGTGCGCCGCCCGCACGCCCACGAGCATGCGCGTGAGCAACTCCGTCTCGTCGTTGGTCTCGAGCATCGCGAGCATCGCGGAGTCGGCCCTGGCACTCACCGCCTTCCCCTGCGCCAGCAATACGAAGAGCTGCGCCATCTCGTTCGGGCGTGGTCTTCCCGAGGCCGTATTTCTCGGAACTGTCGCGCGCGATGCTCGTGATCGCGCGCTGCATCACGAGATGATGCACGCGCGTGTTCGCGAGATGCAGCGAATCGAGCCGCGCGTTGACGCGCGCGAGCGTGATCTTCTGCAGCAGCAGGTTGGTCGCGGTGTTGTCGCTCGTCTCGATCATCAGCTGCGCCGCGTCGCGCACGGTGATCGTGAGGCCGGAGTGCAGGTACTGCAGCACGCCGCTGCCGCCCGCCTTGTCGAGCTCGAGCAGCACCAGCGGATCGTTCAGCGAGATCTGCCCGTGTTCCACGAGGTCGTAGAGCGTGACCAGCACGCCGACCTTGATCAGGCTCGCGGTGGGGAAGGTCGAATCGCCGCGTAGCGACAGCCGCCATCCCGCATCCACATCGCGCACCGCGTAGCCGACCACCCCATGATGCGCCGCCGCGAGCGAATCGAGCGTGCGGTGCAGCTTCGCCGTGTCAGCCTTCTGCGCGCCGAGGTCTCCGGCGCCCGCCGCGAGGAGTGCCGCCGTGAAGCCGATGGCCGATGCGCCAATGGCCGATGGCCGAGTTGCTACGCGTCCGTGAACGTCCCCGCGTTCCGCGTCTCGACGAGCTCGCGCTCCTTGGACGTCGGATCGTACATCGCCAGCACCTTCACGTGCTCGCCTGAGTAGCAGTCGAACACCTTGCCCTGCCCCTTCCTGATCTCGATCTCGTGGCCGTCCTCGAACCGGAGCACGACGGCAGGATACTTGGTGTTCTCGTATTTCTTGCGGAGCTTTTTCGGAGGAGTCGGCATAGCCCTGGGGATGAGAGTCTCCCGAACTTACGGCGCGCGCACGGGGGCTACAAGGCGCTCACGTGACCACGGCGCGCGCGCCCTCGAACCGCTTCCAATCCCCGTTCGCGAGGATCGTCGTCGATCGCCGCCACCACCGCCTCGACCTCATCATCGTGCGTGTAGAAATGCGGCGCCACGCGGATGCCGGCATCGGGGCGGAAGTCCACGATGATGTCGCGCGCGAGCAGCGCCTGGCTCACTTCGTACGCGTGCGGCACACGGAACGCGACCGTGCCGCCGCGGCGCTCCGCATCGCGCGGCGCGTGCACTTCGTAGCCCCGCTCGTCGGCGAGCGCGATGAGCCGCGCCGTTTGCCGCATGCTCTTCGCGCGCACCCGCTCGATCCCCGCGCGACGCACGATCTTCGGACCCTCGGCCGCCGCGTAGAGCGCGGGGATCACCGGCGTCCCGTTCAGCCAGCGCCACGCGCCGTGCGCCGGCTGCGAGCTCCGGCTCGAACGCGAATGGCCGCGCGTGCGCTTGCCAGCCCGTGAGCGCCGGCGTGAGCGCATCGCGGATATTCGGCGCACAGTACAGGAACGCGCCACCCGGTCCGCCGCACAGCCACTTGAGCACGCCGCCGGTGAGGAAATCGGCGCCGACCTTCTTCACGTCCACGGGGATCACGCCCACGGAATGGAACGCGTCGAGCATCACGAGCGCGCCCACCGCGTGCGCGCGCGCGACGATGGCGTGCGCGTCCATGATGTACGCCGACCGGAAGAGCACGTGCGACACCGCCACCAGGCGTGTGCGCTCGTCGATCGCCGCGAGCAGCCGATCCAGATCGATCCCGATCCCGTCGTCGCTCGGCACGCTCACCACGCGCGCGCCGAAGCGCCCCGCGAGCCCCTCCACCGCGTAGCGCACGCTCGGGAAGTCGAGCGCCGTCATCACGATCGCGTTCCGCTCCGGCGGGAAGTCCAGCGCCGACAGTACCGCCGCGTGCGCGAGGCTCACGTTCGCGAGCATCGCGATCTCGCCGGCGCCCGCGCCGATGAGCGGCGCGATCTCGTCGCCGACCGTCACCGGCATGTTCCACCAACCGTCGGCCCACGCGCGCACGCCGCGCTCGCTCCACGTGCGCGCGTACTCCGCGAGGCGGTCGCCCGCCGCGCGCGGCATCGCACCCAGCGAGTTCGACACGAGATAGTTCGTGCGCGCGAGGATCGGGAACTCGGGGCGGAACGCCAGGAGCGGGTCGATCATCCGCCGGCCGGCACGCTCGGGCGCCAGAGATAGGAGAGGAAGTGGAGCGCCGCCGCGGCGGCGAGCGTGATCCCGGTGGCGATGAACTCCCGCGTGGTCGCGGAGAACAGCAGGACGGCGATCACGCCGCACCGCGAGCAGCGGCACGAACGGCCCGCCCGGCACGACGAACGGCTCGCCGTCGCCGCGCACGTTCTTACGTCGCAGCTGCAACACGCCGAAGGCGACGATGGCGTACATAAGCAGTACCGCGACGTTCGCCACCACGATCAGCGATGCGAAACTCCCGGTCGCCGCGAGCGTGAGCAGCAGCACCGCGTGCGCGACGATCGCGCGGTACGGCGTGTGCAACGTGGGATGGACGCGCTTGAGAGCCACGGCGGAAGCTCGCCTCGCTCGGAAAGCGCGAAGAGTGCGCGCGGCGATGTGAGCGCGTCGCCCGTCAGATACCCGAGTGTCGATACGAGCGTGCCGAAGAGAATGATGCTACTGCCGACGCTCCCGAACACGACGCCGGCGACGGCCGCGAGGGGCGCAGCCGTCTCGGTCGCGAGCCGCGAGCCGAGCACGCCGGCGGCCACCATCTGGATGGTCAGATACAGCACGGTCACGATCGCGAGCGCGAACAGGACCCCGCGCGGCACGGTGCGGTGCGGGTCCTTCACCTCTCCGCTCGGGTTGAGCGAATTCTCGAATCCCAGGAATGCGAAGATCAGCACGACGCAGGCGCGCGTCATCGTGCTCGCCGGCGGCATCGCGGGGACCACCAGGTTCGCCGGATGCATGAAGAAAATCCCGATCCCGGCGAGCGCGAACAGCGGGCAGCAGTTTGCCGAGCGAGAAGACCTCCATCGTGCGCACACCTGGTCGCGCGCCGCGGATGTTCACCGTCGCGAGGATCCCGTACGTGAGGATCATGAGCGACACGCGCGGCACCGTATCGCCGAACTTCGGGAAGATCACCGCGAGCGTGCCAACGAACGCGTTCATCACCGCCGCCCCGGCGAGCACGCCCGCGCCCACGTAGAGCAGAGCGCCGGTCATGATGCCCACCAGCGGACCGAACGCCGCCGTCGCGTACGCGTAGCCGCCGCCCGTGCTGTGCACGCGGCTCCCCGCTTCCGCGAAGCAGAGCACGACGAGCGCCATGGCGAATGCGCAGATGACATAGGCCACCGGCGCCGCACCGCCGATCGCCGCATACACCGCGGCCGGCAGGAGGAAGATCCCCGAGCCCACGGTCATGTTCACGGACGACGCGGTGAGCGCGCGGACGCCCATCACGCGCTCGAGCTGCGCGTCGGGCGGGGTACCGGCGGGAGTGGGCATCAATCCATTTACCCCGCAGGCCGCCGCTCCGCTAGACGTCCTCCGGCTTTCGCAGTAGCTCCTGCCTGATCGCCGGCTGCCCGGTGCTCGGCGTCATCCCCGGTCCGCTCGCGGCGGCCGGCGGAAGTCCCAGCTCGCTCCGCGCGCGGTCGAGCGCGTCGTCGATCGTGTCGAACACATGCTCCTCGCCCACTTCATCGAGCAGACCCGAGCGCCCCATCGCGAGCATCGGCTGCGCCAGCACGTCGCTCAAGTACACCACCGTGCCATCGGTGCGCGTGCGGCGCACCACGTCGCGCAGCGCGTTCATCCCCGTCGCGTCGATCGCCGGAACGTGGCGCAGGCGCAAGATCAGGATCTTCGGCCGCCCCATCGTGCGGCTGAGCGTGTCCTTGAACGTTTCCGCCGCGCCGAAGAAGAACGGCCCATTGATCTCATACACCACCACGCCGTGCGGCACGCGCCGCGACTTCACCGAGTTCGGATCGTTCTCGTCCACGTTCTCCGCGAACTCGCGCGCGATCACGCTCACGTTCGTGACCTCTGCCATTCGCCGCATGAACAGGAACGCGGCGAGCACGATGCCGACTTCGATCGCCACGGTGAGATCGATCACCACGGTGAGCAGGAACGTGGTGATGAGCACCGCGATGTCGCTCTTCGGCGCGCGCATCATGTTCACCACCGCGCGCCACTCGCTCATGTTGTACGCCACGACGAGCAGGATCGCGCCCAGCACCGCCATCGGAATGAACCCGGCGAGCTTGCCGAGGAAGAGCGCGATCATGAGCAGCGTCACCGCGTGCGTGAGCCCCGCCACCGGCGTGCGACCCCCGTTGCGGATGTTCGTGGCCGTCCGTGCGATCGCGCCGGTCGCCGGGATCCCGCCGAAGAGGGGCGACATGATGTTCGCCGCGCCCTGCGCCACGAGCTCCATGTTCGAGCGGTGCCGCTCCCCCGTCATGCCGTCGGCCACGACCGCCGAGAGCAAGCTCTCGATCGCCGCGAGCAGCGCGATGGTGATCGCCGGACTTACCAGGCGGCGCACGTCGGCGAAGGAGACGCTCGGCCAATGCGCGTGCGGGAACGAGAATGAGAGTTCCCCGAATCGCGAGCCCACCGTCTCGACGTGCAGACCGAGCAGCTGTGCGCCCACGGTGCCCACGATCAGCGCCACGAAGGGGCTCGGCAGCCTCGACCATGCGCGCGGCCAGAGCCCGATGACGGCGATCACCGCCACTGAGAGCCCGGCCGCCTGCCAATTGACGCTACCGATGTTCGCCGCGTACGCCCCGATCTTCTCAATGAAGTGCGACGGCACTGCCCCCATCGTGAGGCCGAGCACGTCCTTCACCTGCTGCGCCGCAATGATCAGGGCGATGCCGGCCGTGAAGCCGAGCGTCACCGGATACGGGATGAACTTGATCGCGGCGCCGAGGCGCACGAGTCCCATCGCCACGAGAATGATGCCGGCCATCAGCGTCGCCACGGCGAGTCCGTCGAAGCCGTACTGCTGGACGATGCCGTACACGATGACGACGAACGCGCCCGTCGGTCCGCCGATCTGCACGCGGCTGCCGCTCAACGCGGAGATCACGAACCCGCCGATGATCGCGGTGTAGAGCCCCTGCGCGGGCGTCACGCCGCTGGCGATGCCGAACGCGATCGCCAGGGGCAGTGCGACGATGCCGACGATCACTCCGGCGAGGAGATCCGTCAGGAAGTCGTGCCGGGTGTAGCCTCTGAGCGCGGTGACGAGCTGCGGGACGAGTCGCTGTGGCATTCCGAGGGAAGACAGATGGGGGTCCGCGGCCGCAACGAAGCGCGCGCGCCGCTCGCATCGGCGGGCGCGGCGCATAAGTTAACCGCGGTGGCATTCGGGCCACGCGCAAGTTACCCACTCCGTGATCATGGCCTCGTCAGCATTTCCCTCACGCGTGGCCGTCGTGCTCGGCGGCGGCGGACTCAAGGGCTTCTCGCACATCGGCGTGCTGCGCGCGCTGAAGCAGCGCGGCATCCGGCCGTCGCTCTACGCGGGCACCAGCATCGGCGCGCTCATCGCCGCCGCGCGCGCCG
Source organism: uncultured Gemmatimonadaceae bacterium (assembly GCA_963732065.1). Classification (GTDB taxonomy): domain Bacteria; phylum Gemmatimonadota; class Gemmatimonadetes; order Gemmatimonadales; family Gemmatimonadaceae; genus DATKOH01. The sequence continues at coordinate 692,548 of CAVSYH010000019.1, read as the reverse complement.
CCGGCATCAGCCTCGACGAGATGGAAGCGCGCGCCCGCGCGCTGCAGAAGACGGATCTCTTCCGGATCAATCATCTCGCGATGCTGCTCGAGCGCATGAAGAGCCCATCGCTCTATCACGAAGAGCCGCTGCGCGAGCTCTGCCGGCTCAACGCGCCCGCGGGCACGTTCGAGGATCTCAAGGTGCCGCTCCTCGTGAACACGGTGGATGTCGAGCGCGGCACGCGCGTGGTGTGGGGGCTGCCCGGACTCCGCGACGTGTCGGTCGCGGATGCCATCTACGCGTCGTGCGCACTGCCCGGCTTCTTCCCGCCCGGCATCATCGGCGGCCGTCCCTGCATCGACGGCGGCACGGTGGACAACCTCCCCGCCGCCATCGCCGGACTCGGCGCGGAGATGGTGATCGCCGTGGACGTCGGCACCACGAGCCTCGGCCTCGCGCGGCTCATCCGCCGCCAGGGATTCGCCGCGATCTACATGCGCGCCGCGTCGATCATGATGCACGCGCTGCAGTTGCAGCCGCTGGCCGAGTGGTCCGGACCGCCGATGCTGCTGATCCGCCCCGACGTCGCGCACCGCGACATGTTCAGCTTCGTGCACACCGAGGAGCTGATCGAGGCGGGGTACAGCGCCACGATCGCGGCGCTCGACCAGGTGGCGGACCAGGAACTGAAGCCCGGCGTGATCTATCCGCGCCGCCGCGTGAACGTGCTCGTGGACCGCGAGAAATGCACCGGCTGCGGGATCTGCGTGTCGCTCGCGCCCGATCGGATCGTGCTCGACATGGAGAACAAGGCCGTGATCGCGAACCCGGTGATGGAATGGAGCCCGGCCGACGGCGATTTCGTGCAGCAGTGTCCGTTCGAGGCGATCTCCGTGCACTCGCTGGACGGCACGCGGCGGACGACGAAGCCCATCACGCAGCCGATGGCGGTGGCAGCGGAAGACTAAAACGACGTCGTTGGTCGCACGGCGTTGGAACGGCAGCCGGTTGGCGTTGGAACGCGTTGCAGTACCAACGCCAACCGCCTCGAGACTGTACCGACCGCCGTCAGCGTTGAGATCCAATTAGATTTCAGTCGTACCCACCGGACCCCTCATGCCCTCGTTGAATTCGTTCCATACCCGCTCGACTCTCACCGTCGCGGGGAAGGACTACACGTTCTTCGACCTCGCGAAACTCAACGCGCCGGCGGTCGGCCGGCTGCCGTTCTCGCTCAAAGTCCTCCTCGAGAATCTCCTCCGGAACGAGGACGGCGCCTTCGTGAAACGGCGCGACATCGAGACGTTCGCGAAGTGGGATGCGACGAAGGGTGTCGAGCAGGAGATCGCGTTCCGCGTCGCGCGCGTGCTGCTCCAGGATTTCACCGGCGTCCCCGCCGTGGTCGATCTCGCGGCGATGCGCGACGCCATCGCGAAGCTCGGCGGCGATCCCAAGAAGATCAATCCGCTGCAGCCCGCCGATCTCGTCATCGATCACTCGGTGCAGGTCGACGAGTTCGGCGTCGAGGCCGCGCTGCTCATCAACACCACGCGTGAGTTCGAGCGCAATCAGGAGCGCTACGCGTTCCTCCGCTGGGGCCAGAGCGCGTTCCGCAATTTCTCCGTCGTGCCGCCGGGCACCGGCATCTGCCACCAGGTGAACCTCGAATACCTCGGCCGCACGGTGTTCACCTCCGACGAGAACGGTGCGACCCTCGCGTACCCCGACACGCTCGTCGGCACCGATTCGCACACCACGATGGTGAACGGACTCGGCGTGCTCGGCTGGGGCGTCGGCGGCATCGAAGCGGAAGCATCGATGCTCGGACAGCCGCTCTCGATGCTCATCCCCGAGGTCGTCGGCTTCAAGCTCAAGGGCAAATTGCCCGCCGGCGCGACGGCCACGGATCTCGTGCTCGTCGTGACGCAGATGCTCCGCAAGAAGAAGGTCGTCGGCAAGTTCGTGGAGTTCTACGGTGCGGGCCTCTCGAGCCTCGCGCTCGCCGACCGCGCCACGATCGCGAACATGGCGCCCGAGTATGGCGCGACGGCGGGATTCTTCCCGGTGGATGCCGAGACGCTTCGCTATCTCTCCTTCACCGGCCGCGGCGGCGCGCACGCCGCGCTCGTGGAAGCGTATTGCAAGGCGCAGGGGATGTTCCGCACGGACGAGACGCCCGATCCGCTCTTCACCGACACGATCGAACTCGACCTCGCGCACTGTGGAGCCGAGCCTCGCCGGCCCCAAGCGCCCGCAAGATCGCGTGCCGCTCAAGGATTCGAAGAAGATGTTCGAGGCGGCGCTCAAGGAGGAGCTCGCGCGCCTCGCTCCAACGCCCCGCCCGCGACAGCCGACAGCCAACAGCCCGCCTCTGCCCTTCGCCATGGCGATGTCGTCATCGCCGCCATCACCAGCTGCACCAACACATCGAATCCGAGCGTCATGCTCGCCGCCGGCCTCCTCGCGCAGAAGGCCGCCGCCAAGGGACTCACGCGCAAGCCCTGGGTGAAGACGTCGCTCGCGCCCGGCTCGAAGGTCGTCACCGAGTACTACAACAAGTCCGGCCTCATGGAGCCGCTCGAGAAGCTCGGCTTCTACCTCGCCGGCTACGGCTGCACCACGTGCATCGGCAATTCGGGTCCGCTGCCGCCGGAGATCGGCGAAGGAGATCGACGACCGCAAGCTCGTCGTGGCCGCCGTGCTCTCGGGGAACCGGAATTTCGAGGGCCGCGTGAATCCGCAGACGCGCTTCAACTATCTCGCGTCGCCGCCGCTCGTGGTCGCGTACGCGATCGCGGGCCGCATGGACATCGATTTCGAGAAGGAACCGCTCGGCACCGCCAAGGATGGCAGCCCCGTGTTCCTCCGCGACATTTGGCCGACGCCCAAGGAAGTCGCCGACACGATCCTCTCCTCGGTGAAGAGCGAGATGTTCACCAAGGAGTACGCCGACGTGTTCACGGGCGACGAGCGCTGGCGCGCGCTGCCCATCCCGGCCGGCGACCGCTACACCTGGTCGGCCGATTCGACCTACGTGCGCAATCCGCCCTTCTTCGAAGGCATGACGATGACGCCGCCGGGGATCCGTCCCGTGCACGGCGCGCGCGTGCTCGCGATGCTCGGCGATTCGATCACCACCGATCACATCTCCCCGGCCGGCTCGATCGCGAAGAACAGTCCGGCCGGCGCGTGGCTCATGGCGCACGGCCAGCCGCCGTCGGAATTCAATTCGTACGGCGCGCGGCGCGGCAATCACGAAGTGATGATCCGCGGTACCTTCGCGAACATCCGGCTGCGCAACGAACTCGCACCGGGCACCGAAGGCGGCGTGACCGCCACCGCGCCCGGCGCCGCGCCGAAGTCGATCTACGATGCCGCCGAGGAATTCCAGAAAGCGGGTGTGCCGCTGATCGTGATCGCCGGCAAGGAATACGGCACCGGCAGCTCGCGCGACTGGGCGGCGAAGGGCACGCGTCTGCTGGGCGTTCGCGCCGTGATCGCGGAGAGCTTCGAACGGATCCACCGGTCGAACCTGGTGGGCATGGGCGTGCTGCCGCTCGAGTTCATGCCGGGCGAGACGCGCGCGACGCTGGGACTGACCGGCTTCGAGACCTATGAGATCGCCGGCCTCGACGATTCACTCGCACCGCGCGCCGAACTCACCGTGCACGTGAGCGGCGGCAAGCATTTCAAAGTGCGATGCCGGATCGATACGCCGGAGGAAGGGCTGTACTTCAGGAATGGCGGGATACTGCAGTATGTGCTGAGGAACTTGGTGAAGAACTAGACGACGAGGGAAAAGGGAAGGGAAAAGGGAAAAGACTACGCGACTGCGCGCTGTCTTTTCCCTTTTCCCTTTTCCCTTTTCCCTCGTACCTGTCGTTCAGCTCTTGGCCTTCCCGTTCCTCGCCCTCAGTTCGCGCGCGATCCACCAGCTGCGCCAGACCGCCGTGCCCACGCTCGCCGCGCCGATCACGGTCACGGCCGCGATGAGCAACGACGACTCCGGCCATCCGAAGTACTCGCACACCGGATTGTCCAGCATCGAGGCGATCGGCGAGCAGCACGAGGCGCTCCGCGCGCTGCATCACGCCGCCCTTGCAATCCACGCCCACGGCCGCGCCCTTCGCGCGCGAGTAGCTCACCATCATCGCGCCGCCGAGCGCCACGACGGTGCTCAGCATCGCCCAGCGCGACGGCTCGAAGTACAGCGCGAGACCCATGAACACGAACATCTCCGAGAACCGGTCGATGATCGAGTCGAGGAACTCTCCGTAGTCGCTCCCCACGCCACGGGCGCGCGCCACGCGGCCGTCGAGCACGTCGGCGAGTCCGCCGAGCAGCACGAACGTGCCGCCGAGTGCGATCGCGCCCTGCGAGTACGAGACGCCGGCCGCGAGCCCGAGCGCGCCGCCGCCGAAATTCAGCAGGTCGGGCGATACGTTCACGCGCACGAGCGCGCGTTCGACCGGCGTGATCACCCACATCAGCCAGTCGCGCACCCAGACGCCCAGCAGGAGCGTGGAGGGACGCCTCGCCACATCGGCGTCCACCGGACGTCCGCGCGCGACGACGGCATACACCGGCATCGTGAGCAGGAAGGCGAACGCGAGAGAAACGGCGATGTAGGTGCTCGGCGTCATGTAGAGCGACGGCGTTGAGGTCTCGTGCGAAGATAGCGGAATACGCGCGGCCAGAGGAATATGAGCGGCCAGCGACGCTCGCGCGATGTGAGTTCCACCATGGTTCCGGACCGGCGCTCCACCTTTTGGACGACGTACTCGAGCCAGTCGTCATAGAGCAGTACGTACTTCACCCAGCGCAGCGTTGCCCGGCGCTTGCTGCGCGCGAAATAGCGGTCCCATGCGCGCCGTTCATGCGCCGGGACGGGGGTCAAAAGGTGGTAGACTTTTCCCTCTTTTTTGATTATCTTTAATTGCTCAAGCCGTTGCAGCAGTTCGCGATAGACCGGCGCCAGCGACTCCCGTTGTGCGCCGGTCAGCGTTTCGATCCGGTCGTCGGTCTCGGGCCGGATCTCGGCCGCGAACGAACGCGTGAGCGACGCACGAATGTAGCCAGTTGAGTCGAAGCCGGCGGGCAAGAAGGAGAGGCTCCAATCGCTCGTGCGCGCACGGGCGGCGGCCAGCGAAGCGATCACAGCGTCCCGGTCTTCGGGCGCGGCGGTCCACGCGAGCTGGACGTGCTGGAAAAGGCGCCCCTGCGTGAAGTGGTCCTGCGCGTGCGCCGACGTGGCGAGGGCAAGGGCCTCCTGAGAGAGCACGGCGCACTTGGCGAGAGCCGGCGGCGTGAACTCCGGGAAGACGATGGCGATGACGTTGGGCGCGAGCACGCGATTGAGGCGTGCGGCGCTGGAGGGTTTGAGCTTCGTGCCGCGCGAAGCGGCGAGCGCAGTGTACGCCGCATCGTAGTCCCGCACGATGACGAAGAAGTCGAACGCGCTTTCCGCTTTCGCGCCGGATCGTTGGGCGTGCGAGCCGTAGTGGATGATGGCCGAACACGCAGTGCCGAACGATTCGGCGAGTGCTCGCGCGATGCGCGCGGCGGCGGGGTCGGGCGGTTCGAGAGATGTCGGACGTGAACGCGGCGGTCGCGCCGGGCTCGGCGAGCAGGGTATCGGCGAGCGTCACGCGGCGGTGCCGGAACGGATGCGCTCGAGCGTCGTCACCATGTTCGAGCGCAGCATGTCGAGGAATGCGTCGGCATCTTCGGGCGCGGGCGGTTGGAATGGGCCCGAGACGACGACGTGGATGTGACAGTTGGCGATGGATTCGAGGGCATTGGTGAATGTTCGGGCCCCCCAAAGTCCGTCGGCAACTATGGTATAGACAGGCTGTTGTGCGTGTGTCACGATGAGGCGGGGACCTTGCCGCATGAAGCGGCCGATCTGGCCATCGCGCGTGCGATGACCCTCGGCGTAGATGAGCAGCGAGTTCCAGCCTTTCGCGACGCGCGAGGCGGCTTCAGTGAGTGAATCGAGATCCTGCTGGATCGCCGATGGTCTCTGCGTGATGAAGGGGAAGCGCCCCATGCGCAGCGTCGGCGAGATGAACGGGATCTTCCATTTGTAGCGGTCGCGGGTAGGAAAGAGCGGCGAGTGATCGCCGAAGAGCAGCACCGCGACGGGGATGTCGAGGATCGGACTGGTGGTTCATGATCGCCACGACGGGCGCATCGGGGATCGTTCCCTCGATCGTCAGTCGAACGCCGGCGGCATAGCGGGCGACGAACACCAGGTTCGTGCATTGCAGACGCAGCCAACGCCCATACCACCGGGCGCGCGTGGCCGGCGATGAGATCGAGCGTGAGTACCGGCCACACGATGATCCGCTGGACGATGGACGCGAGGATGCACAGGTAGGGCAGGAATATGATGAAGAAGAGCGAGCCGCGGACCGCGCGGATCGCCCGCTCCAGGCGGCTCTTCGCCCGGGGTGATGCTATCGGTACTGAATGTCATGCCGCAGTGAATAATTGGAGGTCACATCATGGCGATCCGCATGGAACCGCAAACGGCGATGAACCCGCTCGACTACGACTATAGCAGTTTCTTCTATTCGTCGAGCGACGATCCGTTCGCGATCCTCGAACCGTATAACGAATGGTACAACCGCGCCGTGCCGGAGGGCTACTACCTCTTCGGCCAGCCGATCTCGACGCCGCCCGGCGGGCACGTGATGCTCACCGAGATGCGCGATAAGCAGACAGCTCCAGCTGCTGAATCTCAGTTCGTACAACTACCTCGGACTTTCGTCGCGTCCCGAAGTGATCGCGGCCGCGAAGGCGGCGCTCGACCAATACGGACTCGGCGCCGCGGGCTCGCCCATCCTCAGCGGCACGATGGATGTGCACATGCAGCTCGAGGAAGCGCTCGCGAAGTTCAAGCGGAAGGAAGCCGTGATGGTCTTCCCCACCGGCTACAGCACGAACATTGGTTTGATCTCGGGCCTCATGCGCCCGGGCGATTGGGTGATCGCCGACCAGAACTCGCACGCGAGCATCGTGGACGGCGCGATCCTGTCGAAGGCCGACGTGCGCTTCTTCCGGCACAACAATCCGGTGGACCTCGAGAAGAAGCTGCAGAAAGTGAAGGGGAAGAAGATCCTCGTCGCCATCGAAGGCGTGTATTCCATGGACGGCGATGTCTGTCCGCTGCCGGAGTTGGTCGCGGTCGCCAAGAAATACGGCGCGCGCATCCTGCTGGACGAAGCGCATTCGGCGTTCGTGTATGGTGAGAACGGCCGCGGCGTGGCCGAGCAGTATGGGCTGGAGGACGAGGTCGACATGCACGTCGGCACCTTCTCGAAGGCGCTCGGCGGACAGGGCGGCTACGTCGCCGGCTCGAAGAATCTCTACAACTACCTGAAGGGCTTCGCGCGTTCGCGCGTGTTCTCTTGCGCGCTGTCGCCGGTGGTCGCGGCGGGCGTGCTCAAGAGTCTCGAGATCGCGCAAGCCGAGCCGCAGCTGAGAGCGCAGCTCTGGAAGAACGTGGCGCATATCCGCGGCCGTCTCGAAGAGGCGGGCGTGGACATCGGCGACTCCACGTCGCAGGTGATCCCGATCATGGTCAAGAACGACCGCCGCGTGTTCGAGCTCGGGCACAAGCTCCTGCCGCGCCGGCCTGTACCTGCAGCCGATCATCTATCCCGCAGTGGCAAAGCACCGGTCGCGGTTCCGCGTCTCCATCTCGGCCTCGCATACCACCGACCAGCTCGACGAGGGCGTCGCGATCCTCGTCAAGGTTCTCCGCGAAGAGGGTATCCTCGTATGAGCACGAGCAAAGAGGGCTACGTCCAGTATCACTACCGCGATGCCATCGGCGGTTTCTTCGAATTCCCCACGGAGAACGCGAAGGCCATCCTGCCGCCCGAGCTGCAGCCGATCGAGCCGCATCACGGCTCGAGCGTGCTCTCGGTGATGGCGTTCGACTTCACCAACAGCCCGGTGGGCGACTACGGCGAGCTGATCCTCTCGATCCTCGTCGCACCGCGCATCGAGCCGGGGCAGCCGATGCCGCGGAGCGCGTTCTATCCGTTCCGCCTCGGCACCACGACGCGTGAGTCGCGCGAGCACGCGATCGAGCGCTGGCACCTGCCGCACTACATGCAGGACATCGGCATCCGCTGGGTGCGCGGCGATGGGCACATCACCATCCACGCGACCGACCGCGGCCAGCCGATCGTCGACATGACGATCACCGAGCACGAGTGGTCGAACGTGGAGCACCGCTACCAGGCGTTCATGAACGACGAGGAGGGTGCGTACACCTCCACGATCATCATGGCGAGCGAGTTCAGCGAGAACGAAGAGGAGCGCGGCGGGATCACGATCCACTCGCAGGCGATGACCGACCTGCTCGCCGACTGGGACGTGGACTTCAAGCCGTTCCGCGAGCTCTGGATGAAGAACGGCCTGCAGACCTTCCACCCGCTCCAGACGCTGGCGAGTTACGCGAAGCGATGAGCGGTCGCGTCGCCGTCATCGTGAACCCCGCCTCCGGTAGGGGGCGGGGCGCGAGGACGGCGGAGCGGATCCACCGCGCATTCGCGGATGTGGGCGTCACCGACATTCGATTCACCACGGCGCCTGGGCAGGAGCGAGAGCTCGCGGCCCAGGCGCTTCGCGATGGGGCCACGACGATCGTGGCGTGCGGCGGCGACGGCACGTGGAGCAACGCCGCGAACGCGATCGTCGCCGCGAAGAGCTCGTGCCGGCTCGCGATCGTCGCGGCGGGCACCGGCAACGATTTCGCGAAATCGCTCAAGATCCCCGCCACCGACATCGAGCAGATGGCGCGGCTCGCGGTGGATGGTCCCGACATGCCGATCGACGTGGGCCGCATCGAGGACCGCTACTTCCTGAACATCACGGGCTTCGGATTCGACATCGCGGTGCTCGAGGACATCGAGAGCATCTGGTGGCTGCGCGGCTATCTGCTGTACAAGTACTCGGCGCTCAAGCAGCTGCTCAGCTACAAGGGGCTCATGGTGGACATCGCGAGTCCCGCCAAGTCGCGCGGCATGAAGCAGCACCTCATGGTGATCGTCGCGAACGCGCGGTACTTCGGCGGCACGTTCGTGATCGCGCCGAACGCCGATCTCGCCGACGGCAAGCTGGACCTCATCGCGATCCACGATGCGTCGCCGATCCAGCGCGCGAACCTGTTCGGCGCCGTGGGCAAGGGCACGCACATGACGCACCCGAGCGTCGATGCCGAGCAATCGGCGTCGTTCACGCTGCGCTTCGCCGAGCCGCCCGCGTACGAGACCGACGGCGAGTACAACCGCGCGAAGAGTTCTGTGCTCGAGATCACGACCGTGCCGCGCGCGTTGCGGCTCGTGGTGCCGGCGAAATGAAAGCGATCTCCTTCGCGGCGCCGATCCCGACGTATCTCGCGACGCTCGCCGCCGGCAAGATCTCCGACCGGTTCTACGTGGGGCCGTACGCCTGCACCACGTATGGCGACCGCGAGGCGCCGGCGCTGCCGAGCGACCGCTGGGTGCGCCTGCGCACGCGCATGGGCGGCATCTGCGGCAGCGACATCAACGTGGTGACGCTCGGCGCGAGTCCATCCAATTCGCCCTTCTCGAGTTTCCCGTTCGTACTCGGGCACGAACTGGTGGGCGAGGTGATCGAGTGCGGCGCGGCCGTGAGCAGCGTGAAGGCGGGCGACCGCGTGGCGGCGAATCCCCTGCTCTGCTGCGAAGCGCGCGGGATCGCGCCGGTGTGCGCCGCGTGCGCCGACGGGCAGCATGGGCGCTGCGTGAACTTCACGACGGGACCATTGCCGGCGGGCGTGCTCATTGGGACGACGCGCGGACTCGGCGGCGGCTGGGGCGAGCAGTTCGTGGCGCACGAGTCGCAGCTGCTCAAGCTCTCGCTGGACATGCCGGACGAGGACGCCGTGCTCATCGAGCCGTTCGCGTGCTCGGTGCGCGCCGTGCGCTCGAATCTGCCGGCGGCGGGCGCGCGGGTGCTCGTGATCGGCGCCGGCTCGATCGGACTGCTCACGACCGCGGCCGTGCGCGCGCTCGCGCCGGCGGCGCGCGTGACCGTGCTCGCGCGGTACGACTTCCAGGCGGAGCACGCGACGCGATTCGGCGCCGCGAACGTGATCAAGGCGCGAGGGAATTATCTCAAGGCCCTCGCCGACGTCGCGGGCACGAAGCTGCTGCAGCCGATCCTCGGCAAACCGATCGGCATCGGCGGCTTCGACATCACGTACGTGTGCGTGAGCGGCGCGCGCGGCATGGACGACGCGATGCGCTTCACGACCGCGGGCGGCACGATCGTGCTGCTTGGCAATTCGAGCACCATGCGCGGACTCGACTGGACACCGCTCTGGGTGAAGGAACTCTCCGTGCGCGGATCCGTGTTCCACGGAGGCCACGCGCACGCCGCGTCGGATCGCGACGATTTCCACGAGGCGGCGACGCTGATTTCCTCGGGCAAGGCCAACGTGCGCCCGCTGCTCACGCACACGTTCCCGCTCTCCGAGTACCGCGCCGCCCTCGCCGCCGCGATCGACAAGCGAGGCGAAGGCAGCGTGAAGGTGGCGTTCAAGTACTGAGTCGCCGTTCAAAATCATGTGAATCATGTAAATCATGTCAAAAAAGCATTTGACAGGATTTACATGATTTCCTGATGAACTGCCCCTGCTGGCCATAAGCGTCGACCGGCCCGACTGTGGCGTTCAAGTACTGAGTTGCAGTTCCATCATGCATTCAAATCATGTTAATCCTGTCAAATTTTTTTTGACAGGATTTACATGATTCACATGATTGGGACTGCCCCGTTCCGCTCCGGAGCGCGGGGCCTACATTCAGTCGTTCCCCATCGGAGGCTCCATGCAAAATCCGTCTCCTGCGATGTCGCCATGCCGGTGCGCCGCTCATCGCCGCGGGCCAAGTCGTCGCCGACACCGGCTCCGTCGCCCCGAATTTCTCCGCGCCCGGCGCCAACATGGCGGGCCTCATCCCGTCGGTGAGTCTCGCCGCGTACAAGGGCAAGACCGTCGTGCTCGCCTTCTTCTACAAGGCGCGGACCAAGGGCTGAACGATCCAAATGGAGGCGTACCGTGATCAGTACGCCACGCTCTTCAACAACGGCAAGAATGTCGTCGTCCTCGGCATCAGTGTAGACGCCGACACCACGCTCCAGAGCTGGGCGCACGACGCCAAGTTCCCGATGACGTTCGTCAGCGACACCGGCCACGTGATCGGCTCGGCGTACGGCGTGTACAGCGAGAAGAACGCGATGGACTCGCGCGTCGTTTTCGTGATCGCGCCGAATGGCAAGATCACCTACAAAGCGCCCTTCAATGTGATGTCGGCCGACGCCTACACGACGCTCGGCAATGAGGTGAAGAAGGCGTCTGGACCATAGTTCATCGTGCCTCGTGCCTCGTGCATCGGCCAACGTGACCGTTTCGAGCGGTCGCGATGCCCGAATCCCCCGCCGAGGCACGATGCACGAGGCACGATGCGCGCTCTTTCCGCCGTGAGATATTTTTTCTCTCGCGAATCTCGATTGGACGCGTAAGTTTCCGTTCATGAAGACTCCCAGTCAGCCGATGTGGGCGGTCGCACCCGACGCGCCGATGGATGCGCGTACGACGCTCATCCAGCTGTACTGGGCGGCGATCCGATCGGCGGCGCCTGCGCCCGCGCTGCGCGCGGCGCTCGACAAGATCCCGCCGGAAAAGGAGCGTCGCCGCGTCTGGATCTTCGCGGTGGGCAAGGCCGCGAACCCGATGGCGATCGCCGCGGTGGAATGGCTCAAGGAGCACGGCGCCGAGCCGGCCGGTGGCGTCATCGTCGCGCCGCGACAGGTGCCCACGCCGCACGCGAGCCTCGAGATGATCGTCGGCGACCATCCGCAGCCCGGGCTTCGTTCGCTCACGGCCGCGCGGATGATCGAGATGACCGCCGCCAGAGTGCGTCCCGAGGACGATGCGTGGGTGCTGCTCTCCGGCGGCTCCACGAGCCTCATCGCCGCGCCCGATGCGGCGCTCAAGCCCGAAGAGATGGTGCAGCTCTTCGAATTGCTGCACGGTTCCGGACTCGACATCGCGACGATGAATCTCATCCGCAAGCGCTTCACGCGATGGGGCGCGGGCCGTCTCGCCGCCGCGCTCAAGGCGCACAAGGTGCGCAATTTCATCATCTCGGACGTCGTCGGCGATGACCTCGCGGCGATCGGCTCCGGTCCGTGCGTCCCCGACCCGAGCACCGCGAGCCAGGTGCGCTCCATCCTCGTGGCGTACAAGCTCTGGGACCTCGTGCCGATCACGCTGCGCCGCTACTTGCACGCCGTCGAGCGCGATCCGGGACTCGAGACGCCGAAGGCCGGCGACCCTGTGTTCGAGAACGTCGAGCGCCGCATCATCGCGAGCAATCGCACCGCGCTCGACGCGATCGCATCGAAGGCGAAGGAGCTCGGCTACGATCCGCGCATCATGAGCACCACGCTCTCCGGCGACGCAGCGTCCGCGGGCAAGCGCGTCGCCGGCGTCGCTCGCCGGCACCTGCGGGTCCGCGACGCCCACCATCGCCGAGCGCGCCGGCCGCGCGTGCCTCATCTGGGGCGGCGAGACCACGGTGGCGCTCCGCGAAGGTCCGCACGGCACCGGCGGCCGCTGCCAGGAGCTCGCGCTCTCCGCCGCGCGCGAGCTCGCGCAGGTGAAGAGCGCGCGCGGCTCCACGCTCCTCGCGTGCGGCACCGATGGCCGCGATGGCGCCACGGACGCCGCCGGCGCGGTGGTGAACCGCGAGACGTGGAACGACATCGCGCGCGCCGGACGCGATCCCGAGAAGGATCTCGCCGGACACGATTCCTACCCGTCGCTCGACGCGGCCGGCGCCCTGCTCCGCACCGATCTCACCGCCACGAACGTCATGGATGTCGTGATCGGCGTCTGCGGCCCGCCCACCGCCGAGATGATGGAGCGGAAGACCCCCGGTGCGCTCGCCCGGATCTCGGGTAGCTTTAGGCGGATCACCCAGTAATTTCCCGCCGGCGGCACGCTCCGCCGCCCTGGTCCTCCGCTGCGAGTTCACGTGCCCTTCTCCGTCGCGCTCATCCAGCAACCCGTGCCCACCGACGCGAAGGCGGCGGTGGAGCAGTCCATCGCGAAGATCCGCGAGGCCGCCGCGCGCGGCGCGAACATCGTGTGCCTGCAGGAACTGTTCAACGCACCGTACTTCTGCAAAGTGACGGACGCCGAGCGGTTCGATCTCGCCGAGCCGATCCCCGGGCCCACGGTCGAGCGCATGCAGGCGCTCGCCAAGGAACTCGGCATCGTGCTCATCGTGCCGATCTTCGAACGGCGCGGCGCCGGCGTCTATCACAATTCCGCCGCGATCGTCGACGCGGATGGCGCACTGCTCGGCGTCTACCGCAAGATGCACATCCCCGACGATCCGCTCTATCACGAGAAGTACTACTTCACGCCGGGCGAGATCTACCAGCACGACGAGAGCCGCCCGGCCGCCGGGTTCCGCGTCTTCAAGACGAAGTTCGCCACGATCGGCGTGCTCATCTGCTGGGACCAGTGGTATCCGGAGGCGGCGCGCATCACCGCGCTCATGGGCGCGCAGGTGCTGTTCTATCCCACCGCGATCGGCTGGCATCCGAAGGAGAAGGCCGAGTGGGGCGCGGCGCAGGCCGATGCGTGGCGCACCGCGCAGCGCGCGCACGCGATCGCGAACGGTGTGTTCGTCGCCGCGGCGAACCGCGTCGGCTTCGAGGCGGAGCCCGGCACCGATGGCCTGGAATTCTTCGGCCACTCGTTCATTGCCGATCCATTCGGGCGTCTCATCGCCGAGGCCGGCACCGATCCCGCGATCGTGCTCGCGTCGATCGATCCGGAGCTGATCGAGTACACGCGGCGCAACTGGCCCTTCTTCCGCGACCGGCGGATCGACGCCTACGGACCGATCCTGAACCGGTGGATCGGGTGAAAGCCAAGAGGGCCATCGGCCATTGGCCATCGGCCATCGCAACTGCCCCGCGCGATACTCACGCCGTCCCGATGGCCGATGGCCGATGGCCAATGGCCGAAAGTTCGCTGGCCCGCGGAGTGGGAACCGCACACGGCGACGTGGTTGAGCTGGCCGCACAACAAGGAAGATTGGCCGGGAAAATTCGCGCCGATCCCGTGGGTCTACGCCGAGATCGTGCGCGCGCTGCACACGCACGAGCGCGTGGAGATCCTCTGTCACAGCGCCGCGGTGAAGCGCAGCGCCGAGGCGGCGCTCAAGGCGCATGGTGTGGATCTCGCGCGGGTGGGCCGGCACATCGCGGCGAGCGATCGTGTGTGGACGCGCGACTCGGGTCCCACGGGCGTGCTCGACAGCAGCGGCGCGCTGCAGTGGGCCGGCTGGCGGTTCAATGGCTGGGCGAAGTACAAGAACTTCACGCAGGATGTGAAAGTCGGCGCCGCGATCGCGAAGCTGAGCGGAGCGCCGCTGACCGCGGCCGTGCGCGATGACACGGGCAAGCCGCTCGTGCTCGAGGGCGGCGGCATCGAGACCGATGGCGCGGGCACGATGCTCGTCACCGAGGAGTGGCTGCTGTCCAAGGTGCAGGTGCGAAATCCCGGCATGGACCGCGCCGCATACGAGCGCGCGTTCGCGCGATGGCTGGGCATCAAGCGCACGGTGTGGCTGGGCGACGGCTGCGTCGGCGACGACACGCACGGGCACGTGGACGACATCGCGCGTTTCACGGACGCGCACACCGTGGCGCTCGCCTTCGAGCCCGACCCGCGCGACGAGAATCATGCACGGAGCAAGGACAACGCGCGGCGGCTCGAACTCGCCGGCGGACTGCGCGTCGTGAAGCTGCCGTACCCGCGCGCGGTGGTCATGGATGGCCAGCGGCTGCCGGCGAGCTACGCGAACTTCTACATCGCGAACGGAGTGGTGCTGGTGCCAACGTTCAACGATCCCAACGACCGCGCCGCGCTGAACATCCTCGCGCAGCTATTCCCCGGGAGGGAAGTAGTGGGGATCCACGCGGGGGATTTAGTGTGGGGACTGGGGACGATCCACTGCCTGACGCAGCAGCAGCCGGCTCCTACTCGCCACTAATGGCGTGAGTCGTAGCCCGAACTCCGTGACTCGTACCCCGCGACTCCGTGAGTTCCGAGTCGTGCGTCGAACACGACTGCATGGCGTGACTCGCACCCGCGAAGTCGCGAGTCGCAACCCTAAGACCGTGAGTCACCCACGGCGTGTGGGGTTCGACTCAGGGACTCTGGGGTCGCGACTCACGCGGCGTGTGGTCCACGACGCACGACTCGGTACTCACGGAGTTCAGTGGGTACGAATCACGGAGTTCGGGTCGCGACTCACGCCGTCATGGTTTCCCCGCCATTGGCAGTTGGATCAGCGGCATTGCCCCTCCTGACACCTGCGGCATTTGTCCGTTCCACTTCATCGCCAGTTCGTACTGCACCAGCGTCGGCGTGATGCTCTCGGCGAGCAGCCGGTTCGCGCGCGCCTGCGCCTCGGCTTCGGCGATGATCGCCTTCGCGCGGCCCATCGCCTTGATCGAGTCGCCCTGCGCCTGGAACTTGTTCTTCTGCAGCTCGTTCTCCGCGGTGAGCGCCTGTTGCTGCATCACGTTCTTCTGATTGATCGCCTCGATCACCGCCGGCGGCGCGCGGAGTTCGTTGATCGTGAACTGCTCCACGAGAATGCCGTAGTCCTGCAGGCGTTTCTCGAGCAGCGCGAATACGCGCGACGTCGCCTCAGCCTTCTTGGGCCCGATCACATCCGCGATGGGCTCGTTGCCCACCACTTCCTGCAATGCCTGGCGCACCGCCTGCTTCACATAGCTGTGCTCGATCGCCACGACGTCGCGTGCGGAACGTCGTATATAGGAACGGCACCTTCAGCGGGTCGAGCTTGAACGACATGGAGATGTCGAGCGACAGCGGCTGGCCCTCCACGCTGTTCACGTTGATCTCTTCGTTGTA
Organism: uncultured Gemmatimonadaceae bacterium; assembly: GCA_963732065.1. Taxonomy (GTDB): domain Bacteria; phylum Gemmatimonadota; class Gemmatimonadetes; order Gemmatimonadales; family Gemmatimonadaceae; genus DATKOH01. Next base: position 676,566 of record CAVSYH010000019.1, on the reverse strand, counting down.
TCGCTCGCCTTCATTCGACGTCCGCGTCAGCACGAGCGTCTGCATGAACGTGGGGTACTCCATGATCCCCGTCGTCAGCGGATTTCGCAGGTGCAGCCCCGGATTCAGCGCCACCGGGTTCACTCCGCCGGCCGTGCGGTTGATCACGATGCCGACGTGCCCCGGGCTGATGTACACGACCATCGTCTTCAGCAGCATGAAGAGCGCGAGCACGCCCACGCCGATCGCCACCATCCTGAAGCGCCCCGCCCCGTACGCGCTGTGTTCCGATTCCATGGATCCCGTCCTCCGGTTCGTTCGCTATCCGAGTGTGTCCCGCACCGCTTCCCTGAAGCAGTCGGGGCAAATGCGTTCGCCGCTTGCGAGGCGGACGAGCTCGTGTTCTTCGTGCCGGCCGTGAATGGCGCAAACCGTCGCAGCTTCGCGTTCGATCCGCTTCCGGTTCTCCCGCTGCTGCAGGCTGAGACCGAGGGGCGTGTACTTCTTGAGGCGATGAAAAAGAGGCCGGCGATCGCCGCGATCGCCGCGACGAACATTCCGACCTCAGCAAGAATTGCCAACATGATGACTAAACATAACGCTTTTCAAGCTCGGCCGTTCTGACAGGCCGGAAGTCTATGTAAATCAATGCGTTAGAATGCTCATTCGCGCAAAGATTAGGATTGACCAGGACCCGGCCCCCGGCCTATTTTCTAATCAACTCATGGGCATCTACCGGGCACGTTCCTTCGCGCTGGCCTGCGCTTGCGTCACTCTCGCTGTCGCGATGGTGCCCGCCATAGCGCGTGCCCAGAAGGAGAGCGAGGAGACTTCTGCCTTCGTTTCGGCGGCCCCCGCCCCTGCCACGTCCGCGCTGCGCGACTCGCTCATCGCTCGCACCCGCGCTCTGCTCGGCAAGAATACCGCCGCGGCGGCGAGACGCCGAAGCATGGCTTCGATTGCTCGGGGCTCGTCGCCTACGTGCTCACGGGCTTGAATTGAGCGTCCCGCGCACCGCTGCCGCGCAGGCGAAAGTCGGCACCGAGATCGTGAGAGACACGGCGCAGTTGCTGCCGGGCGACCTGCTCACCTTCGGGAAGGGAATGAAGGTGACGCACATCGGGATCTACATTGGCAATGGCCGCTTCATTCAGGCCAGCTCGAAGGCGCGGAAGGTGATCGAGACGAACCTGCTGCGCGCGCCTGCACCGGGAATCCGACCGTGGCTCGGGGTGCGGCGCGTTGTGATGGCGGACAGCGTATCAGCAGGGCCATCGGCCATCGACCATCGGCCATCGGAAGCGACGATCGAATAGCGCGACGATTTGGCGCGTCGCGGCAGCTTCCGATTGCAGTGACAAGCTTAGGTTCGAAGCATTCTTCCCCGATTCCACCGGGGGCGCTCATGCACGCCGGAAGGCATCGCCAACTGACGCGTCTGGCAGGTCGGGATCGAGCTGACCATTGAGGCCTACCGGCTCGGGAAGCGATTCCCGGTCAAGGAGAAATACGGACTCCGCAAGCAAGTCGTACGCGGCCGCCGCATCCGTCCCCGCGAACATCGCCGAGGGACATGGCCGCGTTCACCGCGGCGACTTTCATCACCACATCTCGATCGCCCGTGGCTCGCTGATGGAACTTGATACGCATCTTGAGATCGCTCGGCGTCTCGGTTATCTACGCGAGTCAGATCTGACTCGGGCCAGCGAGATGATCGACCATGTCGGTCGGATGTTGACGACTCTCGCGGCGAAGCTGAAGTCGCTTCCGATGGCCGATGGTCGATGGCCAATGGCCCGCTCCTAGGGGATCCAGACCCCCTCGACGCGCAGCTTCAACGTCGAGTCCCGAAAATCCAAGTGGCTGAGCGAGTCCATCAAGACGAGCGTGCGTCCGGATAGGTCGGGCGAGACAATCCCCTGCTCTCGCTGGCGAGTAGGGCGTAGCGTCGCTCCCAGTACCGCCTTACTCGACACATCCGCGCAAACGATCATCCCCCGGTCGTTCGGCGCGTTCATCGAGAATGGGCCCGCGTTCACCAGATTCCCCAGCGAATAGAACACTAGCGCTCCGGCGCCCATGCGCTGCATGCCACGCACGACGTGCGGACCGTGGCCGATCACCAGCAGTGCGCCACTCTCCACCGCCGCTCGCGCGAACGCCACCGGATCGCCGCGCTCCTCCCCCACGAACTTCTCGTTCGCATCCATCGTACGCTGCGCTCTCGGACCCTCGGCGCCCAGATGCATCGTCACCACCACGCGCGGCGTGATGGCCGCGGCGCGCGCCACCAGCCGGCGCACGAGATCGAGGTCGCGCACGTCCATCGGCGGCGACGCGGCGAAGCCGAGGATCGCCACGGTGTCGCCCTGCGGCGTCACGACGATCGTGGCTGCGCTGTCGGCGCCGGTCACCCGCACTCCCGCCGAGTCCAGCCGCCGCAGCGTCTCGGTGAAACCGTCGTCGCCGGCGTCGTGCGCATGATTGTTCGCGACGTTCGCTACGACGGTCGCCCTCGCGTTCAACCCGCGCAGCGCCGGCGCCGCCGCGGCCGGCATGCGGAGTCGCGAAACAGTTCTTCTCGCCCGGCGCGCACTTCGTGGCCCGGCCATCGCCGATGGCGCCTTCCGCGTTGAGCAGCACCACGTCGGCGTCGGCGAAGAGCGGCACGAGCGGCGCGATCAGCGCTTCCGGCGGCGGCCACATGCGCGGCGGGATGCGCTTTCCCTTCTTGATCGCGGTGTCGGCGTTGACGCCGAGCGTCACATCGCCGCCAGCGCAGATGCGCACGACGGTCGATGCGTCCTGCCATCCTTGCTGCGTGCGCGCGCCCGCTACGAGTACGCAGATCGCGAGCGACGCGATCGCGGGCGCGCGACTCACGACGCGCCGCCTTCCGCCGCGGGCCGCGGCTCTTCGAGCGCACGGCGCGCCATTGCGCCGGCCGGCGTGTCCGCGAATCGCTCGGCGAAGCGGCGGAGTTCTGTGCGCGCGCGGCCCTCATCGTTCAACGCACCACGATACAGATCGATGAGCGCGTTCGTCGCGCCGAATTCGTGCTGGCGGGTCGCGCCGGGGAGCTGCCGGATCTCGCGGTACAATTCGGCGGCGCGCTCCGGTCGCTTGCCGCGCCCGGCAAAGAGCGCCGCGGCGGCAAAGCGCACCGCCGCGTCGTCCGGCGATTCCCGGATCAATGCCTCGAAGCTCAGCACGGCGCCCTCGACGTCGCCGCGCATCTCGAGCGCGTGCTGGTACGAGAACACGCGCTCGTACGGAGTGGTGGAGCCGGTGGGCATGTAGAGCATGCTCGTTACCGTCGCCGAGCGGCGCAGCATCGTGATGATGAACAGGGAGGCCCCCGCGCCGGTCGCCGCGGCGCCGAGCAGCGCCGCCAGGAAGAGCGGCACAAGGCCGATCCCCCATAGGTGATAGCCCTCGTACATGAGCAGCGGCACCATCAATATCGCGATCAACGCGCCCGCCGCGATCGCGCGGCTTTCGTGGATGTCCCGGCCGTTCCGCGGCGGGATGGGCGCGGGCATCACGCTGATCAGCGCGGCCAGAGCCAGCCGAACGCGCCGGCGGTGAGGCACCCGTAGATGAGCGCATCGAACGTGTCCTTCCACGCGACGCTCCACGGGCGGCCCCAGAATATCGCGTAGATCGCATGCGCGCCGCCGAACGCCAGGAACGCCACCGTTCCCGCCACACGGAAGATGGCGAGGTACGCAGCTCCCGCCGCCATCGTGCGCCCTGTGACGTACGCGACCACGACTTCGATGATCACCAGGTATACGAACCATTGGCCGAGCATCGGTCCCATCCCGCCGCCGGTATTCGCTCGAATGCGTGATGAGCGCGAGCGGCCCGTCGGCCATCTTCTTCTGGAACTCCGGCGTCTTGCGCCCTTCCATTGTCGCATGGTACGGGATGGCGTATTGGCCCGGGGCCAGCTTCTGCTTGCGCAGCGCGTCGGCGACCGCAGGCTCATCGGGCAGTCCCGCCAGATCGCTCTTGTGATATGGAAGCGCCATCCAGATGAGCGAACTCGCGAAGAACACGAGGACCGCGGAGAGCACGATCGGCATCCAAAGCTGCATGATGGTGACCATTCCCGCCTCCAACGTGCCGAAGGATGTGTGCGAACAGGGAACTGCGCCGCGTCCATTCTATGGCGGCCGGGGCGTGCGGGACAGGGCCGGCTTCTGGCGCCGGGTGGGCCATGGGGTATAGTTCGAATAGCGGTTCAATCAGGACGGTGCTCATGCGACAGCCACTTGCCCGAACATTCGCCGCCGCGCTCCTCGCGGGCATGCTCGCCCTCGCGCCGGCCGCGGCGGCGCAAGTCGTGCGCGGCGATGTGACGGATGCGTCAACGCACGCGCCGATCCTCGGTGCGATCGTGATCGTGACCGACACGTCGGGCACGCGCGTGGCCGGCGCGATCACGGACGATTCGGGCCGGTTCTCGCTCCGCCTCAGCGCGGCCGGCAATTACCGCCTGCGCGCCGAACGCATTGGGTACGCCGCGAACAAGTTCGATACGATCTCGATCGCGGCGGGCGCATCGCTGATCGCGCATCTCGAGCGCGACGTCCGTCGCGGTGATACTGCCCACGGTGTTCGTGAGCGCCGAATCGCGCTGCGTGATCCGGCCGACGGAAGGCGCCGAGACCGCCATCGTGTGGGAGGAGGCGCGGAAGGCGCTGGACGCGACCGAGGTCGCGATCGATGGGAGAACCGTGTTCGCGGTGCGGAAGCGCTACACGCGGGATCTCGACGGCACGAGCCTCACCATTCGCAAAGAGAAGACGCTCGTCGATTCCGTGATGCTCGAGCATCCGTGGCAAACGGCGGTGTCGCCGGAAGACCTCGCGCGCCACGGCTACCGCGTGATGTACGCCGGCGCGCCACTGCCCGGATTCCTGCAGCCCGGCGACTCGGTGCTCGCCGTGCCCGACGCGGATGTGCTGCTCTCCGACGCGTTCGCGCGCACGCATTGTTTCCGGGTGCGGCACGATTCCACCGACGACGAGCACCCCGGGCTCATCGGGCTCATGTTCACTCCGGTGATCAAGCGGAGCGCGCCGGATGTGACCGGAACGCTCTGGCTCGACTCGGCCACGGCGCATTTGCGCTACATGGAGTTCCGCCACACGAACCTCTTCGCCGAGGTATCGCCGCGCCGCTATGGTGGACGCATGGACTTCGAGTTGCTGCCGGGCGGCATCTGGGTCGTACGCCGCTGGACGGTCCGTCTTCCCGTGCTCACGACGGCGAGCACGAACGCCGCCGGCATGGGTGACGCGCGGTACTTGACCGGCGGCCGCCACGTCGCGTTCTACCACGATGACGGCGGCGAGTTGCTGAGCGCGACGGTGATCAAGTCGCCCGCCGCGGCCGCGCCGATCCCGAAGCCTCCCTCCGCAACGCCGTGATGCGGTGACGCCGGTGCTGCTTTCGACCCGGCGCCCCGCTCGTGATCGGCCACCGCGGCGCGGCAGCGCGTGCGCCGGAGAACACGATGCTGTCGTTCGAGCTCGCGGCATCGACGGGCGTCGACGCGCTCGAGTTCGATGTCCACCTCTCCGCCGACGGCCGCGTCGTGGTGATCCACGATGCCGACCTCGGCCGTACGACGGACCGCTCGGGAGCCGTCGCGATCGCTCACGCTCGCCGAGATCCAGAAGCGCCGACGCCGGCGCGCGATTCACACGCGACGGCCGCGGCTTCCCGCATCGCGGCGCCGGCGTTCGCGTTCCGGCGATCGAGGAGGTGCTCGCGCGATTCCCGGCGATGCCGCTGCTTGATCGAACTGAAGACCGCCGCCGCGAGCGCGGAGCTCCGTCGTGTCCTCGCGGCGCACGGCGCCGAGGACCGGTGCGTGATCGGCTCGTTCGATCACGCCGCCCTCGCGCTGTTCCGCGAACCGCCGTGGCATGCGTCCGGCTCGCAGCATGATGTGCAGCGCGAGATCGCGCATGTCTTGCTCGGCCTGCCGGCGGGTGCGCGCCGCTACGAGGCGCTCTCGATCCCGCCGTCGTGGCGCGGGATCCCGCTGCCGGTGCGCGCGCTCGCGCGTGATGCGCTCACGCGCGCGATCCCGGTGCACGTGTGGACCGTGGACCGCGCCGAGGATGCGCGGCGGCTCTGGGGCTTGGGCGTGACGGGGATCATCAGCAACGATCCGGCGGCGATCATCGACGCGCGGCGGGAGGCAACCCGACGGCCGAGTTGAGCCACCGGACGAGCGGAAGGACCGCGGCATACTCGCGCGCCACGCGCGTCGCGAGATCGGGGCGGATCATTCTCGGAGTCCGTCATCGATCGCCCCGCAGTGAACGACTGGTACCGCAGCCATCGCGCGGCGGGGTGCGGCTCGGCGAACCCGCGCGGCAAACGGGTGAGCATGTAGTTGGTGGAGATCCCGCCATAGCGCCGGCGCATCGATGCCGAATCGGCGACGCGCGCGAAGCCTTTCGGATCCTCTACGATCGCGTCGCGCAGTTTCGTCGAGCACGTCGCGGCCGGGCCGCCACAGACCTCCGCCGATCTCGCCGCCGCCGGGCTCGAGATGGAAATAGAAACCGGCACCGCCGCCATCGTGTCCGACCTTCGCGTCGGAATCGCGATGGTAGAACCAGCAGGCGGCGTGCGTCTTGTACGGCCGCTTGTCGGAGGAGAAGCGCACGTCGCGATAGATGCGAAAGATCGACCGGCGCGCATCGCCGCAGATCTCGGGGGCGAAGCGCGCCAGTCGATCGTCCATCTCCTCCACGAACTCGCGCATGGGGCCGAGCACTTCCTGCTCCCACGTAGCGCGATGGGCCTCGAACCACGCTCGCTCATTGTGGCGCTTGAGCGAGCGGAGATACTTCAGCGCAGCCGGACGGAATCCAGCAAATGCGCCCAACGCCCGTTAGGGAACGCGGTGTCCCATGCCGCCGCCACCGCCGCCACCGCTCGGATGCGCGCCGCCGCCGCCACTCGGTGCGCCGGATCCGCCGCCGCCGTGCGGCGCCGAAGGTCCGCCATAGTGCGGCGCCGGAGCGCCGCCGCCTCGCGGCGCGGAAGCCGGACCCGACGGACCGCCACGCTGCGCGGTCATCGGCCCACCACCGCCGCGCGGCGCCGGGGCATTGCGGCCCGGCTCATAGCGCGGCGGACCCTGATAGCGCTGCGGACGCTGCGCCGACTGCGGCGAACCATTCTGCCCGTTGCCGGACGTATTCCGACGTCCGAGGTACGGCGCGTCCATGTGGCGCGGTTCGCGACGTCGGCGTATGCAATGCCGGACCCCGGCCGCCGAGCGTGAAGCCCGCGTGCGCGGCGGGCACTTGCCCACCATGCGTACCTACCGCGGGCCCGAGGAATCCAGCGGGCGTGCCGGTGGTCTGCGGACGGTAAGGCGTACCGATGGTCGTACCGGTGTGGCCGAAGCCGCTCGATCCGGGCGTGCTGGTGAGTGGCGGCCGATAGCCGATGCCTGTGCCGCCGGTGCCTGTCGGATTGCCTGGCTTGAAGCCGTAGTGCGGGCCGTAGCCGTAGCCCGGATATCCATAGTATGGATAGCCGTAGCCCGGGTGATAACCGTAGCCATAGTACGGATAGCCGTAGCCGTAGTAGGGATAGCCATAGCCGTAGCCCGGATAGCCGCCGTAGCCGCAGCAGCCGAACCCGAAGCTGAAGCCGAACGACCAGCCACCGTAGCCGTAGCCGAAGTACGCGCCGGGATAGCCGTAACCGTAGGGGCCGGCGCCGTAGAGCAGCGGACCGCCGTAGCAGAACGGGTTATAGATCCCCCAGCACGGCGAGCCGCCGTAGACCGTCGTCGGTCCCGCGTATGCGGTGGACGCCGACGCGTACGAGTCGTGCGCGATCACTTCGTAGCGATAGATATCGTAGTCGAAATGGCCCGTGCTCATCTTGTTCACGAGCACCGTGAAGCCATTCTCGAAGTCGCTGTCGAGACTCTTGTCGTAGAGCGCGCCGTAGTCCCAATGATCGTTCTGCGCGAAATCATTGAAGCGGAACGGGACGCTCGAGATCGCGGCGTACACCATGCCCTGGCCGCCGGGGCCGTCCACGTAGAAGGTGCCCTTGCCGTTCCGGCCGGCGAGCTTGAAGTCCTTGCCGCCGCGCACGAAGTCGTCGTCGCCCGGATCGAGCGGGAAGATCACGCGCACGCGTCCGTCCACATCGGCTTGCATCACGATGAGGTACCCGTCTTCGCGCGTCCGCACATGGACGTCGGCGTTGTCGCCGCGCGAGTACTGATCCCAGTCGGTCCAGACCTTGATGACGGGATCCCCGGAGCGCATGTGACGATCGGCGCTGGCCACGGGTGCGGCCGGCGCGGCGCTGTTCGGGAGCGTGACCGCGGTGAGCAGGGTGAACAGGACGGAGTGCATCATATGACCTCCGGAACGCGACGCAACGCTCGAGCGGCGATGTGCCGCCCGCACCTTGTACTTATGCGACTTGCATGCCGTCCGTCAAGTTACTTCCGGGCAAGGACTTGGCTTTTCCTGCCTCGGGAAAACTGTCCAGAATCAGGACGGTGCACGAGATACGATTGGACACTGCTCAAGTACGCGGGAAGCGGGAAGCGGGAAGCGCCGCGGGAAGCGAGAACGGCGCGCGGGAATCCACCGGCAGTTCTCGCACATCGCGGCGCTTCCCGCTCCCGCTCCCGCGTGGTTATTGTTTGCTGATCTCGAGACTCCACTCGGTTCCCGAGCCGATCCCGTATCGCCTCGCGAAGTTCCCCTCGTTCAGCGCCAGCGCGATGCGATCGAGGCTGTTCACGTAGAGCAGCGGCTTCGAGATGGGGACGTCGCCGAAGGTGCGCGCGATGGGCACGATGTCGGACCACACCGCGGTCGAGCCTTTCATGATGCGCACGCGCACGCGGTCGCCCGTCTTCAGGCCCAGCGAGCGCACCGCCATGGTGTCGATATTGGTCCAGAGATTCCCGTATGGCTGATCGAGCGTGATGATCGTGCCGGTCACCGAATGCGCGGCGATCTGCGGCGCCGGCACGGGCAGCGCCACGTACTGCGTGCCGCGGCTCGGGCCCACCTGCGCGAACGTGATCACGCCCGAGGCGAGCCGCGCCGCGGTGTACATGTACACGTCGCGGCCATGGAAGGTGGCGCTCCACTCGGATCCGGGGCGCCGGTTCACGGTCTCGTCGATCTCGCGCACTTCGTCCACGCCGAGCAATTCCGCGACGAAGGTGAGCGTCCCATTGTCCGGGGTCACGAAATACTGTCCGCTCTTCGTACGCATCACCACGGAGAGTCGCTTCGTACCGACGCCGGGATCGACGATCGACACGAAGACGGTGCCGGCCGGCCAGAACGGAGCGACCTGTCGCAGCCGATACGACGCGTCGAGGATGTCGTAGGGCGGGATGAGCTGGGTGAGATCCTCGACGCGCAGCGCCGGGCTCACGGTATACGCGACGCCCTTGAGCGCGGCGACCGATCCGTCCTGCAGACCGAAATCGGACTGAATGAGAATGACGGGCGCCGGTGCGACAGGCGCCGCACCGGCCTGCGCTCCCGCACCCGCCCCAACGAGGGCGAGTGCGGCGAGCGAGGCTGCTGCGCGAACGACCGCCGTCAAACTACTTCGGCGTCTGGTACTGGACGATGGAGTTCACGTCGAGCGACCACTGCACGAAGCGCAGCGTGGGCGTGAGGTTGAACGGCTGCGATGGAATTTCCGCCCCACCGTTCCCCTGCGCGACGAGCCGGTAGCTGCCGTTCAGATTCCCGGCCTTGAACGTGAACGCCTTGGTGCGATTGATGGCACGTCGCCGAGGAGGATCCGGCCGACCGATGGGCCGATGACCCACACGGTGATGTTGGCGGGCGGGATCCGGCTGTTGATCACGTTCACCAGGATCTCGGTGGATACCACGGTATCGCCGGCGCTCGAGGCGACGGCGCCGCTACTCGCACCGGCTGCGGGCGCGGCCGCCGGAGCGGGCGCGGGCGCATTCGTCGTGGACGAACCGCCGCTGCTGCACGCGGCGAAGGCGAGCGCCATTGCAGAGAGGGCAACGAGTTTCTGAGTACGCATGACGGTCCTCCGGTTGTAGTGAGCGTGCGACAGGAGAGCGACGCACCGGCTGCGCCGCCCGGCAAACCGATGGTACGGCGCCATGGCGCATCGCACAAGTGGACTTTGGGGGCGCGTCGCGCACCCGATCCGATCGCTCTAGCTGCCCTCGGCGCGCGAGAGCGCTTTCATGCGGCGGCGCGCTTCCTCGACCCTCACTTGCAAGTCGGGGTCGGCGTCCTTCCACGCCGCCATGAAGCGCGAATAGTTCGAGACGGCGAGTGCCGTGTCGCCGCGCGCGGCGTACAGATCGCCGAGCCGCTTGTAGATCCCCGCGCGGAAGATCGGGTCGAGTGCCGCATGCGCCATGCTCGGCGTGTCGAGGAACTTCTCGAACGTCGCGATCGCCGAGTCGGGGCGGCCGGCCTGGTCGAACGCGCGCCCGACGCCGGGCAGCGGGCACATCGCGCAGCCGCCGGGATCGCTCTGCCGGAACTCCGCGATCGCGACATTGGGTTTCCCTTCCGCGAGCGCGATCTCGGCGAGCGCGTTGTGCCGCTGGTACTGCTGCGCGGCGATCACGGCGGCGGGCATCTCGCGCTCCTGCTCGGCGAGCATCGCGCGCGCGCGATCGGGGCGCCCCGAGATCGCGTAGATGAGCGACAGCGTCTCGTACGGACGCTCGAGCTTGGGGATCGACGAGAGCGGATGTTTCCCGAGCGCGGCGTCGAGTCGCTTTACCGCGCGCGCTGGCTGCTCGCGGTACCACGAATCGTAGAAGGCGAGCTGCATCTCGTAGCCGAGCGCCGAGGCCGCGAATCCGCGCTTGGCGTCGTATCCCGCTTCAGCCGCCGCGTGCGTGCCCGCGTCGGCGAGCTGCCCCTTCGCGCGACTGACGATCTCCAGCATGTTCTCGGCGCCGGATTGCACGTCGAGGTTGTCGCGCATGTTGGCGCGGATCGTCTTGATCGTCGCGCCGGCCGAATCATAATTGCCCTCGGCCAATTCCATCTTGAGCCGGTTGCCGGCGACATCCGGATTGTTGGGGAATCGTCTCGACATGGCGACGAGCGTGGCTTTCGCGTCCGCGCTGTGCCCGAGCTCGAACTGCGACTCGGCGAGATTCGAGTATGCGACCGAGACCATGGAGTCCGCGTCGATCGCGCGGCGGAGCAGCTCCGCGGCCTTCGCGTAATTGCCCTGCTCCATGTACATGAGCGAGGCGTTGTTCAGCCCGCTGGTGTTCTCGGGCTGAATGTCGATGAGCGCGTTGTAGGCGGTGAGCGATTTCACCGGATCGCGCGCCGGAATGGACATCCAGTACGTGCCCTCGGTGAGGTAGCGTTCCGCCTCGGTAAGGCGGTCGCGGTGCTCGTACGCCTTGGTGAGCGCCGCGACGCGCTGGTCCGGCGGCGCGCCGATGTTGCCGAGCACCACCCCGAGCTTGCGGTACGCCATCGCGAACGAGGTGTCCAGCGCGATCGCCTCCTGCAGCAGTGCGGTCGCGCGCTGGCCGTCGCCGTCGGAATTGAAGGCGCGCTCCGCCTGCGCGTATTTCCTCAGCGCCTCGAGCGATCCGGTGGTGACCTGCTCGAGCGGCACCGACGACCGCACGGTCTTGAGCGACTCGCCGATGCGCCCGCGCAGCTTGCGCGAGAGGCGGTCCACCGCGGGGATCACGCCGGCCGCGTCGTTGGCGGTCTCGCGAAAGGCGGCGAGTTCCACGCCGGAATCGGCCGAGACGAGCCGCACCTGGAGGATGTACGACGGGCCCACGGCGTTGATGTCGCCGTCGAGCACGGCCTTGATCCCCTCGCGCACGGCCACTTCGCGGGCGAGCGTGAGATCGAGCCGCGAGCCGGCGGGCCGCTGCATGCGCTGCAAGCGCGGCCGCCACGCGCGTGGGCTGCACCACCGACACCGCCTGCGATTGGCTGAGATCGGTGCGGATCGCCGACGTCACCACCGCGCCGAGCAGCGAATCGGATGCCGGGCTCCGGAAGTCCGCGACGAGGATCGACTCGCGGTCGCGCAGCACGCCGGCCGCGACGAGCGAGCCCGCCGGTCCGATGCCGAGCGCGCGCATGATGAGCCAGCCGATGGTGAGCACGCCGAACACCCCGAGCGCCGCGGCGCCGCCGAGCGCGGTGCGGCGCCATGTGAACATCTTGCGCGCCACGCCTCGGGTGGTGCTCGCCTTGCCCGCCGCGGCGCGATGCTGCACGAATCCGGTGACGAGCACCATCGGCAGCCCGAGCGCCATGATGATCGCCGCGCCGGGCAGCACCCAGTCGGGCACGCCGAGCGTTTGCACGAGGAGCGCCGCGAACGCGACGATGATGACGCTCGCGGCGACATAGAGCACCAGCGCGCGGCCCAAGCGGATGCGGCCGTCGGTGGGCGCGAGGAAGGCGCGCGTGGCGGTGCTGAGCGCGGGCGCGCTGCCGCTGCTCGGCGTCGCGAGCGCGTCGAGCGAGTGCAGCAGCGCCTCGGCCGTTTGCGGCCGGTCGGCCGGATGCTTCTCCAGGCAGCGATGTGATGAGCGCGGCGAGGCCATTGGGGATCGCGGGTCGGATGCCCTGGATCGGATCCGGCGTCTGCATCGTGTGCGCGGCCAGCACCTGCTGCGGCGAGCGTCCCGGGAAGAGCGGGCGGCCGGTGAGCATCTCGTACGCCATCGCGCCGAGCGCGTAGATGTCGGCGCGGCTGTCGGTGGTGGGGTCGGCGGCCGCCTGCTCCGGCGCCATGTACGCGGGCGTGCCCATCGCCATGCCCGAGCGATGTGAGCGACGCGCCGGCCGAGGCGGTGGATTCGGAGAGCGCCTTCGCGACGCCGAAGTCCGTCACCACCGCGGACCCGCCGGAGAGCAGCACGTTGTCGGGCTTGATGTCGCGATGCACGATGCCGCGCGCGTGCGCGTACGCGAGCGCCTTCGCGACGTCGCGCAGGATGCTCACCGTGTCGTTCACCGGCAGCTCGTGCTCGCGCGCCAGGCGCGCGCGCAGCGACTCGCCGTCCACGTACGGCATGGTGAAGTACGGCAGACCGTCCGAGACGCCGGTGGTGAGCACGGGCACGATGTGCGGATGCTGCAGTCCGGCGGAGAGCTGGATCTCGCGGCGGAATCGCTCCACGCTCACGGCGGCGGAGAGCTCGGGCGGCAGGACCTTCACCACCACCAGCCGGTCGAGGGCCACTTCGCGCGCGACGAACACCCGCGACATGCCGCCGCCACCGAGCTCGCGCTCAATGACGTAGCCTGCGCCGATCGTTCGTTGCAGTTGCTCGCGAAGCTCAGGACTCACGCGCGACCTCGTTGCACCGGTATACCCGGGAAGTCATTGCCTGCTCCATAGACACTACGACGCGGTGCGCCGCGAGGTGTCGCGGCTCACTTGAGCCCCATCTTCGTCACTAAAGCTTGGAACCTCGGTTCGCCGCGAAGGTTGTCATACATTGGCTCGGCTTTGAGCAGGAAGAGCGACCAGGTGCGCTGATCGTAGGCCTTCTCGAGCCAGTCCAGGGCTTGTGCCTTGTCGCCCAGCCCGGCGTAGATCCGGGCGATCACGTCCGCGGAGACGTAGCGTGTCTTGAGCTCCTCGAGGCGCATCTGCAGCTCGCGGCGCGCGAGCGCGGTGTCGCCGCAGCACGGCCGCCGAATAGCCGAGGTTCGCACTCTCGTAGTTGCCCACCACGGCGCTGTATTTCCTGCGCCTCGCGGATCGCGTCCGGGCACCGATGCAGCATGAGATACGCGCGCGAGAGCTGGCTGTGCGCGAGGGCGTACGTTGAATCCAGTTCCAGCGTGTGATGCAATTGCACCGCGGACGAATCGTAGTTGCGCGTCCAGAAGAGCATCGTGCCCAGGCGCGTGTTGATGATGAGCGAGAGCGGGTCATCGGCCTTGGCTCGCTGCACGTCACCGACCGCCGAATCGAGTTGGCCCGCGGCCACGAAGTACCATGAGCGGAAGAGCCGCGCCGGCGCGTACTGTCGGATCGAGTTCGATGGCGCGCGTAAGTTCGCGGTATCCGCTCGCATAGTCGAAATCGTAGAAGAGCTGGATGAACCCCAGTGACGTGTGCGCCTCCGCGAGCATGCTGTCGAGCGCGAGCGCGCGCAGCGCGGCCACCTTCGCCTTGGGGAACATGTCGCGCGGCGCGCGGAAGCCGAAGGTGGAGAGCAGGCTGTACGAGTCCGCGAGTCCGGCGTACGCGGCCGCGTAGTTCGGATCGAGCTCGATCGCGTGCGTGAAATTCTCGGCCGCCTTCACGAGCCCCTCCTCGCTGCGCTTCTCGTAGAAATAGCGGCCGTGGAGATAGAGGTTGTACGCATCCACGTTCGCCGTGCCGCGCTTCGCGATCGCCGCGCCGCCGCTCGGCGTGAGGCGCAGCTGCAGCGCGCTCACGATCGCGCGCGTGAGTTCGTCCTGCATCGCGAACACATCAGTCTCGTCGCGATCGTACCGCTCCGACCAGATGAGGTAGCCGTTCACGTCCTCGAGCCGGGCGGTGACGCGAATGTGTTTCCCCTCGCGTTGCACGGTCCCCCCGAGCACGGTGCCGACGTTCAACTGCTTGCCGATGATGCGCGCGTCGTCGCTCTTCCCCTTGAACGCGAACGCCGAGCTGCGCGCGGCGACGCGCAAGCCGGGCACCTTGTTCAGCGCCGTGATCAGCTCCTCGGCCATGCCGTCGCCGAAATACTGGTCTTCGGTCTGGCCGCCGAGCGTCGTGAAGGGCAGCACCGCGATCGAGCGCTCCGTGGCCGCGCGCCGGGCGTGCGCGTTCTGGCCGCGAAGAAGCCGGTGACGGCCACGATGGCGGCGGCCGCCACGAGTCCGCCCGCGATCACGCGGCGGCGGCGCGGCACGGCCGCGTTCGCCTGGGTGCCGCCGCTCATCACGCCCTCGATCGACGCGAGCAGCGCCGCCGACGAGGTGGGGCGCTTGGCCGGATCCTTCTCGAGACACTGCATGATGAGCGCCGCGAGCGCGCGCGGCGTGTCGGGACGCAGTTCCTGCACCGGCTTCGGCGCTTCCACCGCGTGCGCCATGAGCGTCGCCTGCGAAGAGCGGCCGGGGAACAGCGTCTGCCCAGTGAGCATCTCGTAGCCCACGGCGCCCAGCGCGTAGATGTCGGCGCGCTGGTCGCTCGCGGGGTCGCCGGTGCCCTGCTCCGGCGCCATGTACGCCGGCGTGCCGAGCGCGAACCCCACCGAGCGTGAGCGTGCTCGCGCCGCCGGCGGCGCTGATCGCCTTGGCCACGCCGAAATCGGTGACCATCGCGACGCCGCCGCTGAGCAGGATGTTGTCGGGCTTGATGTCGCGGTGGATCACGCCGCGCTCGTGCGCATAGGCGAGCGCCTGCGCGACATCGCGCAGGATGGCGATCGTCTCGCGCACGGAGAGCGGGCCGGTGCGCTCGAGGCGCGCGCGCAGCGACTCGCCCGTCCACGAACGGCATCGTGAAGTACGGCAGTTCGCCGGTGGTGCCGGCGGTGAGCACCGGCACGATGTGCGCGTGCTGCAGGCCGGCGGCGAGCAGGATCTCGCGGCGGAACCGTTCGGCGCTCACGCGCCGCCGAGAGATCGGGGGGCAGCACCTTGATCGACGACCCGGCGGCCGAGCGCCGTTTCCATGGCGACGAACACGCGCGACATCCCGCCGCCGCCGAGCTCCCGTTCGATGGCGTAGCCGTCGCCGAGCGTGCGTTGCAGTTGATCCTGGAGCGGCGATGTCAAACTCTGGTCCCCGGTAGATCGGTGTCCAGCGTGAAGATAGAGGCGGCGCGCTCACCCTGAAAGGCGCGTGTGGGCCTGTACCGCTGAACGGCGCGTTTGGCAACTGAGCGTTTGTACGGCGCGGCGTGAGCGGGCGGGGAGTACGTCGTGCCTACGGACGCCATGTGGTACCATACGCCGCGTTGCCAAACGCGCCGCTTCAGCGGTACTAGGCCCACACGCGTTGTGGGATGCTCCGCGCATGTCGCCGCTGCATAATTGCTTCCTTCTCCAATCCGGATCTCCCCATGCGCGCCTCATTCGTGCTCGCCGCGCTCCGTTCATCTCGGCCGGCGCCCAGTGCCCCACCATGCCCTCGCCCATCGTCACGGCGTATCGAGCAGCATTCCATGGACCGCCCGCAGCCGCTGGTCGTGAAGCCCGCACCGGGCGGCGCGCCGGTCGCGCCGCCGAGCGATGCGATCGTGCTCTTCAATGGGAAGGACCTCTCGCAATGGGCGAGCGGCGACAGCGCGGGCAAGCCGGCGAAGTGGAAGGTGAGCAACGGCTACATGGAGGTCGTCGCACACACGGGCGACATCCAGACCAAGCAGAGCTTCGGCGATGTGCAGCTGCACGTCGAGTGGCGCACGCCATTGCCGGTGAGCGGCGAGGGACAGGAGCGCGGCAACAGCGGCGTGTACCTCATGGCGAAGTACGAGGTGCAGGTGCTCGACTCGTACGACAACCCGACGTACGCCGATGGCGCAGCGGGCTCCGTGTTCGGCCAGTATCCGCCGCTCGTGAACGCGAGCCGCAAGCCGGGCGAGTGGCAGACGTACGACATCATCTTCCACCGCCCGCGATTCAATCAGGACGGCACGCTGCAGTGCGCCGCGCGCGTCACGGTGATCCAGAATGGCGTGGTCGTGCAGAGCGACGCCGTGCTCACCGGGCCCACGGCGTACAAGCGCCGCCCGCCGTACACGCCGATGCCCGACAAGCTGCCGCTCCTCCTTCAGGACCACAGCTTCCCGGTGCGCTTCCGGAACATCTGGGTGCGCCAGCTGGCCGACGCCGCAACTGAGCGCCGCGATGGAGGCTGATGCACATGTACGATGTCTGCATCGTCGGCTCGGGCGCCGGCGGCGGCATGGCGGCGTACACGCTCACGAAAGCCGGCGCGCGACGTCGTGCTGCTCGAAGCCGGCCCCGCGTGGTACGCGACCAAAGACTCGAAGATGCTCGTGCCGGAGTACGCCTCGCCGCGGCGCGGCGGCAGCACGAAGACGAAACCGTTCGGCGAGTTCGACGGCTGCATTGGCGGCTGGGAGATCGCGGGCGAGCCCTACACGCGCGCGCCCGGCACCACGTTCGACTGGTGGCGCGCGCGGATGCTCGGCGGCCGCACGAACCACTGGGGGCGCATCTCGCTGCGCTTCGGGCCCGACGATTTCCGCGGCAAGAGCCGCGACGGACTCGGCGACGATTGGCCGATCGCCTACGACGACCTCGCGCCGTACTACGACAGAGTCGATGAGCTGATCGGCGTCTTCGGCAGCATCGAGGGACTGCCGAATCATCCCGACGGGAACTTCCTGCCGCCGCCCAAGCCGCGCTGCTACGAGCTGCTGATCAAGCAGGCGTGCGACGAACTGGCGTCACGTGCATCCCGTCGCGGCTCTCGATCCTCACGAAGCCCATCAACGGCCGCGCGGCGTGCCACTACTGCGGCCAGTGCGGACGCGGCTGCGGCACGGCGTCGAACTTCTCGAGTCCCGACGTGCTCATCGCGCCGGCGCTCAAGACGGGCAAGCTCACGCTCGTGACGAACGCGATGGCGCGCGAGGTCACGGTGGGCAAGGACGGCCTCGCCGACGGCGTGACGTACATCGACAAGACCACCGGCACCGAGCGTCACGTGCGCGCGCGCGTGATCGTGCTCGCGGCGAGCGCGTGCGAGTCGGCGCGCATCCTGCTCAACTCGCGCTCGTCGCTCTTCCCGCAGGGGCTCGCGAATTCGAGCGGCGTCGTGGGCAAGTACCTCACCGACACGACGGGCACCGGCGTCAGCGGGTTCATCCCGAAGATGGTGGACCACGTGCCGCACAACGAAGACGGCGTCGGCGGCGCGCACATCTACATGCCGTGGTGGCTCGACAACGCGAAACTCGATTTCCCGCGCGGCTACCACATCGAGATGGGCGGCGGCCTCGACTCGCCGGGCTACGGATTCATGGGCGGCATCCAGGAGCTATCCGCCGGGCGGCGGCTACGGCAAGCAGCTCAAGGACGACTATCGCCGCTACTACGGCGCGTCGGTCGGATTCTCCGGCCGCGGCGAGATGATCCCCAACGCCGACTCCTACTGCGAGCTCGATCCCGACGTCGTGGACCAGTGGGGCATTCCGGTGCTCCGCTTCCACTGGAAGTGGAGCGACCACGAGCTGAACCAGGTGAAGCACATGCAGGAGACCTTCCGCGCGCTCATCGCCGAGATGGGCGGCACGGTGTTCGACCGATGCCCACGAGAGAACAGGGCTACGGCATCGCGCACGGCGGGCAGATCATCCACGAACTCGGCTGCGTCATCATGGGGAGCGACCCGGACAAGAGCGCGCTGAACGCGAACTGCCAGGCGCACGACTGCAAGAACCTCTTCGTCGCCGACGGCGGGCCGTTCGTGTCGCAGGCCGACAAGAACCCCACGTGGACGATCCTCGCGCTCTCGATGCGCACGAGCGAGTACATCGCGCAGCAGCGCAACGGCGGGTGCGCTATGAGCCGACATCTCGCGCCGCACGATGGTGAAGTGGCTCGCGGCCGCGCCGGCGATCGGCGCGATCGACGTGGAGCTCGGCGCAAACGGCGCGCGCCGCCGAGCATCTGCGAGCGCTCGAGGAGCCGGGCGCGGCGCCGTACGCGCCGAAATTCTTCTCGCCGCAACGAGTGGGCGACGGTGCGTGTGCTCGTGGACTATATGATCCCGCGCGACGAGCGCTCGGGCAGCGCCACCGATGCGAGAGTGCCCGAGTTCATGGATTTCATCCTGGCCGACTCGAACACGAACGATGAGACGCGCACCGCAATGCGCGGCGGACTCGCATGGCTCGATCTCGCGTGCGAGGACCGGTTCGGGAAGACGTTCGCCGCTTGCACCGACGCCCAGCGGCGCCAGCTGCTCGACGACATCGCGTGGCCCAAGAAGGCGAAGCCCGAGTACAGCCAGGGCGCGGCGTTCTTCTCGCGTTCCGCGACATGACGGCGACCGGATTCTTGACCACCGAGATGGGTTGGAAGGATCTGCAGTACCTCGGCAACGTTGCCGTGCACGAATGGAACGGCTGCCCGCCCGCCGCGCTCGAGAAGCTCGGCGTGAACGACGCGATGATGGACGCGAGGCCCACGCGAAATGAAGCGGCTCGGCGTCGGCTTCATCGGCAGCGGCTTCAACGCCCGCTTCCACATCCTGGGCTGGCGCGGCGTGCGCGACGCCGATGTGCGCGGCGTGTGGAGCCCGAACGCGAAGAACGCGGCGTCGGCGGCCGCGTATGCGCGCGAACTCGACGTCGGCGACGCGAAGGCGTTCAAGTCGATCGCCGCGATGGTCGCCGATCCCGGCGATCGACGCGATCTGGATCTCGCGGCCCGAACCAGGCGCGCATCGAGAATGTCGAGGAGATCGTCGACGCGCTCACGCGCGGGCGCGGCGAGCTCAAGGGCATCGCGTGCGAGAAACCGCTCGCGCGCAATGTGGCCGAGGCGCAGCACGTGCGCGATCTCGCGGTCAAAGCGCGGCATCGCGACGGGCTATCTCGAGAACCAGGTCTTCGCGCCGCAGGTGGAGACGGGGCACTCGCTGCTCTGGGCGCGCGGCGCCGCGACCACGGGCCGCCCGTATCTCGCGCGCGCCGCCGAGGAGCACAGCGGGCCGCACATGCCGTGGTTCTGGCGGGGCGAGCTGCAGGGCGGCGGCGTGCTCAACGACATGATGTGCCACTCGGCGCTCGTGGTGCGGCACCTGCTCACGGAGCCGGGCGAGCCGCTCGTCGACGTGAAGCCGGCGCAGGATCACCGCGCACATCGCGAGCCTCAAGTGGACGCGGCCGGAGTACGCGAAGCGGCTGCGCGCGGCGATGGGCAAGGACGTGGACTACACGAAGGCGCCCGCCGAGGACTTCGCGAGCATGATGATCGAGTTCGAGACGGCGGACGGACACACGGTGATCGGCGAGGCGACGACGTCGTGGAGCTTCGTCGGGCCGGGCTGCGGCTGTCGGCGGAACTGCTCGGCCCCGAATACTCGATGAGCTGGAACACGCTCGACAGCGGACTCAAGCTCTTCTTCAGCCGCGAAGTGCGCGGGAAGTCGGGCGAGGATCTGGTGGAGAAGCAGAACGCCGAGATCGGACTCATGCCCGTCGTGGCGAACGAGGCGGTGGCGTACGGCTACGAAGCGGAGGACCGCCACTTCGTGCGCGCGTTCCTCGGGAAGGAAGAGCCGCGGCTCACGTTCGACGACGGACTCGAGGTGGTGCGGATGCTCATGGCGGCGTACATGAGCGCGGAGCAGGGGAAGACGCTGGACTTTCCGCCGAAGGGACTTGATGCGTTCGTGCCGGCGGTGGCGAAGGGCGAGTGGAAGGGCTAGTCGACGGTCAGTCGTTGGTCGAGAGGCAGTCGTTGGTCGAGAGGCAGTCTGTGGTCGAGAGGCAGTCGTTAGTCGTACGCGTTTAGAACGGAGCGGCGCAGTTCTAAACGCGTACGACCGACGACTGCCTTCACACTCAAGACTGTTTTTGGGGCCTGAAGAGGAACGCGAACACGAGCAAGATGACCAGCGCCCCCGCCGACGGCACCATCCATATCGCGCGCCAATCGTGTCCGTCGGCCGTGCGGTATGCGTCCACCACCGCGCCCGATGCCCACGCGCCGATGAACAATCCCACTCCCTGCGTGATGAACGCGAGGAATCCCTGCGCCGCCGCGCGCACGGCGAGGCCGGCGCGCTGGTCCACGTAGATCTGCCCGGTCACGAAGAAGAAATCGTAGCACACGCCGTGCAGCAGGATGCCGGCGTAGAGCATCCACACCAGCGATCCCGCGTTCCCCTGCGCGAAGAAGAAGTAGCGCAGCGCCCACGCAGCCATGCCGAGCAGCAGGATGCGCTTCACGCCCATGCGCGTGAGGAACCACGGCAGGAGCAGCATGAATCCGATCTCCGACACCTGGCCGAGCGTCATCTTCGTCGCGGGCTCGGCGAGGTGGATCTCGTTCAGGAAGAGATTCGTGAACGCGTAATAGAACTGCAGCGGGATGCAGAGCAGCAGCGACCCGATCACGAAGGTCGCGAAGGAGCGGTCCTTCATGAGCGCGAGCGCGTCGAGACCGAGCACGTCGCGCGCGCGAGAGTGACTTGCCGGCGGCGTGCGGCGGCGTGTGCGGGAGCGCGAGCGAGAAGACGCCGAGCAAGATCGACGCGCCCGCGGCGAGCTGCATCGGGCACGGCCGTCGCCTCGAGTCCGAGGCGGCCGACGACGATCCCCGCGACGATCCAGCCGATGGTCCCGAGCACGCGGATGCGCGGGAAGTCGCGCTGCGGATCGCCAATGTGGTCGAAGGAGATGGAGTTCGAGAGCGCGAGCGTGGGCATGTAGCAGAGCGCGTACGCGATGATGAGCGGATAGAACGTCGCCGAACGTGCCCGCGCGCGACGCGAGCCAGAGCAGCACGCCGCCGACGAGATGCAGGATCGCGAGCAGCTTCTCGCTCGCGAAGAAGCGGTCCGCGAACATCCCGACGAAGAACGGCGAGATCATCGCCGCGATCGCCGTGGCGCCGTACGCGAGCCCGATCTGGGCGCCGCTGAACTTGAGCGTCGTGCCGAGGTACGTGCCCATTGTGACGAACCACGCTCCCCAGATGAAGTACTGGAGGAACATCATCGCGGAGAGGCGCGTGCGCACGAATGTCATCAGTTGTATTTCACGCCGGCTGAGTGGGAGAACAGCACATAGAAGAGAGCGAGCGACGCGCCGACGACGAGCACCGTGATCGTGGTCTTCTCGACCGAGAGGTTCTTCACCAGCACCGAGTCGACGTCGGCCGTCGCTGCGATCACCTGCCCTTTCGTTCCGACCGCGTAGATCGTGTCATGATTGATCGTCATGCCGTCATGCGTGAACTCGATGCGTTCGCCGTTGTGCATCACGAGACCCACGACATGGGCGGAATTCCCCTGTGGCTGGAGCGCCTCGGGATGGATCACGTAGCACGCGGTGATCTGTGGAGCGAGCAACACCACCAACGCCGATCTCGCCAACGCGCTTCGGAAGAACCCTCGCATCGTACCTCCGTGGTTGGCGCTGACGATACGCGCGACCGAGCGCGCGCGCCAGCAGGCTCGCGCGCGCCGCAGTTAGAGGATTCTCATCGCGTCGCGCGCCGCTTGCCGGTGCAGTAAGTTCAGCGTTCATGAACGCCGACCTGCAGGTCACGCTGTTGAACTCGATGAGCACGATCGCCGAGACCCTCGCGGGTGCGATGGGTCTCTTGGGCGCGATCGTGCTCTTCGCGTTGCAGGCGACGGCGCGCAGCATTGAGCGGGCGGCGGAGAGTCTCACCGAAGTGCCGCAGCAATCGATGACGCCGCTGTATCTGAGCCACCTGCTCACGCGCCGGAGCTATCACGAACTGGCACGCGCGTACGGATCGCTGCTCTCGAACCTCAGCAGCGAGACGAACTCGAGCATGCTGCTGCACTACTCGGCGCTGTGCTGGGAATTGGACCACGACCACGCGCTGCGGCGGAGCTTCTGGATGTCGCTGCGCGCGACCGGCGCGGTGGTGGCGTTCGCGATCATCTGCGGCGCGGTCGCGCCGCAGCTGGCGGCGCGGCCCGACGTGGGCGACATTGCGCTCGCGGGCGCCGTGCTCGGCGCGATCGGCTGCCTGTTGCTCTATGGGATCCTGCTGAACGTCATGCTGCGATCCTCGCCGCAGGAACCGATCCCGACGGCGTCGGCGTCGGACGACCGGTAGACAAATTGCGCACGTCGATCGGCCGCAGTGTTCTCCTCTCCGCATTGGCGGCGACGGGCGCTGCCATTGCCTGCGACAGTCCGAGCGGCATCGTGGAACACACGGCGTCGCTGGCGGTCAGGCCCCAATTCAACGTGGCGGACGGTGCGTTCGGCGGGCTGACGATCGACAAGGTCGAACTGATCGCGGTGCGCGTCGCGGGCTCGGCGGGCTCGCCCCTGACCGTCTCCGCGACAGGCGTCGTACCTTAAGGCCCACCCTCACCTCCTATCCCCATGCGCCGCATCGCTGTGCTCGCGTTCGCCGCCATTGTCAGCATCGCACACGCCCAGACGCCGGCCCCCGGCTGGCATCCGGAGCCTCCGGCCGGATTCCAGGGCGCGTACCTCAACGATCCCTACATGGGCATGACCGCGTACGCTGCGCAGTTCCCCAAGGACTGGCATTTCCGCGGCGCGGTGCACCAGGGAAATATCTGCTTCCCCGTCGCGAACCCGGTGTGGCGCGTCGTGAGCCCTGACGGGCTCACGTTCTTCGAGAAGTTGCCGCCGCTCGCATGGGCGTGGGGGCAGCGCGACGCCGGTCGCGTGAAGCCCGGCTGTCTCCCGCTTGACGACGGCATCAGCGCACAGGATTTCCTCAAGGCGCTCTCGGCGGAGATGAAGCTCGAGTACGTGAGCGACGTTGAGATCCCCGACTCCGTCAAGAAGGCATTCCTGCGGATGCGCGAACAGGCAGACGAGATGTGGGCCAACAAATACCGCGCGGCGGGAATGACGCCGCCCGACAACTTCCACGACCTGGCGGCCGCGAACATCCGGTTCACCAACGGCTCGTTCAAAATGTACGGCCGCCTCACCACGCAAGTGAACTGTAGCCGTCAATGGGTGACGAACAGGTACGGCGACCGCATGTGGAACGCCTCCTGTAACGCGGGCGTCCGCTACATGGCGGCCCCTGAGGCACACTTCAACGCCATGCTCCCACTCTTCGAGTCCACCGTCGTATGGGCGAACCCACAGTGGGAGCAGGCGGTACAGCAGCGTGCGGAGGAGCGTAACGCGATGATGCTCCAGATCATCAATGCGCAAGGGCAGGCGCAGATGCAGGCGATGAACATCCAGTACCAGACGTTCCAACAGCAGCAGGCGGCCACGCAGCGGCAACACGAGGAGTTCCTGACCACGCTACAACAGGGGACCGACAACTCCATGCGCAGGGCCGCCGAAATCGCGAACGCGCAGCACACGATCAGTTCCGACTGGGTGGATGGGATCCTCGGCCAGCAGACCGTGCGCGACCCGGCCACCGGCGAGACCGCGAAGGTCTCGAGCGGCTTCAACTACATCTGGCACAACGCGGCAACGAACGAGTATTTCCAGACGGCGGACCCGAACGCGAATCCGAACGGGACGCTCACTGGATCGTGGTCGCTGAGTTCACGGGTGCATGGGGATGGGACGCCATGATCCCGACCATCGCGATCGTGCTGATCGTCCTCACGGGCCTCGGCGCCATTCAAGCCGCGCGGCGACGAGGGATCTGGTCCGGAAAGCGATTCTTGGGTGCGGTGTCCGCCGCGGTCGCGATCGGCCTGCTGGCGTCGCTCCCGTTCTACTTGATGTCGCCGAGCGATCTGGAGGCGCACGAGGGTCTCGCGATCGCGGGCATCCTGGCGGTGATCGTCGCGGGGGTCGTGGCTTTGGCGATCTACGCGAAGCGGTGGACTAAACCGCAGTAAGCGAGCGAGTCCGGAGATCGATCGAGCGCGCGGTCGCGTGCTGAGGATGCAGTTGGTCCTGCTTTCCGCTCGCGCACCGCCGGGGCGAGGTGCCGCAGCAGTCGATGACGCCGCTGTACCTGAGCCACCTGCTCACGCGCCGTAGCTATCACGAGTTGGCGCGCGCGTACGGATCGCTGCTCTCGAATCTGAGCAGCGAGACCAACTCGAGCATGCTGCTGCACTACTCGGCGCTGTGTTGGGAGTTGGATCACGACCACGCGCTGCGGCGGAGTTTCTGGATGTCGCTGCGCGCGACCGGCGCGGTGGTGGCATTCGCGATCATCTGCGGCGCGGTCGCACCACAGCTCGCGGCGCGCCCGGATGTGGGCGACATCGCGCTCGCGGGCGCCGTGCTCGGCGCGATCGGCTGCCTGTTGCTCTATGGGATCCTGCTGAACGTCATGCTGCGATCCTCGCCGCAGGAACCGATCCCGACGGCCACGGCGGGGGGCGAGGGGTAGTAGAACCGGACCACCGTGCATCGACTTTGCGAAGTCCGCCAATGTATGTTCCGGCAGACTTCGTGCATCGCGCGGGTCGCAAGTCTCACGAACGAGCGTACGTAAGCATGACCAATCGTCTAAAGTCGCAGGCCATCGTAGCGCTGATCCTCGCGACGGCCGCGTGCAATGAGAGCTCGACCGCCGCGCCAGTGCCGCCGACGTCCAGCAGGCCCCTCGGCACGCTGATCGGAACGGTGTCGGGCGATTCCTTCACGGCCACGTTCGTTCCGGCGTCGCCGGGCCTCACCTCGCCAAGCGGCATCAGCCCCGCGATCTACGGCGGCCCGAGCACCGCGCATGTCTTCGGCACCAATACCAGGTTCACGACCACGCCGCTCGGTCGCACATGGACGTTCAGCGTGGCGATGGAGAATCTGCTGTCGTACGCCATCGGCTCGAATTACACGGGCGCGCTCCCCTTCGACACAGGAGGCGTGTTCATCTTTTTCACCACCTTGCCCACGGTCACATCGCCGGTCCCGTGCAGCGGGTGCAAGGTGAGTCTCACCAACGCCATGGGAGCGCGGAATTTCACCGCGCCCGCGCAGCCGTATTTCTGGTACCACAATCGGCCCACCGCGAGACAGAGCCCGCTCGGATCGGACACGACGTCGGATCTGAGCTGGACGTTCAAGACCGCGTCGTTCATCCCGCCCGATACGGTGCATTCCTTCACTTTCTCGCTCCAGGTGAGCGCCATGTGGCCTCCCCCGAACGAGAGCCTCTGGCAGGTGAGCTACGACGGCACCGCCGACTCGGTGCCCGACACGAGAGCGGAGCCGCTTTGGCGGAAATTCAGCTTCCTGCAGAGCGTCGGAGCGGAGTCGTGGTCTTCGGCGGGGTTGCAGCTGACCGCACGGAATGCGCGCAACTCCATTTATTTCTCGCGGCATGATTCGCTCGGCAACATGTCCGCCTACATGGACGTCAGGGCGAGCGTCGATCAAGGAGATATCATCGTTCCCGCCGTGCTGTTCGGATTCGCCGAGCCGCTCGGGGGGAAGACGGCGGTGGTCGCGGTGACAGCGGCTCGCGCAGAGTTCGCGGTAATCGACAACTCGACGGGCGTATGGAGCCAGCTCGCGGGCTCGGGCACGACGAATGTCGTCGGCACCAACACCTACCGGCTGAGAAAGTTCGCGAAGGATTCGGTCGTGCTCTGCGTGGGCGGTGCGCGTGCGCTTTCGAATGCCTTACTCATCGCTTCCATCGACGGTCACACTGCTGTTGCCGCTGAGTTCATTCTTTGGATTGCAGGGAACACAGGCGCGCGCGATCGGCACCTACCGGCTCGTGAACTACACCATTGGCAGCGACGGCGGCGGATGCAGCTGAGTGCCGCGGACGCCCTTCATCGCTCGAAGACGTTTGACTTCGATGTGCCCTCCCCACTGCGTGAACGGACACGACGCCGCGATCCGCGCCGCGTCGGCATCGTCCGCCGCCCGTATGATGAACATCCCGCCGAGCGGCCCCGGCCCACTGAGCCGGCCGGCGCGTTCGAACTTCCCCATCGCATCGAGACTGTCCGCCCACCGCGCGAGCACTGCGACACGCTCCGCGCCATGCCCCGCGGGCGCAGGGCGGTACGTCGAGTCCTCATAGAGCAGCACCACGTACGTTTGGCCGTGCGCCAGCGTATGCGTCGGACGGAACAGCGTCACGCCGAACGCCAAGCACGATCACCGCGGCGGCCGCCGCCACCCATACCGGCCACACACGCCGGCGGCGCACGAGCCCCGCCGCGACGAGCGTCGACACGACGCGCTCTTCCAGCGCCGGGTCCGGCTGTGTTTCCCGTGGAAGATTCGTCATGGGAGCGAGCTCCGGAGCAGGGACCGCGCGCGATTGAGCTGGCTCTTCGACGTGCCCTCGACGATGCCCATCAGCTCGGCGATCTCCCGATGCGTGTACCCGTGGACATCGTGAAGGACGTACACGTCGCGCGCGCCCTCGGGGAGCGCCGCGATCGCGCGCTCGAGGTCGATCGCGTCATCGGGGCCGGTCGTGTCCGCGATCGGCTCGACGTCCGGCGCGTCGACGATGCGCCAGTCGGCGCGGATGCGTCCGCGGCGGACATTCACCAGCACGCCGCACAACCACGAGCGCAGCGCCGACTGCGCGCGAAACGTTCGCAACGCCGTCAGTGCGCGGACCCAGCTCTCCTGCACGAGGTCCTCCGCTTCGCCTCGATCGCCGCCCGTGAGGCGCAAGGCCAGCGCGTACAGCGCCGGCGTGTGCGCGCGATACAGCGCGCGAAACGCATCCTCGCCGCGCCCGCGAAGGAACCGCTCGACGAGCGCGAGGTCGTCCGTCACTGATTCTTGATGGGGTCCACCCAATCGCGCATGACGATGACGAGCCCTGACATCGGCGTCCCCTCCAGCACGACGCCCGGCACGTCCACGCTCTTCGACCCGACGATCCCCATCGAGCTGTTCTTCATTGCCGGGATAGAAGATCATGAGGTGTGGCATGAAATGAGAGCGACGTCTTCCCGGTCGCGTCGGTGAGCACCTGCGACGACGATTCCATGTACACCAGCGCGGGCCGCTGCGGCACATGGAACCGCCCCGAGGCGATCCCGCTATCGACCTCCGCCTTGATCTCGTCCGGTGTCTTGCCCGCGATCCGCTCCTCGGTCCGGAAGCGGAAGATGGCGAGGATCGTCGTGTCCGCCTCGACGTCGCCACACTGCGGCTCGAACGATGTCGCGGTGTTCCGTGCGACCTCGCAGACGACACTCGACGTCCCTGGTTCCGCGACGACAAAGTGTCCGTTCGCCAGCACCCACACTTTGGCGTCCTTCGATATGTCCGCCGGCGCGGCGCTCTTCGCGTACCGGATCTCATCCGCGCGCGACAGGTTCACCGGAGCCGTCGGCGGTGAATCCTGCTGGGCCGCGATCGCGGCTGGAATCAGGAACGACGCAATGATCCATGCACGCATTGAACACCGATCGGCGTTGAAGTTGCCAATGAGTAGCGTTCGATGAGTGAATGGTTGGAATTCGACGTCAGTGGCCCGCTACGGCCGCATGCGAGCGCGAAGGCATTCCAACCCTTTCCGCATTTGGGAGCACCCATTTCCAAGCGGGTTCGTCGCCGCGAAGGGGCGCCATGAGCGAAGTTCACCTCAAACAGGACACGATCAATGCTCCGAAACACAGGCAAAGCGATCGGACGGGGACACGTCGTGTTGGTCGCCGTGTTCGCCGCTGCGTGGACGATCCAGGCGCAGGAGCGCAAAGGCGCAGGATACCAAATCGCCGTATCCCACCATGGCTCCGATCGCGCAATACCGGATGGACCGTGATGCGGAAATAGCGCTGGCACGCACGGCGGCGCCGGCATCGATATCACGCGATGCCGAAATCATGATATTGGGCCAGAAGAACTTCGAGATCGCGGTTCACAGGCAAGAACGGTTTCGTCTGTGCGGTGGGCAGAGCGTTCGCGGGGCCATTGAACAACCCGGAGTTTTGGAATCCAAAAAATCGGAGTCCCATTTGCTACAATCCAGCCGCCGCGCGGTCCCTCTGGCCTTATGCCATGAAACAGACCGGGATGGCATTGGCTGGCGCCTCTAAAGCCCAGATCACTGAGGCGATCAGGACCGCAGTCGCCAAGAAAGAGCTGGGCGCCCCGGAGTCGGGTTCCATGGCCTACATGATGTCCAAGGAAGCGTACCTGACCGATCGGGGAAGCCATAACCTGGCCCACGTGATGTTCGAACTTCCACGCGACGGCGTATTGCAGGACGACCCGAACTTCTTCGTGTCCTGGGATCCAGCGCCAGTGATCGAGTTCAACGTTCCCGTGGGTCAGTGGTCGGACGGAACACTCGTCGTGGTAAGCAAGCACTAGTCGCTGCGACTGCGCTTAGGAAGTCAGGAGCCCGCGCGAGAGCGCGGGCTCTTTCTTCGAGCGGCGAGAAACGGGCCTGTCGCAGATACTGGCTCACCGAGGCCCGTGAACGCACCAGCGCGACGCAGAGAACTCCGCGTCGCGCCGTCAGTTGCCCCTCCTGGGCTCGAACCAGGACTCTCCTGATCCAGAGTCAGGCGTGTTGCCAGTTACACCAAGGGGCAGAATTCAATTGTGCTCCGATCGTTCCGGAGGGACGCGAAAGTTAGCCGGGGCAAGAAGATGGAGCAAGGAAAGGCGCGAGGCGTGATCGTTGCGTCGTGCGTCTCGCCAATGTGACGGACATCACGGGTCGAAGAGAAACCGATGCCCGAGCGCCGAGACGATGACCGAACAGGTGACGCGCGCCGCTGGAAACCCGTCGCTCAGGGAACGTCCCAAACGTGCTCTCGAGGCCCCCGTGCTCTCACGACTCCGCCGGTTCCTTCCCGCCGCGATCATCCTCGCTGCCGCCTGCAAATCCGGCGGCGACGCACGCCCTCGGGTGCGCTCACGATCACGGTGACCGGACTGCCGAGCGGTCCCGCGGCGATCATGGTCACCGGGCCGAACAGCTTCAGCCAGGCGGTGACGGCCACCACGACGCTCAGCAATCTGCCTGCCGGCACGTACACGGTGACGGCGAGCAACGTGACGATCGGCACCGCGACGTACGCGCCGACACCGACACGACCGGCGTCTCGATCACGACTACGCACGCTCACGTGCGGCGGTGACCTACACCCTCTCGACCGGCGGCCTCGCGCTCACGGTATCGGGACTGCCGGGCGGCGTGAACGCGAACGTCCTCGTCACCGGCCCCGGGGGATTCAATCAGACCGCGACCGCGACGCACACGTTCCGGCCTCACGCCCGGCTCGTACGTGATCACCGGCGAACATCGTGACGAGCGGCTCGATACTTACGGCGGCACACCGCCCACGCAGACGATCGTGGTGCCCGCGTCGCTCACGGATGCCACCGCCACCGAAGCGTACTCGCTGATGACGGGGCAGATCGCGGTCACGATCAGCGGACTCCCGCGGTGGACTCAACCCGAGCGTCCCCGTCACCGGACCGTTCGCCTATAGCCACGCCATCACCGCGAGCGGTGCCGACGGTGCTCAGCGCGCTGCCGCTCGGCACGTACACCATCACGGCCGAACAATGTGAGCAACGCGCACCGCGACGTACGCGCCTGCACGGCGAGCCAGACGGTGACGCTCACTTCGGGCTCGCTCGCCGGGTTCGAAGACCGTCGCGTACGCGATCATCACCGGATCGCTCACGGTGACCGTTTCCGGATTGCCGGGCGGCGTGAACGCCGCGATACGGTGACCGGGCCGAGCTCATTCTCTCAGACGTGACGGCGACCACGACGCTCAACAAGCTCGTGCCGGGCACCTACACCATCACCGCGTCGAACGTGACCAGCGGACCCAGCACTACGTGCCGGCGCCGACATCGCAGACCAGGGCGTGGTCGCATCGGTGACGCCGGCCGCCTGGCCGTGGTCTACACGTCGGTCGCGGGGCTTGATCTCAGCATCAGGGGATGTATCTCACGCAGGGCACGCAGAGCTACACCGACACGGTGCCGCTCGTGGCGAACAAGGCCGGCTATCTGCGTGTGTTCGTGATCGCCAATCAGGCGAACAGCGTCACGCCGCAGGTGCGCGTGCGCTGGTACAGCGGCGCGTCGCTCATCCAGACCGACATTATCAATGCGCCAGGCGCATCGGTGCCTTTGGCGGTCGCCGAGGGCACATGGAACAGTTCGTGGAACGTCGCGGTGCCGAAGGCGCGGATCGCGGCGAACCTCAAGGCGATCGCCGATGTGGACCCGACGAACGCGATCCCCGAAGTGAACGAGACCGATAACACCTTCCCCGCCAGCGGCACGCCATTCCCGTTCGTCGTGAAGACGCTCAGCATCTTCCACGAGATGCTGGTCCCGGTGAAGACGCCGAAGGATGGCCTGCAGGGCAACGTGACCGCGGCGAACGAGAGCACCTTCATGGCGTTCACGCAGAAGGTGCACGCGATCCCGAGCTACCAGGTGCAAGTGCACGCGGTGTACACCACCAACGACACCGCCGACGTTCTCCAGAGTGGCGACGGCAACGGGATGTGGGGCACGATCCTGAGCGAGATCTGGACGCTGCGCAACGTGGAAGTCACCACCGCGGCGCAGGATTCGCTCTACTACTACGGCGTGGTGCATCCGAGCTACGGCGGCGGCGTGGCCGGACTCGGCTTCGTGGGCTGTTGCCAGGCCGCGATAGGTTGGGACCGTGGACAGAACGACCAGATCCTCGCGCACGAGACGGGGCACAATTGGGACAGCGAACACTCGCCCGGCTGCGGCGCGGCAGGTGCGGATCCCCAGTACCCGAACGCCACCGGTAATCTCGACGCGTATGGTGTCGATGTCGCGAGTGCGACGCCGACGACCGCCACGGTGTACACGCCGGCGCTGGACTTCGACCTGATGAGCTACTGCCGCCCCTACTGGATCAGCAACTATCAGTACCTGCACGTCATGAATTTCCGC
Source organism: uncultured Gemmatimonadaceae bacterium (assembly GCA_963732065.1). Classification (GTDB taxonomy): domain Bacteria; phylum Gemmatimonadota; class Gemmatimonadetes; order Gemmatimonadales; family Gemmatimonadaceae; genus DATKOH01. The sequence goes on along the minus strand of CAVSYH010000019.1, from coordinate 645,011 downwards.
CTGACCACACCCGACGTCTTCCCCGGTCTCGGGCAGGCCACGGGGCCGGAAAAGGTGCTCGTCGTGTGGGGACAGGTCCGCGACGGCCAGTTGCGCCTCGAGCCGGCGTTCGAAGTGAACGCACTGCCGAAGATGCCTGAAGGCCGCGGCTCGTACACGATCGAGGGACTCGACTCGCGCGGCGGCGCGCTGTTCTCGCACGCGTTCGAGGCCGCCGAGATCGCGGACGATCCGCACGGTACGCGCAGCTTCGTGTTCAAGATCCCGATGCGCTCGTTCGATGCGACGCGGCTCGCCACGCTGCGCCTGAGCGGCCACGGCGCCGAAGCGCGCGTCGAGGGCGGCGCGGCGGTCGCCGCCATGAACACGGGGAACGCGCCGCCGAGCAGCCTCCGCGCGCGGCTCCTCGGCCGGCTCACACACCTCACGTGGGACCACGCGAAGTATCCGATGGCGATGGTCCGCGACCGCCGCACCGGACAGGTGTTGTCGTTCGCGCGCGGCGGGAGCGTGGACGTGGACGCGAAGGACCTCGAGGTGGTGCTGTCGAATGGGGTGCGGAGTGTGACGCAATCCGTAACGGCGCACTAAGTACGGGCTGTAGGCTGTCGGCTGTTGCCTTCCACGGCCGACAGCCGACAGTCCGCCCTAGTGACGGAGCCATTCCTGCCCGATGCGGGGTATGAATTTCGCGCGCGGAACGACTCCCGTCAGCGCATTCTTCGGGTCCACCCGCCGCCCCGGTCACCGCATGCTGCGCACCCGCGCCGTTGTCGCGCTCGCTTTCGCTGCAACCCTCGGCGCCTGTAGTGGCGGCTCGAGTGGGCCGGCCACCGGCAGCCTCACGATCACCGTCATGGGACTGCCGAGCTCGCCGGCGACGCCCGCGGCGATCACCGTCACGGGAGTGGGCGGATACAGCCACGAGGTCACGGGAACTACCACGCTCTCCGGCCTCCCGGTCGGCAGCTACACGATCGCGGCGGCGAATGCGTCGAGCGGGACTGCGACCTATGCTGCTTCGCCCCCGACGCAGCTGCTGAATGTCACGCAATCAACAACATTCAGGACCGTCACCTATACGCTCGCCAGCGGCAGCATTGCGCTCGCGATCACCGGCCTGCCGGGCGGCCAGGCCGCGAACGTGCTCATCACGGGGCAGGCGATTCTCAGGTGGTGACCGGTCCGCAGACAGTCCCGAACCTGCTCGCCGGCAATTACACGGTCACCGGCAATACGGTCGTCAACGGCACCACGACATTCGGCGGCACGCCTTTCTCGCAAGTGATCACGGTGCCGGTATCGCTCACGCCGGTGAACGCGACAGTCGCCTACTCCGCGATGACGGGGCAGATCCCGGTCACGGTGAGCGGGCTCCCCGGCGGGTCGAACCCGAGCATCTCGTAACTGGGCCTTTCACGTACTCGCACGCGATCACGACGAACGGTCTCACCACGCTCACGTCACTCCCGCTCGGCGACTACACCGTCGCCGCCGACTCGATACTGGTCGGGCCGGCGTACTACTTCCCGGGTGCGGCGTCGCAGATCGCCACGTTGAATGGCGGAACGCTCAGCGCGCCGGTCGCGGTCACATACGCGACGCCGGACATGTACATTGACGGCATGTACATCACGCAGGCGACGCAGACGTACACCGGCGGCGTGCCGCTCGTCGCGAGCCGCGACGGATTCCTGCGCGTGTTCGTGAGAGCCAATCACGCGAACACTTGGGCGCCGAAGGTGCGGGTGCGGTGGTACGTGAGCGGCGTGCTCATGCGCACCGACACCATTCCCGCGCCGACGCCTTCGGTGCCGACCGTGATCACCGAAGGAATCCTCACCAGTTCGTGGAACCTGCCCGTGCCGGGAACGCTCATCCAGACGGGCCTCTCGGTGCTCGCGGATGTCGATCCGAGGAACGTGATCGCCGAGGGGAACGAGACGAACAACCAATTCCCCGTGAGCGGCACGGCGCTGGCGCTCGACGTGCGCACGGCGTCTCCCGCGTACGTGACGCTCGTGCCGGTGAAGACTTCGGACGGCCTCACCGGCCTGGTGAACGCGGCGAACGTGGATTCGTTCCTCACCTTCCTGCAGAAGATCCATCCGATCCCGAGCCATGTCGGCTCGCTGCACGCGTTGTACACCACGACGGCGGGTCCGCTGCAATCGGATGACGGGAACAACGCCTGGGACCAGGTCCTCGCGGAGCTGGATGCGTTGCGGACGGCGGATGGCGTGCCGCCCCGGGAGCACTACTACGGCGTGGGATCCGCCGTACTCCGGCGGCGTCGCGGGGCTCGGCTATGTGGGCGGGGAGACCGCGATGGGGTGGGACAAGGGATCAACGACAGATCCTCGCGCACGAGATCGGCCACAACTGGAATCGCAATCACTCGCCGTGCGGGAACCCGGCTGGCGTGGACCCGAATTATCCGTATTTCGGCGGCGTGATTGGTGTGTACGGATTCGACGTGGCGACGCAGACGCTGTTCGCGCCGACGATCTACGATGTGATGAGCTACTGCCATCCGTACTGGATCAGCGACTACACGTACGTAGGCGTGATGTCGTACCGCGTGGCGAACCCGGACATTGTGGCCGAAGAGCAGCAGCCGGTGCTGATGGTGTGGGGGCGGATGCGCGGCAATGAGATGGTGCTCGAGCCGGCGTTCGAGATCATGGCGCGGCCGCGGGTCCCCAGCGGGAGCGGTGCGTACAGCGTGGAGGCGCTCGACGCGAATGGGGGCCGGTTGTTCTCGTATGCGTTCGATGGGCAAGAGGTGGCCGACGAGCCCGGCGGCTCGCGCGCCTTCGTGTTCGCGATCCCCGTGTCGCGATTCGATATCTCGCGCGTCGCATCGTTGCGCCTTTCTGGCCAAGGACGCACGGCAACCGTGAGCGCGGCCGCGCCCGCGCCCACCGGATTGATCGCGCGGTTGCGCGCGCGGCGTGCGGAGCTGAGCTGGGACCACGCGAGTTATCCGATGGCGCTCGTGCGCGACGCGCGCACGGGCCGTGTCTTGTCGTTCGCGCGCGGCGGCTTCGTGCGATTGGGCGCGCCGGCGACGGATCTCGTGGTCACTCTCTCGAACGGCGTGCGCAGCACCACCGAAGCGGTCACGGCGCAGTAGGATGTCGCGCACCCGGCTCGCGGTCGCGCTCGTATCGTGGTTGGCATTCGGCGCGTGCAACAGCAGTTCCGACGCCGCGTCGACAGCGGACCTGACCGTCAACGTGACTGGGCTGCCCGGCGTGCCGGCGGATATCAAGGTCACTTCGGCCGGCGGCTACTCGCAGGTCGTGACATCCACGGCGACGCTCAAGGGGCTGACGCCGGGCTGGTATCTCATTACGGCCTGGTATGTCGCGGGCACGAACCAATTGTTCGCGCCCACGCCGGAGAGTCTCCAGGTGGAGCTCAAGAGCCCCGCGACCAATGTGACGTTCGCCTATGCGCTCGCGAGCGGGAGTCTGGCGATCGGCGTGTCCGGGCTGCCGAGCGGCGTGAATGCGAATGTCGCGGTGTATGGACCGGGCTACTACAAGCTCGTCACGTCGTCGCAAACGATCGGCGATCTCGTGGAGGGCACGTACACTATCACCGGGAAGACGGCGGTGAACGGTTCCACCACGTATGGTGGCACACCGTACACGCAGACGGTCGTGGTGCCGGCCTCGACGACGCCGGTGAACGCGTCGGTGGCCTACACCGCGATGACGGGACAGATCGCCGTGACCGTGAGCGGATTGCCCGGCGGCGCGAATCCGAGCGTGCTGGTGACCGGACCGTTCGGCTACTCCCATTCGATCTCCGCGAATGGAACGACGACGCTCTCTTCGCCTCCCGCTGGGCGTGTACACTGTTGCGGCGGATTCGGTGGTCGCCGGCGCGACGGCCTATTTCCCGAGCGCGGCCAGTCGAACGGTGACGCTGAACGCGGGGACGCTGAGCTCAGCGGCGCCCGTCAGCTATGTCACGTCCGATCTGACCATTGACGGTCTGTACGTCACGCAGGCGGTGCAGAACTACCACGGCCGCGTACCGATGGTGGCCGGTCGCGACGGTTTCCTCAGGGTGTTCGTGAAAGCGAGCCGCCCGAACCATTGGACACCGCCGGTGCGGGTGCGCTGGTACGTCGAGAACACGCTGGTGCGCACCGATACGATCGCCGCGCCCGGAGCGTCGGTGCCGGTGACGATCGATGAGGGCACGCTCAACAGTTCGTGGAATCTTTTCGTGCCGGGCGCGCTGTTCCAGCCCGGACTTCGGATCGTCGCCGATGTGGATCCGTCGAACGTGATCGCGGAGAGCAACGAGTCGAACAACTCGTTCTCGACGGACTCGGTTGGGGAATTCCTCGAAGTGCACACGATCCCGCCGGCACGCGTGACGCTGGTGCCGATCCGCACCTTCGATGGGCGCGCGGGCAACGTGGATGCCGCCGATGTCGAGCCGTATCTGGCGTTCATGCAGAAGATCCACCCGCTGCCGGGTCACGTGGGAACGCTGCACCCGGCCGTCAGCGTAGTATCGCCTGCGCTCACGCCCGACGACGCGAACCGTTCGTGGCTCGATGTGCTTTCGGCGTTGTCGATCGTGCGGTTGGTGGAGAGTGCGGACGCCGGAGAGAATTACTATGGCGTGGTCGATCCGCCGTACGAGGGCGGGATCATTGGGCTCGGATACGTCGGCTATCCGGCGGCGATCGGCAGCGATCGCGGCACGCCCGAGCAAACGCTCGCGCACGAACTCGGGCACAATTGGGGGCGCATGCATTCGCCGTGCGGAAATCCGGCGGATCCCGACCCGCAGTATCCGTATCCGAGCGGGAACATTGGCGTGTATGGATACGATGTCGCCACGCATACGCTGTACCAGCCCACGATGGCGTTCGACATTATGAGCTACTGCACGCCGTACTGGGTGAGCGACTACACGTATACGGGCGTCTACAATTTCCTGGCCGGTACCAGCGTGATCCCCGAGGACCGGATCGCGGCGTCGGCGCCGGAGCAGGTGTTGATCGTATGGGGGCACATGCGCGGCGGCGAGCTCGTGCTCGAACCTGCGTTCGAGATCGCGGCGCGCGCGTCGCTCCCCTCGGGGCGAGGCGCGTACACGGTGCAAGCGCTCGACGCGGGCGGCGCGCCGCTCTTCTCGTACGCATTCGACGCAGATCAGATCGCCGACGAGCCGGGCGGCGCGCGCGGCTTCGCGTTCGCCATCCCGATCGCCCGCTTCGACGCGTCGAGGCTGGCGGCGCTGGAGCTTCGCGGCGGCGCGGGTCATGCGCGTGTGAATGCGCGCGCGTTCTCGGCCACCGGACTGATCGCTCGGCTTCGCGGGAATCGCGCCGAGGTGCAGTGGAATGGCGGCGACTGGCCAATGGCGCTCGTGCGCGACGCGCGCACGGGGCAAGTGCTGGCGATCGGGCGCGGCGGCTCGGTGCAGCTGGCGGCGCCGGCCACGGATCTCGTGGTCACGGTGAGCAACGGCGTGCGGAGTACCACCGAGACCGTGCACGCGCAGTAGGCCGGAAACAAAAAACGCCGCGAAATTATCGCGGCGCCTCACCTACTGTGCTGCTCCAGAAGTTGCCACGCACGCCGTCATTGGAACTCTGCGTCCTACCGATCGGCGGCGGGCATCAATTCTGGTTGCGGGGCTGCGGCACGTCACTCATTGGAACTCTACGTCCTACCGTGCAACGGCGCATCCCGCGTATTCGGCTGCTATGGAGCTGAGGGGGCTCGAACCCCTGACCTCTGCAATGCGAATGCAGCGCTCTCCCAGCTGAGCTACAGCCCCTTCTATTGAAAAGGCCCCGCAGTGCGGGGCCCCCGTCTTGCTCCACTAAGATAGCGGAGCGATGAGGGGGAGTCAAGCTGTTCCGCGCTATCGAGATATAGACGCGCGTTCGCGTGGAAAGTCACGGTGGAAGGCTTGCTCTCCGCGCCCAAAGGGCCCCATTCTCCGCGCCATGTTCGACGATCTGCGCGCCGAAGATATTTCCGCCGCCGCGAAGCGCATTTCCGGCGTGTGCGTGCGCACGCCGCTCCGGCGATCCGCGGAATTGTCGCGCCGCGCCGGCGGCGACGTGTTCCTCAAGCTCGAGTGCGAGCAGATCACGGGGTCGTTCAAGCTGCGCGGCGCGTTCAACGCGATCGCATCGCTCGCGCCCGACGTCCGCGCACGCGGCGTGATCGCGAGCTCCGCCGGCAATCACGGACTGGGTGTCGCGTGGGCGGCGAAGCATCACGGCATTCCCGCCACCGTGTTCGTGCCGCGCGCCGCGCCTCAAGTGAAACGCCGCGGCATTGAGGCGCTCGGCGCCACCGTGGACGCCGAGTCGGCGGACTATGACGTGGCGATGACGCGGGCGAAGGCGCTCGCCGCCGAGCGGGGCGTCATGTACATTAACCCGTGCCTGGGCGATACGCTGATCGCGGGGCAAGGGACCGTGGCGCTCGAGATTCTCGAGGATCTTCCGACGTCGCGATGGTGGTGACGCCCGTGGGAGGAGCGGGGCTGCTCGCGGGAACGGGGGAGCTGGCTGCGCCGGAGGGCGCCGCATGTGCGGATCGCGGGCGCGCAGAGCGTGAATACGGCGGCGATGAGCCGCTCGCTCGCGGCGGGGGCGGTGACGCACATTGAGAGTGTACCGACGCTGGCCGACGGACTTGCGGGGGATATAGACGAATTCGCGTTGGATATAGGGCGGCATGCGCTGGATGAACTTGTGGTGCTGGACGAGGCGGCGATCGCGCGCGCGATCGGGTGGCTGGCGCGAGAGGAGTCATTGATGGTCGAAGGAGCGGGCGCGGTGGGGGTGGCCGCGATCCTTGAGGGGAGCCTGGGGCTCAGATTCCCGACGGTCGTGATCGTATCGGGGCGAAATATTGACCCCGAAAAACATGCGGCGGCGGTTGGTTAACAACGGCGTGAGTACCGGGTCGTGCGTTCGTCGACCACGGACGCCGTGAGTACCGAGTCGTGCGTGTGGACCACAGACGGCGTGCGTCGCGTCGACCACCGAAGCGTGAGCTGCTCGGCGTTCGTGAGTGCACTCACGACTCACGGGGTCGGGTTGCGACGCACGCAGTGCGCGGCGTACGACGCACGACTCGGAACTCGCGCACCCTGGGTGAACACGCACGGCTCGGTTCGACTCACGCCGTTATTACTGAGTATCTTCGTGCCATGTCTCTCACCCTGAAATTCCTCGGAACTCAGCGCCGCCCGCCCGACGGTCGAGCGGAATGTCTCCTCCCTCGCCCTCACCCGCGAGGGAGAAACGCTGCTGTTCGATTGCGGCGAAGGCACACAGCGGCAGATGATGAGATACGGCATCACCTTCGCGCTCGATGAGATCTTCTTCACGCATTTCCATGGCGATCACATCATCGGCGTCGTGGGACTCTGCCGCACGCTCGCGCTGCAGGGGCGCACGGAGCCGATGCGCTTCTACGGGCCCAAGGGCGCCAAGAAGATCCTGTTCGACGCAGTGCGATTCGGCGCGGAGCGTACTCCCTTCCCCGTGGAGATCACCGAGCTCGAGCCGACGCAGTCGGTGAAGAAGAGCGGCTACGCGATCGTCGCGTTCCCCGCCGAGCACGCGGGCGCGGCCTCACTCGGCTACGCGATGATCGAAGAGGCGCGGAAGGGCGAGTTCCATCCCGACATCGCGCGCGAGATGAACATTCCCGAGGGCCCGCTCTGGGGGAAGATCCACAAGGGCGAGACGATCACGCTCGACGATGGCCGGCGCATCGAACCGTCGGCGCTCGTGGGTCCGCCCCGCTCCGGCCGCCGCGTGGTGATCACCGGCGACACGCGCCCGTGCGACGCCACGGTGGAGATCGCGCGCGGCGCCGATGTGCTCGTGCACGAAGCGACGTTCGGCGACGAAGAGGCCGAGCGCGCCGCTGAGACGGGTCACACCACCGCGCGCGAAGCGGGCGAGATCGCGAAGCGCGCCGGCGTGCGCCAGCTCGTGCTCACGCATTTCTCGGCGCGCTATTCGAACGACGCGCAAACGCTCTTGAACGAAGCACGCGGTGCGTTCGAGAATGTGGTGGTCGCGCGCGATGGGCTGGAGATCGACGTCCCTTTCGCCGTGACCTAGTTCGCGCGCACCGGCGTGAGCGGGCGCCGTCCCGCGAAGCCCGCTTCCAGTTCGTGCCAGTGCTCCACCGCCGGCTTCGTCGTAGCGCCAGCAGAGCCACACATCGCGGCCGTCGATCTCGCCGGGGAAATCCACGAGGCCGCCGTCGAGCGGCTGCTTGTATTCCACGCCGAGGTCGGCGAGTTCGCGCAGGCACGCATCGATCTCAGCGGCCAAGCGCTGGACCTCCGCCGCGGCCGCGTCGGCCTGCGGGTCGGGCTGGTCGGCGGTCGCGTTCGCGGCGAACACCGCGAATGCCTCCACGCGGTCCTTCCACACCGGATAGAACGTGATGATGTCCTTCACGATCCGCCGCACGAGCGGCAGCGTGCTGTTCGCTTGCGCGACGGTGAAGTGCCGTCGAGCCGGGCGGCTCACGCCGGCTTCCCCTCGGCGTTGCGCTCCTCGAGGCGGCGCCGGCGGCGCGCTTCGGCCGCGGCGTAGCGGCGCTTCTCGTCGTCGCGTCTGCGGGATCACGGCCGGCACGTCCACCGGGCGGCCGTTGCGGTCCACCGCCACGAACGTGAGATAGCACGAATTCGTGTGACGCCGCACGCCGTCCACGAGGTTCTCGCAATCCACGCGCACGCCGATCTCCATTGAAGTGCGGCCCGGTGTAGTTCACGCTCGCCTTCATGATCACGAGGTCGCCCAAGTGGATCGGCTCGCGGAAATCCACGCGGTCCACGCTCACGGTGACGCAGCTGCCGCGCGCGTGGCGGATGGCCGCGACGGCGGCCGTGCGGTCCATCATCGAGAGGATCACGCCACCGAACACATGGCCGAGGTTGTTGGCGTGCTGCGGCATCATGATCTCGGATGTCTCGTGCTGCGAATCCGAGACGAACTTGCCGGGGCGGGACTTCTTGGGCGCGGGAGTCATGGCGGTGCGGGTGTCCTCGGAATAGAGTGCGGCCTCATCGAACGCGCGGGCGAGCGCCGCGCGGGTGGCGCTGTCCACGGCGCCATGATCGAGCCAGAAGATGCGACGGGCGGGGGCCGGCAGCGTCGGCGATCGGGAACGCGCGGCCGGCGCTGTCGAGGAGCCGGCTGAGACCGGAGTCCCCTCCCGGCTTGTATCCGACCTGCACCTCGAGGTTCCCGTGCTTCCAGAGAGGCGCCGGCAGTGCTCGAGCGGTCGCGGCAGCCCTTCGCGCCGATTCCGCCCACCAATTGGGCGCCGCGACGACGATGGGCGGGAGCGGCAGGGTGAAGCCCTCGGCCTTGCGGCCGGTGCCGGGGGCGACGAAACGGATGGCCGGTGAGCCGTCGACGTTCATGATCTCGAAGCTGGTGGGATCGAACTTGAAATCGCCGACGGCGGCGGCCGCCTGCTTGGCGCGCACGTCCGAGCTGGCGAGCACCGAGTCGAGCGTCTGGGTGAAGAGCTTGGCGCCCTTCTGGAGGACGTACTCGGCGTTCTTGTCGCCGACGATATCGGCGACCGTGGCCGGTCCGCCCTTCCCCAGGTCGAGCGTGTAGCGGCGCGCGATGTGCCAGTTGTCGCTGCCATCGCCCTCGAGGTCGGCGGTGTAACTCACCGAAAGGAAGCGGCCGAACTGGACGAGCGGCACGAGGTCCGAGGTGGCGCTGAGCGCCGGCTCATCGGGCAGGTCGTCGTCGGGGCCGAGGGGGCGCTCGGTGGGATGCTGGGAGGCGTACATCACCGCCACGGCGTTGATCGTGGTGTCCATGAAGACGGCGGTCGAGTCGCCGCTGCGGAGGTCGCGACGGTAGAGGCGCTGGCCGGTGATGATGGCGTCGGGGTAGGAATGGTCGTCGTCGGCCAGGTAGAGCTCGATGAACGAACCGTTCAGCCGGCCGAGGCGCAGGGGGGCGCCGCGAACGCGGACGCCTTCGGGTCCGGACCGGACCCAGAAGGAGCTGTCGCCGGCTTCGATGATGAACTCGGCGCTCGGCGCGGCCGGACCGCGTGCGGCGCGGGACAGGCGGCGAGGACGAGAAAGAGCGCGGTGGCGGCCGGGACCCGGAACATGCGCGGAATATACCGTGTGACGGGAGGCATGGGGTGTGCGTGCTATGAACACGACGCGCGGTGTAGATTTCGCGTCCCCCGGTGAACCACCCTGCACCACGCGAGTCGCAGATGCGCCGCCCAGTCATTGTTGTCCTCGTCGCTCTCATCGTGGCTTGCCGCCGCGATGCACTTGCCGCGCCCGTTCGCTCCGCGATTCGTACGCGACACCATTCGCGACAGCGTGCATGCGGCGCCGGCGGCGGCCGCCGCGAAAACCGCTGGCCGACACCGGCATCGTGCGCGCGCTCTATGTGAATCGATGGGCGTCGCAGAGCGCGAAGAAGATGCGCGCGCTCATCGCGATCGCGGACAAGACCGAGATCAACGCGCTCGTGATCGACATGAAGGATGAGTTCGGTCTCAACTTCGAGTCGAGAGATACGATCGTGTCGCGCAACGCGGGGCGCGCCGGGCGGCTCAAAGAACTCGTGCCGCTGCTCGACACGCTGAAGGCGCATCACATCCTCGCGATCGCGCGCGTGGTGGTGTTCAAGGACTCCGTGGCCGCGCGCGTGAATCCGCAGCACGTGATCCGGAAGCCCGATGGCACGCCGTGGCACGACAAGAAGGGGCTGACGTGGGTGGATCCGTACGACCCGTCGATCCGCGAGTACAACATTCGCGTGGCGGAGGAGCTAGCGCGGCTCGGGTTCGACGAGATCCAGTTCGACTACATCCGGTTTCCCGAGCCGTACGCGTCGCTGCCGCCGCAGGTGTTCAAGGATGCGAACGGCGTGGCGAAGCCGAAAGCGCTCGCGGATTTCTTCCGCGCGGCGTGCCCGCGCATCCACGCGGCCGGCGCGCGGTGCACGGCGGACATCTTCGGCATGGTGACGTCGATCGGCGGCGCGCTCGAGGTGGGGCAGCAGTGGAGCGAGCTGGCGCCGGTGACGGATGTGCTGCTGCCGATGGTGTATCCGTCGCACTATCCGCATGGATCGTTCGGTATCGCGCACCCGAACTCGGAGCCGTATCTCGTGGTGGATCAGCGCGATCACGGGCGCGCATCACAAGGACATTCAAGCTCGGGATCATGAGCCCGATCCATGTGCGCCCGTGGCTGCAGGCGTTCACGCTGGGCGCGCCGCACTACACGGCGACGCAGGTCGAGGCGCAGAAGAAGGGCGTGTACGACGCGGGCTACGACAGTTGGGTGCTGTGGAGTCCGGGGTCGGAGTATTCGATCTTCCTCGAAGCGCTTGAACCGACCACAGTATCGAGAAAGAAGAAGCACTAGTTGCATCGTGCATCGGGCATCGTGCATCGCCGAGGCACGATGCCCGATGAACGATGCACGTTCTTACCGGCTCAGCTTCATGCTCACGATGAACGCGCGCGGCTGCGCGGGCGTGTAGAAGCGCTCCACCTCATCGGACGGCGGCCCGCCGGGCGGGCCCACGGGATTGTCCGCGTACGTGGCGAAGCTCGAGAACTTGTGATCGAACAAGTTCTGCACGGTGGCCGTGAACGCGATGTGGTCGCGCGCGTAGGTCGCACGCAGGCGCCACACGGCGTAGCCGGCGAGCGGCGCCTCGACGTTCGCATCGTCGCCGCGCACGAACTGCGTGCTCACGGCGTTCATCCCGATCTCGCCATCGATCGTGCCCGAGCCCACCACTTCCGTGGCGCCGAAGGCGAAGGTCACGCGGTCGTGCGGCGAGAGCGGGAACACATCGCCGGGATGCACCGAGTCGGGCACCGGCAGCTGCGACGAGAGGAGCACGGTGCTCTGATACGTCGCGTTCAAGTAGGTGTACGATGCGCTCGCGCGCATCCCGTGCGGCAGCACGAGCGTGCCACTCAGTTCCACGCCGGCGCGGCGCGTGTGCGGGATGTTCTGGAAGTAGCCCTGCGTGTTCGTGCTCGCGACGAACACGATCTCGTCGTGCACATCACTCCAGAAGAGCGACGCCTCGAGCGTACTGCCGCCCTTCGGCGACCAGTCGGCGCCCATCTCGTAGCTCGCGAGCGTCACCGGCTGGAGCGGCGGATCGGCGCCGAGCGCATACGGCAGCGGACAGGGCGCGTCGGGGCTCGCGCAGCCGAGCTCCACCGGCGCGGGCGCACGGAACCCGCCGCTCACCACGGCGTATCCGCGCCATGCCTGGTTGAACTCGTACGTAGCGCCGAAGCGCGGCGAGAGATGCGTGAACACGCTCGTCGCGTTGTTGGCGCTGTCGTAGCGATCCTCGAACGGTACGCGCACCCAGTCGAATCGCGCCGCGGCGGTGAGTGACAGCGCGGACGTGAGCGAGAGCACGCCCTGCGCGAAGACGCCGGCATCCTGCTCGGGCACGAACACGTCCGCGCACAGGCCGTCGGCGCTGCATTCCGGCGGGAGATGCACGGATGTGTCGGCCGTGAGCCGCGCGTAGATCGATTCGCTCACGTCGTTGCGCGCGAGCTCGATACCGGCGGTGAACGCGAACGGGCGCGACCACGCCGAGAGCGGCGCGCTCCACTCGGTGGTGAGTCCGTACGACTGGTTCACGAGGAACGCGTCGGAACTCGGCGCGTTCACGTTCACGTTGAATTGCTCTGACGCGTTGTGGCGGTAGAAGATCGCGGTGCGCAACTGGCCGGCGCCGAGCATCCGTTCGCCGCGCAGCGCGAGATGCCAGAGTTCGGGCGCGAAGAAATCGCCGCCGGAGTAGTTGAGTCGCGGATTCACCGCGAGCCAGCTCGCGGGGAGCGAACCCGGCTCGGCGATGCTGTCGTGCGCGTACATCACCGTGAAGCGCGATGTCGCTCGAGTCGCGCTTGCGGCCGAGGTTGAGGAAGATCGACCGCTCCGTGAGTCCGCCTTCGTTCGCGCCAGCCGGATTCGTTGAAGAAGTTCGCGGAGAGGAAACCGTCGAAGCCGCCGCTCTTGCCGCCGGCGTTCACCGTGGCGTTGAACAGGCCGAAGGATCCGCCGCTCACGTCGCCCTCGAGCACCGGCACTGTTTCGCCGCGCTGCGGTGAAGAGCACGAGCGCGCCGGCCAGCGTGTTCTTGCCGTAGAGCGTGGCCGGGCCGCGCACGAGTTGCGCGCGCGAGACCGCGTCCATCGGCAAGAGGTCGAAGTTGACCTCCTGCGCGTCGGGCTCGTTCACGCGCACGCCGTCGAGGAACACCGATACGCCCTGCGGCACGCCGACCACGGGCGAGAGGTTGAACCCGCGGATCTCGAGCGTGGGCTGCGCGGGCGTGCCCTGATCGTCGAACACGCTCACGCCGGGGAGCTTCGCGAGCGCGGCGGCGGCGCTCGCGGAAGCGGGCGCGAGATCGTGCACGTTCACCTTGTCCACCTGCGCGGGCACGCTCTCATCCGCATCGCTCAGCCGCGTGCTCACGACGACCGGCACGAGATGCTGTACGCGCGCGGAATCCTTCTTGGTGGAATCGGAACGAATCGTATCCTTCGCCTGGGCATCGGCTCTGCTGGCGAAAACGATGAGCGCGAGCATTCCTATTCGCGCGAGTCGAACGCGTGCATCGTGCAGCGTGCATCGTGCCTCGGCGCCGCTCGTCTGTCGCGGCACGATGCACGATGCACGATGCACGGCTAGCGCGTCCCCCCGGCTATGCGCTCCACACCATCAATGAGCCGCTCCACCTCTTCCATGTTCGTGTAGCACGCGCAACCGGCGCGCACGAGGCCGTCGGGCATTTGACCCAGCCGCTCGACGATCGTGGTCGCGTAGAAATCCCCGTTCGACGCATAGACGCCGAGCTCGTGCGAGCGCGACCGCGACGTCGGTGGTCGGCACGCCGGCCACGGTGAACACGATCGTGGGCGTGCGGCGCTCACGCGGCGGCGGCCCGAAGCGGCGCACGCCCTTGATCGCGCCGAGTCCCTCCCAAATGCGATGGAACAGCTCGTCGCCGCGCGTGTGCAGCTCGCCGAACGCGGCCGTCAGCCGTGCGCGCCGGTGCGCGCCGCCGTCGGGCGCGAGCGACGCGAGGAAATCCACGGCGGCCCCCGCGCCGATGATCCCTTCGTGATTCTGCGTGCCGGTCTCCATGCGCTCGGGCGCGGTGTCGGGCGCGGGAACGAGCTTCGGCACGTCGAGCGCGCTGAGCCGCTCGTGCTTGCCGTACAGCATGCCGATGTGCGGGCCGTAGAACTTGTACGCGGAGCACGCGAGGAAATCGCAGTCGAGCGCGCGGACATCCACGAGCGCGTGCGGCGCGTAGTGCACGGCGTCCACGAATACCACGGTGCCGCGGCGCCGCGCCGCGCGCGAGCCGCGCCGCGCGCGCGACGTCGGTGATGGTGCCGAGCGCGTTGGACCCGGCGCCGATCGCAAGCACGCGTGTGCGCGCCGAGAGCTGGCGTTCGAAATCCTTCCAGTCCAGTTGCCCCGTGGTCGGGATCCATCTTCGCGACGCGCACATACGGCGCCACGCTCGCGCTCCAGCGCGCGCCACGGCGCGACGTTGGCGTGATGGTCGAGTTCGGTGACCACGATCTCATCGCCCGCCTCGAGCTCGCGCCCGATCGCGCGCGCCAGATGGAAGGTGATCGTCGTCATGTTGAGGCCGAACGCGATCTCGTTGGGCGACGCGTTCAAGAAGTCGGCCACCGCGACGCGCGCGGCCTGGATCATCTCGTCGGTCTCGGCGCTCGTGGGATAGGCCCAATGCGTGTTCGCGTTGTGATGGAACAGAGTAGTCCGTCATCGCGTCGGCCACCGCGCGCGGCACCTGCGTGCCGCCGGGCCCGTCGAAGAACGCGACGGGGCGCGATCCCTCGCGCCGCTGGAGCGCCGGGAACTGCGCACGGATCGCGTCCGTGGACGTGACGCGAGAGGCCGACAATATCGCGCTCATGCGATCTCCACCTGGGCAAGCTGTTCGAGGAAGCGCACCGCCTCCACGTGATCGGCCTCTTCGCCGAGCGCGTTGTGGGCGGCGCGGAAGAGTTCCGCGGTGAGCGCGATGAGCGGCGCGGGCACGCGCTGCTCTCTCGCGACCGCGGCGGCGATGCCGACATCCTTGTCGAGCAGCGCGAGGCGGAAGGTGCGCGGGAAGGCGCGCGTGAGCACGCGCTCGGGAAAGAGATTCTGCGATGCATTGCTGCGGCCGCTCGATGCGTTGATCACGTCGAGCGCGACGGCGGGCTTCACGCCCGCTCTCGTGAGCGCGGCGAGTCCCTCGGCGGCCGACCAGATGTGCACCGCGAGCAGGGCGTTGTTCACCGCCTTGAGCGCGTGACCCGACCCGACCGGCCCGCAGTGCACGATCTTCTCGCCGAACGCCGCGAGCACGGGGCGCACGCGCTCGAAGACGCGCCGCGTCGCCGCCGACCATGACCGTGAGCTTTCCTTTCTCGGCGCCGATCACGCCGCCGCTCACCGGCGCGTCGACGAAGTCGACGCCGCGTTCGGCGAGCCGTGCCGCGATGCGGCGCGACGTCGCCGGATCGCCCGACGTGCAATCCACGAGCACCGAGCCGCGCTCGAGCCCGGCGAGGAGTCCGCCCGCGCCATCGAGCACGGACTCGACATCGGGCGACGCCGGGAGACAGGTGATCACGACCTCGGCGTCCTTGCCGGCATCGAGCGGCGATGACGCGACGCGCACGTTGGCGCCCGCGCCGGCGAAGGCCATCGCTTTCTCGCGCGTGCGATTCCACACCGCGAGCTCGAAACGCGGGTCGACGAGATGCCGCGCCATCGGTGTGCCGATCGCGCCGAGGCCGAGGAACGCAATGCGGGTCATGGGTTCGATCGCGAGGTGGTGGAGGCCGAAAGCTCGCCGGGGGCGCGATGCGCGTCAACGACCGTGGAAGCACGAAGGAGCAGCCAGCTTCGGCTGCTCCTCCATGATCACCTGCAGGCGGCCCCAGGTATCCCGCGCTACAGGCTAAGCCAATACGTCATCTTCACGAGAAAAGTGTTGATCGGATGGATCGAGAGCAGGTTGTTCACGTTCGTGCCCGGATCGAAGCCGCTGTACTGCTGGCTCTGGTTGTAGTAGTTGCGGCCGTGCTGCCATACGAGATACACCGCGGAGCCGCGGCGGTACTCCCAGCGGAGCACGCTGTTCACGATCAATTCCTGGTCGTTGAAATTGTACGCGCTCGCGCTCGAGTCGGGCCTGGAATACGGCGTGAGCTGCGTGTCGTACGACGTCGCGCGCGGATTCGTGAGCGCTCTCCAGTTCTCGTAGCGGCCGTCGCTGATGAACGGATTGGCGTAGAACTGGAACGACAGCTTGGGCGTGAACGTGGCGTCCAGCCGGATCGAGGCGAAGAAGGTGTCCTGGTGCAGCGCCGCGAAGGTGCTGACGCTGTCGGGGCCGTCCGCGAAATTCTGGACCCACTGCGTGTAGTCGATGTTCAGGTCGTAGTGCAGCCCCACCGTGAGCGCGAGGTTGGACGACATCGTGAACAGCACTTGGGGATCGATGCCCCAGCCGTGCGATTTCCCGCCGCTGCCATTGAAGCCGAAGGTGTTGATGCTCGGCACGACTCTCATGCGCGGATCGCCCTGGATGCCGGCCCACCACGAGAGGTACGGGTGGCGGTACATTGCCGGCCCGCCGCGCGCCTTCCGGTCGTCATACACGCCGGGCAGGTTGTCGCCCTCGATGCCGGCGTTCACCCACCAGCCGTTCTTGAGTTCCGTGGACGCGTTGACGTTCGTGCTCGTGGTGCTGAGGTAGGCGCTCGAGACGCCCTCCGCGCTCCAGGCGCCATAGGCGTTGAAATTCAGGAACAGCTGCTTGTAGAACGACTTCGGCTGCTGGTACTGGAGCGCGAACCAGTTCCCCCAACTCTCGGTGCCGGCCTGCGCAAGATAGCCGAGGTCGTTGATCTCGAAGCCGGGGCTCACGCGCGTGATGGTCGCTGTTGAATCGCACGATCCCGCCGCCGATCTTGCCGAAGCTGAGCTGCTCCGCGTCGCCGGTGAGCGAGGTGCGCAGCGTGTCGAAGGGAAGGCCGCTGCCGGGGCGCTGATAGTAGTGAGTACTGTTCTCCTGCGTGTAGAGCATGGCGGTGTCCGATCCGCTCACGGAACTGCCCACCGCGTAGCCCGTCAGTTCGTACTGGCGCTTCGAGAATTGCTTCCGGAAATCCACGCCGCCGGTGTAAGCATCCGTCCGCAGATATGGCGACGTGTACGCGTCGTTCTGCCGGTTGGTGGCCGTCACCATCGCACCGATGCCGCTCTGTCCGTCGTCGTACTCCTTGAGAGCGCGCGCAGCGAAATAGTTCGTGGGCGGCTCGGCGGTGCTGCCATCCGAATTGTCGGCCTGCGCAGTGAGCGCATCGAGCACGCCCACCGAGAGCCCGTTGCTCAATCGGCCGGTGAGTTTCGCCGCGCCGTAGATCTGCGTGGCGGTGGGCGAGGCGAGCGAGCCGTCGCTCAGCTGCGGCTGCCGTCCGATGCGCCGCGAATAGAACAGACCGGTGCATGCGCCGTTGTTGCAGCCGACGTCGAGATGGAAGATGCCGGTGCCTTCCACGAAGAACGGCCGCTTCTCGGGCAGGAACGTCTCGAACGCCGAGAGATTGAGCACCGCGGGATCCGACTCCACCTGGCCGAAGTCGGGATTCACGGTACCGTCGAGCGTGAGGTTCGTCGTGACGCCGTACTTCAGGTCGGCGCCGCCCGTGATATCCTGCTGCCGTTCATAGCCCGTACCGTTCGGCCACGTCACGTTCTTGGTGACAACGTACGGCAGCACCTCGAGATGCCGCGGCGCGCCGAGTCCCTCGATGCCGGTGATCTCGCCGAGCTGCGAGGAGATGCCGGGCTTGGTGCGGCGGTACACCGGCCAACTGTCGCGCTCGTTGAAGCGGGCGATGTCGCGCCACACGGCGAAGCCCATGGTGAGGTTCGGCGCGGGCGCGAAGCGCAGCTGGTCGAAGGGGATCCGGAACTCGGCCGTCCAGCCGAGCGAGTCGATCGTGGTCGCGACATCCCAAACGCCGTCCCAGGAGTCGTCCTCCTGGCTGTCGTTGAACGTGTAGTAGTCGCGCTTCACGCCGCGGGGGTTCACGCAGAACTCGTAGCCGCTGCGTTTGTCGTGATACGAGTCGATCATCACCTTGATCCAATCCGACTGCGTGTGCACGTCGTGGCGGCTGAGCAGCGCGACGATGCTGTCGGGGTGCGGATCGTACATCCGCACGAACACATAGATGAACTTGTCGTCGTAGACGACCTTGGCGACCGTGCGGAAGCTAGGCGCGCTGTCCTCCTTCGGCTGGAACTGCCGGAAGGAGTCGATGATCTGCGCGTGCGCCCAGATAGGATCGTCGTCCTTGCCGTCGATCACGGGTGCGAGCAGCGCGCGCGTGGCGACCGCGGAATTCAGCGTGGCGGTGGCGGAGCGCACCGGCGGGTCGCCGAGCGAGGCGAGCTGCTGCGAGATCGTTGTCCCCGATGCGCCGTTCCCCGATGGAACCGTGGCCGCGTCGCTCTCTTACGGGCGGTGGGCTCGCCGTCTGCGCGGCGAGGAGCGCGGGCAACACGAGCGCGGCGAGCGGGGACAGACGATGCATGAACGGTTCACAGGCGGCGGTTCGGGAGAAGGGCGGCGGATGATCGGCGCCCGCGACGTGCACTGAAAGGTGTGACACCGGCGGAGATGAAAACGTTTGGATGGAGCTTGAAATCCGTACGGATTCGGGGTGGTCCAGGTGTCAGTGGCGCGTTATGTTCTCGCGCGGCACCACTCGCTCGACGCCACCGGCTCGATGCCCTCCCGGACGGTGCACGTGACACCACAAAAGCCACCGAAGGACCCGACGCCCGTCGCGATGCTGCTCGCGCCGGACCTGAAAGCGATGCTCGCGCAGGGCGCGTCCGTGGTCGCGGCGGAGACGGAAGAGCTGCATCCGGCGAATCTCGCCGACATCGCGGGGGCGCTGCCGCGGGACCAGATCCTCGCCCTCTTGCGCGCGCTGCCGGCCGCGCGCGCCGCCGATCTGCTCGAGTATCTCGACGAGGAACTGCGCACCGAGCTGCTCCAGGAGATGTCGAGCACGCAGGCCGCGGAGCTCGTCTCGGCGATGACGCCGGACGACCGCGCCGATGCCATCGAGGAGATGGAGGATCAGCGCGCGGATCAGATCCTCTCCGAGATCACCGAGGATGCGCGCGGCGAGACCGAGCGGTTGCTCGCCTACGATCCGAACAGCGCCGGCGGGTTGATGACCACGGAATACGTGGCGGTCTCACTCGACGACACCGTGGAGAAGGCACTGGAGCGCGTCCGCGCGCTCGCGCGCGCGGGACGGCGCGAGGCGATGCATGCGGTGTACGCCGTGGACCTCTATGGCCGGGTGCAGGGCGTGCTATCGCTGCGCGAATTGCTCGCGGCGGCGGAGGGAACGCGGATCGCGGATGCGGCGTGGACCGATGTCGTGCGCGTGCCGGCGACGGCGGACCGCCAGGAGGTGGCGCGCCTCGTGTCGAAGTACGACCTCGTGGCGGTGCCGGTGGTGGACTACGCGCAGCGGCTGGTGGGCGTCGTGACCGTGGACGACGTGATCGATGCGATCCAGGAAGAGCAGACCGAGGACGTGCAGAAGCTCGGCGCCGTGCAGCCGCTCGAGGCGCCGTACTTCCAAGCGGGGTTCTGGTCGCTCGCGCGGAAGCGAGGGGGCTGGCTGATCCTGCTGTTCATCGAGGAGATGTTCACCGGTACCGCGCTGCGGCACTACGCGACCGTGCTGGAGGGCGCGATCGCGCTCGTGTTCTTCGTGCCCCTCATCGTGAGCTCCGGCGGGAATTCCGGATCGCAGAGCGCCACACTGATCACGCGCGCGCTCGCCGTGGGCGACGTGGAACTGAAGGATGCGATGAGAGTGTTCCTGCGCGAGCTCGGCCAGGGCGTCGTGCTCGGCGCGTTCCTGGGCGCGATCGGATTCGCGCGCGCGCTGATGTGGGGGAACGGCTACGACGTGGCGTTCGTGGTGTCGTTCACGCTGCTGATGGTGGTGCTGACCGGAACGCTGGCGGGCGCGATGCTGCCGCTGCTGTTCACCCGGCTCGGATTCGACCCGGCTATCGCGAGCTCCCCGTTCGTCGCATCGTTCGTGGACGTCGCGGGGATCGTGATCTATTTCTCCGTCGCCCAGCGGTTGTTGGGCGCCGGGTGATGCAGCCCCCCTTCAGGAGGAAGGCATGTCGACTCAGAAAGTGGCGCAGCTCTTCGGCATCGTGTTCGTGCTCGTCGGTGTGCTGGGCTTCGTGCCGATCGCGATGATCGGCGGAAGCATGGACATGAACGGCTCGATGCTGCTGGGGCTCTTCCCGGTGAACATCGTGCACAACATCGTGCACCTGGCGTTCGGGATCTGGGGGATCATGGCCTCGAAGACCTCGGAGGGCGCGACAATGTACTGCAAGGTGGGCGGCGTGATCTATCTGGCGCTGGGGGTGCTTGGCTTCACGACGTTCATCCCGGGCACGCTCGTGCCGCTGGGCGGCAACGACACGTACCTGCACCTCGTGCTCGGCGCGGTGCTGGCGTACTTCGGCTTCGCGGGCGCGCCGGCGAAAGTGGCGGCGTAGCGCGGGCGGACTGGGGGCGGGGCTCTCGGGCCCCGCCCTTTTTCGTGCCCGCTTGATATACCCCCTGGGGGTATTAGATTCCGTGACTCCCGCCTCTTCGAGGAGCGCCATGCAGCATCTCGACCTCACTATCGACGGCATGAGCTGCGGCCATTGCCTGAACGCCGTGCGCGGCGCGCTCGCCCGCGTTCCCGGCGTGCGCATCGAGACGGTCGCGATCGGCCGCGCCCGCGTGGAGTTCGATCCCGCCGCGGCGAGCGCCGCGCAGATCGCGGCCGCCGTGTCGGCCGCCGGCTATACGGCGCACGCGATCCCCGCATGACGTGGATCGTCCTGCCCGGCGCCGCCGCGGGGATCGGCGGCGTGCTCTGGTATTTCTTCCCCGACGGCATCCGGCACGCGAAGCCGCATGACCATCGCGCGATGCTCGCCGCCGAACGCACCGCAGCGAGCATGGTGACGCTGCCAGTTTCCGGGATGACGTGCGCCGCATGCCAAGCGCGCGTGCAACGCACGCTGCAGGGAGAGCCGGGCGTGGCCGACGCGACGGTGAATCTCATGATGCACAACGCGACGGTGCACTACCACCCGAACGCGACCACCCCATCGCGCCTGGTCGAGGCGATCCGCGCGACCGGCTACGGCGCCGAGCTGCCCGACCCGTCGCGCACGGCGCTGGAAGAGCAGGAATCGCAGGAGCGCGAGCGTACGCGCGAGTTCGCATCGCTCAAGGGCAAGGCGGTGGTAAGCGGCACGATCGGCGCGGCGGCGATGGCGCTCTCGATGCTCGCGATGGATTGGCCCCCGCTCCCGTTGGTGCTCCTGGGGCTCACGAGCATCGTGATCGCCTGGGCGGGGCGGCACATCTACTCGCGCGCGTGGATGGCCTTCCGCCACCGCTCCGCCGACATGAACACGCTCATCGCGGTCGGCACGGGCGCGGCCTTCCTCTATTCCGTCGCCGCGACGATCGACCCCGCGTTCTTCCGCGCGAACGGCGTGATGCCCGATCTCTACTACGAAGCGGTGGACATCATCATCGCGCTCGTGCTCGTGGGCAACATGCTCGAAGCGCGCGCGAAGGGCGAGACGACGCGCGCCCTGCGCGCGCTCGTGCGACTGCAGCCGCGCACCGCGCGCGTCGTGCGCTCGGGGCTGGAGCAGGACATCCCGATCGCCGACGTCCACGCCGGCGATATCGTGATCGTGCGGCCCGGCGAGCGTATCCCGGTGGACGGCCGCATCACCGCCGGCGCGAGCGCTGTGGATGAATCCATGGTCACCGGCGAATCGATGCCCGTCGAGAAGACCGCGGGCATGGCGGTGATCGGCGGCACGATGAACACCACCGGCTCCTTCCGATTCGAGGCCACGACGGTAGGCGCGAACAGTGTGCTCGCGCGCATCGTGCGCCTCATGCACGAGGCGCAGGGCTCGAAGGCGCCGATCCAGCGGCTCGCCGACCGCGTGAGCTCCATCTTCGTGCCCGTGGTGATCTCGCATCGCGATCGCCACCTTCGCGATCTGGATGACGGTGGCGCCGGGCGCTCCGTTCGTGCGCGCCTTCGCCGCGGCGGTCGCGGTGCTGATCATCGCGTGCCCGTGCGCGATGGGGCTCGCGGTGCCAACGGCCGTGATGGTCGCCACCGGGAAGGGCGCCGAGCTCGGCATCCTGATCAAAGGCGGCGAGGCGCTGCAACGCGCGCAGGAGATCACGACGGTCGTGCTCGACAAGACGGGCACGATCACGGAGGGGAAGCCCGCGGTGACGGATGTGCTCGTCGCGCCCGACGGGCCGGTGGCCGACCGCGACACGCTGCTCGCGCTCGTCGCCTCGCTCGAGCAGAGTTCGGAGCATCCGCTCGCGGCCGCCGTCGTGCGCCATGCGCGCGCGCGATCGCTCGTCACTCATGACCGCCGATCGCTTCGAGGCGCGCGCCGGACTCGGCGCGCGCGCCTGGGTGGACGGATCCGAAGTGATGGCCGGGAACGCGGCGCTCATGCGCGAACTCGGCGTGGACATCGCGCCGCTCACCGCCGCCGCCGACCACTTCGCCGAGGAAGGCAAGACGACGCTCTACATCGCGATCGGCAAGCGGGCGGCCGGTTGCATCGCGGTGGCCGACACGATCCGCGCGACCTCGCGCGAGGGCGTGGCGAAGCTGCGCGCAATGGGGCTCGAGGTGGTGATGCTCACCGGCGACACCGAGCGCGCCGCGCGCGCGATCGCGGCGCAGGCGGGCGTCGAGCGCGTGGTCGCGGGCGTTCCTCCTGAAGGGAAGGCCGCCGAGGTCGCGCGGCTGCAGGACGCGGGCCGCGTGGTCGCGATGGTGGGCGATGGGATCAACGATGCGCCGGCGCTCGCGCAGGCCGACGTCGGCATCGCGATCGGCTCGGGGACCGACGTGGCGATGGAAGCGAGCGACATCACGCTCATGCGCGGCGACCTGCGCGGCGTGGCGCAGGCGATCGCGCTCTCGCGGCGCACGATGCGGATCACGAGGCAGAATCTCTTCTGGGCGTTCATCTACAACGTGATCGGCATCCCGGTCGCGGCCGGCGCGCTGTATCCGCTGCTCGGCGTGCAGCTGAGCCCGGTGATCGCGAGCGCGGCGATGGCGTTCAGCTCGGTGAGCGTGGTGTCCAACAGTCTTCGGCTGCGGCGCTTCGCCGCGTGAGGAGCGAATCATGACGGCGAGAGCGAAACGGACCGCGGCCTGCGCGTGCGGGCTCGAGCACGAATCGCCCAACGGACGAGGTGCCCGAAAAGCGCACGGCGTGGACGCGGCGACGAAGGCGGCGAACCTCCGGCGGCTGCGGCGCATCGAGGGCCAGGTGCGCGGGCTGCAGAAGATGATCGAGGACGACCGCTACTGCGCCGACGTGATGACCCAGATCGGCTCGGTGCACGAAGCGCTGCGCGCGGTGGGGCGCGGCGTGATGGGGAACCACTTGAGATACTGTGCGGCGGACGCGATCCGCGGGTCGGACGGCGAGAAGCGCGAGAAGATGTACGACGAGCTGGTGGAGCTCATGTATCGGCACGCGCGGTAGGGCTCGACGATCGAGGGAAAAGGGAAAAAGGAAAAGGGGTGCGACCGCTAGCGCGCCCCTTTTCCCTTTTCCCTCGATAGGCACTTAGACCAGCGCCGCCTCTCGTTTCGCTTTGGAATCAGCGGGTGCCGCTTCAAGGCTCTCCGCGCGCACGATCCCATCCTCGAGCCACGTCAGATCGCCCGCCATCACGCGCTGCGACACCTTGTACAGCGCGGCGTCGTTGGGGCCGAAGAGGTTGCGGAAATGGTCGGCGATGCGCAGGCGGGCCTCGTTGCAGAAGAGATCCGCCACCTCGAGCGCTGAACTGTCACCCTTCGCCGCGAGCGCGCGGGCCCGCGAGCACGCCGACGCCATCGCGAACAGCTCGGCGCCGACATCCACCAGGCGGAAGAGCACCATCTGCCGCTTCTCGAGCTTGGGGCCGAGCCGCACCATCGCGTGGAACACCGAGCGGCCCAGCTTGCGCGTCGTGCGCTCGATGTAGCGCACGTGACCCGCGAGCCGGCCGAACTCGCCGTAGTTCCGGAGCGGGCCGAACATCATCGATGTGTACCACACCGGGTAGAACTTGATCGATCGACCCGCACGCGGCGAACCGCTGCGACCATAGTCGCCTGCGGATTCACGAGATCGAACGCGGTCTTGAAGTGATGGTCCACCGCCTCGCGCGCGATGAACAGCCGCATGATCTCCGACGACCCCTCGAAGATCAGGTTGATCCGCGAATCGCGCATCGCGCGCTCGAGCGGGATCGGATCCTCGCCGCGCGCGCGCAGCGAATCGGAGGTCTCATAGCCGCGGCCGCCGCGGATCTGCAGCGCGTCGTCCACGCCGCGCCACGCCGCTTCGCTGTTCCACAGCTTCGCGATCGCCGCCTCGAGGCGAATGTCGTAACCGCCGCGGTCCGCGAGGCCGCTCGACAGTTCGGCCACCGACTCCATCGCGAACACGTTCGCCGCGAGATGCGCGATCTTCTGCGCCACCGCTTCGTGCTTGCCGATCGGCTGCCCCCACTGCACGCGCTTGTTGGACCACTCGCGCACGATGCGCAGCATCTGCTTGGAACCGTAAGCGCAGCTCGCGGGAAGCGTGAGGCGCCCGGTGTTGAGCGTGATGAGCGCGAGCTTGAGTCCCTTCCCTTCCGCCCAGATGATGTTCTCGCGCGGCACGCGCACGTTCGTGAACTTGAGCACCGCGTTCTCGATCGCGCGCAGCCCCATGAAGTGGTTGCGGTGCGTGATCTCGAGCCCCGGCGTCTTCGTCTCGACGATGAACGCGGTGATCTGCTTCTTCGGCTTGCCGTCCACGATCGCGTCGGGCGTGCGCGCCATCACGACCATCAATTCGCAGCGCGTGCCGTTGGTGATCCAGAGCTTCTCGCCGTTGATCACGAACGACTTCCCATCCTCGCTCGGCGTCGCGGTCGTGCGCATGTTCGCCGGATCGCTCCCGGCGTCCACTTCGGTGAGCGCGAACGCCGAGATCGCGCCCTTCGCGAGGCGCGGCAGGTACTTCTTCTTCTGCTCGTCGGTGCCGAAGAGCTTGAGGGGACCGGGCAGTCCGATCGACTGCGCCGCCGAGAGCAGCGCGGTGAGCGAACCGTCCTTGGACGTCACCATGCCGATGGCGCGAATGTAGCTCGTCTGCGAGAGGCCCAGCCCGCCGTACTCCACCGGGATCTTGATCCCGAACGCGCCCATGTCGCGCAACTCCTGCACCGCGCTCTCGGGGATGCTCCCGTCGCGGTCGATCTTGTCGGAATCGAGCCGGTCGAGGAACGCGCGCAGCTTGTCCATGAACGGCTTGGCGCGCGCCGCTTCTTCCGCCGTCTGCTGCGGGAACGGATCGATCAGGTCGAGGCGGAAGCGGCCGAGGAACAATTCCTTCAGGAAGCTCGGCGACGTCCACTCGCTCTCGCGCGCGGACTCCGCGACGTCGCGGGCTTCCTGCTCGCTGGCATGGCCGTGCGAAGACGGTGACATGGCGTGCCTTCGGTGGCTGAGTTGGCGGTGCCCGGCCCGCGGCCGGCGGACGGAGCGCCTCCGTCCTGACCGAAAGTTATACCCGGCGAGCGAGGGAGTACACTCGCGATCGGTGCTATGCGGGCGCTTTTCGGTCGCGGTAGATCATGAGCGACGCGCCGCCCAGCGCGATCGCGGCGAACAGGAACCACTGGATCGCGTAATTGAGGTGCGGCCCCTCGTCGAGCGACGGGGCGGCCAAGCCGGATGGGAGCGCCCGCGGCCGCCGGCGCGGCGCTGTCCCGCTGCGCCACCACATAGAACATCGCGATCGGGAACGGGAACGCCGACGGCATCTCGCGCGCGTCCATTCGGCGCCAGGCATTCGCGGTGGATGCGGTACGCGCCGGCCCCTTGCCGTCGGTCACGAACTCCTCGACGTAGCCGTTCAGCACCTGATGCGGCGCTTCGTCGAACTTGGAGAGGTCCACCGTTTGCGCGTCCGGCGAATACACCCAGCCGCGGTTCACGAGCACCACGCGGTCGCTCGGCTCCACCTTGAACGGCGTGATGACGTACACGCCGGGCGCGCCGTCGTGCGATTCGCCCGCGATCACCACTTGATGATCGAAGTCGAATGTGCCGACGGCGCGCACCGGGCGCCAACGGCGGGCGCCGGCGATGATGCTGAACGGGCCGACCGGCGGCGCGAGGATGCGCGTGAGTTTCACGTCGTTCGCGAGGCGGCGCTGCTTGAGCCGGTCGAGCTGCCAGAAGCCGAGCCGCATGAAGAGCGCCGCGGCGACGACGCCGAGCAGGCCAGCGAGGAGTTGTCGGCGGGAGAGCATTCGTGGAACATAACAGCGGCTGTCGGCTGTCGGCTGTCGCCTGCCTTCCGGCGCGTCGCGGGGAGCCCTAGCTTCGAAGCCGGCTCCCTCTGGAGAATGGTCATGCGCATTACGGAGTACGCTGCGATCGTCGCCCTCGGCATCGCGCTTCCGCTCGGTGCTCAGAACGCGGCGATCGCACCCAACGAGAATCTCGTCGCCGATGGATTGCCGCCGATCCCGGCGAGCATCGCGGCCGCGGCCGCGCCGTATACCGAATTCCGATCGGTGGCGCTCTGGGATTGGCATCCCACGCGCCACCAGATGCTCATCGGCACGCGCTTCGCGGACGTCGTGCAGGCGCATGCGGTGTCGTTCCCGGGCGGCGAGCGGCGACAGCTCACCTTTTTCCCCGATCGCGTGCTGAGCGCGACCTACGAGCCGCGCGAGGGGAAGTATCTCATCGTAGAGCGCGACATTGGCGGCAATGAGTTCACACAGCTCTACCGCTTCGATCTCACCAGCGGCGCCGCGACGCTGCTCACCGACGGCAAGTCGCAGAACGGCGCGCCGGTATGGTCGCGCGATGGCAAGCGCATCGCGTACACATCGTCACGGCGCAACGGGACGGACAAGGACATCTACACGATGGACCCGCTCGATCCGCACACCGACAAGATGCTGCTCCAGGTGGCCGGCGGCGGATGGCAGGTGCACGACTGGTCGCCCGACGGGAAGTGGCTGCTCGCCGAACAGGGGATCTCGGTGAACGAGTCCTATCTCTGGATTGTGAACACCGCGACCGGCGAGAAGACCGCGCTCACGCCCAAAGGCGCGGACCTCGTCGCCTATGGCGGCGGCGAATTCAGCGCCGACGGCAAGGGTGTCTACACCACCACCGACCTCGGCAGCGAGTTCAATCACCTCGCGTATATCGAGATCGCCGGCGCGAAGCAGACGGCGATCACGAACGAACCATGGGACGTGGAGGAGTTCGCACTCTCGCGCGACGGCCGCATGTTGGCCTATGTCGTGAACGCCGACGGTGTGAGCCAGCTGCACGTGATGGACGTGCGGGCAAGAAAGGCGATCCACCTCCCGAGCCCGCCGGCCGGGGTCATCGGCGGACTCGCATGGCATCGCGATTCACATCTGCTCGGGTTCGCGCTCAACTCATCGCGCGCGCCCTCGGACGCGTACGTGCTCGACCCGTCGGGCAAACAGCCGACGATCACGCGCTGGACCTTCAGCGAAACGGGCGGCGTGGACCTCTCGGCGATGCCGGAGCCGCAGTTGGTGAAATGGAAGTCGTGGGACGGGCGCATGATCTCCGGCTTCCTGTACATGCCACCTGCCAAGTTCACCGGCAAACGCCCGGTGATCGTGAACATCCACGGCGGTCCTGAAGGGCAATCGCGCCCGACGTTCCTGGGGCGCAACAATTATTTCGTGAACGAGCTAGGCATCGCGATGCTATACCCCAACGTTCGCGGATCGACCGGATTCGGGAAACAATTCGCGCTGCTGGACAACGGCGTGCTGCGCGAGGGGACGTACAAGGACATCAACGCGCTCTTCGATTGGATCGGCGCGAACGCGTCGCTCGACGCTTCCAAGGTGCTCGTGACCGGCGGCAGCTATGGCGGCCACATGACGCTCGCCGTGGCGACGTACTACTCCGATCGCATTCTGCTGCTCGGTGGATGTCGTCGGGATCTCGAATCTCGTCACGTTCCTCGAGCATACCGAGAGCTACCGCCGCGATCTGCGCCGTGCGGAGTACGGCGACGAACGCGACAGCACGATCCGCGCGTTCATGGAACGCACCGCGCCACTCAACAACGCGCAGAAGATCACGAAGCCGCTCTTCATCGTCGCCGGCTTCAACGATCCGCGCGTCCCGTACACGGAGGCCGAACAGATGGTGGCCGCCGCCCGAAAGAACGGCGTGCCGGTGTGGTACCTGCTCGGCAAGAACGAGGGACACGGATTCGCGAAGAAGGCGAATGCGGATTTTCAGTTCTATGCCACCGTAGAGTTCATCAGGAAATTCCTTCTCCAGGCTCCTGACTAACGGCACGGGAAGAAACCGGGAAACGGGACTACTCGTTCCCGTTTCCCCGTTTCCCTTGTTGCCGCTCAGAACAAGCTGATCTGCTCCCCCAACTCCGTCGGCTCGATCGGCCGCTGACCCAAGAGCCGTTGCAGTTGCCTCGCGCTGTACGGCGAATGCCCCGCGAAGTGATTGTTCACGAACCCGCTCACCGCGGTCACCTTCTGGATCAACAGCAGGATCGCCGCGCTCCATTCCTCGAGCTCGGCGGTGCGGTCGTGCTGGATGCGTGAGTAGTCCACGATCTCGCGGTTCGGGCCCATCCAGCGCAGGTACGCGAAGTCGGCCGTGGGGCGCGCGGCGAGTGCGAGCATCGTCTTGCGCGGGATCCAGCGCGCGTCGGTGAGCGCGAGCGCGACGTTGTGATCGGCGAGGGTCTGCATCACGGTGTCGTTGATCCAGCCGCGCTGGCGGAATTCCACGGCGAAGCGCGCGTCGGCGGGCAGCCGGTCCAGGAATTGCGCGAGCGCGGGGAGTTCGGTGGGCGCGAAGTCGGGGCCGAGTTGGATGAGCACGGGTCCGAGCTTGGGGCCGAGCACGTGCGCGCGGTCGAGGAACAACTCGAGTTGATCGTCCACATCGCGCAGGCGCCGCTCGTGCGTGATCTCCTGCGGCATCTTGAGCGCGAAGCTGAAATGCGCCGGCGTGCGGTCGGCCCAGCCGCGCACGGTCTTCTCGGCGGGGATCGCGTAGAACGTCGAGTCCACTTCCACCGTGTCGAACGCGCGCGCGTAGAGCGTGAGGAAATCGGCGGCGCGCGTGCCGTCCGGATAGAACGGCCCCACCCACGCGTCGTAGTTCCAGCCCTGGGTGCCGAGGTGGATCTTGCCGGCATGATCAGTCCGCGCGCTCCACGAGCACGGTGCCCGCGAGCTCGGCGCCGATCACCTGCTCCTTCGCGCCCACTTTCAAGCGCAGCGGCCCGCCGTACGGCGCGCGCTCCAGGAGTTGCACGCGCGCGCCGGGCGTGAGGCCGAGCGAGCCGAGGTAGCGCAGCCGCGCCGCATCTTCGTCGCTCACCTCCACGATGCGTCCGCGCTCGCGCGGCGCGAGCGCATCGAGCGCGAGCATCGGCCGCTCGGCGATCTTGCCTTCACGCGTCGGGATCGGCGCGCCGTGCGGATCCGTCGCGGGTTCGCCGATCGCGGCGGCCATGCGGTCCACGAGTTCGTCGCTCGCGGCGTGCTCGAGGCGCTCGGCCTCGTCGTGCACGCGATCCCAGGAGAATCCGAGCGCGCGCGTGAGATAGGCTTCGATCACGCGATGGCGGCGGATCGTGCGGAGCGCCACGCGGCGTCCGGCGGCGGTGAGGCGCACGCCGCGGTAGCGCTCGTGCGTGAGGAGGCGCTGCTTGGCGAGGCGGCGGATCATGCCGCTCACCGATGCGGGCGCGATCGCGAGACGCTGCGCGATCTCGTTCGTGCCCGCGGCATCGCCGGCGCGCTCGAGTTCGTAGATCGCCTTGAGATAATCCTCCACCGGCGCGGTGTACGCGCCGGCCGCGCGCGGGCCGGCGTTCACTTGGCGGCCCAGATCGCGTGCGAGTCCGCCGAGCCGCGCACGAGCAGCACCGGGATCGTGCAGCGGTGGCGCACCGACTCGGCGACGCTGCCGAACAGCAGGTCCTTGAAGAAGCGGTGGCCGTGCGTGCTCATCGCGATGAGGTCGCAGTGTTCGCGCTCGGCGGCGGCGATGATCTCGGTGACGGGATCGCCGCCCGCGAGAATGGAATCCACCTTGAAGCCCGCGGTCTCGAGGAAATTCGTCATGCGCTTGAGGTATTCGCGGTCCGCGCGCAGCTCTTCGCTCTCGCGCAGCTCGAGCTGCTTCATGTTGCGCGCGGCGAAGCCGTCGGCGACGTGGATGAGCAGGATCGCCGCGCCCGAGGCGTGCGCGAGCCGCGCCACGTGCGCGAGGATCGCATCGTCGTACGGGGAGTTCTCGAGCGGAACGAGGATGCGCGAGTACATGCCTGCCGTCACCCGAAGAAGATCTGGAAGAGCAGCCATACGTTCAATCCGGCGATGCCGAACGCCACGAGATACGAGAGCCATTTCATCCAGCCGGCGTTCACGAACTCCCCCATCTTGGCGCGATCCGACGTGAAGCGCACGAGGGGGAAGACGGCGAAGGAGAGCTGTGCGCTGAGCACCACTTGACTGAGTACGAGCAGCTTGGCCGTTCCGCTCTCGCCGTAGAGCGCGGCGACGATCACCGCCGGCACGATCGCGATGCCCCGCGTGATCATCCGGCGCAGCCACGGGCGGAGCCGGAGATTCAGGAACCCCTCCATGACGATCTGCCCGGCGAGCGTTCCCGTCAATGTCGAGTTGAGGCCCGACGCGAGCAGCGCGAGCGCGAACACGGTGCTCGCGGCGGCCGCGCCGAGGAGCGGCGAGAGCAGCTGGTACGCCTGCTGGATCTCCGCCACATCGTGCATCCCGGCGCGGTGGAACGTCGCCGCCGCCACGACGAGGATGGCGCCGTTGATGAACAGCGCGAAGGTGAGCGCGACCGTGGAATCGAGGAACGCGAACCGCACGGCTTCGCGCTTCCCCGCCGCGGTCTCCTCGTACTTCCGCGTCTGCACGATCGAGGAGTGCAGATACAGATTGTGCGGCATGACCGTGGCGCCGAGGATGCCCATCGCGATGTAGAGCATTCTGCGGATTCGTCACGATCGCGACCTGCGGAAGGAGGCCGCTCAGCACGCCGGCAATTTCCGGGCGCGCCACAATGAGTTCGAAGAGGAACGCGCAGCCGATCGTCGCGATGAGTCCGACCACGATCGCCTCGAGCAGGCGATAGCCGCGGTGCTGGAGCCAGAGCACGATCAGCACGTCGAGCGCGGTGAGCAGCACGCCGGCGACGAGCGGAATGTGGAAGAGGAGATTGAGCGCGATCGCGGCGCCGATCACCTCGGCGAGGTCGCAGGCGGCGATCGCGAACTCGCAGATGACCCAGAGGAACCAGACCACCGGGCGCGGATAGTGATCGCGGCACGCCTGCGCGAGATCGCGGCCGGTGACGATGCCGAGCTTCGACGACAGCCCTTGGAGCAGTACCGCGAGGAGGTTCGAGAGCAGCACCACCGAGAGCAGCGTGTAGCCGAACGCCGATCCGCCGGCGAGGTCCGTCGCCCAATTGCCGGGATCCATGTAGCCGACGGCCACGAGGTATCCGGGCCCGGCGAAGGCGAACGCCTTCCGCCACCACGACGTCTGCGGCACGACGACCGTGCGGTACGCCTCGGCGAGACTGGGCGCGAGCCGCGGGCGCCGCCACCCGAGTTCGGGGCGCGGCTCCTGGTGTGGCGTCGGATCGGAGCTGGGAGCGGGCGCGGATTCCATTCGTGACGGAAGCTATGCGAGCCTAGGAAAGAATTTAGCCTCTCCTAACTTACGCACGACTCGGTACGCACGCAACATCTGGCGCTATCGCATCCCTTCCAGACCGCGGCGGAGCCACTCGATCAGTTCGGGATCGTCGGCCACCGCCGCGTCGGGCACCACGAGCCACGTGCTCATCGGCCGCTCGCCGTCCGGCGCGAACGCCGTGATGCCGGGCTCGGCGAGGAGCGCCGCGTATTCGCCGGCCGGGACCTTCACGAGGAGCCCTTCCCCCCACACGATCACGAATGTTTTCTTTCCCAGAGGAAGCCGCGTCCGCCGAAGACGTTCTTCTGGCGGGCGCTCCGTTCGCCGATGCGTTCGAGCGCATCGGCGACGCGGGCAGCGAGTCCGTGGTCATACGCCATCGTGCCCTCTCGATCCGGGACCGGTCATGCTCGCTAGACTGCAGCGACGATTCGACGCCATCGAGACGCGGCGCCTCGCGCTCCTCGAGGACTTCGCCGCACTCACGCCGGCGCAGCGCGCGTTCCGCCCGATACCCACCGCCTGGTGCCTCACCGAAGTCGCGCAGCATCTGGCGCTCGTTGACGGCCGCACTACGCGCGCGCTCACCGAACGCCGCGTCACCGGCGTCACGCGCCGCCGAGCGGTCGATGTGATCTTCTGGATGCGCGTGCTCGACCTGATCTGGATCACGAACGTTCGCGTGAAGATGCCGGTGAAAGGCGTCGCGCCCGACCCCGCCATGACGCTCGAGGATGCGGCGGCCCGCTGGGCGAGTTCGCGCGCCGCGCTGCGCGCGTACCTCGAGACGATCGACGAGGCCGCCTCACGCGCGATCGTCAACAAGCACCCCGTGGGCGGCTACATGGACATCTCGCAAACGCTGCGCTTCCTCGAGAAGCACCACGATCATCACCTGCATCAGGTGGCGCGGCTCAAGCGGTCGCGGGCGTTCCCCACGACGGATCGAGCCGCTTCAGGAACTGCGTGAGGATCCGCTCGGTGAGCCCCCACACCACATTGCCTTCGTAAACGAATCCCGGGAATTCGCGCCGCATCCCGCGGATCTCGATCGTCACCGCGCTCCATGAGCGCGCGTCGCGCAGCACATCGAGCGGCACCCAGAAGACGCCGCTCACTTCCGCGCTGAGCGTCAACTGCATCGGCCCGGCCAGCACCGCCACGTACGGCGCGATCGCGATCGCGGGCAGCACCGGACTGCTCGGCTGCAGCTCGTCCAGCCGCCCCAAAATGCGCCCGTGCGCCGCGAGATCGATGCCCGTCTCCTCGCGCGTTTCGCGCACGGCCGTCTCCACGAGCGATGTGTCGCCCGGCTCGCGGCGGCCGCCGGGCAGCGCCACCTGCCCGCTCCACGGATCGCCCGCGAACTCGGCGCGCCGAATGAGCAGGAACTCGAGCGCGCCCGCGCCGGTGATGCGGATGATCAGCGCGACCGCCGCGCGGCGCAGCGGATCGGAGAGCCCGAGTTGCTCGCCGGGCCGCTCCACGAGCGACGATGCGAGGCGCAGCACGAGCGGATGGGAGAGCACGCCCGCGAGCGACGAGCCTTGCTCCATGCTCAGTCGTCGTCGAGCTCGCCGCCGGCTTCCATCCAGGCCGTCACGCCGCCGGTGAGCGAGTGCACGCGCGCGTAGCCCATCGCGCGCAGTTGGTCGGTGGCCAACACCGAGCGATTCCCCTTGTTGCAGTACACGATCACGTCGCGGTCGCGGGGCACGCGCGCCGCCGCTTCCGCCGCGAGCGTGCCGATCGGGATGTGCGTGGCGCCGGGAATGCGGAAGAGATTCCACTCGTTCAGCTCGCGCACATCCAGGAACATCGCGCTGCCCGCCTCGCGCCGCCCGATCGCCTCCGCCGGCGCCATCTCGCTGATCCGCGTGCGCGCCTCCGCGACCAGATCCTCTTCGCTGCGTTCGCTCATCGTCGCTCCACCTCTCCGTGGCCGCCGAATCATAGCGCGGCGCGCGCGCGCCCGGTACTTTGAGCGCGTGATGCCAGCGCTGGCTCTCGCACTCGATGCACTCCAGACGCTCGCCGCGGCGGCGGCGCAGCTCACGCTCTGGCCCGTGCTTGCGGCGCTGCCGTGGATCCTGATGCCGTTCATCATGATCGGCCGCCTGAACGGCTCCCGCACGCTGGACGGCGAGAACGCCGACCCGCCCGGCGGCGCGCCGCTGCTCTCGGTGATCATCCCCGCGCGCAACGAGGCGCGCAACATCGCCCGCTGTCTCAACTGCGTGCTCGGCAGCCCCTACCGCGCGATCGAAGTCGATCGTCGTGGACGACCGCTCCGAGGATGAGACGGGGGAGATCGCGCGCCTCATCGCCGAGCGCGACCGGCGCGTGCGCGTGATCGAGGCGCCGCCGCTTGCCCGACGGTTGGTTCGGCAAGCAGTGGGCGTGCGAGAACGGCGCGATGGCGGCGAATGGCTCGATCCTGCTCTTTCTGGACGCCGACACCGCGCCGGGCCCCGAACTCTTCGCGCGCAGCGTGAACGCAATGCTCGCGCGGTCGCTGGACTTCCTCACCGTGGTGGGCCGCCAGGAGCTGAAGACGTTCTGGGAGCGCGTGGTGCAGCCGCACATCTTCGCGATGATCGCGATGCGGTTCGGCGGCCCCGGCGAGATCAACAGAGTCGAAGCGCGTAGCCGACAAGATCGCGAACGGCCAGTGCATGTTCCTGACGCGCAAATCGTACGAGGCGATCGGCGGGCACGCCTCGGTGCGGCGGAAGCCGGCGGAGGATCTCGCGCTCGCGCAGCGCGCCTTCGCGCTGGGCCAGCGCACCGAGATGATCGTGGGCGTGGACTATCTGGCGACGCGCATGTACACGTCGCTGCGCGAGATCGTGGATGGCTGGACCAAGAACATCTGGACCGCGTCGCCCGACGCCGCGCCGGGCGGGCGCGTGGGCGCGGCCGTGCTCCCGCTCCTGCTGCCGGTGCCGCCGCTATTCGTGCTCGCGCCGCCGGCGTTGCTCGTGGCGCAGTTCTTCACGCCGATGAGCCCGAACGTCGCCGCGTGGGCGCTGCTCACCACCGGCGTGATGATCGTGTTCTGGGCGCTCATGTACGCGGCGGTCGCGGGCTTCTCGCCGCTGTACGCGTTCGCCTTCCCGCTCGGCGCGGCGGTGGTGCTCTACATCATTCTGCGCGCGATGGTGCGCGGCCGCCGCGTGCAGTGGAAGGGCCGAGGATACGTGACGGGGTAGCGTCCGCCGCGCGGCGCAATGGCGCGCGGCGCAACAACTCGATGGCAGTGCCGGCCGGCGCATGTCGCAGCGTGACGGGTGCTCACGCTCCGATCCGCGGCCGACCTGCTCGCCGCCGCCCGCTCGCTCGATACGCTCGCGCCCATCGCGGCGGCCGCGGGGTTCACGTCCGCGCCATTGCCGCTCGACGCCGCCGCGCGCACGGCGCTCGGCCTGGATGGACTCGCGCGCGAGGCGCGCATTGTGACCGCCGCCGGCACGCTGCGCGCGCTCCTCGTGACGCTCGAGTCCGGCGCGCACGCTGCGCGAGTGCGTCGCGGCGATCGCCGGCCGGCTCGCGCGCCGCGCGCCGCATTTGTTGTGGCTGGTCGTCGCCGCCTCGGCGACACGAGGTCGCCATCGCGTGCTGGCGCGACGACGGCCGCGGCCGCCCGCGCATCGCGGCGCTCGTCGCCTGCCGCGCGCAGCGTCACACCGAGCGATGCGGAAACGCTGCGCACGCTCGCCGTGCTGCCCGATGCGCACGACGTGCTCACCCACGCGCGCTGGCTCGACGTGCTCGGGCGCGACGCGCTCAGCCGCCGCTTCTACGGCGCGCTGGAAGGCGTCGTGTCGTCGCTCGCCGCCGAGGCGATCGGCCGCGCGAGCCACGAGGACCGCCGCGCCACGGCCATCCTCGATCTCAGCCGCCTGTTCTTCCTCGTGTTCCTCGAAGCCAAAGGCTGGCTCGACAACGACCCCCGTTTCCTCGAGCACCGGTTCGCGTCGTGCATGGAGCGCGGCGGGCACTTCCATACACGCGTGCTGCTCCCGCTCTTCTTCGGCACGCTCAATACGCCACTGCGCCATCGCGCGGCCACGGCGCGATCGTTCGGCCGCATCCCGTTCCTGAATGGCGGACTCTTCGCGCGCACGCCGCTCGAGCGTCGCGCGAAACTCATCTTTCCCGACGCCGCGATCGGCACGGTCTTCAGCGAACTGCTGTTGCGCTACCGCTTCACCGCGCGCGAGGACTCGGCGGCATGGAGCGAAGCGGCGATCGATCCGGAGATGCTCGGCAAGGCGTTCGAGTCGCTCATGTCGTCGCAGGAGCGGCGCGCGAGCGGCGCGTACTACACACCGCAGCCGATCGTCGAGGCGGTCACGCGCGCCGCGCTCGCGTCGGCGCTGCGCGGCGCCGCGCCGCCGACCGCGATCGATCGCGCGCTCGCGGGCGACGATGTTCCGGCGCAAGCGCGCGCACGCGTTGCGCGCGCGTCTGGCGCGAGATCCGATTGCTCGACCCCGCGTGCGGCTCAGGCGCGTTCCTCGTGCACGCGCTCGAAACGATGTCGGCGCTCGCCGAGCGGCTCGGCGACGAACGGCCGGTCGCGGCGGTCCGCCGTGAGTTCCTGACGCGCGCGATCTTCGGCGTGGACCTGAATCCGACCGCGGTGTGGCTCTGCGAGCTCAGGCTCTGGCTCTCGGTGGTGATCGAGAGCGGCGAGCGCGATCCGCTCGCCGTGGCCCCGCTCCCGAATCTCGATCGCAACATCCGGGTGGGCGACGCGCTGGCGGGTGCCGCGTTCGCGGGCGAGCGCGTGCCCGTGCGCGGCGGCGCGGCGATCAGCATGCTGCGCGAGCGATACGCGCGCGCGACCGGCGTACGCAAGCGCACGCTGCACCGCGCGCTCGAGCGCGCGGAACGCGCGCTGGCGCTCACGCTGCTCGATGCGGCGGCGGGGCGGAACCGCGCCGAGCGGCGCGATGTGATCGCCGTGCTCCGCGGCCGCGACCTGTTCGGCGACCGCGTGCGGCCTCGCGCGAGACGGCCGCGCATTCTCACGGCGCTGCGCGCGGCTGGCCGCGACATCGCGGCGGCCCGGCGCTCGCTGAGCCGGGGCGGCGCGCTGCGCTTCGATTGGGCCGACGCATTTCCCGCACATTCCCGCCCGCGGCGGGTTCGACGCGGTGATCGGGAATCCGCCGTGGGTGCGCCTGCATCGCATTCCCGCCGTCGGCGCGCGCCGCGTTGCGCGCCCGCTACGCCATCTTCCGCATCGGCGGCCTGGGAGCGCGGCGCCGCGAGCGCGCGCGGCGGGGGCCGGATTCGCCGCGCAGGTGGATCTCGCATCGCTCTTCGTCGAGCGCTCCGTGGATCTGCTCCGTGCGGCGCGGCACGCTCGCGCTGCTCCTGCCCGCGAAGCTCTGGCGCTCGCTCGCCGGCGGAGGCCTCGGCGATTGCTCACCGAGCGCTACGATGGTGCTCGCGCTCGAGGATTGGACGGATTCCCCGCACTCCTTCGACGCCGCGGTCTATCCATCGCTCCTGGTCGCGCGCTCGCCGCGAGGATCGCGGCGCCGTCGCCGCGACATCGATGTCGCGCACCATAGCAAGCGCGGGATACTGCGCTGGCCGTCGCGGAGGAGCCGTCTCGCGCCTCGACGCCGATCCCGTCGAGTCCGTGGCTCGCGCTGCCGCCGCCCGTGCGCGACGCGTTCGATCGCGTCACCCGCGCGGGCATTCCGCTCGCGAGCTCGCCATTCGGCTCGCCGCTCCTCGGCGTGAAATGCGGATGCAACGCGGCGTTCGTCGTCTCGCTCGCCGGCGGCGCGAACGGGCTCGCGCATGTGCGCAGCGGCGAGCGCAGCGGCGCCATCGAGCGCGCGTTGCTGCGTCCGCTCCTGCGCGGCGAGCACGTGACGCCATGGAGCGCGGAGGGCCCGGCGGAATTCCTCATCTGGACGCACGGCCGCGACGGCCTGCCGCTCGCGCGCCTGCCGGTGCACGCCGCGCATTGGTTCTCGCACTGGCGGCGCGATCTCGCCCAGCGCACCGATGCGCGGAACGGCGGCGCCTGGTGGTCGCTCTTCCGCACGGCCGGCGCGCGCGACGCGACCTCACGCGCGTCGTGTGGGCGGACATGGGCCGCGCGCCGCGCGCGCTCATCCTTCCCGCCGGCGACCCGACGGTCGCGCTCAATTCGTGCTACGTGCTCCCGTGCGCCGACCCGATCGACGCCGCCGCGATCGCGGCGCTCCTGAACTCGCCGCTCGCCGCCGCGTGGCTCGGCGCGATCGCCGAACCTGCGCGCGGCGGCTACAAGCGCTTCCTCGCCTGGACCGTGTCGCTGCTCCCGCTGCCGCGCGACTGGCCGCGCGCCCGCGCGGCTCCTCGCGCCGCTGGCCGACCGCGCGATCGAGCACGATGACGTGAGCGCCGATGAATTGCTCGCCGCAGCAGTGAGCGCCTTCCGCGTTCGACGCGCCGACATCGATCCACTGCTCGCGTGGAACGCGCGATGATCCCCGCGCCCGTCGCCGCCGTGCGCGCGCTCATCGCCGACGCGTGGCTCGGCGCGCTTGGCCAGCGACGCGCACGTCGGCTCGGTCACGCTCCGCCCACACCAGCGCGACGCCGTCTCGCGCCTGCGCGCCGTGATGGACGAATTCGGCGGCGCGCTGCTCGCCGATGACGTGGGACTCGGAAAGACCTATGTGGCCACGCGCGTTCATCGCCGCGGCGGAGCGAGCGCTGGTCGTGGCGCCGGCGGTGCTCCGCGACATGTGGCGCCGCGCGCTCGGTGCCGCCGGCGTGCGCGCGGAGTTCATCACCTACACTGCGCTCAGCCGCGGCCGGATGCCGATCGGCGCCTTCACACTGGTGGTGCTGGACGAAGCTCACCACGCGCGCACTCCGGGCGCGCGCCGCTACGCCGCGCTCGCGGCGCTCGCCGCCGGCGCGCAGGTGCTCGCGCTCACGGCGACACCCGTGCACAACAAGCGCGACGACCTGGCCGCGATCCTCGCGCTCTTCCTCGGCGCCCGCGCATGGACGCTGGACGATCCCGCGCTCGCGCGCTGTGTCGTGCGCCGCACGCCATGCCGATCTCGACGCCGGCGTACTGCCCGCGCTCGAGGCGCCGCGCTGGGTCGAGATCGGCGATGATGCGCCGTTGCTCGAGCGATCCTCGCGCTGC
Source organism: uncultured Gemmatimonadaceae bacterium (assembly GCA_963732065.1). Taxonomy (GTDB): domain Bacteria; phylum Gemmatimonadota; class Gemmatimonadetes; order Gemmatimonadales; family Gemmatimonadaceae; genus DATKOH01. The sequence continues at coordinate 605,784 of CAVSYH010000019.1, read as the reverse complement.
CGCCGCCGGTACCGCCGTCGGGTGGCGGCGACGGCGGCGCACTCGTCGCATGGGGCCTCGCGCGCCAGTGGGCTTCGAGCCGCGCCGCGCTCGAGGGCGCGGTGCGGCGCCGCCTCGCGCGCGCCGCGGCGCTCAGCGCCGCCCTCGAAGACGGGCGCTATCCCAATGAGCGAGAGTTGAGCGCCTGGGCCGCCGCTGACGACGTGATCCAACTCGCGTTCCCGGCTCTCGTGAGCACTACGAGTCCTGGCGCGGCAGCGCTGCTCGATGCGCTGCGCGCCCACGAGCATGGTCTTCGCACACTCTTGGCAAGCGCGCGTGCGTCTTCCAAGCGTGGATGACGCGCGCGCCGAGCGCCTGCGCGAGATCCGCCGCGCGCACGCGGGCGAGCGCATCGTCGCGTTCACGCAGTTCGCAGACACCGCGCTCGCACTCTACAAGTCGCTCGCGCCCGCGGGCGGCGTCGCGGCACTCACGGCGCGAGGCGCGCGCGTTGCCGGCGGCACGCTGTCGCGGCGCGATGCGCTCGCGCGGTTCGCGCCGCGCGCGCTCGGGCGTCGCGCCGCCACGAGCGTCCGAGCGGATCGACCTATTGCTCACGACCGATCTGCTCAGCGAAGGGCTCGATCTCGGCGACGCCTCCGTCGTCGTGCACCTCGATCTTCCGTGGACGCCGGCGCGCCTCGAGCAACGCGTCGGCCGCTCGCGCCGGCTCGGCGCGCCGCACGCGCGCACGTGGGTGTACGCGTACGCGCCACCGGCGGCGGCCGAGCGACTGCTTGGAGGTGGAGCGGCGGCTGCACGAGAAGCTGCGCGCGGCCGGCCGGATCACCGGCGCCGCAGGCGCGATATTGCCGTCGCTCGGACCGCGCGCCCGACGAAGCGCCCGCCGCCCGCACGCGCCAGCGCCTGCACGAGATCGTCGCAGCGTGGCGCGCGGAACGCGTTGAGGAGCGAACAGAACTCGTCATCGCCACCGCGCACGGCCGCCGGCGCGCGATGCTGCTGCGCCGCGCGCGACGGCGCGCACACCGTGCTCGGCGCCTCGTTGGATGACGGCGAGCCCACCGACGATCCGGAGACGCTGCTCGCCGTCGCCGAGCTCGCCGCGGCGGCTCGCGATGCATCGCCCGACGCGCGCGCGATCGAACGCGCGCTGGCCGCCGGAGCGCGGTGGCTGGAGCGGCGGTCGGCGTCCGAGGCGATCGGCGGCGCGGCGATCTTCCGCGCCGCGTCGCGTCGCTCGGCGCTGCGCCGGATCGCCGGCATCGCGCAGCGCGCGCCCCATCACCGGCGAGCGCTCATCGCGCCAATGGCTGCCCAAGCACGGCGCGTGGTCGCGGCGCCGTTCGGCGTGGGCGCGGAGCGCATCCTCGATGCGCATCGCCGGTGCGCCGCTCGCCGACGAAGCGTGGCTCCGCGCGCTCAACGAATTCGGGGCGATCCACGCGCCGGACCCCTCGCGCGCCAGCAGGCCGCACCAGCGCTCATTGCGGTGATCGTGATCGATGTGCAATGAGTGCCTGCTCGTTCGTCACTACGCATGAGAACGCACTTCGCCTGGACTCTCGCGATGCACGCTGGCGATCACCGCCGCGGGGCGGCGCACAGCACGTGGACACCGCGACCGTCGCCGACCCGCGCACCGCCGATAGTCTCGTCTTCGAACGCACCGCCTGCTTCGGCATCGTGCCCCACCTACCGGTGCGCATCTCGCGCGACGGCTCGGTGCTGCTTGCGCTGGCAGGGGCAGCTGCCCCGACCGCTCCGTGACCGTGCGCGACTGGACCATTCCCGCCGATAGCGTTCGCGCGCTCTTCGCGCGCGCGCTCAGCGGCGGGATCACCGCGCTCCCCGACAACATCTCGGAATCCAAGGTCTACTGCCCCCAGGCCTGGACCGACATGCCGGGCGCCATCGTCAGCTTCTACGGCGCCGGTTGGTCCAAGAGCACGAACGACTATTTCGGCTGCAAGCAGGCGCCGCCCGCCCTACGCGCCTTCGAGATCGCGATCGATTCGGTGGCGGGCGTGCACGCGCACGCGCCCGACTGAGCGGTCCCGCGAGACGCTACTGCTTGGTTGCGGTCGAGTGACCGAACATCCTGTACTCGGTTCCGTTCAACGTAAGCACGATCACCACGCTCGACTGGATCGTGGTGTTGCTCGCGAGACCCGTGTTCTGCCACTCGGAGCCGGCGCCGCAGCATCCCGTCACGTCGAACGAGAGCACGAACGTGCCGCCCGTGATCAAGCCGTCTCGTAATGTTCCCACTGTACGGCCCGAACGTTGTTGATCGCGCCCGTGCAGCGAACGTGAGGCCCGCGTACGTGCCGGTCACCTGCGCGCCCGTCTGCGTCGAGTTGCAGCGTCGCGGCCGCTGGTCGCGCAATTCAGCACTGGCAGCGTGTCGCGGAACGTCGCCGAATACGTTCCAATTGCCGGTGACGTCCACCGGGCCGCCATTGGTGGAGCACGAGGACGGCGGCCAGAGAACCGCGGCCGCGAGCGCGAGCAGATGATCTTCATGGCGATCCTCATGGGGTGCGGGGTCAGCCCGCAACGTCCTAGTATAAGTAGCGATGGACATCCACGACCTGACAATGCCCCGCCGGCCGCTCGCCCTGCTTTTCGACCTCGATGGGACCCTCGTGGATTCCATCGAGCTCATCCTCACGTCCTTCCGCCACACCTTTGCGACCCACCTCGGCGCGGTGCCGCCCGATTCGGCCTGGATCGCCGGACTCGGCACGCCGCTCTTCACCCAGCTGCGCGAGTTCACGCGCGACGACGAGGTCGCCAGCGCGATGACGGCCACGTACCGCGAATTCCAAATGCAGCATCACGACCGCTCATGCGCGCATACCCCGGTGTGCGCGAAGCGATGCAGGAACTTCGCGCCCGCGAACATCCTACCGCTGTAGTGACGTCAAAGATGAGCGATCTCGCCGAGCGTGCGCTCATGTTCACCGGCCTCCGCGAAACGATCGACCTCGTGATCGGCATGGAGAACACCGAGCGTCACAAGCCCGATCCCGAGCCGGTGCACGCCGCGCTCCGTGCGCTTGGGCTACCCGCCCTCGGAGGCGGTGTTCCTGGGCGATTCGCCGCATGACATCGCCGCCGGCAACGCCGCCGGTGTCATATCCGTGGCGGCGGAATGGGGCCCGTTCAGCGCCGCGGAACTCGACGCCGCGACAGCCCAAATACCGGGTCGCGAGAATGGCCGATTTCCCGGCGCTCATGGCGCGGTTGGGCGCGTGAACGCGCTTCAAACCATTCGCCCGCCCCGGGCATCCTATCCAGTGACCACAAGGAGAACGGAACTGGATGCTCGCCGCTGCCCTGCACGTGGAAGTCTCGAACAGGTCCGCTGACAGCAGCGCCGCCGATGCGGCGTTGGCTGCGGGGGGCGACCGGCGGGCGTTCGAACGGCTCTACCGTTCTCACGTGGATCGCGTCTTCTCGCTTTGCGCGCGCATGTGCGGGAACCGCGAGCACGCCGAAGAGCTCACGCAGGATGTGTTCGTTCGCGCGTGGGACAAGCTGCCGCAGTTCCGCGGCGAGAGCGCCTTCGGCACGTGGATCCACCGGGTGGCAGTGAACGTGGTATTGAACGACCGCAAGACGGCGAGCCGCGAACGATCGCGCGCCGCGCCGGAACCAATGGGAGAAGAGCAAGACGATCCCGAGGCGCAGTTCGGGGGCCGCGAGGCCCCGCGTCACGCGGACCGGATGGACATCGAGGCAGCGATCGCGACACTGCCCCCCGGCGCGCGCCGGGTGTTCGTACTGCACGACGTGGAAGGCTATAAGCACGAAGAGATCGCCGAGATGCTCGGCGTGACATCAGGGGGCACCAAAGCGCAGCTGCACCGCGCGCGGATGCTCCTACGGGAGGCACTGGAGCGATGACCGACATGACTTTGACTTGCGCCGAGCTGGATGTGCGGCTCGCCGACTATCTGAACGATGCGCTCGACGCGCCCACCCGGGCGGCGGTGGAGCAGCATCTCGCGGGCTGCGCGCGCTGCACCGGCGTGCTGGCCGCGCTCGACGAGCGGCCGGCAAGTGCCGCCGCGCTGCCCGTGCTGCAGCCCGAGCACGATCTGTGGAGCGGCATCGCCGCGCGGATCGAGCCGCGGGTGCTGTCGCTCGGCGATCGCACCGCCGTTTCACCGGCGCGGCGCGGATGGCGCATGGCGCGCATGGCGGCGGCCGCTTCGATCCTCGTGATCGGCAGTTCCCTCATCACCCGGAAGATGATGCTCCAGCAAGGTCCGCCTGCCGTTGCGGTGCAGACCGCCGCGCCCGGCACGCCGAACGCTACGCTCGCGTCCCAGAACCTCATTGAGACCTATGACTCCGAGATCGCGCAGCTCGACTCCGCGGTGACGCTCCGCCGCGGCCAGCTCGACACGACCACCGTGAAGATCATCGAGAAGAACCTGCTCGTGATCGACAAGGCGATCGCCGAGAGCCGCGCGGCCCTCGCGAAGGATCCGAACAGCCGCTTCCTGAAACAGCAGCTCACTCGCGTACTCGACCAGAAGGTGGGATTGCTGCGCACCGCGGCACTCCTCCCCGCCCGCACCTGAGAGATGACCAACATGAGAACCCGCATCAGCATTTTCGCAGTCCTCGTGCTCTTCGCGATCGCCTTGCCGGCGTGCGCGCAGAGCAAGAACAAAGGCAAGCACGGCCACCGCGACGACGAAGGCGTGAGCCGCATCGACACCACGGTGTCCGTGAGCCGCGGCGCCACGATCGAAGTCTCGGTGATCTCCGGCGACATCAAGGTCACCAGCTGGGACCGCGCGCAGGTGCAGATCCACGCGGTGAGCGAGAGCGGCGACATCCGCTTCGAAGCATCGTCGGGGCGCGTCACGCTCGAGACCGAGCACCAGGATGGCGACGACGATGACGACACGCACTTCGAGCTCATGGTGCCGAAGGACGCCCGCGTGAGCGCGGCGAGCATCTCCGGTGAAGTCACAGTGCGCGGGGTCGGCGAACTCGAGGCCACGAGCATCAGCGGCGACATGTCGGTGTCCGGCGTGACCGGCCGCGCGGCGCTGCAGAACGTGTCGGGCAGCATCACCGCCTCCGACCTAGACGGCGGCGTGAAGGCGAACGCGGTGAGCGGCGACATCGAGCTCAGCGGCATCACCGGCGACCTGCAGGTGCAGACCGTGAGCGGCGAGATGAAACTCCGCTCGGTGAAGAGCTCGTACGTGCGGACACAGACCGTGAGCGGCGATGTGGAGTTCGACGGCACGGTGGATCCGAAGGGGCGCTACGAGTTCAACTCGCACTCGGGCTCGTTCAGCATCGCGCTGCCGCGCGGCGTGGGCGCGACGGTGAGCATGCGCGGCTACAGCGGCGACTTCAACAGCTCCTGCGCCATGACGCTGATGCCGGGCGGAACGCAGGGCACGGGCCGATCCAAGAACATGACGTTCCAGTTGGGTGGCGGCGGCGCGCGCTTCAGCATCGAGACCTTCAGCGGCGACGTCACCATCACGGGTTGCGGCGGTTCAAAGTCCAAGGAGGATTGACCATGCATCGGATCATCACCGCGGCGTTCGCGGTCGCGTTCCTCGGTGCGCCGCTGGCGGCGCAGACCACCACGAGCTCCGACGACAATTTCAAGTGGAGCGGCAAGATGAACGCCGGCTCCTGGCTCCGCGTGGCCAACATGAACGGCTCGATCAGCGTCGAGAAGGCAACGGGCGACGTGGCCGAGGTGACCGCCGAGAAGGATTGGCGGCACGGCGACCCGAAGGACGTCACCTTCGCGATCGTGAAGGATGGGAACAACATCACGATCTGCGCGCTCTGGGGCGATCGCTCCACCTGCGACGCCGACGGCGCGCACTATCACAACCACGGCAACTGGGACGGCGATCACAACGACGTGAACGTGAAGTTCACGATCAAGCTGCCGGCCGGCGTGAACGTCGGCGTGAACACGATCAATGGCAGCCTGGATGTCTCCGGCGCGCAGAGCGAGGTGAGAGCCTCGACGGTGAATGGGCGCGTGGATGCGTCGAGCACCGGCGGCCCGGTGGAGGCGAACACGGTGAACGGTTCGATCCGTGTGACGATGGACGCCGCGCCCGGCAAGGATGACTTGAAGTTCTCGACGGTGAACGGATCGATCTCGGTCACAGTGCCGTCGAACTTCGCCGCGGACCTCGAGATGCAGACGGTGAACGGCTCGCTCACGTCGGACTTCCCGCTCACGATCAGCGGCAAGGTGAACCCGAAGCATCTGCACGCCGTCATCGGAAGTGGCGGCCGCGAAGTGCGGCTCGAGACGGTGAACGGCAGCATCGAGATCCTGAAGGGACGCTAGCGCTCCGCCCCGCCGGCCCGCCGCGTTATCGCGGCGCGGCCGGCGGCGTGCGGTCCGGCATTCTCCAGATCGTGCCGCGCCGCAGCACCGCCTCGCTCACCAGGCCGAGCGCCCCCATGAACACCGGGTCGGGCGGTTCGATCGTCTCGGCGCACGAACGGTCGAAGACCACCACATAGCTGTTCCGCGCGATGAGCGTGTCGGCGAACGCGCGCAGTGAGTCAGCCTGCATTTCGTCGGGCATCTCGCGCGCCAGCCGGCCCGACTGGAAATAGAGCGCGATCGGCGCGTTCGAGAAGAGCGCGTGCCCCGCGCCGTGCTCGCGCACCCACGCCGTGACCGGCGATCCGCTCCAGCAGATGTCCGCGTAATCGCTGCCGGTGCGCAGCGCGTAGCGCACCGCATCGCGCGTGACGAGGAACGACCCGAACGCCCAGAGCAGCGCGGCCGCGCCGAGCACACCCACCGCTCTCGGCGCCGCGTGCCGCCAGCCTGCGATCGCGACCACGGCCGCCACCATGACGAGCGCGATCGCCGGCGCCAGGAGCCGGTCATCCAGCGGAATGTCGGGGTCCGCCACCATTCGCGCGAGCAGAATGAGTGCCATGTAGCTGGCGATGAGGAGACCGCAGGCTTTCAACAGTGCATCGCGCATCGTGCTTCGTGCATCGGCACCTTCGATGGCCGATGCACGATGTCCGATGAACGCGGTCACCCCAACCGCGACGACAATGACGACTGAAACGATGACACTCGCCGGCGCGACGAGCCCCGGCGCGAGCCACGCGACGATCGTGCCGCCGCCTTCGCGCAGTGTATCCCCGATCGCGCCGTACAGGCTGAAGTGCCGCACCGCCGACCGGCCGCCCGCGCGCGCGGCGCGCGTCCACCACCAGGCGTTCACCACGATCGCGGGAAGCGCGGCCAGCGATGCACGACGCACGCGCTCGCGCCACGCGCCGGCGCGCAGCAGCTCCCACACCACCACCGCGCCCACGAACGCCAGTCCTGCGTAGCGCACGATGCTCGCCGCCGCCGCGGTCGTCCCCTCGGCGAGCGGCCCGGGCGTCGCGCGCACCATGAGCGCGAGCGTCGCCGCGAGCAGCGCGAGGAAGAGCGGCTCGCTCAGCACGCTCTCGTGCACGAACGCGAGCGGTGGCGACACGAGCATCAGGATCGCGAGCACGATCCCCGCGCCGGAGCCCGCCGCCGAGCAGGCGAGCCACACGAGGATCGCCATCGCCGCGAACGCGGAGAGCGCGATCACCGCGCGCGCGCCCTGCACCGGTGGCGCGCCGAGTGCGATGGTGACGGCGATCGCGGCCGGGAACGCCGGCGGCCAGCGCGTGAGCGATCGCGTGCTGTCGGAACTCACCCAGTTGTCGCGCACATCGCGCAGGGTGCCACTGTGCGCGAGCGTACCGGCGGCGTACAGATAGCCGCGCGCGTCGGGGTCCAGCCCCGGCCCGAGCGGCTCGGTGATGAAGAGGACTCCGGTGAATGCGGCCGCTCCGGCGACGAGCGCGATGATCAGGTATCGATGCCCGATGAACGATGATCGATGCACGCCCGGCTCGGCCCTCCGCGGTGTGGATTGCTTGTGCGCGCCTCTCGCGCGCCCTATGATAGGCGACTGAACATCGTCTCGCCACGAATGGCCCACTCACGATGCTGAGACTCAGCGCGTTGGGTGGCCTCTCCCTGGACGGCATCGAGGGGCCGCTCGGTACCGCCGGAACCAAACGGCGCCGCCTGGCGCTGCTCGCGCTCCTCGCCGCCGCCGGCGAGCGGGGCGTGAGCCGCGACAAGCTGCTCGCGTACCTGTGGCCCGACCTGGAAGCGGACCGCGCGCGCCAGGCGCTCGCGGACATGCTCGCATCGATGCGGAAGGACCTCGCCGCAGACGCGCTCTTCCACGGCACCGCCGATGTGCGCCTCGACGCCAACGAGTTCACGAGCGACCTCGCCGAATTCGAGCGCGCGCTCGACCGGCGCGATCTGCCCGCCGCGGTCGGCGTGTACGGCGGGCCCTTCCTCGACGGCTTCACGCTCACCGACGCCCCGGAGTTCCAGCGCTGGGCGGAGCGGGAGCGGCTGCGGCTCGAGCAGCGGTTCCGCGGCGCGCTCGAGTCGCTCGCCTCGGAAGCGAAGACGATGGGCGAGCACGCCGCGGCCGCGCGCTGGTGGCGCCGGCTCGCCGACATCGACCCGCTCAGCACGCACGTCGCGATCGAAGTGATGTCCGCGCTCGCGGCGGGCGGCGACAGCGCCGCCGCCGTTGCGCACGGTGAGGCGCATCAGCGCCGCATGAAAGAGGAGTTCAGCGCGCCGCCGAACGAGGCGGTGCGGGCGTTCGCGGAGAAGCTCAAAGCCGAGAAGGGATACACGCCGCCCGCGTCGCCGCGCGCCTCGGCGCCGATGCGGCGCAGCAGCGGCCGCGTGACGGCGCCGTCGGAGCGCGATCTCTCCGACGACACCGAGATGCCGATGAGCGCATCGCGCGAACGCGGCGCGACGATCGCCGGGCGTTACTTGATCCAGCGCGAGATCGGCCGCGGCGGAATGGCCACCGTATTCCTCGCGCGCGATCTGAAGCATGACCGCGACGTGGCGCTCAAGTTCATCCACGCCGAACTCGCCGATGCGTTCGGCACCGAGCGGTTCCAGAGCGAGATCGCGGTGCTCGCGAAATTGCAGCACCCGCACATCCTCGCGCTCTACGACTCTGGCGAAGTGGAAGGCGCGTTGTACTACGTGATGCCGTTCATCGGCGGCGAGAGTCTGCGCGAGCGGCTGCAGCGCGAGGGGCAACTGCCGGTGCCGGACGCGCTGCGCCTCGCGCGCGAGGTAGCCGGCGCGCTCGCGTACGCGCACGAGCAGGGCGTGATCCACCGCGATGTGAAGCCCGAGAACATCCTGCTCACGAACGGCCACGCGCTCGTCGCAGATTTCGGGATCGCGCGCGCCGTGAGCCGCGCGGCCGGCCGCCGGAACACCGAAGATGGTTTCGCGGTGGGCACGCCCGCGTACATGAGTCCCGAGCAGGCGAGCGGCGATCCGATCGATGGCCGCAGCGACGAATACGCGCTCGCGTGCGTGCTCTACGAGATGCTCGGCGGGGCGCCGCCCTTCATCGGCGCGTCGGGGCGCTCCGTGCTCGCGCAGCGCTTCACCGAGGCGCCGCCGCCGATCCGGAAGGCGCGCGACAAGGTGCCCGCCGAGGTGGAGGCCGCGCTCCAGAAGGCGCTCGCGCGCGTGCCGGCGGATCGCTTCGCGACCGTCGGCGAGTTCGCGGGCGCGCTCGATGTCATGGACACCATGGGACAGCGCCGCGACACCGCGCCGTCGCTGCTCGCCATGATCGCGAAATGGAAATGGGCGATCGCGGCGCTCGCCGCGATCGCACTCGGCGTCGCCATCATCGCGCTGTGGCCCACGCCGCTCATCGCCGACCGGTACGTCGTGCTCCCCTTCCGCCATCGCGCGGGCGCTTCGCCGCGGCTGCTCAATGGCGACGCGTGCCAGCAGCTGCTGTACGACGCGCTCCAGCAATGGAACGGCCTGCATCTCGTGGATGGCATGCTCGCGCAGGATGCGAAGAGCCGGCACTCGGAGGGCCCGCTCTCGGTGGAGGAAGCGCTCGGCACCGCGAAGAGTCTGCACGCCGGGCGCCTGATCTGGGGTGAGGTGTCGCAGGCCGGATCCGATATCACGGTGCTGGGCAAGGTATACGACGTCGGCAAGAAGGACTCCGTGGTGCGGGAATACACGGTGCACATCGACAGCTCGCTCTCCGACGCCGAGCAGAAGTTCGCGGAGCTGGCGGACTGCGCTCATTGTGCCGCAGTCGGGATCGCCCGCGGTGGATGCGACGACGCGGGGCACGCGCAATTTCGCCGCGCTCGTGGCGTACACCGGCGCCCATGCGGCGCTCGGCCAGTGGGATCTCGCGCGCGCGGAAAGTCTGTTCCGCGAGTCCGCGCAGGCGGATCCCGGATTCGCCAACGCGCACTTCTGGCTCGCGCAGGTGATGAGCTGGGCGAACAACGGCCAGCCCACTGAGTGGCGCGAGACCGCCGACCGTGCGTATGCCTTGCGCGCGCAGCTCGGCGCGCGTGACAGTGCGCGCGCGATCGCGCTCAACGCGCTCGCGAGCGGCGATTACCCCGCCGCCTGCGAGCGGTACCGCGCGATGACCGCGCGCGACACGCTCGACTTCGTCGCGTGGTACGGACTCGGCGACTGTCTGCGGCGCGACCGTCTCGTAGTGCCCGACTCGAAGAGCCCGAGCGGGTTCGCCTTCCGCAGCAGCTACGGGGCCGCGATCGCCGCCTACGATCGCGCGCTGCGCATCGTGCCGTCGGTCCACCTCGCCTTCGCGGGACTCGGCTACGAGCGGCTGTCGCAGCTCTTGTTCACGCAGAGCACACAGCTGCGCCGCGGCTTCGCGCTCACGCCCGACACCGTGTGGTTCGCCGGTTCCGCGACGCTGCGCGGCGACAGTGTGGCGGTCATCCCGTACCGCTTCGCCGACATCAGCGCGGGGCGCGTGGACACCGGCGATGCGAGCGGCGCGATCGCCGCCAATCGCGCGCGGCTGCTCGAGATCGCGCGCTCGTGGAAGAACGCGTACCCGCGCAGCCCCTCCGCATACGAGACCCTGGCGCGCGCGCTCGAGAGCACGGGCAACGTGAGCGGCAGCAACGATCCGTCGCTGTCGGCGCGCGCGGCGATCGATTCGGCCCGCGTGCTCGCGCGCGACCGCGCCGACAGCATCCGCACCGGCGTGGTGTACGTGCGCGTGCTGCTCGAGGGGAGCCGCTACGCCGAAGCGCGCGCCGCGAGCGACGCCGTACTCGCGCTCGCCACCGATCCGTCGCCGCGCGAAGCCGACGATGTGAAGGGACTCGCCGCGCTCACCGGCAAGACGAAACGCGCCGTCGACCTGCTGCGCCGCAGCGCCGAGGATTTCACCACGCTCACGGCGGACGGCCGGCTGATCAAGCCGCCGCTCCCGGTGGCGATGAGCGCGCGCGCCCTGCTCGGCTTCGTCGTGATGGGCGGGCCCGGCCGACAGCATCATGCGGCTCGAGGAGCAGGTGGGCCAACTCGTGCAGGGCAGCGTCGCGCCGGCGATGCGCGCCACCGTGCGGAACGCCGTGCTCGTGCAGCCCGCGCAGCTCGCCTTCCCCCTGCGGCCGGCCGTGACGTTCACGCCGCCGGTGACCGGCGCGGGCGATCTGTTCGAGACGCAGGCCGCGCTCGCGCGCGGCGACAGCGCGAAGGCGCGCGCGATGCTGCGCGGCGTCATCGCGTCCGACGCGAAGGCTCCGCCCGGCGATCTCTCGCTCGACGTCCGCTTCCAGTACGCCTGGCTCGCCGCCGCGACGGGCGACAGCTGCCGGCGCCGCGGCGCTCATGGACCGCGGACTGAGCGCCGTCGCGTCGTACGGACAGTACCTGCTCGACAACGTGCAGACGCCCGCATCGCTCGTGCGCATGATGGCGCTGCGCGCCGAGCTTGCGCGCGCGTGCCGGCGACACGCGCACCGCACGCCAATGGGCGTCGGCCGCCGCCACGCTCTGGGCCACCGCCGATCCCGAACTCGATCCGGTGCGCGACCGACTGCGCGCACTCGCCACTCCGTGATCCGTATGTCAACCGCACTCCATCACGAGGCCACTTTCATGCGCACTCTCGTCCCGCTCGCATTCCTCGCGATCACCGCATGCGCGCACTACATCGGCGGCAACGCGGACGAACCGTGCGGCATGGGGCCCACGCTGCAGGCCACCTCGGCCAAGTCGCTCTCCGCCTGCGCGCAGGCGGTGGCCGGCAGTGCCGACACGCGGCACGGCACCGGCGACGAACAGCGGCTCGCCGTGGCCGGACCCGGCGGCCAACTCCAGTACGGACCCAAGGCCACGATCACGCCGCTGCGCGGCTACCTGGGCATGAAGACCATCACGCACGCGACGCGCAAGGAGCTGGCGCACGGCGTGCCGCTCGCCCTCATCACGAGCGACTCCGCGTATCCGAAGCTCGGGCTGCGCGCCGGGAAGAACGTGCTGATCGTGGCGGTGCCGCAGGGATCCGACAGCGGCACCGCGCTCATGGTGCCGCTGGATGGCAGCGTCGCCACGCCGCTCGCCGTGCACGTCACCGACCACATGGACAAATCGGATTATCCGCTGCCCACCGCGCGATGGATCTGGTCCGACAAGGACGAGACGATGTGGGTCGCGTGCGGCCGGCGCTGCTGCTGGGTGGTGCCGGCGCTGAACTAGCGGACTACTTCGTGTGCGTCGTGTCGCCGCCACCGCCGCCGGTGACGTAGCAGCACCCGTGCCCGCAGCTCACCCAGATGTTCTCGTCGCCGTCCACCCACTGCGCGTGGCCCGGCGGATGCAGCGTCGCATCCGGGTTGGTGTCGCGGCGGAAGACCGTGAGCGGCTCGAAGCTGGTCGAGCCCACGGGATGCATGAACGCCGTCCAGTCGGCGGGCGTGTCGCCGGCGCCGGTGTGCCGGAGCCAGAGTTCGTTGCCGGCGCTCCCGCCCGCCAGGCTGAGCTTCTTGTACGATTCCGTGGCGCAGATGAACGCGACGAGCTGGCCGTGATCGCCGGCGTCGAAATCCTTCGCACTCGTCCAGTTCGCGAGCGCCGCGTTCGGCGCGATGCTCGCGAGCTGCACCACCGCCGTGCCCGCGCGGTCGTGCAACGACTGCGCGTGTCCCATCGCCATCGCGAATGTGCCGGGCACGACGCACTTCAGCCGGTCGTTCGTGCCGATCACGGCGCTGCCATGCGCGTTCGCGCGGTACCGGTCATATGCGAAGAACGCGAGCATCGCGACGACCGCCACCAGGACACCGATCCGCAGAGTTCTCGGGTTCACCGTGCCTCCCGCGCTGGGGTTCTCTCGCGAGGTCCACGTTAGGGGCGCAGGCCGCGCCGTCAACGCCAATCGAAGCGGCCATCGACCATCGCCCATCGGCCATCGTTGTAACTGACAGCGAACATTAGAGTTACACTGCGCCTTGCTATTTCGGTGTTTATTCGGCATCATCTCCACCCCCGCCGAATCATCGAGTCCCGCGATGTCAAAAGCCTCCCGCAGTGAGCCGCAGTTCCCGATGGCCGATGGTCGATGGCCGATGGCCGGTAGTTTGGACGTGCTCGGCCGGCAGCGCGACATCACGTACTACGATTCCCACGCCGCGAGCGTGCTCAACGACACGCGCATGACCGGCATGGCGTACTGGTCGGTGAATCCGTACACCGGCTGCGCCTTCGGCTGCGCGTACTGCTACGCGCGCTACGCGCATCGCTACGTGATGGAGCGCGCGGTCACCGCGGGCACGCTGCCGGTCGCATCGGCCGCATCGATCGAGGGACTTCCTCCCTGGCTCGCCTTCGAGCGCCACATCGTGGTGAAGCGCAACGCGCCCAGCGTGCTCGCGCGCACGCTGCGCCAGGGGAGCGAGCGGCATCTCGCGCTGCTCAAAGGCGAGATGATCCTCATCGGCACGGCGACGGATCCGTACCAGCCCGCCGAGCGCCGCTACCAGGTGACGCGCGGCATCCTGGAGGTGCTGGCCGCGCATCCGGGGCTGCGCATCGGGATCATCACGAAGAGCCCGCTCGTGACGCGCGACGTGGACCTGCTCGCGCGCATCGCGCGGCGGTCGTCGCTCTCGGTGCGGATCTCGCTCATCACGCTCGACCGCGCGCTCGCGCGCCGGCTCGAGCCGCGCGCGCCCACGCCCGACGCGCGGCTGCGCGCGCTGCGCCGGCTGAACGAATCGGGCATCGATGCCGGCGTGAACATCATGCCGGTGCTGCCCGGGATCACCGACGGGCCGGCGATGCTCGACGATCTCGTGCACGCCGCGGCGGACGCCGGCGTGAAGCGCGTGGGCGTGTGCGCGCTGCGGCTGCAGCACGAGGCGCGGAAGCGGTATCTCCCTTTCATCGCGGAGGAGTTCCCGCATCTCGCCGCGCGCTACGAGGCGGCGTACGCGCACAGCACGGACGTGAGCAAGCGCTATCGCGACGGGCTCTCGCGTACGTGCACGGGCTCTGCCGGAAGTACGGGCTCAGCGCGAGCGCGCGCGCCGAGGATGAGCCGGAGGACGAGGCGCCGCCGGCGCCCGACCCGCAGCTCGCGTTCTCCCTATGACAGCGGCGGCGGTCGTGCGCGTGCGAGCGCGTGTCGAGCGCGGAGCGTCCGGCCTCGCTGGCCGCGCTGCGCCAGCGGTTGGCCGCGGTCACGGAGGCGCCGCACGCCGAGGTGCGCGCGCTGGCCACGGGCATCGCGGCACTGGATGCGGCGCTCACGCGCGGCGGCATCCCGTGCGGGCGGCTCACCGAACTGCTGGGCGCGCGCGGCGCCGGGAAGACGACGCTGCTGCGGCACGTGGTGCGCGCGACGATCGCGCGCGGGCTCTGGGTGGCGTACGTGGATGCGGCGCGCACGCTGGCGCCGCGCGACTGGGCGCGCGCCGCGCGCGCGGATGACGGCGGCGGTGCGCCGCCGCTCTGGATGATCCGCCCCGCGCGCAGGAGCAGTTCCGCGCGGGCCGCGTGGTGCGCGGAGCTGCTCCTGCGTTCGGGAGCGTTCGCGCTGGTGGTGCTGGACGGCGCGCCGCCGCTCACGAGTGCGGTGGCGGTGCGGCTCGCGCGGCTCGCGCGCGATGGCGGATGTGCGTTCGTGGTGGCCGCGGATGATGACGCCGCGGCCGCCGCGCTCGGCGGCGCGCTGCGGCTGCGCGTCGCGCGGGCGAAGAGAGTGGATCGCATCACGATCGAGAAGGGTGGACGTCGGACAACGGTGGAGGTGGCGCATGAGCGCACCGTGGCGCATCGCGTGTGTACGCATCCCGAGATTCCCGATCGCCGCGGTGTGGCGCGACCGCGAGCGGCGGACGAGCGAGGCGGTGAAAGCGCCGCCGCAGTTCGCGCTGGCGCTGTCGTCGCCAACGCCGCTCCCGTCCGGCACGCGCGAAAACGAACGCCGCACGTTCCCGCCGCCGTGGGATGAGCGGCCGGTGGCGCTGGTGGAAGGCACGCGGCTCAGCGCGGTGTCCGGCGCCGCCGCGCGCGCGGGCGTGCGCTTGGGGATGACCGCGGCGGCCGCGCGCGGGCGCTGCGCCGGACTCGACGTGATCGAGTGGGACGCGGGCGCGATCGCGCGCGCGCTCACCGAGACCACCGCGCGCTTCCTCACCGCGAGCCCGCAGGTGACGCCCGCCGCCGGCGAGCCCGGGCTCTGGTGGATCGGCGCCGGCGGCCTCGACGAGCAGCCGCTCGCGCGCGATCTCCTGGCGCTCGCGCGCGCGTGGCATCCGCGCGCGCGCGTCGCGATCGCGGATTCCTGCGTCGCGGCGCGCGCCGCCACGTGGAGCACGCGCGGCCCCGCGGCGCACATCGTGCCCGCCGGCGGCGACGCCGGCTATCTCGCGCCCGCGCCGCTCGCGCTCATCCCGGTGGACGGCGAGATGCGCGCCGCGCTCGCCGCGCTCGGCATCCGCACCGCCGGCGCGCTCGCCGCGCTCTCGGCGGAGGATGTGGAACGCCGCTGGGGCGCGGCCGGTCTCGCGGCGTGGCGCTTCGCGCGCGGCGAGGATGCGCGCCGTCCCGTGCTGGCCGTGCCGGCGGCGCGCCACGCGGTGAGCGCGGAGCTGGCGGCGCCCGCGGAGACGATGGAGCCCATCCTGTTCCTCGTGCGCGCCGCGCTCGAGCGGCTCGCACCCGCGCTCGCGCGCGAAGGACGCGCCGCCGCCGCGCTCGCGATCACGCTCTCGCTCGACGATGCGCGCGGCGCGATGCCCACCGATATCGCGGGCGCGGCGGCGCACACCGTCACGCGCGAAGTGCGCTTCCCGCGCGCCGTCGCGCGCGCGGCGCCGCTGTTCGACCATTGCCGCGCGCTGCTCGCGCGCTGGCCGCTCGATGCCGCGGTGTGCGGCGTCACCGTGACCGTCGCGGCCACCGCGCCCGCGTCGGCGGCGCAGGGCGACCTGCTCGCGCAACGATGGCACGATCCCGCCGCCGCCGACGCCGCGCTCGCGCGGCTGCGCGCGGAGCTCGGGCCGGACACCGTCGTGCGGCCCATCGAACGCGATGAACATGCTCCGGGGCGGAACGGAGCATGGAGTGAAGAAGCGAGCATCGTGCATCGTGCATCGAGCGTCGGAGAACCGGCCATCGGCCAGTGGCCATCGGCCATCGATGACGCGCCCGCGCTGCGGCTCCTCGAGGTGCCCGAGGAGATCGATGTCGAATTCAGCGATGGGCGGCCGTGCGGCGTGTGGTGGCGCGGCGAACGCATCGCGCTCATGAGCGCGGCCGGCCCCGAGCGGCTGAGCGGCGACTGGTGGAACGATCCGTACCGGCGCGATTACTGGCGCGGCGCCTCCGCGCGCGGGGAGCTGCTCGTGTACGCCGAGAGAGGGAAGTGGTTCGTGCAGGGGTGGTACGACTGAGCGAGTACGTCGAACTCCACTGCCATTCCGCGTTCTCGCTGCTGGATGGTGCGTCGCCTCCCGAGACGCTCGTGTCGCGCGCGAAGACGCTCGGCTACCGCGCGCTCGCGCTCACCGATCACGACGAGCTCGGCGGCATCGTCGCGTTCGCGCAAGCGGCGAGCGAAGCGGAGATCGACGGCATCGTCGGAGCCGAACTCACAGTCGAAGTGCATCGTGCATCGGGCATCGAGCATCGTAACGGCAACACCGATGCACGAGGCACGATGCACGATGCGCCGGCGTTGCAAACTCACTTGGTATTGCTCGCGCAAGATCGGGAAGGCTATGGGAATTTGTCGATGC
This sequence comes from uncultured Gemmatimonadaceae bacterium, assembly GCA_963732065.1. Taxonomy (GTDB): domain Bacteria; phylum Gemmatimonadota; class Gemmatimonadetes; order Gemmatimonadales; family Gemmatimonadaceae; genus DATKOH01. The sequence continues at coordinate 588,594 of CAVSYH010000019.1, read as the reverse complement.
TCATCACCAAAGCCCGCATGGAAAGTCCGCGCGGGCAAGCCGGCGGTGCCGCTCGATGTGCTCGCGCAGCACGCGGGCGGATTGTTCGCGCTCACGGGCTGCGCGCGCGGCTGGGTGCCGCGGCTCGTCGCGCGCGGGCTCGAACACGAGGCGTGCGAGGCCGCCGCCACGCTCGTCGACATCTTCGGCGGCCGCGTCGCCATCGAATGCTGGGACCACGGACTCGAAGAGGAGCGCGCGCTCATCGGGCCGCTCATCGACATCGCGCGCGCGCTCGCGATCCCGTGGGTGGTCACGAACGATGTGCACTACGCCGATCCGGGCGCGCGCATGGTGCACGATGTGCTCAGCGCACTGCGCCACCAGCGCACGCTCGCCGAGATGGGCACGCGCGCGCGGCCCAACGGCGAGTGGTATCTCAAGGCGCCGTCGCAGGTCGCGCGCCGCTGGCAGCAGCGTCCCGAAGGCGTGCGCGCCACGCTCGCGATCGCCGAGCGCTGCGCGTGGCGCATGGCGCAGCTCAAGCCCACGCTGCCGAAATTCCCGCTCCCGCCGGCGGTGAGCGCCGATGAGTATCTCGCGCGGCTCGTGGAGCAGGGCGCGCACGAACGCTGGGGACGCGCGCGCACGCCGGCGCACGACCGGCCAGCTCGCGCACGAGCTCGCGATCATCGGCAAGCTCGGCCTCGCCGGCTATTTCCTGATCGTCTGGGACATCGTGCGCTTCTCGCGCCGCGCCGGCGTGCTCTGCCAGGGGCGCGGCTCGGCGGCGAACTCCGCGGTGTGCTTCTGCCTCGGCATCACCGCGGTGGACCCGATCCGTCTGGGATTGCTCTTCGAGCGGTTCCTGAGCGAGGAGCGCCAGGAAGCGCCCGACATCGACATCGACTTCGCGCACCGCGACCGCGAGCAGGTGCTGCAGTACGTGTACCAGCGATACGGCCGCGATCACGCCGCGATGGTGTGCGAGCAGATCAGCTATCGCGGGCGCTCGGCGATCCGCGACGCGTGCCGCGTGCTCGGCTTGTCCATCGAGCAGGCGGACGAACTTGCCCGTGACCGCGATCGCTTTCGGCGAAGGCCACCGCGGAGGCGCATCGTCCGTCGCCCGCCGGGGCATCCGACGCGCACAGATCGACGCGCGAGCGCATCGGCGGGCATCGGTGCCCGGCACCGAGGTCAACACGCGTCTCCACGCGATGGAAGGACGAAGCGCAGCAGCAGGAGCAGACCCGCGCAGTCAGCCGAGCGCCGCGATCCGCCACCGCGCTGCTCGACAGCACGATGCAGCATCGTCGAGCGCGTCGGCCTCGACCCGATGATCAGCGCGTGCTGCACTCGCCGAGATCGTGGCGGGATTGCACCAGCTCCCGCGCCATCGGTCCATCCATGTCGGCGGATTCGTGCTCACCGAAGGAACCGCTCGGCACCAGTCGTGCCCATCGAGCCGGCGTCGATGGCCGGACCGCACCGTCATCCAGTGGGAGAAGGACGACCTGCGACCCGTGGGGCTCGTGAAGATCGACCTGCTCGGGCTCGGGATGCTCACGCTGATCGCAGGATTGCCTCGCTGTACATCCGCCGCACGCGCGGCGTGACGCTCGACCTCGCCGGACCTCGACTGCACGATCAGGCGGTGTACGACGACCTCTGGGCGGCCGACACCGTGGGCGATCTTCCAGGTGGAGAGCCGCGCGCAGATGAACACGCTGCCGCGGCTCAAGCCGCGCTGTTTCTACGATCTCGTGGTGGAGGTGGCGATCATCCGTCCCGGGCCCGATCCAGGGGACATGGTGCATCCGTATCTGCGGCGCCGAACGGGCGGAGCCGGTGACGTATCCGCATCCGTCGCTCGAACCGATCCTCAAGCGCACGCTGGGCGTGCCGCTCTTCCAGGAGCAGGGCATGCAGGTGGCGATCGCGGCGGCGGGATTCACCGCCGAGCGAGGCCGACGTGCTGCGCCAGGCGATGGGACACAAGCGCAGCCACGAGCGCATGGAGGCGATCTGCGCAGCAAGATGCTCGACGGCATGGCAGCGCAACGGCATCCCGAGGATGTCGCGAGCGGATCTTCAACCAGATCAACGCCTTCGCGGACTACGGTTTTCCCGAGATCGCACGCCGCGAGTTTCGCGCTGCTCGTGTATGCGAGCGCGTACCTCAAGCACTACTACGCGCCGGAGTACACCGCGGCGATCCTGAACGCGCAGCCCATGGGGTTCTACTCGGTGGGCACGCTGATCGAGGATGCGCGGCGGCACGGCGTGGAGGTCTCGCCGGTGATGCTACGATCTCCGGGTTTGAGACCACGCTGGAGCATCGGGATGCGGGAACGCGGGAAGCGCCGCGATGAGCGGGAAGAGAAGATGGCTCCCCGTCAGTTCTCGCATCCCGCGGCGCTGTCCCGCATCCCGCATCCCGTCGGTTCGGCTCGGCCTGCACCTCGTCCGGGGCCTGGGCGCCGCGCGCGCGAGAATCTCAAAGGCGCGATAGAAGCCGGCGGCCCGTTCCAGTCGATCGGCGATGTGCTCGAGCGCTCCGGGCCTCGATCGCGGCGCGCTGCGCTCACTCGCGGAGAGCGGCGCGCTCGACTGCTTTCGTGCCGGATGAGCCGAACGCGCGGCGGCGGCGCGCGGCGCTCTGGCGGATGCTCGAGGCGGAGCGCGGCGATGCGGGGCCGCTCGCGCCGCGGGCGGTACACGCTCGAAGTGCCGCCGCCGGTGCCGGCGATGAGCGCCGCCGAGATCACCGCCGCCGACTATCGCATGACCGGCCTCTCGCTCAACGGGCATCCGATGGAGCATTTGCGCGCGTGCTCGCGCGAGAACGGCGTGCGCAGCGCGCGCGAAGTGCTCGCGCTGCCCGATGGCGACGCGCGGCGTGGGGACGGCCGGCCTCGTCATCTGCCGCCAGCGGCCGGGCACGGCGAAGGGATTCGTCTTCCTCACGCTGGAGGATGAGACCGGGCTCGTGAACGTCGTGGTCACGCCGCAAGCGGTTCGAGCGGCAGGCGCTGATGATCTCGCGCACGCCGCTCTCCTCGTGCGCGGCACGCTGCAGGTGGAGCAAGGCGTGGTGAATCTGCGCGGCGAGACGTTCCGCGAGCTGAAACCGGGCGTGTCGCTCGAAGGGTGGCGCGGGCACGACTTCCATTGAGCCGCGGTTCGGGGCTTGTGCGCCATGCACTCGCGGCGGCCTCCGGGGTAATATTCAGCATGTCCCGTTCCGGAGACCCACGATGACACGCCCCACGAAGTTCCTGGCTGCGCTCCTGTCGGGCGCGGCGATCGCCGTGTTCACGGTCGCGGCGCAGTCGGATTCCGCGCCACGCATCACCGACGTGATGTCGCAGTCGGAGATGCGCGAGACGGGCGTCGCGTCGCTCACGCCGGCGCAGCGCGCCGCGTTGGACGCGTGGCTCGCGCGGTACACCGGCATCGTCGAGCGCGCGGCATCGCACGGCGCGCAGGCGGGCGCGCCGGAGGCCGTCGCCGCGGGCGACCCGAACGGCGGCGTCTCCTACGCGGGTCCGCCGAGCGCCGAGTATGGCAGCCGCATCACCGAAGTGCGCGACGGCGGCGGCTACGTGAAGCTCGCGGACGGCACGGTGTGGGAAGTGCTGCTTGCGAAGCGCCCCGAGGCCGATACGTGGAAGGTGGGCGACTACCTGCTCGTGAGCGCGCGCGCGGTGGCGCTGGATGGCGACTACTACTTCGAGCTCATCAACGGCCGCAGCGGGCACGGCGTGGCGGTGAAGTTCAAGGGGAAAGAATAGCTCATTGTGCATCGTGCATCGTGCATTCCGATCGCGATCGATGCACGATGCACGATGCACGATGCACGCGGCACGATGCCGTGCACGCCCTTACTGTGACCTCGCGGCAGGCACCGTGAAATCCTCCCCCGGATTGATGAACTCGTCCTTCTCCGCGCCGTACTGCTTCTCGTACAGCTGCTTGTAGCGCCCGCGCAGCGCGAGGAGTTCCGGCTGCGTCCCGCGTTCGACGATGCGGCCGCCCTCGAGCACCAGGATCTGATCGGCGCTCGCGATGGTGGAGAGCCGATGCGCGATCACGAAGGTCGTGCGCCCCTGGCGCAGTGTGCGCAGACCATCGCGGATCAACTCCTCGCTCTCGCTGTCGAGGCTCGACGTCGCCTCGTCCAGGATGAGTACGCTCGGATCGGCGAGGATCGCGCGCGCGATCGCGACGCGCTGCCGCTGCCCGCCTGACAGTCGCACGCCGCGCTCGCCCACGATCGTCTCGTAGCCCTGCGCGAACCCGTTCACGAACTCATCGCAGTGTGCGACGCGCGCCGCCTCGCGCACCTCATCCATGCTCGCGCCGGGCTTCGAGAACGCGATGTTCTCGGCGACGGTGCCGTCGAACAGGAAGTTGTCCTGCATGACCACGCCGAAGTGCGCGCGGTATTCGCGCAGCTTGAGCGTGGCGAGATCGCGGCCATCCATGAGGATCCGCCCCGAACGCGGACGGTTGAACGCCATGATCAGCCCGATCAGCGTGCTCTTCCCCGAGCCGCTCGAGCCGACGAGCGCCGTCGTCGAGCCCGCGTCGGCGTGGAACGAGACATCGTCGAGCACCGTGACGCCGGGATTGTACTCGAAGCTCACGTGCTCGAACGTGACGTCGCCGCGGAGTTCCGCGAGGTGCTCGTGGTCGCGGTCCTGCTCGTCCTCGGTGACCATCTGCCGGATCTCGCGGATGCGGTCGAGGCCGGCGAATGCTTCCGTGAATTGCGTGCCGATCGACGCGAGCTGCACCATCGGCGCGATCGAGCATCCCGACGAACACGGTGTACATGAACAAGATCGCCGAGCGTCATCGTGCCGTCGAGCACGTCCCGCCCCGCGACGAGGATCATCGAGCACGCCGATGATGCCCGCCACCACGGTGCCGAAGGTCGTGACGGTGGCGACGCCCGTGAGCGACGCCGCGATGTTCCGGAACAGTTTATGCGCGCCGCGAGCGAATGTCGTTTGTTCGCGCCGCTCCGCCACGTAGGTCTTCACGATCCGCACGCCGCCGAGCGCTTGCGCGAGCCGCCCGGTGATCTCCGCGGTGATCGCGCCGCGCTCTCGGAAGAGCGGCCGCAGACGGCTGAACGCCACGGCCATGCCACCACCGAAGATCACGAGGATCAGCAGCGTGAGCGAGGTCAGCTGCCAATTGATCCAGAAGAGCACGCCGAGCGCGACGACGGCGGTGATCGTGCTGCCGACGAGCTGGACCAGCCCGGTGCCGACCAGATTCCGGATCCCTTCGGCATCAGTCATGATGCGCGAGATGAGCACGCCGCTCTGCGTGGTATCGAAGAAGGCGACCGGCAGGCGCAGCACGTGCGCCTGCACACGCTTCCGCATGTCCGTGATCGCCCGTTGCGCGGCGACGCTCATCACCTGGGTGAGCGTAAAGCTCGTTGCGGCCTGCACGAGCGTCGCTCCCGCGACCGCGAGCGCGATCCACTTGAGCAGATCGGGACGATGCTTCCCGATGACCGTATCGATCAGGAACTTCGTGCTCGACGGGAGCACGAAGGCGGCGGCGCTGTTCACGAGCACCAGGAGGAGCCCCAGCGCCACCTTCCACCGGTGCGACCAGATGAGCTCGCGCGCTTCCTGCCACGCGTTGCTCATGTTGACCTTCTTCTTCGGCGCGCCCGGCGCGGGCGCGCCGGACACGTTCGGCGCGGTCACTTCGCGGAGCGCTGTTTCTCGACCGACGCGACGAAGCGCGCGAGGGTCTTCTTCGCGTTCTCGCTGTTCGCCGCGACCCACTCGGCGTTCTGCAGGAACGGCCGTCCGCGTCTCCTCGCGCAGTTGCTTCAGCCACGGCAGCGATTTGGCGTAGATGATGAGTCCCTCGCCGGCGTTCTCCATGAGGAAGTCGGCGTGGATGATGCCATGCTTCGCCATGCCGTACACCATCTCCCAGTACGTGGACGCCTGGCGGAACGCCTGGTTCTGCGGATGCGCCGTGCTCGTAGCGACGGTCTTGAGCTCGTCGAAGCTCTTGGGCAGGAACTGCGTCACCATCGTGGTGCGCGCCTCACGCAACGACGTTTCGCGGCGGAGATCGTACAGCCTGAGCAGCAGTTCGGCGTCGTGGTGGTCGGGATAATCCTTTGGCATGTCCGGTGTGCTGAGAGGATGGGGCTCGGTCACTTCTTGGCCCGATGCGCGAGCGCATCGGTCACCATGCGCGCGATGCGCGATTCGAGCTGGCCCGTCGTGGCGCAATGCGTGCGATTCGACGCGACGCCCTCGGGCACCGCGTAGCCGTTCACCTGCGTCTTGATGCGCGAGACCTCCGCCGAATCGTTCATCACCTGGATCGAGAGCGACATCGTGATCTGCGATTGCTGGGCCACCGGGCCGAGCGCGCCCATCCCGCAGTCGAGATAGTGCGAGATCTGGACGCCGCCGAGCTGACGCTGCAGCCGGAACGACGTGTTCGCGATGTAGCGCTCTTGATTGTTCACCGTGGCCGGTTCGACGCCGAGTTCGAGGAACACGCTCCGGACCACCGGCCACACGGAATCGGCCGGCGCGAGGATGGTAGCAATGACCACCTCGCGCGTCTCCACCGTGGTCATGTCATACGAACTCGAGGGCGTCTTGAACTGCTGCGGTTGCACGACCGATGTCACCGTCGGCGCGGCGGAAGGACCGGAACCTCCGCCGCTCGCACATCCCGTCAGCGCGAGCGCCATGGCAAGGGCGCTCCCGATCGCGCGAGCTACCACCTCACTTCCCCGCGCCGTGCTTCAACGCATCGCTCACCATGCGCGCCACTCGCGCCTCGAGCTGCCCCGTGCTGGCGCAATGCACCTTCTGCGCCTGCAGTCCGCGCTGCACCGCGTAGCCGTCCACTTGTGACTTGAGCGTCGAGGTCATGCTCGAATCCGGCACCACCTGCACGGTGAGCGACATCGTGATCTGTGAATTGCTGCGCGACGTTGCCCGAAATGTTCGTGCCGCAGTCAAGATACTTCGCGACGCCCACACCGCCGAGGGCGCCCTGCACGCGGAAGGAGGTGTTGGCCAGATAGTGCTGCGTCGGGTCGATGGTCTGCGGTTCGACGCCGAGGTCCAGGAAGATCGACCCCAGGACGCTCCACACCGAGTCGACGGGCGAGAGGATGGTGACCGTCATCACGTCCTTGGTATCGACGCGTCGTGATCGGCGTGTTGGAGCCTTGAGCGCCGCCGGTGACGATCTGGCTCTGATCCACCTTCTGCGTCACGTACGGCGCATCGCCCCCGCCCGTGCTCGCCGAAGCACACGCCGCCAGCGCCAATGCAACGACCGGAACGCTCATGCGATACATGGCCAGCCTCCTTCCAGAAGTGATGCCGCCCGGGCATCGATTCAACGATGCAGCTCCGTCGCAACGCGGCGCAATGGCTATGGAACGCGCGCATTGCCTCGAGATAGCGCTCCAGCCAGCCCAGCACTTCCCCCACCAGAATCGCTGGTTCTGCGGCTTGAGGATCCAGTGTCCCTCGTCCGGGAATACGACGAGGCGCGACGGCACCCCCTGCCGCTGCAGCGCGCCGAAGAGCGCGAGACTCTGCGTGTACGGCACGCGGAAATCCTGCTCTCCCGCCAGCACGAGCGTCGGCGTGTGGAAATCCTTCGCATAGAGATGCGGCGACCAGGTGCGATACTGCGTCGACATCGCCAACGGGTCCCAGTACGGCGCCGTGAACTCCCATTCGGCGAACCAGTGCTCATCGGTCGCGCCCGCGAATGCCTCGAGGTCGAACACGCCGGCGTGTGAGACCAGCGCCTTGAACCGATCGTTGTGCCCGGCGATCCAGTCCACCATGTACCCGCCGTACGAGCCGCCGGCGGCGGCCGCGCGCGATCCATCGAGCCAGGGGAATCGCACGAGCGCGGCATCCACTCCATTCATCAGATCGGCATACGCGGCGCCGCCCCATTCGTGCGACACGCCGTCGACGAACTTCTGCCCGTAGCCCGGCGAGCCGCGCGGATTCACCAGCAGCACGCCGTAGCCCGGCGCGGCGAACAGCTCCGCGTTCCAGCGGCGGCTCCAGCTGTCGAGCCATGGCACCTGCGGGCCGCCGTGGATGAGCAGCACCACCGGATACGATGCGCCCGACGCCCACTGCGGCGGACGCACGAGCATCCCCTGCACGCTGTCGCCGCGCACGCTCTTGAACCAGAAATCCTCGGCCGGATACAATCGCACCGCGGCGAGCAGCGAATCGTTCGCGTGCGTCACCGCGCGCAGTCCGGAGATCCCGCCGGCCCCGAGCGCCGCGACGAACGCATCCGGCGGATGATCGATCGCATCGCGCAGCCACCCGATCGCGCGGCCGCCGCGATCGATGCGTCACCGACGAATTGTTCCGCTCCGACACGATCGGCGCCGGCGCACCCTCGGCCGCTGGCTTGCCGTTCGCGCCATCGGCGAGCGTGACGCGGAAGATCTTCGTGCGCGCGGCGTCCACCGCCTCGATCAACAGCGACTTGCCGTCGGGCGCGAAGACGTAGCGGTCCGCGTCGCGGTCCCACTGCGGGAGCAGCTCGCGCGACTGCTTCGTCGCGCGCTCGTAGAGCATGACACGCCAATGGTCCGACTCGAATCCGGCGCGCGCCTGCGAGCGGTACACGATGAAGCGGCCGTCGGGCGAATAGACGGGGTTCTCATCGGCGCCCTGGTTCGCGGCGGTGATCACGGCCGGCGTTCCGCCCGCCGCCGGCACGACGTACACGTTCACGTCGGTGCTCCACGCATCGGCGCGTCCCTGATCCTTCGCGGTGTACGCGACCTCCTGGCCATCGGGCGAGAAGGCATAGCCGTCGCTCGTGCCGTCCGGGCCGGGCGGCACATCGTACGGCGCGTGCGGCGTGAGATCGATCGGCGCCGAGCCATCGGCGCCGATCACGAACAGGTGCTGCCGCGTGCCGGCGTCCCATGCGTTCCAGTGGCGGTACATGAGCGCGTCGGCGACGTGCGCCTTCACGAGCGCTCGCGGCGCGCGTGCGCGCGCTCTCCGCGTTGCACGCATCGGTGTCGCACGAGGGCGTGACCGCGGAAGTGAATGCGATCTTGTTCCCGGACGGCGACCAGACCGGCCCGCCCGCGCCGCCGGCGAGCTTCGTCGAGCTGCGACGCGGTTCGCGCCCGACGCGTCGGCCACCCAGAGCTGATCGCCTGAGATGTACGCGATGCGCTTTCCGTCGGGCGACCAGCGGGCATCCGATGCATGCGCCGCCTCATCCGGGAAAGCGCGCGCCGGCTGATTCCCGGTGCTCACGTAGCTGGTCGTGGTCCGCGAGTTCGCCGCGAGATCGGTGGTGGTGATCGCGTACAGCATCGATTCGCCATCGGGCGCGACCTGCGGATCGGATACCATCTTCACGGCGATCGCCTCCGCCACGGTGAGCGGATGCTTTGCGGGCGGCGCCGCGGCCGGCGCCTGCGCGCCGAGGATCGTGGCGGTCGCGGCGGCCGCGAGCATGGCGCAACTCGGATTGCGGAACGGTATTCGCATCGGCTCCTAGACTTGAAGACCGAGCGCCGCGAGTGCCGCGGGCTCATCCACATCCACCGGCGCCGGCAGCGCCACATCAACGATGGTCACGCGCCGCGGGTCGCGCTCGATCACCTCACGCGCGCCAACGTCGCCATGCAGCGCGCGCAGCTCGGCGAACACGTCCGCCGCGAAGAGCACCGGGTGACCGCGCACCTCTCCAGTGTAACGGGGCGCAACGATCGATGCGCCTCCCGTGCGCCACGCGGCGAGCACCGCCGCGTACGCGGCCGGCGGCACGAGCGGCTGGTCGCCGAGCACGACGAGTACCGCCTCCGTGTCCGGCTCGCACGCCTCCACGCCGGCCGCGAGCGATGCGCTCATGCCCGCTGCCGCGTTCGCGTTCACCGCCACGCGCACGGGGAGGTCCGCGAGCGCCGCCCTGATCGCCGCCGCATCCGCTCCCGCCACGACGATCGTCTCGTCCACGCCGGCATGCACCGCGCGCAGCACGGCGCTTCGCACGACGGTCATGCCGCCGAGCGGCGCAAGCAATTTCTGTGCGCCGAACCGCCTCGACGCGCCGGCCGCGAGCACGATCGCCGCGATCATGGGCGCTTGCTCAACGGCGCGCCGCTCCGGCCGTTGCGCACCAGCAGGATCTCGGCGGCGGTCGCGAGCGCGATCTCGGCCGCGGTCTCGGCGCCGAGATCGAGCCCCACCGGCACGTGCACGCGCGCGAGCTCGTCGGGCGTGTAGCCCTCCTGCGCGAGGAATTCGAGCACCGCGCGCCCGCGCTTGCGGCTGCCGAGCAGTCCAATGTAGGCGGGGTCGCGGCGCAGCACTTCCCGCAGCACCGGGACTTCGAACTTGTAGTCGTGCGCCGTGAGCACGACCGCGGTGCTCCGGTCGTACGTGAGCGACGCCGCGATGTCGCCCAGCACGCCGGTGCGGATCTCGTCGGCGTCGGGAAAGCGGTCGCGCGTGGCGTAACGCTCGCGCGCATCCACGAGCAGCGTGCGCCAGCCGAGCGTGTGCGCGATCGCGATGAGCGGGATCGCGACGTGCCCGGCGCCGAAGACGATGAGCGAACTCGGCGGCGCGTGGAGTTCGAGGAAATAGCGCTCCTTCGCGTCGCCGAGCTCGGCAATGCGCGATGTACCGTCCTGCGTGGCCAGAGCGCCCGCGGCGGCCGCCTCCGCATCGCGCGCCGCGCTGCCCGTCGTGCCGTGACGGGAACCATCCTCGCTCACGACGAGTCGCGCGACGGCCCCCGCGAGCGGCGCGACGATCACCGCGCGATGTCCCGCGGCGCGCGCGGCCTGCGCCGCGCCGTACGCCCGCACCACCGGATCATCGGGATCGGCGAGCGATACCGGCTCGATCATCACTTCGACTTCGCCGCCGCACGTGAAGCCGATCTCCCAGCCTTCGGCATCGCTCAGCGACATCGCGAGGAGTCGCGGCGAATCGCCGGCGAGAACCGCCTCGCTCTCCTCGACGACGCGCGCGTCGATGCAGCCGCCGATGGTCATCGCGCCGAGGATGCGGCCGCCTGCACCCACCCACATCTTCGCGCCTTCCTTGCGCGGCGTGACACCCTTCGCGGCCACGAGCGTCGCCATTGCCACGCGGTGTTCGGTGGCGCGCATGGCATCGAGCTGCGCGAAGGTCTCGCGCAGGGCGTCGCGGGCGGGGCTCATCGGCGCGCTGGCATGTCGATTCGGACATTGCCCGGGGGGCCGCCGCGCGTCAAGCGCGGCGCTGGACTCCGCGCGCGCGATGCGACATTCTCCCCATACCGTTCACCGCAAAGCACGGAGACCGCCATGCAGTTGATCTTCATCCGCCATGCGATCGCCGAGGACCAGAAGGAGTTCGCGCTCACGGGCCGGCCCGATGCGCAGCGCCCGCTCACGGACGATGGGATCGAGAAGATGAAGCGCGGCGTGAAGGGGCTGCGTGAAGTCGTGCCGGAGATCAACCTCATCGCGACGAGTCCGTACGTGCGCGCCGTGGAGACGGCCAAGATCGTCGGGAGCGCGTACAAGGATCCGAAGACCGTGATCATCCACGAGCTCGTCCCCACCGAGAGCGGCGAGAAGTTCGCGGCATGGGCGCGCGAGGTGAAGGGCGTGCCGGTGGTGGCGGTCGTCGGTCACGAGCCGCATCTGAGCGAAGTGGCGAGCTGGCTGCTCACCGGACAGCCGCGCTCGGTGATCGATTTCAAGAAAGGCGCGGCGCTCGCGATGGAATTCGAGGGCATGCCGGCCGGCGGGACCGGCGTGCTCCTCTGGGCGCTGACGCCGCGGCAGATGCGCCGCCTCGCCGTGAAATAGTCGTGCCACTGCCCGCCGATCTCCTCGACCTGCCCGCGCCGCAGGGCGCCCGCCTCGTCGCCCTCGAGCGGCTCGACCGCCTGCTCGATGCGCGCGTGCGCCTCGGACATCCCGAGGATGTGGAGGCGCTCCACGATTTCCGCGTCGCGCTGCGCCGGCTGCGGAGCGTGCTGCGCGCCTACCGCGAGCCGCTCGCGAACAGCGTGGGGCGCGGCACGTTCCGGCGGCTGCGCGATCTCGCGCAGGCGACCGGCGAGAGCCGCGATCTCGAGGTGCATCTCGCGTGGCTCGAAGGGCAGCGCGTGACGCTCACGCCGCGGCTGCGCATCGGACTCGACTCGATCCGCCGCCGGCTCGCGGAGCGCAAGGCGAGAGCGGACCAGCGCCTCGAGCGCGCGATCGACGGCACGTTCCCGCATCTCGCGCATCGCGTGCGGCGCCGTCTCGCGCGCTACGATGCGCCGGTGCTCGGCGGCCCATCGCACGCCGATCCGCCCTTCGCCGCGGCGATGGCGCTCGGCGCGCGCCGGAAGATCGAGGAATTGCGCCTGGCGTTGGAAGCCGTGCACAGCGCGGCCGACGACACCGATGCGCATCGCGCGCGGATCGTCGCGAAGCGTCTGCGGTATCTGCTCGACCCGGTGTCGAGCCTCGTACCCGGCGCCGCGGCGCTGAGCGAGAAGCTCAGCGAGCTGCAGGACCAGCTCGGCGTGCTGCACGACGCGCATGTGTTCGCGCCGGAACTCGTGGCCGCGGCGTCGGCCGCCGCGGGCGAGCACGCGCGGCGCGAAGCGATGGCCGTCGTGTCGCATGGCAGCGAGGCGAGCGCGGCGAAGCGCGTGCATCAGCGCGACCCGCAGCCGGGATTGCTCGCGCTCGGCGAGCGCGTGCGGTTGAGCGGCGAGGTCGCGTTCGGGCGCGTGCGCGAAGAGTGGCTGGGCGGCCGCGCCGTGGGATTCTTCGCGAACGCGGAGCGGGTGGCCGACGCGCTGAACGCGCGCGCGAAGCCGCTGCTCGAGATCGAGCGGAAGTATCTGCTGAACCATTTCCCGGCGGCGGCCGCCGGCGTGCCGGCGGAGGAGATCGAGCAGGGATACGTGCCCGGCCAGCGGCTCATCGAGCGGCTGCGCCGCGTCACGACGCCGGACAGCGTGCGCTGGTACCGCACCGTGAAGACGGGCGCGGGGCTCGTGCGCACCGAACTCGAGGAGGAGACGACGCGCGAGATCTTCGAGGCGATGTGGCCGCTCACCGAGGGGAAGCGCGTGCACAAGCAGCGCCATTGCGTGCCCGACGGCGATCTGGCGTGGGAGATCGATCATTTCGTGGACCGCGACCTCACGCTCGCCGAGATCGAACTTCCCAGCGCGGACGTCCAGCCCGTGCCGCCGGATTGGCTGCAGTCCTACATCGTGCGCGACGTGACGGACGAAGCGGAGTTCGTGAACTTCAATCTGGCGAAGTAGATCGGTAGGTGCTCCGCGCGCGGAATCCGTCGCGCGCAGGCCACCGGCTCGGCCGCTTTCGCTCAAACCGCTTCGAGCCTCGCGGCTGAACCGCGCCGCGAGTCTCTCGCTTTTCGCTGCCGCGGCCTCTGCCGGCGGCCACTCGCGCTCCTCCCGCTCCCTGCGCCACTCACGCCTTCGCAGTTTGCCCGCGAACCCACCAGCCGGCGCGGCCAAGGAGTTCCGCGCGCGACCGGCGTCTCGCGCTTATTTGTTTCGAGGCCCAACGGCGGTGGGAATGGGCGCTGAGTGACTGGAGGGGCCGGCAGGTCGTCGGGCTCCGGCGCAGCCGCGATAGCGAAAAGCGAGAGACTCGCGCGCCGTGTGCGCGAGGCTCGAAGCGGTTTGAGCGAAAGCGGCCTAGCCGGAGCCCGGCGATCGCCGGACCGCGCGCTGAGCAGGCAGTTCCCACGCACGCACTCACGGCGCATCGAACTATAAAGCGCGCGCGAGCTCCAGGTCACGCGTCCACTCCTTGGTCTCGCCCGGCTCCAGCCACGACGCGCTTTTCCAGGGCCCCAGCGCCTCCGTCAGCGAGTCCGGCGCGCCGCTGCTCGGGCCGATCGACAGATTCACCTGCGGCCGGCGCTTCGGATGCGATGACCATCCCTTCCGGTTCACCCAGATCGCGACGAACGGCGCGTGCGCCGCGTCGAAGCTCATGTCGAGCCGCGCATCCTCTTCGACCAACGCGGTGTGCCCCTGCGCGGCATCCACGAACAGCCGGTACGCGAACCGGCGCGCGATCCCGTCGGGCCGCGACAGATCGTGCAGCTTCCCCGCGCTCGCGATGCGCGGCCACCGGCTCTCCGCATCCCACGCCGCCGAGCTCCACGCCGTGCTGCCGCCACACGCGCACGCGCGCGCCGTCGGCGAGTTCGATGCGCGTGTGCTTCGTGAGCGCGAACAGCGGCTGCGCGCTCCACAGGTACGGCAGGAGATCCAATCCGTCGTTCCGCACCGCGTATCGCATCAGCACGCGGCCATCGGTCGTCACGTGCAGCGCGCGCACGAACCGGTACGGCATGCGGTCGCTCACCCATCCGCACGTCGCGAACACGCCATCCTCGCGCGTCTCGAGGGAGAACGTGGTCGGCTGGTTCCACAGCTCGCCGTGCTCCGGCAGCGCGAGGCCGCTGTACGCGTTCGGCAGGTGCAGCGCGGAGTAGCGCCCGGTGATCGCGGGCAGGCTGCATGCGGCGGCCGTCGGGAATCGCTCGTCGTACCCGCCGCTGTCGGGCGATCTCGCCCGCGCGATGCGGCGTCTTGGGATCGCTCCACAGCCACTCGCGTCCGCCGAGCTGCATCGAGACGATCTTCCCTCCGAGCGCCGGCGCGATCACCACGCGTGGAACCGCCGGCCTGGAGTTCGGCGGTGCCGTATGCCGGCGCGGGCGCGGCGCTCACGCGATCGCGGCCGGATCGATGCCGCGGCTCGCGAAGATGCGCGCCACCGCATCGCCGATCTTGTTGTTCGGCGTGCTCGCGCCCGCGGTGATCCCGACGCGCAGCGCGCCCGATGCGCGGCAGCCAGCCTCGCGCTCGATCTCCTCGGCGCGCCCGATCGGCTTGTGCCGCATCGTGCCGCGCGCCGGATCGATCGCCGTCGCGTCCTCCACGTGGTACGTGGTCACCCGCTCCGCGCAGATCGCGGCGAGCGAGATCGTGTTGCTCGAGTTGTAGCCGCCGATCACCACCATCACATCCAGCGGCTCGGTGAGCAGCGCTTGCACCGCGTCCTGGCGGTCCTGCGTGGCGCTGCAGATCGTGTCGAAGCTCCGGAAATGCTCGGCGCGCCACTCGGCGCCGCGCGCGCGCTCCATCGTGCGCGCCGATCTCCTCCGCGATCGCGAGCGATTCGCGCGCGAGCATCGTCGTCTGGTTCGCGACGCCGATCTTCGAGAGATGCAGGTCGGGATCGAAGCCGGGCGACACCGCGGCCGCGAAGTGCGCGAGCAGCGCGTCGCGCGTGCCGCTCCCCTCGAGGAAATCGCAGACGATGCGCGCCTCCGCCATGTCGCGCACGATGAGATAGTGGCTGCCCGGGTGCGTCTCCACCTGCGACGCCGTCGCGCGCGTCTCCTCGTGGTAGTGCTTGCCGTGGATGACCGAGGTGAAGCCATCGCGCGCATAGCTCTCGACGCGCTTCCAGACGTTCAGCACCGAGCCGCAGGTGGTGTCCACCATCACGCAGCCGGTGGCGCGCAGCGTGGCGAAGTCCTGCATGGTGACGCCGAACGCGGGCAGGATCACCACATCCGCGGGCACGATGTGCGAGTAGTCGAACACGCCGTCCGTGCGGCTCGAGGATCTCGACGCCCATCGCCCGGAGGTTCGCGTTCACGTGCGGATTGTGGATGATCTCGCCCACGAGCACGACGCGCCGGTCGGGGAACTTGCGGCGCGTCTGGTACGCGTACTCCACCGCGCGCTCCACGCCGTAGCAGAAGCCGAACTCGTGCGCGAGCCGGATCGTGGTGTCGCCCGCGCGTGAGCGTGTGGCCGCGCTCGCGCAGGAGGTCCACGAGATGGCCGGCGTAGTCGGCCTCCAGCGTCTCCTGCACCTCGGCCTTGAGGCCGAATCCTTTGCGGAAGTAATTCGCGTCGGCGGCGCCCGTCATGCGGCGGAATCTAGCTGGAAACGCAGGGGCGCGTGTAGCGTGACGTGTGAGGGCGGCTCACGTACGGCGCGCGTTCGGTTCCCGCGCCCTGGCGCGCTAGCATCCGGCCATGCCCCCGGCCGCTCCGCCCCCGCCCCTGCTCCGCCCGCGCGCGCTCGTGAAGGGCGACGCGATCGGCGTGGTCACGCCCAGCTACACGCCCAAGGCGCCGTGGCTGCTGCGCGGCGTGAAGTCGCTGGAGCACGCCGGCTTCGAGGTGGTGCTCGATCCCGAGATCACCGACAGCCGCCGCTTCAAGCGCGTGGATGATGAACGGCGCGCCGAGAATTTCATGAGCGGCTGGCTCGATCCGCGCGTGAAGGCGGTGGTGGCCGCCACCGGCGGCTACGGCGCCACGCGCATGATCCCGCATCTCGAAGCGGATGTCTTCCGCAAGAATCCCGAAGCCGTTCGTCGGCTACTCCGACGTCACCGCGCTGCACCTCTGGATGATGAAGCGCGTGGGACTCCGCACCTTCCACGGCCCCACGGTGGACGACCTGATCCCCACGACGCGCGACGCGACGATGGTGTCGTTCATCGCGTCGCTCACGTACGCCGCGCCCCGCCGCGAAGCTCGGCAAGGGGATCGCGCGCGTGGTGCGGCAAGGGCACCGCCACGGGCCGGCTCACCGGCGGAAATCTCTCGCTCGTGCAGCAGAGCATCGGCACGCCGTATGAGGTCGACACGCGCGACGCGATCCTCTTCCTCGAAGAGACGCGCGACCCCATGAGCGTGCTCGACGAGCGGATCGTGCATCTGCGCGCCGCCGGTCTCCTCAAGCGCGTGCAGAGGTATCGTGATCGGCCAGCTGCCGATCGACCGCTCCGAGGAAGATGATTTCGAGAACTTCATCCTCGACCTCTTCGCCGATCTCGACGTGCCGATCCTCGCCGATTTCCCGGCGGGCCATGAGGCGCCGAATCTCACGCTGCCGTTCGGCACGCAGGTGGAGCTGGTCGCCGAAGAGACCGCCGGCTGGCTGAGCTACGCCGAGGACGCGCTCGAGGCGTAGACCTCGCGCGCCGCGGCGCGGGCGGCGTCGGTGGCCAGCGCGTACGGTTCGAGCGCGCGGCGGATCCCATCGGGCAGCGGCGTCTTCTTGAATCCATTGCGCGACACGCAGACGAGCACCTGATGCGTGGCCGCATGCAACTGCGACGCGTCCTCGTTCATCACGTCGAAATTGATCGTGAGCGACGTGCGTCCCATGTGGCTGAAGTACGTGACCACGCGCAGGTGGTCATCGAGCCGCGCCGGCGCGAAGAATTCCGCGTGCATCACTTTGCGCGGCAGCCACACATCGTAGCGCTCGAACATCCCGCTGAACGGCAGTCCCGCCGCGCGGAAGATCTCCGACTCGGACAATTCGCTGAAGCGCAGGTATGCGCCGTAGCAGATGATCCCCGCGAGATCAATGTCGCCCCACCTTACATATTCGCGAGAGAATGAATGGTCTCTGTTCCATGGGTTGAAGCTATCGCGGATTCGTGCATCGCGCATCGTGCATCGTGCGTCGCCAATGCACGATGCACGATGTCCGATGCACGCCTTGCCAGTGCACCCGTTGCTGACATAACGTCGCATCATGTCGTGGATCTTTATCTCAGACCGGCTCTGGCTCGACTTCGTGAACACCGATGACACGCATCGCCGCGTGCGCGTGGATGCGCTCCGCGATTTCGACGCGCTCGCGCTGTGGCTGCAGGCCGCCGGCGTGCTCGACGACGAACGCACCGCCGCGATGCTCCGCCGCGCGCGCGAGCAGCCCGCCGGCGCGAGCGCCGCGCTCGCCGATGCCCGCCGCGTGCGCGCCGCGCTGCGCGCACTCGCCGAGCGTGGCGTGCAGCAGCCGCTCGTCGTGCAGGATGCGCTCGACGAGATCAACCGCGTGCTCGGCCGCAGCGCCGGCACGCGCCGCGTGGAATCGCGCGACGATGGCGCTTTCGTGCGCAGCTTCGTGCCGGGCGGCGATGCCTTCGCCGGCCTCATGATCCCCGTGGTCGAGTCGGCGGCCGATACCCTCGTGCTCGGCGAACTCGTGCGCGTGCGGCGATGCGCCGACGCCGGCTGCACGCGTGTCTTCCACGACGACAGCAAGAACGGCCGCCGCCGCTGGTGCGACATGAAGAGCTGCGGCAATCGCGCGAAAGCCGCCCGTCACCGCCGTGCCCACGCCACGCATTTGTAGTCGAGTCCCGAGTCCCAAGTCCCGAACCTGACCGAACCAATGGCCGAGATCGACGTCGTTAGAACGTACCTGGAGATGACCTCTCCGTCGCAGTTAGTAGCCGCGCCCCTCGACCGCCGCGCGCGCGTCGAGCACGCGGCCGCATGCACGATTTCCTTCTTCCGCTACCTCTACCGCGAAGTCGGCCGCCAATACCACTGGCGCGACCGGCTCGTCTGGACCGATGAACAATGCCGCGGGCGCCTCGACACGCCCGGCGTCTCGCTCTGGGTGCTCTACTCCGAGGGAACGCCCGCGGGCTATTTCGAACTGGAGCGCTGCGGCGACGGCAGTGTCGAGATCGTCTACTTCGGACTGATGCCGGAGTTCGTCGGCCGCGGACTCGGCAAGCAGAATGCTCAGCGCCGCGGTGGAGCGCGCGTGGGCCATGGACGCGAAGCGCGTCTGGCTGCACACCTGCACGCTCGACAATCCGGCGGCGCTGCCGAACTATCTCAAGCGCGGATTCGCCGCCTTCAAGACGGAAACGTACATCCGTGCCCGCGCACGCGCCCGTGCCGGTCTCGGCCGCGCCGCCGCCGGCGTAGCGCTCAGCGCCGCCCGCGCCGCCGCCGCCGCCTTTGCGGCCGTGCTTGCCGCCGCGATCGTGCTTCTTCACGCGTTCGCGCCGTTCCTCGCGCCGCGACGGCCGCGCCGATTCGCGCGCGATCTCGTGATCGGTCCACGGCCGCTCGAGCACCTCCTGCAATTCTTCCAGCGTATTCCCGCGCGCCGCGCCACGCTGTCCGCGCGTCACGACGAATCGCAGCGGTCGGTCGAGCACGGGCAGCTCCGACTCGTGCAGCGTGCGCGCCACCTTCTCCGGCAACCGCAGACGCGCCACCGCGACGGGCCGCGCCGCCCGCCGGTTCCTCCACATCGTACTCGATGTCCACCTCGCGGTCGCGCACCGCCACCTCCGCTCGGCAGCGCCATCCAGCGCGCGCGATCGCTCTCGTTCACCCGGCCACTCGAGATCGAGCGTGAGGTCGGCCGCGCGGAATTCCTCCAGCGAGTTCACGCCCGCGAGCCGCGCCTCGTACATCGCCGTGAGGTCCGCCATGCCGAGCCGCGGCGTCGCGCCGCCGCTCCGCCGCCAGAGTTCGCGCGCCTCGTCGATCGCGTCGTGGTTCCGCTTCACCGCGACGTGCCGCGCCTCCTCGCGCGCGAGCGACTCCGCGAGCGCGTGCCGCGCCGCCGCCGCGTACTCCGGCGGGAACACGTCGATCGATTCCTGCTCGCCGCCCCAGCTCGAAGCCGAAGTAATCCAGGCGCCGCCGCACCAGCAGCGGGTCGCGCTTGCGGTGCCAGTCGAGCACGAGCTCGGCGTCGCCCTGCGTCGCGTACTTCTTCACGAGATCGAATGCGACCTGCGTCCCCTCGATCGCCGCGCGCGGGACGCCCGAGCGGTCGGCGAAATAGCGGAGCGTTCCCGCGATCGCGCCCCATGTGCCGCACACGCTCGTCTTCGACACGCGCACGTCGCCGCCGTCCGCGGTCTGCTCGTCGATCACGAGGTCGAGCGGCATGAAACGCGCGAGCAGGTCCGCGAACTTCCGCAGCACCGCGTCGTCGGCGTAGCGCATCTCGCGCGGCAGCGGCATCTCGAGCGCGCGGTACACGCTCGCCATCCCCAGCGCCGCGTCCTCCACGCTCTTCACGAGCGCGCCGCGCGCCTCCGCCCATTCCACGACCTCGTCATGGAACAGATGCCTCGGCAGCTCGAACACTTTGCCGACGTATCCGTGCGCGCGGATACGCATCCACGTACAGGTTGTACGACGTGAGATGATCGCTGCCCGGCACGATCAGCCCTTCGAGATCGCGCTCCTCGCGCGTCATGCGATGCAGGCTCTCGATGCTCGCCATCACCGCGACGAAAGGCACGAGCTCCTCCTCCGCGTGCACGAGCAGTTCGGCCCACGCGCGCTCCACCGGCAGCGCCTCCACCGCCTTGCCATAGCGCGACAGCCGTCCGTTCTCGATGATCCCGCGCGATTCCAGCAGCGCCACCGCGCGGCGGTACGCGCCCTTGTCGAGCGGCACGGGCAGATCCAGCTCGTCGGCGCGCACGCCGAGTGCCGCGCTGGTGAGCGCCACGCGTTCGGAATCGCCCGCGAGCTGGAACTCCGGCGCCACCGGCCGCAGCGAATTGAAATCGATCTGACGGTCGCTCAGCATGAACACGCGTCCGCCCTCGACGCGTCCGTGCACGCGGCCGGCCATCTGCAGGATCTCGTTCGCGCCGAGGTGCGTGCGCGTGAGCACGTTCTTGCCCGCGCTCGATCACGTTGGAGAAGCGCGTGTCATCGATCACCACCGTGTCGAGCCCTGACACGTTCAGCGCACTCTGCCCCGCCGCCGTCATCGCGAGCAGGTACGGCTTGTGCACCTCGCCCTCGAGGAAGGGGCGGATCACGCGCACCGGCTCGCCGCCATGGTAGAACGCCGTCGTGATCTTCGGCGCGCGGCGCGACACGAGTTCGGCGACCTCCTCGACGCCGGCGCGCGTCGGCAGGAACACGCCCACGCCGCGCCGCTCGCGCGTCATCTGGCCGAGCCACTTCTCATCCATGAAATCGAGCGGCCGGCGGTCCACCACCGTCACGCGCGCCGCGCGCGACGGGATCGAACGCCGTGGTCTCGAGCACCGCGGCGCTCTCGAGGTACCGCGCGTAGAACGACGGATCCACCGTCGCGGAGAGCCAGATGAACCGGCAGCCGACGCGCTTGCCGAGCGCGAGGCACAATTCCAGTTCCGCGCTCGTCTGATGGATCTCATCCACGAGCAGCGTGTCGCGCAGCAGGATATCGCCGTCCTGGAACCAGCGCCGCGCGATGCCGGTGGTGACGATCACCACGTTCCACGTGGGCGTATCGGGCGTCGCCTCGCGCTCGCGATTGACGACGCCGACCCTCAGTTCCTTCGTGCCGAGGATCGTCTCCGCGATCGGGCGGATCGCGAGCGTCTTGCCGGTGCCCGTGCCGGCGACGATGCCGAATCCGCTCCCCGCTCCCGCCAGCGTTCGGATCTCGGCGCCGTGCTCGCGCTCGAGAAGCGTGTCGATGTGCAGATGCATCGCCATCTCGATCGTTTCGCACGCCGCGCGGGTGGGGGCGATGACGATGACGCGTCCGGTCGCAGGCCTCGCCGCGACGAACGCGTCATGATCGAGTGGGAGATACGGGTCTCGGACCCGCCGCTGCTGCTCGACGCTCAGTGGCCGCGCGGCGGTTTCGTGTGTACGGGCGTCGCCGTCGATTTGGCTGGACCGGACGTCGCGCCGCCATGTCCCGCGGGCTGGCGCACCACGGTCGGCGGCGCCGCCGGATGCGCCGCCGGCTTCGGCGAGGTATGCACGATGAATGCCGGGGGCGGAGCGTTCCCGCCGAACGTCGCGGCAGCCGCCGGACTGGTGGTCGCGGCCGTCGGATGGGGCTCAGTGTGCGTGTCGGGCGCGGCCGTCTCGTGTACCGAGAGCGGCGTGGTGGAAGCCGGCATCGACGACGATGCGTTCGCCGGAGGATTGCCCTGGCCCGGCGTCGCGACGCTCGCCGACGGCTGGTCGCCGAACACGACGTGCGCGTTCGCGGGACGGCGGCGCACCGCGGTCGCGCAGTCCGTCGGCGCCGGCTGGCGGTCCGCCGGCACGCCGTCGATCCAGATGCGGCACATGCCCGCAGGCGGCTTGAAGCCCGCGGGAACGCCCGAAGACCCCGCCGCGCTCTGGGCGCCGACAGGGCTCGCGATCAACGCGCTGATGGTCAAAACGCTAACGACCAACGTCTGTCCTGACATCGCTTCTCCTCTTCGCCCGAGCTTCCGGGCACGCTCAAGCATACCCCGCGGACTCGAAAAAGCGCCATACCCGGCGCCTCCGTTACTTGCCGCCCTTCGCACCCTGCCCGCCCGCCGCGATCCGGCTCAGAATCTCACCCGGGTCGGCATGCCGGCCCAGCTTGGATTTCTCGAAGATGGGCCGCCCGTCCATCACCACCTCGAAGCGCCCACCGCGCGATGGGACGAGCTCCACCTCCGCCGCCGGATACTTCGCCTTGATCTCCGCCGCCAGACCGGTGGCGCGAGGCTCGTAGTTTCAGACGGTGCAGTATTCGATCGAGATCTTCACGTCGCCTTGACCCGTGCGAGAGAGTGAGGTGGAACGATGCGACGAGCGGGCTTTGGATGCTACTCCGCAGCCGCCGACCTCATATGATACCCGCCGCACAACCAGGAGAGCTCATGCGGGCCGGTCATACGCTCCCAGAATTGCTCGTCGTACTCACCATCACGGGGACGCTTACCGCCGTCGCCGCGCCACGCGTGCAGCTCGCGCGGGACCAAGCCGTCGTCCGCGACGGCGCCACCGAGATCGTGGCCACGCTCCGTGCCGCTCGCTCTGCCGCCCAGCGCCGCGACGCGCGCGCCGTGGTCGCGTTCGACACGTCAGCCGCCGCCGCTCGCCTCACCGTAGAGCACGACACCGTGCTCGTGCATCAATTCGGCGCCGAACTCGGCGTCACGCTCGAAGCATCGCGCGACAGCGTGATCTACGGTCCGAGCGGCCGCGGCTACGGCGCCGCCAATACCACGTTGATAGTCCGTCGCGGAGCGGCGGCGGATACGGTGACGTGTCTCGGCTCGGGAGGGTACGACGAGCACATTGAAACTGCGGGCTGTCGGCTGTTGGCTGTCGCCTGCAACAGCCGACAGCCGACAGTCCGCCGTTAGAATCACGTCCCGAAGTCGTACCCCGGCACCGATATCCGCGGGATCGGAGTTCCAAGTACCCGCTCAATGAGCCGAACGGTGCCGATCTCATCGGGCGACATGAGGGTGTACGCATCACCCGTTGCAGCCGCGCGGCCGGTGCGGCCGATGCGGTGCACGTAGTCCTCGGGCTGCGCGGGCACGTCGTAGTTGATCACGTGCGAGATGCCCGCGATGTCGAGGCCGCGCTGCGCGATGTCGGTGGCGACGAGCACCTTGGTCTTCCCGCTCTTGAACGACGCGAGCGCCGAGGTGCGCTGGCCCTGCGACTTGTCAGCGTGGAAGGCATCGGCGTCGATCCCTGCCTTCTCGAGATGGCGCACCACCCGGTCGGCACCGTGTTTGGTGCGCGTGAACACGAGCACCGAATCCATGCCGTCCTTCTTGAGCAGCTCCACGAGCAGCGCCGTCTTCCGCTCCTTCGGCACCGGATACACCGCATGCGCCACGGTGTCCACCTTCTGCGTGCGCAGCCCCATCTGCACCACGATCGGCTTGCGCAGATACTTCCGCGCGAGCGCCTCGACCTCGGCCACCATGGTCGCGCTGAACAGGAGCGTCTGGCGGTACTTCGGGAGCTGCGCGACGATCTTGTTGATCTGCGGGGCGAAGCCCATGTCGAGCATGCGGTCCGCTTCGTCGAGCACCAGCACCTCGAGATCGTCGAACACCACGTTCTGGCGCTCGAGATGATCGATGAGCCGGCCCGGCGTCGCGACCACCACGTCCACGCCGGCGCGCAGCGCGCGTTCCTGCGGTCCGAGCGGCACGCCGCCGTACACGTCCACGACCTTCAGGCCGCTGTGCTTGGCGTATTTCGTGAAGCTCTCCTTCACCTGCGCGCACAATTCGCGCGTCGGCGCGAGCACCAGGCATCGGGCGCGGCGCGGGCCGCCCATGAGCCGTTGGATCAGTGGCAGCGTGAACGCCGCCGTCTTCCCCGTGCCGGTTTGCGCGAGGCCGATCACGTCGCGCCCCTGCAGGGCGAGCGGGATCGCGTTTTGCTGGATCGGCGTCGGGCGCTCGTATCCGGCATCCGCCACCGCCTTGAGCAGCGCCGGCGCGAGGCCGAGCGATGCGAAGGTGACGGCACTTTCAGTTGTCTCAGTCATTTCACTCTCACGGTGCCGTGGTCGCTCGCCAAGCCGCTCACGCGGCGCTGCGCCGGCACTCGATTATTCCGCCGCGGCGCATTTGCGACGCGGCATCCGCCAAGATCCAGTCGTATGAACGAGGATTCGTGCGGTCCAGCGACCTGAGGCACTCTCATATCCCCGCTCCGCGTTTGCGGGCGGCCTGCGCGAGTGCGGCGAACGCAGTCTTCAGCTCGATTCGAGCTTGGGTAATGTAACCGGTGGGCGGCTTGCGGCGCTACGGCGCGAGGAAATCGACCATTGCGCGGTTGGTCGGTTCGGGCGCTTCTTCGTTCACCACGTGGCCGGCGCCCTCGATCAAAACCACCCGGGCGTTCGGCATCTGCGCCGCGACGCGTTCGGCGCGGTCCGCGGTGACGATCCGCTCTTCGGTGCCGCCGATGATCAACACCGGCATCGAGAATCGCGCGAGCTCATCCGGACCCAGCACGCGCCAGTCG
The DNA here is from genome assembly GCA_963732065.1 of uncultured Gemmatimonadaceae bacterium. Lineage (GTDB taxonomy): Bacteria > Gemmatimonadota > Gemmatimonadetes > Gemmatimonadales > Gemmatimonadaceae > DATKOH01. Next base: position 563,970 of record CAVSYH010000019.1, on the reverse strand, counting down.
AAGCGGAGCAATAGGGACGAGAGCGCGCGCAGGGCATTCGGATCGCTCGTCGGCGCGTAGTACTCATCGATATCCCGATCCGTCGGCTCGGCCAGCGAGCCGTAGGCGCGACGCAGCACTGCGCGGAACGTCCAACGCGAGATGAGCCCTTCGATCATGCCGAACGACCGCACCGGCAACCATTGTGCGAGATGCACATGGTTCACGCGACCCACACCCACAGCACCGATCAGCACCAGCCGCTCCACACGCGACGGCGCGTCGAGCGCCATTCTGTGCAGCGATCTTTCCCGCCATGCTCTGCCCCACGAGGCGCACGCTGCGCAGTTCGAGAGCGTCCAACACCTCGAGCGCATGTGCGGTCATTGACGGCAGTGTGTACTCGGAGGGATCGGACGGCTTGTCGCTGAGCCCCTGTCCCTTGAGGTCCACCGCGATCACGCGCATCCCCGCGGCCGCCAACGCCGGAATGTTCTTCCGGTAGGCGTATGCACAGCCACCCCAGCCCGTGAGCAGCACGACGGGAGGCCCGCTCGCGGGGCCGGATTCCACGACGCGGACGCGTAGTCCTGAGGCAGTCCTGACGAAGCGCGCGTCGATTCCGTCGATGCTGGCCGGATACATTCGGACGCGGAGAGTCGTGCATTGTTCATCGCGCCTCGTTCATTGAAGTGCAGTGCCGAGGCACCATGCACGATGTCCGATGCACGACCGCCTCACCCTACGTCGATCCCTCTCCCCGCGTACCGGCCGATGAGCCCCAAGCGGAACGTGACGTTCGCCAGACGATCCTCGGCGGTCGCATGCGGCTCGAGCGGGAAGCTCGGCCATACGAACGGATTGTTCGACCGCATGAGCGCCGCGCGCTTCGGCGGTTCCCACACGCCGCGACTATCGCAATCGTCGAGGAAGCGGTCGAACAGCTTCGTCCAGTTCTCGTTCCGGCGGAGGAAGCCGAGTCGCGAGAGGGTTTCGAGCCACCAGAGCGCGGCGGGAGTGTCCGCGTCGGCGGCGTTGCGGTGCGGGAGCGGGTCGCCCATCACGAGATGGGGCATCTCCAGCACTTTGCGGCCGACGCGCATCGCCGCGGTCGCGCGCGGTACCGGCTGCATCAGATAGTTGTACAGGCGGTCGAGCGTACCGTAGTGCTCGCTGCGGAAGAGCGGCATGTGCGCGAGCATCGTGAGCATGTGCACCGACGGCGGCGCTGCCTCGGGCACGAGCACGTGCTGGTTGCCCACGCGCGCGAACGGCTTCGCGGCGTGCGGACTGCGCAGGAAGATGTCGAGCCGCTCGATCAGGCGACGCGCCGCGCCGCGGAGGCGCGGATCGCTCTCGTAGCCCGCCTGCGCGAGCACGCCGGCTGCGGCCTCGCGCAGGATGCCGCGCCCAACGCGAGTCGCGTCAGGGTCGACTTTCCCCTTTGGCGCCAACTCGTACAGGAATGCCGGATCCTCGTCTTCGGCGAGCAACCGGAACAGTGCGCGACGCGCGAGCAGGAGCGGCGGCGAGTCTTTGTCCCACCCATATTCGATCAGCCGGCGCACGGCGATGATCGTGCCGATGCCATCGTGCGGCTCGGAGCGTGCGGCGGGCACCGACAGCATCTCGCCATTCCACGTGCCATCCGGGCGCTGCGTGAGCGCGAGGCGGATCGCAGGCGGATACGAGTACGGCAGGATCGAGAGACGCTGTGGCTCCGTCAACGATCCGCGCGCAATCTCTGTAATGGCGCGATACTGTATCGGAACTGACGCATTCTCAAGAAGCCAGCTCAGCGGGAACTTCACGCTCGCGGGCTCGGCTACCTCGGGCCTGACAGGCAGAGGCGGGGACATTGGCAGGGTCAAGGAACCCTCTGTTTTGCGATTAAGTCGTTGTCCTACAATACGATAACACGATCATCGTGATAATTCCATCGATGCGGGGAAGGATAGCACGTTTTGGCACAAACGCTAGTGCCTCTTAACGTTGGGACGGATGCCGCGTCTCATGGAACAGCATTCATTGGTTTTGGTGCATGGGACGTACAGCAGCACGGGCATTAACGGAGAGAGGACATGAAGCGCATTGTTTCGATGGTGATCACCGCGGCGATCGCCGCGGTTGGCTCAACCCCGCTCGCGGCACAGACCGCGACGCCACAGACGGCAGCTCCGCAGGCTTCTGCGCCGACGGCGGCGCGTTCGCATTGCCACGGCGGGCAGGGCGGTTATCAGTGGCAGCGCGTGGGCGCAAATTCCTGGTACCGCGGGCCGGGACGAGCTGGTCGCCGGACAGCGGCCATGGGCAATCGCTACCGTGCGGGCATGCGCTCCGGCCGTGCGAACTACGGCCGTGCGAACTACGGCCGCGCGAGCTATGGCCGTGCGAGCTACGGCCGCGCCAGTTACGGTCGCGCCGATTACGGCCGCGCCGGATATAATCGCGCGAGCTATCGCCGCACGAATTACAACGCGATGCGCTATGGCCGCATGAATCGTGGCTACGCGCGCCCGCGCGGCGGCCGGATGAACTATCGCGGCATGAACTACGGCCGGCGCGGTATGAACTACGGCCGCACGGGCCGCGGCGGAATGCCACCCCGCGCGCGCGGAAATCGCAACTATCGCGGCGTGATCTAACGCTCTCGCAGTTCGCGCGGGCGCCTGACGCCGAGAGCCGAGACCCGCAGTTGGGGTCTCGGCTCTCTCCGCTTGTGCCCCCCAAAGCCCGGGCCCATCTTCGAGAATCACCCCCGGCCAAGCGAATGATCAAGAGTCTCCTCACCCGTCCCGTCTCGAAAGTACCCGACCGGATGCGATTCGCCGGCCGCGTGCTCTTCCTCACGTCCGACCCGTCGCTGATGAAGCGGCAACTCGAGGGTGAGGATCTCCCCTACACGCTGTCCGACCACACGCCGGTAGTGCTCCGCGACAATATCTCGACGGACGAGATCACCCCGGCCTACATCTGCTACTATTTCGACGAGACGCTGGGTGAATTCCCGTACCTCGGCCTCAAGTGCGGCGAGGAGTTCCCCGTCACGCGCGGCTCCGTGAAGAACGGTGGATTCGTCGCGAGCGTCTCGGGCAAACGCCGCGGCAAGGGATCGTCGCGCGAGCAGTCGCCGTACGCCGAGATGATGGCGGGGATCAAGCTGGTGATCGCCGAGAACATCGAGCGCATCTATCGCGAGAACTGCCAGAATCTGGGCGTCTTCGCGAGCACCGATTTCGGGCTGATCGAGCGCGTGCGCCGCGGCGAGGAGATCCCGCTCACCGAATTCACGAAGGGCGAGGGCGGGATCACGCGCGGGATCATCGAGTACGGCGGGCTGTTCAACTACAACGTCGCGCGGCTGCAGGGGAAAGTGACGGTGCCGGAGATCACGACCAAGCCGCGGCCCATGACGATCGCGGAGAAGATCTTCGCGAAGCACTGGGTGCGCGACGCGGCGTCGGGCAAGACGGGGATCCCCGCAGTGCGGCCGGGCGACGAGGGATTCGTGCAGACCGACATCCGCTTCAGCCACGAGTACGTGACGCCGATGTCGGCGATCTTCTTCGAAGAGCTCGTCGGCAAGGACGAGCCGATCAACGACCCGTCATCCGTGTTCTTCTTCCGCGACCATCTCACCTTCCTCGACCAGGTCGATGCGGCCGGAGCACGTCGAGATGGGGCTGCTCGACGTCGCGAACCAGCTCGAGCAGAAGCAGCGCGAGTTCGCCGCGGCCAAGGGCATCAAGCTCTACGGCCAGCTCGACAAGCGCCTGAACCTCATGGGCGCGCTCAACTCGGCGGGCTCCGAGGCGATCTGCCACAGCAAGATCCTCGAGGCGCACGCGGAGCCCGGGCAGATCATCATCGGCAGCGACTCGCACACGCCGCACGCGGGCGCGGTGGGCTGCATTGCGTTCGGCGTGGGCACCACGGCGATCTTCAATTCCTGGATCACGAGAGACGTGCGCGTGGAGGTGCCGAAGTCCTTCAAGGTGCTGGTGCGCGGCAAGAAGCCCGCGAACGTCACGGCGAAGGATTTCATGCTCGAGATCCTGCGCCACCCGTACATCAAGAACGGCGAAGCGATCGGCCAGATCGTGGAGTACGCGGGCGAGGCGGTGCAGCGACTCTCCGTCGACGAGCGCGCGACGATGACCAACATGGCCGCCGAGGTGGGCGCGTTCACGGGCATCATCGCGCCGGACGAGAAGACCGTGGAGTATCTCGTGGCGCAGCGCGGCATGACGGCCGCGGCGGCGCGCGCGCTGTGCGACGGGCTGTTCTCGGACGCGGGCGCGGAGTACGTGAAGGTGATCGAGATCGATGCGGGAAAGCTGCGGCCGATGATCGCGCTCCCGGGCGACCCGGGGAACGGCATGTACGTGGACGAGCTCGAGGGCGACGTGAAGGTGGACATCGCCTACGCGGGGTCGTGCACCGCCGGCAAGAAGGAGGACATGGACATGTACGCGCGCGTGTTCCGCGAGGCGCTGGAGCGCGGAGAGCGCGTGCATCCGGACGTGCACTGCTTCATCCAGTGCGGCTCGCAGGAAGTGTTCGCGTACTGTCGCGAACGCGGCTACGACAAGACGTTCGCCGACGTGGGCGCGACGTTCATCGAGCCGAGCTGCGGCGCGTGCATCAACGCCGGCCCCGGCGTGTCGCGCACGAAGACCGAGGTCACGATCTCGGCGATCAACCGGAATTTCCCGGGCCGATCGGGGCCCGGTCAGTTGTATCTCGCGTCCCCATACACCGTCGCCGCATTGGCGATCGCGGGGAAGATCGTGGAGTGGCAGCAGGAGCGGCCATTGGCCATGGGCCATCGGCCATTGGTGAAGGCGGGGGTGTGATCCTGGAATTCGCGCGCGCGGTCATGATGGCCGATGGCCGATGGCCGAGTAGTAAGTAGTGCGCGGCGAGTTCGTCGAAGTAAGCGGCGCGCGATTGTACTACTACGCGGCCGGCACGCGTGGCACGGGCGACACGATCATCTTCCTGCACGGATTCCCGACGTCGTCGCATCTCTGGCGCGATGTGGTGCCGCACATTCCCGCCGGCCATCGCTCGGTAGTAGTCGACCTGCTCGGCTACGGCCGCAGCGACCGTCCCGCTGATCGCGACCTTTCCATTGCCGGCCACGCCGCGCGTGTGTTGGCGTTCATGGACGCGATGCACATCACGAGTGCGGCCGTCGTCGGGCATGACCTTGGCGGCGGGATCGCGCAGCATCTCGCCGTGCATCATCCCGACCGGGTGTCGCGTCTCGCACTCATCTCATCGGTGGGTTTCGATGAGTGGCCGCCAGGCGCGCTCAAGACGAGATCCGGACTTGCGATCGCGAAGCGGCTTCCGGCGAAACCAATGATGGCGATGTTGCGCCGCGCGCTGAAGGGCGCGTACGAGGAAGAGGAGCGCGGCGCGCACTCCACCCAGATGTACCTTCGCACCTTCGACGCGCCGGGCGGGCGCGAAGCGCTCGTGGCACACGTGGGCGCGCTGGACTGCACAGAGACCGAGGCCCTCGTGCCGGGTTTGGTTAAGCTCAAGATCCCGACGGCGATCATCTGGGGCGAGGACGATCCGTTCCTGCCACTGTCGATCGGCATGCGCCTGGAGCAGGTGATTCCGAAGGCGACGCTGAGTGTGCTGCCGGGGGTCATGCACTATCCACCGGAGACGGCGCCCGAGAGTGTGGCGAAGATACTCGCGCCGTGGTTAGCTCGGACCTGAAACTGCAGACTGAGACTATAGACTGAGACGTTAGACTGCTCCCGCACTTGTATTCTACAGTCTAAGTCTAAAGTCTCAGTCTGCAGTTCCGACTACTTAGCCTTCAACGCGCCGAGCGTATAGGAACTGCGCGAGTTCCACAACAACCACCCCATCACGCCCGCACGATAACCCGCCTCGATCTGCGCGCGCACCTCGGTCACGCCGTAGCGCGGCGGGCCGAGTGTGAAGTCCTGGTACCAGGGGCGCACCGTGGCCGCGTTCGCGACCGGCGCGCTCCGGCGCTTGGCGTCGCTCAAGCCGCGCGTGATCACGACGCTGGGATGCGCGTTGGGAACGCTCAGTCCGTACATCCCCGGGCGATAGTGCGACGGGTACATCATCGGCAGGATGACATCCACCGCGTTCACCGTGGTCTCCCAGCGCTGGCCGATGGCCATGCCGGTAGTGTCGGTGGTGGTGAGGCCGAACACATCGGCGGTGATGGGCACGTCCATCCCGCGCAGGCGCGTGCGGAGCATCGAGAGCTGCGCGTGGATCACCTGGTCGCGCGTGCGGCCGGCGGCGAGCGGGAACGTCGCTTCGCGCTGTAATCGCGATTCGTCGGGGAAGCGCACATAGTCGAACTGCACTTCACTGAAGCCGAGCTGCACCGCTTCGCATGCGAGATCGGCGGCGTAGCGCCATGGCCCGTCCTGATGCGGATCGAGCCACGGCTTCCCCAGCTTGTCGTGCCACGGACGCGTCGTGTCGGCGCGCGAGCGGATCGCCCATACGGGCCGCGCCACAGCGAGGATCGGATCCTTCACGACGACGATGCGCGCGATGGGGTAGATCCCGAGCGCGCGCATGGTGTCGAGCGCGGCGCGGATGCGTTCGGCGCGCATCGGGCGATTGGTGTCGGCGCCGATCGCGCGCGCGAGCGGCACTTGCGAACGGTACAGCACGAAGCCGCGGTCGTCCTTCACATCGATCACGAGCGCGTTGATCTCGGTGCGCGCGGCGACCGCGATGAGATCGTTGAGGCGTGTGCCGATCGCGGCCCAGCGATTCACGTAGAGACCGCGTACGGGATCGGGCATGGCGACGAGCGGCGGCAGCGGGCGCGCGATCGAATCGGGGCCGGGTGCGCGCGGTGCCGGGCAGTACCGCGCGACCGCGGGTGCGGCTGCGGGTCGTGCCGGCGTCTGCGCCAGCAGCGCGAGCGGCAGTGCCGCCACCAGTACGAACGCCGATCGGCAGGCCATGGCCGCGAAATGTAGCGTGGCCGCCCCGCGGGCGCGTCTTGACCGCGCGATGCCCCGGGCTACGTTCACGCGGCACCACGTCACAATCCTCACGGAGCGATCCATGCGTTTCAATGTCATCACCCCCGTTCTCCTCGCCGCCGCGCTGCTCGCGCCGCCGGCCGCCGCCCAGCAACCCGCAGACCAGGACTGGACCGCGCGCTTCAATGCGCTCGCCGCCGCCAAAGGGCAGTCCGCCGACAGCGTTCGTCTGCACCAGCTGTTCGCGCTCGATTGGGAGAAATCGAACATCGAGCACCCCGAGTTCGCGACGTACACCGGCTATCCCGGCCAGAACGGCCGCTGGACCGACAATTCACTCGAAGCCATCGCGCGGCGAAAGCAGGAAGCGAAGCTGCCGCTCGCCGTGATCAATTCGATCGACCGCGCGGCGCTCTCCGCGGCCGACCAGTTGAACTACGATCTGTACAAGAAGGATGTTGTCGACGGCATCGAGGGGCAGCGCTTCCCTGGCGAGTATCTCGCGATATCGCAGCGCGGCGGCCCGCAGGGGCTCGCCGAAACGCTGGCTGACAATCCGAACGCCACGGTCGCGGACTATGAGAACATCCTCTCGCGGCTGAACGGCATCCCCACGGTGCTCGACCAGGCGACGGTGCTGCTGCAGAAGGGCCTCGCCGCCAAGGTCACCTGGCCGCGCATCACGCTGCGCGATGTGCCGAAGCAGATCCAGGATCTGATCCCCGACGATCCGATGAAGAGCCCGCTGCTCACGCCCTTCAAGAAGTTCACGATCGGCATCCCGGCAGCGGACCAGGAGCGCCTGCGCGCCGCCGCGGTGAGCGCGTACACCGCGAAAGTGAAGCCGGCGTACCAGAAATTCCATGACTATCTCGAGAAGACCTACGTGCCGGGCACGCGCGAGTCGATCGCGATGAGCGCGCTCCCGGATGGCGACGCATGGTACGCGTACAACGTGCGGATGGAGACCACCACCGACCGCACGCCCAAGCAGATCTTCGACATCGGGATGTCCGAGGTGAAGCGCATCCACGCGCTGATGGACAGCGTGATCGCGTCCACCGGATTCAAGGGATCGTTCGCCGATTTCGTGCAATACCTGCGCACCGATCCGAAATTCTACTACACGGATTCCGCGAGTCTCGTGCAGGGCTATCGCGACATCGACAAGCGCATCGACCCGAAGCTCGTAAAGCTCTTCGGCAAGCTGCCGCGCCTCACGTACGGCGTGGGCACGATCCCGAACTACATCGCGCCATCGGCGACCACGGCATACTACCAGCCGGGCGCGCCGAAGGCGCCGCGGGCCGGCTACTTCATGGTGAACACCTACCAGCTGAACGCGCGCCCCAAGTGGGAGATGGAAGCGCTCACGCTGCACGAGTCGGTGCCGGGACACCATCTGCAGATCGCGCTCGCGCAGGAGCAGGAGAACGTGCCCGAGTTCCGCCGCTACGGCGGCTACACGGCGTTCGTGGAAGGCTGGGCGCTCTATGGCGAGAGCCTTGGCCCGGACCTCGGCATGTACCAGGATCCGTACTCGAAGTTCGGCCAGCTCACCTACGAGATGTGGCGCGCCGTGCGTCTCGTGGTCGATCCGGGCATGCATCAGTTCGGATGGTCGCGCCAGCAGGCGATCGACTTCTTCACCGCGAACACCGCGAAGACGAATCGCGACATCATCGTCGAGATCGACCGCTACATCTCCGACCCGGCGCAGGCGCTCGCGTACAAGACCGGCGAGCTCAAGATCAAGGAGCTCCGCGCGTACGCGCAGACGGAACTCGGCGCGAAGTTCAACATCCGCGAATTCCACGACCAGGTACTGGGACAGGGCGCGATTCCGTTGAGTCTGCTGGAATCGCACATCAAAGAGTGGGTTGCTTGGAGGAAGACCCAAGCCTGAACTGCAGACCTAGACGCTAGACCTAGACGCTAGAATACGACGGCGCGAGAGGTAAATGCTTTCTAACGTCTAGGTCTAGCGTCTAGATCTGCAGTTACTGACCCAACGGTCCAGCGGCCCGGCGCAGTATTGAAGCCTCCTCAGGCCCCTCGGAGTTCTCCCCATGCCAGTTCGATCCAAGTTCCCCCTCGCGTGCGCCCTTCTGGCGCTCGCCGCCTCCGCGTCGGCGCAAGCCTCGCCTGGTAGACGGCAGTTCTTTCGATACCACCGCATTCAGCGCGCTCAAGTGGCGCGAGATCGGGCCCTTCCGCGGCGGCCGCTCGGTGGCCGTCGCGGGATCCGCCGCGCGCGTCGCCGAATTCTGGATGGGCACCACCGGCGGCGGCGTCTTCAAGAGCACCGATGGCGGCGACACATGGCTGCCGAGCGGGGAGAAATATTTCGGCGGGACGATCGGCGCGATCGGCGTGAGCGAGTCGAACCCCGACATCGTGTACGTCGGCACAGGCGAGTGGGGGATCCGCGGCAACGTCTCGGCCGGTGATGGCGTGTGGAAGACCACCGACGACGGCAAGACATGGACGCATGTGGGCATCGAGAAGGCCGGCCAGATCTCGCGCGTGCGCGTGCATCCCACGAATCCCGACATCGTTTACGCCGCCGTGCTCGGACATGCGTTTGGTCCGAGCGCGGACCGCGGCGTATTCAAGAGCACCGACGGCGGGAAGACGTGGCGCAAAGTGTTGTTCCGGAACGATTCCACGGGCGCCGCGGACCTGATCATGGATCCGACGAATCCCGATGTGCTCTACGCGTCGCTCTGGCAGGCGGGGCGCAAGCCGTGGCAGCTGGTGTCGGGTGGCGCGGGGAGCGGGTTGTTCAAGAGCACCGACGCGGGCGAGCACTGGACGGAGCTCACGAAGAACGCGGGGATGCCGAGCGGACTCATCGGCAAGATCGGCATCGCGGTCTCGGCGGCGAAACCGATGCGTATCACGACGATCATCGAGAACGGGGCGGCGGGCGGCGTGTACCGGTCCGAGGACGGCGGCGCGACGTGGCGCTACATCAACGGCGATCACAAGCTGCGCGAGCGCGCGTGGTACTACTACGATGATCTACGCCGACGCGAAGAACGCGGACGTGCTGTACGCGCCGAACGTCGGGCTGTACAAGAGCACCGACGGCGGCGTCACGTGGCGCTGGCTGCAGGAGCCGCACGGCGACAATCACGATTTCTGGGTCGCGAGTAACGATCCGCAGCGGATGATCCAGTCGAGCGACGGCGGCGCGAGCGTGTCGTACAACGGCGGCAAGACGTGGTCGCTGCAGGATTACGCGACGGCGCAGTTCTATCACGTGTCCACGACGAATCATTTCCCGTACCGCGTGTGCGGCGCGCAGCAGGACAACAGCGCGATGTGCGGACCGAGCCGCTACGCCGGCGGCATCCCGATCGATCAGTGGTACGATCCGGGCGGGGGCGAGTCGGGCTACATCGAAGCGAAGCCGGATGAGCCGGACATCACGTTCGGCGGCGACAACAGCGGCCTGCTCACGCGGAAGGACCACCGCACGGATTTCCTGCGCATCGTGAACGTCTGGCCGAACAGTCCGGACGGGCACGCGGCCGCCGAGAGCCGGTACCGTTTCCAGTGGACGGCACCGATCCTCATCTCGCCGCACAATCCGAACGTCGTGTACACGGGCGGCAACGTCGTGTTCAAGACCACCGACCAGGGGCAGAGCTGGACCGCGATCTCTCCCGATCTCACGCGCAACGATCCGAAGACGACGGTCACCTCCGGCGGACCGATCACGCACGACCAGACGACCGCCGAGTTCTACGCCACCGTGTTCACGATCGCGGAATCGTTCAAGAAGGAAGGCGTGCTGTGGGCGGGATCGGATGACGGTCTCATCCACGTGACCGTGGACGGCGGCAAGCACTGGACGAAAGTGACGCCGACGGGCTTCGGCGATTTCACGCGCGTGTCGCTCATCGAGGCGGGGCACTTCGGCGAAGGCACGGCGTACGTGGCCGCGAACCGCTATCAGCTGCAGGATGATGAGCCGCTGATCTACAAGACGAACGATTTCGGCCGCACGTGGACGAAGATCGTCACCGGCATCCCGGCCACGGAATTCGTGCGGAGCGTGCGCGAGGATCCGGTGCGGAAGGGTCTGCTCTTCGCGTCCACGGAGAAAACGGTGTACGTGAGCTTCGATGACGGCGCGCACTGGCGTTCGCTCAAGCGAAATCTCCCGTGGGTGCCGGTGCACGATCTCGCGATCAAGGGCGCGGACCTCGTGGCGGCGACGCACGGGCGTTCGTTCTGGATCATGGATGACATCACGCCGCTGCGGATGATGACGCCGGCCACGGTGGCCGCGTCGCCGCGCGTGTACGCGCCGATCGACGCGTACCGCATCCAATGGGGCCAGGTGTCCGAGACGCAGCCGCCGTCGCAGCCGCTGGGGATGAATCCGTCGAGCGGCGCGATCATCTACTACACGCTGGCCTCCGCCGGCCAGACGGTGACGGTCGACATCCTGGATGAGAAGGGGAAGACGATCCGCTCGTTCGCGAGCGGCATGGACTCGCTCGCGCGCGCGGACAGCGTGCTCAAGGAGCGCGTGAAGGCCGCGATGGCCGACAGCATCCGCAAGACGGGCGCGGTGCCCGACACCGCGGCGCTCTCGGACGCGGTGGCCGGCTTCGACAACGAGTTCAATCCGCCGTGGCCGCAGCGCGTGCCGCCGGAACCGCGCGCGCCGGACAAAGCGGGGCTCAACAAGTTCGCCTGGAACATGAACTACCCCGACGCGCGGCAGTTCACCGGCGCGTTGGGGATGTACAGCACGGGCCCGATGGCGCTGGCCGGATCCTACTGGGCGCGAGTGACGGCGAACGGCAAGTCGGACTCCGCGCGCTTCACGCTTGTGAACGATCCGCGCATCAAGGTGAGCGCGGAGGATCTCAAGGCGCAGTTCGATTTCGAGATGAAAGTGCGCGACACCGTATCGGCCGGCGTGACCGCGCTGCTCACGGTGCGCAACGTGCGCTCGCAGCTCACCGATCGCATGGCGAAGATGAAGCCGGCCGACACCGCGGCGGTCGCCGCTGCCGCGAAGTCACTGCTCGCGCGCATGGCGACGGTGGAACAAACGCTCTATGAGACGCGGATGCGCTCCGACGAGGACAATCTCGTCTACGCACCGGGCCTGCTCGAGCGCACGAGCAGTCTCGGCGGGATGGCGTCGTCGATGCCCGCCCGGCCGACGAACCAGATGGTGGAAGTGTTCAACGATTTCGCTCCGCAGATCGCCAAGCAGTTGAACGATCTCAAGAGCGCGCTCGCGAGCGACCTGCCGAGAGGTGAACGACGCACTCAAGAAGGCGGGCGCGGCGCCGGTGGTGGCGAGTTCGGTGGATGTGATGGTGCCCGCGCGGTCGTTCTGAACGAGAGACTGAATCTTTGGAAAGCGGACTGTCGGCTGTTGGCTGTCGCCTGCAACAGCCGACAGCCGACAGTCTGCATTCTGACGTCCAAGGTCACCACCCCTTCAGCGCCATCCAGATCAGCGGATACATCGCCATACTCTGGCCTCTAAACTGCGGACGGAAGCCGAAGAGAATGACGTGCCCCGCGCCCTCGTGCACATCCACGAGCGCGGCCTTGCCGCGGAGTTTGTCGCCGCCGAGCAGCCAGCCGGAGGCGAGCGGGTCCTGTTCGAGCGGGTAGAGCGCGACCACGGTCGCGCGCGTCGTGTCCGTCACCTCGAAGGCCGGGCTGTGCTCGAACCACGCCACGGGATGCGCCGTCATCAGCTTCGCGAGCGGGATGATTGCGGTCGACGTACACCGTGAGCAGCGAACCGGGCGAGTAGAACTCGCGCGACGGGATCCCCATGAGCGCATTGCGCACCGGGAGATCGAGCGCCGAGATCGCCCAGCGGCTCGCATCGTTGAAGGTGACGAGCGTGCCGCCGGCCGCGACGAACTCCTTCAGCGCCGCGGCGCCGATCTCGCCGATGCCGCCGGTGAGTGAATCCGGATAGGCCTCATCCGTCGCGCCGTCGCGGATCTCGCGCGGCGACTGGTCGGGGATGATGATCACGTCGTAGCGCGCACGCAGCGCCCCCGCGCGCATCTCGGCATTCACGATCGAGTGAAAGGGGATCTTGTACTCATCGAACAGGAATCGCGTCCAGCCTTCGTCGATCGCGCCCGCGTAGCTGCGGTAGATGCCGATGCGGCGTGCCGACGAACCCGAGAGTCCGGGCACTTCGAGGATCGGTTCGCTCACCGGCGCGATGATCTCGCTCACGGGCACCGGGAGGGAATCTGCGGCCGCGACGCCCACACCCATCAGCAGCGGCAGTGTGTGCGCGGTCACGTCGTACGGCTCGCGCGGTGGACCGCCGGGATATTCGCGCATGTCGGGGTAGTGCTGCACTTCGAGCAGCGCCTTCGCGAAGGCGCCGTATGGTTGGGCGGTGAGCACCACGTACGTTCCCGCCGAATACTTCACGTTGTTCACCGCGAAGGGCGCCGTAGCGCGCCGGACCTCGACGCCACCGCGCTGCAGGATCCGGATGAGCGTGCGGAACGGTGCCTGATCGGACTGCTGCATGGGGATCACGAACGCCGCGGGCCACTTCTCTCGCCCGGCGGCGCGTTTCCCCTCCACCGCGCGCTCGGCAACGCGTGCGAAGCTCTCCATCCACATCGCACGCGCGCGCGACGCGTTCGCGAGCAGCGCCCAGGTGGCGCTCGTCTGGTAGTCCACGATGTTGGCGAGCGTCCAGTGTCCGCCGGGCCATGGCGCGAGGAAATTCCAGGTGGCCGTGCGCGCATCGTAGCCGCGCCCTTCGCGCAGCGAATCGAACGGGACATCCATCGGCGTCGCGAGCTTCGCCGAGGCGGTCTCCGTGAGCAAGCGCACGCCGCCGTGATAGTGCGAGTACGCGCGCGCGGGAGTCCAGGCGTCGTAGATGGCGTACGTGGCGATGCCGGTCTTCCCTTCCACCATGAGCCGCCACGTCATCGCGAGACCCAGCTGATCGAGCCCGGCGAGCAGCACGGGGTCGACATTGGGCTCGAAGGGGTCGAGGTACGGCGGGATGAAGATCCGCGAGCCGTACGACCCCTGCTGGTGGATGTCGTTCACGATCGCCGGGATGCCAGCGGTTGTGCAGCGAGTCCACCGTGAGCTGCGTCTCCACCTGCGTGAAGGCGTACCAGTCACGATTGTTGTCGTGGCCGGTGTAGTGATGATAGATCTCCGGCGGATCGGTGCCTTCGCTCTTCGTGCCGAGCGTCGCGCGGTACCAGTCGCCCACGATGTCCACGCCGTCGGGATTGAGCGACGGCACGAGGATCACGATCGTGTTCGCGCGGATCGCGCGCGCGTCGGCGTCCTCGCTGGTGACCAGCCGGTGCGCGAGCACGAGCGGCGTGACGATCCCGCCCACTTCGTCGGAGTGGATGCTCGAGGTCACGAGCACGATGAGCTTGCCATTCAGGACGAGCGAGTCGCGCTCGTGCGCGCGGCGCAGGCGCGGATCGGCGATCCGGCGCTGGATCTCGCGCCACTTCGGGAGGTTCGCGATGACGCTCGCATCGCCGATGAACGCCGCGATGAACGGGCGGCCGAGCGTGGTCTTGCCGAGCGTGCGCACCGTGATGCGCGGACTCGCGGCGTCGAGCTTGGTGAAGTACTCCACCACTTGATCCCACGACGGGAGCTTCCGGTCCGCGCCCGGCTCGAAGCCGAGCACCGACGCGGGCGTGGGGATCTTCACGGGCGCCGTCGCATGCGGCTTCGACTGCGCTTGCGCGCCCGCTGAGCTCGCGAGAAGCATGAGCGCGAGTATCTGATAGGATCTCATGTTCCTAATTCTGCTCGACTGGCATCAAGGTTCAAGTTTTGGCCGGATCAATCGGAAGAAACGGATCAATCGGATACCTCCGTGCGGCTAGTTGAGCTCTCCGTGTCGAGTCGAGCAGTTGATTTGTTGTCAACAACAAAACACCGGGCCGAACTCGCGCGCAGCACTGCTCCGGCGCATGGAGGTATCCGGCCGATCCGCTCTTTCCGATTGATCCGGTCGAAACGTGAACCTTGATGCCGGTCGCGCCAAGCGAAACGTCGCGAGCGCGATGTCGTTCAAATGTCCCGGATCTCGTCGGCGGCCTCGAGCACGTGCCCGATCTCCTTCGAGAGCGCGCGCGCTTCGATCGTCGCGCTCGTCACGTCGCCGATCGCCGACTGCACGCCCGACGAGCGCAGCTTGAGCAGATCGTACTTGAGATTCTGCAGCGCGATCCCCGCGCTCTCGAGCTGGCCCGCGAGCCGCGCGCGGCGCGTGCCCAGCTCGGCGAGCGATGTGCGCTGGCGCTCCAGTAGCGCGAGCCGTCGCTCGTGATCGGGGCTGTTCTCCGGTTCGGACCTCACCTTCTCAATGTGCGCGTCGAGCTCGGTGAGCTTGCGCGGCGATGCATCCGCGTCGAGATCGGTGAGCAGCTGCGCGACCGCCGCCACGCGCTGCGCGAGCGCGTCCACCGTGGGGACGACATCCGGAATGAGTTCACGGTCCGCTTTCGCGAGCGAGTCGACGACCGAGAGCACCGTCGCGCGGTCGGCCGCGGCACGGCGCACCGCCGCACCGTGCGGCCCCGCGAGCACCGTAGCCGATGCGAGCTTCGCGGCGAGCGTGTTCGTGTCGGGCTCGGGCAGCGCAGCCTGATGCGCGACCGCCCCGCCCTGCGCCGCCGTCGCGCGCGCCGTGGCGCGCGCCGCCGCGATGTTCTTCGCGGCCTCCGGCCCGAATACCTGCGACCACGTCACGCCCTCGGCCCAGAGACGCGTCCACTGGCGCCACACGCCCATGCTCAGCGCGACCGCGGGGAAGATCACCCACGGGAATTGGCTCGACGTGACGTAATTCACCGTCGCGAGCACGGTGATCATGGTCACCGTGCTCACGAGGCTGCCGCGGAATCGCATGATGCGCTCGTGCAACGGCCGCTGGCGGAAACCCTCGATGAGATCCTGGAACCCCTCGCGCCGCAGGCGGCGCTGCTCGCGCTGCAGGAGTTTCTGCTCCTGCCTCGACAGCGGGTACTGTAGCACCGGCACCGGCAGCGGCGGCACGCCCGGGGGGAGCGGGAACGCGCGCCCCACCGGCTGCGCGCTCTCGCGGGCCGCATCGTACGGAACGCGCGGCACGGGAATGGCGACGGGCACGAGCTGCCCCTCGCGCGCGTCGGTCATGGGATGCTGCCATGGGCCGGCCTCGATACCAGTGTCACGCGCATCCACCGCATCGCGGAACGCCGCGGCGCTGGGCCACCGATCCTCCGGCCGCTTCGCGAGCGAGCGGTCGATCGCCGCGGCGAGCGCCGCTGGTGCATCAGCGCGCCGCTCGCGCACCGGCAGCGGGATCGTGCTCACGTGCTTCATCATCATGGCGGGCGTGTTGCTCGCCTTGAAGGGCAACTCGCCGGCGAGCATCTGATAGCCCACCACGCCGAGTGAATAGATGTCGCTGCGGCCGTCGAGTTCGCGCTCGCCCAGCGACTGCTCAGGCGACATGTACGCGGGCGTGCCGACCGCGACGCCCGTCACCGTGAGCTGCCCGTCGGACTCGGCCGCGCGCGCGATGCCGAAGTCGCTCACCATCGGGCGCCCGCTCTCGGAGTCGAGCAGGATGTTGTCCGGCTTGATGTCGCGATGGATCACGCCGTGCTGGTGCGCGTAATACAGCGCGTCGGCCACGTCGTGCAGGATGCGCCGGGCGGCCGGCACCGTGAGGCGCGGCGTGCGCGCGAGGAGGCTCGCGAGACTCTCGCCCTCGACGAGCGCCATCACGAAATACACGAGGCCGTTGCGCTCATCCACCGCGTAGATCGGAACGATATTCGGATGCGAGAGGCGCGCCGCCATCTCCGCTTCGCGCTGGAAGCGGCGGCGCACGTCCTCGCGGAAGGCGAACTCGGGCGGCAGCACTTTGATCGCGACCTTGCGGCGCAGCCGCCGGTCCATCGCCCGGTAGACCACCGCCATCCCGCCGCGACCGATCTCCGCCTGGATCTCGTACTGCTCGCCGACCGCTGCGACCGCGCGATCGCGCATCGGGTCGGTCACGTCTTGCGCGACCCTCGCCGCGCGGAAGCGTTCGCGGCCAGCCGTGCCTCATCCACGCCGACGAGCGCGGCGTCCACGTCGTCGGCCAGGGCACGAGCGCGCATCGTGAGCTGCGTGATCTGCGGCGCCACTTCGGCCACGCCGCCGGCGCGCAGGCGCAGGATGTCGAGCCGCATGTTCTGCAGCTGCAGGCGGCAGCTCTCGAGCTTCGCCACCGCCTCGTCGCGCTTCTTCGTCGCGTCCGCGAGTGCGCGGCGCTGGCGCTTGAGGATCGCGAGCTTCCGAACGCGCTCCTCGCTGCCCGCCGTGTCGAGCGGATTCGCCTCGCTCTCGAGCTTGGTGATCTGGCGCTCGAGGTCCGCGGACGCGCCCGGCGTCACCGCGCGCTCGTTCTCGATCGCCGATCCCGCGAGCGACTGGATGCGCTTGAACAGTCCGTCCGCCGCGGGGATCACGCCGTCCACCAGATTCCGGTCGGACGCGGGCAGCGACAGCATCAAGCGCGTGATCTCTTCGCGGTCCTGTGCCGCCTGCCGCACGACGCCGTCGAACCGCCCGTACGATCCGGCGGCGATGGCGAACGCGTTACCTACCGGCACGAGCGCGCGCTGCTGGTTCAACTCGCGGTTGCGCGCCTTCAATTTCTCGCGTTTGTCGCGGTCGAACACCGATCCGACCTCCTCCGCCGTCTCCTGCGCGAGATCGATCAGGCTGCGGTCGCTCGTCTGCTTGAACACCGCCCGCCAGTCGTAGCCCGCCGTCCAGAGCCTCGAATAGCGCACCGCCATGACCACGGTCCAGAAGATCGGCACGACCATGAGGTCGTGGCTGCTGAAGATGGAGACTACGACCAGTACGCCGTTGACGAACGCGTACGTCGCGAACTGGCCGCGGAACTTCACGACCTCGGGCTTGGACCAGCTGGCCACCTCATCGGCGGTGGGCGTGGTGTACTGTCCCGCGCCGGGTGGCGGACGCACGCCGTACGGCACCGCGGTACCGATCGGCGAACGGTACGACATGGGCAGCGAGCCGGTCTCGTGCGGCGGTGCGGGCGCGGGCATCGCGCTCGCGTCGCCGCGCAGCGCCTGCGAGAGGACGGTCGCGTTCGCGAAGCGGTGTTCCGGCTCCTTCTCCAGCAGCGTCATGACAGCCCGCGCGAGATCGGGCGGCGTGTCCTCACGCCATGCCTCCACCGGCTGCGGACGTTCGCTGATGTGCTTCATCAACATCGACGGTGTGCTCGATGCCTGGAACGGCAGCCGCCCCGCGAGCATCTGATATCCCACCACGCCCAGCGCGTACAGGTCGCTCCGCCCGTCGATCTCGCGGTCGCCCGCCGCCTGTTCGGGACTCATGTACGCGGGCGTGCCGATCGCCACGCCGGTCGCGGTGAGCCTGCGAGTCCGCGCCTTCCTGGATCGCGCGCGCGATGCCGAAGTCGGTGACCATCGCGCGGCCGTCATCCTTGTCGAGCAGGATGTTGTCCGGCTTGATGTCGCGATGCACCACGCCGCGCGAATGCGCGTACGCCAACGCGTCGCTCACCTCGGTGAGGATCTTCCGCGTGTCATCCACCGGAATGCGTCCCTCGTCGTGCAGGCGCTTCGCGAGGGTCGGCCCCTCCACGCACGCCATTACGAAGAACACCAGCCCCTCGCGCTCGTCAACGCTGTAAATGGGCACGATGTTCGGATGCGACAGCTGCGCCGCCGTCTCGGCCTCGCGCAGGAAGCGCTGCCGGATCTCGCCGCGGAACGCGAGCTCCGGCGGCAGCACCTTGATGGCCACCACGCGCTTGAGCCGGCGGTCCTTGGCGCGGAACACGATGCCCATGCCGCCGCGCCCGATCTCCTGATCCAGATCGTAGTTCGCGGAGAGCGCGCGCTCTACGAGCGCCCGCATCTCTGCGTCCGACGAAAGCGCGATGGGATCGGGCAATGGGGGGTCCGGCTCAGGTTCAGGTACGGAAGATGCTTAGTGTACCACTCAGGGGCCGATCTGAAAAGGCGATCCGGCCGTCGCGGCAGTGGCACTACGTCAGAGCGGCGGTCGGAAGTTGCAATATCTGCCCCGGTGGCGTAACTCAACCTCACGGCCGGAACGCGGAACTGTCGGCGCTGTCGGCGGTTTGAAATAGTAGGACCTGCGAGCCAGCCGGTCATCAATCCAGGTGTCATCATGGCATCACGTCAGACGCTTCCGGTGCTCCCGCTCAGGGGGACGGTGATCTTCCCCGGACTCAGCGCGCCGATCGCCGCTGGGCGACCGGGAACATTACGCGCAGTGGACGCGGCAATGAAGGGCGACCGGTTGGTATTCGCCGTCGCCCAGCGGGACAACGCCGACGAGCCGACGCAGGAGAATCTGTACTCGATGGGCGTGATCGCGCGCATCGGGCAGGCGCAGCGCGGCTTCGGCGGCGTGCAGCTCCTCCTGCAGGGCGAACTGCGCGCCACAGCCATCCAGTTCACGCAGACGGACAACTATCTCTCCGCGGTGGTGCTGCCGGTGGACGAGATGGCGCCCCTCGACACGCACGACGCCGCGTTCGAAGCGCTCCACAAGGAAACGCGCGAACGCGCCGCCGAGCTCGCCGAGAAGCGCGGCCTCACGGAAGAGGTCGTGCTGCAAGTGCTCGAGAGCGTGACCGAGCCGGGCAAGCTCGCCGACCTCGTGGCCGGCCATCTCGAAGTGCCGGTCGCAGAGAAGCAGGGGCTCCTCGAAACGCTGAGCGTGGAGGAACGGCTGCGCCGCGTGCTCGTGCACGTGCAGCGCCAGATCGGGCTGCTCGAAGCGCAGGAGGAGATCAAGTCGCAGGTACAGGAAGAACTTGGCGAGCGCCAGCGCGAGATGTTCCTGCGCGAGCAGATGAAGGCGATCCAGAAGGAACTCGGCGACGACGACCAGGCGCGCGAGATCGAAGAACTGAGGGGCAAGCTGAACAAGCTCGAGCTGCCCAAGCAGGCGCGGCAGGAAGTGGAGCGCGAGCTGGGGCGGCTGGAACGCGCGGGCCGCGAATCCATGGAAGCGCAGGTGATCCGCACATACCTCGAGTGGATCGCGGAGCTGCCGTGGAACACGCGCTCGGACGATGACCTCGAACTCAAGCACGCGGCGCAGGTGCTCGACGAGGACCACTACGGGTTGCCGGATGTGAAGGACCGCATCCTGGAATTCCTCGCCGTGCGCCAGCTGAAGGCGCAGGAACTCGAGGCGGAGATGGCGAAGACGGGCGAGTTCCCGGCGTCGCGTCTGCGCGCGAGCAAGGAAGTGGCGACGCCGTCGCTTGCCGTGAGCGATGAGAGCGCCGACCGGCAGATCACCGACAAGAAGGAAGCGAAGGCCCGCGCGATGGCGAAGGGGCCGATCCTCCTCTTCGTGGGCCCGCCGGGCGTGGGCAAGACGAGCATCGCGAAATCGATCGCGCGCGCGCTCGGCCGCGAATACGTGCGCGCCTCGCTGGGCGGCGCGCGTGACGAGGCCGACATTCGCGGCCATCGCCGCACCTATGTGGGCGCGATGCCGGGACGGATCGTACAGGGGATGAAGCAGGCGGGCACCAAGAATCCCGTCTTCCTGCTGGATGAAGTGGACAAGCTCGGCGTGAGCTTCCAGGGCGATCCGGCGAGCGCGCTGCTCGAGGTGCTCGACCCCGCGCAGAACGACACGTTCACCGATCACTATCTGAACGTGCCGTTCGACCTGAGCGAAGTGCTTTTCATCGCGACGGCGAATTTCATCCAGAACATTCCCGCGCCGCTGCTCGATCGCATGGAGGTCGTGGAGTTCTCGGGCTACACCGAGCGCGAGAAGGCGGAGATCGCGAAGAAATACCTCATCCCGCGCCAGCTCGACGAGAGCGGGCTCAAGGAGAAGGGCGTCTCGTTCACCGACGATGCCGTGATGGCGCTCGTGAGCCAGTACACGCGCGAGAGCGGAGTGCGGCAGCTCGAACGGCAGGTGGGTGCGGTGGCGCGCAAAGTGGCGCGCAAGCTCGCGGCCGGCGAGAAGACGGAGATGAAGATCACGCCGGATGACATCCGCGATCTACTCGGGCGTCCCAAGGTGCATCCCGAGCACGCCAATGAGGAGAACGAAGTGGGCGTCGCCACCGGCATGTACTACACGCCCGCGGGCGGCGACATCATGTTCGTCGAGGCGGCGATCCGCCGTCTGTACGGACCGGCGCCCGCCGACAGCGACACGCCGCTCACGGGCTGGGGGAATGTGTCGCTCATCCTCACCGGCCAGCTCGGCGACGTGATGAAGGAATCGGCGCGTGCGGCGCTCACGTACGCGGCCACGCACGCCGAGGCGCTCGACATTCCCGACGACAAGCTCGGATCGATCGAGGTGCACGTGCACGTGCCCGCGGGCGCGATCCCGAAGGACGGGCCGAGCGCGGGCGTCACGATGAGCACGGCGCTGGTGAGCGCGATGAGCGGCCGTCCGGTGCGGAAGGATGTGGCGATGACCGGTGAGATCACGTTGCGCGGCCGCGTGCTGCCGATCGGCGGACTCAAGGAGAAGGTGCTGGGTGCGCATCGCGCGGGGATCACGACCATCGTGCTTCCCAAGGAGAACGAGGCGGACCTCGAGGACATTCCGGAGGAAGTGCGGCAGAAGCTGAGCTTCCATCCGGTAAGCACGCTGGACGAAGTGCTCGCGGTGGCGCTGGTGGCGGGCGAGCCGCGGCGCACGAAACCGCGTCGTGGCGCGAGCGACAAGCCGATGGCGCAGGTGGTGGTCTAAATACGGAGAGCGGCTGTCGGCTGTGGGCTGTCGCCTGCAACTGCGAACGCCGACGGCCCGGATCTCGATGTGAGATCCGGGCCGTTCTGCGTTCGCTCAGCGGCGCGGGGGCGTCGCCGAGTGTGTGTTCGTACCCTGTCCCGAGTCGGCCTCGGCGCTCATTGAGTTGAAGAAGACCGGTTCCTCGACGAGCGTCGCCGCCGCGGCGCTCACGACCGCCGGATTATCCGGCGACGTGGCGTCCAGGTGGCTGCCGGCATGGCCGTTCGCGTCGGTCACCGCCGCCGCCGGATCGACCACTCCGGCTCCGTGCTCGACCCGGAAGCTCACGAGGACTCCCGGCACTCCGAGCCCTGATGCGTCGGTGAGGATCACATTCGAGCGAATCCTTCGGGACCGCGCCCGGCACGCCGCTCCGCGGCTTGGCGGGCGACAGCACTTGGAAGTCACCCCCGCTCTGGATCGCGATGCGGAAGCGGCCGCGATCTTCGGCCTTGATCGTGAGCAGCATCAGCATGTCCTTGTGATACCAGCCGCCGTTCGGCAACTGGACGTCACACTCGAGGTGGGCGACCACCGATGCCACATTGGCGCTGGCCACGATCTGGGCGACTTCGATCCGGGCCGCATGCATTCGCGGAAGCATGCGCTCGTACGCATCGCGCACCGATCCGCGGCCCTGCACGAGCCGGCCGCTCGACAGGGCGATGATGGCGTCAGTCGTGTAGAGGCCGGCGAGCGCGTTGGCATCACGCGCCTTCGTCGCGCGTTCCCATGCCTTCAGGACGGTGTCGACTGACGCCGACATGTAGGCCATGTACTCGGCTTGGCCGCGGATCGCGTTGGGGTCCGCTCGCCCCGTGGCGAGCGAGCCCTGGGCGCTCATTGGGGCGACGGCGGCGAACAGGACGAGCGTGGACGTGAGGACCCTAAGTGCTGAGCGCGTGGCGATCATCATGCGATTCCTATGAAATGACGGGTCGCCCCGTGCGTGTTGGTCTGCATCGCGCGACGCCGAAAGATACGCTGGGCGCAATGTGTTTCGAAGCGCTCCGCTTTCTCGCCGGCACGACGATCACCAATGACGACAGTACGCGCTTCTCCTCCGGATCGATGCGGCGCGCTCGCTCGCGAGGGCGACAGCTATGGCGGCGGGGGCGCCGCCGTCGAGTCGCGCCGCGCGCTGTCGGGTGGGATGGAATCGATCGGCGAGCCTGAGCGTATCGCTCGGGACCGGCGCCGGCGGCGTGATGATCATGTAGTCGACGTACGCACGGTCGGGCGGCGTGGCGCTATCGGCCGGTGCACCGGTGGCGCGGTCCACGAGCACGGGGATGACGCCCGCGGGCGGCGCATCCCACGCGGAATCGTTGCTCGTGCGCCCGTGATAATACTTGCCGATCATTTGCCCCCACACCGGCGCGGCGAGGGTGCCGCCGGCGGCGCCGGGCGCGATCGGAGCGGGCGTGTCGAATCCCAGCCAGACGCCCGCGACGATCTCCGGCGTCATGCCGATGAACCAGACGTCGCTGTTGTCGTTCGTGGTGCCGGTCTTCCCGGCGACCTGGATCTCGGCGGGCACGAACTCGCGAACCATTGTCGCGGTGCCGCGCGCCACGACGTCGCGCATCATGTCGCGCATCACGAACGCCAAGCGCGGATCGAGCGCGGCACTGTCGAGCGGCGCGGCGGCGCGTTCGAGCAGCGTGTCGCCGCGCGCGTCCCGCACGAACAGGATGAGGCGCGGCGTCGCGAGCGGGCCGCCGTTCGCGATCGCCGTGTACGCGGTGACGAGTTCGATCGGATGCACCGCGCTCGCGCCGATCGCGCTCGACGGATAGGGCGCGATGGGCGTGGCGATGCCGAGGCGTGCGGCGAGCGCGGCCACGGAATCCATCCCCACCTGCTGGCCGAGCTGCACCGCCACGGTGTTCCGCGAGCGGGTGAGCGCTTCGCGGAGCGTGATCGCGCCGAGGAATTTCCCGTCGGAATTCTCGGGGCGGTACGGCGGCCCGTGCGGCATCGCGATCGAGATGGCGCTGTCGTTCACGAGCGTGTTCGCCTGCAGACCGGACGCCAGCGCGGCGGAGTACACGACCGGTTTGAAGGAAGACCCGGGTTGGCGGAGGGCGAACACCGCGCGATCGAAGGGGGAATCGCCGTAATCGCGTCCGCCAACCAACGCGAGCACATTGCCGCTGGCGGGCGCGAGCGCGACGATCATTCCCTGCAGATAGTCGGCGTGTCCCGGCGCGTGCTTCGCGAGCGTCGGATGCTTCCACTTCTCGCGCGACTCGATGCGCTTCGCGCCGTCGGCGAGCGCGGCGTTCGCATCCTGCTGGAGCGCCGCGTCGATCGTGGTGGTGATGCGCAGCGAGACCGCGCCGCTGTATGCGATCGCCGCGCGGTCGAGTTCGCGGCGCACGAGATCCACGACGTACGGCGCGGCGGCCGGCATCCCGCGGTCAGGCGTGACCACCACCGGCAGCTGCTGCGCCGCTTTCGCCTGCGCCGGCGTGATGTAGCCCTGCTGCGCCATGAGCGCGAGCACCATGTTGCGGCGCGACGCGCGAAGAATCGGCGTGGCGGATCGGATCGTAGATCGCCGGGCCCTTGGGCAGCGCGGCGAGCGTCGCGGCCTCGACGAGCGTGAGCTGCGCCGCCGGATGGCCGAAGTAGTGGCGCGACGCCGCGTCGACGCCGTACCAGCCGTGACCGAAATGGATGAGGTTGAGATACGCCTCGAGGATCTGCGCTTTGCTGTAGTGTGTCTCCATTGCGCGCGCCGCATCCTGCTCGCGGAGTTTGCGCGCGATGCTCTTGTCGCGACGGTCCACGAGGTCGGGATGCATGTTCCCGACGAGTTGCTGCGTGATCGTGCTCGCGCCGCGCGGGTGGCCGGCAACGGCATCCTTGATCGCCCCCGCGATGCCCACCATGTCCACACCGTCGTGGATGTAGAAGCGTTGGTCCTCGATCGCAATGAACGCTTGGCCGACGTACAACGGCAGCGCCGACAACGGGACGCTGGTACGCCAATCCGCGCCGATCTCGCCCAGCAGCGAGCCGTCGCGCGCGTACACGAGGGAGGATTGAGGCTCGGGAATGATGGACCACGCTTCGCCGGTGGACTGCGCACTCGCCAGCGAGGCGATCGTGATCAGAGCGAGAGAGCAAGTGAGTCGCCGCATGCCGGATTCCAAGATAGAGCAAATGGGCGTGCGTGGAACCCCGAAGACCGTGATTCGTACCCCGAACGCCGTGAGTGCCGAGTCGTGCGTCGAACTGATCGAACTGCGTACTTGGTAACCCGAACCCCGTGAGTCGCGACCCGAACGCCGTGCGTGCACTCACGACTCAAGGCGTTCGGGTTTCCAATGACGCATTTCAGTCAGTGCGACGCACGACTCGGCACTCACGGCGTTCGGGGTACGAGTCACGTGGTTCAGGGGTTCGACGCACGCCGTTTTTGCCCTCATCAGCGAAAACGTGCATCTTGTACTCATGGCGCCCGTCCTGAATTTCGCGACCCTCCAATTCTCCCCGAAGAAAGGCGAGTACCCCGCCAACCTCGAGCGCCTCGGCGCGATCTTCGCGCAGCTCGACACGGCCGATCCGCGGGTCGATGTCCTGCACCTCCCCGAGACCGCGCTCACCGGCTATTTCCTCGAGGGCGGCGTGCGCGAGATGGCGCTCACCGCCGGCGCGCTCGCGGCCGACTTGCAGCGCACTACCGCGCCGCGGTGAAAGGCACGCGCACGCTCGAAGTGATCCTCGGCTTCTACGAGATCTGGCGCAACACGATCTACAACAGCGCGATGGCCGTTCGCCTCGGCGGCGACGCGCCGCTGGTGCGCCACGTGCATCGCAAGAACTTCCTCCCCACGTACGGCCTGTTCGACGAGGAGCGGTTCGTCGAGCGCGGGCAGGAGATCCGCGCGTTCGATCTGCCATGGGGCCGCGCCGCGATGCTCGTGTGCGAAGATGCGTGGCATAGCGTGACGGGCACGTTGGCGGCGCTCGATGCGGCGCAGATGATCTTCATTTGCGCGGCGGCGCCGGCGCGCGGCACGACGCCGCACGACGACGCGGTCCCCGGTCCGACGAGCGTGGCGCGTTGGGAGCGTCTGGCGCGCGACATCGCCGAAGAGCACGGCGTGTTCGTGTCGCTCGCGAACCTGGTGGGCGACGAGGGTGGCAAGGCGTTCCCCGGCGGCGCGATCGTGTGCGGGCCGGCCGGCGATGTGCGGATCCGCGGACCGCTCTGGGAGGAGGCGCTGGTGAGCGCGCCGTTGGACCTGGCCGATCTCACACGCGCGCGCGCGGACATGCCGCTGCTCGCGGACCTGCGCGTCGCGCTGCCGCATCTGCTCTCCTCGCTCGACCGGATCCAGCGCGGCACCGGCGCACCGCTGGCGTTCGACGGCGCACCGGAAGCGATCGCCGCGCCGCCGGCGAAGAAGGGGTCCGCTGCGAAGGACGCCGCGATCCAAGTGCGCAGCGCGAGCGCCGACGCGGGCGGACCGCCCGCGCTCGACATCGATGCGCCGCTCGTGGAGCGCTGGCTCGTGCAGTTCCTCCGCGACGAGGCGGCGCAACGCGGATTCACGAAGGGGATCGTCGCGCTCTCGGGCGGCGTGGATTCGGCCGTGACCGCGGCGCTCGCCGCGCGGGCGCTGGGCAAGAAGAACGTGATCGGCGCTCCGGCTCCCCTATGAGAAATCGAGCAAGGAGAGCCTGACGCACGCGCAGCAAGTGATCGATGCGCTCGGCATTGAGTCGCGCACGATCGACATTTCGGCCGCCGTGAACGGCTATCTGTCGAACGAACCGAAGGCCGACGCGACGCGCCGCGGCAACGTGATGGCGCGGGTGCGGATGCTGGCACTGTTCGACCAGAGCGCCGCGCACGGCGCGATCCCGTTCGGGCACCGGCAACAAGACCGAGCGCCTGCTCGGCTATTTCACCTGGCACGCCGACGATTCACCGCCGCTGAATCCGCTCGGCGATCTGTTCAAGACGCAGGTGTGGGCGCTGGCGAAGCATTTGGGAGTGCCCAAGGCGATCGTGGGCAAAGCGCCGACCGCGGATCTCGTCGCGGGGCAAACGGATGAGGGCGATCTCGGGATCAGCTACGAGCGGGCCGACCGCGTATTGCATTGGCTATTGTAGCGGATATTCGCCCGAGGAATTGATCGCCCGCGGGTTCGAGAAGAAAGATGTTCGCCTCGTGCACGATCGGCTCGAGCGCACGCATTGGAAGCGGCGGTTGCCGACGGTGGCGATTCTATCTGGGACGGCGATCGGGGAATCCTATCTTCGGCCGGTGGACTACTGAACGGCGGATAACAGTAAACAGTCACGAGTGACTGCCAGTCTACAGTTCACAGTCTACAGCTCACAGAAATCAGATCACGAAAAAGCGGGCCTCTCGATCCTGAATCGGAATCGAGCGGCCCGCTCTAGCACTGAGACGTTTTCTGTGACCTGTTGACTGTTGACTGTCGACTGGCGGTCACTCGTGACTGTTTGCTGGTGACTCAGGCTGCAAGCGCGAGCGAAACCGCTCTCTTTGCACCGCGCTTGAGAGCCCGATGAACCGCCCTGCGTACGCCAAGAAATTCTGCCCCGCCGACGGATATCTCAAGAAGAATTCCAGCGGCAACATATCTCCCTTCATCCGATTACAAGGCCCACACGCCACGACAAGATTTCCCGGCGCATGCGCGCCGCCTTTGGCGAGAGGATAGACGTGATCGATCGTGGCGAAATCCAGATCGAGTGGCGCGCCGCAATAGACGCAGCGGCGGCAGCAGTCGCGCATCATCGCGCGTTTCATGGCGCGCTTGTGCTCCCGGCGGAAGATCTGGCGGATCTTTCGCTGGAGACGGCGCGGTGAGCGGGGGAGTGGAATGCGGTGAGCGCGATGTTGTGACATTGCACCTCGCCGAAACGCAGCGACGCCCGGCGGCGGGTATTTCCCGTGCCAGGCGTCGCGAAAGGAACGAAGGAGATGATGACGGAGCGGGCGCTTCGTGCGCGCCGGATGGATCGCCCGAACTTCAGAGCGAACGTGCCGTGGTCGTCGTCGCGATCCAGGGTGCATGCTCTCCCGGGCTGATCGGCTCCGCTACCATGGTGGTGACGCCACGCAGGCGTCACGCGTCACACCATTGCATCGGCGGGCGATTCGCGCAAGAGGCCCGCGCCATCGTTACCTCCGTCATACAACCTCGCCATGCCCTCTCTCAATACGCCGGCATTCGCCGCGGCGCCCGCGACCGCTTGAGCGCACGCGCCACGATCTATCCCGGTTTCTCCACCGGCGAGCGGCCCGTGATCCGCCGCCGCGCGAGCTGGCTCACCGACGAGACGGTGCGCTACTCGGTGATCGTCGTCGGCATCCTCGCGACGGTCGTCGGGCTCAGCACGCACCAGTACGCCACACCCTTCCCCTGGGCCGGCGCGCTGCTGCTGCTCGTCCTCTCGGCGGCCTCGCGCGTATTCGGCATCCCGCTCCCCGGGAAGGGCTATGCGTCCTTCGCCGTGGGCACCGGCATCGCGAGCATCATCGCGCTCGGCTGGTCCGCGGGCGCGGTGTTCGGCGGCGCGGGGATCTTCATCGGCGATCTGCTCGGCCGCCGGCTCCCATGGCGCAATGCGATCGGCAACACCGGTCACTTCATGACGGCCTTCGCCGTGAGCGGCTGGTTCTACTACAGCGTGCTCAACGGCGGCATGGCGGGCCTCGCGTTCTCGCCCGGCAACACGTGGCGGCTCGGCATTCTCATTCTGCTCTTCATCGTCACGGCGAACGGCACGTTCTACCTCCAGCTGAAGTTGTCGCCGGCGATCGCCTGGGTGGATGCGCGGCTCACCGCGCGCTGGGAGATCACCGTGGCGGTGCTCGCCACGCTGCTCGCATTGGCCGGCCTCAAGATCGCGTACCAGCCATGGTCCACGCGCGGCACGCCCGCGGAGGGCGCCGTGCTGCTGCTGCTCGCGCTGCTCACGCATTGGCTCGCACGCCAGGGCGCGACGGGAGAGAGCATGCAACTCGTGCAGCGCATGACGAGCGTGCTCAGCGCGCGCCCCGAGTTGCACAGCTCGCTCGCCGACGTCGAACGTCTCACGAAGACGCTCGTCCCCTGGGATGACATGGGGATCGCCGCGTACAACGCGAGCCGTCATGAGTTCGTGATCCTCGCCGACACGTCGAGCTCGGTGCCGCCGGGCACGCGTATTCCGGCCACCGACGGCATGGCCGGCGTCGCGCTGCGCAGCGGCCGCGCGGTGACCGACGCCGATGCGCCGCCGCAGGAACGTGAGGGCAAGGGCTCCGAGATCATCCTGCCGCTCATGTACGGCGACCGCATGGTGGGGCTCTGGTCGGTGCGCCATACGCGCCGCGACATGTACCGCGATCATGACGCGGCACTGCTCGAGTACATCGCGCCGCAGCTCGCGCTCTCGCTCGCGCTCGACAAGCTGATCAAGCCCGTGCTCGAAGCGAGTGAGTTCATGATGTCGCACGTGGAGTCGATCACCGGCACCACGCAGCAGTTGCACGCCTCGGCGCAGGAGAGCGCCGACAGCGCGCGGCGCCTGGCCGCCACGGTG
The DNA here is from genome assembly GCA_963732065.1 of uncultured Gemmatimonadaceae bacterium. Lineage (GTDB taxonomy): Bacteria > Gemmatimonadota > Gemmatimonadetes > Gemmatimonadales > Gemmatimonadaceae > DATKOH01. The sequence continues at coordinate 534,552 of CAVSYH010000019.1, read as the reverse complement.
CGCGTGCTCGCGGGCACGCTAGCGCGCGGATCGGACGAGGCGAAGTCGGCGCAATCGATCGCCGACGGCACCGTGATCGAAGGACGCGGCACGCAGCAGAGCGGCGAGTCGATGCTGAGCGATGCGCGCGTCGTGCGCGCGGCGACCGAGCAGGCGATGGCGCAGCTCACCGCGGCCGCGGCGATCGTGCAGCAGGGCGCCGACCAGGTCTCGCGCCTTCAGGACATCTCGAGCGCGGTGCAGCGCTTCGGCCAGACGATCACGTCGCTCGCCGACCAGACGGGCTTGCTCGCGCTGAACGCCGCGGTGGAAGCCGCGCGCGCCGGCGCGCACGGCCGCGGCTTCGCGGTGGTGGCGCAGGAGATCCGCGCGCTCGCCGACCGCAGCGCGAGCGAGGCCGAAGGGATGGACCGCGCCGTGCGCGACATCCGCTCGACGCTCGAGAAGGCCGTGGCGCTCATGCAGCGCACGCGCGGCGAGGTGCTCTCCGTGGCCGACGCGAGCCGCAATTGGGTGGACGAGCTCGACCGCATCGTGATGGCGAGCGAAGGCGTCGCCGCCGCCGGCGACCGCATCGTGCGCGCCGCACGCGACAGCGCGCAGCGCTCCGAAGAGATGTCGCACGCACTCTCCGCCGCGAAGGAGGACGCGAATCGCGCGGCGCACGAGACCGAATCAGTGGCCGGCGCCAGCTCGCAGCAGGAAGGCGCGATCGACGGGCTGAACGATGCGGCGACGCGGCTCACGGCGACGGCCCATGAACTCGCGGCCGCCGTGGCGGCGGTGAGGGCGTCGGGAAACTAACTACGCGGGAAGAGGGAAGCGGGAAGCGCCGCGGGAAGCGTGAACAGACGTGGGCTCCTCGTCAGTTCTCGCTCAACGCGGCGCTTCCCGCTTCCCGCTTCCCGCGTCGTTAGGGATTCACCGTCAACGTATTCGTATACGTCTTGAACCGCCCGCCCTTCACGATCGCCTGTCCCGTGCCCGCCGACAGGCCCTTCACGTAGAAGTTGGACGTGTAGTACACGCCCGCCGGGATCGTGATGCTCGTGATCGCCGCGCCGGCCGCGTCGAACACGATGTTCGCGTTCGGCGCGAGGGTGAATGTCACCGCCACGGCGAGATTCCGCGCATTGCCCGACGGATCGAGCGAGAGCAGCTGCACGCTCACCGAGTCGCCGGCCTTGCACGCTCGCGGGCCATCCGCTGATCAGGATCGTGCCGCTGTCCACCACGATCGTCGCCGACGCGCCGTTGTATCCCGTGGCGCTCGTGCTCAGCACGTCGGTGCCGGGACTCGCGCCGGTCACCTTGAAGTTGGCGCTCGTCTGCCCGGCCGGGATCGAGACGCTCGCCGGCGTCGTCGCGGCGCCCGTCGTGTTCGCGAGCGTGACGATGAGCGGCGGACTCAGCGGCGGATTCGGGATCTGCGCGAACCCATTGATGGTCTCGTCGAGGCCGAGACTGTTCGACGGGCTCAGGCCGGTGCCCACGGTCGGGATGCGCGACGGTGATCGTGCCGGTGTTCGCGGGCTGATACTTGTAGTACTTCACGCGCGCGTCGCTCGCGGTGAGCACGGTGGTCCCCGCGCTCTTGTAGATCATCTTGGACGTGTTGTGGTAGTAATTGTCCTTCACGATCGTGATCGTCGCCGAATCGGGCGCGGCCACGGTCGTGTTCGATGACGTGAGCGTCACCACCACGTTCTCGGTGGTGTAGTGCAGGTTCCCCACCTGGTCCTCCGCGTACACGGTGGTGTTGGACGGCGGCGATGTGGTGTAGACGCTCGTCGGCGCGGAGATCTGGAACTGCGGCTGCCCCACCTGCACGAAGCTCACCACCGGCGCGTAGCCTGTCGCACTCAACTTGATCTGGATCGTGCCGGTCGTGTCGAGCGCGGTGATGTCGAAGTATCCGACGTTGCTGCCCACCGGGATCGTGGTCGTCGCGGGCACGGTGGCGACGGTCGGATCGGTGCTCACCAGATTCACGGTGACCGGCGAGCCCGTCACCGTGTTGTCCACGTAGACGTACATGCCGTTCACGCCGAGGTGCTGTCGCATTCCGAGCGTGACCGGACTGCCGAGCGTACCGCCGGCCGAGATCCGAAGCACCGGACCGGCGACGGTGATCGGCGCGGTGGAGTCGGCGTGGTACAAGTTCGCGCTGTCCTTATAGACGATGTACGCCGTGCCCGGCCCGACGAACCGCACGTTCTCGTTCGTCGACTGATAGTTGCCCTTGAAGATGTGGATCTTCGCCGAGTCCACCTTCAGCACGGTGGTGTCGGACGACGTCACGCGCACCGCCACGCTATCCAGCGTGTAATGCGCATATCCGATGGTGTCCTCGGCGTACACGTACGTCGTGACCGGCGGCGATGTGGTGTTGTATGAAGTCCCGATGCCACCCTGCCTGAGGATGGGCGACGTGACGATCACGGTGCCGGACACAGAGTTGTAGAACGGCGCGCTGAACGTGAGCGTCGCCTTGCCGAGGCCGAGCCCGGAATAGTCGAAGAACGCGATGTTGTTGGTCTTCGGGATCTTGAGCGAATCGATCACGCCGAGCACCCGTGGGCGCCGAGTTCGCGACGTGCAGGATCACGCTGTCGGGACGCGCGTTCGGCGTGTAGCCGTACGCCGATCGGACCGATGCCGCTGCCGCAGGCCCACCGTCGCGGTGTAGAGATACAGCCCGAGCGTCGGCGTGAACACCGTGACCGGTCTGCGTATCGGGGCGGTAGCCCGGCGCCGATGCGATCACGAGTCCGCTGCCGACTCCCTTGATCTGCACGTGGGCCGTCTGGTTGTAGTAGGCGCCCGCCGCCACCGTGACCGACGCCGAATCCGTGACCGCCACCGCGGGCGCGGTGGGCGTGAAGGAGACCTTCACCGGCGAGATGCACGTTGTGCGTCGTGCCGATCGAGTCCGCGGTGTACTGCGTGACCGCGATGTCCGGGATAGAAGTTCGGCACGTTCACCGCGCAGCAGTACACGAGGCGCGGCGTGGTGACGATGCACCGAGTCGCTGTCCGGCGCGTAGCCGGCCGCCGCGACGAAGAACTTCACCTTGCCCTTCGCATGGCCGTGCACGTCGAAGTACGCGAAGTTCTATCCCGTCGGGATCGTGATGAGCGGCGTGACGAACGCGATGGTGGTGTCCTGGCTCGTGAGGTTGACCGTCACGGCCGAGCCCACGGCGTTCGGGATCTGCACGTAGCTGAAGTTCACCGCCTCCTGATCGCTCGCCGATGATGCGACCGTCGGTGAAGATGATGTTGAGCGACGGCGCGATCACGGTGATCTTGATCGAGTCACTCGATGTGGCCGCCCGCGAGGAATCTCACCCATGCGATACCGCCGAAGCCGGCAGGCTTGTAGCGCGCGTTCACGCTGGTCGCGCCCGCGCCCATCGTGACGAGCGTGTCGACGATCTTCACGATCGTCGTGTCGGTCGACACGACCTGGATGAAGAGCGGATTGATCCGGTAATGGCCGCCGCCGGCGGAGTCGCCGATGGAGACGCTCGCATTCTGCGCGGCGCTCGTGGTGTTGATCGTGTTCGCGCAGCACGCGAAGAGCCGCGGCGTGCTCACCGTGACCACGCGCACGGCCGACGTCCATCCCGGCGCGCTGGCGGTCTGCGTGATCTGTCCGACTCTCGGCGCGCTCTCGGTGAAGTAGATGAAGTTGGAACCCGCCGGGATCACCACGTTCGGCGGCGACGTCGCGATCGTGCTGTCCGTGCTCACGAGTCCCACCGTGCAGCGGGTGGAACATCCTGCGCGGCGTGTACACGTAGTAGCGGTTGTCGAACTGGCCGGCGCCGATGAGGAACGTCGGGCCGGTGGCGAACGCGAGCACCGGCGCGCCGACGTTCACGCTCGACGCCGTGCCCGAGACGCCGGCCGCGGTGGGCGTGATGGTGGTCGTGCCCGCGGCGAGCGCGTTCAGGTTGATGTTCGCGGCCAGCTGCCCGGCCGGGATGAACGCCGGATCGGGCGAGATCGAAGCGACGCCCGCGGTGCCGTACTGCATCGCGAGATAGATGCCGCCCGCCGGCGCCGGGTCGGTGAGCAGCACCTGCGTCGCTTGGAAGTCGGTGGCGTTGAGACTGTAGTTCGCCGCGCGTGAACTTCGCGTTCGCCTGCACGAGCAGCACTGCGCTGTCCTTCGCGAACTGACCGCTCGAGTCCATCGCGTACACCTCCGTCACGCCCGCGTTGCGGCCGTTCAAGTTCGCGTTCTGCGTCGTCACGCCGGCGGCGAAGGTCACCTTCGTCGGCGAGAAGAACGCGAACGTGTCTCTCACGCTCACGGTGATGTCCACCGAGGTCGCGCTGGGCTTGCTCAGATAGAGCGGCAATGAGTTATTGCTCGAGCCGCGGCCGATCGCGAGCGTGTCATGCCCCCATGAGACGCGCGGCGGCACCGAGTTGTCGATCAGCACGAGCACCGCGTTCGAGTTGATCGTGCCCGAGGTGGCGGTGATGTGCGCGCTCGCCGGCGGCTTCGAGAGCGCCGTCACGATGCCCGTCGCCGCGCCGACGCTCACGTTCGTCGGCGCATTGGAGGCCCAGGTGAAGGAGCCGCCCGGGATGAAGAACCCGTTCGCGTCCTTGCCGCGCGCGACCAGCTGCGCCTGGCCGCCCTGGCCGATGGTGGTCGGGTCGGGACCCGCGACGATCGTCACGAGCTTCTGCGCCACGGTGAGCGCCGCCGAACCGTTCACCGCCTGCGCGGTGGCGACGATCGCGGTGGTGCCGTTCCCCGCGGCGGTGGCCGTCTGCGTAGTGCCGACGCTCCCGGGCACTGTCGCGACGCCGGGATTCGAACTCGCCCACGTGAAATTGATCCCCGGCATCACCGCGTCGAGCGTATCGTGCGCGACCGCCGTGAACACCTGCGTCTTCGCGATCGCATCGAGCGTCACCGGCGTGGGCGTGACGGCGATGCGCGTGATCGCGCTGATCACGGTGAGCGTCGCCTTCCCCACCACGGTGCCGGATGTCGCCTTCACGGTGTCGATGCCGATCGCGAGCATCGTGGGCACGAGGCCGGTCGCGTCGGGCACCGCGATGCTGGGATCGCTGCTGCTCCACGTGAACGTCGTGCCGGCCACGGCGCTGCCGCGCGCGTCGGCCGCGCTCGCCGTGAACTGCTGCTTCGTGCCGAGGTAGCGCTGCACCGGCGTGGGCGTCACCGAGATCGACGCCACCTTCTGGATCACGAACACGTGCGCCGAGTCCTTCGTACCGCCCGCCTCCACCGCCATGACGTAGGTCGAGCCGTTCTTCACCGCCACCACGATGCCGGTGCTCGTCACCGTGACCACCGTGGGATCGCGCGAGGTCCATGTGTACGAGCCGGTGGTCTGCGTTGCGCCGGTGTAGCTCTTGGCGGTGAGCGTGAGCGAGTCGTTGATCGAGAAGAGCGTGTCGGGCGTCGGCGTCACGACGGTGGAGGTGATCCCCGTCGGGACGACGGTGATCACCGACGTATCCGCGACGCCGCCCGCCGTGGCCGTGATGCTCGCGTTGCCGCCGGCGACGCCGGTCACGAGACCGGTGGCGCTCACGGTGGCAAGCGTCGGATTCAATGTGGCCCACACCACCGGGAAATCCGGGTCCGGCTGATTCTGCGAATCGGTGACCGCGGCCGTGAGTTGCAGCGTGGCGCTCTGGTTCACCGAGCCGGGCTTCGGCGTGATCGCGACCTTCGCGACCGGCTTCGGCAGCACGCCGATCCCGCTCGTGTCGGCCTTCCCCTCCGACGTCGCGATCACGCGGCCCGACTGCCGCGCCACGAGCCCCTTCACGAGGCCGGTCGTGTCCACGGAGATGTTCGCGTTCGTGGTGGTCCAGACGATCTTGCGGCCGGTGAGCACGTTGCCCGCGGAGTCCTTCGTCACCGCCACCATCTGCACGGTGCCGTCGCGCGCGATGTCGGTCGTGTCGGGCGTGAGCACGAGCGACGCGACGGGCGGAACGACGGACACGGTGGTCGAATCGCAGATCCCGAGCCACGTGCCCGCGACCACGTACGTCGTGCCCATCTTCGTGTAGAGATACACCGAGCCCGCGGGCGTCACGCTCGCGATGGTGGGATCGCGCGTGATGTAGCCGAGGCGGATCTTTCCGGTGAACGCGCCGCCGCCGCTCACCGTGCCGGTCGCGCGCAGCGGGAAGATGCCGTTCGCGCGCCCCAGCGTGTCGCGCGGATGGAGCGTGATCGTCTGCAGCGCGGAGTCCGGCGCAGAGTACCACAGGTGGAGATACCCGACGCGCGTCTTGTCGCCCGACTTGGCGGTCGCGGTGTCGCGCGCGCGGAAGACGGTGTCGCCGGTGGAGTCGATCGCCTGCGCATTGATGTCCACGAGCGCGGTGGATCCCGCGAGCGGCACATCCACCGAGAGGGTCGCGCTGTCACCCGTGAAGTTCGCGATGCCAACGATGGAATCGGAATGCCCGTGCACGCGCAGCAGCACGCGCGCTGTCGCGAGCCCGATCACTGGCGCGGGCCCGCACGCGGCGCCGCCGCGCGCCACCTTGTGCAGGCTGAAGCTCGCGCGCGCGGTGCCGCCCTGCCCCGAAGGCCGGTCGTTCAGACACGCGATGGCCACGAGTGGCAGGCACACGCCGATCACAAGGCGGGCCAGCCACCGGCCGCGGTGCGGCGGGTGAGCCTGCAGCATCGATTACAATTCCCTTACTTATAGATTGACTCGCGAATCTCCCACCCCCAGGGTGCCGCGTCAAGCGACACAAGATGTGCCACCGGTGGCTCCGGCACCCCCCGCGGGCTTATCTTTCATTCCGCTAAGCCCTTACGATCCCCGGAGAGACCCGCATGGCCACACAGACCCGCGGCGAGCGCGCCGCGCGCAGCGAAGACCCCAAGGACACCGCGTCGCTCTCGCGCGACCAGCTCGCTCGCCGCCTATCGCACGATCTACATGTCGCGCCGGCTCGACGACAAAGAGATCCAGCTCAAGCGCCAGAACCGGATCTTCTTCCAGATCTCCGGCGCCGGCCACGAGGCGGTGCTCACGGCGGCCGCGATGGCCCTGCGCTCCGGCTACGACTGGTTCTATCCCTACTACCGCGACCGCGCGCTCTGTCTGCAGCTCGGCGTCACTCCCGCCGAGATGCTGTACGAAGCCGTAGGCGCCGCGATCGATCCCGTCCTCCGGCGGCCGGCAGAATGCCGAGCCATTGGGGACACAAGTCGTACAACATCGTCTCCACGTCCTCGCCCACGGGCACGCAGTTCCTGCAGGCGGTAGGCAGCGCCGAGGCGTCGCTGCGCGCGGCGAAGCTCGGCGCGGAAGAAGGGTTCCATGGTGATGAGGTCGTGTACGTCTCCACCGGCGACGGCACCACGAGCGAGGGCGAATTCTGGGAGTCGTTGAACTCGGCGTGCAATCTCAAGGCGCCCGTGGTCTATCTCGTGGAGGACAACGGCTACGCGATCAGCGTGCCGGTGGAAGTGAATACCGCGGGCGGCAGCATCTCGAAGCTGCTCACCGGATTCCCGGGGCTGTACATCCAGAACGTGGACGGCTGCGATTTCGCGGCGAGCTTCGACGCAATGGCGAAGGCCGTGGCGTACGCGCGGGAGCGGAAGGGACCGGCGCTCGTGCACGCGAAGGTGATCCGCCCGTACTCGCACTCGCTGAGCGACGATGAGGTGATGTACCGGCCGGCCGAGGAGCGCGAAGCCGACGCCGCGCGCGACCCGGTGACGAATTATCCGAAATGGCTGATCGCGCATGGGCACGCGAAGGAAGCGGAGCTCGCGGCGATCCGCGACGAGGTGGACGCGGCCATCCTCGCGGCCACCGACGACGCGCTCGCGCAGTCGCAGCCGGCGGCGAGCACCGTGCACGACTTCGTGTACTCGCCGAGCGTGGATGTGACGGGCGAGCAGTTCGACACCGAGGGCGATCCGCAGTTCGCGGGCGAGCCGACCACCATGGTGGACCTGCTCAACGCGTGCATGAAGGACGAGATGCGCCGCGACGAGAAGATGCTGATCTTCGGCGAGGACGTGGCCGACGTGTCGCGCGAGGAGAATATCGGCAAGGTGAAGGGCAAGGGCGGCGTGTTCAAGGTGACGTGGGGACTGCAGAAGGAATTCGGATCGCAGCGCGTGTACAATTCGCCGCTCGCGGAAGCGAACATCGTGGGGCGCGCGATCGGGCTGGCGCTGCGCGGCTACAAGCCGGTGGTCGAGATCCAGTTCTTCGACTACATCTGGCCGGCGTACATGCAGCTGCGCGACGAGCTGGCCACCATGCGGTGGCGCTCAACAACGCGTTCAGCGCGCCGGTGGTCGTGCGCACGACGTACGGCGGGTACATCCGCGGCGCGATCTATCATTCGCAGACGGGCGCGAGCCTGTTCACGCATTGTCCCGGATCTGCGCGTGGTGTGCCCGTCGAACGCGCTGGATGCGAACGGATTGCTGCGCACCGCGATCCGCGGCGACGATCCGGTGATCTTCCTCGAGCACAAGCATCTCTACCGGCAGACGTACAACAAGGCGCAGTATCCTGGGCCGAATTTCATGATCCCCTTCGGGAAGGCGCGCACTGTGCGCGAGGGGACCGATGTGACCGTGGTGACGTATGGCGCGACCGTGCAGCGCGCGTTCGTTGCGGCGAATCAGGTGGCGGAGCGCGGGATCAGTGTCGAGGTGATCGATCTGCGCACGCTGTCGCCGTGGGATAGCGAGGCGGTGTATGCGTCGGTGAAGAAGACGAATCGGGTGATCGTGGCGTACGAGGATTCGATCTCGTGGGGGTATGGGGCGGAGATCGCGGCGCGGATCGCGGATGAGTGTTTTGCGTGGCTCGACGCTCCGGTGAAGCGAGTTGCGAGTACGGATACGTTCGTTGGGTATGCGCCGCAGCTGGAAGACGCGATATTGCCGCAGGTCGACGATTTCGTGAGGGCGTACGACGAGATCACCAGCTGGTGAAAGCTGCAGTCGACAGTAAACAGTCACGAGTGACTGCCAGTCGACAGTCTACAGTCAACAGGTCACAGAGAACGGACCATGAGAAAAGGCGAGCCCCGCGATGCCAAGTCGGCATCGCGGGGCTCTCGCTTTCTAACGTCCAAGTCTAACGTCCCAGTCTGCAGTTACGGCTGGATCTCAAAAGTGAACGGCAGCTCCACACACTGTGCGACCTTCCGTCCATTCAACTCCGCCGCCACGAATTTCCATTTCGGCATCACGTCCTGTACCGCGTCCACGAATCCGGCATTCGTCGCGGCGGTCACTTTCAGGCTTCCGGACTGCGTCTTGCCCGTCGAATCGACGATCAATTGCACGGTCACGCTGCCGCCCTGGCCGCTGATCGAGCGCGGGTGCTTCGGCGCCGGGCCCGAACCTACCGCCGGTTTCGTGACGGCCCACACCGGCAACGCTCGACCGCCGCACGGCGAACTGCGCTCCAAGTCGAACACCACGACGCCGCCCACGATCGTCCGAATCACTTTCGCGTCGCGGATGGTCTCCGGCGCGAACGGTCGTGATGTCGCGGTCGATCATGGCGAAGTCCGCCAGTTTGCCCACTTCGATCGAGCCTTTCTCCTTCTCCTGGAATTCGGCGTACGCGCCGTTGATGGTGTACGCGCGCAACGCCTCCTCAACAGTGATCTTCTCCTCGGGCACCCAGCCGCCGGGATTCTTGTCGTCGAGCGTGCGGCGCGTGACCGCCGCATAGATGCCGTAGAGCGGGATCGCGGGCGCGACGCTCCAGTCGGACCCGAACGCGAGCGTCGCCTTCGCATCGATCAGCGAGCGGAACGCATAGGTGTACCGGCTCCGGTCCTTCCCGATCACGCTATCCACCCAGCGCCCGTCATCGATCGCGTGATACGGCTGCATGCTCGGGATCACGCCGAGTTCCGCGAATCGCGGGATGTCCTGCGGTGAGAGATGCTGCGCATGCTCGATGCGGAAGCGGCGGTCGCGCGGGCCGTTCTCCTTCTCCACGCGCGCGAAGATGTCGAGCTGGGTCCTGATGGCGCGATCGCCGATCGCGTGCACCATCACTTGAAGCCCCGCGCGGTCGGCGCCGGATGTCCACGCATACAGATCGTCGGCCGGCGTCACCCAGAGGCCGCTGTCGTTCGGCGCATCGTTGAAGGGGCGCAGCATGAGCGCGGTGTGCGATCCGATCGAACCGTCGACGAACGCCTTCAACCCGCCGATCTGGATCCATTCATCGCCGTGCCCGCGCTTATAGACCGTGTCGCGAAGCTGTTCCCACGTGCGGAGCGGCGCCACCGCGTAGAAGCGCGTGATGAGCTTCCCCGCCTTCTGCGCGCGCTGGAACACGCCGAGGTCCCACCAGGTGTAGCCCATGTTCACGACCGACGTGACGCCGTGCGACGCGACGTACTGCATCCCGTTCTGCAGCGCCTTGTCGGCGAGTTCGGGCGGCGGGTCGGGGATCACGTCGTCCACGAGACTCTGCGCGTTGTCCTTGAGGATGCCGGTAGGATCGCCGTTGGGCGCACGCACAATGCGGCCGCCGGCGGGATCCTTGCGTGTCCTTCGTGACCTTCGCCGCCGCGAGGGCGAGCGAGTTCGCGAGCGACATGTGGCCGTCGAGCCGCGTGACCCATACCGGATTGTCGGGCGTGACGGAATCGATCCACGACTTGTTGGGGAGTTCGCCGCCCCAGAGCGAGTGGTCCCAATCGCCGCCCAGGATCCACGCGCCCTTGGGCATTTTCGCGGCGTAGGCCTTGAGGCGCGCCGCGAATTCCGCCGGCGTGGCCGCCGTGCGCAGCTGCACGGACGTGAGCCCGAACGACGAGCCAATGAAGTGCACGTGCGAATCAATGAAGCCGGGGGTCACCAACCCGCCCTTGGCGTCGATGACCTTGGTATTGGCGTCGGTGAGCTTCTGGATGCTCGCGCTCGACCCGACGGCCGCGATGCGGTCGCCGCTCACGGCCACCGCGTCGGCCCACGGCTGCTTGGGATTCCCCGTCCACACCCGCGCATTGACGATCGCGAGTGTGATGGCGGCTTGGGGTCGTGGCATGCTGGCGCTAGCGACGAGCGCGACGAACGCGGCGCCCGCGACAAGGATCGCTTTTCTCATGCGCCAACATAAGCCGCCGTCATAACGGCCGGAATGCCCGCACGATCCGCATTCTGATGACTGCCGACTGTAGACTGTCGACTGTTGACTGGATCACTGCGGACTGTTTACCGCACTACCGCCGTTCGATCGCGTCGCGTACGTCCAGCAAGATCTCGAAATACAGTTGTTCCCGCCGGTATGCGAAATCCATCTGCGCCATCTGCGCCGCATCCCCAGTCGTCTTCAACCGTTCGAACGCTTCGCGATACATATCGTCCAAATTGCCGAGGATCCGTTCGCGTGACCGTGACATGTCGATCTTCCCGAGGGCTTGGAGGGTGAGGCGCGGCGGGTCCGGGTTCTGCGTACCCAGGAGACTCTCCTCCGCCTGCGTGGCGAGGAATTTCTTGGCGGAGTCGAGCAGGGCGCGGCGCGGTGTTGGGAGATTGGCCATTGCACAATGGAGATGTTCGCCCAAGTTAGCCGCGGGTGATGCGGGCGGTCAACGTCACGAGAGGGAAGATGGCGCCAACGCGTGACAGCGGACGATTCCGGGTACCGACGGACGAGCCACCCCCCGGCCACGAGGGGGAGTTCGTGACGTCCGATGTGCACCGCCCCGCGCGCGAGGGCTGGCGCGTGGTGGCGCTCGCGAGCCGCCGCATGGCCGAGCCCGTGGGCATGGCCCGCCGCTTCTTCGAGGGACTCGGACCCGGGCCTCATCGCCGGCGCCGCCGACGACGATCCCTCCGGCATCTCGACCTATTCCACCGCGGGCGCCGCGTTCGGCTTCGCCACGCTCTGGACCGCGCTCTTCTCCTTCCCGCTCATGACCGCGGTGCAGTTCATGTGCGCGCGCATCGGGATGGTGTCGGGACGCGGGCTCGCCAGCGTGCTCCGCAAATTCTATCCGCGGCCGCTGCTCCTCTTCGCGCTCGCGCTGCTGCTCGTCGCCAACACGGTGAACATCGCCGCCGACCTCGGCGGCATGGCCGACGCCACCGCCATGCTCACCGGCGCCGACAAACTGTGGTACGAGCCGGCGTACGCCCTCGTGATGCTCGTGGTGCTCGTGTTCGGCTCGTACCGCATGATCGTGCGCATCTTCAAGTGGCTCACGCTCGTGCTGTTCGCGTACGTGATCGCCGCGTTCCTCTCGCGCCCCGATTGGCTCGCGGTCGCGCGCGCGACGTTCGTGCCGCACCTGGAGTTCACGCGCCAGTTCCTGATGACGCTCGTGGCGATCTTCGGCACCACGATCTCGCCGTATCTCTTCTTCTGGCAGGCGGCGCAGGCGGTGGAGGTGGACAAGAGCGCCGGCAAGGAGACGACGCTCGCGCGCATGGGCGCGACGCATGCCGAACTGCGCGCCGCCCGCACCGATGTCATCACGGGGATGTTCTTCTCGAATTTCATCATGTACTTCATCATCCTCACCACCGGCGCGACGCTGCATGCCCACGGCCAGACGGAGATCGCCACGGCCACGCAGGCCGCGGAGGCGCTGCGGCCGCTCGCCGGACAGTCCGCCTACCTGCTCTTCGCGCTCGGCCTCATCGGCACGGGACTGCTCGGCGTGCCCGTGCTGGCCGGATCCGTCGCGTACGCGGTGGCGGAGGCCGGCGGCTGGCGCATGGGCATGGACGAGAAGGCCGGCCGCGCGACGCGGTTCTACACCGTGCTCGGCGTGTCGCTGCTCGCGGGCATGGCGATGGATTTCCTCAAACTCGATCCGATCAAGATGCTCTTCTGGAGCGCCGTGCTGAACGGCGTGCTCGCGCCGCCGCTCATCGTGATCATCCTCGCGGTGTGCAACAATCCCAGAGTGATGATGGAACACGTGAACGGGCGCTGGCTGAACATCCTGGGCGCGGCGTGCGCGCTCGTCATGACCGTGTCGGCGGTGGCGATGATCTGGTCGTTCTTGGCGTAGTGAGTGGCGAGGTCGGGACTGGCTACTGACTCGACGCCGTCGTTGGACCGTAGAAGCCGTCGGGACTCTTGAGTTGAGCGTAGATACTGCGGTATCTACTGGCGACTCAGGAGTCCCGACGCCTTCTACTCGCAAACGACGGAGTGTGTAGTGCCAGTCCTCGTCCCCACACTCAGTCTTCGATTTTGTTCTCCCCCGGCGGCGCGATGTACCGGTAACTTTCCACGACCTGCCCGCCGAGCAGATGATCGCGGAGGATCCGCTCCGCGCCGTGCACGTCGAGTCCGGCGTACCAGACATCGTCGGGGTAAACGACGGCCATCGGACCGTGCCCGCATTGGCCCAGGCAGCCGGAATGATTCACGCGCACCGTCCCCTTGAGGCCGGCGGCGATCGCGGCCTTCTTCAAGGCGGCGAACACCGCGTCGCCTCCCTGCCCCGGGCAGGTACTGCCGGACGTGCACACGAAGACGTGATGTTTGAATTGTCCCATTCCGGAATCTAGCATGGCGACGTTCGACGAATTCTTGGCGATCGATATCCGCGTGGGCACCGTGCTCCGCGCGGAGCCCTTCCCCGCGGCGAAGAAGCCCGCGATCAAACTCGAGATCGATTTCGGCCCGGAGATCGGCGTGAAACGATCCAGCGCGCAGCTCACAATGCACTACACGCCCGCGGAATTGATCGGCCGGCAGGTGCTCGGCGTGGTGAATTTCCCCGTGCGCCGCATCGCGACGTTCGATTCGGAGGTGCTCGTGCTCGGCGCGATGCCGCAGCCCACTGAGGTCATCCTGCTCGAGGTTGAGAGACCCGTCGCGAACGGCACGCGAGTAGGGTAGTAGTCAGTCAATAGGCAGTCGTTGGTCGTACGCGTTTAGAACGGCGGCAGTTCCAAACGCGTACGACTGACGACCGTCGTTCCAAACGCGTACGACTAACGACTGCTCCTCCATTAGATTGAAGGAATCCGCTCTCGCGAGAGGAACACCGCATGGCAACGGACTCTATTTCGGCCAAAGGCTTTTCCCGGCCCGATCTTCTCGTGTCCACCGAGTGGCTCGCGGCGCATCTCGGCGATCCGAAGCTGCGCATCATCGAGAGCGATGAGGATGTGCTCCTCTATGACACGGGGCACATCGCCGGCGCGCAGAAGGTGGACTGGCACGCGGATCTCAACGACGACCTCGTGCGCGACTATGTCGATCGCGAACATTTCGAGAAACTGTTGCGCGCGAAGGGCATTGACGAGACCACCCCCGTGGTGTTCTACGGCGACAAGAACAATTGGTGGGCGTGCTACGCGCTCTGGGTATTCGAGCTGTTCGGCTTCAAGAACGGCAAGGTGCTCGACGGCGGCCGCGTGAAGTGGGAGCAAGAGGGCCGTCCCTTCGTCACGGATGTGCCCAAGTATCCGGCCACGAATTACAAAGCGCCGCCGCGCGACGACGCGCGCATCCGCGCGTTCCGCGACGAGGTGCTGGCGCACGCGAAGGCGGGCAAGAAGCTCATCGATGTGCGATCGCCCGACGAGTTCACGGGCAAGAAGACGCACATGCCCGAGTATCCGCAGGAGGGCGTGCTGCGCGGCGGCCACATCCCCGGCGCGAAGAGCGTGCCGTGGGCGCGCGCCGCGAACGCCGACGGCACCTTCAAGAGCGCAGCCGAGTTGCGCCAGATCTACGAGACCGAGGTCGGCCTCAAGCCCGGCGACGACGTGATCGCATACTGCCGGATCGGCGAGCGGTCGTCGCACACCTGGTTCGTGCTCACCTATCTCCTCGGCTACAACAAAGTGCGCAACTACGACGGCAGCTGGACCGAGTGGGGCAACGGCGTGCGACTCCCGGTGGAGCGGTGAACGAGTTCACCGATGCGCACAAGGCGGCGCACACCGCCGAGTTCAAGGTCCACGCGCCGCAGGTGGTGCACACAAAGTGGCTAAAAGGCCAGGAGTTCGAGTCGGGCAAGCCCGGCGTGCCGCCCATGCTGATCGACTCGCACGGCAAATCGGCGTCCGGTCCGGTGGAGACGCTGTTGGCCGCGTTCGCGACGTGCGCGGCGACGGACGTGGTGGAGATCCTCGCGAAGCGCCGCACGCCACTCGCGAAGCTCGAGGTGGAGTCGTTCGGCACGCGCGCTGAGACCACGCCGCGGCGGCTCGTGCACGTGCTGATGAAGTTCACCCTCGAGGGCAAGGGCATCGAGCGCCATCATGCGGAGCGTGCGATTGAGCTCGCGGTATTCAAGTATTGCTCGGTGGGTGCGTCGCTGGATCCGGCGATCAAGGTCGAGACGATCCTGAAGCTCAATGGAGAGTAGGACGGGGGACTAGCCCTACGAGCGCCGTCGTTAGACCGTAGAAGCCGTCGGGACTCTGCAGTTGCCAGTAGATACCGCAGTATCTACTTGCGACTCAAGAGTCCCGACGGCTTCTACTCGCAAACGACGGAGTGGGTAGTGCCAGTACCCGGTCCTACTCTCTTAGGCCATCCCCGCCAGTCGCAGCTTCGCCATGACCTTCCGCCGAAGATCCTCCGGCGCCGTGTGCTCCACTCTGCTCTTCGCGATCGCCTCGAGGAATTCCTTCTCGAAGTCGAAATGCGGGAAGCACCCGCGGCAGGATCGCAGGTGGCCGCGGATCTCGGTCATGCGGTCTTCGGTGAGCTCGCCGTCGAGATAGTCCCAGAGCTGTTGGATGTTCTTCTCACAATCCATGTGCGTCACCCTCCCGGGGCGATTCTTTCGCCGCCGCGCTTACGAATCCGGCATCGCGCGCGAACTCGATGAGCGATTGCTGCAGGATCCTGCGGCCGCGGAACAACCGCGACCGTACCGTGCCGATCGGCACGCCGAGCACCGCCGCCGCTTCGTCGTAGCTCTGTCCTTCCACGTCGACTAGAACGACCGCCGTCCGGAAGACCTCCGGCAATTCTTCGAGCGCCTTCCGGATCGCCGGCACGAGGTCGAGCCGCGAGAAGATCGCGTCGGCGTTCGACATCGCGAACGGAGACGCTTCGCGCACGGCGGCCATCGTCTCGAGCACCGCATCGTCGCCGCCGGTGTCCACCTGCCGCGCTTCGCGTTCGCGCGTGCGCAGGAAGACGTTCCGGCAGATCGTGAACAGCCAGCGCCGGCAATCGCTGCCCGGCTCGAACGTGTGCCAGGCGCGATACGCGCGCAGGTAGGTCTCCTGCACGAGATCGTCGGCGTCGGCCTCATCGTGCGTCATCGAGCGCGCGAACCGGTAGACGTCGTCCATCCACGGCAGCGCCTCGCGCTCGAATCGCGCGTCCTGCTCGAGCTTGGTCTCGGGACTATCCGACACGATTTCTCCGTACTTGCGAGAAAGTGCTTCGGCCGGTGGAGAGTTCCCGGCGGCCGACGACTTAGATTATACCCTTCTAACGATCGAGATGCCTCGGCCGTTGTTGTTCACAAAGGCAGTCATCATGTAAATCCCGTTCTTATCCTGTCATCCT
Organism: uncultured Gemmatimonadaceae bacterium; assembly: GCA_963732065.1. Taxonomy (GTDB): domain Bacteria; phylum Gemmatimonadota; class Gemmatimonadetes; order Gemmatimonadales; family Gemmatimonadaceae; genus DATKOH01. The sequence goes on along the minus strand of CAVSYH010000019.1, from coordinate 518,029 downwards.
GTCAAAGCAGTTACGGCTAACGACAACTAACTGCTTTGACAGGATTGCAAGATAAGAACTTGATTAACAGGATGACTGCTTTGGTGTACAACTCTAAGTTCGTCTTGCTCGCCCCCACGCGCTAACTTTGAATCCATGACTCGAACAACCAGGATCGTACTCGCGGCGCTGCTCGTGGCTCCCTTCGCGGCCGGCGCGCAGGCGAAGCCGAAGCCCAAGCCGACCGCCGCCGCGCCCGCCAATCCGGTCGTAAAGCAGCCGACGCAGCGCGAAGAGCTCGAGCGGATCATCCAGCGCAAGCTGCTCGCCAATGGGCTCGAGGTGATCGTCATCGAGAACCACGGCGTACCGCTCGCCACGGTGGAGCTCGTCGTGAAGAACGGCGCCTTCACACAGACGCCGGAGTACGCCGGCCTCGCGCACATGTACGAGCACATGTTCTTCAAGAGCAACGACGACTACCCGCAGCCCGATCAGTTCGTCGCGCGCGGGAGCGAACTCGGCGCCATCTACAACGCCAGCACACGCGAAGAGGTCGTGAACTACTACCTCACCGTGCCCGCCGATTCGCTGCAGGGCGCGATGGAATTCCTCGAGGCCGCCTTCCGCGCGCCGAAGTTCCGGAAGGACGAGCTCGATCGCGAACGCCAAGTGGTGCTCGGCGAATACGACCGCCAGGAATCCAGTCCGTTCTTCCAGCTCACGCAGAAGATGGACAGCGTGATGTGGGGATCCGAGGTCTCGCGCAAGAACACCATTGGCGAGCGCAGCGTGATCTCGACCGTCACGCCGGAGAAGATGTTCGAGATCCAGAAGCGCTATTACATCCCGAACAACGCCGCGCTGATCATCGCCGGCGACGTGGACCCCGAGACGTCGTTCCGCATGGCCGACGCGATCTTCGGCAAGATGCCGAGGGGCGATGACCCCAACGTGAAGTACCCGGTCCCCGATTTCCCGCCGCTCACCAAGAGCGCCGCGGTGATCGTCGAGGAGCCCGTGAATACCGTAGCCTTCCTCGTGCAATGGCGCGGGCCGAGCGTGCAGAAGGATCCCGAGATCACGTACGCGGCCGATGTGTTCAGCGGCCTGCTCAATCAGGATGGCTCGACCTTCCAGAAGCGCCTCGTGGACAGCGGACTCTGGAGCGAAGTCGTGGTGAATTACTACACGCTCAATCACGTCGGGCCGATCACGATCAGCGGCGAGACGATCGCCGGACAAATTGAAGGCGGCGGTCGCCGCGCTCTATCAGGAGATCGCGAAGTTCGACCAGCCCGGCTATCTGTCCGAACCGGAGCTCGAGCCGCAGAAGCAGCAGCGCGCCGTGGGCACCGCCATGGGACTCGAGCGCGCGAGCGGTTTCGCGCACGAACTCGGATTCTGGTGGAGCGTCGCGAGCCTCGATTACTACATGGGCTACGTGGACAACATGGCGCGGCAGAACATCGCGGACATGCGCGCGTACGCGAAGAAGTACATCGTCGGCAAGCCGCACGTCGTGGGCGTGCTCATCGCGCCCGACGCGCGCCGCGCGATCGGCCTCACCGCCGCCGACGTCCTCGGCGACAGTCTCACCACCTCTTCGACCAACCCGCGGAGCCCCAAGTGATGCGCCGCCTCGTTCTCCTCGCCGCGGCCGCGTTCGCGTCCGCGGGCCCGCTCGCTGCGCAGCAGACCCCGGCGCCGCGCGCCGGCGCGCGCTTCGACACGAGCACCGTCGCGTTCGATACCGGCGGCGTGCACGTGATCCTCCGGCGCAATCCCGCCAACGATGTCGTCGCCGCAAATCTTTACCTGCTCGGCGGCGGCCAAATGGTGACGCAGGCCAACGCCGGCATTGAGCCGTTCCTGCTCTGGGTGTCCGAGCGCGGCAGCAAGAATTATTCGCAGGACGCGATGCGCACGAAGATCGCGGCGCTGGGCAGCACGATCGTGGTGGCGCCGAGTGATGATTGGACGTTGTTCGGATTCCGCGGCGTGCGTTCGACGTTCGACAGTACGTGGGCGATCTGGGCCGACCGGCTCACCGCCGGCACGCTCGACGCGCCCGACATCGAGTTCGTGCGCGACCAGATCCTCTCGGCGCTGCGCCAGCGGGATGACAACGCCGACGGCCTCGTGCACGTGCTGGCCGACAGCGCGCGATTCGTGGGGATGCCGTACTCGATGCCAGTGGGCGGGAGCGAGAAGTCGGTGTCGTCGTTCACCGCCGCGCAGCTCGCGGACTGGCGCGCGACCAAGATCATCACGTTGCGCATGCTGCTCGTGGTAGTGGGGAACATCGAGCGCGATCACTTGGCGAAGATGGTCGCGGCGACGTTCGGCAAACTGCCGCGCGGCGCGTACAAGTGGGTGCCGCCGGTCGCGACGCCGGGCGTGGGCGGCCCCGCAGTGATGGTGCAGAAGCGGCTGCCGACGAATTACCTGCTCGGCTATTATATCGGCCCTCCGGCGTCCAGCTCAGATGCCACCGCGCTGCGCATCGCGACCGCCGTGATCGCGGGACGTCTGTTCACCGAAGTGCGCTCGCGGCGGAACCTGACGTACGACGTGGACGCGCCGTTCGAGGAGCGCGCGATCACGACCGGCGGATTGTACGTGACCACCGCGTTCGCCGACTCGACGCTGGAGATCATGCGGCGCGAGACCGAAGCGCTGAAACGCGGTCGACTGGACCCCGAACAGCTCAACCTGATCGAGGAGCAGTTCATCACCGAGTACTTCCTGAAGAACGAGACCAACGCCGACCAAGCCGGCCAACTCGCGCGCGCGCAGGTGTACCGGGGCGATTACCGATACGCGGACAAGTTCGTGCTGGAGATCCACGCGGTATCGCCACTGGGAGTGCAATACGTGGCGCAGAAGTACATGAAAGGGTTTGTGTGGGCGTTTGTGGGGGATACGCTCCGCGTGACGCGCGCGAAGTTGGAGCAGTTCTAACGGCGTGAGTCGCGACCCGAACTCCGTGAATCGTACCCCGAACACCGTGAGTACCGAGTCGTGCGTCGTGGACCACGCACGGCGTACGTCGAACCCCGAACGCCGTGACTCGTGACCCGAACGCCGTGCAGTGCACGCACGACTCACGGCGTTCGGGTTACGACTCTCGGCGTTCGGGTTACCAATTACGCAGTCCAGTCAGTACGACGCACGACTCGGTACTCACGGCGTTCGGGGTACGAATCACGGCGTTCGGGTCGCGACTCACGCCCTTCGCAGTTAAGGCGCCTTGAGCGTGACTTTCACTCCTGTTTCTATCTCTACCGTCACCGTCTTCCCCGATTGCATTAGCACTTGCTCCAGCTGCGCCACGTCCGTGATCTTCACGCCGTTCACGCTCTTGATCGCCGCGCCCCGCTTGAGTCCCGCCTGCCGCCGCCGCGCTCGCGTCGTCCACCGCGCCCACCTTGATCGCTCCGCTCTGCGTGCCCTGCACGTCGATTCCCCACGCGCCGATCCGCAGCGGCACTCCCACGCATGGCTCGCCGAAGATCCCCTGGTAGCTCACGCCTTCGGGAAGTTCCACCGGCTGCAGGATGCGGCGCAGGTGACCGTCGCCCACGATCCGCGATTCATCGACGGCCACGAACGCCGTGTACTGCGACACGAGATGGTACTGCACGGCGAGATCGGTGATCGCGCGCTCGTAGCCTCCCCGATCTGCGGAATCGGCCGCCAGCTGCTGGCTCGAGAGATCGGCGATCTTCGCGCGCGCCCACACCGGCGCCAACGCGCCATGCTCGCTCTCGCGCTCCGGCAGCGTCACGCGCACTGGGTACCGCACGCGCCGGCTGCCGACGCGTCCGGTCACATAGAACGTGCCCTTCGCCGGGCTCGTGTACTTCGCGATGAGATTGATCGTCTGCCCACCGAATAGATCGGGCAGCTTGGACGGGTACACCTCCTCCACCGGCAGTCCGTTCCAATCGATGGCGACGTCCACGAGCACCGGTGAGTCGATCGCCTCGAACAGCATGCTCACGCCGCGATCCGCGTACGCGCTGTCGCGCGGAATGAGCGCGAAGCTCTCGCCGCCGCCTTCCTGGCCGATGCCGTCAATGAGATAACGGTTCACGCTCGAGCCGATCCCGAAGCCGAAGAAGCGCGCGTCGCCGCGCTCCTTCTTGATCGTCGCGAGGATGCGCGGCTCATCGCCCACGTAGCCGTCGGTCATGAATACATACATTTGCAGGTAGCGCGCGTCGTGGTGCGCGTGCAGCGCGCGCTCGAGACCGGCGAGCATTCTCGGTGCCGCCGCCCGCGTTCAGATTCTGCAGGAACGCCTTGGCCGCGCGGAATGTTCTCGTAGCTGCCGAGTTGGGCACGCTCCCAGAGCTGCGCATTGTTGCCGGAGAAATAGACGATGTTGAAACGGTCATCCGGGCGCAGTTTGTCGAGCGAGCGGAGCACCACCTGCTTCGACATCTCGATCGGAATCCCCATCATGCTGCCGCTTACGTCCATGATGAACGTGATCTCGCGCGGCGTCACTTGCTCGTCCGTCGGCTCGGCGGGCGGCTGCATCTGCAGCGTGAGGAACCCGGGGCCATTCTCGCTCTCGCGGTTCGTGATGACGCCGAACTGCGTCTCGTCGCCGGCCACGCTCCAGCGGAGAACGAAATCGCGGTTCGGGATCGAATCGCCGGCGGCGAGATGGATCACGCGCTTGTCCGAGCTCGGGCGCGAGATCTCCACGTGATGCGCAGGCACGTTGAGCTTCGTGATCGGAAGTCCCGGCGTCGAGCGTCACCGTGAGGCCAATGTCGTGGCCGCTGCGCTGGCCGGGCTTGAGGACCGGCGGCGTGATGTGGCTCGCGTCGGGCACGACACTCGTGTTGGGACTCCAGCCGCCGCCGTCCGGATTGCTGGGATGCGGCGGATTGCCGGCGAGAAGACCGGGGCCGGTGGCGCCGCCGGGGATGTAGCGCGGCCCGACGACCATCGGCATCACCCACTCGTATTCGCCGTGCTGGTACGGCAGCCGCTCGAAGTACGTGATCTTGATGTCCACGTGCCCGCCCGGCTCGATGTTCGCCACGCTCTGCGTGAAGATGTTCGGGCGCTCCTGCGTGAGGAGGCTCGCCGTCTGACCGCGCGCGATCGCCTCACGATAGATGCGCTCGGCTTCGCCGCGCGGACGCACGATGCCCACGATCTTGCGGCCGCCGACTTCCATCATGAAGTCGTTCACCGCGGCCATCGACGGAAGCGGGAAGACATACACCGCTTCGATCACTTCGTTGAACGGATTCGTGTACTGCTGCGTGACCGTCGTGCGCGCGAGGTAGCCGGAGATGTCGGCGTTCACATCCGTGTGTTTGAGCGGGAACTCGCCGGCGATCTCGCCGTCGGGACCGCGCGCGCGGAGGGTGCCCTGCGTGACGGGGCCGACATCCTGAGCCGCGTGCTGGACTGTCCCGCGCGGGCCATCGCCGCGCTTGGTCTTCACATCGCTGCTCGACTGCGCGCGTTCCATGACGACGACTTCGTCGGCGTCCTCGAGTTTGTCTTCGATGCCGTTGGAGTTTGAGTACGCAGACTTCATCGCCGGCATCGACATGGGCGCGGCGGCGCTCATTTGCATGTTGCCTGAGACGCCCGGCGACGCCTGCGCTCTGTTCGTTGATCGACATACCTAGCTTGCCGCTTGTCGGAGCCGTACCCTCGCCGGTGACCACCACCTCGCCGAGTCGCAGCGGATTCGTCTTGAGCGTGAAGTTCTCGGTGCGTTTCTCGCCGGCGTGGAGCAGGATCCTCCGAGATGCCTGCCGGTAACCGATCAGCTTCACAGTGAGCGTGACCGAATCGGTGCCGATTCGCGCTTCGGGCACGGTGATCCGATACCAGCCCTCGGCCGAGGCCTGCGCGCCGAGGTTCTTGCCTTCAATGAATACCTGAGCGCCATTGAGCGGCGCTCCGGCTTCGGACTGGACATTCCCTTCGATGATCGCGGCGTTCGGATCGTGTCGCGGCTTCGACGCGACCTTTACGGCATCAGCCGCGGGGAACGCGAGGAGTCCGACCATCGGAACGAGGGCGAGCGAGTACAAGCGGCGCATGGGAGCCTCCGGCATCTTGCCTGGTGTTCGCGGTGGCGAGATGCACACCGCGCTGGCAAGGGGACGCCGGTCATCGCGCGACTTGCACACGGCAACTTCCGGAGTGGGAATTCCGCGGGACCAACGCTACCCACGCCGTCGTTTGGAGTAGAAGCCGTCGACGTAGGACTGGGCACTCGATACGGCAATGGTTCGATGCCCCTCGCGGGCTCACGGTGGCATCAGGGCCATCATCTGTTCGCAGATTGCGGCCACAATGCTTCGGAGCGTACGGCCGTGAAGTACGATGTTTGGGAACAGCGGGTGTCTCCGCACATCCGACGAGATCCTCTCTGGTCGCTGCGCGTCTATCGCACGGCGCTTTTCGCCGGCGAGCTCGGCCAGCGCGATGCCGAATGGCTCGCGAAGCACTCCGACCGTCGCACGCTCGCAGATCAGTTGCTACGCGCCACCGAATCGATCAGCTCGAATATCGCTGAAGGCTTCAGCCGCCTCGGCAGAAGGATCGGCGCCGATTCTATGAGTATGCGCTCGGTTCCGCGCGCGAATCGCGCGACTGGTACTTCAAGGTGCGCGAGCAGACTGGGCCCGGAAGCCGCCGAGGCGCGTATCGCGCTGCACACGAGCTGATCAAGATCCTGATCGCGTTGGTGGTGCGGACTCGCAAGGAATGACACTCGCGCGCGCGCCGTATCTACGTGACAACTCAGCACTAGCGACGGCTTCTACTCGCAAACGACGGCGTGAGTAGCGTTGGTCCAGCGCTTCCTACACTCTGTCGTGTTCAGTCGTGCCGAGAACCGAACGGCGCCGAGTACGCCGCGAGCGATCCGAGCATCTGCACCGACCACGCCGCCCATTTCTGCTGCGCCTCGGCGTTCAGCCCGTGCACGGTCTCATCGTCGTACTTCTGCTGCGTGACCCGCTCCTCATCGAACGCCGCGGCGCCGAGTGCGTCGCGCTGGGCGTCGGTCATCTTGCACGGGTGATCCACCGTCATGTAGGTGCGACGCAGTTCGCGCGAGATGATCTCGGAAATGTTGAAATGCACCTGCTCGTGCGCGAGCGCGACGGCGCTCTGCATTTGGTTCGCCGGCCACCTCCGGCCGCACCCATGATTCGCTCGGGATGAACGCCGCGATCACGCCGAACTGGAACTGATTTCCGTCGCAGCCCGATCCTGAGATCTGACCGACCTCCGAGAGCGCGGCCTCGCGCCCCGACGGCTGCGGCGGCGCCTGGAAATCGCCCCAAGACAACGGACGCCCGGGACTCCACTCGATGCCGCCACGCTCGGCGAGTTGAGAACGGAGGCTCGAGGCAATTCGGTCGGTGTTCTGCGGGATGTTCGCATCGGGCTCGCCGCCCGCGGTGCGCGCGGCCGGATGCGGCGGGCGCGCGATCTCGTCTTCGAAGACCGCGGTCACAAGAGAGGCGGACCGCGCGGGCGGTGCCTTGGTTGTCGCGGATTGCTGACGCGGCGCGGCGATCGAATCATGCACGGCCGCACGCTGCTTGCGACCACCGGCGCCATGGCCGATGCAGGCGGCGAGAAGAGTCAGCGCGAGAGTGAATCGGAGACTCGAGCGCATTCGCTACTATACTAGCCCGCTATCTCCTCAAGAAGCCTCAAGAAGCTGTCATACCGCTCCGCACTCACCCCTCCACTCGCCACGAGCGCCTTCAGCGCGCACCCCGGCTCGTTGATATGCCGGCAGTCGTTGAACTTGCACTTCCCCAGCGCCGGCCTGAATTCGGGAAAACATTCCGCGAGACTCGCCGCGTCCACGCCCCAGATCCCCACTTCGCGCAGCCCCGGAGTGTCCACCACATACCCGCCGTCCGGCAGCGGATGCATGAGCGCGCCTACGGTAGTATGTCGGCCCTTGTTCACCGATTCCGAGATCTCGCCCACGCGAAGATTCAGCCCGGGATAGATCGCGTTCATGAGCGATGACTTCCCCACTCCCGACGGCCCCGTGAGCGCCGAGACGCGCCCGGCCAGCACAGCGCCGAGCTCCTCGAGCCCCAGGCGCTTCTTCACGCTCGTGTAGTGCACGGGGTACCCTGCCCGCTCGTAATCCGCGAACTGCTCGTCCGCCCTTGGATCAAGATCCACCTTATTGATCACGATCCGCGCCGGGATCCCATTCGATTCCGCGATCACGAGGAACCGGTCGAGCATCCGTCGGTGCGGTTCGGGCTTCACCACGGCGAACACCACCACCACCTGATCGACGTTCGCCACCACCACGCGCGATTGATACCGGTTGCCCGGCGCGCGGCGCGTGAGCGCAGAGTGGCGCGGCTTTATCTCCGAGATCGCCGGCGAACGTCGCGAGATCGAGCATCACCTCATCGCCCACGGACAACTTCAATCCGTCGCCCTCCTTCAATCGGCCGCGCATGCTCGCGTCGTGCACCACGCCCGCCGTGTCACGCACCTGCCACACGCCGCCGGTGCCGCTCAGCACCCGGCCCGCCACTTCGCTCACTTCTCGCCCTCAGGCGGAATATCCCAGTACGGGATGTCGTTCGCCGGCCCGCGGTCAGCGATCGCCTGATCGAGCAGCCGCTTCGCCTCGTCGATCGTGAGCGCGCCCACCTTCGCGCGCGCCTCGGCCTCGGTGCGGCCGCGCGCCAGATAATCCGTTTCGCGATGCCCGGTCACCCGCGGTTCGCCGCGGCTCCAGCGCACGAACACGAAGTACGCGGCGTAACTCGCGCGCGGATCCTCCGTCTCGTCCACGTCGATCTCCACGGTGTAACTGAGACCGTCGCTCCCTTCGAGCCCCGCGGGGCGGTCGTGCACCGCCATCCAGCCGCCGATCGTGCTGTCGTCGCCCTTCGAATGGTCCGGCGGAAGATGACGACCCACGCGCTACTTCTTCCTCCGGCCGAGCGCTTCGCGCATCACGCTGCCCATGATGAACGCGAGATTCGCGGGACGCTCCGCCAGCCGGCGCATGAGATACGGATACCACTGCGTGCCGAACGGCACGTACACGCGCATGCGATACCCCTGGCGCACGTTCTCCTCCTGCAGATCGCGCCGCACACCGTAGAGCATCTGGAACTCGTAGCGGTCCGGGCCGATGTGCTGCTCCTTCGCATATCGCTTCGCCTCGGCGATGATCGTCTCGTCGTGCGTCGCGAGGCCGGGATAATTCCCCTCTTTCATCAGTGACTGCATGCAGCGCACGTAGTTCGCATCCACATCCGCCTTGAGCGGATACGCGACGGTCGCCGGCTCCTGGTACGCGCCCTTGCAAATGCGCACCCGCGCGCCGAGCGTGATCGCGCGCTTCACGTCGGCCTCGGTGCGGAAGAGATAGCTCTGCAGCACGATGCCAACCTCAGCCTGGAAGCCCGGGATACAGTTTCTCCTCGAACATCTTGAGCGTGCGCTCGGTGTAGTCGCTCCCCTCCATGTCGAGCCGCACGAACGTGCCGTACTGCTTCGCGCGCGTGAGGATGCCGCGCATGATCTCCACGCAGAGCGTCTCCGAGATGTCGAGCCCCATTTGCGTGAGCTTCACGCTCACGTTCGCATCGAGCTTCTCCTTGTTGATGCGGTCGAGCATCTCGAGGTACTGCGCGCTCGCGGCGCGCGCCTCGGCCTCGTTGGTCACGCTCTCGCCGAGCAGGTCGAGCGAGGCGGTGATCTTCTTGGCGTTCAACGCGCGGACCGCCTCGATGGCGGTGTCGAGCGTCTCACCGGCGACGAAGCGGTTCGCGAATTTCTTGGCGAGCCCGTTGTTCCGCACGAAGCGGAAGATCGTGGGCTGATTGGACAGATAGAGGAACGTCTTACGCAGCATTCAACGTGTGTCGGTGGCGGGAGTGGGCGCGAAGCTGACGGAAGCTAGACGGCTACCGCGCATCGTTCAATCCGCCGGCCGCGCCCGGAATCCGCCACACCGGGAAGGTGAAGCCGGGAGCAATGGCCGCGTCGAAGAAATTCCACGTGACCAGCCCGTCGTCACTCTCCGGCTCAAGCAGGTAGAACGCGACCACGCCGAGCGGCTGCGCGCTCTTCACGATCATACTGCCGGCGGGGAGCGTGGTGGCCGTGTCGCGCCACTTACCGAAGACGGTCGTTTCGTGATGCCCCTGGAACGGACGCTCGGCGTGATGCACGCTGTCGATCACGTAGCGCTGCACCGTGCCGGACCAGGCGGCGGCGAGCGGCTCGAGGCGCACGCCGTGCATCTTGAGCAGGCGCGTCATCGCGCTGTCGCCCACCGGGATGGCGTACGCGTACGGCATCTTCTTCGTGAGCGTGGCCTCGAAGGCGATGTACACTGGCATCATTTGCGAACGGAAATTGCCCGTGCGCTTGAGTCCGCGCGGAACACCGGGCTGCGTGAGCGAAGAATCGCCCGTTTTCACGAGATCTTCGGCGATCACGACTTCCTCGAGCGGCGAGCGCGAGAGTGAGGAGCGCAGTGCGAGCGCCGGTGCGGTGCCGGGCGAGGTGCCCCAGGCGACGACGGCAGAATCCGCGCGCTTGGAGAGTGCGGTGAGCGTCTTGCCGTGCGCGGCCGCGTACGAGAGGATCTGTTGCACGAACGCGTACATCGTGGCGACGCGGCGGTCGAATGGGTCGTGCGAGTAGCCTTCCACTAATATCGCGACACGGCCGCGCAGGCCCACGTAGTTCGTGCCGAAGCGCGGGCGAGAATCGTACGTGTACCATCCCTGCTTGATCGTATCGGCGTTCACGTCGGTGCCGTAATCGAGCGAGAAGTTGCCGTAGTCGAACGTCGCGACGTTCATCGCGTTCAGGTTCTTCTTGATGGCCGGCAGCATGGAGTCGCGCGCGTAAGGGCCGCCGAACGTCGCGGCTGGGTTGAGCGATGGCGCGTACGTGACCGCATAGCCGTGAAAGGATCCGTCGGTGGTGTGGAGGTCTACGAAAACATCGGGATCCCAGGCGTTGAGCACGGCGAGCGAGGCGCGCGTCTCGGGGGCTTCGCCCTTCACGTAGTCGCGATTGAGATCGAGGCCTTGCCCATTCGGCCGCTGGCCGACCGTTTCGGGGCCGTTCTGTTCCGTGCGATTCACTGATTGCGGCGCCCACTTCTCGTTGCCGTCGGCGTTGTAGATGGGCACCGCGAGCAGCACGATGGAATCGAGCACGTTCTTGTTGCCGTCCTTCTCAATGTCGCGGATCAGCGCGAGCAGCGCCTCTTTCCCTTCCACTTCGCCGGCGTGGATGTTCGCCTGCACGTATACGATGGGGCGGCCGAGTGCTTTCGCCTCGGCGGGCGATTTCACGAGTGGCCGGGAGAGCACGACCATGGGGATGGCGCGGCCCTGAGTGCTCGTGCCGATCGTGGTGCGGTACATCGGCACGCCCTGTTTCTCGAGCGTGTCGAGGAACGCGATCACATCCGTGTAGTGAGACGTCTCGAGATAGTTCGTTTGCTCGGCGCGCGTGCGCGGCGAGCTGGCAGGCGCGGGCTTGATGCCCGATGCGGCGGGCTTGCCGCAGGCGGCTATGAACACGGCGCTGGCGAACGCGAGCGCGCGCTTCACTTGGCCACCAGTGTGCGATCGAGGAAATCCGTCATCATCGTGAAGAGATGCACTTGAGTGTTGCCTCCCGATATCGAATGCGTGCGTCCAGGATACATCATCAGTTCGAACTGCGTGCCCTGCGCTTCGAGCGCGTTCGCCATCCAGAGCGTGTTCTGCGGATGCACGTTGTCGTCACCGGTGCCGGTCACGATGAGCAAGCGGGCAGAAAGCCCGCTCGTGTACGTAAGCACGGAGCTGTTCTTGTAGCCGTCAGGATTCGCCGCGGGCGTGCGCATGTAGCGCTCCGTCCAAATGTCATCGTACAAGCGGAAATCGATCACCGGCGCCACCGCGATGCCGCTTTTGAACACGCTGCCGCCGCGGCTCGTGGTGATCGCGGTGAGGAATCCGCCGCCGCTCCATCCCCACATCGCAATGCGCGCTGAATCGGCCCACGATTGTTTCGCGATCCACTTGGCCGCATCGATCTGATCGAGCGATTCCTGCTGGCCGATCGTGAGATACATGCTGTGTCGGAACGCCGAACCGCGTGCGCCGGTGCCGCGATTGTCGACGCTGATCACGACGTAGCCTTTGCGCGCGAGATACTGGTGCCAGAGCTCCCGCTTGCCGCCGAACGCGTTCACCACCGTTTGTGAGTTCGGACCGCCGTACACGTACATGAGCACCGGGTGCGGCTTGGTGCTGTCGAAGTCGGGCGCCACGATGCGGAAGGCGTTGAGCTTCAGGCCGTCGGGCATCGTGATCTGGAAGAACGATTGCGATTTGGTCTGCCGCGCGAGGTTGGCGCGGAGCGCGGTATTGCTCTCGAGCACGCGCTTCGCGGTGAGCGACGGGAGTTCGCGCAGCGTCGCTGCGGGCGGCAGGCCGGCGGCCGAATGCGTATCGATGAACCAGCGCCCGTTCGGCGAGATGCTCACCGTGTGCGTACCGGGCTCAGCGGTGATGCGGACGCGCTCGGGCTTCCGCGTGAGCGCATAGCTGAATACTTGCCGCTCCATCGCGCTCGGCGCGGCCTCGGTGATGAACATCTCGCCGGTCTTCGCGGCAATGCCGGCCACCGACTCGGCATCCGAGCCGTCGGGCGTGATGGCGCGCACCGGAGTGCCATCTCGCATATAGAGATAGTAGCGGCGCCAGCCGCTTCGCTCGCTCGGCCAGAGGAACATCTTGCCGCCCGCGAGCCAATGCGGCGCGCTGCGGTCGAGCTCCACCCACGCGGAGTCTGTCTCGATGAGCACGCGGCGCGGCAGCCCCGTGGTCGCACTCACCATCAGCAGATCGATGCGATTCTGCCAGCGGGACATGCGTTGCACGGACAGCGAATCGTTGCCCACCCACTCGACCGTCGCGAGATACCCGGCCTCATTCTCTGTTTGCATCCACACCGTGTGTCCGTTCCCGACGTCCACGACACCGGCTTTCACGATGGAGTTTGAATCGCCCGGCTGCGGGTAACGCACGGGGAAGACTCTGGCGTGCACCTCGCGATCGTCGAGGAGCGGGTACTGCGGCACGGGACTCACATCGAACCGGTAGAACGCGATGCGCTTGCTGTCGGGGCTCCAGCGGAATCCATCGCTGAGCCCGAGTTCTTCTTCGTACACCCAGTCGCTCGTGCCATTGATGATCGTGTTCGAGCCATCGCTCGTGAGCGCGCGCTCGGCGCCCGTCGCGAGCGTGACGACGAAGAGATTGTTGCCGCGCACGAAAGCGGCGTCTTTTCCGTCGGGGGAAAGCTTGGCGAACATCTGGTAGCCGGGCTTCGCGGAGAGCGGCGTGAGCTTCTTGCTCGCGAAGTCAAGGACGTGGTAGTAGCCCTTGGTGTTGAGACGCCAGACGCGCGCACTGTTATGGTAAATGAGCGCCTTGGATGCGTCGTCGGAGAACGTGATGCCCTCGACCGTGAGGCGCTGCCCCGCGGAGTCCACGAGCAGCGAGGCGTCGGCGAGCACCGTCGCCGCGCCGGTCGCGGCGTCGACGCGCACGACGTCCGATCCGCCGGCGGGGTTCGCGCGCGTTGCCACCCATGCCGAGCCGTCGGCGAGCCAGTGGATGTCCGGCATCGTCGCGCCGTTGAATTCGTTGCCTCCGAAGATCCCTTGAATGGAGAGATCGGGCGCGGCGGCCTGCTGGGCGCCGAGCGGGAGGGCGAGGACGATCAGAAGTAGAGAGCGGAGTCGCATCGAGGCGTCGGCTTGCGGCTGAAGGAGGGTGAAAGTCTATTCACGGGATGGGCGCGCGGCCAGCGGTCGGCGCGACCATTCCTCTCAACCAGACCCCGATCATGCCGACTTCAACCCCTTCCCGCCCCGCCGCCGGCGAATTCTTCGAGTATTACGGCAAGTACATCGCGCTCGTACCCGACGGCGACGTGCGCGGCCACATCGAGCACCAGCTCTCGGATACGGTCGCGTTCATCAAGTCGCGCCCCGAATCGTGGGCGATGTCGCGCTACGCTCCCGGTAAGTGGAGTGTGAAGGAAGTGATCGGCCACCTGGCGGATGCGGAGCGGATCTTCGCCTACCGCGCGCTGCGCATCGCGCGCGGCGACGCCACGGCGCTCGCGGGATTCGACGAGAACGCGTACGTGCCCGTCGGGAAGTTCGACGCGCGCGAGACGCAGGAGCTGCTCGAGGAATTCGCCGCGACGCGCGCCGCGACGATCGCGATGTTCCACGGCTTCGATGACGCGGCCTGGGCCCGCACGGGCAACGCGAGCGGGCATGCGATCAGCGTGCGCGCGTTGGCGTACATCATCGCGGGGCACGAGAGGCACCATCTCTCGATCCTTCGCGATCGGTACTCCTAACGACGCTTGTAGGCCTTAGTACTAGGGGCCACGCGCGCTGTTTCAGCGGTACTAGCCGCCACGTGCGCGGTTAGCGCCTCAGCCGCGAGCTCATCGAATCAGAGATGGACTCCGCCAGCTTCTCCGTGAGTGTTTTGAGTTCCTCGCTCCGCTGCCTCGCCTTCCGCACGAAGATCGTTCGCGCGGTGCCGTAGGCCGTCGCCACGATCCCGCCCGTGATCGCGAGCGTCGCAAGGATCGAATGGGTGAACCCGATCGTGATCCCCATCGACGCGCCGCCGAAGCCGCCGCCGAAGCCGCCCACGATCCCGCCGAAGATCTCCCCCGCCAGCGGCCCGAGCCGCTCCTCCGCACGGATCGTCGTGGAGCCGCCACGCGAACTGATCGTGATCGATGCTTTGCGCTTTGGGTGCGTCGAGATCCACGTGAGCGAACGCCCCACACTGTTCACCTGCCCCACATCGCCGAGCTGCCGCCGGATCGTCTCGATCACGAGATCGTACTCGTTCGCGTCCAGTTCACCGGGGATCTTCGCCTCGTACATGAGTGACGTCGGCGCTCCGGCCCAGATCCCGCAGGCCGAGGGATGCGCCTCCACGGTCGCGACCGCGCCCGCACGTGCCGTGGCCGTCGCCGCCGGCGTGATGCCCAGATCTTCCAGCGCGCGCGACACGTACTGCCCCGAGATCCCCGCCTCGAGCGCCGCCGACCGCACGTTCGCGAGCGCGTAGCCGGTCGTGAGCGGCGATCCCTTCGGCGGCGCGGGAGGCGCGACCGAAGGCGGCACCACCGCGCCCGTGAGTGCCTGCAGTTCCGATGCGCGCTTCCACACCGCCTCCGCCTCGGAAGCGGAAAGCACGCGCGGCGCCGCGGCCGGCGCGTCGATCCCCGGATCGGCGAGCACCGACTCGATCGCGCGCGCCATATCGCTCCCCGTGGGATAGCGCATCATCGGCTCACGCATCAGGCACCGGTCCACCACCGCCGCCAACGCGGCGGGCACGTGCGGCGCCACGGAGTTGAGCGACGGCGCGCGCTTCGTCACGTGCGAGACCAGCACGGCGCTCGCCGTCTCGCTGTCGAACGGGAACGATCCCGAGAGCGCAAGGAATCCCACCACGCCGAGCGCATAGAGATCGGTGCGCCCGTCCAGCTTCTCCCCGGACACCTGCTCTGGCGACATGTAATGCACGGTGCCGAGCACGTGGCCCGTCGCCGTGAGCGGCGCGGCGTCCGCCACGCGCGCGATCCCGAAGTCGGTGACCATCGCGCGGCCGGTGCCGTGCTCCAGCAAAATGTTCTCCGCCTTCACGTCGCGATGGATCACGCCATGCGCGTGCGCGTATCCGAGCGCGAGCGCCACGTCGCGCAGATAGTTCGCGGCCTCGCGCGCACTCAGCGGTCCGTACGCTTTCACCTTCTCCGCGAGCGATTCTCCGTTCACGTACGCCATCGCGAAGTACACGAAGCCGCCCGTCTCGTCGGCGCGGTAGATGGACACGATGTTCGGATGCGAGAGCGATGCCGCCGTGCGCGCCTCGCGCAGGAACCGGTCGCGCGTCGCCGCATCCTGCATGTGCCGCGGCAGCGTCTTGATCGCGACGTGACGCGCGAGCTTCTCATCGCGCGCGAGATACACCACGCCCATCCCGCCGCGCCCGATCTCCCGCTCGAGCGCATACTGTCCTGCGAGCGCCGCCGCGAGTTCGGTGAACTCCGACGTCGTCGGCGTCATCCGAGCGGGTTGCCCTCGGCGGGATAGAACCGCGAGTGCGTGTGCGCCATGCCGGTGAGCAGCCGCGCGGGCTCGAAGCGCGGCGCGAAGCGCGCATGCAGCATCTCGAGCTGTCGCACGATGTTGTCGACGCCCTCGTGATCGATGTGGCGGAACGGGCCCGCCCAGGAAGGGCGGGAAGCCGATGCCGAACACCGCACCCACATCGCCATCGCGCGGCGAGCGGAGCACGCCATCCTCGAGACAGCGCGCCGCTTCGTTCAAGAGCGCGAGCATGCAACGTTGCTGCATCTCCGCCGCCGCCATCTCCACACGATTCGCGCCGGTGGGGAGCAGCGCGTACACGCTCTCGTCCACGCCGCGCTTGCGACCGTTCTCATAGCGGTAGAATCCCTTGCCACCCTTCCGCCCCGTGCGGCCGTCAGCGGCGACGCGCGCGAGCGATACGCTCGGCTTCATCCGGTCGCCGAACGCATCGAACAACACCTGCCCGACCTTGGCGCCCACATCGAGCCCCACCTCATCCATCAGCGTGATCGGGCCCACCGGGAACCCCAGGTCCACCATCGCATGATCGAGCGCATCGATCGATGCGCCCTCGTCGAGCAGAAAGCCCGCCTCGTTCATGTATGCCGACAGCGTGCGCGTGGTATAGAAACCCGGACCGTCGTTCACGACGATCACGTGCTTGCCGAGCCGCTTGCCGTACGCGACCGCCGTGGCCGTCGCGACCGGCGTCGTGCGGGGCGTCACGATCACCTCGAGCAGCGGCATCTTCTGCACGGGACTGAAGAAGTGCATGCCGAGCACGTGCTCCGGCCGCTTGGCCGCCTCGGCGATCTTCGCGATCGGGATCGTGCTCGTGTTCGACGCATAGATCGCGCGCGCGGGCATCACCGCCTCGGTCTCCTTGAGCACCTTGTGCTTGAGCGTGAGGTCCTCGAACACCGCTTCGATCACGAGGTCTACGCTCTGGAATCCCGAGTAGTCCACCGTGCCGCCCACCATCAGCATCTGATCCTCGTACTCGCGGCGCGTGATCTGTTTCTTGGTGAGCCGCTCGCGCAGCACGTCGGACACCGATTTGAGTCCCTTCGCGACGCGGTCGAACGCGGCGTCCTTGAGGCGCACGGTGGTCTTCTGCATCGCCGCGACGCTCGCGATCCCGGCGCCCATGAATCCCGCGCCGAGCACTCCGAGCTTCGACACCGGCAGCGACTCCGCCGGTTCGTCGGTGCCCGGGTCCTTCTTGAGCGCAGTGGTCGCGAAGAAGAGGAAGATCAGCTGCTTGCACGCCGGCGTCACCGACATCTCGCCGAACAGGCGCGCTTCCTCGTGGAATCCGCGCGGCATGCCGTGCGTGAGCCCGATGCGCACGGCTTCGATCGCGGCGAGCGGCGCCGGGAAATTCCCGTGCGTCTTGGACATCACGCTCGCGTGCGCCTGACGGAACACGATCGCGCGGCCGAGCGGGTTCTTCTCGAGCACCCATCCCATGAAGCCCGGCGACTTCGCGCCGCGCGAGCGCTTCATCGATCCGGCGCCGAGCTTCCGCGCGCGGTCCACCGCGATCTCGCGCAGGATCGCGGGGTGCACCATCTCATCCACGAGCCCCATCTGCAGCGCGCTCTTCGCGCGGATGTTCTTGCCGGTGAGGATCATGTCCAGCGCGTTGCGCAGTCCCACCGTGCGCGGCAGCCGCTGCGTGCCGCCAGCGCCGGGGATGAGGCCGAGCATCACCTCGGGCAGCGCGAGCACCGTTTTCGGATGATCGGTGCAGATCCGATAGGCGCACGCGAGCGACGCCTCGAGTCCGCCGCCCAGGCACGCGCCGTGGATCGCGACCACGATCGGCGTGCGGATGCGCGCGAGGCGGTCCATCATCAGCTGCCCCGCGGCGCTCATCGATTCGCCGTCGCTCGCCATGCGGATCGTGAGGAACTCGTCGATGTCGGCGCCCGCGATGAAATTCTCCGGCTTGCCCGAGATCAGCACCGCCGCCTTGATGTCGTTGTCGCGCTGCAGCCGGTCGAGCACCGACGAGAACTCATCGACCACCGCGGCCGTGAACTTGTTGACGCTCTCGCCCGGCAGATCGAACGTGATGATCGCGACGCCGTCCTCCACCTCCACGCCGAGCGCGCCGCCCGCGAAGATCTTCTCGGGGCTCATGACGCGTTCTCCAGCACCATCGCGCAGCCGAGTCCGCCGGCCGCGCACACGGTGAGCAATCCGAATTGCGAGCCGCGCCGCCAGAGCTCGTTCGCGAGCGTCATGGTGATCCGCGCGCCGGTGGCGCCGAACGGATGCCCGATCGCGATCGAGCCGCCCATGATGTTCAGCTTCGAGCGGTCCACTTGCCCCACCGGCTTCGAGAAGCCGGCGCGCTCGGCCCACTGCTTGCTCTCGAAGCCGCGCAGGTTGCTCAGCACCTGGCTCGCGAATGCCTCGTGCATCTCCACGAGGTCCATGTCGGCGAGCGTGAGGCCCGCGCGTTGCAGCGCCACCGGCGCCGCGAGCACCGGCGCCTGCAGCAGTTGCTCGCCCGGATCGAGCGCGGCGTACGCGTAGCTCCTGATGAACGCGATCGGCTTGAATCCGAGCGCGTCCGCTTTCTCCTCGCTCATGAGGATGATCGCCGCGGCGCCATCGGTGAGCGGGCTCGAGTTGCCGGCGGTCACGCTGCCGTACTTCCGGTCGAACACCGGCTTGAGCGCGGCGAGCTGCTCGAGACTCGTGTCGGTGCGGATGCCGTTGTCGCTCGTCTCCCACTTCTCGAACTTCGGCGGCACGTAGAACGGCATGATCTCCGCCGTGAGGCGGCCGTCCTGCGTGCCGGCGGCGGCCAGCCGGTGCGAGCGCAGCGCGAACTGGTCCTGCTCATCGCGCGGGATGTGATTGAGCTTCGCCATCTTCTCGGCGCTCTGTCCCATCGTCTCGCCGGTGGTCGGCTCCGCGATCGCGGGCGTGACGGGGATGAAGTCCTTGGGGCGGAGCTTCGTGAACGCGCCGATCCGCGCGCCGAGCGACTTCGCCTTGGATGCCGCGACGAGCACGTCGGAGAATCCGCGCGAGAAGAGGATCGGCACGCTGCTGAGCGATTCCGCGCCGCCGGCGATCGCGACGTCGGCGTGGCCGAGCGCGATCTGGTCGGCCGCGTCGGTGATCGCCTGGTTCGCGCTCGCGCACGCGCGGCTCACCGTGTACGCCTGGATCCCCTTCGGCAGACTGGGGCTCAGCGCGATCTCGCGCGCGATGTTCGGCGCGAGCACGTTCGGCACCACGGTGCCGAACACGAGCATGTCCACTTCGCGCCCGCTGAGATCCGTGCGCGCGATGAGTTCGCAGACCACGCGGCGGCCGAGGTCCTCGGCGCTCACCATGCGGAGTGTCGTGCCGGCGCGCGCGAACGGCGTGCGCAAACCCGCAACGATCGCGACCCGCCGCCCGTTCCCGAAGGTGGACATGATCGGAAACTTAGACGGCCCGCTCCGGCGTTGCCAATCGCAGGCCCGCCGCATTGACCGCGCCCCCATCGCGCGCATAGCGTTCGACCCGTGAATCGCACCGAGTTCTCCGCCGCATCGCGCGCCGCCGCGCTCGATCAGGCCGGCACCGGCGTTCTCGATGTGCTCGTGGTGGGCGGCGGGATCACGGGAGCGGCCACCGCGCGCGATGCGGCGATGCGCGGCCTGCGCGTCGCGCTGGTCGAGCGCGAGGATTTCGCGAGCGGCACCTCGAGCCGCAGCTCACGTCTCGTGCACGGCGGGCTCCGCTATCTCGAGCACGGCGAATTCCATCTCGTGTTCGAGGCGAGCCGCGAGCGGCGGATCCTGCTGCGCATCGCCCCGCATCTCGTCACGCCGCTGCGCTTCACGTGGCCGGTGTACCGCGGCGCGCGCGTGCCGAAGTGGAAATTGCGCGCCGCGCTCACGCTCTACGATGCGCTCGCGATGTTCCGGAACATCGGCCGCCACAAGATGTTCAGCGCCTCGGGCATCGAGACGCTGGAGCCGTGCCTCCGCACCGACGAACTCGTGGGCGGTGGCACGTACTTCGATGCGCACACCGACGATGCGCTGCTCACCCTCGCGAACGCGCGCGCCGCCGCGGAGTACGGCGGCGCTCGTGATGAACCACGCGAGCGTGCGCGCGCTGATCAAGGAGGGCGGCGCCGTGACCGGCGCGGAGATCGAGTGCGCGTTCACCGGCCGCGTGGTGCGCGCCGCGGCGCGCTGCGTGGTGAACGCCACCGGCCCGTAGACCGGCGCGCTGCAGCTCATGGCGGATCCGCGCGCGGTCGTGGGCATTCGCGGCACCAAGGGTGCGCACATTGCCGTGCCGCGCACGCGCGTGGGCAACGAGCAGGCGATCGCGATCACGCATCCGCGCGACGGCCGCGTGATGTTCATCCTGCCCGCGCGCGAGCTCACCATCGTCGGCACCACCGATACCGATTACGAAGGCTCGCTCGACGAAGTGCGCGCCACGCGCGACGATGTCGAGTACCTGCTCGAGGCGGCGAACCACTACGCGCCCGACGCGGCGCTCACGCGCAGCGATGTCGTCGCGGCGTGGGCCGGCATCCGTCCGCTCGTGGCGAGCAGCGCGAAGACCACGGCCGCGGTGTCGCGCGAGCACGCGATCACGCTCACGGCGCCCGGCATGCTCACGGTCACCGGCGGCAAGCTCACAACGAATCGCCTGATGGCCGCCCAGATCGTGGACCGCGCCGAGAAGATGCTCGGGCGCCGCGTGCGCCGTGCGCGCACGGATCAAAAGGAACTGCGCGACCGCGACCTCAGCGCGAGCTTCGATGGGCCGAGCGCGGCGCTGCTCGCGCCGGGCCTGCCGCATGTATGGGGGCAGGTGCACGACGCCGTCACGCACGGCATGGCGCTGCGAGTGTCCGATGTGCTGGTGCGGCGCATCCCGCTCGCCTTCGAGACGGCCGATCACGGCCGCTCGGTCGCGCCGGCGGTCGCGCGCGTCATGGCGCAGCTGCTCGGCTGGACGCCGGAGCGCGAGCGGGAGGAACTCGCGCGCTACGCCGCCGAAGTGGAGCGGATCTTCCGGATCGACTGAGTCAGGCCTTCGGCGCGGCGTGGATCGTCTCGCAACTCCACGATCTTGAGCGAGCGCGTCATCTTCGGCAGCCGCAGCAGCACGACGTCGCCCACCGATTTCCCCTGCAGCGCGAGACCGATCACCGAGCTCATCGTGACGTGCCCATCTTCGAAGTCCACGGAGTCGCCGAACACGAGGTGGTAGACCTCGTTCTGGTTGGTCTTCACATCGGAGACGACGACGCGCGAGCCGAGCCCCACGCGGTCGGTGGGGATCTGGCTGAGGTCGATCTGCGAGAGCTTGGAGAGCCGGCTGCGGAGCTGGCCGAGCCGCGCCTGCACGAACGCCTGGCGCTCGAGCGCGCTCTTGTACTCGCTGTTCTCCTTCAGGTCGCCGAGTTCGACGGCGCGCCGGATCTCGGCGGGCAATACGACATTCAATTCATGCTGGAGACGCTCGACTTCCGCGCCGAGCTTCTCCTTGAGGGCATCGAGCATAGGGGCGCTGGGAAAAAAGGGAGCGCCCGGCGTTGGGGCCGGGCGCTGCAGTGCGTTATGCATAGTAGAACGGGGGGCGGCGGAGTCTAGCTTTGCCTGCCAGTCGTTGGTCGTTCGCGTTTAGTCCGAGGCATGACAACTAATGCGGCGTACGACTCTCGAGACTCTCTCTCGCACGACACAATCAGTTGTCATGCCTCGGACCAAACGCCAACGACCAACGACTCGCCTGGTTAATCTTAGTTCGCCATGCTGACCATCGAGCGATACGACGACGTGATGCGGCTGCGGATGTCCACGCCGGTCACGCGCGCGCTCGGATACGAGGCGAGCGCGTACTTCACGCGCGGGATGCTCGTGGATACGGGATTCCCCGCCGTCGCGCGCGACTTCGCGCGCGTGGCTCGACGGCACGCGGCCCGAGCGGCGTCGTGCTCACGCACCAGCACGAGGACCACGCGGGGAATCTCGAATTGCTCGTGCGCGGCGGCGTGCCCGTCGCCGCAGCGGACGCGACGCATCGACGCGATCCGTACGCCCGCCCGCTCGATTTCTACCGTCGCGTAATTGGGGAACTCCGCCCGCGCTGCGCTCGCCGCTCGTGCGCTTCGATCCCGCTCCGCTTCGGCTGCTGCCCACGCCCGGCCACACGCCCGATCACCACGTGGTCTGGGACGCCGAGCGCGAGACCATGTTCTCCGGCGACCTGTTCCTGAGCGTGAAGATGCGTCTCGCGCAGGACGCCGAGGATGTGCACGGCGTCGTGCGCAGCCTGCACGCGGTGATCGCGCTCAAACCCAAGCGCGTCTTCTGCGCGCATCGCGGCCCGGTGCACGATCCGGTGAACACCCTGCGCGCGAAGGCCGCATGGATGGAGGAGATCATCGGCGAAGCGCGCCGCTCGCGGCGGACGGGCATGACCGGTGCCCGCGATCACGCGCCGCTTGCTCGGCCGCGACGGCTGGACGAGTTTCATCTCGCGCGGAAAACTCGCGCACGCGGAACCTGATCCGCTCAGCGCTCCGCGCCGGGTAGCGGAGTTACCATGGCAAGAGGACAATTCCTAACGGCGGGCTGTTGGCTGTCGGCTGTCGCAAGCAACCGTCGTTGAAGGCGACAGCCGACAGTCGACAGTCCGTATCTAGCGTCTGTAGTGCGGTCCTCTCTCGAACTCCCGCTGCAGCGCCTTCATCAATTGCTCGCGCTTCTCCATCAGCCGCCGGAGTTTGCGCGGCTTCCGGTTCGCGAGCGCGTACGATGTGATGAGCGGCAGCGCGATCGTCGAGTCGGTGTAGCACACCACGGCATCCGGCAGTTTGTCGGGGTCGATCTTCCCCCAGCTCACCGCCTCGCCGGGCGTCGCGCCCGAGAGTCCGCCGGTGTCGGGGCGCGCGTCGGTGATCTGCAGGAAGAGATCGTGCCCCCGCTCGTCGATGCCGAGCACTTCCTGGATCTGCGGTTCGGTCTGCAGCGCGAAATTCTTCGGGACTGCCGCCGCCCGCGATCATGATCGCGCTCCGGCCGCCGCCGCGCTTCGCGCCGAGCACGATCGCCGCGGTCTCGTTCACATCCTTGTTCGGGTCGAGCACGAGCTTCGATCCCTCGAGCGCGAGCGCCGCGACGTTCATGCCGATCGACGAATCGCCGGGCGATGACGTATAGATCGGCACGCCGCACGCGTACGCCGCCGAGAGCAGCGACTTCTGCCCGATGCCGAGCTTGGTCTCGCGCTCGCGGATGTACTTCCCGCACAGGTAATGGAACTCCGCGCTGCTCATCGCGCGCTGGAACTCCGGCGCGCGCATGATCTGACGGAAGAACGCGTCGGTGTCGAGCAGCACGTGGAAGTCGAAGAAGATGTCGTAGATCCGCACGACGCCCTCCTCGCGCAGCAGCACGTCCGAGGTCTGCGTGTTGCCGCGATGCATCGCGAGCCCCAGCCCGAAATGCGTGTCGTGATAGAGATTCGCGCCGGTGGAGATGATCCAGTCCACGAATCCCGCCTCGATGAGCGGGATGAGCACCGCGATGCCGAGTCCGGCGGGAGTGAGCGCGCCCGTGAGCGTGAGCCCCACGGTCACATCCGGCTCGAGCATCTTGCGCGTGAACAGCTGCGCGCCCTCGCGCAGCCGCGCCGCGTTGTACGCGAGGAACGTGCCATCGATGAGCTGCGGTGACGCTCTCGCTCGCCGTCAATGCGCCGCGGATCGATGCGCGCGCCGCCGAGGAAGCGGCTCGCGCGTTTCACCGGCGGAGCCGGCTTCTTCTTCGCCGCCGCCGCTTTCGGCTTCGCCGGCTGTTTCTTCTTCATGCGCGCTCTAGATCTCCCGGATGTCCGACGCGCGGCGCTTCGGCGGCGCGCGCCGCTGCGCTTCGTACGCCGCGATCACCGTGTGCGCCGCCTCGGCCGGTTCGTCGGTCATGAGCATGAGGTCCAGATCGCCGGCTGAGATCTTCTTCTCCAGCAACACGCGCGACTGGAGCCAGCGGATGAGTCCCGCCCAGTACCGCCGGCCGAAGAGCACCACCGGGAATTGGTAGATCTTCCCCGTCTGGATGAGCGTGAGCGCTTCGAAGAGCTCGTCGAGCGTGCCGAATCCGCCCGGGAAGATGATGAACGCCGAGGAGTATTTCACGAACATCGTCTTGCGCACGAAGAAGTAGCGGAAGTTGATGAGCGTGTCGACGTACGGATTCGCGCCCTGCTCGAACGGAAGTTCGATGTTGCAGCCGATCGAGCGGCCGTTGCCGAGACGCGCGCCCTTGTTCGCGGCCTCCATGATGCCCGGGCCGGCGCCGGTGATGATCGAGAATCCCGCGAGGGCGAGCAGCCGCGCCGTCTCCTGCGCGGCGGCGTAGGCGGGATCATCCGGACCGGTGCGCGCGGAGCCGAAGATGCTTACACCCTTCTCGATGCCGGCGAGCGTATCGAAGCCTTCGATGAACTCCGACATGATGCGCATGACCCGCCAGGGGTCCGTGCGCGTGAAATCCGGGCCCGGCGTCGTGGTCGCGAGGAGTTTTTCGTCCTCGGTGACGGGCGGCGGCAGGTAATCGCGGATCGAGTCGTCGATGTGCCGCTCGGGCTCCTCGAGCACCACCGCGCCGGCCTGGCGCATGTCGGAGATCTGCGACGGCGGCGTGCGGCCCGCCTTGATGTGTCCCGTCTCCGTGCGCTCGCGCAGCCCCGCGCGCGCCTCCTGCTCGGCGGTGGCGATGTGTTTCACATCGGCCTTCTTGCCCATCGCCGTCACGACACGGCTCACGCGCGGCTTGGGAGCGCTCTTCTTCTTCGCCATGATGGTGTGGGAAGCTAAGGAGCGCGTGCCCGCGCCGCGAGCGGCGGGATCGAGAAGAGGGCCCAGATCCCTTCGAGCGCGATGAACCCGGCGCGCCGGTCGTGCACCGCCACCCAGAGCAGGAACAGCGACCCCACGAGGTTCAGCGCGTTGAACCACACGCTGCGCCGGTCGAGACGGCCGGTCTGCAGGCCGGCGAATCCGACGAGCACGATCGCCGCGCCCGCGAGCGACAAGAGTTGATAGAGCACCGCGCACCCGCAAGATTGAGGTATGTCCGACGCGCGAACGACCTGGACCCGCTCCCTGCTCACCGTCGCCGGCCGCGCGATCGTGAGTCCGCGGCTCGCGAGCGATCTCGTGCGCACCGGCTGGCGCTTCCGCCGCCGCGGCTGGTGGCACCGGGCCCCGTTCCTTCCGCTCCCCGCGCGCGAGTACCTGCGCTGGCGCACGTACACGGCGTACGGCGACGCGGACGCGATCCCTTCGGCAAACGACATCATCCGCTACGCGCGCTGGGCCGTCCGCTCGCCGTGACGCCCCTCGAGACCCGGATCAAGGCGCACGCCTACGGGCTCGGCTTCGACCTCTGCGGCATCGCGGCGCTCGGCCCCGCGCCCACGGCCGATCATTTCGACCGCTGGCTCGCGCGCGGCTATGCCGGAGAGATGTACTATCTGAAACGTTGGGCCGACAGGCGCCATGATACGCGGCGCCCCGCGCGCGGGATGCGCTCGGCGATCGTGGTAACGTTGGACTACGGCGGCCGCTCGCCCGCGGGACCGATCGCCCGGTACGCGCGCGGCCGCGACTACCACGCCGTGATGCGCGAGAAGCTGCGCGAACTCCGGCATCTCATCGCGGCCGAGGCCCACCACCCGGTGAAGATGAAGGCCTACTCCGATACCGCGCCCATCCTGGAACGCGATCTCGCGCGACAGGCCGGCATTGGCTGGTTCGGCAAGAACACCATGATGATCAATCCGAAGAAGGGCAGCTTCTTCGTGATCGGCACCGTGCTCACCGATCTCGCGCTCACGGCCGATGCGCCCTTCGAGTCCGATCATTGCGGCACCTGCACGCGCTGCCTCGACGCGTGCCCCACGAACGCGTTCCCCGAGCCGCGCGTGCTCGATGCCACGCGTTGCATCTCGTATCTCACGATCGAGCAGCGCGGGCCGATCCCGGAATCGCTGCGCGAGGCGGTGGGCGAGCGCGCGTTCGGATGCGACGTGTGCCAGGATGTGTGCCCGTGGAACGAGCGGTTCGCGAGCGCGGCCGGCGATCCGAGCGTCGCCGCGCGCGCCGCGAACGTCGCGCCGGATCTCGAGACGCTGCTCGCGCTCGACGACGACCGAGTTCCGCGAGCGGTTCGGCGACAGCGCGGTCGCGCGCACGGCGCGCCGCGGACTCGCCCGGAACGCCGCCGTCGCGCTGGGGAATCGCGGCGGAACCGCGGCGCGGCGCGCGCTGGAACGCGCCGCGCGAGAGGACCCCGAACCGCTCGTGCGCGCGCACGCCGCCTGGGCGCTCGAACGCGACCGGTCCCGGGTGGAACGATGAACGCCTCTCGCTCGTCAGAATGAATGGCGGGGTGTGTCCCGCCTGGACCCGATCTCAGACTTCTTCGAGCGCATCATGAAGATCAGCACAGCGCTGCCGTTGATACTGGTGCTCCCGATCATCGGATTCGTGGGCTATCAGGCGGTGACACAATTCCAGGAGTCGGAAGCCGAGAAGGCGGCCGCCGCGAAGGCGAGCGCCCCGTTGCTCGACGACTCCGCAGCCGCCGCGCAGGCGGCCGCCGCCGCCGATCCGGGTCCGCCGCAGCCCGAAGGCCCCGGCCCCGTCGTCGTCTCGTCGCAGGCCGCGGCAGCGATCGCGCAGACCAACTCGGACGCCGGAACGACGGTGGGCCGGGATGTCGCCGACGTGCGGCGCCGTGTGATGCTCGGCTCGAGAGGCACCTACATCGACGAGATCCTCGCGGTGAGCGATTCCGGTCTCGCGCGCTGGCCCGACCGTCTGGACAATCCGCTCCGCGTCTGGGTCGCCGACGGAAAGGGGATCCCGGGATGGGACCCGCACTATCCCGATCGAGGTGCGCGAGGCATTCGACACGTGGGCGCTCACCGGCCTGCCGATGCGGTTCACGTACGTGCGCGACAGCGTCGACGCCGACGTCGTGGTGGGCTGGCTCGACAAGTTCGACACGCAGATCACCGGCCGCACGCTCTGGTCGCGCGATCGCAACTGGTGGATCGTGAACGGGAGCATCATGCTCGCGCTGCACCACACGGGCGGCGAAGCGCTCGACGAGAAGGCGATCCACGCGATCGCGCTGCACGAGGTGGGGCACTCTGCTGGGCCTCAACCACAGC
Source organism: uncultured Gemmatimonadaceae bacterium (assembly GCA_963732065.1). GTDB lineage: Bacteria > Gemmatimonadota > Gemmatimonadetes > Gemmatimonadales > Gemmatimonadaceae > DATKOH01. Next base: position 490,632 of record CAVSYH010000019.1, on the reverse strand, counting down.
GCCGACACGATGAACATCATGACCGCGCGCGTGCGCGTGCGGGAGCTGTCGGACGCCGATCGCGCGACGATGAAGCTGCTCTACTCGCTCCCGCCGGGCTCGCTCAAGAACTGAGCGGCGTCACAACTTCAGCGTCACCGTCTGCTTCTTCTTCTGGCGCACGATGTCGAGCGTCAGCGAGTCGTCGCGCGCGCGCCGCACGAGCTGCGAGAACTGCCCCGGGCTCGAGACGGTCTGCGCCGTTCGCGCGCGTGATCACGTCGCCGTCGCGCAGGCCGGCGCGCGCCGCCGGCGTGCCCGGCAGAACGCTCAGCACGAGCAGCCCTGAATCGACTCCGAAATAATCCTTGAGCGCGGCGAACTGCTGCACGTGCGCGCCGGCGATGGTGAGGTTGTCGTACGAGAAGCTGTACGACATGCCCATCCCCTTCGCCATCGGCGCCGGCCATGGCCGCGGCGGCAGCGGTGTGTAGGCCGACGGGCTCTCCGGCGGCTCCGGCGCCTCCGGCGCTTCGCCGGGTGCGTCGGGCATGACGGTAATATCGGCCGGCGGCGCCCAATTACCGGGACGACGCTCCACGAGCACGGTACGATCGAGGGTCATTTTCCCGCGCCTCAGCTTCACCGTCAGCTTGTTGCCGGGTCGCAGCAGCTCCTGGAAGCTCGGCGTGCCCTTGAGCACGTCGCGACCGGCGAACGCGAGCACGAGGTCCTGCGATTCCACGCCCGCCCTTCTCCGCGGGCGAGTCGGGTTCCACCGACTCGACCATCGGATACTCCTTGAACCGCATCATCCGGCGGCCGCTGTCCGAATAGGTCGTGATACGAGACCGGAGAACGTGATCCCGAGCCAGCCCGATGGCGGGCGCGGCGTCACGCGGATCGTCATCGGATCCATGTAGATCTTCATCGCCTGCTGCTGCGCGACGTTGATCTCCACGCTCATCATCCGCATCACGAACCGGTCGTACGCGCGCTTGGAGACTTCGTAGCTCGTATTCGCCTGGTAGTACGCCGCCTGCGACGACGAATCGTTCTTCTCGAGCATTGCTTCGCGCGCGTCGATGGCCGCCTCATAGCGTTTGTCCAGTTCGGCGCGGAGCGCCTGCTCCTGCGCGCGCATCTTCTCCAATTCGCCGCACTGCGCACACGGCGCCGCCTTGGGCGTGGCCGGTGGCAGCGGCGCCTCTTGCGACGCCGCCGGCGCGGCGCACACCGCCGCGAATGTCAGTACTGCGATCGATCGTGTGAAGCGCATCATGGATCTCTAGTAGCTCGCGAGGCGCACGCCGGCGGGAAGCGTACCGCCGAGCTGCTGCAGCGTGACTTCCCGCGCACTGCGCGCGGAGAGGAGGTATTGGTTGAGGATCGGATCGTCGGGCGACGCGTTCACCGCCTGCAGCGCGGCGTCCGACACCTTGTCGAGCGCGGCGAGCCGCGAGCGATAACGGTCCGTATCGCCGCGGCCGTAGGAGCTGTCGTGCGCCGCGATGAACGCCGCGGCCACGCGATAATCGTGCTCGGCGCGCTGCATCACGGTGAGCGCGTCGGTGAGCGTCGTGATCTTGGTGCCGTCGAGCGCGACGATGCCGCGCGTGGACGCGAGCTGCGCCGGCGTCGAGGAGCTCGATCCGGCGCCGAGGCCCACATCGAGCGGCTGGCCGGGCGCGGTGAAGCGGCCGAGCGCGAGCGCGCCGGCGGCGACCACGATCACGGCGGCGGCGCGCATCCAGGGGCGCACGCGCGCGCGGCGAGCGCGGCCCGTCGCGGATCACGCCCGCGTCGCGGAGCGCCGGTGCGAGCGTGCCCCACGAGGTGAGCGGCGCATCGAGCACCGCCTCTCGCGTGCGCGCACCCGCATTGCGCAGGGCGCGGTAGACTGCGGCCTCGCGGGCGCAGGCGACGCACGCGGCGAGATGCTCCGCTTCCGTCGCGTTCGGTTCGGTGTCGGCCAGTGCGGCCAGCGCTTCAGCGTTGAGGTGCGGCATGTCCATAACCCAGTGCCGGCGTCGGGTCATCCATCAGGTGCGCGAGCAGCCGGCGAAGCTTCGCGCGTGCCTTGAACAGTTGTGATTTCAATGCGCCTGCGGTGATGCCCAGCTGCGTTGCGATATCCTCGTGCGTGTAGCCTTCCACGTCGTGCAGCGTCCAAACGGTGCGTGCACCCGGCGGCAATTGCGCCGCCGCCTGCTCGATCGATTCCGCGAGGAATCCGCGGTCGTGATCGTCGCTCACGCTCACGCTGTCCTCCTCGATCTCGACTTCCACCTTCCCGAGCCGCCGCACCTTGCGCAGCGCGTTCAGCGTGCGGTTCACCGCGATCCGGTGCGCCCACGTGCTGAACTGCGAGTCGCCGCGGAACGTCGGCAGCGCGCGGAAGATCTGGATCCACACATCCTGCGCGATGTCGGCCGCCAGATCGCGGTCCTCCGCGAAGCGGAGCACCACCGCATCGATGTGCGGCGCATACTGCGACCAGAGCTGGCGCAGCGCGCGTTCGTCGCCATTGATGGCGCGGCGGATCGTGATCGAGTCCGGTTCCATGAGCTCGTCCAATTGGTCACTGTGGGAGCGCGCAGGGTTGCCGCGAACAGCACCCCGCGCCCTCCCTACGCGGCGCGCTGCGAGTCGTTACAGCCGGTGCCGCGCCTCGTCCCTCCTACACCACGCAGCACGCTTCCTCCCTCCAGGATCCCCCAGTGGCATCTCCCTCCGGATCGGCCGGCGCGACCGCGCCTTCGCGCGACTCGGCTCTTCGCCTGGCCGGCTTCTCGTTCCTGATCCTGTTCCTGGAACTCGCCCTGATCCGGTATGTCGCCGCGTATGTGCGCGTGTTCGGGTTCTACGTCAACTTCGTGCTCATCGCCACCTTCCTCGGCATGGGCGTCGGCCTGCTGCGCGCGGCGTCCGCGCAGCGGCTGAAATGGATGGGACCGGTGGTGCTGGTCGCGCTGCTCGGGCTCGTGAGAGTGTTCGCCGCCACGTCGATCCGCGTCAACCCCGATGAGCACGAAGCGCTCTGGTCGATCTTCCCGCACGTGAGCGGCGAGATCGCGATCGTGCCGGCGGTGCTCATCCTGTTCACCATGTGCACGCTGCTCTTCGTGCCGCTCGGCGCGCTCATGGGCGCGGAGTTCCGGAAGTTCCGCCCGCTCGTCGCGTACTCGTTCGACATCGGCGGCAGTCTCGCGGGCGTGATCCTGTTCGGCCTCATGAGCGCACTGCACACCGTGCCGCTCGCCTGGTTCGCGATCGCGCTCGGCGTCTGGTTCGCGCTGTCGCTCGACGACCGCCGCTTCCTCGTGGCGCTCGTGCCGCTCGGCGCGGCGGCGCTGCTGCTCGTGGCGAAGACCGCCGCGCCGCAGGGGGAATACTGGTCGCCGTACTACCGCATCACGACCGACCATCGCGCCAATCTCACGCGCGTGAGCGTGAACGGCGCGCTGCATCAGTACATGGTGAACTTCGCCGCCGCCGGCGACACGGGGCGCGGCAAGCTCGGCGCGTTCATCGCGCAAACGAAGTCGGCGTATCTGCTGCCCGTATTCGTTCGTGCCGAGCGTGGACACCGCGCTCGTCGTCGGCGCGGGCACGGGCAACGACGTGGCGCTCCTGCTGGGACTCGGCGCCAAGTACATCGACGCCGTCGAGATCGACCCGACGATCTACTCGCTCGGCAAGAGCGAGCATTTCATGCACCCGTACGATGACCCTCGTGTGCACGTGCACGTGAACGACGCGCGCGCGTTCCTGCGCCGTTCGCCGCAGCATTACGACGTGATCACGATGGGCACGCTCGACAGCCAGACGCTGCTCTCGGGCATGAGCTCCGTGCGTCTCGACAACTACGTGTACACCGTCGAGTCGATGGAGTCGGCGCGCGACCATCTCAAGCCCGACGGCAGTCTCATCGCGTACCATCTGTCGCCGCGCCCGTACATCGCGGCGAAGGTGTTCCAGATCATCGCCGTCGCGTTCGGACAGCCGCCGCGCGCGATCCGGCAGGACAGCGGATTGTTCAATCTCACCGTGATCGCCGGCGCGGGCGCGGCGGGCGCGCATCTGCTGCCGAAGGATTCCGTGCTGCTCGCGGAGGTCACGCTGCCGCACGACGACTGGCCGTATCTGTATCTGAGCGAGCCGGTGATCCCCGCGCATTATCTCACGGCGCTCGCGGGCGTGCTGGCGATCGCGGTGTTGCTCATCGGCGTCGCGGGATGGGGCGAACTCCGGCGCCGCGAGCGCGAAGATGCCGACCGGCGCGGCGACATCGCGCTGTTCGCCATGGGCGTCGGATTCCTGCTGCTCGAATCGAAGAGCGTCACCGAGATGTCGCTGCTCTTCGGATCCACGTGGAACGTGAATCTGCTGGTGTTCGGATCGATCCTCGTCGTGATCGGCGCCGCGAACGGGATCGTGATGCGCTTCGAGCGCGCGATGCTGCCGAAGTTCTTCATCGGGCTCTTCGCGACGCTGGCGCTCGCGTACGCGGTGCCGGCGCGCGCGCTCCTCGGTCTCGGCACCGCCGGCGAATGGTTCGTGGGCGGACTGCTCGTGGCGCTGCCGATCTTCTTCGCGGCGTCGATCTTCGCGCTGCTGCTCCGCGACCGCGCCGACGCGACGCGCGGACTCGCGTGCAATCTCCTGGGCGCGATCGTCGGCGGCGTGCTCGAATACGGCGCCATGGTGGTCGGCATCAAGGCGCTGTATCTGATCGCGGGCGCGGCCTATCTGTGCGCGATGGTCGCGGCGCTGGCGCCCGCGACCGAAACGGCCGCGGCGCCCCAGGCCGAGCCCGCGGCGTAGGCGCCGATCCGGGAACTCTCCGGCCGTTACAACGCCTTGTCCCGTAGCGTCTTGAGTGTGCGCCCCGTTAGTCTTCGTTGTAGCCAGATCCCCTCCGTCGTTCGGGTCACTTTGCTCCTCCATGCACTGCTCATCGCCGGCGCCGCCGCACTGCCCGCCCCCGGTCTCCCCGTCAAGAGTCCGGCGAGCGTTGGCATGTCCGCGAAGCGCCTGGAGTCCATCGATCGCATCGTGAAGCGCGGCGTGAACGCCGGCGGGTATCCGGGCGCCGCCGTCGTGGTGGGCCGCAAGGGCGCGATGGTCTGGCAGAAGGGATTCGGCCGAGTGTCGTGGGGTATCGAAGTGCGCCGCGCGGTGAAGCCGGGCGAGACGATCTACGATCTCGCGTCGCTCACGAAGGTCGTCGGCACGACGACCGCGATCATGCTCCTGTACGACGAAGGGCGCATCGAGCTGGACAAGCCGGTGCGCGAGTACCTGCCCGAATTCTCCGGCGGCGACAAGGACAGCGTCACGATCCGCGAGCTGCTCGAGCATCGCTCCGGACTCCCCGCCGACCGCGACATCTGGAAGATGGCGCACAACCCGATCGAGGCGCGCGCCGCCGTGCATCGATGTGCCGCTCGTCTGCCGCCCGGGCGATTGCTACGTGTACTCCGATCTCGGCGCGATCGTGCTCGGACTCGTCGTGGAGCGCGTGACGGGCCAGGGCCTCGACGTCTATCTGCACGAGCGCGTGTTCGCGCCGCTCGGCATGACGCACACGTTCTTCCGCCCCGCGGATTCGCTGCGCAAGAAGATCGCGCCGACGGCGATCACGCCCGACGGCGACTTCATGGTGCGCGGCGTCGTGAACGATGAGAACGCGGCCGCGCTCGGCGGCGTCGCGGGCCACGCCGGGCTGTTCAGCACCGCCGGCGATCTCGCGGTGTTCTCGCAAATGCTGCTCAACGGCGGCGTGTACGACGGCGTGCGCATCGTGAGCGATTCGGCGGTGCGGCTGTTCACCACGCGCGCGGCGGGCAGCCGCGCGCTCGGCTGGGCGATGGCCGACGGCCAGTGGGGCTCGGGGCGCTATCTCTCCGACGGATCGTTCGGCCACGTGGGATTCACCGGCACGTCGATCTGGATCGACCCGACGCGCGAGATGTTCGTCATCCTGCTCACGAACCGCGTGTACAAGCCGAAAGTGCGCGGGAGCTCCAAGGCGATCGCGGACATCCGTGCCGATCTCGCGGATGCGGCGGCGGTGAGCGTGACCGACGATCCCGATCAGTTGCTCGCGATGCCGGATTCGTATCGTTCCGAGCTGCGCCACGGCTGGAACCCGCGTCCGCCGCGCCGGCACCACTACGCACCACACGCCGCACAGCTCGACGTCGAAGAGCAAGCCGTCGAGCGGCAAGAAGACCTCGGTCAAGAGCGCGTCCGCGAGCAAGCCGTCGGCGGCGCGCGCGTCCGGAGCCAAGTGACCGCGCCGGCGGCGAGCGTGACCGAGGATCAGATCCGGCTCGCGCTGCGCCGCGTGAAGGACCCCGAGCTGAACCTGAACATCATCGACATCGGGCTCGTGTACGCGATCACCGATCACCGGCGGCGACGTGGTGATCGACTTGTCGCTGACGTCGCCCGGTTGTCCGTAGCGGTCCCGAGATCATGACCGGCGCCGAAGAGGCCGCGCGCGGCGTGGAAGGCGTGACGGGCGTGGCGGTGAATCTGGTGTGGGATCCGCCGTGGACGCCGGAGCGGATCGAGCCGCGGATCAGGACGTATCTCGGGTTCTAGCGGCGGTACTATGCGCTCCCTTGCTATACGCGCCCTTTATGACGTTGCGGCGCGCATGGCCGCGTCGCCCAGCACTCCGCCTGCCATTTTCTTGATCCCGGCACCGCGGCGAGTTCTTCCAGCGATGCCGGCTTCGCGCGCGCGATCGACTCGAGCCGCTCGCGCGAGGCGAGCACGCCCGGATCGAGATCGAGCTTCGCCGCGGCCGCTTCGCGCACGCCGCGCAGCCGGTTCACGCGCTCATCGAATTCCGCGTCCTTGTCCCAGCGCGCGGCGCGCGGGTAGCGCGGCAGCGAATCCTCGGGCAGCGCGACGCCGCGCGCCACCGCGTCGATCAGATCGCGCCCGCGCCGCTCGGCGATGCCGCGCGGCATCCCCTTGATCGCGCCCAGGTCGGCGGTCGCGCTTCGGCTGCAGCTTCGCCAATTCGAACAGCACCTCGTTGCCCATCACGCGGAACGTCGCGCGGTCGAGTTCCTTCGCCACGGCGTTCCGCCACGCGACCACCTCGCCGAGCACCGCGAGTTCGCGGCGCGAGAGATCGCGCGCGCCCTTCATGCGCATGAACGCGGTGGACGGGTCCTCGCGCTCCCACTTCGTGCCCTCGAGTCCTTCGAACTCCTCGGCGGCCCACGAGAGCCGGCCCATCTTGTCGAGCTCGGCGCGCATCTTGTCGCTCAAGTCGAGCAGGAAGGCGGTGTCGAGCGCCGCGTAGTCGAGCATGCCCTTCGTGAGCGGGCGCAGCGACCAATCGGCGCGCTGGAACTTCTTGTCGAGCTTCACGCCGAAGTAACGCTCGAGCAGCGCCGCGAGCCCGAAGGCCTTGATGCCGAGCAGCTGCGCGGCGATGCGCGTGTCGAAGATGTGATTGACGTGCCAGCCGTAGTCCTGGTGCAGCAGGCGCAGATCGTAGTCGGCGTCGTGCAGCACGACCTCCACCGCGCGCGATTGGAGCAGTTCGCCCATGCGCGCGGGAGCGCCGATGGCGAGCGGATCGAGCACCGCGGTCACGCCCGGCGCGCTCACCTGCAGGAGGTAGATGCGGTCGACGAAGCGGTGGAACGACGCGCCTTCCGTGTCGAGCGCGATCGCGCCCGTGAGCGGCAGCGACGCGAAGAACTTCTCGGCGGCGGCGGGCGTGTCGATGTAGAGCGGAGCGAGCGTGGCGATGCGCTGCGGCAAGGCGATCCTCGGAGGGCCGTTCGTCAGGAAAGCTCTCACCAAGACCGTCGCGGCGGAAGCTTCCGCGCGGGCGCGGGCCGGTGCATCATCTTCCGGCGCTCTCCGCGAGAACCCGCTCCCAGGTGGTCATGGCCTCCCCCGTCTACCGCTCGTCGCAGCCGATCCACCCGCGCTCGGATGGCTGGACCAACGCGGCCATCCTGCGCACTGCGTGCCTCGTCACGCTCGTCGGCGTGGTGCTCATCCTGCTCTGGCGCGCGAGCGATGTGATCCTGCTCGTGTTCCTCGGCGCGCTCTTCGGCATCGCGATCGCGCCGCTGGCCGACAGGCTGGCCAAGCGGCGCATCCCGCGCGGGCTAAGCGCGGCCATCATAGTATTCGCGTTCCTCGGCGCGCTCACCGGCATCCTGTCGTACGTCGGCCCGACACTCATTCGCCAAGGCGGCGAGATCGAGAAGAACCTCCCGGCGTCGCTCCTCCGGCTCGAAGCGTGGCTCAACGCGCGCACCAACGGCGTGGCGAGCACGGTGATCTCCGACCAGGCCGCCGCCGCGTCGGGCGATACCACGGCGACGGCGCGTTCCACGCGCACGAAGCACGTGGACATCACGCAGCAGATCAACGACGGCATCAACTTCGCGATGCGATACGTAGTGGACATCCTCGGCGCGTCGCTCACGGTGATCGCGGCGATCGGCCTCATGCTCGTGCTCGCGATCTACGTGGGAGCGGAGGCCGATCTCTACCGGCGCGGCCTGCTGTCGCTCTTCCCGCCACAACTGCGCCCGCGCATCAACGAGGTCATGGCCGCAACGGCGCACACGCTGCGCAAGTGGCTGCTCGCGCAGTTCATCGCGATGGCGGTGATCGGGCTCGCGAGCTTCCTCGCCTTCTCGATCATCGGGATCCACGCCGCGTTCGCGCTCGCGCTCATCGCCGGGCTGCTCGAATTCATCCCGACCCTCGGCCCGATCCTCAGCGGCTCGATCGCGGTCGCGATGGCGTTCCTCGACTCGCCCAGCCAAGCGCTCTGGGTGCTCTTCGCCGCGATCGTGATCCAGCAGCTCGAGAACAACGTGCTGATCCCGATGCTCATGAAGGGCGGCATGGACCTTCCGCCCGCGCTCACGCTCGTGATGCAGGGACTCATGGCGATCCTCTTCGGCTTCGCCGGGATGCTCGTGGCCGTGCCGCTGCTTGCCGCGCTGATCGTGCCCGTACGGATGCTCTACATCGAGGACACGCTCGGCGGCGGCCTCAAGTTCGAGGCGCCGGCGCCCGAGTCCGGATAGCACGGCGCGCCGCCTGCCGCGCGCCGCGCGCGCCCGATATACTTAGCTTCCTTCGCCCTCAACCCGTCGCCCGCGCTGAATGCCCGCCGTCGCCAAGCAGCCATCCGTCCAGCAGCTCGAGACCACGGCGCGCTCCCTGCGCCGCCACATCCTCAAGATGATCGCCGCCGCCAACAGCGGACATCCCGGCGGCTCGCTCTCGGCGGTCGAGATCGTGACCGCGCTCTACTTCGGCGGCATCCTCCGCCACGACGCGAAGCGCCCCGAGTGGCCCGACCGCGACCGCTTCATCCTGAGCAAGGGACACGGCGCGCCGGTGCTCTACGCGGCGCTCGCCGAGTGCGGGTATTTCCCCGTGAGCGAGCTGATGACGCTCCGCCAGGTGAACTCGCGCATGCAGGGTCATCCGGTGCAGGGCATCACGCCGGGCGTCGAGGCCTCCACCGGGTCGCTCGGCCAGGGACTCTCGATCGGCATCGGTCACGCGATCGCCGCGCGGCTCGATGGCAAGGACTACCACACGTACGTGCTGATGGGCGACGGCGAGTGCCAGGAAGGCCAGGTGTGGGAGGCCGTGATGACCGCCGGCAACTACAAGCTCGGGTCGCTCACGGCGATCATCGATTCCAATCGCTATCAGCTCGACGGCGAAGTGCGCGACATCAATTCGCTCGCGCCGCTCCCGGCCAAGTTCAAGGATTTCGGCTGGCACGCGCTGGAAGTGGACGGCCACGACGTGGCCGCCGTGATCGCAGGCGCTCGACGCGGCGAAGGCGCACCGCGACGGTCCGTCGTGCATCATCGCGCACACCGTGAAGGGAAAGGGCGTGAGCTTCATGGAGAACAACAACGAGTTCCACGGGAAGGCGCCGACGCCCGACCAACTGAAGATGGCCCTCGCGGAGTTGGGCGAGTGACCGCGCCGCTGAATCTCCCCATGGGCAAGGCGACGCGCGAAGCGTACGGCGACGCGCTGCTGGAGCTCGGCAAAGTGAACAAGGACATCGTGGCGATCGACGCCGATCTCGCGAAGTCCACCTTCTCGTGGACGTTCGGCAAGGTGTTCCCCGAGCGCTTCTTCAACATCGGCATCCAGGAAGCGAACATGGTCGGGATCGCCAGCGGACTCGCGTCCAGCGGGAAGATCCCGTTCATCTCGAGCTTCGCCGCGTTCGTGCTCTGCAAGGGCTTCGACCAGCTGCGCATGGGCGCCGCGTATCCGCACCTCAACATCAAGGTCGCCGGATCGCACGGCGGCATCTCGATCGGCGAGGACGGCGTGTCGCAGCAGTCGGTGGAGGACGTCGCGCTCGCCTGCGCGCTGCCGGGGTTCATCGTGTGCATCCCGAGCGACGAGCACACGATGCGCGCCGCGGTGCACGCGGCCGCCGCTCATCACAGGGCCCGGTGTACCTGCGGCTCGGCCGCCCCAAGGCGCCGGTGATCCATCAGCCGGATGTGAAGTTCGCGTTCGGCAAGGCGCTGCAGCTGCGCGACGGGAAGTCGCTCACGATCGTCGCCAACGGCCTGCTCGTGGCGCAGGCGCTGCTCGCCGCCGCCGATCTCTCCGCCCGCGGCATCGAAGCGCGCGTGCTCGACATGCACACGATCAAGCCCATCGACGCCGACGCGCTCTCCCACGCCGCGAAGGAGACCGGCGCCATCGTCGTCGCCGAGGAGCACATGCACTCGGGCGGACTCGGCGCCGCGGTGAGCCAGTCGCTCGCCGCCACCACGCCCTGCCCCGTGGAGTTCGTGGACCTCGGCGACCGCTACGCCGAGAGCGGCAAGCCCGACGATCTGATGAAGAAGTACGGCATGCTCGCCCCGAACATCATCGCCGCGGCAGACAAGGTGCTGAAGCGCAAATGAAAACGGCGGAGAGTTGCTTCGCCTCTCCGCCGTTCGCGTTGCCTTCTAACGTCTAAGTCTAGAGTCTAAGTCTGCACTTCAGCGCGTCGGCTTCCCCGGCGGCTTGTCGCTCTTGAAGACGTCCTTGTTGATCTGGACGTATTCCACCGACTTCGACGGCACATCCTCTTCCGGGAAGATCGCGGTCACCGGACACTCCGGCTCGCAGGCACCGCAATCGATGCATTCATTGGGATGGATGTACAGCATCGTCTCCCCTTCATAGATGCAATCGACGGGACAGACGTCGACGCACGCCTTATCCTTGACCCCGATGCATGCTTCGGTAATGATGTAGGGCATTGCTCCCTCGAAGTTGCTTACCCGCTCGTTAGACCACGCAGAATAATATTGAATTTCCCGTCCGGGGACAGGGGATGACGCGCATGGAGCCTGCCACCGCCACGCTGCGCCTCACGATCAACCGGCGCCCGCACGACGTTTCCGCGGCGCCCGGCGACACGCTGCTCGACGTGCTGCGCGCCAGCCTGGAGCTCACCGGTTCGAAGCTAGTGTGCGGGCGCGGTGAATGCGGGGCGTGCACGGTGCATATCGACGGCGAGCCTGCGTACGCCTGTCTCACCCTGGCCGTGGCCTGCGAGGGCGCCGCCATCACCACCATCGAAGGCGTCGGCCGACGGCGAGACGCTCCACCCGCTGCAGGCCGCCTTCGTGACGCACGACGCCCTGCAGTGCGGCATGTGCACGCCGGGACAGATCATGGCCGCGCTCGCGCTCCTCGAGCGGAACCCCGACCCGTCCGAGGAGGAGGTCACGCGCTGGATGAGCGGCAACCTCTGCCGCTGCGGCGCCTATCCCAAGATCCGGCGCGCCATCCTCGCCGCCGCGCGCACCATGCGCACGGGTCATGGCCGCTAAGAAGAAGAAGCCGGCTCCCGGCAGCTTCGTCACGACCACGGTCGAGGTCGAGGGACGCGTCGAGACGAAGATCGTCGCCATCCCCGCCTTCGAGCCCGCGCCGTGGACCGATCGCGCCGAGCTCACCGTCGTCGGGCGGCGCGCCAAGCGCGTCGATGCGGCCGAGAAGGTCACCGGCCGCGCGCGTTACACGGTGGATGCGCGGCCCGCCGGCATGCTGCACGCGGCGATCCTGCGCGCGCCCATCGCGCTGCGGCCGGCTCACGCACATCGATCTCGCGCCGCGCCCTCGCGATGCCGGGCGTGCGTGCCGCGGTCGCACGCGCCGACATTCCCGCCATCGATTCACCGGGCGGGACTCTCTTCGCGCCCGACATCAATTACGCCGGACAGCCAGTGGCCGCCGTGTGCGCCGACACGCCGCGCAACGCCCAGCGCGCGCTCGCGGCGATCATCGACGCGGTACGAGCGCGCCGCGCACGCGGTGACCGCCGAGGACGCGCTCGCCGGCCACGATCTGCCTGAGCGATCCCGCAGATCACCGAGCGCGGCGACGCCGCCGCCGCGCTCGAGCGCGCCGACGTCATGATCGCGCGCGAGTACCGCACGCCCACGGCGCTCCACTCGGCGCTCGAGCCCCACGCCGCCGTCGCCGAATGGGTAGGCGGCCGGCTCACGGTGTGGGAATCCACGCAGGGCATCTTCCACACGCGCGACGATCTGGCGCGCGCGTTCGACCTGCCGCATACGCACGTGCGCGTGCTGCTCGAGCACATGGGCGGCGGCTTCGGCGCGAAGACCGGCGCGAGCACGAACGCACTCGTCGCCGCGCTGCTCGCCCGCGCCGCCGGCCGCCCGGTGCGCTGCGTGAACGACCGCGACGCCGAGCAGAGCGATGCGGGCAATCGGCCCGGCACGATCCAGCGCGTCTCGCTCGGCGCGAAGCGGGACGGCCGTCTCGTCGCGATCACGCTCGATGCCGAGATCGCGACGCGCACGAACGAGCCCGACGCGGGACCCGCCGGCATCTTCCACGATCTCTACGCCTGCGCGAACGTGCGCACGCGCGAGCGGTTCCTGGTCACGAACACGTCGCCCATGGCGAGCTTCCGCGCGCCCGGTTTCGTGGAAGGCGCGTTCGCGCTCGAGCGCGCGATGGATGAGCTCGCGAAGGCGCTCGGCATGGACCCGGTCGCGCTGCGGCTCAAGAACATCGCGCGCAAGCATCCGAACACCGGCAAACGATTCTCATCGCCGCTGTTCGCCGAGTGTCTCAACGACGGCGCCAAGCGGTTCAAGTGGACGAAGCGCGCGCCGCAGCGCACCGGCGCCATCCGCCGCGGGTACGGGATGGCCGCGCAAACATGGAGCGCCGGCGGCGGCCCGCCGGCCAATGCGCTCGTGCGTCTCAATCCCGACGGCACCGCCGAGGTGCTCGCCGGCACGCAGGACCTCGGCACCGGCGCGCGCACCGTGCTCGCGCAGATCGCCGCCGAGGCGCTGGGCGCGAAGCTCGCGGCCGTGCGCGTGATCCTCGGCGACACCGAGCGCACGCCGTACACCGGGAATTCCTGGGGCTCGATGACCACCGCATCCGTGGGCCCGGCGGTGCGCATGGCCGCCGAGGACGCGAAGCGGCAATTGCTCGATGCGTGCGCCGGCGTGTTCGGCGTGAGCGCGAAACGCCTGGTCGCGCGCGACGGCTCCGTGCGCGTGCGCGGCACCAAGCGCGCGATGACCCTCGCGCAGATCGGCGCGAAGCTCGGCAAGCTGATGATCATCGGGCGCGGCACGCGCGGCCCGAATCCAGCGGCCACGTCGCTCTCGACGTTCGGCGCGCAGTTCGCGGAGGTGGAGGTGAACGTCGACACCGGCGTCGTGCGCGTGGTGCGCATCGTCGCGTCGCACAGCTGCGGGCGCATCGTGAATCCCGACGCTCGCCGAGAGCCAGCTCGAGGGCGGGATCATCCAGGGACTCGGCTACGCGCTGTTCGAAGAGCGCGTGATGGATCGCGCGTTCGGGGCTGCAGATGAACCGCAACCTGCACGACTACAAGATCCCGACCCTCGCCGACATCCCCGCGATCGACGCGCGGTTCGTGGAGCACGCGGATACCGTGGCGAACCACATCGGCGTGCTGGGCGTCGGCGAGCCGCCGATCATCCCCACCGCGCCGGCGATCGCGAACGCCGTGGCCGACGCGCTCGGCGTGGAATTGCGCGAGATCCCGCTCGCGCCGTGGCGCGTGCTCGACGCGATCGCGCGCGGCTGACCGCTAGCGCCGCCAGGCGGGCGCTTTGTCCGTCCGGTGATCGAGCTCGGGATTCTCGCGGTAGAGCGACGTGGTGCGGCCGATCACCTGCACGACCTCCGCGCCGAGCGCGGCGGCGAGTTCGTTGGCGGCCTGCTTCGCGGAGATGTCGGCGCGTTTCACGAGGTGCACCTTCACGAGCTCGTGCGTGCGCAGCGCGTCGTCGAGCGAGGCGCGCAGCGCGTCGGTGAGGCCCTGATGGCCGATGTGCACCGTGGCCTTCAAGTGATGCGCCTCGGCGCGCAGCGCCGCGCGTTCCTTGCCGGTCATTGTCATGTACTGAACTGCGGGTGTATGGCCTTAGTACCGCTGAAAACGCGCGTCTTGGCAACTGGAAGCCGTATGGTACTGCTTGATGCAGGAGCTCGAGCCAGCCGTTCCAAGTCCCAGCTCCGAGCCGTACCATACGCTTCAGTTCGCTAGACGCGCTGTTTCAGCGGTACCAGTAGCCGTATCGCGCGCCTCTAGAAGACCTCCCACGCGAATCCTTCCATGATGTACTCCAGCCTCCGCTTGTCGGGGATGTAGTGCAGGATCACCGTCGCCGCCGATGCGGTTGCCGAAGCCCTTCACCGCGAGGTCATCCACGCCGTCGCCGTCGGCATCGAAGGCCTTGATCACTTCGTGCGCCTTGAAGCGCAGGTCGCGCACGCTCGAGGGGCACCGCGACGCCGGCCGTGTCCACGAGCAACGCGAGCTGGTGCACGTACTCGTAGTCGCCGGCCGACTGGTTCACGAGCAGGATCACGCGCCAATGCGCGAAGCAGCCGATCGCCTGCGATCGCTGCACCTTCACCGATTTCTTGAGACGGTCCGTGAGCTTGGCCGTGTCGGCCTCGAGCACCACGGCCAGTGAATCGGCCAGCTCCGAGACGCGCAGCGCGAGTTCGATCGAGAGCGAATCGTGGCTGCAGCCCGGCGTGAGCGCGTTGGCCACCGTCGCGGAATCGGGTAGCGCGATCGAATCGGGCGGCGGCGCGGGCGCGGCCGGCCGGGTCGCGCGGCGCTGTCGGGGTGCGCCGAGTCGGGCATGATCTTCGTGGCGAGCGCCACGAGCGTGACGCCGCTGCGCGCCATTGAATCGATGAGCGCCGGCACCGCGAGCGTCGCGACGATGCGCTTGTTCCATACCGTGTATCCCGGTGACCGTCGCGGAGTCCGCGCCCCACGGACCATGCAGCACGAACCGGTCGCCCGGATGCACCGGCGAGAGCACCTCGGCCGCCTCCTCGAACGCTTTCTTCTGCTTGGCGCCGTTCACCGTGCCGTCATAGCGCCCGAGATCCAGCAGCAGCCGCTTGCCGCGCGTCGCGGCGACGAATTTCGTCTGGATGAGCGCGTAGAACACCATGCGGTCCGAGATCGAGTCGGCGAGCGGGTCGAGCGACGCGATCCGCAGCGTGCCCGGTTTCGCGTTCGTGACCGTGGTGTCGGTGCCGCGCGAGATCGTCGCCGTGTCGGCCGCGGCGAGTTGCTGCTCGCGGGCCGCGGTGTCGTGCTCGGCCGCCTTCGTGAGTGCGCTCGAGAGCGTGTCGCGCGACTCCGTGTTCGCTTTCTCGCCGCCGGACGACGGACACGCGGCGAGCGCGAGCGCCGCGGCGCATCCGGTGAGTGCGGCGATCCGTTTGAACACGAATGACATTCGGGAGCGGGACGTGGGAGGGTCGTTCGCGCGGGCGGGCTGGTCTGGAATTAAGGGACGACCAAGGGTATGCTCAAGCACCGCACTTCGACAGTCGCCGCCTCTCCGTGCCCCACTCGCAATTCACATACACCCGCCCCGATTCGCTCCGCGACGCGCTCCATCGGCTCGCGGCCGCGGGCGCGCGTCCGCTCGGCGGCGGCACCGATCTGCTGAGCGCGCTGGATGAGGACGTCGAGCACGCGTCGGAACTCGTCGACCTGCGGCGCATCGCGGGGTTCGGCGAGATCAGCGGCGACGCGGCACGGGGTCTCCGCATCGGCGGCGGCGCGCGGCTGGCGGCGATCGCCGCGCACGAGAGAGTGCGCGCGCACTGGCCCGTGCTGGCGCAGGCCTGCGAGGCCGTGGGCACCACGGCGCTCCGTCACATGGGCACCATCGGCGGCAACCTGTGCCAGCGGCCGCGTTGCTGGTATCTGCGGCAGGGCGTGCCGTGCCTCAAGAACGGCGGCGACAGCTGCCCGGCGGAGCAGGGCGAGAACCGCTATCATTCAGTACTGGGGGGCGGCCCGTGCTTCATCGTGCATCCATCCGATCCCGCGGTCGCGCTGACAGCGCTCGATGCGGGCGTAGTGATCGCCGGTCCCGCGGGCGAGCGGCGCGTGCCGGTGTCATCGTTCTTCACGCTGCCGGCGGATGGCGTGTTGCGTGAGAATGTGTTAACCGATGGTGAGATCGTGGCCGCGCTGGAATTGCCGGCGGCGAGCGCCGGCGGATGGCAGCGATATGAGAAAGTGATGGCGCGCGGCGCGTGGGATTTCGCTCTCGCGAGTCTCGCGGCGGTGCGCCGTACCGATGGCGATGTGCGGCTCGTGCTCGGTGGCGTCGCGCCGCGTCCGTGGCGCGTGGACCACTCGGTGGAACAGGATATCGCGTCGGGTGGGATCGGCGCCGAAGATGTTGCGACACTGGCTGACCGTGCGTTATACGATGCAAGACCGTTGAGCGGCAATTACTATAAAGTGACCCTCGCCGCGGCATTATTGCGCCGCGCGATGACCGACATCCCGACTTGACCTCCAGGGTAAGGACCCATGCCCGTTCTTGAACTCGAAGGCAAGCCCGAGCTCGACGGCAATCCGCGTGAATTCGTCAGCGAATTGATGGTCGGGAGCGGGTCGCAGGCGGAGTGGCGTCTCGCGGGACTGGATCTCGCGGCGCGGCACTTCAAGGTCAGAGCTTCGAGCGACGGGACCGGCTCCGTGGTGCCAGCGTCCCCGCAGAACGTGGTGGTCGTGGGCGGCAAGCAGGTGAGCCCCACGGGCTCTCCGATCAATTCGGGGGATGTGATCTCGGCCGGCAACGCGCGATTCGTGTTCCTCAAGGACGCGAAGACGGCGCGCCCGGCGGTGCCCAAGCCGCCGCCGGATGCGCACCTGATCGACACGTCGAGCCGGAAGGGCTACACGCTGCGCAAGCGCGTGGTGCAGATCGGGCGCGAGATCGGCTGCAGCATCGTGCTCAAGGATCCCACCGTGTCGCGCTTCCACGCCGACGTGCGCGGCGAAGCGGGCGAGTTCGTGATCTACTCGATGGGCTCATCGGGCACGAAGATCAACAATCAGCCGGCGAAGGATCCGAAGATCCTGGTGGAAGGCGACCAGATCCAGGTCGGCGACACGATCTTCACCTTCACGCGCCAGCCGCTGCCGCCGGGCGTGCGGCCCGTGCAGTTCGAGGACCACGACGACGACTCGTTCAGCCGCCGCAGCACGCAGCTGGCGCAGCGCGCCGTCACGATGGAGGGCGGGAAGTATCCGGTGGACGGGAAATCGCGCCTGCCGGTGATGCCCATGCTGATCGGCGCCGCGATCGTCAGCATCCTCGCGGTGCTCTATCTGGTCTTCCGGTAGACGCCGGTCGCGCGAACCAAGCTTGTAACGCATTTTAGCGCAATACATTAGAGCTCCGCACCGGAGCTCTGTTTTGCGTTGACAATTCCGATAGAATCGCTAGGCTTAATGGTCTAACGTCGCCTAGCCGCGGTTCCGGAGCCTGTATGAGCAGTCAGATCGAGTCCCTCGTCAACAAAGAGTACGAGTACGGCTTCGTCACCGACATCGAAGCCGATACGATCCCGCGCGGCCTCACCGAAGACACGGTCCGGCTCATCTCGGCCAAGAAGCAGGAGCCCGCGTGGCTGCTCGAGTGGCGCCTCAAGGCGTTCCGCCGCTGGACCACGCTCACCGAGCCGCACTGGTCGAACGTGAAGTATCCGCCGATCGACTATCAGAACCTCTACTACTATTCGGCGCCGCGCACGAAGAAGCCGCTCGGCAGTCTCGACGAGGTCGATCCGAAACTGCTCGAGACCTACAACAAGCTCGGCATCTCGCTGAGCGAACAGAAGATCTTGTCGGGCGTCGCGGTGGATGCGGTGTTCGATTCCGTGTCCGTGGGCACGAGCTACAAAGAAGAGCTCGCGAAGCACGGGATCATCTTCTGCTCATTCTCCGAGGCGGTGCGCGAGCACGGCGACCTCGTGCAGAAGTACCTCGGCAGCGTGGTGCCGGCGAACGACAACTTCTTCGCCGCGCTCAATTCCGCGGTGTTCAGCGATGGCTCGTTCTGCTACGTGCCGAAGGGCGTGCGCGCGCCGATGGAGCTCTCGACGTACTTCCGCATCAACGCCGAGAACACGGGACAGTTCGAGCGCACGCTGATCGTGGCCGACGAGGGCGCGTACGTGAGCTATCTCGAGGGCTGCACCGCGCCCAAGCGCGACACGAACCAGCTCCACGCGGCCGTGGTGGAGCTCGTCGCGCTCGACCGCGCGACGATCAAGTACTCCACCGTGCAGAACTGGTTCGCCGGCGACGCCGCGGGCAAGGGCGGCATCTACAATTTCGTGACCAAGCGCGGCAAGGCGGGCACCGACGCCAAGATCTCGTGGACGCAGGTGGAGACCGGCTCGGCGATCACGTGGAAATATCCGAGCGTGATCCTGCAGGGCGACCGCTCCGTGGGCGAGTTCTACTCCGTGGCGGTGGTGAACAACCATCAGCAGGCGGACACCGGCACGAAGATGCTCCACCTCGGCAAGGACACGAAGAGCACGATCGTCTCGAAGGGGATCTCGGCCGGCCAGGGGAACAACAGCTACCGCGGCCGCGTGTTCGTGAGCCCGAAGGCGGCGCGCGCGCGCAATTACACGCAGTGCGATTCGATGCTCATCGGGAATCGCTGCGGCGCGCACACGTTCCCGTACATCGAGGTGCAGAACGACAGCGCCACGGTGGAGCACGAAGCGAGCACGTCGAAGATCGGCGAGGACCAGATCTTCTATCTGAAGCAGCGCGGCCTGAGCGCCGAGCAGGCGGTGAGCATGATCGTCGCCGGCTTCTGCCGCGAAGTGTTCAAGGAACTGCCGATGGAATTCGCGCTGGAAGCGCAGCAACTGCTGGGGATCACGCTCGAAGGCAGCGTTGGCTGAACGACGCGGGAAGCGGGAAGCGGGAAGCGCCGCGGGACGCGACGAAGGAGGAAGCAGGCTCTCGTCAGTTCTCG
Organism: uncultured Gemmatimonadaceae bacterium; assembly: GCA_963732065.1. Lineage (GTDB taxonomy): Bacteria > Gemmatimonadota > Gemmatimonadetes > Gemmatimonadales > Gemmatimonadaceae > DATKOH01. The sequence continues at coordinate 471,256 of CAVSYH010000019.1, read as the reverse complement.
CATCCCGCGGCGCTTCCCGCTTCCCGCTTCCCGCACTATCCCCTCTCTCAGGCTAGGATTTCCGTGCTCGACATAAAGAACCTCTCCGCCAAAGCCGGCGACCGCGAAATACTGAAGGGCATCACGCTCCACGTAGACGCCGGCGAAGTGCACGCGATCATGGGGCCCAATGGGTCCGGCAAGTCCACGCTCGCGCAGGTGATCGCGGGCCATCCGGGCTACGAGGTCACCGGCGGCTCGGTGACGTACATGGGGCAGGATCTCCTCGCCATGGCGCCCGAGGCGCGCGCGCAGGCCGGCGTCTTCCTCGCGTTCCAGTATCCGGTGGAGATCCCCGGCGTGTCGAACGCGTAATTCATGCGCACGGCGCACAACGAGGTGCGCAAGGCGCGCGGCGAAGCCGAGATGGATGCCATGGAGTTCATGGAATACATGGAGCGGAAGCTCCCCATGCTCGACATGGATCCGGCGATGATGCAGCGCTCGGTGAACGCGGGATTCTCGGGCGGCGAGAAGAAGCGGAACGAGATCCTGCAGATGGCGGTGCTCGAGCCCAAGCTCGCGGTGCTCGATGAGACCGACTCGGGCCTCGACATCGACGCGCTGCGCATCGTGGCGCAGGGCGTGAACACGCTGCGCCGCAAGGACAACGCGACGATCGTCGTCACGCACTACCAGCGGCTGCTCAACTACATCGTGCCCGATCGCGTGCACGTGCTCTCGAACGGCCGCATCGTGCGCTCGGGCGGCAAGGAGCTCGCGCTCGAGCTGGAAGCGAAGGGCTACGACTGGCTCGAGGCGCCCGCGGCGTGAGCGCGGTGCCAGCGCTACGTCGATCAGCAGGCCGCGTTCGCCGCGAACGGCGGCGGCTCGGCGCCGGCGTGGCTGCGCGATGCGCGCCGCGCGGCGATCGCCCGCTTCGAGACGCTCGGCTTCCCGACGATGAAGAACGAGGACTGGCATTTCACGAACGCCGCGCCGATCGCCGCCGCGGAGTTCGCCTTGCTGCACGGCGATCGCGGCGCCGGTGAGCGCCGCGGCGCTCGCGCCGTATCGCTTCGATGCGTCCTGGCCGACGCTCGTGTTCGTGAACGGGCGATTCCGCGCGGAACTCTCCAGCGGCGCGCCCGCCGCCGGCGTGCGCGTGATGGACATGCCGCGCGCGTGGCGTGAGACGCCCGAGTTGCTCGAACGGCATCTCACGCGCATCGCGACCTCGGACAGCGCGTCGTTCACGGCGTTGAACACCGCCTTCCTCGACGACGGGGCGGTGATCCACATCGCCGCGAACGTCGAGGCCGCGGCGCCGGTGCATCTCCATCTTCGTCGCCGACGAGCGGGCGGCCAACGGCGCGGCGCACGTGCGCAACTTGATCGTCGCCGAGCGCGGCGCGCAGGCGGGCGTGGTGGAGAGCTATGTGTCCATCGGCGCGGCGCGGTACTTCACGAACGCGGTCACCGAGCTGCACGTGGGCGACGGCGCGACCGTGCGCCACGTGAAGGTGCAGCGCGAGAGCGAGCGCGCCTACCACGTGCACACCGTGCAGGCCGTGCAGGGGCGCGACAGCCACTTCCAGAGCTTCTCGTTCGCGAGCGGCGCGGCGCTCTCGCGCACGAACATCTACACGGCGCTCGCCGGGCCGGGCTGCGGCGCGACGCTGAACGGTCTGTACATGACCGACGGCGAGCAGCATGTCGACCACCAGACGCGCATCGAGCACATCGCGCCGAACTGCTTCAGCCGGGAACTCTACAAGGGGATCCTGGGCGGAGCGTCGCATGGCGTGTTCAACGGCAAGGTGTACGTGCATCCCGAGGCGCAGAAGACCGACGGGAAGCAGACCAACGCGAACCTGCTCCTCTCCGAGCGCGCGCGCGTGGACACCAAGCCGCAGCTCGAGATCTTCGCGGACGATGTGAAGTGCACGCACGGCGCCACCGTGGGCCGCCTGGATCCGAACGCGCTGTTCTACCTCGAGAGCCGCGGGATCGGCGGCGACCTCGCGCGCCGCTTGCTCACGTACGCGTTCGCGGCCGATGTCATCGAGACGATCGAGCTCGCGCCGGTGCGCGAGCAGCTCGAATCGCTCTCGCTCGCGCGATTCGCCGGCGTGGGGGCCGGCGCCTGATGGATGGCTATGAGCCGCTCGCGCGCGTAGAGGACCTGCCCGCCGGCGCGCTCCTCGGCGTGAAGACGTCGGGCGGCGAGCATGTGTGTCTCGTGAACGACCGCGGCACCATCCACGCCGTGTCGGGACTGTGTTCGCACCAGGAGTTCCCGCTCGACGACGGCACGCTCTTGCCAGGCGGCCGCATTGAGTGCGCGTGGCACGGCAGCCAGTTCGAGCTCGCGAGCGGCGCGCCGCTGCACGCCGCCGGCCGACGAACGCATCGCGGTATACCGCGTGATGGTCATTGGCGGCATGGTGTGCGTGGGAGCGCGGCGCGGATGAGCGCCCTCGCACCGCGCGCCGATTTCCCGCTGCTCGCCGCGGACCGCCAGCTCGTGTACCTCGACAGCGCCGCCACCGCGCAGAAGCCGCAGGCGGTGCTGGATGCGATCGCGGAGTTCTACTCGCGCGACTACGCCAACCCGCATCGCGGCGCGTATGCGCTCTCCGCGCGCGCGACGTCCGCGTATCGCGGCGCGCGGCACCGGCTGGCGCGCTTCTTCGGAGTGGCCGATGCGGACACGCTGCTATTCACGAGCGGATGCACTGCCGCACTGAACCTGGTGGCCACTGCGTGGGGGCGCACCAACGTGCGCGCCGGCGACCGGATCATCGTCACCGCGGCGGAGCACCATGGGAATTTCGTCCCTTGGCAGCAGCTCGCGCTCGAGCGCGGCGCGGAGTTCTCGATCGCGCCGCTGGGCGATGACGGCACCGTGGACCTCGCGGCGCTCGGCGCGATGCTGGACGCGCGCACCAAAGTCGTGGCGTTCAACCACGTGTCGAACGTGCTGGGCGCGGTGAATCCGGTGCGTGAGATCGCGTCGCTCGTGCGCGTCCGGGCGCCGAATGCCGTCACCGTGTGCGACGGCGCGCAGGCGGCGCCGCACATGCCGGTGGCGATCGATGCGCTGGGCGTGGACTTCTACGCCTTCGGCGGCCACAAGATGTTCGGGCCGATGGGCGTGGGCGTGCTCGTCGGACGGCGCGCGCTGCTCGAAGCGATGCCGCCCTATCAGAGCGGCGGCGACATGATCGAGTTCGTGCACGACGATCACAGCACGTGGAACGTGCTGCCGCACAAGTTCGAGGCCGGCACGCCGAACGTGGAAGGCGCGGTGGGTCTCGCGGCGGCCGCGGACTACCTGGAGAAATTCGGGATGGCCGCGGTGCACGCGCACGGCAGCGCGCTCGCGTCGCGCGCGATCGGGCAGATCGAGAAGCTCGAGAGTGCGCGCGTGTTCGGACCGCCGGCCGGCGCGGATCGCGGCGGCGTGGTGAGCTTCACTCTTGCCGACGTGCATCCGCACGACCTCGTCCTCCATCCTCGACGCGCGCGGCATTCTGCATCCGCGCCGGCCACCATTGCGCGCAGCCGCTCATGCGCCGGCTCGGCGTGGGGTCCACGGCGCGCGCTTCGTTCTCCATTTACAACGATGAGCACGATGTGGATGCGCTCATCGGCGGCCTGCGCGCCGCCCTCGAATTGTTCGGCCATGCCTCCGTCTGACGACGCGCTGAGCGCGCTCTATCAGGAAGTGCTGCTCGACCACTACCGGCGGCCGCGCAACCGCGGGCCGCTGCCGCAGGCGAACGTCTCGATCCAGAAGAAGAATCCACTTTGCGGCGACGAGATCACGCTGCAGATCGAGTTCGCGGGCGACACGGTGCAGGATGTGAAGTTCACCGGACAGGGCTGCGCGATCTCGCAGGCGTCGGCATCGATGATGACGCAGCAGCTGAAAGGGCGATCGCGCGAGCAGGTGGAGCGGCTCGCGCGGCGGTTCACCGAGATGGTGCACGGCGACGATGCCGCGGCGCGCGATGCGGCGCTCGGCGATCTTCGCGCGCTGGCCGGCGTGTCGCGCCTGCCCGTGCGTCTCAAGTGCGCGCTATTGGCGTGGGGCGCGCTCGCCGAAGCACTCACCGAGGAGCGCGAATAGTCATGTACGCGATCGCGATCATCCGCTATCGGCGGCCGCTGGAGGAGATGCTGAAGGTGGTTGATGCCCACCGCGCGTACCTCGGCGAGCTCAAGGCGAAGGGTACCCTGCTCGTGTCGGGGCCGTTCGAACCGCGCAACGGCGGCGCGATCCTGCTCCGCGTGCCCGATGAGGGCGCGCTCGCGGCGCTCGACGCCGTGCGCGACGGCGATCCCTACATCAAGGCCGGGATCGCGCAGTACGAGATCCTGCCGTGGAAGCCGGGGATCGGCGCCGAGTCGCTCGAGCAGCTCTAGTCAGCGGCGCGTGCGGCCGCGCGCCGGCGGCGCCCAATCGGGCATCATGCGCCGCATGAAATCATCGAACATTGGTACGCGTGAACGCCGTGTCGCCGCGCGCGGGGCTGTAGATCATCCCCTTCTGGATCAGGTCGCCGCGGATCGGCGCCGCGGCCGTGATCGGCAGCCCGAGCAGGTCCGCGATGGCCGACGATCGGTGCGAACCCGGTCCGAGCTCGGCCATCGCGCGAACGTAGTCGCGTTCGCGCGGTGAGAGGCGATCGAACCGCACGCGGAAGAAGCCCGCGTCCAGTGCGCGCAGTGCGTTCTCCGTGGCGCGATCGGCGTCGGCGAGCGTGATGGGCGATGCCGCCGCGGCATTCCACGCATGCGAGCCCCACTCCTGCAGGAAATACGGGTAGCGCTCGGTGCGCTCGACGATGCGCGCGAGTGCGGCCGGCGCGATGTCCACTCCTTCATCGATGATCGGCTGGCGGATCGCTTGCGCGGCCGCAGCCGCAGAGAGCGGCCCGACCTCCGGGAAATCGAACAACCGCTCGGCGTACGATTTCGCCTCGCCGACGAGTCCGGCGAGCTGCGGCAGACCGGCGCCGAAGACGATGAGCGGCAGGTCACGCTGAGCGATCTTGTGGATCGAGACGATGAGCGCGCCGAGATCGTTCTCGCTGAGGTATTGCACTTCATCGATGAAGATCGCGACCCCCCGCGACGCCGCTTTGGCCGCGCGCGCGACCGCCTCGAGCAGGGCAGGCAGGTCGGATTCGAGGTCGCCGGAATCGGCGACGCCAGGCTCCGCCTCCACGCTGAACTCCGCGCCGCCGTACTTGACCTTGAACGCGCTCGCGAACGAACGCAGCACGCGTATGCCTCTGTTCGCGAGCTCACGCGCATGCGCGATCCCGCTCAACTTGAAGAGCGTAGCGCGCAACGGCGGCACGAGCATCTCCGCGAGACGGCGGCTCTCGGGCGCTTCCAATACCACCGTCAGATAGTTCTGCATCTCGGCGATCTCCGCGATGCGATTGAGCAACACCGTCTTGCCTACGCCGCGGAGCCCCAACAGCAGCTGGCTCTTCGCCGGCCGGCCGTCGATCACGCGCTTGAGAGCGACCGTCGCATCGTCAATGATGCTCTCGCGGCCCGCCAGTTCCGGAGGGCGCGTGCCTGCACCAGGTGCGAATGGGTTCCTTGCTCTGTCCATGCGTCGAGATTTCGTCTTGTGATTTCTTAGCGATTTATCCAGTATTTATCAATATCATTACTAACTGTCATAACTACTGGATAAATATAGCTAATCTGACCCGCCGCGCAATTCCCCAAGCGCCGCGGTCGTACGACGGAGTTCTTATGGATGATCGGCCTAAGAACGCTAATTCGGCAGCGCGTGCGCCGGCGTCAACACAGATGCACTGCCATTGCCTTGAAGGAGACCCAGACCCACTGCCCTTCCGCGAGCACCAGGTCCTCCGCCGAACGCGTCGTGAGCGCCGCCACGAGCGGCACCCCGTCCACGTCCACCACGGCGCGCGTCAGAGCACCGAGCGCCGCGATCTCGGACACCCGGCCGTGGAACCGGTTCCGCGCCGACGACACTCCCAATCCCGTCGACACCGTCACCTCCTCCGCGCGGATCACCGCGTGGCCAGGACCCGCATGCGCGTCGCCCACGGTATAGAACGTGAGCGGGCCCGTCGTGAACTCGATCTCACCGTCGTGCACTCGCACCTCGCCCGCGAACACGTTCTCGGCGCCCAGGAACTCGGCGATGTACGGCGATCCCGGAGCGCGGAAGACGGCGTTGGGCGGACCCGACTGCAGCACCCGGCCCGCATCGAGCAGGATCGCGACATCGCCGAGCAGTCCCGCCTCGGTGAAATCGTGCGTGACCTGCAGCACCGTCATGCCGAGTTCGCGGTGCAGTGCGCGCACCTCGCGCCGCACCACCGCGCGCCGGCGCGGGTCGAGCGTGCTGAACGGCTCGTCGAGCAGCAGCACGGGCGGCCGCGCGGCGATGGCGCGCGCGATGGCGACGACGGCGCGCTCGCCGCCGCTGAGCGTACGGACGTCGCGCGTCGCGAGCGCATCGGCGCCCACGCGCGCCGCGACCGCGCGCGCGAACGCGGCGTCCGCCGCACCGTAGGCGATGTTCTCCGCCACCGAGAGATGCGGGAAGAGATAGCCGTGCTGGTAGACGAGGCCGATGCCGCGGCTCTCGGGCGGCACGCCGGCGGCGTCGCGGCCGTTCGAGCGATGAGCGTGCCGGCCGTCGTGCGCGATGAGTCCGGCGATCACTTCGAGCAGCGTGGTCTTGCCCGAACCCGCCGGCCCGATCACCACGCCGTACGTCGCCGCGCGGCACTTCGAACGTGATGTCGCGCAGCGAGAACGCGCCGGCGCGCGCGCCGAGAGCGCCCGGCGGAGATCATGCTTCGCTCGCGCGATGCTCGGGGCGCAGCGCGCGCAGCGCGACGAGCGGCACGAGCGCGAGCAGCACGAGAATGGCCGCCACCGGGCAGCGCCTCGGTGAGACCGTAGCTCGTGATAGCGGTCGTAGCTGAGCACGCTCGCGACTCTCGGATTGTACGTGAGCACCACGATCGCGCCGAACTCGCTCACCGCGCGCGCCCACATCACGACGCCCGCGGCGATGAGCCCGCGCGTCGCGAGCGGCAGCGTGACGCGGCGGAAGGCGCGCCACGGCGGATCGCCGAGCGTGCGCGCGACGTTCTCGTAGCGCGCGTTCACGCCGCCGAACGCCTCGCGCGCGGCGCTGATGAACAGCGGCGCCGAGACGAACAGCATCGCCGCGATGATGCCGAGCGGCGAACCGACCACGCGCAGCCCGGCCGCGAGGAGCGCGCCGCCGACCGCGCTCTGGCGGCCGAGCACGAGCAGCAGCGCCATGCCGGCCACGGGATGCGGCACGAGCAGCGGCAGATCGAGCAGCGCGGCGAGCAGCGAGCGGCCGCGGAACCGGCGGCGCTCGAGGAGATACGCGAGCGGCGCGCCGCCGAGCACGCCGAGGAGCGTCGCCGCCGTAGCGGTGAGCGCGGTGAGCGCGAGCGAATTGCGCAGCTCGGCGTCGGTGAAGAGCCCGCCGCGCCGGCGGCGCCGCCGGCGGCGACGAGCCGCGCGAGCGGCGCGAGGAGGAAGAGCAGGAACAGCGAGCCGCGCGAGCGCCGCGATCACGCGAGGCGGCGCGGTGCGTCGCGCGCGTGCCGTTCACGGAGCGGCGGCGCGCGCGACCGCGTCCGGCGCGCCGGAGCCGATGATCGCCGGATGCGCGAGCACGTCGAGCTTGGTGGCGCGGAGCACGCGCTGGCCGTCGGGCGAGAAGAGATACGCGATGAATCGCGCCGCCAGCGCGGCGTGCGGTGCGCCCACTGGAATGGAGAGCGCGAAGACGATCGGCGAGCCGCGGAAGGTCACCGAGTCGTGCGGCGTATTGCCCGGCGACGCGCACCGACGCCGTCGCGTAGCGCGCGCTGTCGGCGGGATCGCTGAGATCGATCTCCGCCGGCAGCGGCAGATACGAGAGCGACGCGGCCTGCGCGACCGATTCGTACGCCCAGATGTAGTCGAACTCACCCGCCTGGAACGAGCGCGACGAGATCCGCCGATTTCGGCCGGATGTTCCGCGCCGGACTCGCGGCCAGCAGCCGCGCCGCGAGCGCCCGGCTGCGCGTAGAACGCCTCGGCGAGCTGCAGCACGAGGAGCGTTCGATAGCCGTTGGGATCCAGATCCGGATTCGCGCGCCCGGTCTCGACGCCGGCGCGCAGCAGCATCGACGTCCAATTCTTGGCGGTGATCTCCGAGGCGAACTTCGACTTCGGCGTGTACGCGATCACCATGCGGTTGCGCGCGAACAGCGCGTACCACGTCGCGTACTGCGGCATGAGGAGCTGCGGGAACACGTCGTAGTCGGCGAGCGCGATCACGTCGGGGATCTTCCCGAGTTCGGTGAGCTTGCGCGCGGTCTCGAGGCTGCCGGCGTTCTCCTGCGCGACGGTGACGTGCTCGCGCGCGGCGAAGCTGTCGGCCGCGGCGCGCAGGGGGCGGCCGAGGGAGCCGGCGTTGAAGAGCGGTCAGGTCCTGGGCGTGCGACTGCGGCTCCATGGCAGGGACAGCACAAGCACGCGACGAGTCTCAGGTTCATTGGCGTTCGGAGACGGGATTCGGGAATCGGGGGCGCATGGGAAGAATTCGCTGCGGCGCCGCCCGCGGAGCAACTTGCGCACCGGATTGGCCGTAGTGCTGACACGGCGTAGTTTGCGTCGTTCCCGATTCCCGATTCCCGATTCCCGAGCGAGTGCATGCCCGATTCCGCCGTCGAAATCACGCACGTCGTCAAGAGGTACGCCGGTCACGCGGCGGTGAACGATCTGTCGCTCACGGTGCCGCGAGGCGCCGTGTACGGCCTGCTCGGCCCCAACGGCGCCGGCAAGACGACCACCATCCGGATGATCCTCAACATCATCGCGCCCGACGAAGGGACGATCACGCTCTTCGGCAAGCCGCACAACGACGCGCGGCGAGCCCCGATCGCATCGGCTACCTGCCCGAGGAGCGCGGCCTCTACAAGAAGATGCAGGTGCGCCGCGTGCTGCGGTTCCTCGGCCAGCTCAAGGGCGTGCCGCGCGCACGAAGCCGACCGCCGCATCGCCGCATGGATGGAGCGTCTCGAGCTCAAGACCGCCGAGAAGGACTGGGGGCTCGCGAAGATCGACGAGCTCTCGCGCGGCATGCAGCAGAAGGTGCAGTTCATCGGCACGCTGCTGCACGATCCCGAGCTCGTGATCCTCGACGAGCCGTTCAGCGGCCTCGATCCGATCAACGCGCAGGCGCTGAAGGACACCGTCGTCGATCTCAAGAACGCGGGGCGACGGTGATCTTCTGCACGCACCTGATGGACAACGCCGAGCGCCTGTGCGACTCCGTGTGCATCATCGCGCGCGGCGACAAAGTGCTCGACGGCGGCGTCGCCGGCGTGAAGGCGGAGCATGGCGGCAGCAACGTCGCGCTCGCGCTGCCGGCGACGGCGCGCGGGCGGCGACCGCGGTGCTCGCCGACCACAACGCTGGTCGAGCGCGTCGACGACTCGAACCGCTCCCTCGAGATCGAACTCGCCCGCGGACGCCGATCCGCAGCAGCTGCTCCAGCGTCTCATCGAACGCGGGCGCCAGGATCCAGCGATTCGAACTCGTGCAGCCTTCGCTGCACCAGATCTTCCTCGACAAAGTCGGCGCCACCGGCGTCGAAGTGGGGATGACAGGCCATGGATAAGCTCTGGGTGGTCATCAAGCGCGAGTACCTGGAGCGCGTGCGCAGCAAGTGGTTCATCTTCACGACGATCTTCGGCCCGGTGCTCTTCGGCGTGCTGCTCATCCTGCCGCCGCTGCTCGCACTGCGCACGAAGGCGTCGGAGGATGTCGCGAACATCGTCATCCTCGACGCCACGGGCGCGGGGCTCGGCGAGCGCGTGGCGGCGGCGATCCCGCGCCGCCGTGGGCGCGCCCATGCCGACGGTGCGCGTCGTGACGATCGATACGCTCACGCGCGCCGAGAGCACGGCCACGCACGAGGTGATGCGCGCCGACAAGCGCGGCTACCTCGTGCTCGATCAGCGCGACGCTCGCCGGCGAATCGGCGCGCTACGCCGGCCGCAACGCGAGTTCGATCGGCGACATGGAGACGCTCACCGGACGTCGTGCGGCAGAGCGTGCTCGGGACGCGCCTTGCGCAGGCGCACGTGGACTCCGCCCGGCGGCGGCGATCGCGTCACTCAAGCCGCGAATTCATCACCGAGCGGCTCTCGGAGCAGGGGCGCGCCGGCTCCGGGCATGGTGAACGCCTTCGCCGGACTCGGCATCGCGTTCCTCCTGTACATGTCGATCATCCTCTACGGGCAGACGGTGCTGCGCGGCGTGATCGAGGAGAAGAACACGCGCGTGGCCGAGGTCGTGGTGGCGAGCGTGTCCACCGATACGCTGCTCGCGGGCAAGGTGCTCGGCGTGGGCGCCGTGGGGATCACGCAGCAGATCCTGTGGATCGCGAGCGGCGATCCTGATCGCGAAATTCCGCGTGCCGATCCTGATCGCGCTCGGTGCGCAAGGCGGACCCGGTCGTGCTTCCCCACGTGGGTCTCGCGGCCGCGATCGTGCTCCTGCTGTTCTTCGTGCTCGGGTACATCTTCTATTCGTCGCTCTTCGCGGCCGTGGGCGCGATGGTGAGCAACGAGCAGGACGCGCAGCAAGCGGCGACGCCGGTGATCCTGCTGCTCGTGACGCCCATGCTCTTCATACAGACGATCCTGCTCAACCCGTCGAGCCGCACGGCGGAGATCCTCTCCTGGATCCCGTTCGCGGCGCCGATCATCATGCCGCTCCGGATGATCGTGACGAGCGTGCCGTGGCTCGAAGTCGCGCTCACGCTCGCCGGCGTGCTCGCCGCCTGCGCCGCCGCCGTCTGGCTCGCCGCGCGGATCTATCGCGTGGGCCTGCTCATGTACGGCAAGCGGCCGTCTCTTGGAGAAGTGGTGAGGTGGGTGAGACGGGCGAACTGAACGGCGCGGGACGCGGGAACGACGGGAAGCGCCGCGATGTGCGTGAACTGCGCGAGGAGCCCTCGCGCCGTTCTCGATCATCGCGGCGCTTCCCGCTTCCCGCTTCCCGCGTAGTTCAGCAGTTCGCGTCGAACGCCGCCGTCAGATCCGCGGCGATCGACGCGGCGTCACGCCCTTCGATCTGATTGCGCTCGAGCATGAACGCGAGCTCGCCCGTCCTTGAACAGCGCGATCGATCGGCGAGCTCGGACGGTAGCCGGTGATGTAGCTGCGCGCGCGCTCGGTCGCTTCGGCGTCCTGGCCGGCGAACACGGTCGTGAGCTGCGCCGGCTTCTTCGCGTTCGCGAGCGCGAGCGTCACGGCGGGGCGCGCGTTGCGCGCGGCGCATCCGCACATCGAGTTCACCACGAGCAGCGTCGTGCCATGCGCATCCTTGAGCGCACCGTCCACTTCGGATGGCGTCTTGCAGTTCGGACACGCCGATCCGCGTGAGTTCGGCGCGCATCGGCGCGATGAAGCGTTCGTCGTACATCATGATCCTCATTCCTCTCTGGAGACGCCGCCGCGCACGAGCGCGAGGATCGCGGTCTGCGGGACGACGAGATAGCGGTCGTTCTCGAACGAGATCTCCACCGCCGCTCGGCGGAAGAACAGCGCGTAGTCGCCCTCCCGCGCCTGCATTGGCACGAAGCGCGTCTCGCGCGCCGCGGTGCGCCACGGCTCCTCGTTCGACTTCGGACGGGTCCGGCATCGGAAGCCCCGGGCCCGTCGCCACGATGCGGCCGCCCTGCACCGCCTGCGTGTCCACCGCGCTCGGCGGCAGGTACAGCCCCACCTTGCTGCGCTCCTCGCCCGCCTCGATGGCGATGAGCACGCGGTCGCCCACGACGATCAGCTGCTTGTCCTTGCGCGGCATGACGGGAAAGATACTCGCGGAACGGTCAGGGCGCCGACTCTTCCTGCTTCACATGATCGGCGTGGATGAGCTGCGCCGTGCTCTCGCGATTCTCGTGCTTCAACATCTCGTACCGCACGCGCTGCACCACGATGCCGAGGATGACCGCGAAGAGCACGATCGCCAGCGTGTGGAGCACCACCGTGCGGAACGCGATCGTGGACCAGTCGCCCCATGTGGCTTGTTCCGTGCCGACGATCTCGACGTGGAACGCGATGAGGATCGCAGCTGATCGTGATCGCGGCGAAGCTCTCGACGAGCGCGAAGCCGGGCGCCCGCCATTTCCACTGATGCACCGGATGGCTGCCCAGATGCGATCGTGGTGCCGGCGATCAGGATGGCCGAGCTGGCCGAGCACGCCTAACAAAAGCAGCAAGCAGCGAGCGGCCCGCGCCGGAGTGGAATGCGAGTTCGCGGAATCCGTACACGAACACCGCGGTGATGATCGCCATGCCCACGAGCGAATGCGCGAAGCGCCGCGGGAGGCCGTCCTCCGCGGTGAGATTTTCCGTGTGGCGCGGGAAGAAGCTCATGTCGCTAATCTAACGCCTCGGGGACCGCGCGAGGCGCGACCGGCAGGTTCAGGAAGCCCGCAGCGCCTTGCGAACCGCGCTTCGGGCCGGGGTACATCTGCCGCAAGCGCTCGCCCGGCGGCACCGATTCGGGCTGGACGGTGCCGCTCGCGGTGGCGCGCTCGCGCAGCTGCTTCGTGAGCAGGTTCATCTCTTCGAAGGCGACCACGGCGCGCTTCTCGGCGTCTTCCTTCTGCTTGGCCAGTCGCTGCAGGCGCCACGCGATGAACAGCGCGCACACCATGAGCACGATGAACACCAGCCCCAACCCCATGAATTGTTTCTCGGTCATGCGGCGATTCCTCCTCCATTCCCTACGACTGGAGGCCCGCCCTGGCAACACGCGGCGCCGGCGTCTAGGGCGCCCGCTCCGAGGTCTTGAACCAGATGTACAGGGGGACGCCGGCCATCATCACGATGAAGCCGTAGAAGATCACTTCCTGGCCCACGCCGTACGTCGCCCAGAGGAGGAAGATGAAGCACACCAGCGCGATCGCCTGCGTGCGGACGCGCATCGCGGCGCTCCAATCGCCGCCCGGTCGGCGCGCGAGCATCAACGCCGCGGCGGAATTGTACAGATACGGGAAGAGCGCGCCGAGGTTCGCGAGCAGGATGAGCAGCGTGAAGACATCCAGCAGCGTGCCTTTCACGAAATAGAGCGGGATGAGCAGCGCCGCGACGGTGGTGCCGGTGATGAGCGCCACGTGCGGCGTGCCGAAGCGCGGGTGCAGCTTGCCGAACGCGCGGAAGAAGATGCCGTCCTCCGCCGCGCTGAATGGGATGCGTCCCACCATGAGCGTCCAGCCGTTCAAGACGCCGAGGCACGCGAACACCGCGCCCACGCTCACCCAGAACGCCGCGCGCGGGCCGAGCACCTGCTGCGCCGCGAGTTCCAGCGGATGCGCCGAACTCGCGACCGACATCGTTCGGCAGCGCGCCGGTCACGGCGAGCGCGAACACGAAGAACACGAGCGTCGCGAGTCCGAAACCGAGCATCGTGCCGAGACGGATCATCCGGCCGGGCTGGTCCACTTCCTCGGCGGGCACCGTGGCCGACTCGATGCCCGAGAACGCCCACACGAGGAGCGCGGAGCCGGTGGCGAGCGCGCCGATGCCTTTGGGCGCGAAGGGGTGGAGATTCGCCGGGTCGAAGTGGAAGAGCACGATGCCGAGCACCGTGAGCGGCACGACGCTGAACACCAGGATCGCGATCTGCACGCGCGCGCCCACCTTGATGCCGAGCACGTTCAGGATGCAGAGCGTCCAGAGGATCCCCTCGGCGAGCAGAGCCTGGTAGATCACGCTGTCGTTGAGCACCGGGAAGAGCCGCGTGAAGTACGCGATGCCGCCGGTGACGATCGCGGCGTTCCCCACCGCGGCGCTGAGCCAGTACATCCACACCGTCTGGAATCCGGCGAAGTCGCCGAACGCTTCGCGCGCGAAGACGTAGGGCCCGCCGGTGCGCGGGAAGCGCGTGCCGAGCGAACCATAGAGGAGCGCGAGCAGGAAGAAGCCGGCGGCCGTGATGAGCCAGGAGAGGAGGCCGATCGGGCCGACCTGCTGCGCGAGCGATGCCGGGAGCGTGTAGAGCGACGTGCCGAGCATGTTGCCCGCGATGAGCGCGACGACGCCCACGAGCGACAGGCCGCGCACGAAGCGCGCGCGCGGAGCGCCGGGTCGCGCCGTCGTCCCGCGCTACGCGTTCCACAGGCCTTTCAGCAGCCGGTTCCAGCGGAGGCGCAGATCTTCGACGTCGAAGGAGAAGTCAGATGAACAGCGGCCGGCCGCGGAAATTCTTGCGCGGGATGAATCCGTAGTAGCGCGCGTCGATCGAGTTGTAGCGATTGTCGCCGAGGGAGAAGTAGTGGCCGGCGGGCACGAGCAGCGGGCCCCAGTCATCGTGCGTGGGCACGGCGGGAGCGGGGCCGAAGCGCGAACCCTGCACCGTGAAGTTCTTCTGCCACTCGAAGGCGACGCTCGTCTCGCCGGGCTGCTGCGGTCCGGGCGCGGGGACCACCGGCGGCAGGCTCTCGACGCCGTTCACATAGAGGACGCCGGCGCGCATGTAGATCGTGTCGCCGGGCGTCGCGACGATGCGCTTCACGACCGTGAGCATCGAGTCGTTCTTGTCGAAGAACGGCGTGGCCGGCGACCAATGCTGCGGCGGCGAATCGTAAACGGAGATCTTGTTCGCGCGGCGGATCCGAGAAGCCCGGCAGGTTCCAGTTCGTGAACGGGATGTGCGGGCCGTACGGGAGCGGCGTGACGAAGAGGAAATCGCCGGTCTGGAGCGTGGGCTCCATGCTGCCGCTGGGGATGCGGTAGCCGGCGAGGAAGAGCGTGTGGACGACCGCCCAGATCGCGATCACCTCGAGGACGAGGCGCGCGAACGAAGCCGGCGTCATCGGCGGCTCTGGCTTGGGCGGTGCTTTCTTGGCGGCGGGCTTGGCGGAGTCGGCCACTACGGCTCGGGGCGGAGAGGAGCGATCGGCGCGGCGGGCGGTGCGCCGCACGAAGCGCGGAGACAACGAAGGCGGCCCGCGAGCGAGCCGCCCCGTCGAGCACGCGACATGTCGTCGCGAACTATTTCATGTGCTTGCTGGCAAGCTTGGTCATCTCGAACATCGAGACCTGCTTCTTGCCGTTGAACACCATCTTCATCTTGTCGTCGGCGTTGATCATGCGACGATTCTTCTTGTCCTGCAGTTTGTGCTTCTTGATGTACTGCCAGAGCTTCTTGGTGATCTCGGTGCGGGGCATCGGCTTCATGCCGACCACTCCGCCGAGCGCGTCATCCGGCTTCATTGGCTTCATGAACGCCGCATTCGGCTTCCGCTTCTTGCCGGTCTTCTTCTTCGCCTTCTTCTTGGTGGCCATCAATGCCCTCTCCGAGTGGTAAGTGATCCGCCGTCGGGGGAAGGAACGCCGGTCCGACGCGACAAATACTACGCCGCTCGCCCGACAACGCAATAGGGAGGTTGCCCTTTTCTCATAGGGAGAGGCGCCCTCCCCAGAGGGGAATCGGCCCCCGCGGCCCGTTCCGGGGCCGGTTTCTCATAGGGGAAACGGCGTTTTCCCGCTCTGGCGGCGGCGCGATCCGGGCCTACATTGCCGCCATGACGCCGATTTCCCCCTCGGAGCACGCAGGGCCGCCGCCGCTCTCCCGCGCGCGCTATACTCGCGGCGGGCGCGCTCATGGCGGTCGCGGCCGCCGTCGCCGCCTACGCCGTGGGCGAGCATCAGCGGGCCGAGCGGCTGGCGGCGGAGGTCGCGCGGCTCCACGAGGTGGAGCGCGCGCTCGCGGATTCCCTCAGTGCGCAGCGCGCGCGCGGCGCTACTGTACCGCCTCGATGACGCCGATCATGAGCTTGAGCCCGAACCCAATGTTCTTCACCGAGAGGCGCTCGTTGACTTCGGGAGAGGGAGCGATCATTTCTCGAGCGCGCGGAGCAATTTCATCATGCGCACGTCGTAGGGGTCGGGCGAGACATCGTCGTCGGCGATGTCGGCGTGCTCCTGCGGCGTCTCGAGGATCATCGGCACGTGATGCGAGCGCTCGTCCTCGAGCAGCCAGCCGAACGGCGTCCGCGCCGATCTTCCCTTCCCCGATGAGCGCGTGACGGTCGAGGTTGGAGCCGAGCGCGCCGGTGCTGTCGTTCAGGTGGAAGAAGCTCGGCGACTCTCCTGTGGCCTCCTGGAACGCGTCGAGCACTTCCGTGAGCGAGAACGCGGGACGACGCGATGTCGTGCCCGGCGGCGAACAGGTGACAGGTGTCGAGTCCGTAGCCGGTGCGCGCGCGCAGTTTCTTGGGCACGGCGCTCGAGGATGCCGCCCACTTCGTCGGGCGTCTTGCCGATCGTCGCGCCGGCGCCGGCGGTGTTCTCCACGAGGAGGCGCGTGTCGCCCGGCACCGTCTCGAGCGCCGCGGTGATCGCGCGGGCGACGCGCTCCACGGCGGCGGCGCGGTCGCCGTCCTTCGCCGCGCCCGGGTGGAAACAGACGGCACCGATCCCGAGCGCGGTGGAGCGCTCGAGCTCCTTCGTGAGGCCGGCGCTCGCGCGGATCCACTTGTCGTCCTCGTGCGTCGCGGTGTTGAGCACGTACGCGGCGTGCGCCACCACGTGCGCCGGCGCGATGCCCGCCTCTTGCAGCGCCGCGCGGAACTTCGTCACGCGTTCCGGTTTGATGGATGACTTGTCGCCGTAGAATTTCGGGATCGCGGTGAAGAGCTGCATGGCGGTCATGCCCGCGCCGCCGGCGCGCCGCGCGGCCTGGTCGATCCCGCCGTTGTCGATCGTGTGCGCGCCCAGGAAATGTTTCATGGTGAACTCCGCGTTCCGGTCCGGACCATCGGGAGCGCGCCGCGCGCGGTGATCCACGCGACGGCGATCCGTTCGCCGCGCAGCGCGACGCGCGGCGCCGCCGCCGGCACGGATCGTCCCGAGATGGCGGGCAGGATGTGGTCAATGATATGGCCGTCGGTGGTCGAGAGCGCGAGACCGATCCAGCCGTCGCCATCGTTCGGGGCCTGATACGCGACCGCCACCGTGTCGCCGAGCGATGCGACGCTCGGCCGCGGCGGGATCGGCGCCGAACGCGATCGGCACCGGCGGGTGCCAGACCGCGCCGTGTTCCATCGAGTGCACGAACCAGACGCCCGCGCCATCCAGCGGCTCGAGGAAGTACGCGAGGTGCACGAACCCGGTGGCGGAATCCGCGGCGATCGCCGGCGCCGGGCGCGCACAGCCCCGTCGGCCCGCATCGCGCGCATCGGCGGCGATCCCCTTCGTCCATGCCGCGCCGCCGTCGGTCGTGCGCGCCACCATGAGCACCACGCTGCTGTCCGCGCGTGCCGCGAACCACGCGGCGAACCACTCACCGCCCTGCGTGCGAGCCGCGACCAGCGATCCCGGGCACGCGCCCGCGATGCCGCGGCATCGCGCGGCGCCGCCGGTCGCACGGCGCGCGCACCCCCGCGCGCGTCGAGCGCGAGGACCCACGCGGGACCGGCCGCCGCGACCGAAGCCGAATCGAGACGGGATGCCTCCAGCCAGTCCACCGGCGCGCGCTCGCACGACAGGAGAGCGATCGTCGCGATCAAAATTAGACAGGATTTCCGCACGGCCCAACTTATTACGCGGGACAGGAATTCGCGATGCTGTACCGCCGTTCAGTCAAATCATGTCAATCATGTTAATCCTGTCAAAGCAGTTCTTCTGGATCACGGCAACGCGCTTTGACAGGATTAACAAGATTGACAGGATTCGTATCTTCATCCTGTATATCTTTCCTGTCCGCTCTCCACGACAAGGAACGCCAATGCCCGCACACCCCACGCCGCCCGCGGCGCCGCACGGCGCTCTCGCCGGCGTCCGACATGTCCCCGCCCCCGTGAACGAGCCGGTGAAGCACTACGCTTCCGGCTCGCCCGAGAAAGCCGAGCTCAAGGCGCGTCTCGCGAAGATGGCGGGGGAGAAGATCGAGATCCCCATCGTCATCGGCGGCAAGGCGGTGCGCACCGGCACGCACCGCGAAGGCCGTGATGCCGCACGATCACAAGCACGTGCTCGCCGAGTACCACATGGCGGGCCCGAAGCAGGTCGCGCAGGCCATCGCGGCGTCGCGCGCCGCATGGCACGACTGGTCCACGTGGACGTGGGAGGACCGCGCCGCGGTGTTCCTCAAGGCGGCCGAGCTGCTCACCACGACGTGGCGCTCGACCGTGAACGCCGCGACGATGCTCAATCAATCGAAGACGGTGCATCAGGCGGAGATCGACTCCGCATGCGAGCTCATCGACTTCTGGCGGTTCAATCCGCATTTCGCGCAGTCGCTGCTCGCCGAGCAGCCCATCAGTTCGCCGGGCGTCTGGAACCAGATGGAATACCGCCCGCTCGACGGGTTCGTGTACGCGGTGACGCCGTTCAACTTCACGTCGATCGCGGGCAACCTGCCCACCGCGCCCGCGCTCATGGGCAACGTGGTGCTCTGGAAGCCGGCGTCGAGCGCGATGCTGAACGCGCACTACATCCTCAAGCTGCTCGAGGAGGCCGGCCTCCCGCCGGGCGTGATCAATCTCGCTGCCCGGGCAACGCCGCGCAGATCTCCGACGCGGTGCTCGCGCACCCCGAGTTCGCCGGCGTGCATTTCACCGGCAGCACCGGCGTGTTCAACAGCATGTGGAAGAAGATGGGCGCGAACGTCTCGGGCTATCGCGGCTATCCGCGCATCGTCGGCGAAACAGGCGGCAAGGACTTCATCGTCGCGCATGCCAGCGCCGATCCCGAGGCGCTCGCGGTCGCGATCGTGCGCGGCGGCTTCGAGTACCAGGGACAGAAGTGCTCCGCCGCCAGCCGCGTGTACGTGCCGAACTCGCTCTGGGCCGACGTGCGCGACCGCGTGGTCGCGATGATCGAGAGCATCAAGAATGGGCGACATCGCCGATTTCCGGAATTTCATGGGCGCCGTGATCGACGAGAAGGCGTTCACGAAGATCTCCGAGTACATCGCCGACGCGAAGAAGAACGCGAAAGTGCTCGCCGGCGGCGGCGCGAAGGGGAACACCGGCTGGTTCATCGAGCCGACGTTCGTCCAGACGAAGGACCCGGGCTACCGCCTGCTCTGCGAGGAGATCTTCGGCCCCGTCGTCACGGCGTACGCGTATCCCGATTCGAAGTACGCCGAGACGCTCGAGATCATCGATCGCACCTCCCCGTACGCGCTCACCGGCGCGGTGTTCGCGCAGGAACGCGCCGCGGCGCTCCAGGCGCAGACGGCGCTCCGGCACGCGGCGGGGAATTTCTACATCAACGACAAGCCCACCGGCGCGGTGGTCGGCCAGCAGCCGTTCGGCGGCGCGCGCGCCTCGGGCACGAACGACAAGGCGGGCTCGAAGCTGAACCTCGTGCGCTGGGTGAGCGCCCGCACGATCAAGGAGACGTTCAGTCCGCCGCGCGATCATCGCTATCCGTTCATGGACGAGAAATGAACGGCGCACGGCATCGGTACCTCACGCTCGACGTCTTCACGAACCGGCCGTTCTCGGGGAACCAGCTCGCGGTCTTCCCCGACGCGCGCGCCATCCCCGACGACCGGCTCGCCGACATCGCGCGCGAGTTCAATCTCTCGGAGACGGTGTTCGTCTATCCGCCGTCGGACCCGAAGCACACGCGGCGCCTGCGGATCTTCACGCCCGCGGAGGAACTGCCGTTCGCGGGACACCCGACGGTCGGCACGGCGTACGCGCTCGCGGCCACCGGCGAGGTCAAGCTCACCGGCCCGAGACGCGCATCATCCTCGAGGAAGGCGTCGGCCCCGTGCCCGTGATGATCCGCGGCGAGGGACACGAACCCACCTTCGCGCAGCTCACCGCGGCCAAACTCCCGGAGATCGGGCCGCCCGCGCCCGGCCGCACGCATCTCGCCGAGATGCTCGCGCTCGACGCGGCGGACATCCTCGGCGGCATGTCGTCGCCACAGGCGGTGAGCTGCGGACTCCCATTCCTGTTCGTGCCGGTGCGCGACCGCGACGCGGTGCGCCGCGCGCGCGTGCGCATGGACCACTGGGAGGCGACGCTCAAGTCGTACTTCGCTCCGCAGCTGATGGTCTTCTCGCGCGACGCCGAGCAGCCGGGCGTGGACATCCATGCGCGCGTGTTCGTGCCCGGCCTCGCGGTGCCCGAGGATCCGGCCACCGGGAGCGCGGCGGCGGCGCTCGGCGGCTATCTCGCGGCGCGCGAGACCGCGAGCGACGCGACGCTCAAGTGGGTCGTGGAGCAAGGCATGGAGATGGGGCGGCCGAGCATGCTGCACATCGAGGTGGACAAGGCCGGCGGCGAGATCGCCGCGGTGCGCGTGGGCGGCGAGTGCGTGATGATGTCCGAGGGCGCGATCTCGGCGTAGCGCGCCGGCGCTACGGCTTGGCCAGCTCGCCGGTGCGCGTGAGCACGAAGGCGCGCATGTTCGCGTTCCAGATCGTCACGCGATCACGCCCGCTCTCCTTGGCGGCGTAGAGCGCTTCGTCGGCGCGCGAATGCAAGTCGTGCGCGACATCCTCATCCATCACCCGGTCGGCGACGAGCCCGATGCTCACCGTGACCGGCACGCGTCCGCGCACCGTGGGGAACTCGTGCGCGCGCACCATCTCGCGGATGCGCGACGCGAGACGGAAGGCGCCCGCGGCGCCCGTCTCGGGAAGGAGCAGCGTGAACTCGTCGCCGCCGGTGCGCGCCACGATGTCGCCGCCGCGCTTGAGCTGGCGGAGCAGTTCGCCGATCTCCTTGATCACGCCGTCGCCGGCGAGATGGCCGAGCGTATCGTTGATCGTCTTGAAGTGGTCGACGTCCATGGCGACGAGCGCGAGTTCCTTGCCGCTGCGCACGCCACGCGCGATCTCGCGCGCGAGGTCGCGCTCGAGGCCGCGCCGGTTGAGCAATCCGCTCAGCGGGTCGGTGAGCACGAGGTTGCCGAGCTGCGCGCGCACGCGATTGTACGCGCTGCCCACCATCGTCACGCTGTCGGGCGGTTGGTCGAGCCGCACCGGGAACTCTGCGGTGAAATCGCCCTGCTCCGTTCGCGTGAACAAGCTCGACGATCTCGGCGAGCCGCTCCTTGTAGCTGCCGTACAGCACCACGAACACCGCGCCGGCGAAGGCGAACACCGCGAGCGACATGAGTTCGCCCGACCACTCGAGTGTGCGGCCCAGGCCGGTCACGGGCGCGATGAGGATCAGGTACGCGGCGATGATCGCCGCGAGCGCGCCCTGGGCATAGCGGCGTCCGAAATAGAATTCCGTGAAGTGCAGCACGACGAATCCGAGGATTAGCGCCTGCGCGTAGTCGCCGGGCGGCGTGCTCACGTACGTCACTTCGAAGATCGCGAAGAGGTCCGTGCCGATCGCGAGCCACACCCAGACCGGTCCGGCGCGCCGCGAGCGATTGATGAGGTACGCGATGAGCAGCGTGGCGACGAAGTACACGAGGAGCACGCCCAGGCCACGTTTCGCGGCCTCGATCGCATGGTCGCCGACCATGCGGCCGAGGATGAGGAGCGCGCCAATGAGCGCGGCGCTGAGGCGCGCGCGCATCTGCCAGAGCAGCACCTCCGCGGTGGCCTGCTCTGTGGATGAATTCCGCGGCGCGCGCGCCGGTTTGATGGGCCCAGTCATACGGATGTCAGACGACCGGCGGTAGCCCTCGCCACGGAGGGGACGCCCGCGACAGCCGCCAGCCGACAGTCCGCCGTTGCCTTCCTACGCCAGTTGGCTCGTGCAGTGCGGGCAGCGCGTGGCGGCCGGGTCGATCTCCTTCCTGCAGTACTGGCAGCTCTTCGTGGCCGCGGCGGGCGGCGGCATCACCGAGCTTGCTGATGCGCCAGACGACGAAGGCGATGATCACGAAGTTCAGAAGCGTGCTGAGTAGGTCGCCGACGCCGAAATGCAAAGGGCCGATCGACACCTTCAACGTTTCCCACGTCTGGTCGGAAGGCGTCACGGCCGAAACGAAGGGCATGATGATGTCGTTCACGAGCGACTGCACCACTTTGTTGAGCGCGGCGCCGATGACCACGGCCAGCGCCAGCGCGATGACGTTCTGCTTGAGCAGGTAGTCCTTGAATTCTTTCAACATGGCGGCGTTCTCCGTTCCGATGGGTTCGCGCTTACCGCGCGCGCCCAAACTTACTAGAAACGCGCGCTCGTGGAGAAGTCGAGGATGAATCCGCCGGTCGGCTGCACGGCGTGCGCGAGGTCCATTCGGAACAAGCCGTCCATGAACGACAGTCCGACGCCGACGCCGCTCGTCGGGATGCCAATGTGCCGCCAATCGTTCCGGTCGCCCGCCCACCCGATGTCGAAGAACAGCGTGGGCCGCACCGCCACGAAGCTCGAGCCGAGCTCGGCGTGTCCGAGCCAGTATGCGTCGCCCGCAACCGTGCCGGGCTGCTGGCCGCGGATGGTCCACGCGCCGCCCAGGAACCAGTCGCGCTGCGGCGGCAGATCGCCGAACGATGTGCCCGCGCCGGCGCCGAGCTGCCAGTCGAGATACTTGCCGAGCCCGTGGCCGACGGTCCCATCCAGCGCGACGCGGCCGTACTGGAAGGTGCCGAGCCCGCCTTCGGCGCGCGCATCGTACGACTCGCGCCAGCCATGCGGGTCGAGTCCGATCTGGTCGCGCAACCGCACCTGCGCGCCGAACGCGTTCGTCATCGGCGTCTCGACGTTGTAGCTGAAGTCGTGGCCGTTGATCCAATTCGGGATCGAGACGTTCGTGGCCACCGGCGCGTTGGTCTGCTGCTCGGCGAACACGCGCCACGTGAAGCCGCTGCTGCTCAGAGGCTTGGATGTGAGCTCGCCGCCCCAGGCCTTGTAGTAGAAGCCAAGGTCCTGCCCGAGGATGAACGCGTTCAGCGACGCGCGGAAGGTGAGCGGATCGCCCCAGTCGTTCGCGGAATTGAGGCGGTTATAGAGGCCCATGTCGTAGGTACGGTATCCATCGCTTCGGCTGAAGTGTGCCTCGCCCCAGAGATATGGGCCGCCGGTGGACACGCGCGCTTCGAGCGATCCGGTGTATCCGCTGCCGAAGTCGCGCGAGACCTGCACGCCGGCATCGAGCGCGTCCACGCGGTTGTATCGGATGAGCGAGTTCTCGATGCCGTAGTGCCATTCGTACGGCTGCGGGTCCCAGCCGGGCTGCAAGCCGATGGTGAGCTCCTTCACGAGCTGGTCGCGTTCCTTAAGATCGAAGAGCTGTTCGCCGTTGTCGTAGATCGAGGGCGGCAGTTCGGCGCGAGTGGAGGAGCGCGGTGGTATCGCACGGCACGACGATGCGGATCGGGCACCGATGCCATCGTAGCGGAAGCTCTTCGTGATCGTGGTGTCCTTTCCGGAGCAATGGAAGCCCTGGAAATCGGGATCGTCGTCGATCCCGTTGCCGCGACGGCGAACGACCGACGCGCCGGCCATCCTTCGTCGTGATCGAATCTTCGTGGCGCTCCATGGCGCGAACGCTGTCGCGCCGCGCCATGTGCGCCGCGTGCATGCTGTCCTGTCGCGCCTTGTACAGCGAGTCGCCGGGCAAGTGGCGCAGCGAATCATCGAGCGATGCGAAGAGCCGCGGGATCGTATCCGTGCCGTTCACGCTCGCGTAGGAGAAGCTCTGCTCCATGGAGAACGGCACGCGCATGAAGCCGACGCGCGCTCGGCCCTCCACCGTCTGCACGCGCGGCATCCACCAGCGCTGCTCGTGCAGGCCGTACTCCACCGTGAAGGCGGCGACGTTCAGTTCCATCGGGAAGATGATGGGCTTCACGGCGGCCGGCACGTCGTCGAAGGCGTGCGGATCCTCTTCGAGGACGAACTTCACGATGTCGAAGGGCGCGGCCGGGCGGAACGCGCCTCGCACCAAATGGCCGGTGGCGACGTCGAACCAGAGTGAACCGACGATGAACTGCGCGTCGGGTTTGCGCGCCTGCACCTCGACCGCGCGCAGCCGGATCGTCTTGCCGTCGGGGAGGCGGAAGGTGATCGAATCCGCGGTGCGGAACGTGTAGTATGCTTCCGCGCCGCGGTCGAGCGGATGCAGGAAGATGCCCTCGACGGTCTTGTCCGCGCGCTTAGCTCCCTCGAACGATGGCAGCTGCTCGCGCCCTGGGAAATACGGTACCGGGTCCATCTCGAGGAAATCGCCGAGCACGCGCGGCCCCGAGAAGAACATCGGGAACACCGTGCGTGCGCCGAGCACATCGATCAGCACGCCGCGCCCGCGCTGCCACCGCACGCGCGACGCCGTCTCGCTGCGGAGAAGGAGTTTCTCGGGTCCGCCCGCGCTGAGGCTCATGCCGGCGGTGATGCGTTCGCGCGCGGTGGCGTCGTACGAAGTCAGGGTGGAGTCCTGATCCAATCGCGCCACGCGCGCGCGCGCGATGAGTTCGCGCGCCTGCGGATCCTTGTAGGCGGTCGCCATCATCTCCGGCGTGACCACGACATCGTGCATCGCACGCATCTTGGCGCGGCGCACGGAGTCGCGCATCGCCTCCATGTGATGCGTGGAGTCGCGGCTCACCTTCTCCGTATCGGGCGTCACGGAGATGATGGGTTGCTGCAACAGCACGAACGCGGACAGAAGTGTGATCATGTCGCTCTGAAGTGGTGTGCGTGGACCCTACGCCGCGTGTATGGAGTGGGTTTCGCCACGGGGGATTGCGCGCGCCGCGGCGCGCGCCTCATTTATCGTCTCGCTCGCGCGCACGCATTCCCCACACCCGGCCTCTCATCATGCGCTCTGCCCTGTCCGTTCTCGTTCTCACCGTGTTCGCGGCGTCCGCCGCGGCCCAGGCCGCGCCGCCGCGCCCCGTCGATTGGGATGCGACATCCAAGGAAGCGGTGAACACGCTCTCCAACTATCTGCAGCTGAACACGACGAACCCGCCCGGCAACGAGATGCGCACGATCAATTTCCTCAAGGACATCCTCCAAGCGGAAGGCTTCACGGTGCAGGTGCTCGATACCGCGGCGTCGGAGCTCGGGCCCACGCGCGGCAACATCTACGCGCGGCTCAAGGGGAACGGCTCGAAGAAGGCGATCGCGCTGGTCGGCCACATGGATGTCGTACCCGCGGTCGCGAGCTATTGGACGGTGGACCCATTCTCGGGCGCGATCAAGGACGGCTACATCTGGGGCCGCGGCGCGCTCGACATGAAGGGCCAGACGATCGCGCAGCTCTACGCGATGCTCGCGCTCAAGCGCAGCGGCGCGCTGCTCAATCGCGACATCGTGTTCATCGGCAACAGCGACGAAGAGCTCGGCGGGCTCGGCGCGCTGACCTTCGTGAAGAACCATTGCGACCTGCTCAAAGACGTCGAGTATCTCATCACCGAAGGCGGCGGCAACCCGCTCAAGGACGGCGTGCTCGAGTACTACGGCGTGAGCGTCTCCGAGAAGCGCCCCTTCTGGCAGAAGCTCACCGTGCACGGCGTCGCGAGTCACGGCTCGCGGCCCACGAAGCAGAACCCGGTGCCGAAGCTCGTGGCCGCGCTCGACAAGATCGCGAACTACGAGACGCCGCTCCGCGTGACGCCGGGCGTGCAGAAGTTCATGCAGGACATTTCGGTGGAGTACACGGGCCAGCAGCGCGCGTGGCTGGCCGATGCGGCGGCCGCGGTCAAGACGCCGGGCGGCCGCGAGTTCCTCACGAGCAACAGCGCGTGGAACGCGATCCTGCGGAACACCATCTCGCTCACCGTGCTCACCGGTTCGAACAAGACGAACGTCATCCCGCCGGAAGCGTCGGCCGAGCTCGACATCCGCCTGCTGCCCGACCAGGATCCCGGCGCAGTTCCTCGCCGAACTCAAGAACATCGTGAACGACACCGCGGTGCACTTCGAGCAGATGCTGCAGCTCAAGCCGCCGCTCGAGAGCCCGATCGCCACGGATCTCTACAAGGCGATCGAGCGCGCGGCGCACGACCGCGACCCCAAGGCGCTCGTCACCACCACGATGCTCGCGGGCGCCACCGACCGGCCCGCGTATCGTGAGGCCGGCATCATCACGTACGGATTCAGCCCGTTCAAAGTGGAGATCGCCGATGCGCAGAAAGGCGTGCATGGCAACGACGAGCGCCTCTCGGTGGCCAACGTCGGATTCGGCGTGAAGTTCCTGTACGACATCATCCTCTACACGCAATGAGCGCGCTCGCCCTGCGCGCGCTCAAGAAGAGCTTCGGCGATGTCGTCGCGGTGGACGGCATCGACCTCGAGGTGCGCGCGGGCGAGTGCTTCGGACTGCTCGGCCCCAACGGCGCGGGGAAGACCACCACGATCGAGATCTGCGAGGGGCTCACCGCGCCCGACAGCGGCGACGTGGAACTGCTCGGCCGCCGCTGGAGCGGCGACGAACGGGAACTGCGCGAACGGCTCGGCATCCAGCTGCAGGACACGCAGCTCTCCGAGAAGATCACCGTGCGCGAGACGCTCGACCTGTTCCGCAGCTTCTACCGACAGGCGCGCACGGTGGATGAGGTCATCGCCATGGTGCAGCTCGAGGAGAAGCGCGATGCGCGCGTCGGCACGCTCTCCGGCGGGCAGAAGCAGCGCCTCGCGCTCGCGTGCGCGCTGGTCGGCGATCCGGAACTGCTCTTCCTCGACGAGCCCACCACCGGCCTCGATCCGCAGGCGCGGCGCCAGCTCTGGGAATTGATCGACCGCTTCCGCGCCGACGGCCGCACGACGCTCATCACCACGCACTACATGGACGAAGCCGAGCGGCTCTGCGACCGCGTCGCGATCATGGACCACGGCAAGGTGATCGCGCTCGGCACGCCGGCGCGCGCTGATCGCGGAGATCATCGCCGAACACCTGGTGGAGTTCTCGCTCGGGAGCGGCGCGGTGGACGAGGCGTCGCTGCGCGCGCTGCCCGGCGTGAGCGCGGTGCGCGAGTCGGGCGGCGGCTGGCAGCTGGAGGTCGCGGAACTGCACCGCGCGGTGCCGGCGCTGCTCGCCGAGCTCGCGCGGCAGCATTTGGCGCTCACCGAACTGCGCACGCACTCGGCGACGCTCGAGGACGTGTTCGTGAAGCTCACCGGGAGGCATCTCCGCGATGAGTGACGCGCGTCCTCCGCGCGCGCGGCGCTGGTTCGAGTGCGCCGCTCGCGCAGCTCACGCTCATCCGCTACCGCGAATTCCTGCGCGAGCCGGAGGCGGTGTTCTGGGTGTTCGTCTTCCCGGTCCTGCTCGCGACGGGGCTGGGCATCGCGTTCCGGAACACGCCCGCAGGAGACGGTGAAGGTCGGCGTCGTTGCGAGCGCGCCGGGCGCGTCCGCCGGTGATGGCGGCGCTCAAGAGCGAGAAGGCGCTCGATCCCGTGCTGCTCGACGACAGCGCCGCGGCGCGCGATGCTCAGCACCGGCGCCGTCGCGCTGCTGGTCGCGCCGTCGAGCGCGACGCAGGCGGCGTACCGCTACGACGACACGCGCCCCGAATCGCGCACCGCGCGGCTGCTCGTGGACAACGCGCTGCAGCGCGCCGCCGGACGCACCGACCCGGTGGCGATCCACGACGAGACCGTGCACGAAGCCGGCTCGCGCTACATCGACTTCGTCATCCCCGGCCTCCTCGGGATGAACCTCATGGGCAGCGGCATCTGGGGCATCGGCTTCGCGATCGTGGATGCGCGCAAGAAGAAGCTGCTCAAGCGCCTCATCGCGACGCCGATGTCGCGCTGGCAGTACCTCGCGAGCTTCATCCTCTCGCGGCTCACCTTCCTCGTGCTCGAGGTGGTGACGCTGCTCGGGTTCGGCCGCCTCGTGTTCGGCGTGCCGATGCGCGGATCGTACGTGCAGCTGTTCTCGATCTGCTCTGCTCGCCGCATTCGCGTTCAGTTCGCTCGGCCTGCTCGTCGCGTCGCGCGTGCGCACGATCGAGGGCGTGTCGGGCCTCGCGAACCTCGTGATGCTGCCGATGTGGGTGTTCTCCGGCGTCTTCTTCGCATGGACGCGTTACCCCGCGGCGATGCAGCCGTTCATCCGCGCGCTGCCGCTCACCGCCGCGAACGACGCCCTGCGCGCGACCATGCTCCAGGGCGTCGGCTGGAATTCCGTTCTTCCACAGTTCGCGATCCTTGGTGCGTGGCTCGTTGTCTGTTTCGTGACCGCGCTCAAGCTGTTTCGGTGGAAGTAGATCTCTTGAGAACAGCAACGGCGAACGACGCTAAACGGATCGGGCGGAAGGAGCGGATGAATCCGATCCGTTCCATGCACTGGGAGAGTTCCGCGACCCGGTCAAGGTTGTGTTCTTGTTGTTAACAACGAATAACACGTCTCTGACCGCGACACGGGGATCATCGGATCTCTCTGCGAACAGATCCGATTCATCCGCTCCTTCCGCCCGATCCGCTTAGCGTCGTTCGCAGTTATGGAGTTGCCGATCCTTGGCCCGCAGCTACCGTTCGCATCGCGCACGGTTGGGTATGAAACGCCGAGTTGTTCGAGGTATGTCTTGTACTTCTTCGGATCGTAGTAGAACGCCTTCATCGCCGGACGGTACTTCGCCATGATGCCGGCGTTGAGTTCGATCGCGGGCCGGTCCTCGGGGCGCATGAGCGGCTGATACTTCACATCCTTCGTCTGCACGTTCTTGAAATAGCTCCACGCCGAGTCCACCAGCGCCGGCGTGAGCAGGATGTCGAGCATCGTCATTGCCTGCGCCTTCGCGCCGGCGGTCGATCCCTTGTGCGCGATCGGCGTCGCCATCGCGATCGCATCCGACCAGTGATGCCCCGGCAAATTCGGGATGTTCGCCGGATAGCGGAGCGTGATCGTCGGCACGTTCCATGACACGTCACCGATGTCATCCGATCCGCCGCCCATGTTGAGCGAATCCGGCGTCGGCGGCGTCAGCTTCGACACGGCCGTGTCGAGCCCCGTCTCCTTCTGCTTCAGCTCCTTCTGCACCGCTTTCGCGAGCTTCTGATCGGCGTCGCTCCACTTCGGCATGCCCACCAGTTTGATGTTCTCGGTCATCGCTTCGGCGATCGGGCGGTTCTCGTGCACCGGCCACGCCGAGCCGAGCACGCGCTCGCTCGTGAGCGTCGTGCCGGTCATGAGCGTCGCGCCGAGCGCGACAGAATCGCCGATCGCCCAGAGGCCTTTGATCTTCTCGTAGTCGAGTTCGCGGAAGTAGTACCAGACGCTCGCGGTGGGCGGCACGACGTTCGGCTGGTCGCCGCCATTCGGGATCACGTAGTGCGAACGCGTCTGCAGGCGCAGATGTTCGCGGCGGAAATTCCAACCCACATCCATCAACTCCACCGCGTCGAGCGCGCTGCGTCCGCGCCATGGCGCGCCGGCCGCGTGCGCCGCCTGGCCGCCGAACGTGTAGAGCACCGAGACGAGACCGCTTCCTTCTCCTTCGCCCCAGTTCGTGCCGAAGGCGGCGTCCACGTGCGAGAAGAGCACGACGTCCACGTCCTTGAACATCCCCGCGCGTACGAAGTACGCCTTCGTGCCGAGCTGCTCCTCCGCGACGCCGGGCCACACCTTGATCGTGCCCGACAGGTGATCGCGCTCCATGATCCGCTTCACCGCGAGGATCGCGGTGAGGTTCACCGCCTGCCCCGCGTTGTGCCCTTCGCCGTGTCCCGGCGCGCCCGGTATGAGCGCGACGTGGCACGCGACGCCGGGCCGCTGCGATGCCTGCGGGATGTCATCGAGGTCGGCGCCGAGCGCGATCACGGGCTTCCCCGATCCCCAAGTCGCGAGCCATGCGGTGGGGATCCCGGCGTAATTCTCCTCCACCGTGAATCCGTTCTGCCGCAGCATCGCGACGATGTATTTCGACGTCTCGAACTCCTGGAATCCGAGTTCACCGAAGCTGAAGATCTGGTCCACCATCTGCTGGGTGAACACGGCGCGACCGTCGATGTCGGCGGCGACCTCGCGTTTGAGCTGCGCGAGATTCTTGGCGGCGGGCGGCGCCTGCTGCGCACCGACCGTGAGCGTGAGCGAGAGTACGGCGAGAGCAGCGAGACGCGGATGCGCATGACGATCCTCGAAAAGGAGGGAACGTTCGACGGCCAAGATTGGCCGCGTGGCGCTCGCGCGGCAAGACGCGCGCTTTGACTCGCGCTTTGACGCGCGCTTTGACTCACGCTGCTCCCCGGCGATGTTTCAGCCATGACCGTGATCCGCGCGTGAGCGCCGCGCACGCAAGAATCGCCCGCCGCCCCGCCGTCGCGCGCACTCGTCATCGCCGCTTTCGCCGCGGTCTACGTCATTCTGGGGCTCCACGTATCTCGCGATCCGCATCACGCTCGAGACGATGCCGCCCTTCCTCATGGCCGGCACGCGCTTCCTCACCTCGGGCGCGATCCTCTACCTCTTCGCGCGCGGCCGCGGCGCGGCGCGCCCGTCGCCGATCCATTGGCGCGCCGCGACGATCATCGGGTTCCTGCTGCTCGTCTGCGGCAACGGCGCGGTGGTCTGGTCGGAGCAGCGCGTGCCGAGCGGCATCACGTCGCTGCTCGTCACCACCGTGCCGCTCTGGATGGTGCTGCTCGACTGGCTGCGCCGCGATGGCAAACGCCCGTCGGCCGGCGTGGCGGCGGGGATCGTGCTCGGCCTCGCGGGCGTCGCGTTCCTCGTGGGGCCGGGCGAGATCGCGGGCGGCGGCGGCGTGGACCTCGTTGGCGCCGGCGGTGCTGTTCTTCTTCGGTTCCGTCGCGTGGGCGATCGGCTCGATCTACTCGAAGCATGCGCCGCTGCCGGCGTCGCCATTCCTCGCGATCGGCATGGAGATGCTCGCCGGCGGCGTGCTGCTCACATTGCTCGGCACTTTCCTCGGCGAGCCGGCGCGCGTTCACTTTGACGCGATCTCGGCGGCGTCGTTTGGCGCCTGGGTCTATCTCACGCTCTTCGGCGCGCTCATCGGATTCACGGCGTACCTCTGGCTGATGCGCGTGTCCACGCCGGCCAAAGTGTCGACCTACGCCTTCGTGAATCCCGTCGTCGCCGTGTTCCTCGGATGGGCGGTGCTGGGCGAAGCGGTGACCCCGCGCACGATCATCGCCGCGGTGATGATCGTGAGCGCGGTGGCGCTGATCACCCTCGCGTCTCCGGCACGGGCTCCGTCGTAGGACCGGCCGAGGGCCGGTGGCCAACGGCCGAAGGTCGCTTCTTGTTGATGAACCCGAGCAGTCCCTCCTTCCACTCGTTCAGGATCTCGTAGACCGTCGGGATCACGAGCAGCGTCAGCAGCGTCGACGTGATCACGCCGCCGATGACCGCGCGCCCGAGCGGCGCGCGGAAATCGGCGCCCTCGCCGCGGCCGAGCGCGACCGGGATCATGCCCGCGATCAGCGCGACGCGTCGTCATCATGATCGGCCGCAGCCGGATCGCGGCCGGCTTCGATGAGCGCGTCGCGCAGCGGCAGCCCGCCCTCGCGCGCCCACTTCGCGAAGTCGATGAGCAGGATCGCGTTCTTCGCCACGATGCCCATGAGCAGGATCACGCCGATCAGCGTCATGATGTTCAGCGTGTCTGCCCGTGATGATCAGCGCGAGCACCACGCCGATGAGCGAGAGCGGCAGCGAGATCATGATCGCGAGCGGATCGAGGAACGATCCGAACTGCATCACGAGAATCAGATACATGAGCAGCACCGCGATCCCCAGCGCCGCGAAGATGCGGCTGAAGACCTGCTGCTGATCCTGCACCTCGCCGCCCTGCGTGATCCGGTAGCCGGCGGGCAGCGGGAACTTCGCGAGTTTCGTCGTTGATGTCGCTCGTTCACCTCGCCGAGCGAGCGCCCCTGCGTGTTGGCCTCGACGCACCACGACGTTGTCGCGATCGAGGTGGCTGATGATCGCCGGCCCGGTGCTGCGCTGCACCGTCGCGATCTGGCCGAGCGGCATCACGCTCGCGGCCGTCCGATCCGCTGGACCACGAGCGGCAGGCGCTCGATGTCGGCGATCTTGGCGCGCGATTCCGGCGCGAGCCGCACGCGCACTTTTCGCAGTTCTGCCGGCCGGGTCGACCCAGTCGCCCGCGTTCGATGCCGGCGAACGCCGGGCGCAGCGACTGCCCGACCTGCCGACGTCGTGACGCCCATCGAGCCGGCGAGGCCGCGGTTGAGCTGCATTCGAGCTCCGGCTTCTCGCCGCGCGCCGAGAGTCCGACGTCCACCGCGCCGGGCACGGTGCGCACGATCATCAGCCGCATTCTGCGCGAGTCGCGTGAGCACCACCGGCGTCGGTGCCGCGCAGCTCGACCTGGATCTGCTTGCGCGCGCCGCCGAATCCGCTGGTGAACACCTACATCGTCGGCGCCGCCGATGCTGCGCGAGATCCTTGCGCAGCCGCTCGCCGAACGCGTCCTGCTTCTGGCTGCGCTTCGCCTTCGGCACCAGCCGCACGTAGATCGAGCGCCTGGTCCACGCCCGGCGCGCGGAACGGGATGCGCGCCGCCGATCGATCGTGTACGTGTACTCGGACCTCGGGGTACGAGCGCGCGATGCGCGCGACCTCTTCGGTCTTCATCCTCGTGTACGTCGAGATTCGAGCCCGGCGGCGTCTCGCACCTGCACGTTGATCTCGCTGCGGTCGGACTCCGGCACGAACCCGACGCCGCCGAACTTCGCCTGCAGCATGATCGCGCCGACGAACGACGCCACCGCGAGCGTCGACCATCGACCAGCGATGGTCGAGCGCCCAGCCGATGACGCGCGTGTAGCGGTCGGCCTGCCGGTTGAACCACTCGTTGAACCGGTCGAGCGCGCGCGCGATCGCGTTGCGCCGTTCGTGCGCCTCGATCTGCGGATCGGCCCAGTACGCCGAGAGCATCGGGTCGAGCGAGAACGAAACGAAGAGCGACACGAGCACCGCGCACGCGATCGTGAGCGCGAACGGCTTGAACCACTGGCCCGCCACGTCGCCCATGAATGCGATCGGCACGAACACCGCGACGATCGAGAACGTCGTCGCCGCGACCGCCATGCCGATTTCGTCGGTGCCCTCGTGCGAGGCCCTGAAGTGATCCTTCCCCATCTCGATGTGCCGCACGATGTTCTCGCGCACCACGATCGCATCGTCGATCAGGATGCCGATCGCGAGCGACAGTCCGAGCAGCGACATCGTGTTGAGCGTGAAGCCGAACGCACACACCGCGATGAAGCTCGCGAGCACCGACACCGGCAGCGCGAGGCCGGTGATCACGGTGCGAGCGCCACGAGTTCAGGAAGAGGAACACCACGAGCACGGTGAGCATCGCGCCTTCGATGAGCGCCTCTTCCACGTTCTCGCACCGAGCGGCCACGTGCTCGCCCGCGTTCTGCACGATCGTCGAGCTCACGCCGGCCGGCAGCGTCTTCTGGATCTCGTCCACCTTCTCGCGAGCACCTTGCTCACCTGCGACGTGCTGAAGCCCTTCGACTTCACGATCTCGATCCGACCGCCTCGCTGTCCGTTGAACAGCGCGGACGTGCGCGCTTCCTCCGTGCCGTCGTAGACGTTCGCCACCTTCGCAGGCGGATGATCTGCCCGTTGCGGTCGGCGACGATGATGTTGCCAGAACTCCTCGGCGTTCGCGAGTCTGCCGCTTGAGCCGGATCAGCCGCTCGTTCGAGCGGGCCGTTGATCCAGCCGACCGGCGCCGCGATGTTCTGCGCCTGCACGCGCGCGAGCACCGTCGCGACGCTCAGGCCCGCGGCCTGCATCCGCCGGGCGCATCTCCACCATCATGTTCGCGCTTCACGCCGCCCACCACGCTCACGCGCGCCACGCCCGGAATCGAGCGCGATCCGCCGGTGATGCCCGGGATCGGCGATCCGCGTGAGCACCTCCGGCGCGTCGTGGGCGACGTGAGCGTGAGCGGCATCGATCGGCTGATCCGACGGATCGAAGCGCGAGAGCACCGGCTCCTTCATTTCGGCCGGCAGGTGGTCGCGAATCACCGAGATCTCGTCGCGGATGTCCTGCGACGCCTGCTGGATCGTCTTCTCGAAAACGAAGAACACCGTGATGTTCGCGAAGCCGTCGAGCGCGAAGCACGTGGACTGCATCCGGTCCACGCCGCTGATGCCGAAGACCGCCTCCTCGACCGGTCGAGCACTTCGCGCTCGACCACCGTCGGGCGAGGCGCCCGGGTACGGGATCGTCACGCTGACGATCGGCTGCTGCACGTCGGGGAATTCGTCCGTCTGCAGATTGATCAGCGCGGCGATGCCGAACACCACGAGCGCCACCATCGAGACGATGGTGACGATCGGCCGCTTGATCGCGAAATCGGAGATGAACATGGTCGCCTGCTCTCTGAGAGAGTGCTGGACTCGTGCAGTGCTACGGACGCGGCGCCGCCGACGTATCGGACGGCGGCGCGGTGACCTTGATGCGCGTTCCCTCGGTGAGGCCCTGCGCCGCGCCGACGAGGATCGTATCGCCGGCGGCCAGTCCGCTCGTGACCTCGACCATGTCCGTGTCCGGATCGCGCGACGCGAGCTTTACGGCCACGCGTTCCGCTTTTCCGCCCTTCAGCCGAAGCACCGTCGGCGCGATCCCGCGTTCGTCCACCGCGCTCACCGGCACCGCGATGCCGATCGCCGACGTGGTGGCCACGCGCCCCTGCGCGAACAGGCCGCCCACGAGCGCGCCCTTCGCATTGGGCACCGACACCCACACGCGCACCTGACGCGTCTGCGGATCGGCGGCGGGACTCACCCGCTCCACTTGCCCGGTGAACGTGCGGCCCGGATATCCTTTCACCGTGAACCGCACCGGCGCGCCGACGCGCAGCAGCGCCACCTCCTCGGCCGGCACGGATCCCTCGAACCGCATGCTCGCCGGATCGATCACTGTCGCGATCGCGGAACCCGGCTGGAGCACGTCGCCCGCGTTCACCGGCATCTCGCTGACGATGCCCGCGAACGGCGCCACGATCCGCGTGCGGTCGAGTTGCTGCTGCGCCGACGCCATTCGCGACTGCGCATCGGCATAGAGCGCCTGCGACGACGCGAGCGTGCGCTTCGCCTGTTCGAGATCGCGATCCGCCACCGCACCGGCAGCTTGCAGCTTCGCGCTGCGGTCGGCATCCCGCTGCGCATCGTCGAGCGAGATCTGCGCGACGCGCTCGGCGGAACGCGCCGAGAGGTACGCTTCGCGGATGGCGCTGTCATTGATGCGCACGATGAGCTGGCCGCGTTTCACAGGCTGGCCCGGCAGCACGAGCGTCTCGACGATCCGGCCGCTCACTTCGGCGCGCAAACGCGCTTCGCGCAGCGCCGTGAGCGAGCCCGACACGGCCGGCCCGCTCTCGAGCGGCCCGCGCACGACGACCACGAGGTTCTCGGGTCCCACATCCATTGCGATCGCCGCCGCGGCATTGGCCGGCCGCGCCGCCGCGAGCTTCTTCTTGTAGATCACGCCCGCCCCGATCGTGATGAGCGCCACGGCGAGCCCGAGCAGCGCCCAGTTCCTGATCTTGTTCATGGAGTCACTCCAAGGTTGTTCGCCGGCGCGGGGACGATCGCCGGTTGTAGTTGCGGGATGCCGGTCGCAGTGGCCTGTTGCGCGTTCACGATCACGCCGCCGCTCGGTGTAGTAGCGGGCAGATCGCGAATGAGCGCGAGCCGCACTCGCGCGACCTGGAGGTCGCGCGCCGCGATCGCGCGATTCGCCCGCGCCTGCTCGAGCGCGAGGCGCTGGTCGAGCAGTTCCGTTTGCGTCGACACGCCTTCTTTGTACCGCACTTCCGCGATCGCGTACGCGCGCGCGGCGAGATCGGCGGTGCCGACGCTCGCCGTCCACGTCGCCTGCGCGGCCATGAGCCGGTACACCGCATCGCGCGCGTCGAGCTGCGCCGTTTGCCGCACGATCCGCATCTGTGCCATTGCGTCGCGCCAGTTCGCCTGCGCGATCACGACGTCACCGTGGATGTTCCCGCCGGTGTAGAGCGGGAACGCGAGCGCTCCGGTGATCGACCAGTTCGTGCGGAATTCGTCCACCGGCGGCGGCGCGTAGCTCGATGGATACCCGACCTTCCCCCACGCCGACGTGAGCGTGAATTGCGGGATACCACTGCGACTTGGCCACGGTGATCCCCTCGTGCTGCGCGAACACGTTCTCGCCGGCCTGCCGCACCGGCGCGCGCGCGTCGGTGCTCGTGTCGGATGGGTGCGCGATGATCTCCGCCAGCCGCGCCGATGCCGCCGCGCTCGTGTCGCCGAGTTCGGTCGTCAGATCGAGCGGCTGTTCCGGCGGCAGCCGGAGCAATTGCGCGAGCCGCGTATGCGCGATCGCCTGGTCGGCGAGCCGCTGGATCACGATCGGCCGCTGATTGTCGCGCGTGACCTCCGCGCGCAGCACGTCGAACTCCGGGCGCGCGCCCACTTGGCGGCCGAGCTGCGCCTGCACGAGCGTCGTTTCCGCCTGCGCCAGCGACGCGCGCGCGATGTCGACGAGCCGGTCGCTCAGCGCCGCGTCGTAGTATGTCTGGGTCACCGTGAGGATCAACTGCGCCTGCGCTTCCGTGAGCGTCAGTCCCGCCGAGCGAACTCCCGCCGCGGCCGCGTTGGTGCTCGCGTCCAGCTTGCCGCCCGTGAAGATGTTCTGCGAGAGGTTCACGCCGAACGCGTACCGGTTCGGCTGGCCGAAGGGCAGGTTCGCGAACGGGCTGCTCGGCTGGCATCCGAATCCGTTCTCGAGCTGCGTCACGCGCTGGCCGATCGGCAGCGTGCTGTCGATCGGGAAGTTGCTGCAGGGCGGCGGGCCGCCCGTGGTGCCGGTGAGATTCGAGTACTCGCTCGCGAGCGTGCGCGTGTAGCTGATCGATCCCGTGATCTGGGGCAGGTACTGGCTCCGCGCTTTCTCCTGTTGCCCCTCGGCGCGCACGATGGCCTGGCGCGCAATGCGCACGACGTCGCTCACCGTATCGGCGATGCTGAACGCCGCATCGAGCGACAGCGGGCGCGCCGGCGGCGCGGCGCTCTGTGAGGCGGCGGAGGACGCGCGCATGGCGCAAAGAGCGAGCGCCGCGCACGCGGCGCGTGTGATCGTGGTGCGTGTCATCGCATGCATGGTGCGGGTTGGTGAAGAAACCAAGGGCCGCGGCTCCCTACGGAGAGCGGCGGCCCCGGGGTTCTACGATCGCGCGAGCTTAGTTCGGCTTCTTGAGGTCGTTGAAGAAGCCCCAGGTGAATCCGATGACCGGGATGGTGAAGAAGAACCACCACGACATCGCCCCATAGAACGGCATGCCGGGGAATCCCTCATGGTACGAGAGCTTCGTCCCGTGATAGGTGACGAACATAAAGGCGAACAACGCCGCCGATCCGAGCCAGCCGAGCGCGACCAGCGCGCCCTGGATCTTCCGATTCATCGCCAGGCCTCGTGCGCGTGATGGGGTCCCACTGCGGTCCACTGACGCGAAAAAGATAACGCCGGAGGTGGGCGCCGGGCTAGCCGGACCGCCGGCGGGCGTTGCGGACGCCCCCTGCCGCGAGCGATCATCTACCCGCCAGCGTCGCCCGTTCGCCCCCGACCGTGGAGGCCCGCACATGAAGGCACGGATTGCCGTGGTCGCGCTCGTGCTCGCCGTCGTTTGCGCCGCGACCCTGTCGGCGCACGACATGTTCATCAAGCTCGACTCGTACTTCATGGCGCCGGGCGACACGCTGCGCGTCCCGATCCTGAACGGGACGTTCACCCAGAGCTCGAACGGCATCGCGTTCGACCGTGTGAGCCAGGTGCTGCTGCTCGCGCCCGACGGCTTCACATCGCCCAAGCCGCTGGATTGGAGCGTCGCGTACAGCGATTCCACGACGCAATTCGGCGTCGTGTTGCACAACCCCGGCACGTACGCGCTGGGCGTCTCCACGAAACCGCGCGAGCTCGCACAGACAGCCGACGCGTTCAACAAGTACCTCAAGGAAGAAGGGATCACCGACATCCTCGCGCTCCGGAAGAAGAACGGCCAGATGAACTGGCCGGCGCGCGAGCGCTACTCGAAGAACGTGAAGGCGGTGTTCCAGGTGGGCGAGGACCGCACGCCGCAGGTGAACATGCCCTTCGGTTCCTCCGCGGAAGTCGTGCCGCTCGACAATCCATATGCGGGGTCGCGTACGGGCGTCATCCGCATGCTCTGCTTGGTGGGCAGCAAGCCGGTGGCGGGGATGACCGTGCTGGTAGGCAGCCAGCTTGCGAACGAGCGGCCGCACGAGATCTCGATGGTGACCGACGCGAATGGTGTCATCGCCGTGCGCATCACGCGAAAGGGGCGTTGGTACGTGAAGTTCGTGCACATGGTGCGCCTCACCGGCGGCGAGATCGACTACGAGTCGCGGTGGGCGTCGCTCACCTTCCAGGTGCGCTGAGCGCCTTCTCGTTTCCTTCAGTCTCCCCGCGCCGTCATAGCAGCGTGGGCGGCGAAGTGGCGCGCGCCCGGCCCTTCTCCGACCAACCCCGATGACGCAATTCGTCCTATACCTCGTGTTCGTCCTCTCGGGCGCCGCGGGGCTGATCTACGAGTCGATCTGGAGCCGCTACCTCGGGCTGTTCGTGGGGCACAGCGCGTACGCGCAGATCATCGTGCTCACGATCTTCCTCGGCGGCATGTCGCTCGGCGCGTGGGGCACGAGCCGCACGCTCCGAGCGGCTCACGCAGCCGCTGCTCGCGTACGCGCTCGTCGAGCTTACGATCGGCGGTATCGGATTCGTCTTCCACGATGTGTTCGTGGGCACTACGGCGCTCGCGTACGACTCGATCTTCCCGCACCTCGCGGGCAGCCCGGTGCTGCTCACCGTCGTGAAGTGGTCGATCGCCAGCGCGCTGATCCTGCCGCAATCCGTGCTGCTCGGCACGACCTTCCCGCTCATGAGCGCGGGCGTGCTGCGTCTCGTGCGGCAGCAATCCGGCCGCGTGCTCTCCCTGCTCTATTTCGCGAACAGCCTGGGCGCCTCGGTCGGCGTGCTCGTCGCGGGGTTCTACCTGCTGCCCAATTACGGCCTCGAGAGCACGCTGCTCGCGGCGGCGATCCTCAACTGGACCGTGTTCGTCGCCACGCTCGTGCGCGATCCGCATCCCCGAGATGCTCGCGCCGCGCGCCGAAGTGGAGAGCGACGAACGCAGCGCGGCCACCCCGGCGGCAGCACCCGCGCCGGCGTATCCCATGCCGCTCGGCAGCGAGCGACTCTGGCGGCTGCTGCTGATCGTCGCGTTCGGCACCGCGATCGCGTCGTTCGTCTACGAGATCTCGTGGATCCGCCTGCTCTCGCTCGTGCTCGGCAGCGCGACGCATTCGTTCGACCTCATGCTGTCGGCGTTCATCCTCGGGCTCGCGCTCGGCGCGCTCTGGGTGCAGAGCCGCGCCGACCGGTTCAGAGATCCGCTGCGGGCGCTCGGCATCATCCAGTGGATCATGGGATTCGCCGCGATGGCGACCATCCCGCTGTATCTCTGGTCCTTCCGGTGGATGCAGCTGCTCGTCACATCGCTCTCGGAATCCAACGGCGCGTACGATCTGTTCAGCATCGCGCGCTACGCGATCTGCGTGCTCGTCATGGTGCCGGCGACGTTCTTCGCGGGCATGACCCTCCCGGTGATCACGAAGCTCCTCATCGATTCCGGCCGCGGAGAGCGCGCGGTGGGCACGGTGTATGCCGTGAACACCTTTGGATCGATCATCGGCGTGATCATCGCCGGGCTGATCCTCATGCCGTTGCTCGGCCTGAAGACGCTATTGATCCAGGGCGCCGTGCTCGACATGGGCCTCGGTGTCTACTTGCTGTACAAGGCCGCGGGCGATTCGCGGCGCCGGCAGAATTTCGCGTACGCGATGGCCGTCGGCGTGTTCTTCGTGACGTCCATCTCCGTGCTCGATGAACCGCTTCGACCTCACGATCCTCTCGAGCGGCGTCTTCCGCCACGGCGGACTGCCCGAGCCCGGCACGCGGTCGATCCTCTATTACAAGGATGGACGCACCGCGACCGTCACCGTCGGGCAGAGCAATCGCGACAAGAGTCTGTTCATCTCCACCAACGGCAAGCCCGACGCGTCGCTCGACACGCTCTGGTACAACTACGATCGCAACGCGCCGCGCCATTGGGCCGGCGGCGATGTGTCCACGCAGATCCTGCTGCCGCTCATGGTGCTCGCGCACGCGCCGCGCGCCAAGAACGCGGCGGTGATCGGCGAGGGCTCCGGCATGACGTCGCATCTCCTGCTGGGCAGCCCGTATCTCAAGAGCCTCACCACCATCGAGATCGAGCCGGCGATGATCGAGGGCTCGCGCGCGTTCGCCAAGGCGAACTGGCGCGTCTTCGCCGACACCGCGCGGTCGCACTTCGCCATCGACGACGCGAAATCCTTCTTCGCGACCAACGGGAGCCAGTTCGACCTGATCGTCTCCGAACCGTCGAATCCGTGGGTGAGCGGCGTGTCCGGGTTGTTCACCGTGGAGTTCTACGCGCGGGTGAAGCACTACCTCACGCCGAACGGCGTGTTCGGCCAGTGGCTGCATCTGTACGAGATCAACGATGGGCTCGTGATGAGCGTGCTCGCCGCGCTGCACCAGAACTTCGCGTCGTACCAGATCTTCATGACGTCGAACGCGGACATCCTCATCGTGGCGAGCAATCGCTCCACGCTGCCGGTTCCTGACTGGTCCGTGTTCAACTATCCGCTCATCGCCGCCGATCTCCGGCCGCTCGTTCCGTTCCGGCCGTCGGTGCTCGAGTCATACCGCGTCGGCAGCCGGGAGCAGCTCACGCCGCTCGTGAGCCTCATGGGATCTGTCAATTCCG
Source organism: uncultured Gemmatimonadaceae bacterium (assembly GCA_963732065.1). Lineage (GTDB taxonomy): Bacteria > Gemmatimonadota > Gemmatimonadetes > Gemmatimonadales > Gemmatimonadaceae > DATKOH01. The sequence goes on along the minus strand of CAVSYH010000019.1, from coordinate 430,472 downwards.
ACTACATGCCCATCCTCGACATCGGCGCCGAGCGTTCGCGCTTCCTGCACGAGAGCGCCGACGGCCTCGCCGACCTGCGCGCCGGCCGCTTCGATGTCATCTCGGCGATCTACGGTGAGCACATCCCGTTCGACACAGGCACCATCACGCCCGTGCCGTCCATTCCACGCAGCCACGAGCTCGCCCTCGGCGCCGTGCTGCACGCGCGGCGCACCGCGATCTTGCAGGACACTATGAGTGCGCTCGGCGCGCTCGACGCGTTGCAGCGCCGGTCGCGCTTCGAGAACGGCATGGCGTCCGGCCGCCCGCCAGTGGACTGGCGCATCTGGACCACGGACGCGCTCGCCGTCGAGAAGGATCTCGATGGGGGCACCGCCGGCGAGGTCGACGAGGATTTTTTCCGTAACGTCAATGCGTATATGGCCGCCCAACACGCCCCCGCGGGCGCGCGGCAGACGTTCGCGTTCGTCCGCGCGTTCTCGCTCCAGGATTTCCGGGCGGCCTCGGCGCTCGCCGATTCGCTGGATCCCGGCGAGTACGGCACGACGTGGCTCGCGCTCGACGACCTCCGGGATGCCGGCACCGTGGCGAAGATCCGCGTGGGAGATGTGGCCGGCGCGCGCACGTACTGGAAGGCGCTCGGCAAGCGCGGCGCGCGCGCGGACGATCATGTGCGATCGCTGCTCATTGTCGCGTATATGATCGCCGCCGACAAGGCGCAGCGCACGCATGGCGTGCCCGCGGCACCCGCCACCTCACCCGGCGCGGCCAAGCGCTAGCGCGCCCTCGGCGCGGCGGGAACCAATCGCCCTCCCGGGGTATCCGCGTTATCCTGTGGCGTTGGCCCTAGGGCCAACTGGCGCGTGAGAATGCCCGTAGTTAACGTGGTTGCCAGAGTGCCACGAACACCATTTCGACGGAGAGGCCAGCCACCATGTCTAGTCGCAAATTTCTCGGGCGTGCCGCGCTCACCGCGCTCGGCCTCGCCCTGCTGACCGCGATGCCCGCGGCGGCACAGCGGGCACAAGCCGTGGAGATCAGCGCCTTCGGCGGCTGGTACTTCGGCAGTCAGATCTACCAGGGTACTCCGTCGAGCAGCTGCTCGGGATGCAACGGAGTCATTAGCGTCTCCGTCGGCGATGCCGGTATGTACGGCGCGCGGTTGGGCTACGACGTGTCGCGCACGTTCGGCCTGGAGTTCTCTTGGTCCGCCTCCGATCCTGCCCTGCATTTCTACGGCGCTGGCGCGAGCGGACTGCGGGGCGACATCGCCGTCAACAACTTCGATTTCGATGCCATGTTCAACTTCGGACAGCAGCGCATTTGGGGTTATCTCGCACTCGGTGTGGGCTGGGCGGATTTCAACCCGAGCGTCACGTTCAGCGGAGTCCCGCAGGACATCCGGGGACAGTCGTACTTCTCCGGCAACACGGCGCTCGGCATGAAGGCGTTCATCAATCCGCACCTGTACGTCCGGTTCGACGCGCGTTACCGCTGGTCGTCCACCAATCACCAGACTAGCTCGGGCGTCGGCTGCTACTACTACTGCTATGGCTATAGCACGAATTACTACGGCGCCGGCGAGCTCACGGGCGGGCTGTCGTATATCGCGTTCAAGTAGACACTGCCGCAGCTTCAGACATCGCGCGGGGCCGCCGATAAGGCGGCCCCGCGTTTTTTCATCGGTTCCCCAGTAGACCGCCGGCTTGACACGTGCGAAATTGCATCCGAGCGTGTGTCAGTACTCGGTTACCTATCAGCGAAGGGCCCCGTGATTCCCACCGATCAAGCGACCCGCGTGAAGAACGCGGCCCCGGCGAAGATGCCGGTGAGCGATATCGCCGTGAAAGCCAAGACCGGCCGCACCTGGGCACAATGGTGCACGCTGCTCGACAAAGAGCGCGCGGGCGAGATGTCGCATAAGGAACTCGCCGTGCTCCTCGAGACGAAGTTCTCCGTGGGCGAATGGTGGTGCCAGATGGTCACCGTTGGCTACGAGCGCGCGCGCGGCAAGCGCGCCGTGAACCAGACGACGCGCGGCTTCAGCGCGAGTGTGAGCCGCACCATCGCGGCATCCGCGGCCAAGGCGCACAAAGCATGGACCGACGCCGCCACCCGTGCACAGTGGCTCGCGGGACAGCGCTTCACGGTACGCGCTTCCACCGCCGGAAAGTCCCTGCGCATCACGTGGCCGGATGAGACGAACGTCGACGTCACGATCACCACACGCGGCAAGGACAAGTGCGTTCTCGCCGTGCAGCACGACAAGCTGAAGAGCGCGGCCGCGGTGCGCGGCGCGAAGTCATTCTGGTCGGAGCGCCTCGACGCGCTCCGCGACACGCTCGAGCGCTAGCGCGGCGCGCGCCGGCCGCAGGCGCGGATCATGCGCCGTGGTTCGGGCGCATTCGGGTATAGCGCGCGCGCCGCGATCGCCGCGGCGCGCATCTCCTCGCAATTCCCGCGCGCCTCGTACACCGCCGCGCGCTTCATCGCGATCCGGTAGCTCCCCGGGTCCAGGCGGCCGGCAAGATCGTACTGTCTTACATCGCGCGCGTCGCTGAACACCGCCATCGCCGCGAGTTGCGCCGCGGATCGCGCGACACATGCGGCGCCGATCACGAGCACGCCGATGGTCATCCACCGCCGCCGTGACGTTCCACCCATCTCCACGCCGTGCGACGTTGACGGCGCTGAGAGCGCGCCGAACAGTGCCCACGCGATGAGCGCGGGCGCCGGCAACAATAACACCGCGTCGAACGCGCTCACGATCACGGTCACGACCAGTGCGCTCGCGAGCGCGAGCCCCTCGACGTACTGCTCCGCGTTCGTCGCGCGGTCGGCGCGGCGCCACGCACCCACGGCGAGACCGAACAACACGAGCGCCAGGACGCCCAGCGCCGGGAATCCGCGCTCTGCCGCGATCGCCATCCAGTCGCTGCTCGGCCACGGATTCGCCGTCATGCCATCATCCGCATCCAGCGACGGATCGTTCGGCGTGGCCACCCGCGGATACGCCACGGCCCAATTGCCTGGCCCCACGCCGAGCATCGGGTGCGCCGCGGCGATCCGCAGCGTGTTCGTGTATTGCAGCACGCGTCCGTGCCCGCTCCCCTCGCGGTAGTTCACCACACCGGTCACGGTGTCGAGATACGGCGAGTCGCTCTTCCACTCGAGTGTGTTGGGGAGCAGCACCGCCGCGAGCACCCCGAGCGATGCCGACGCGCCGAGGAACCACATGCGGCGCGCGGCGCGCGGCTCGCTCCACTTGCGATGCGCGCGCCATAGACCGAGCGCGAGCAGAGCCGCGCCGGCGGCGAGGGCGAGCCACGCGGCGCGCGTGCGCGAGAGCACGAGCGCCGCGGCGAGCACCGCCATGCCCGCCACGCCCAGCAGCGCCACCCATCCGCGACGAGCGCCGATCACGCACAGCACCACCGCCGGCACGCCGATCGCCGCGAGATGCGCCATGAAATTGCGATTGCCGAACGTGCCGCCCGGCGCGCGGTTCAGGCTGAAGTATTCGCTCGTCACGCCGTACGTTTGTGCCAACGACGTGATCGCGCCGAGCACCGCGGCCGCGGCGCAGCCGGCCACGATGGGGCGCCAGGCGCCGCCCTCCGACGCTGCGCGCGCCGCCAGGAACACCGCGGCCGACGCGAGCGTGATCGCGAGTGCGCGCGCGGCCAGCCAATGATTCGTGGCGAACACAGCGCTGATCGCACTGAGCGCCACGTACAGTCCGAGCAGCACGTCCACTCGCGTGAACGCGATCTCCCGCCCGCGGCCGAGGATCATGAGCGCCGCCAGCAATGCGGCCGCGTTCAGCACGAGCTCTTTGGGCACGAAGAAGCGGTCGAGCTCGAACAGTTTGTACGGCGCCGCCGCGAGCACCACTGCGAACGCCGCCGCCACGATCACCCACCGCACCCACCGCCGCTCATCGCTCATGGACGCTGAAGATACGTGGATTCGCCAGATGCACGCGGCACGATGCACGATGCATCGACGGCCCTGCCCTTCGCGCCCGAGTTCCTTCATCTTTCCCATCATGACGAAATGGGTGAAGACTCTCATCGCGATCAACGTCGCCGTTTGGGTGCTCCAGCTGGTGTTCCCATGGATCACGCCAACCTTCCAGCTCGTGCCATCGCACGCGCTCCAAGCGCCGTGGACGGTGTTCACGTACATGTTCCTCCACGACCCGAACAATTTCCTGCACCTCGCCTTCAACATGCTGGCGCTGTACTTCTTCGGCCCGCGGTTGGAGGGACTGCTCGGCGGGTCCCGATTCCTCACGCTCTATCTGCTCAGCGGCCTCGGTGGCGGCATGCTCTCGTTCATGCCGCCCTACTACAACTCCGCGATCATCGGCGCGTCGGGTGCGATCTTCGGCGTGCTCGCGGCGTACGCGCGCCTTTGGCCGCGCGACCGCATCTACATCTACGGCGTGCTGCCGGTGCAGGTGTGGATGCTCGTCGCGCTGTACAGCGGCTACTCGCTCCTGGGCGCCCTCAACCACAACGTGGGTGCGGGCACGGCGCACTTCGGCCACCTCGGCGGGATCTTCGTCGGCTGGTTCTACATCTCGTGGCTGCGCGAGCAGAGCGGCGCGTCGCGCTTCAAGAAGAACGTCACCGCGCCGCCGGTCTCATCCGACGCCGAGGCGCAGCAGCGCTGGGGATCGATCCGGCTCGACGATCTGCATCCGATCAACCGCGGCGAAGCGGTCCGGCTGCTCGAGAAAGTGCGCGCGAGCGGCGCGCGCAGCCTCTCGGCCGACGAGCGCGCGGCGCTCGACCGTTTCAGCCCGAGCTAACGCGCCGGCGCGGCGTTCATGCGCGCCAGATCCGCCAGGAACGCGTTGGGTGACAGCGGACGGCCGAGCAGATCCTCGATCACCTGCCGCGAGGACCGCTCGAGACCGAACCGGTAGAGTCGCGGCGCGAGCCAGCCATACCATGTCGTGTCGCCGAGTCGCGAAGTCGCCGTGCAGTTCGATCACGCGCGCGCGGATGTCGGCGATGACGATCGCGCCGATCGCGTAGTTCGACATGTAGCCGGGGACGTCCACGAGCTGCCCACGCCGCGCCCACCACGAGAGTTCGGCATGCGGCGTGATGCGCAGATACTGCGACGTGAGCTGTGTCCACACCGCGTTCGGGTCCGAGCCGGGTTTCTCGTGCATGCGGATCTCGAAGAGCGACCAGCACACGTCCATCATGATCGCCGCGTAGCGCGAGCGCATGTCATCCGCCAGCGGCGCGGCGTCGCCAAGCCATTTCTTCTGCCATGCGGGTTCGTCGACTTCGAGCGCGGCGATGTCCGCGATGCCCTCGGTGAACGCGTCGTCGTCCGGCCAGTCGAGGAACGCGGGTCGCGTGCGGATGGCCGCGATATGGATCGCATGGCCGGTCTCATGCATCAGTTCCGCGAGATTGCCGAGTCCGCCGTAACGGTACGTCGCGAAGATCCACTCGTCGCCGCGCTCCCATGAATCGCCGGTGCGGCGTGCGCGGCGTCCGAACGTCGTGTACGCCACCGGCGTCTTCCCTTCGCGCGGCGCGAGATCGTAGCGCACCTCGAGCGTGTCCAGGTCGGCGCCCAGCGACGCGGTAATACGCCGCGTTGATCTCGGCGAGACCCGTCTTCGAGAATGCGCGCGTCGAGCCGCCGGTCGGCGCGGCCCGCCACATAGTCGTAGTCCCATGGCTCGATCATGGAGTCGGGCGTCACGTCGTGCCATCGCTGCAAGAGTGCGACGAGCCATGATTCCATCAATGCGGGATCGACGCCCACCGCGGTCGCGGCCTCGGCCACCGGCGATCCGTGTTCCTGCCAGCGCTTCGCGCTCAACGGCACCATCACGCGGTACGGACTCGCGCATCCATCGTCCCCGTTCATCGTCGCGAACATCGGCTTGAGCGAGAGGAACAGCCGCCGGCGCTGAGCCGAGTCAGGTGTCGTGGTCAGCCGCCCGAGCACCGTGAGCCGGTCGAGGTGCTCGCCCTCGAACGTCACGTTGCGCGCGGCATATCCGTAACACGCGTAGATGCGCGACGAGAGGGAATCGAGTCCGTTGGGCAGCCCGGCGATCGCCGCGGCGTCGTAGTCGCACTTCGGGCGCGTCGTGTCGGGCCCTTCGGCCGCGGCAGCGGCGGCGAGTTCACTGGCCGCAGTACCTCGCATCGTGCGCAGCGCGCGACGGTCGAGGGAATCGAGCGGCAAACTGTCCACCGCGCGCAGCAGCGCGCCGAGCACATCGCGTTCATGAGGGTACGCGCGCGCGACGTCGGCGAGCGAGCCGCCGCTCTCGACGCGTTCCACGCCGCGTGCACGCGCGACATCCATTCCATCCTTAAGCGCGCGCACGGTCTGGTATTGCAGTTCCGCCGCCGCGAGCGGCGCCGGGGTCTGCGCAGCGGCCACGCTCGAAAGGGCCACGACCGCGGCGAGCGGGCAGATCACGAGGCGTCGCATGCGGGGAGTTTACCGTTCGAGACGCGGCACCACTAGCGCCATGCACGTGGCGGCGGCGCTTGCGCTCGCACGAACGCGCCCGCCAATTCCCCAGTCACTTCCTTCACCCCGCGAATCTCTCATGAACCGATCTCTCGTTCTTACTTCGGTGTTCCTCGCCGCCTGCGCCACCGCCGGCCACTCGCCGTCCGGCGCGGGCGACAGCTATTCGCTCGTCGTCACGCACGCGAAGATCGTGGACGGCACCGGCAATCCGTGGTTCTACGGCGATGTGGGCGTGCGCGGCGATCGCATTGTGCGCGTCGCCCCCGACGGCGCGCTCGCTGACGCGCGCGCCGATCAGCGCATCGATGCCAAGGGCCAAGTGCTCGCCCCCGGATTCATCGACATGCAGGGGCAATCCTACGAATTGCTCGATGGCGATGGCCGCGACGTCAGCAAGATCACGCAGGGCGTCACCACGGAGATCCTCGGCGAGGGCGACACGCCCGCGCCAGTGAACGACAAGATCCTCGCGACGCTGCCCGCGAACGACACCGCCGACCGCCGCACGTTAAGCCGATTCATGGGACCGCATGGATTCGGCCAATGGCTGGACGCGATGCAGGCGCACGGCATGTCGGTGAACGTCGGCTCCTTCGTCGGCGCCGCGACGGTGCGCGTGTACGCGAAGGGCGAGGCGACGGGCGAACCCAATGCGGCCGAGCTCGACACCATGCGCGCCGTGGTGCGTCGCGCGATGCAGGACGGCGCGTTCGGATTCGCCAGCGCGCTGATCTATCCGCCGGGCTCCTTCGCCGGCACGAACGAACTCACGGAGATGGCGAAGGCGATGGCGCCGTATCATGGCGTTTACATCACGCACATGCGCTCGGAGGAGAATACGCTGCTCGAAGCGATCGATGAGGCGATGGCGATCGGACGCAACGGCGGCGTGCCGGTGGAGCTCTATCACCTGAAGGCCGCCGGGCCGAAGAATTGGTACAAGGCGCCGGCGATGGTCGCGAAGATCGACTCGGCGCGCAACGCCGGGCAGGACGTGGGCGCCACCATGTATCCCTACTCCGCGAGCGGCAACGGATTATCGGCGTGCTTGCCGCAATGGGCGAGCGCCGATGGCAAGCTGATGGCGAATCTCAAGGATTCGGCGATGCGCGTGAAGATCATGGCCGCCGCCACCGACACGGGGCCCGGCGCGCTCGACCTCTGCCAGGGTCTCGCCGGCCGGATCATGGTGGTCGGCCTCACGACGCCCGCGTGGAAGGAGTACGACGGGATGCGCCTCGACAAGATCGCGGCCGAGACGCAGCGGCCGTGGATCGATGCGCTCGTGCAGCTCGTCATCGACGAGAACAACCGGCCCGGCAAGATCACGTTCAGCATGACCGAGGAGAACGTGTCGATGCAGTTGGCGCGGCCGTGGGTGTTGATCGGAACCGACGCCGGCGGCTCCGACCCCGACAGCTCGCACGACATTGTGCATCCGCGCAGCTACGGGAGCTATCCGAAGATCCTGGGACGGTACGTGCGCGAGCAGCATCTGCTCACGCTCGAGGAAGCCATTCGGAAGATGAGTTCGGGTCCGGCGGCGCGGCTCTCGCTCTTCGACCGCGGCCTGATCCGCGAGGGGATGTTCGCCGACCTCGTGCTCTTCGATCCGGCGACCGTGATCGACAAGGCGACCTTCGAGAAACCGCACCAACTCTCCGTTGGGATCACCGACGTGTGGGTGAACGGAGTGCGCGTGGTGCACAACGGACTGCCGACGGGGGCGAAGCCGGGGGTCGCGGTACGCGGACCTGGTTGGGCTCCGTAACTACGCGGGAAGCGGGAAGCGGGAAGCGCCGCGGGATGCGATAACGAACGAGGACTCCTCGTCGCTGTGCTCGCTTCCCGCGGCGCTTCCCGTTCCCTCTTCCCGTCAGTTCCGTACGAGCTTTCTGTATTTGAGCCGATGCGGCTGATCCGCATCCGCTCCTTTCCGCTTGTGCAGATCATCGATGTACGCGGCGTAGTTCCCCTCGAACCACACCACTTCGCTGTCGCCCTCGAAGGCGAGCATGTGCGTGGCGACGCGGTCGAGGAACCAGCGGTCGTGTGAGATGATCACCGCGCAGCCGGCGAAGTCGAGCATCGCATCTTCGAGCGCGCGCAGCGTGTCCACGTCCAGATCGTTCGTCGGCTCGTCGAGCAGCAGGAGATTGCCGCCCGCCTTCAGCACGTTCGCGAGATGCAGCCGGTTGCGCTCGCCGCCGGAGAGGTCCTTCACCTTCTTCTGCTGGTCGGCGCCGCGGAAATTGAAGCTCGCCAGGTACGCGCGCGCGTTCATCTCCTTGTTGCCCACCGCGATCGTCTCCTGGTTGCCGCACACTTCCTGGAACACCGTGTTCGCGCCGTTCAGTTCGCGCCCCTGGTCCACGTACGCGACCTGCACCGTGTCGCCCACGGTGAGCGAGCCGCCGTCGGGTTTCTCCTGATTCGTGATCAGCCGGAAGAGCGTCGTCTTGCCGGCGCCGTTCGCGCCGATCACGCCCACGATCCCGCCGCGCGGGAGCGCGAACGAAAGATTCTCGAACAGCAGCCGGTCGCCGTAGCCCTTCTTCAGGTCCTTCGCGATCACGACATCGTTGCCCAACCGCGGCGGCGGCGGGATCACGATCTCGTTCTTCGACACGCGCTCGAACGTGTCGGCGGCCGCCAGCTCCTCGTACTTCTGGATGCGCGCCTTGTTCTTCGCCTGCCGCGCGCGCGGCGCCATGCGCACCCACTCGAGCTCGTGCTCCAGCGTGCGCTGCCGCGCGCTCGCCTGCTTCTCTTCCTGCTTGAGCCGCGTGCTCTTCTGGTCCAGCCAGCTCGTGTAATTCCCCTCCCACGGGATGCCCGAGCCGCGGTCCAGCTCCAGGATCCACTTCGCGACGTTGTCCAGGAAATACCGGTCGTGCGTGATCGCCACCACGGTCCCCGGAAATTCCGCGAGATGCCGCTCCAGCCACGCGACGCTCTCGGCGTCCAGATGGTTGGTAGGCTCATCCAGCAGCAGCATGTCCGGATGCTCGAGCAGCACGCGGCAGAGCGCCACGCGCCGGCGTTCGCCGCCGGAGAGCTTCGTCACGTTCGCGTCGGCGGGCGGACAGCGCAGCGCGTCCATCGCGATGTCGATCGAGCGGTCCAGCTCCCACAGGTTCTGCGTGTCGATCTGCTCCTGCACGCGTCCCTGCTCATCGATGAGCTTCGCCATCGCGTCGTCGCTCATCGGCTCCGCGAATTTCGCGGAGATATCCTCGAATTTCTTGAGCAGCGCGCGCTGCGCCGACACCGCGAGCTCGACGTTCCCCTTCACGTCGAGCTTAGGATCGAGCTGCGGCTCCTGCGGCAGGTAGCCGATCTTCGTCCCCTGCGCCGGCCACGCTTCGCCTTGGAAATCCTGATCGACGCCGGCCATGATGCGGAGCAGCGTGCTCTTGCCCGCGCCGTTGCCGCCGAGCACGCCGATCTTCGCGCCGGGATAGAAGGAGAGCCAGATGCCGCGCAGGATCTCCCGGCTGGGCGGGACGACCTTGCGCAGGTCCTTCATGACGTAGATGAACTGTGGAGCCACGGGATTCCGGGTTCGGGGGTCTGGAAATGTAATCGCCCGCTATCCCCGATGGCCGAGATTCCTACCAATCCTTCTTGTACGCCAGCTGCTCGATCCGATACGCGTGCAGTTTGTCGTGCAACTCGAGATGCCTGAACATGATGAACACCGAGTAGCGGTCGTATTCGGGGTGCTCTCCCGTTCGCTCCCACTGCGCCGGAGTGAGCTTCCGGATCCGCGCGACGATCTCTGCGCGCTCGCGCGCGAGCCGCTCGAGCGCCACCTCGAGATCCATCTTGATCAGCATGTCCGGTGCCTCGTCGCCCGGCTCGTACGGGATCGACGCGCGGATGCTGATCGCGGAGCATCCGATCCAGCCGGCCGAAGAACAGCCGTGCACGGTCGCGATGTGGCATGCGTGCTCGTGCACGCTCCACTTCTCCGGCGCGGGCCGCCGCTTCAGGTTCGCCGGCGGCGTGTCGCGCACGATCGGGATGATCAGCTTCGGCCCGCCCTCGAGCGCGGCCATGAGCGCGGCGGTGTCGTGCGATGGAGCAGGCATGTCGCCTCCAGTGACAGCAAAGTGTGCGCAAGGCGCGTATCCTTCCTGCGCGGTCCATGCAAAGTTGCCTCGCCTCGCCGCCTGCGGCCAGCGCTTCACCCTCCCTCCCAGGATCCTTCGCTCATGCTTCGTCGCTTCATGGCACTCGCAGCCCTCACCGCGCTTCCCGCTCTCGCCGCGGCCCAGGCGCCGCTCCCCCTCAAGCACAAGCCGCAGCCCACCACGTCCGCGATCACGCCCGCCGATCTCATGACGCGGCTCTACATCTTCGCCGACGATTCCATGGCCGGCCGCCAGGGCGGCACCGAGGGAAATCTCAAGGCGACGGCCTACATCGCCGCCGAGTTGAAGAAGATCGGCCTCATGCCCGCCGGCGACAGCGGGACGTACTTCCAGTATGTGCCCGCTCGTGCGCCGCAGCTTCGCGCCGGTGGACACGCTGCACGCCGACACCACGATGCTCCATCGCCCCGGCGGACTTCGTCCCGCTCGGCACGCGCGGCACACCGCGCCCGCTCGAGGGCGTGCGCGTCGTCTACGGCGGCATCTGGGCCGATTCCTCGACGTGGATCTCCCCCGCGCAGGCCGCGGGCAAGCTCGTCGTGTTCGGCATGGCGCCGGCCGCCGCGGGACAGCGCGTCACGATCCCCTTCCTGCGCGGCAACAGCCGTTTCGCCGGCGCGGCCGGCGTCGCGGTGCTCGGACTCGAGCGCGCGACGCCCGGCGCGCTCGGCACTCCTCTCGCGTCCGTCCATCGGCATGGCGTCGAGCGCATCGACCGGCGTCGGCTCGCCGCAGATCATGATCATCTCGCCGCGCACGGCGCAGCTGCTCATGGGCCGCGCGCTCGACAGCGTGCGCGCCGGCGACAGCGGCACCGTCGTGCACGGCCGCATCGTGCTCAACGAACAGCCGCTCCTCGCGCGCAACGTCGTCGCGGTGCTGCCCGGCAGCGACAAGAAGGTGCGCGGCGAGTACGTCGCGATCGGCGCGCACAGCGATCACATCGGCGTGCGCGACCGCCCGCGTGGACCACGATTCGCTCCGCGCCGCGCTCACCGCCGCGTGGGTGCTGCGCAACCGCGACATCGAAGCGCCCGCGCCGAGCGCGGAGGCGATCGCGAGCATCCACGTGAACGTCGACAGCCTGCGCAAGATCCGCCCGCCGCGCCCCGACTCGATCAACAACGGCGCCGACGACGACGGCTCCGGTTCCGTGGCGGTGCTCGAGATCGCGCAGGCGATGGCCGCGATGAAGCCGCATCCCAAGCGGTCCATTCTCTTCGTCTGGCACACCGGCGAAGAACTCGGCCTGCTCGGCTCGCGCTGGTTCACCGATCACACCACCGTGCCGCGCGATTCGATCGTGGCGCAGCTGAACATCGACATGATCGGCCGCGGCAGCGCGCTCGACGAGAAGGGCGGCGGCCCATTCTACCTGCAGTTGATCGGCTCGCGCCGCCTCTCGACCGAACTCGGCGACATCGTCGAGTCGCAGAACAAGAAGCGCAAACAGCCCTTCACGTTCGATTACACCTTCGACGCGAACGGGCATCCCGAGAACATCTATTGCCGCAGCGACCACGCGAACTACGCGCGCTACGGCATCCCGATCACCTTCTTCACCACCGGCACGCACCAGGATTATCACCAGCTCACCGACGAGCCGCAGTACATCGACTACACGCATTTCGCGCACGTGACGCAGTTCATCTTCGACGTGGGCGTGACCGTCGCGAACCTCGATCACCGGATCGTGGTCGATCACCCGCTCCCCGACCCGACGGCGCCCTGCCGGCAGTAGCGCGACCGGTAAGGCGACACATTCGAAGGGGCGGCGGGCCGATCCAGGCCCGCCGCCCCTTTTCTCGTGTCGCAGTGCTCAGTGCGATACGAAATGTGCAAAACTCGCAGAATTTGCGTGTCGTTGTAGTCCCGCTTCCCGCTTCCCGCTTCCCCTGTTGCATTTTCTCTGCATTTTCTGCAAATTTCAGCTTACGCTTCGCCGCCCTCCACGCCTGCCGGAGCCCCACACACATGCCCTCGTCCATCTCCAATCCGCGGAAGGCCGCCGTGCAGGAACTCGCACGCCGCCTCCCGCGGATCGAACACGTCCATACCAACGGGAAAGCGCCACTCCCGCCCACCTCCGAATACTTCGGCGTCAACACGTTCGGCGTGCGCCAGATGAAGGCGAAGCTGCCCAAGGAGATCTACACCAAGCTCGCCGCCGCCATCCGCCTCGGGAAGAAACTCGACGTCGAGATCGCGCCCACGGTCGCGCAGGTCATCAAGGAATGGGCGATGTCGCGCGGCGTCACGCACTTCACGCACTGGTTCCAGCCGCAGACCGGACTCACCGCCGAGAAGCACGACGCGTTCCTGAGCTTCGACGAGAAGCTCTCGCCCATGGAGAGCTTCTCCGGTGCGCAGCTCATCCAGAGCGAGCCCGATGCCTCGAGCTTCCCCTCCGGCGGACTGCGCGCCACGTGGGAAGCGCGCGGCTACACCGCGTGGAATCCGGCCAGCCCCGTGTTCATCGTCGAGGGCGGCAACACGCGCACGCTCTGCATTCCCTCGGTGTTCATCGGCTACAACGGCGAAGCGCTCGACGAGATGACGCCGCTGCTCCGCAGCTCCGACGTCCTCTCCGAGAAGGCGATCGAGCTCCTCGAGCTCCTCGGCGACAAGGGCGTGCAGCGCGTGTACACCACGCTCGGACCGGAGCAGGAATATTTCCTCATCGACCGCGTGCACTTCGCGCTGCGCCCCGATCTCGTCATGGGCGGCCGCACGCTCCTCGGCGCGGCGCCGCCGCGCGGACAGCAGCTCGAGGACCACTACTTCGGCGGGATCCCCGAGCGCATCCAGGCGTGCATCAGCGAAGTCGAGCACGAGCTGTACAAGCTCGGCGTGCCGATCGTCACGCGGCACAATGAAGTGGCGCCCTGCCAGTTCGAGATGGCGCCGATGTTCGAGGAGTCCGACCTCGGCGTCGATCACAATCAGCTCGTGATGGCCGTGCTCCGCCGCGTCGCGATCCGGCACGGACTGCAGGCGCTGCTGCACGAGAAGCCCTTCGCCGGCATCAACGGCTCGGGCAAGCACTGCAACTGGTCGATGGCGATCCACGCCGACAACGTGGCGCTCGATGGCGTGAACCTGCTCAAGCCCGGCAAGACGCCGCATCAGAACGTGCGCTTCCTGCTCTTCCTCGCGGCCGTGCTCAAAGCGGTGCACAAGCATTCCGGCCTGCTGCGCGCGAGCGTCGCGAGCTCGGGCAACGAACACCGGCTCGGCGCGAACGAAGCGCCGCCCGCGATCATCTCCGTGTTCATGGGCGACACGCTCACGCGGATGATCAACAGCATCGTCGCCGGGAAGGGCGGCTCCACCAACGCGGCGCAGGCGCTCATCCGGCTCGGCGTGAACAAGCTCCCGGAGATCGAGCGCGACAACACCGACCGCAACCGCACGTCGCCGTTCGCGTTCACCGGCGCGAAGTTCGAGTTCCGCGCGGTGGGCGGGTCGGCGTCGATCGCCTTCCCCGTCATGCTGCTGAACGCGACCGTCGCCGAGGCGCTCACCGAGATCACCGTCGGCGCTCCGGCCTTTGCTCAAGAGCGCGAAGTCCGTGGACGACGCGGTGCTCAAGGTGGTGCGCGAGGTGTTCCGCGAGACCGCCGCGATCCGCTTCGAGGGCAACAACTACTCGGACGCGTGGGTGAAGGAAGCCGAGAAGCGCGGGCTTCCGAACTTCCGGCGGACGCCCGAGGCGCTCGCGCAGATGCTGACCAAGCAGTCGCGCGCACTCTTCCAGAAGCTCGGGATCCTCTCCAAGGAGGAGCTCGAGTCGCGCTATCACGTGCGGATCGAGCGCTACGTGAAGGACATGATCATCGAGCTCACCATGCTGCGGCGAGATGGTGGACACGATGGTGCTGCCGGCGTGCTTCAACTACTGCGCGATGCTCGTGGAATCCGCGTCGAACGCGAAGAACGCGGGCGTCGCCGTGATCCCGCAGACCGACACGGCGAATCGCGTGGCGCGTCTGATCCAGCAGCTGCAGACGCGGCGCAACGAGCTCGTGAAGGTGATCGAGCAGGTAGAGGGAATGCACGACGCGCCGGAGAAGCAGGCCGCACTCCTCACCAGCGAAGGCGCCGAGCGCATGGCGGAAGTTCGCGACAGTTGCGATACGCTCGAACTCGTCGTGGCCGACGAACAATGGCCGCTGCCGAAATATCGGGAGATCCTCTTCCCGGTCTAACCGCGAACGGCGCGTTTAGCGGATTAGGATACGACACGGGGGCCGGCGCGATCGCGCCGGCCCCCAGCTTCATCCAATCCCCAACGCGCCGTCGGCGGTACCAGTCCCGCGGTCTCAGTACTTGGCGAGATAATTCTCCAACTCCCACGCCGACACCTGCCCGATGTACTCCCGCCATTCCTGCCGCTTCGCCGCGACGAAATGACTCGCGATATGCGTCCCCAGCGCATTCGTGATCACCTTGTCCTTCTCGAGCTCATCACACGCCTCGTTGAGATCGTGCGGCAGATCATCGATGCGCAGGCGCCGTTTCTCGCGGAAACTCATCTCCCAAATGTTCTCGTTCACCGGCTCGCGGTGGTCGGCCTTCGTCTCGATGCCGTCCAGTCCCGCCGCGAGCATCACGGTGAGCGCGAGATACGGGTTCGCCGCCGGATCGGGCACGCGGAGCTCCACGCGCGTGCCGAGCCCGCGCCGGTCGGGGATGCGGATCATCGGCGACCGGTTGCGCATCGACCACGCCACGTTCACCGGCGCCTCGTAGCCCGGGCACGAGCCGCTTGTAGGAGTTCACGAGCGGATTCGTGATCGCGCAGTAGCCGCGCGCGTGGCGCAGCAGTCCGCCGATGTAGTGGAGCGCCGTCTTGCTCAGCTCCCACTCGGCCTTCGGATCCCAGAACGCGTTCTCCTTCCCGCGGAACAGCGACTGGTGCGTGTGCATCCCGCTCCCGTTCTGGCCGAACACCGGCTTCGGCATGAAGCTCGCGACGAGCCCGAACTGCTGCGCGACGTACTTCACCACGAAGCGGAAAGTCGCGATGTTGTCCGCCGTCGTGAGCGCGTCCGCATAGCGGAAATCGATCTCGTGCTGCCCGTGCGCCACCTCGTGGTGCGCCGCCTCCACCTCGAAGCCCATGCGCTCGAGGATGTCGACGATCGTTCGCGCCGCGCATCCTCGCCCAGGTCCACCGGGGCGAGATCGAAGTACGCGCCCACGTCGTGCGTCTCGGTGGTCGCGCTCCCGTCGGCGGCCCGCTTGAACATGAAGAACTCCGCTTCCATGCCGGCGTTCATCGTGTAACCGTGCTTCCGCGCGAGGGCGATCTGGCGTTTCAGCGCGCCGCGCGGATCGCCGGCGAACGGTTCGCCGTCGGGCGTGTTGATGTCGCAGATGATGCGCGCGACCTTGTTCTGCGCACTCTCCCACGGGAAGATCTGGAACGTCGAGAGGTCGGGCGCGAGCAGCATGTCCGATTCCTCGATCCGCACGAACCCCTCGATCGAAGAACCGTCGAACATGATGTCCCCGTCCAGCGCCTTCTCGAACTGCGACGCGGGGATCTCCACGTTCTTGTTCACGCCCAGGATGTCGGTGAACTGGAGCCGCAGGAACCGCACGTTGTTCGCGCGCGTCAGCTCGAGGATCTCCTTCTTCGAGGCGCCCGCCGTTCTGGGCGCCGGCGGGTGCGAGCGGTGCGGCACGAATACCTCACGATGCGGAGCGATGGGGAGCCCAACGTACCGGCGATCCGTGCATTCTGTCAAAGGAAACGTGCAGGATCTGCAATTTTCCGGGGACACGTCGCACTCCCGCGTCGCGCTCGCTTACCTTTCCGCCCATGGCGAACGATCCGAAGACCACTGATCACCTGCCCCAACTGCGGTCACTCCGCGAGCGGGAAATTCTGTTCCGAATGCGGGGCCGCGCTCACCGGCGCCGTGTGCGCGTCATGCAAGGCCGAGCTCGCGCCGGGCGCGAAATTCTGTCACCGGTGCGGCACGCCGGCGGGCGCAGCGCCCAAACGCGCCCCTGCGGTTGAGGAGACCACGGCTGCCCGGCGTCCCCCGCGGCCACTGGCTTCGCCGCGGTGGCGCCATGGGCGGTCGGCGGCATCGCGCTCGTCGCGTTCATCGTGCTCGCGACGTCCCGCCGCTTCAGTGAGGACGCCGCCCGCGGCGGCCGCCAACACGCCGCTCGCCAGCGCCGGGCCGATGGCCGGCGGCACCGCGCCCGACATCAGCTCCATGTCGATGAGCGAAGCCGCCGCCCGCCTCTACAACCGCATCATGCGCCTCGACTCGCGAGGGCAAGAAGGACAGCGTCGCCATCTTCGCGCCGATGGCGATCCGCGCCTTCCAGATGATCCCGCCGGCCGAAGTCGACGCCGACGCGCGCTATGATGTCGGCCGCGTCGCCCAGATCGCCGGCGCGCTGCCGCTCGCGCGCGCGCAGGCCGACACGATCCTCGCCGCCGCGCCCACCGACCTGCTCGGCCTCACCCTCGCCATGCGCGTCGCGCGCGACATGGGCGATTCGAAGGCCGCCGCGCGCTACGGCAAACGCCTCATCGCCGCCGCGCCTGCCGAGCGCAAGAAGGACGTGCCCGCCTACCAGGCGCACGCGGCCGACATCGATCACGCTCTCAAGGAAGCGGCGCAGTAACGCGTCGTCCCGCCATGACAATTCGCACGATCCACGTCGCCCACAGTCCGGACTCCGACGACGCGTTCATGTTCTACGCGCTCGCCGAAGGGAAGATCGACACCGGCGATCTCCGCTACGTGCACGAGCTGCAGGACATCGAGACGCTCAATCGCCGCGCGCTCAAGGCGGAGCTCGAGGTCACGGCCGTGTCCATCCATGCCTACGCGTACCTCACCGACCGCTACGCGCTGCTGCCGCACGGCGCGTCGATCGGCGATGGTTACGGTCCGCGCCTCGTCGCGCGCCAGCCGTTCACGCGCGCGCAGGTGAGAGGGCAAGCGCATCGCCATCCCCGGCACGCTCACCACCGCGTACCTCGCACTGCGCCTGTACGAGCCCGACTTCGAGGCCGTGCCGGTGCACTTCGACAAGATCGAGGACGCCGTCGTGGCCGGCGAGGTGGATCTCGGCCTGCTCATCCACGAGGGCCAGCTCACCTACGGCGAACGCGGCCTGCACCTCGTCGCCGACATGGGCGTGTGGTGGGCCGAAGAGACCGGGCTGCCGCTCCCGCTCGGCGGCAACGTCGTGCGGAAGGACCTCGGCCCCGACACCGTGCGGCTCGTCTCGAAACACTTGCACGCCAGCATCGCGTATGCGCTCGATCACCGGAAGGGCGCGCTCGACCACGCGATGCGCTTCGCGCGCGGGCTGGACCGCGATAAGGCCGACACGTTCGTCGGCATGTACGTGAACGCGTGGACGCTCGATTACGGCGAGCGCGGACGCCGCGCGGTGGCGCGAATTGCTCGCGCGCGGCACGCGGTCGGGCATCATTCCGCATGCGGCGAACGTGGAGTTCGTGGACGCCTAAGAGCGCCCTAATCACCGCGGGTTACAGAGGGCGAATGCGGTCGTCACTGCCCCGTGGATCGACACCGCCGTAGCTTTTGGGTCCGCGCGACGCGCCCCGTGTTCGCGCGTTCGAATTCCCGCTGCGCGTGTGCGCTGAGATGACCACGCCGACCACCAAGGACGTTCCGATCCACGAGCCGACGGCGCCGGCGAGCGATGTCTCGCAGGGCGCGCGTGAAGCGCGCGCGCTCGCGGAGATCGTCCACGAGATCAATCAGTCGCCCGAGCTCCACCGCGTCTTCGCGCTCATCACGCGGCACGCGACGGAGCTGCTCGGCGCCGAGGGGGCGTCGGTCGGCATGCTCGAGAACGGCGAATTCTCGACCGTGGGCGCCTGGGGCGAGGCGCGCACCGGCGTCGGAGCGCACATCGCGATCGACGATGCGCTCTGCGCGGACGCGTTCCGCGCCAGCCGGCCGATGCGGCGGGCGATCGCCGCGGCGGCCGCCGCGCCGCGCAATGTCGTCGCCGCTCCGGTGCTCGTCTCGCAGCGCGCCGTGGGCGCGATCACCGTCATCGGCGGCGCGGCGCGCGATTTCAGCGAGCACGACGAACAGATCCTGCTCGCGCTCGCGAATCACGCCGCGCTCGCGATCGAGAACGCGCGCCTGCTGCGCGCCTCCGTCCGCACGCTGCGCCACGCGGGCATCCTCGCCACTTCCGCGCGCAGCCTCGCGCTCAACGTCTCGCCGCAGACGATGTACGCCGACATCTGGCGCATCGCGCATCAGTCGCTCGGCGCCGACGGCATCTCGATCTTCCTCGCCGACCCGGGCACGCGCTCCGTGGAGCTCGGCTTCGCCGCCGGCCTCGCCGCCGACCTCGTGGACCGCATCCTCCCCGCCTTCTGGGAGACGTTCGCCGGACGCTCGCTCACCACCGGCGTCGCCGATTTCCGCCGGAATCTGCACACCGTCGGCGACCGCCCCATCTCGCGGCAAATGATCGAACGCGGCATCAACGCGATCGCGATGCTCCCGCTCGTCGTCGAGGGACGGCCCCGCGGCCTGCTCTCGCTGCGCTTCCGCGAACTCCAGGCGTTCGAGCCCGAGCAGCGGCAACTCCTCACCGACTTCAGCTCGCACGCCGCCGTCGCGCTGCGCAACGCGCTCCTGCTCGAGCGCACGGAGCAGCGCGCCGCGCGGTTCTCCGCCGTCGCCAAGGTGCAGCAGGCCATCTCCGGCGTGCTGTCGCTCGCCGAAGTCTACGCCGAGATCTATCGCGCGGTCGCGTCCGTGGTGGACGCGCCCAGCTTCACGCTCATGCGCTTCGACGAGGAGTCCCAGGAATTCATCCCCGAGTACGTCGTGGACGATGGCCGCTCGATCGACTGCGCCCATCTCCCGCGATTCCCGCTCGGCGAAGGCATCACCAGTCAGGCGTATCGCCTGCGCGCGCCCAGCGTCGTGTCGCGCACGGCCGCCGGATGGGCCGGTCCGACTATCGAGATCGGCGACACGAACAGTCCGGCGGCGCTTCTGAGCGCGCCCATCGTGCATGGCGACCGCGTCCTCGGTGTGCTGCAGGCGCAATCGTTCTCGCACGATGCGTACGACTGGGGCGACGTGGACCTCGTGATGCTCATTGCGCGCCAAGCGGGGACCGCGATCGCAAACGCGCATCTCTTCGAGGCGGAGCGCCACGAGCGTCTCGAAGCCGAGGCCGCCGCCGAGGTGGCACGCGTCGCGCTGCGAGCGCCGACCGTGGACATCGCCGCGCGCGAGATCCTGCGCCTGCTCGATGAAGTCGCGCCGTCGCGCGCGTGGGCGCTCGCTGTGGAACAGACCACCGAGGCGGGACTCCGCATCGCGGGCGCCCGCGGCGATGCCGCCGATCTCGCCGACACGCTGCTCCCGCCGGGCGTCGCGCCGACCATCCCGGGCGCCTGGGACGCCGTGCTCGCCGTCGTCGCGCGCGATCACGCGGTGGGGCTCCTCGCGATCGGCGCTGCGGTGCCGGGCACGGCGCGCCGGCTCGCCACCGTCACGCGGCTCCTCCCGTCCATCGCGCTCGCACTGCACAGCATCCGCATGCGCGATGAGGAACGCCGCCTCGCCGAGCAGATCCGGCAGTCGGAGAAACTCGCCGCGCTCGGCGAACTCGTCGCCGGCGTCGCGCACGAGGTGAACAATCCGCTCGCGGGGATCTCGGCGTTCGCGCAGCTGCTGCAGGAGGACCGGCTCACCGCGGAGCAGCGCGAGGCTGTGCAGATGATCAAGCGCGAGGCCGACCGCGCGGTCGCCGTAATCCGCGATCTGCTCACCTTCGCGCGCAAATCGGGCCCGCGCTACGTCGCGGTGGACATGAACGCGCTCATCGAGCAGACCCTCCGTCTGCGCCAGTACGGCCTGCGCACCGCGGGCGTGGAGGTCGAATTGCGGCTCGAACCGAACCTCAAGCCGCTGCACGGCGATGACCGTCAGCTCCAGCAGGTGCTGCTCAATCTCATCGTGAACGCCGAGCACGCGATGGCGCAGGCGTCGCACCGATCGCTCAAGCTGCGCACCATGAACGACGGCCCGCGCATCGTGATCGAGGTGAGCGACAGCGGTGTCGGCATGCCACCCGAATTGCAGGCACGGATCTTCGAGCCGTTCTTCACGACGAAAGGCGAGGGCAAGGGCACCGGCCTGGGGCTCTCCGTCAGCTATGGCATCGTGCACACGCATGGCGGCACGCTGCAGGTCGAGAGCATTCCGGGCGGTGGTTCGACCTTCCGCATCGGGTTGCCCGCCGACCGGCGCGCGCCGTCCATCACGGCGCCATCCGCGTGACGAGCATCACCGTGGCGCCACCCGATCGCGGCGCGGCACGCGTACTGGTCGTGGATGATGATGAGACGATCCGCGTCGCGCTCTCGCGATTCCTGCGTTCGCGCGGATATGTCGTGACCGCCGTCGGGTCCGCCTCGGACGCGCTCGCCGCCTTGGATCGCGACCACTGCGATGTCGCGCTCTGCGATGTGCGCATGCCCGGCATGACCGGCATGGAACTGCTCCCCGCGGCGCTCCGGAAGAATCCGGAACTCGCGGTCGTCATGCTCACGGCCGTGAACGACGCGCCCACCGCCACCGAGGCGCTCGCGCTCGGGGCATCGGATTATCTCGTGAAGCCGGTCGAGCTCGTGGACCTGCAGCAGGCCGTCGAGCGCGCCCTGCACCGGCGTTCGCTGCTGCGGGAGCAGAGCCGCGTGGAGCGCCTCGTTCGCGACGAGGTCGTGCTGCGCACGACCGAGCTCGAGCACGAGAAATCCGCGCTGCGCGATCTTACCGTGGAGATCGCCGAGACGCTCATCAACGCGATGGAGGCGAAGAGCATCTTCCTGCGCGGGCATTCGCAGCGCGTCGGCGAGCTCGCGGCGTCCATCGCCGGTGAGCTGGGGCTCGACATCGATACCATCGAGGCCGTGCGCCTCGCCGGCAGCCTTCATGATGTCGGTAAGATCGGCACGCGCGAGGCGGTGCTCAACAAGCCGGCCGCGCTCACCACCGATGAGCAGGACCACGTACGTGACCATGTGCGGATCGGGGTCGAGATCCTCGCGCCGCTCCGGCATCTCGGCCCGGTCCTCGATTACATCCAGGACCACCACGAACAGTTCGATGGCGCCGGCTATCCGCGCGGACTCGCGGGCGAGGCCATTTCCCTCGGCGGCCGCATTCTCGCGGCAGCGGACGCGTTCGACGCCCTCACGTCGCGCCGCGCGTATCGCGAACCGCTCCATCCCGCCCAAGCGATCGAATTGCTCGAGGGCGCGGCGGGCGCGAGGCTCGACCCCTCGGTGTTCCGCGCGCTGCGGAGCTGCGTCCTGCGCCGCCGGTCGCTGACGTTCATCGAGTAGCGCTACGGGGTCCCAAGGCCGCCGACAGCACTTTCGCTGCCTTCCGCGTAGATTGGGCGGACCTTTCCATTAGAGATGATTATCAGTCAGCCACGCCTCGCCACGGCCGCCCTCGCGGCCGTGTTTGCTCTCGCCTGCACCGGCACGCCGCACGTTGACGGCGAGGCCGGGACCAGTCCCGCGCCCAATGCGCTGTGGGTTCCCCCGGCACATCGCGACAGCGCCGTGGCGCACCCCGCGCCGCTTACGCTGCCGCCCGACATGCAGGCGCGCATCGACAGCCTCACCCTCGGCGACGTGGTCGACCTCGCGCTGCGGAACAATCCCTCGACGCGTATTTCGTGGGAGAACGCGCGCGCCGCGGCGGCCGCGTACGGCAGTGCGCAGGGCGACTACTACCCCACCATCGATCTCGGCGTGAGCAGCACGCGCTCGCGTTCGCTTACCAGCAGCGGCGGCGTCACCGCCGACCAGACCGTCAGCGGCCCCACCGCCTCGCTGTCTTGGCTCGTGTTCGACATCGGAGGCCGCTCCGGGTCGATCTCGTTCGCCAAGAATTCGCTCATCGCCGCCGACTGGACGCACAACAGCACGATCCAGAACGTCGTGCTCCAGGTTCAGACGGCGTACTTCAACTACGTGGCCAACCGCGCGCTGCGCGATGCGCAACAGCTCACGCTGCAGGAAGCGCAAACGAATTATCAGGCCACCGTCGAACGCCGCCGCCAGGGGCTCGCGACCATCGCTGACGAACTCCAGGCCAAGACCCAGCAGTCGCAGGCCCAACTCGCACTCGAGACCACCGAGGGCGGCATCCTCATCACGCGCGGATCGCTCGCGAACGCGATGGGCTTCCCCGCCAATCTGCCGTACGACATCGCCGGCATTCCACCACTGCGGATCGGCGTCGTCACCGACAGCGTGGACACGCTCATCGAGCGCGCGGTGAACGCCCGTCCCGATCTTGCGTCGGCACGCGCCGAGGCCGAGGCTGCCGCCGCGAACGTGTCGATCGCGCGCAGCGCGCGGTTGCCGTCGCTCGAAATCAACGGTTCTGCCGGCCATAGCTACTTCAACGCGCTCGTGAGCGGCAACAACATCTACACGCTGAACATCGGCCTGAAGATCCCGCTCTTCGCGGGGTTCTCGCGGGCCTACGATCAGCAGCGCGCCGAGGCGCAGGCGCGGAGCGCGAACGCGAATGTCGAGAACGTCCGCCAGCAGGTGGTCCTCGAGGTCTTCTCGTCGTACTACGCCATGCAGACCGCCGCGCGCCGCGTCGCCACCGCCGACGACCTGCTCGCGAGCGCCAGCCAATCCGCCGAAGTGGCGCTGGGCCGCTACAAGGCGGGCGTCGGATCCATCATCGATCTGCTCACTGCCCAGAGCGCGCTCGCCGATGCGCGCGCCCAGGCCATCGAGACGCGCTGGGTATGGCGCACGGCGCTCGCCCAACTCGCGCATGACATTGGCATCCTGGACGTTCGCGGCGAAAGTCCGCTGCGCATCACCGTCGACACCACCGTGAATAGAAAATGACCACGTCCCCTCTTCGCCGTTCACTCACGATCGCCCTGTTCCTCCCGCTCGCGGCCGCTGGATGCGGCAAGGGCGCTGCGGGCCCGCAACAGGCGATCCCCGTCGCCGTGGCCAAGGTGGTGAAGCAGTCGCTCCCCTACGAGATCGACGGGACCGGCACCGCCGAACCGCTGCAGACCGTCGCCATCGTTTCACAGGTGGGCGGCCTGCTCACGAAGGTCGCGTTCAAGGAAGGAGAGGATGTGAAGGAAGGACAGCTCCTGCTCCAGATCGATCCGCGTCCGTACCAGGCAGCGCTCGATCAGGCGCAGGGCATTCTTGAACGCGATAAGGCGCAGCTCGCCAATGCCGAGCTCGATCTCACGCGCTACGAGGCGCTGGTCCAGAAGGACTACGTCACCACGCAGCAGTACGAGCAAGCCAAGACCGCGGTCGTCGCGGGCCGCGCCACGGTGACGTCGGATCAGGCGAACGTCGAGACTGCGCGGCTCAACTTGCAGTTCGCGGCGATCCGCTCGCCCATCTCGGGACGCGCCGGCAGTCTGCTGGTGAAGCAGGGGAATCTCGTGAAGGCCGGCGGCCAGCCGCTCGTCACGATCAACCAGATCCAGCCGATCCTCGTGCGATTCGTCGTGCCGGTCGTCCACCTTCCCCAGCTGCGCCAGTACGGCAGCGGCGCGCTGCCGGTGCAGGTGCATCCCGGTTCCACCAGCGGCGTGGGCAATACGTCCACCGGCGTTCTCAGCTTCGTGGACAACGCGGTGGACACCATGACGGGAACCATTCTGCTCAAGGCGCGGTTCGAGAACAAGGATGCCACGCTCTGGCCCGGCGAATTCGTGAGCGTGACGCTCAACCTCTTCACGCAGGCCGACGCGCTCGTGATCCCATCTTCTGCCGTGGTGCAGGGCCAGCAGGGAGCGTTCGTCTTCGTCATCAAGCAGGACGAGACCGCCGACCCGCGTCCGATCACGATCGGCCGCATCGCCGGCGATCTCACGACGATCGACAAGGGGCTGACCGAAGGGGAGACCGTCGTCACCGACGGCCAACTCCGCCTGACCGCCGGTTCGCACGTTCAAGTCAAGGGAGCGTCGACGGTCGGAGGGAGCGCCGCCGGCACGACCGCCAAGGAGTGATCGTCCCATGAACATCTCTTCGCTCTTCATCCGCCGTCCGGTCATGACGACCCTCGTCATGGCCGGCATCCTGCTCTTCGGCGCCGTCGCCTACAAACAGCTCCCGGTCAGCGACCTGCCGGCCGTGGATTACCCCACCATCTCGGTGGGCGCGAGCCTCCCCGGCGCGAGCGCCGAGACGATGGCGTCATCCGTCGCCACGCCGCTCGAGAAGCAGTTCTCGACCATCGCCGGCATCGATCAGAATGTCGTCGCAGAGCAGCCAGGGGCTGACGTCGATCACGCTGCAGTTCACGCTCGACCGCAATATCGACGCCGCTGCCCAGGACGTGCAGTCGGCGATCGCCAAGACGCTGAGCCAGCTCCCGCCGGGGATGATCCCGCCGTCATACGGGAAGGTGGACCCGTCGTCTGCGCCGATCCTCTATCTGGCGCTCCGTTCCACGACGCTTCCGCTCTCGCAGCTCGACGAGTACGGCGAGACCTATCTCGCGCAACGCATCTCGATGGTCGCGGGGGTCGCGCAGGTCCAAGTCTACGGCTCGCAGAAGTACGCCGTGCGCATCCAGCTCGACCCGGAGGCGCTGGCCGTGCGCAAGATCGGGATCGACGAGGTCGTGGACGCCGTTTCCTCCGGCAACGTGAATCTCCCCACCGGCGTGCTCTGGGGGAGCGACAAGGCGTACACAGTGCAGGCGAACGGGCAACTCGAGACCGCGAAGGCGTTCGGCCCGCTCATCGTCGCGTACCGCAATGGCGCGCCGGTGCGTCTGCAGGACCTCGGCCAAGTCGTCGACGGCGTGCAGGACAGCAAGGTCGCGAGCTGGTTCAACGGCACGCGCGCGATCGTGCTCGCCGTCCAGCGGCAACCCGGCACGAACACCGTGGCCGTTGCGGAAGCGGTGAAAGAAGCCATGAAGGAGCTCGAGACCACCTTCCCCGCGTCGGTCACGGTCGAGACGCTCTTCGACCGGTCGGTCGGCATCCAGAACGTCCGTCTCGGACGTGAAGTTCACGCTCTCGCTGACGCTCGTGCTGGTCGTGCTCGTGATCTTCCTGTTCCTCCGGAACATCCCCGCCACGGTCATCCCCAGCCTCGCGCTCCCGATGTCGCTCGTCGGGACCTTCGCGGTGATGTACCTGCTCGGCTACAGCCTCGACAATCTGTCGCTCATGGCGCTCACGCTCTCGGTCGGCTTCGTGGTGGACGATGCCATCGTGATGCTCGAGAACATCGTGCGCCACATGGAAATGGGAGAGCCGGTGATGACGGCGGCGCTGAATGGCTCGCGCGAGATCGGCTTCACCATTCTCTCGATGACGATCTCGCTGGTGGCCGTGTTCATCCCCGTGCTGTTTCTCGGCGGATTGATCGGCCGGCTCTTCCACGAATTCGCCGTGACCATCGGCGTCGCGATCCTCGTCTCCGGCTTCGTGTCGCTCACGCTCACGCCCATGCTCTGCAGCCGCTTCCTGCGGCCCGCAGCATGAGGACCAGGGCCGGTTCTTCAACGCGATCGAGCGCTTCTACGAGCGGGTGCTCGCCGGCTACGAGCGCACGCTCCACTGGGCGATGGATCACCGCCCGACGATGATGCTCTTCTCGCTCGCGATCCTGATCGGCACGTTCATCCTCGGCGCGATCGTGCCGAAGGGATTCATTCCCAGCGAAGACCAGGGCCAGGTCTCTGTCACCACCGATGCACCCGAAGGCACGTCCTTCGAGTCGATGGTCCGCCACCAGCAGGAGATGGCCGACATCGTGAAGGCCGATCCGGCCGTCGATGGCTTCATGTCCTCCCTGGGCGCGGGCGGCCGTCTCACCGACGATCAACCAGGGGCGCATGTTCATCCACCTCAAGCCGCGCAAGGATCGCACGATGAGCGCGGATGAGTGGATCGCGTACATGACGCCCAAACTCAACCAGGTCACCGGCATCCGCGCGTACATGATCAACCCGCCGAGCATCAACATTGGCGGCCGCAGCACCAAGAGCCAATACCAGTTCGTGCTCCAGAGCGCCGATATCGCCGCGCTCTACAAGTACGCTGACATCACCCTCGCCGCGATGAAGAAGATCCCCGGCCTGGCCGACGTCACGACGGACCTGCAGATCCACAGTCCGCAGGTGAGCGTCGATATCGACCGTGACCGCGCGGCCTCGCTCGGCGTGAGCGCGAACGACATCGAGGGCGCGCTCTACAACGCCTACGGCGCACGGCAAGTCTCCACCATCTACACGCCGAACAACCAGTACTGGGTGATCATGGAGTTGCTCCCCCAGTATCAGAAGGATCTGGCCGGACTGAATCTGCTCTACATTCGCAGCAAGACCGGCGATCTCGTTCCGCTCGCATCGCTCGCGCGACTGACGCCGTCGATGGGCCCGCTCACGGTCGGACACTCCGGCCAGATGCCGGCCGTCACGCTCTCGTTCAACCTCCAGCCCGGCGTCGCGCTCGGCGATGCGGTGAGCCGCGTGCAGAAAGTCGCGGATCAGATCCTTCCGGCGAGCGTCACCACCCAATTCGCCGGCACCGCGCAGGCCTTCCAGGCCGCGCAGCAGGGGCTGCTCATGCTCCTGATCCTGTCGATCCTGGTGATCTACATCGTGCTCGGCGTGCTCTACGAGAGCTTCATCCACCCGCTCACGATCCTCTCCGGCCTCCCGTTCGCCGGTTTCGGCGCGCTGCTCACGCTGTTCATCTTCCGGATGGAACTCAGCATCTACGCGTTCGTAGGAATCATCATGCTGATCGGCCTCGTGAAGAAGAACGCGATCATGATGATCGACTTCGCGCTCCATACGCAGCGCGAGCACAACAAGTCGCCGCGCGATGCGATCCTCGAGGCGTGCGTCGTGCGCTTCCGTCCCATCATGATGACCACGATGGCCGCTCTCATGGGCACGCTGCCCATCGCGCTCGGCGCCGGCGCGGGCGCCGAATCGCGCCGCCCGCTCGGCGTGGCCGTGGTGGGCGGATTGGCCTTCTCGCAATTGATCACGCTCTATATCACGCCTGTGGTGTACACGTACTTGGACGCGTTCCAGCAGCGCCTCGCCGCCCGCAATGCGGAGCGGGCCGCCCGGCGCGCGGCCGGAACCATGCCGGCGCCCAGCGGGAGTGCGGCGTAGCACCGCGCGCGGCGGCGTCACGAGATCGATTCGAAATAATGCTTGACGGATTCGACAGTGTGTTGTATTGGGAAGCTCGGAAACGGCGGTCGAACGCGATGCAGGCCGCCCGCTGATGTTCCCGAGCCTGGGAAAAACCCGACAGGAGGCGATCATGCCGCGCGGTAACGACGTCAACAACACGCTTCGCTTCGCCGATCACGACGACGACGACGAAGAGATCGGTTACGGCGGTGGCGGTGGCGGTGCCTCGTACGATGAGGACGAGGACGAGGAAGGCGGCTGGGGCATGACCAAACAGAGCGGCGAAGAGCTCTGGGACAGCGCCGAGGACGAGGAAGAGCAGGAAGAGGCGACGCCCGCCGTGGTCGTCGAGGAAGAAGAGACGATGGGCATCGTTCCCATCGCGGGTTCGAGCCGCGCCACGATCATCGGCGGCTCCGCGACCGCGAAGGGTGCCGCGGCGAAGGTCGCGCCCGCGAAGGCTGCCCCGAAGGCAGCTCCGGCGAGCAAGGCCAAGGCGGCCAAGAAACCAGCCGCCAAGAAGGCCGCGAAGCCCGCGAAGAAGCCCGCCGCCAAGAAGGCCAAGAAGCGCCAAGCCGGCGAAGAAGCAGGCCGCGAAGGCCAAGAAGAAGGGCAAGAAGCGCTAGCCGCCGTCTTGGCCGGACGTGAGGCGGGGATCGCGTGAGCGGTCTCCGCCTTTTCGCATCCGACAAGCGTTTCGCCGCTCGCCGTGCCGCATCTGGACTGTTATCGTTCGCCATGGCCGAGTCGCCGTCTTCGCCCGTTCCGCTTGCTGCGCGCGCATGCACGCCACGCCCCGTGGAACGCCCGCGGGCTCGCAGCCCACGCCACCGCGCTCGTCGAAGCGTCCGCCTTGCGGCCCACGAACGCCGTCGCGCGCGCGGAGCCCAGCGCGCGCGCTGTGCGCTTCTACGTCGCGAGCGGATTGCTCGATCGCCCCGATGGAACGGGCACCGCCGCGACCTACGGATATCGTCACCTCCTGCAGCTGCTCTTCATCAAGATCCGGCAGCGCGAAGGACAGACGCTCGAGAAGATCAAGCTCGAGCTCACCGGGCAGAGCGGCGACGCACTCGAGCGCCGCGCGGCCACGGCCCTCGCGCCCGCGCTCTCGGCGGGCCCCGAGGGCGCGCCGGCTGCCGCGCCCGATGGCGGAAGGCGTGTGGCACCGCGTGCCCGTCGCGAACGGCATCGAGCTCCACGTGAGAGAGGATTCCCCCGCGTCCCGGCGCGAAGCGATCATCGCCATTCGCGAAGCCGTGCGCGCGGCGCTCTCCCGGGCCGATATCCGCTGAATCCGGCCGTGCGATTCTCGGGCAAGAACGTGCTGATCACGGGCGTGGGCCGTGCCGGGCAGGTCGGCGAGGCCGTCGCGCGCGCGTTCGCGCGCGGAGGGCGCGCGCCTGCTTGGTCGTGGACCTCTCGCTCGACGACGCCAACGCGCGCGCCGCGGACCTGCGCGCCGCCGGCGCCGAGGTCCACGCGTTCGCGTGCGATCTCTCCGACGCCACGCAGCTCACGCGCCTCGCCACGGAGGCCGGCGCCGTCATCGGCGGCCGGCTCGATGCGCTCGTGTGCCTCGCGGGCGGCTTCGCGATGACCGGCCCGGTCGCGGAGAGCGACCCGGCCGCGTGGCAGAAACAGCTCACGATCAATCTCACCACCGCGTATCTCACCACGCGCGCGTTCCTGCCGGCGGTGCGAGCCGCACATGGCGCGATCGTGTATTTCGCCGCGGCCGCCGCGTTGCCGGGAGGATCCGCGGCCGGCATGGCGGCGTATGTCGCCGCCAAATCGGGCGTGATCGCGCTCATGCGCGCCGTCGCGGCCGATGAGCGCGCGAACCAGGTGCGCGCGAACGCGGTCGCGCCCACCCAGATCCGTACCGCCGCCAATCTCCAATCGATGGGCGATGGGGCCAAGTACGTGGAGCGTGAAGAGGCGGCCGCGACGGTCTGCTATCTGGCCAGCGGCGACGCCTCCGCCGATCTCCGGACAGGTGATCCGGCTCGGCTGAGCCCTTGGTGGCCCGAGCGCTTGCTTAAGTCCGGATGCCCCGCCACTTTACGAGCATGACCCTTGCGGTACGCCGCCGGACGTCCGCTCGAACGATCCTTCTCGATCGTTCGCTGGAGGCACTTCCCCTCTTCCGGCTCAGCGACTCTGCGGACGACTCGGCGATCGATTTCGCGCTGCCCGGCAACGCCCGCTGGCGCGTTCTGCCGAGCCCCGGCGACCGCCTTCCCGGCACGTTCGATCAGGACGTCTTCATCGAACTCTGGCACCGGTATCAGGATGGCGGCGCCCCGGCCGACGGGATCGTCTCGTTCACGTTGCATGCCTTCCTGCGTTCCATCGGCCGCCGCGTGGATGGCCGCACGTACGAGCAGCTCCGGTCCGCGCTCGACCCGCCTGCAGCACACCACGCTCGAGTCGCAGGGCGCGTATTTCGAAGCGGCGTCGCAAGGCTGCATCGACGCGCGCTTCAGCGTGCTCACCGCGGTGTTCATCGAGCGGCGCCGCGTTGCCGAACGGGATCAGCTGGCGCTCTTCGACACGCTCACCGCGTCCGAACCGGGCGAGGCGCACGTCACGCTCTCCCCCCTCATGCGCGCGAACATCGCGGCAGGACGCACTGCCGCTCTGTCGGCCCCGCAGTATCTTGCGCTCTCGTCTCCCGTCGCCCGGCGTTTGTATCGCTTGCTCGAAGTCGCCCGCGCGGACGGGAACGTCACATGGCGCGTCGGCCTGGCGCAGCTCGCGGAGCAGATCCCGCTCGCTCAACGCTATCCGTCGCACCTGCAGCGGGTGTTGCAGCCGGCGCATGAGATGCTCCTGGCCGGCGGCCTGTTGCGTGACGCGATCGTGCGGCAGCATCAACGCGAGTGGTACGTCGATTACGTTCTTGCCAGCCGAATGGCGTGATCCGGCCGGCATCACCAGTCTCTCTCTCCCCATCTCCCGGAGTCCTTCCTATGGCGACGAAGCTCGACAAGACGATCAAGCGTGAACTCGAGATCGACGGTCAGGCGTACATGATCAGCATCATGCCGACCGGCGTGAAGATGACGAAGAAGGGATTTCGGAACGGGCCGGAGATGACGTGGAAGCAGATCCTCGTCCTCGGGCGCCGAAAACCCCTCCTGATCCTGCGAACGGATACGCGCGCGGCGGCCGGAACTTCGCGCCCGCCGCGCCGTATTCCGTGTTGGAGCGCCGCCGCGTCCGGCGGCGCCATTCCCTCGACCAGCACCCCTCATGCCCCGCCTCCGCACCGTCGCCCTCGCGGGCGCGCTCGCGCTCCCCCTGGCGTTCGGTGGATTCCTGCTCGCAGGCCGCCGCAGTCACGATGGCGCGCAGATGTTCGACCAGGTCCTCGGCCTCGTGCAGGACCGCTTCGTCGACACGCTGCCCCCGGACGCGCTGTACGAGAAGGCCGCGCGCGGGTTGGTGACCCAACTGCGCGATCCCTACTCGGAGCTCTTCTCGCCCAAGCAGCAGGCGCGTTTCAAGCAGCAGTCCACGCGGCCGGTACGGCGGCGTGGGCATGCAGATCGAGCAGCAAGAGGGGAACGTCGTCGTCGTGCGCGTCTTCCCGAACACGCCGGCCGAAGCCGCGGGCATCATCGAAGGCGACCGGATCGTCGGGATCGACACCGCCAACACGCGCGGCTGGACGTCGCAGCAGGTGTCCGACGTGATGATCGGCAAGGTCGGCACCAAGGTCACGGTGCGCTTCGCGCGGCCGGGCATGTCGCGCGCCGATCGAGCACGCGTTCGTTCGCGCGCGAGATCCATATCCCCGCGGTGCCGTACGCCGTGATGCTCCCGCACGACATCGGCGTACATGCCGCTCCAGACGTTCAACGAGAACGCCTCCGACGAATTGCAGTCGGCGGTCGACCGCCTGACGAAGGCGGGCGCCAAGCGGATCATTGTCGATCTTCGCAGCGATCCGGGCGGACTCCTCACGCAGGCGCTCTCGGTCGCGTCGCTCTTCCTCGAGAGCGGCAAGCCGATCGCGAGCGTCCGCACGCGCCAGCCGCCCGCCGAGACGTACACGTCGAGAGGCAGCGAGCACGTCACCGCCGTGCCGCTGGTCGTGCTCGTGGATGGCTACTCCGCGTCCGCGAGCGAGATCGTCGCGGGCGCGCTGCAGGACGAGGATCGCGCGCTCCTCGTCGGCACGCGCACGTTCGGCAAGGGCCTCGTGCAGTCGGTGTATCAATCTCGATGACGGCTGGGCGCTCAAGCTCACGACCGGCAAGTGGTACACGCCGAGCGCGCGCAGCATCCAGCAGGATCGCACGCGGCATCTGCCCGGCGACGAGGACATCCTGCCGTCCGATACCGGCGAAGAAGGACACCTCGCTCGCGGCGCGCCCCACGGTGAAGAGCGCCGCCGGCCGCACGCTCTACGGCGGCGGCGGGATCACGCCCGACGTGATCGTGCTCCCCGACACGCTCACGCACCGCCGAGCAGGATTTCAACAAACTGCTCGCGCCGAAGTTCCCGCTCGTGCGCGCCGCGCTGTATGACATCGCGCTGAGCAGAAGGCGATCGGTGTCGCCCGGCTTCACCGTGCCCGCCGGCGTGGCGCGACCAGTTCTTCAAGCGCCTCATGCAGGACAGCATCAAGGTCACGCGCCAGCAGTTCGATGCGCGTGTCGCCGTATATCGACCGCATCATCGGCGCGCAGGTCGCGCGCGTCGCGTTCGGCGATTCGCGGCGCGTTCCGCCGCGGCATCCCGCGCCGACGTCCAGCTCGCAGCGCGCGATCGATCTGCTCCAGCGCGCCAACACGCAGCAGGAGCTCTTCTCCCTCACGCCGGCGGCCCAGGCCGCCAAACACTAGGACCCCTGTGCTCCGACTCCAGCCTCCGTCTCTCCGTTGCGATCACCGCTCGTCGTTCGGCGCGCGCCGCCCAGACGCCCGATCCGATGCACGCCACGCCCGTCACCCCGGCGCCCGGCGAAGAGAAGCATCTCGCGAACATCCGCCAGCTCACGCACGGCGGCGACAACGCCGAGGCGTATTTCAGCGCGCGATGGCAAACAGCTGACGTTCCAGTCCACGCGCGATGGCCGTACCTGCGATCAGCAGTACACCATGAACGTCGATGGCACGAATGTGCAGCGCATCTCCAAGCGGCCAGGGGAAGACCACCTGCGGCTACTTTTTCGCGAACGACAACAAGATCTTCTACGCGTCCACGTTCGCCGTCGACACCGCCTGCCCGGCGAAACCCGATCCTTCGAAGGGTTATGTGTGGGGACTCGATCCGTTCGACATTTACACCGCGAACCCCGACGGCTCGGGCCTCAAGCCGCTCACGCAGAATCACGTCTACACCGCCGAGGGCACGCTGTCGCCCGACGGGACGTCCATCGTCTTCACGTCGCTCAAGGATGGCGATCTCGAGATCTACACCATGAACGTCGACGGCACGAACGTGAAGCGCCTGACCCACACGCCGGGCTACGACGGCGGCGCGTTCTTCTCGCCCGACGGCAAGAAGATCGTCTACCGGGCCAACCACCCCACCGACTCGGCGCTCAAGGACTATCAGGATCTCCTCAAGCAGCACATTGTGCGCCCGACGCACATGGAGATCTGGGTCATGAACGCCGACGGCAGCGACCAGCACCAGATCACCAACCTCGGCGGCGCGAACTTCGCCCCCTTCTTCACGCCGGACGGCAAGAAGATCATCTTCTCGTCGAACTACAAGAACCCGCACAGCGGCGAATTTCGACCTGTATCTTGTGAACCTCGACGGCAGCGGCCTCGAGCAGATCACGTTCGATCCGGGTTCGACGGCTTCCCGCAGTTCAGCCCGGATGGCAAGCAGCTCGTGTGGGTCGCGCACCGCAACGCGGCGGGCGAGCGCGAGGTGAACATCTTCATCGCGGACTGGAAGCACTAACGAGGAGGAACGATGGGCGCTTACGGTGGGTCTGATCTTCCTTGGCGCGGTCGCGCTGCTCGGCATTTGGCTGTTCCGCAGTTCGTTCAAGGTCATCGGCCAGGCCGAGGTGATGGTGATCGAGCGGCTCGGACGCTTCAATCGCATCGCGCGTTCGGGGTTGAACATCCTCCTGCCCATCATCGAGCAGCCGCGTTCGATCGACGTGCGGTATTACGAGAGCGACGTGAGCGGCATCAAGCGCATCACCGCCGCGTCCACCGTGCGCATCGACCTGCGCGAGCAGGTGCTCAACTTCCCGAGCCAGCCCGTGATCACGAAGGACAACGTGACCATCGACATTGACGCCGTGCTCTACTACCGCGTCGCCGATCCGCAGAAGGCGACGTACGCCGTGCAGAATCTGCCGTTCGCGCTCGAGACGCTCACGCGCACCACGCTCCGCAACATCGTGGGCGAGATGGAACTCGACTCCACGCTCGCGAGCCGCGACCAGATCAACAAGCGGATGCGCGAGATCATCGAAGAGGCCTCGATCGGCTGGGGCGTCGACGTCACGCGCGTCGAGCTCCAGGCGATCGAGCCGCCGCGCGACATCCAGCAGTCGATGGAATTGCAGATGCGCGCCGAGCGCGAACGCCGCGCCGCCGTCACGAACGCCGAGGCGAGCAAGCGCGCCGCGATCCTCGAGGCGGAAGGCGTGCAGCAGTCGCAGGTGAGCCGCGCGCAGGGCGAGATGGAAGCCGCCGTGCTGCGCGCCAGGGGGCAGGCCGAGGCGCGGCTCGCGCTCGCGACCGCCGAGGCCGAGGCGATCCGCAAGATCGCGGGCGCGCTCCCGCCGGCCGATGCGGCGATGTATCTGCTTGGCGTGAAGTACCTCGAGGCGCTCCCGCTGCTCACGCAGGGCAAGGGCACCACGGTCTTCCTGCCGGTCGAAGCATCCGGCGTGATGGGCGCGATCGGCGGCATCAAGGAACTGCTCGCGCGCTCCGCGGCGGGCGCTGTCGGAACGGTATGCGGCCGACGCACCCAAGCAGATCCCGCCCGCTGCCGCCGGCGAAGGGCTGAGCTTGGCCAAGATCAGCTTCGCGCGCGCCGAGCGCGTGGCCAAGGGCCACGCCTGCGAGAATTGCGGTGAGTACAGCTACAAGAAGCTCATCGTGAAGCCCGCCACGCCGGCGCAAAAGAAGGCGACCGGCGAAGCGTGGCACGCGCTGAAGATCTGCGGCATCTGCGGCCTCGAGATGCGAGATGGGGATCGACGATGAGGGCGAGATCGTCGCGCTGAACTGATCGCATGAACACCATCGACCTGCGCAGCTCTGGATGTCGGCGCCCGCGTGCAGCATACGCTGCGCGTCGTCGAGCGCGCGGAGAAGACGACCGCCGGCGGCGACCCGTTCGTCATCCTCACGCTCGGCAACGCGAGCGGCGACATTGACACCGCGCCGATCTGGAAGAACCTGCTCGACGACGGCTGGGCCGACGGCGCCGTGCGCGGCGCCGCCGTGCAGGCGATCGGCCAGGTGGACCGCTACGAAGCGCGCGGCACCGCCAAGCGGCAGCTCAAGCTCACCGCGCCCGTGCGCGTCCTGCCGCGCGACGGGCTCGACCTCTCGCGAATTCCTGCCGCACATCGCCGAGGATCCCGCAGAAGCTGTGGGAGAAGCGTGGACGAGATGCGGCGCGGCATGACGTCGCAGCAGCTGAAGAGCGTGCTCGGGCTGTTCTATCGACGAAGACGATTCCGCCTGCCGTTTCGAGCGCGCGCCCGCGTCCGTCGGCGGCCATCACAGCAAGGTGGGCGGCCTGCTGCTGCATGTCTGGGAGGTCGCGTACATCGCGCGCGGGATGGCGAAGGCGATGCGCGCGCGCGAGGATGTCGTGCTCGCCGGCGTGCTGTTGCACGACATCGGCAAGATCGAAGCGTACGGCATCGGCTGGGAGGGCTTCACGCGCACGAGCGACAGGCCATCTCATCGAGCACGTGATCCTCGGCTCGATGATGCTCGACGATCGGCTCGCGCAGGCGGCGGCGGGCGGCGAGCCCGTGATCTCCGCCGATCAGCGGCTCGAGCTGCAGCACATCATCCTCTCGCATCACGGCAAGCTCGAGAACGGCAGCCCGGTGCGGCCGCTCACGCTCGAGGCCGAGATCGTGCATCGCGCGGATGATGCGTCGGCGAAATCCGCGGACATGGCGGACGGCGCGGCCGACGAAGAAGCGTTCCGCTCCGGCGAACAATTCGGCGACAAGAGCAAATTGTGGCGCGTGGATCGCCGCAGTCTCTGGCGGCCGCCGCATCGCTGGGAGTAGACGGCGCATGCGCGCGCGCCGGAACGCAATCGCGCGCGCCGCGGTATCAGCCAGCTCACAGGGCGAGCTTAGGGCCGATTTCGACCCGCACAACATTTCGGCCCCCTGATGGGTTATCTTTCGTGCCGGCAAGAGTATGAACGTCCGTTCATCCCAGCTGCCAGGATCGGCCTCCCGCTCATTCGGGGAGCAGCCGGAGAGAGACTTGGAGGACAGAATGCGCAAACCCCGCCCCGCCACTTACAATCCGGCCCAGGCGCTGCAGCTGATCGCGAGCGACCGGACCGGCGCGCCTTTGAGCTGCCCGTCGTGCTCCGGCGCGATCACGCGCGACCCGATCGAAGAAGCCGCCGCCGCCGCGCTCGCACGTCACGCTGCAGTGCGCGCAGTGCGGCCGCGTCGCCCGCTACATCGCCGGCGCCGCCTGACTCACCGGCGGCCGGGATCTCCCGGCCAGCAAGTGTCGGGCCAATACACATTCGGCGTGCACTAGATTAGATTAGAAAGACGTTCGTGGACACCGCCGCGTCGCGCCGGAGATTTCGCTCCGTCGGTCCGGAACTGGGGTCAGGCATTTACGCCAGCTGTAACCAATCTTAGAAAGGAAAGCACCATGTCTCGCATCACCGGCACCGTGAAGTGGTTCAACGACGCGAAGGGCTTCGGCTTCATCTCGCACGAGGGCGGCCCCGATGTGTTCGTGCATTTCAGCGCGATCAGTGGCAGCGGCTTCAAGTCGCTCGCCGAGGGCGACAAGGTCGAATTCGAGATCGTTCAGGGGCAGAAGGGTCCACAGGCCGCTGACGTTCAGAAGGTCTAAGTCGATCGAGCAGTAGTTGAACGAACGGGCCCCGGCGAGATCGCCGGGGCCCGTTCTTGCATCCTGGCGTCGGCATGCGACTGCGGCGGAACTTCCCGAAGAAGGGCCGTATAACAAGTGTGGATAAGGCCTAACCATCGCTCGCCTGAGTCGTCAATATTCTGTATGATGCGAAGTCCATTGGCGCACCAGGTCTTGATGACCGGGGCGGTGTTCTTCATCGCTACCGCCCACGCGACCGCTCAAACAGAGGTCGCGGTGCCTAGCACATCCAGGTGCGGGGCGTCGTGGACGGCGCCACGTTCGTCGAGACCGCCCGAAAATATCTCGGCGTGCGCTACGTGCTCGGCGGATCGACGCCGCGGGCGTTCGATTGCTCCGGCTTCGTGCGCTACGTGTTCATGGTGCACGGCTTCGAGGTGCCGCGCACGGCGCACGAGCAGAGCGCGCTCGGCCGCCGCCCGGAGCCCGGCGATCTGCAGCCCGGCGACCTCCTGTTCTTCTACGGCGGCGAAGGCGCCCAGCACATTGCGATCTACGTCGGGCGGGACAGCATCATCCACGCGTCGAGCACCGGCGGCCACGTGAAGATCGACAAGCTCGCCGGCACGGGAACGCACCGGACGTGGTTCGGCCAGCGGCTGATCGCGGTGCGCCGCGTGCTGCCCGCGGAGGGCGTGTTCCAACTGCCCGGCTCGTTGGCGGCCACGTCGTGGGCCGCGAACAGCTTCGCCGATCCGTTCGCCGACACCGGGGAGCCGCCGCTCTTCTAATGGCGCCTCCTATCGTGGTGCGCGCGTGACGCTATGGACATCGTCGTTCCAAACGCCGATGGACGATTTCGTGCTGCTCTATAGCCGGGAGCTGCCGGGCGGCGGCGTCGTCACGATCGAGGCGCTGCCGGAAGGCAGCCCGAGCGTGCAGGCGCGCGTCTCGGTGGAGCGCCGCACCGATCCGAAGCGTCGCGAAGGGCATGTGCCGCCGGTGATCGCGGAGGCGCGCGCGTCGACGCAGGCGTCGGCGTTCAAGGAATTGTATGGGATCGCGGCGGACAACGTCGCGGTCGCGCGCGGCATCATCCAGTGGCAGGCGAGGCGCCGCTCAGACTGATCGGGCGCGCCGGATCGTCCGCAGCGGATTGGGCTCGATCGCCTCGCGCAGCGCCTCCTCGCTGACGGCATTCAGCGACCGCGCGCCCGGCAGCGCCACGCGCACCGAGCGCCGCGGCATCGTCAGACACTCCAGCTGCAGCACGAGCCGCGCGTGCTCCTGGCCGGCCACGACATCTTCGGAGATGAGCCGGGCGACGACGGTGGCGCGCCAGCGCACGCCGCTCGCGAGTCGCACGATCGCGCGACTCGGCGCCGGCTCCTGGCATCTCCCTGCGGCTCCACCCGCGCCCTGTGTCCAGCGCCCACGGCAATGCTCCGCTGAATATACCTTATATACATATTGCAACTAAAAAAAGTTCCAAGCAAGGCCGCCCGCCCCGCGTTGCTCAGCCGTTACCCAGGCCGTCGAAGCGCACGCCGCGGCGCCCGCCCCGGCGCTTGCGGGGGGCATAGCGGAAGAGCTGCGCGGGCCGCCCGCGCCCTTCGCTCCGCCATTCGTCGGTGGGCTCCACCAGCCACGCCGCGTGCAATGCGCGGCGGAAGCTCGCCTTGTGCACGCGCCGCCCGATCAGCAGCTCGTACACTTCCTGCAGCTGGCTCAGCGTGAACGTGGGCGGCAGCAGCGAGAACGCGATCGGCGAGTGATCGAGCCGCGCGCGCACCGCGAGCGAGCGCCGCGTCGATCATCGCGCGATGCCGCGGCGGGACCGGCGGCAGCTCATCCACCGGGAACCACGCGGTGTCGCCGCCCACCGGGCCCGGGGGCGCCGCCGGGCACGAGTCCGAGGAACGCCACCGAGACATCGGCGCCGCCCGGATGACGCCGCCGGTCGCCGAACGCCGCGACCTGGTCCAGCTGCACCAGCGATGAGCCCGAGCGCCGCGCGCGCGACCCGTGCCGCCGCATCCTCCAACGCCTCGTCACCGCGCACGCCATCCCAGGGCAGCTCCCACCGCTCCTTGCTCCGCGATT
Organism: uncultured Gemmatimonadaceae bacterium; assembly: GCA_963732065.1. GTDB lineage: Bacteria > Gemmatimonadota > Gemmatimonadetes > Gemmatimonadales > Gemmatimonadaceae > DATKOH01. The sequence continues at coordinate 391,414 of CAVSYH010000019.1, read as the reverse complement.
CGGCGGCGCGCGCCAGCAGCATCATGAGTCCGCGCCCTTGGGCGGCGAGCAGCACGACGTCGATCGTGAGCGCGGCGCGGCGGGCGGTCGGGCGTGAGGCGGTGGGAGCGGGGCGTTCGGGCATCGGCGCCTAATTAGTCGCTTCATGCGACTAATGTCAAGGGCTCGCCACGAATTAGTAACAAAAAATTTCTTAATCACTGCGCTCGCCGCTCTACGCGAGGATAGCGCCGCCCGCGCCGCGAGTCAACAGCGTGCGCGACCGGTTACTTCGGCAGTCCGTTCGGTCCGAGCGGCAGCGGCGCGAAATCGAGCCCCGCGCCCAGCGCCGCGTACGGCGGGATCGGGATCGGCAGCCGGCCGCTCACGCGCGCCGAGCCCAGCACGGCGCGCGCCGCGGCGAATTGCGATTGCGGGAATCCCGCCCACCCCACGATGTACGCGGGAACATCCGGGATCTGCTGCAGGAGATACGGATTCCCCATCGCGACGATCGATCGGATGCCGCCCGCGCTTCACGAGCTCCTCGATGAATTGCGCGAACTGCGGCGGCACGTTCAGCGTCGTCGCCAGATAGTTCTGCGCGATGTACGATCCGATCACGATCACGTCCGCCGAATCGCTCAGCGCGAGCAGCCGCGCGTAGTTCGGCGCCGCGTCATCCGCATCCGCGTACTCCGACTCGCAGCCCGCCGAACCATCGCTTCAGCTCCGCGTCGAACGTCACGCCCGCCGCCAGGTCGGGCCGGTGCGCGAACGTGATCGACAGCACGCGCGTCGTGCGCGGCAGCTTCGCCAGCGGCAGCTGATGCGCCGAGTCGCGCACCACGGTGATCGAGCGCTCGGCGATCCGCCGCGCCACCCATTCGTGCGCGGAGTCGCCCACGATCGTGCGCACGCTGTCGGCATCCACCAGCCGCCGGCGGCGCAGTCCCACCGCGAGCTTGGCGCGCAGGATGCGCCGCACCGACGAATCCAGTCGCGCTTCGCTGTAGCGGCCGAGCACCACGCCCGCCGTCACCGCGTCGATCGCCGACGTCGCGTCCACCGGCTGCAGCAGCACGTCCGCGCCGGCGGACACCGCGCGCATGGTCGCCTCGGCGCTGCCGTACGTCACGACCACCGCGTTCATGTCCATCGCATCGGTGATCACGAGCCCATGGAATCGCAGCGTGTCGCGCAGCAGCGTCGTGAGCACCTCATGCGACAGCGTGCCCGGCACGCCGCTCGAGTCGAGCGCCGGCATCGAGCCGTGGAACGTCATGATCCCCGCGACGCCGCCCGCGATCGCCGCACGGAATGGCACCAGCTCCACGCTGTCGAGACGCGCGCGCGACGCGTTCACCACCGGCAGCGCGAGATGGGAATTGATCCCGGTGTCGCCGTGACCGGGAAAGTGCTTTCCCGTCGCGATCATGCCGCCACTCTGCACGCCGCGGATATACGCCGCTCCCAGCCGCGCCACCGCCGCCGGATCCGCGCCGAACGAGCGCACGCTGATCACCGGGTTCGCCGGATTGTTGTTCACGTCCAGCACCGGCGCGAAGTTCATCTGCACGCCGAGCGCGCGCCCCTCGCGGCCGGTCACCCAGCCATCGAGGTACGCGAGCGCCGTGTCGCCGGTGGCGCCGAGCGCCATGGAGGGCGGGAAGTTCACCGCGCCCCCGAGATCGATCGCGTTCGGCAGGAAATATCCGCCGCGCACGCGGAATCCCGCGCCCGTCTCGAAGTCGGCGCTCACCATGAGCGGCAGATCGCTCAGCGCCTGCAGATCGTTCACCTTCGACACGAACTCGAGCGGCGACCCGACCGACATGATGATCCCGCCTACCTCGTCGCGCGTGACATAGCGCGTGAGCTTGCGCCACGCCGGCATGTCGCGCGCGATGTAGTCGGCGTAGGAATTGGGCCACACCATCTGCGCGGCCTTCTGTCGCATCGAGAGGTGCTCGATCACGCAGTTCACCCAGTCGGCGTCCGCCGCCTGCGCGCATGCGCCCCACGCCGTCTCGCGCTCCAGCGCGACCGGGATCGGCGCCGCCTGCTTCGGGGTCGTGCACGCGACGATCGCGCCCGCGACGAGCGTTGGGAGCAGCCGGCGTCGCAGGATCACCAGTTGATGCTTCCTTCTTTGCTGGTGTCCACCTGTTCCTCTTTACCGGTCTTGAAGAGGAACGCTTCCATGCTGCGCGTGAGGAATGCGCGAGCCTGCGGGTCCATCAGGTTCAGCCCGTGGTGATTGATCAGCATCTTCTGCTGCTGCAGCCACTGCGCCCAACACTCCGCGCAGATCTCCGCGAGCGCGCGCGCCCCGATCGCTCCGGGGAACGGCTGGCGCTCCAATCCCGCGCGCGTCTTCCCGCAGCGGGTGCAGGTCACTTCCATGAGAGGATCTCCCGGCGCGGCGGCGCGATGCGCGCCGCCTGCGGTTCACGCCCGCGCGTAGCGGACCTTGGCCAATCCGAACAGCTGCATCAGCCGGATGTAGGCCCAGCCGATGTCGAACTCATACCACTTCGCCTTGAACTTCGCGGAGTGCGGATCGGCGTGATGATTGTTGTGCAGCTCCTCGCCGCCCAGCCAGATCGCGATCGGCAGGATGTTCCTGCTCTCGTCCTTCACATCGTAGTTGCGATAGCCCAGCGCGTGACCGACGCCGTTGATGATCCCCGCGGCCCAGAACGGGATCCAGAGCATTTGCGCCGCCCACACGAGCGGGCCCGCGTAGAATCCGAAGAGATAGATGTCGATCAGCAGCATCACGATGATGCCGATCCAGGGCCGGTTCGAGAGTACGTAGCGCTCGAGCCAGTCGCTCGGCGTGCCCTTACCATACTTCTCGAGGATCTCGGGGACGCGGACCGTATTCCGGTAGTAGAAGGCGCCCTTCAGGATGATGTTCCGCAGCCCTTCGAGCACGGGGCTGTGCGGATCGCCGTCGCGGTCTGCGAACGCATGGTGCTTGCGGTGCACCGCCACCCATTCCTTGGTGACGATCGAGGTCGATAGCCAGAGCCAGAAGCGCATTGGCACTTCGACGAGCTTGCTGAACGTCACGCCCCGGTGCGTTTGCGCCCGGTGCAGGAACAACGTGACACAGACATTGGTCAAATGGCCGGCGATCACTACGAAGAGGATCGGCATCCACCAGTGCGCGGCCCAGCTTCCGAAATGCGGCATTGGGACCTTCCTTCGGCGATAATGAGCGGGCGAACCGGAGGGGCGCGCCCGCACGGTGGTCCGGACGCCTGTTCGGCGGCCGGACTACCGACTTACAATCTAACTCCGGAGGGGCCTTACGCCAACGACCGGGCGGTCATGGGGTGACGTTCAAGGACTTGCGAGCCCGCCCCGTGGTCACCGGTTCGGAGCCGCTCGCGGCACTGGGAGAACGAGCGCGAACGTGCTCCCGTGGCCGAGCGTGCTCGCCACTTCTACCCGTCCCTCGTGCGCCTCGACGATGCCGCGCGCGATCGCCAGTCCCAATCCGGTCCCGCGCTTCGCCGCGCCCCGCCGCTGCCAGAACCGATTGAAGACATGCGGCAGATCGCTCTCCGCGATCCCGCGCCCGGTATCCTCCACCTCGAAGCGGATGCCGTCCGGCGCGCGTGATGCCCGCAACAGGACACGGCCGCCGGCCGGTGTGAACTTGCACGCGTTCACGCCGAGGTTCGTGAGCGCCTGCGTCAGGCGCTGTGCATCGACCGCGAGTCGCGGCAGGTCCGGCTCCACCAACGCGTCGAGTTGAAGCTCTGCCTCGTCGGCCACCGGCTGCAGCAACGCGTGGGCGCGCGCGATGAGATCCGCCGGATCCACCTCATGCCGTTCCAGCGACAGGCGTCCGGCTTCAATGTTCGAGGCGTCCAGCAGGTCCTCGAGCATGCGTTGCATCAGTTGCACCGACTGGCCAATGCTGGACGCGAGCTCCTGGCGCACTTCGGGTTTGAGGTCGCCCTGCTGTGCAAGCGCACCGGAGATCATCGAGATCGCGCTGAGGGGCTGCCGCAGGTCGTGCGACACCACGGCGAGCACGATGTCGCGGGCGCGCGTCGCCTCCTCCGCCGCCTCGCGGGCGCGGCCTTCGGCCTCGAGGAGCCGCGTGCGCTCCTGCTCCACGCGGTGCCGCTCCGTCATGTCGCGCACGACCGCGGTGTAGACGCGGCGGCCGCCGGCCTCGACGTGTGAGATCGAGGCCTCCGCGGGAAACCGCTCGCCCGACCTCCGCCGTCCGATGATCCCACCGCGCTCGTGCATGCGCCGCGCCGCGACACTTGAGCTCCCGAACTCCTCGACATATTCGCTGTGCCGGCTGCGGACGTCCTCCGGGATCAGCACATCCAGCGGCTCCCCGATGATCTCCACGGCCGGATACCCGAACATCAGCTCCGCGCCGCGATTGAACAGGATGATGCGCTGCCGTTCATCGACGCTGATGATGGCATCGACCGAGATCGCGATCACCTCGGCGTGGAACGGGTCGAGCGCGACCGCCAACGGATCCGTGCGGCGCTTCTTCACCCCTCGTCGCTGTTCAGCAGGCTCAAGCGGATCGCCAGCTGCACGTACTCCGCCCGGTGCGTGAAGCCGAGCTTCTCGTTCACGCGCTGCTTGTACGTATCCACGGTCTTCGGGCTGATGGACAGCTTCGCGCCGATCTCGCGGGCCGAGTAGCCCTTCGCGACGCCCACGAGTACGTCGCGCTCACGATCCGTGAGTTTCTCGAAGCGCTTCCGCTCCTGGGCCGCGGGGTCCTTGGCGATCAGGCCGCGCGCGAGGATGCGGCCGGCGTTCTGCTGCACGTACATGTCGCCGCGCGCTACACCGCGTACCGCATCCTGCAGCTCGCGGTCGGCGGCAGTCTTCACGAGATAACCGCTCGCGCCCGCCTTGAGGGCGGGCATGAGATATTCCTCCTCGGTGTGCATCGTGAGGATGAGCACGCGCGGCGGGTTGGGTAGAGCGACGATGGCCTTCGTCGCGCTCACGCCATCGCCGCCTGGCATCGTCAGATCCATGAGGACGACGTCCGGCTTGAGCCGGCTCACCATCGCAATGGCGTCCTCGGGGTTCGAGGCTTCTCCGATGACTTGAATGTCGCGTGCCATTCCGAGGACCGCCTTCAGTCCGCGGCGCACGACGGCATGATCGTCGACCAGCACCACCTTGATGACATTGATCATTGTGACTCCTTGGAAACCGCCGTCGCGGCGCGCGGCATCGTCGCCATGATGTGGGTCCCTGATCCAGGTGAATAGGATACTTCGTACTGCCCGCCCGCAAGCACCACGCGCTGGCGCGCGGCGAAGGAGCCGGGCGATTCCACATCCACGGTCCCGTCGTGGCTCACGTCGAGCCGCACCTCGCCGTCGCGCGCCGTGAGCTTCGCGCGCACTCCCGACGCCGCGCCCGACTCGAACGCCGCGGTGATCGCCCTCTCCGCGACGACGTGCATCAGCGCGGCGGCGGGCATCGGTACCTCCTCCGTCACGTCGAACGTGAACTCCACGGGCGCCCCGTGCCGCTCGCTCGCGAGGCGGGCGAGCCGCGGAAGGACCGCTTCGAGCCCGAGGTCATCCAGCACCAGCGGGTGCATGCGCAGGGCGAGTGTGCGCAGTTGGTCGAGCGTCTCTCCTGCCATCGCACGCACCGCCATGAGTTGCTCGCGCACGTGCGGATCCGGCAGTTGTCCCGCGATCGCCGAGATCTGCATCATCTGCGCGGCGAGGCTCTGCGCGGCCGATTCGTGCAGCTCGTGCGCCACACGGGCCTGCTCGGTCTCAGATTCGTGCATCACTTGTAGGGCGAACCGTTGTGCGCGCGCGCGATCGCCAGTGAGCGCGTCTACCACCAGGTTGAGCGTGTGCCCCACCCGCGCCATGTCCCGGTCGGCGAGCAGCGATGGCGGAACGCGCGCGCTGGTATCGCCGCGCCAGACCGCCGCGGCCGTCCGCTCGAGTGTGCGGAGGGGCCGCAGCGCGATCACAACCAGTACGATGTTGATCGCGGCGCTGATGGCCAGTGCGGCGAACATGCTTTCGGAAATGGGCTCGGCCATTCGCTCGGCAGCCACCGCCGCGAGGACGATGAGCACGTTCGCGCCCAGCAGTTTGAGCCATAGTGGTGCGCCCAACACCGTTCGCCACAGCGGATTCGTATTTGTCATCGTTCGAGCGGACGCGCCAGCACATTATCCTCGGGATCGCAGCTCATGCGAGCCGCTCTCGGGTCAGGAACAGGGACTGGGTATCAGTCCTGTCGCTGACATTACGTCGGAAACGTTCGGACGTCCGGCGGATATCCGCCTATAGTTTTGTCGGGAATTCCCTGACAACCCTCAACTGGCAGGCATGACCAGTACGGGGCGCCCCGAATGGCGGATCACTTGCGCTGTCACGCTGCCCATTGTCATGCGGCGAAGCGCGCCGCCACCGTGCGTGGCGACGATCACGAGGTCGGCGTTCCACTCGTCGGCGCGGGCGAGCAGGGTCTGGGCCACGCGGCCGCTCAGGGCATGGTGCTCGAATTGGACGCCCGGCGGCACATCGACCTGCGACTCGAGCAGTGCGAAATTCCCGTCCAGTGCGCTCTGATAATTCGCATGCCATTCCGCGAGGACGTCGGGCGCGCGGGTCTCCGTAGCGCGCACGTGCACGAGCTGCACCATCGCATCGCCGCTCGACACCGCGAACGCGGCGCGCGCCGCATCGAGACTCGCCGGCGTGAAGTCCACGCCCACGACGATGCGCGCCGGCCGGCCGGGCAGATCGCATGGCACCGCCAGCACCGGCACTGGAGATGCACGCACGATGTTGAGCGCTCGTTCGCGACCCAGGACCCGGTCCAGCAGAGAATGTCGCGTGAGCCCAACGATGATGAGCCCCGCACCCACCTCGAGCGCTCGCTCGGCGATCTCGGACGCCAGTATGCCTTCGCGTATGTCGACCGGCCATGAACCGACGACACCGAGGCGGTTCATCTGTGCGCGCACCTGGCGCCGACGGTCATCGCGGCGGAACGCGTCGAGCGCCGGATCGATGGGCACGTAGACATCAGGAACGGTCAGCGCAGCACCGCCGGCCACGTACCCGGACGGCTCGAGCACGGAAACGATGGAGACCGCGTTCGTGGTGAGCGCGCCGAGCACGCGCGCCGCGGCGAGCGCAGAGTCCGCGCCCTGCGACGTGTCGCTCGCGACCAGGATCGGTCCGGCGAATGCTCCGCGCTCGATGTTGGCATCGCGTGCGTGAGCGAGCTTGCCATCTCCATTGGCGACGATCATGCGACCCTCCCGCCAGGATCCTGAACTCCGACGATCGTGGCGAATGATCACTCTCGAACGCCGGGAATGGCGTCGGGCCCGCGCTGACGTGGTGTAGGGCTTGTCCCGTCGACGGCGCTCAGGGCGCGAGCGGCGCGACCACGGCAGGGATCGCGGAGCGCGCACTCGCGTTCGCAGGCGGCGCATCGCCCCACGCATCGTTCGCCGGCGCGAAATCGGGCACGCTCGAGTCGGGCCACAGACGTGCACCGGTCACCGGACTCGCGACTGGGATCGACGCATCGTAGCGATCGCCGGCCGCCCAGATCTCCACCGGTAGCATCACCATGCGCAGCGAGCCATCGGCCAGCTTGAGCCGCATCTCCACCGGGAACGGGATGCTCGTGTGCTTCGTGAGCCGCACCACCGCGCGCATGCCGTCGCGCGTGTTCACCGTGAACGCGGTATCGATCGCCGATGTCGAGCACGTCGTCGCTGTAGAAGAACGCAGTCCAATACCACGAGAGATCCTTGCCGCTCACGTTCTCCATCGTGCGGAAGAAATCTCCGGGCGTCGGGTGCTTGAACGCCCAGCGGCGCGCGTACTCACGGAGCGCCTCGTCGAAAACGGCGGGCCCAACCACGTGATTCCGGAGCGCCAACAGCACCGCACCCGGTTTCCGATACGCCATCGCGCCGAGCGCTCCCGCATTGATCCGGTCCGCCGGCGTCATGAGCGGCGCCTGTGTACCGTCGGCCACCGCACGGCGCCAGTCGTCCATGTATTGCTCCCACTTCGTCGTGCCCGTGTCGTGCGCCTCTTGGGAGAACGCGTTGATGTAGGTATTGATCCCCTCATCCATCCACCCGTAGCGGCGCTCGTTGGATCCCACGAGCATCGGGAACCACTCGTGGCCCTGCTCGTGATCGATGGTGCCGAACACCGACGCGGTGTCGGATGCGAGCTTGCCGTAATGCACCATCACGAACATCGGATACTCCATTCCGCCCACCGGACCGGCGACGCTCGTCGCCTGTGGATATGGATACGGCTGCACCAGCTGCGAATAGAACCGGATGCTCCACCGCGTCCACTCGGCGGCGCGCTGCCATGACGCGCCCGCCTTGGCGAGCTCGTAGTAGGACTGGATGAGGATCCCGTTCCAGTTCGTCGCGTCCCAGCGGAAGTCGGGCGCGCCCGCCCACGCGACGTCGCGCACGTTCTGCGCGCGGAACCGCCACGTTCGCGTCCCGGCGCGCGGCGCCGCGGCGTCCTCGCCCGCGGCGATGATCGGAATGACGTTCGGCGAGCGCGCGGCATCGGCGAGCCGCGTGCGCTGCGCCGGCGTGAGCACCTCGCCCGGATTCTGCAGCACGCCGCTCCCCGCGATCGTGTAGCCCGCCGGCGCGGTCACCGCGTAGTCGATGTCGCCGTACTCGAGATAGAACTCCCCCTGGCCATAGTACGGGTCGGTATTCCAGCCGCGCACGTCGTCGTACACCGCCATGCGCGGGTACCATTGCGCGATCTCGAACAGACGGCCGTCGCGCCCCATCCGGTCGGAGCCATGGTTCGGGACGCGGAACGCATAATCCATCTCCAGTGTCAGCGCGTCCGCCGCGCGGCGGCAGCGGCGACGCCAGCTTCACGCGCATGCGCGTGTCATCCACGCTGGGAAGCGCGGGCTTCCCGTTCACGGTCAGATTGCGGATGTCATACCCGCCGCGGAATCCGCGCGCGCCCCAGCGCGTCTCCTCGCCGCGCAGGGTGCTCCCCAGACTTCCCTCACGATAGAGGTTCTGGTCCAACTGGATCCAGATGAAGGTCAGGGTGTCGGGAGAATTGTTTGTGTACGTGATCGCGACGTGGCCGGTGATATTCTGCTCGGCGGTGTCCAGGGTGACGGCAATGTTGTAGTCCGCGCGCTGCTGCCAGTAGTCGGGACCCGGCTGCCCGCTCGCGGAGCGGTACCGGTTGGGTCCTGGCCAATCCATGCGGTCGACGCGTGCGAAGGGATCCACTGGAGTGGCGATCGCTCCTTGTGCGGTCGTCACCGGCGCATGCGGAGCGAGGGTCGCTGCGGTCGCGCCCGTGGTGACGGTCGCGCTCTTCGGCGGGACCTGCGATCTCGGCGCGCTCGTCGCAGCCGGCGGCACGGCCGTCGCGGTCACCGTCGGCAGGGAATCCACGCGGTGGGGCGCATTGCTCGGCGGAGGCGGCGGCACTTTCGCCAAGGGCGAGCACGCCGACAGGAGCGCGAGACTCGCGAAGCAGCGATCGATTCACGGACACCACCGCGTGTTGGGGAGTGGACTGCGACTGCCCAAGATAACGCGGGAGCCGGCCCGTGCGCGCTATTCGTGCCGGATCGCTTCGATCGGACTCAATCGCGCGGCACGCACGGCGGGATACAGCCCGAACACGATCCCGATCGTCACCGAGAGCCCCGCCGCGATGAGGATCGTCGCCGGCGTGATGGCGGCGTGCACCAGCGCCTTAGTCTTTGCGCGCATGACCGCCGCGGCGAGGAACGCGATGCCCAACCCGAGTCCGACGCCGACCGCGGCCCCCGCACCGGTGATGACCACCGACTCCGAGAGGAACTGGATGAGCACGTCACGGTTGCGTGCGCCGGTCGCCTTCCGCACGCCGATCTCGCGCGTGCGTTCCGCGACCGATGCGAGCAGCACGTTCATGATCCCGATGCCGCCCACGAGCAGCGACACGCCGGTGATCGCACCCATCAGCAGCTTGAATACCAGGATCACCGACGCGACTTGCGCGACGCGCGACTGGTTCGTGTTCACGCTCGCCCGTTCCTTCCACTTCGCGCCGTAGCGCACCGCCATCCATCGCTCGGCGTCGCCACGGATGCGCTCGACGTCTTCGATCCGCGGCGCGACGAGCGCCAGGGTCGGCGCGTGGCTGCCGGGGATCGCGTGGGCGGCCTCATCCACCGGCACGTAGGCATCGAGCGCCGACGCCTGCGGTCCGCCCGACACGACGCCGATCACCGTGAACGTGTTGCCATTCAGGCGAAGTGCGCGCCCCACCGCGGCGCGTGGCGCCGCGCTGTCGCGCGCGACGGCGTCGGCGGCGCGCTCGTTGAGCACGACCACGCCGGTGTCGCCATCCACGAACGTTCGCCCCGCGACTGTCGTCATCTTCGCATCGCGGAAATGCGTGGCGAGCGCGCCGATCACGCGGAAGCCGCGCGGCGGCGCGGCCGGATCGAGCGTGACCATTGCCGCCCCCGAGGCTACGAGCGCCACCTTGTGCTCGCCCGCGACGGCGCTATCCAGCGCGCGCGCATCCGCGCGCGTGAATTGCAGAATGTCCTCCCGGCGCACGAGCTGTCCATCGATGTCCGCCTGAGTCGCCGGCACGATCGCCACGCCGAGCAGGTCAGTCGTCTCCTCGATCTGCGCCCGCGCGAACGCCTCCACGCCGTCGCCCATCGAGAGCACCGACACCATCGCGCCCACGCCCATCACGACGCCCAACGCCGAGAGCAGCGCGCGCAACGGATTGGCGCGCAGGGCGTCGAGCCCGACGTTCAGTGAACTGCGAGCGGAGATCGGCATGGCTAGGTGTACGCTCGGCGGACGGCGCCTGTTTCGGTCCGGTCAGCGAATAGAGATGTGACAGAGCGCGCCGGCTGAGGCAGCCGGCGCGCTCGTTGTCCCACTCTCGGTTACTTCGAGACCGAGACCGGCGTGACGATCGAGATGCAGATTGTGATTGATGCGCAGACCGGAGACGCCGTCGGTCGGGTTCATTCCCTTCGGCACCGTCGCCACGAGTTTGCTGTTCACCTGGAAATGGATGGCGTCGGGCGCGACGTGGACGTACAAATGGTACGTCGCCTTACCGCTCGCGTCTTCCGTCGGAACGTTCTCATTCGCGGTCCACGGCACGACCGATGTGGCCTTCGTGCCATGCATCACGCTCACCATGTATTTGCCGTCGCCCCGTACGAGAAAATAGGTATACGTGCGTTGCGCCGGATCGTTCAGATTCGTGCCGCCGATGAAAACGCCGTACGCTTCCGGATACTTCGGCTTGGTGACCTGCTCGATCGTGGCGCTCGTGGCCGACCCCGTGGTTCCCATATCCTTGGCGTTGAAGAGGATATGGGCCGGTCCGGTGGTCACGTCCCAGTTCGGTCCAGAGGCGGTATAGACCGCCTGCGCCATGTTCGCATCGGCCTTGTCTGGCACGGCGGTGTAGCCCGCCGGAATGTAGGTGGCGCCGAGCACAGCGACTGCGGTGAGGATGGATCGCATGTCAGACCTCGGGGGGCTAGGGTTCAGGGCGAATATACCCCGGACATCGCGCTCTGCACCACTCTGTGCGCTGGCGGCACATCGCCCGCCTGTGCATACTAAGCCGTGCGCCGCTCGCAGTCGCGATGGCGCACGGGACCATCAATCCATCCGGAGCACTCTCATGGCTGCGAAGAGGAAGAAGAAGGCGTCGCGCCCCAAGGCCGGCGGCAAGAAGAAGGGGCGCAAGCCCGCGAAGCGGAAGACGGCGAAGCGCAAGGCGGCGCCGAAGCGAAAGGTCGCGGCGAAGAAGAAGCCGGCATCCAGGCGCAAGAAGATCGTCGCCAAGCTCGCGCCAACGATGGATCGCATGAAGATGGGCGCCTCCGAGATGGGTCAGGGCGCGCTCGACGCCGGCCGCATGCTGATCGGCGAGGCGCGTGATGCCGGCGAGGAAGCACGCGAAAAAGCGAAGGAGATCACCACCGACTGGATCAATCGCGTGACGTGATCGGAGACCCGCGCTCGAGTCGAGGAGCATCGCCATGATGAGATGGATCCTCATCGTACTGGGCGTTCTCGTCTTCGTCGCGGCGATCGGCTACACCGCGGGCGCGCGCCTGCCGCTGGCTCACTTGGCGTCGGTGCGCGCCCGCTTTGCGGCTCCCCCCGATTCCCTCTACGCCGCCATCGTCGATGTCGACGCGTACCCGAAATGGCGCGCCGATGTGAAGTCCGTGACTCGGCTGCCGGATCACAACGGCCACACCGCGTGGCGCGAGACGACCAGCTCCGGCTCGCTCGCCTATGAAGCCACGGTCGCGGTCCCGCCGAATCGCGTCGTGAACACCATCACGACGAAGGACGCCGGATTCACCGGGCGCTGGATCTTCCAGATCCTGCCCGATAGCACCGGGAGCACGCTCACGATCACCGAAGAAGGCGCGATCGAGCAGCCGCTCTTCCGCTTCATGCAGCGCTACGTGTTCGGCATGACGGCATCGATGGAGACGTTCTTGCACGCGCTCGGAGGCCGCTTCGGCGAGAAGGTCGCCGTCACACCGCTGCACTAGCTGGCGTCCAGCCACTCTCCGGCGAGCTGCCGCGACCCGCGCGCGCTGATAGTCCGCCGCGATGACGTGACCGGTCCCATCGAGCCACTCGATCCTCTTCTTCGGTGCGCCGAGCAGCGCGAACGCGCGCTCGGCCACCGCGGGCGCGATCCGGTTGTCCTCGCGCGCTTGCACGTAGAGCGTTCGCGCACGAACTGCCGGGAGCGCGGCGCGGCCGCGATCGGCGCATCCGGATGAGCTCCGCGGTGAGCCTCGGACTCGTTGCGCCGAACGCCAGTGAGCGCGCGCGTGCGCTCCGGATCGTGGATCGAACGATCATCGGCGGTCGTGATGTACGGCAGCGCCGCTTGCAGCACGGGCTCGATCGGCATGATCCGCCGCACGGCCGGCGGCACATCGAAGTACGGGACGAGCAGCACGATCGCGCGCACGATCGGAGTTTCTGCGGCCAGGATCGTCGCGAGCGCGCCGCCGAGCGATTGCCCCACGACGAAGATCTCGGTGCAGCGCAGTTGGAGATCGTCGAGGGCGGCACGCGCGCCCGCGAACCACTCATCGCCGCCGCTCGCCGCGAATTCGCGTAGCGTGCGTCCGTGCCCGGCGAGCAGCGGTGCGCTCACGGTGTAGCCGCGTGCCTGCAGCGCGCGCGCCAGCTCCGAGACGCTCTGCGGAGTGTCGCCGAATCCATGGAGCACGAGTACGCCGCGCGGCGCCGCCGTCGAGCGCGATGGGCTCCGCGCCGCGGATGATCCCATCGGCCCCGGTGGGCAGCAGTCTCGCCGATGATCGCTCGATCGCGCGCGGGTACCACCATCGCGTCACGCCGAGCGCCGCGGCCGTACCGGCGATGGCGCCGAGCGCGCTCAATAGCGCGGCACCGACGGGTCGATCTCGTCGCTCCACCGGCGGATGCCGCCGGCCAGATTGCGAACGCGTGCGAATCCGGCCGCGCGCAACTGCTCCATCGCCTTCGCGCTGCGCGCGCCGGTCTTGCAATACACGACGATGTCGGCGGCCCGGTCGAGCGATCCCATCGCCGCCTCGAGCGTGCCGAGCGGGATCGAGCCGCGCGCCTTCGATGCGCGCCAGCTCCCATTCGCGCGGCTCGCGCACATCGATCAACACGGGGCGCGTGCCGCCCGCGATCCGGTCCGCGAGCTCGCGCGGCGTGATCTCGCGCCGTGGCGTCCGGCGGCGCGATGCCGCAGAACGCCTCGTAGTCGATGAGCGTCTTGAGCGTGCGGGTGCCGCACGCCGGACAGGCTGGATCGCGTTCGAATCGCAGCATGCGGAATTGCATCCGCAGCGCGTCCACGAGCAGCAGCCGGCCCGACGAGCGGATCGCCCGCACCGAGGATGAGCTTCAGCGTCTCGGTCGCCTGGATCACGCCGACCAATCCCGGAAGCACGCCGAGCACGCCTCCCTCGTCGCAGCCCGGCACGGAGCCGGGGGGCGGTGGGTCGGGGAAGAGACATCGATAGCACGGCCCGCCCGGCGCGCCGAACACGCTCGCCTGTCCGTCGAAACGGAACACGCTGCCGTGCACGTTCAGGCGGCCGGCGAGCACGCTCGCGTCGTTCACGAGATAACGCGTGGGGAAATTGTCGCTCCCGTCCACGACGAGATCGTAGCGCGCCACGAGGTCGAGCGCGTTCTGCGAAGTGAGCCGAACCGGCGTGCGCTTCCACAGTCACGTTCGGGTTCAGCGACGCGATCGTCTCGCGCGCCGAGTCGATCTTCGAGCGGCCGACATCCGCGGTGCCGTGCAGCACTTGGCGGTGGAGGTTCGTGAGATCCACCGTGTCGAACTCCACGAGCCCGAGCGTGCCCACGCCGGCGGCGGCGAGATAGAGCGCCGCGGGTGAGCCGAGTCCGCCCGCGCCGATGAGCAGCACGCGCGCCGCCTTGAGACGGCGCTGTCCGTCCGCGCCCACCTGCGGCAGCAACAGGTGGCGGCTGTATCGCAGCGTCTCCTCGGCCGTGAGTTCGGGCAGCGCGGCGAGGCGGCGCTCCAGCGGGTTGGCGATCGATCCGGCCGGGCTCATGCCGAATAATAGCGCGTGCGGGAAGTCACCCCGGCCATTGCCGCGCGGACTCCACCACCGATTGCACCTCATAGCCGCGCACGCGCCGGCCGGTGTGGAAGGTCTCCGCGGCGATCCCCTTCTCCTGCCACGCGGCCGCCATTGCCGACTCGACGGCCGCGGCGTCGTCGGTGCGCGCGATCGCGACGAGCGCGGAGCCCGAGCCGCTCAGCGTCGCGCCGAACGCGCCGGCGGCCGTCGCGGCGGCGTTCACGGCATCGTACCCGCGCACGAGCGCGCGGCGGTGCGGCACGTGCAGCACATCGTCGAGCGCGAAGGCGAGGAGCGCGGGCTCCGCCGTCGCGAGTCCGCGCACGAGCGCCGCGCTCCGCGCCGCCGCCTGCACCGCCGTCACGTGCGGCACGACGTTCGGGAGTGCGGCGCGCGCGCGCTTGGTCTCGACGGTGAAATCGGGCACCGCGAAGATGAACACGAGCGAAGGATGCACCTCCAGCGGCGTCACCACGAATGGTTCGCCGGCGAGCGCCAGCACCGCACCGCCGTACACCGACGGCGCCACGTTGTCGGGGTGGCCGTCGAGCGTCGCGCAGATGCCGGCGAGTGAACGCGCATCCAATCGCAGCGCGAGCATCGCGTTGGCGAGCGTGGCGCCCGCCACCAGCGCCGCCGCGGAAGAACCGATCCCGCGTTCCACCGGGATCTCCGAGATCCCCTCGAACACGAGCCCGGATGGCACGGGCGTTCCCGCCGCCGTGCACGCGGCGCGGAAACCGGTGAACACGAGATCGCGCTCCGGGCGCACCGCCGACAGCACCTCGAGCGTACCGTGCCGCACCATGCGCGGCGTCGCATTCCCCGATGCATCGCGGCGCACCGTCACCGTCAGCCAGCGGTCGACCGCCATCCCGACGCAGTCGAACCCCGCTCCCAGGTTCGACGTCGAGCCCGGGACTTTCACGACGACCGACTCGATCACAGCACCCGCTCCGTTGGGGAACCGGCTGGCCGCCGGCCCATGACGATAGCGCCGCCGAGCGGCCGAAGGGAAGACGCCGCAACTGCCGCTGGCATCGCGACCCCGGATGTGCCAATTTTCGCCGTGCCCCTGCGGACCACCAACCACTAATGCCGCGCGGCGCCCCTCAGTCGCAAACGGTACCGTCGGTCATCATCCTCGGCGCCGACGCCGTCTTCGCCGCTCTTCCCGCCACTCCCGTCCAGCTCGCGCACGCCTGTCAGCGTCTCGGATACGCCTCGGCGTTCCCCGCGAGTTGGGGCGATGAGCTCGTCGCCGGCGCGTGCCTGAGCGAGCTCGCCGACCGGAACGCGGATCCGGCGATCCTCTGTTCATGCCCGCTCGTGCGCGAGCGCTTGCTGCGGGCCGGCGACGATCTCGCGCCCTGGATGATCTCGCTCGTCGCGCCGCCCGTCGCGGTCGCGCGATATCTGCGGTCGGCGTAT
Source organism: uncultured Gemmatimonadaceae bacterium (assembly GCA_963732065.1). GTDB lineage: Bacteria > Gemmatimonadota > Gemmatimonadetes > Gemmatimonadales > Gemmatimonadaceae > DATKOH01. The sequence goes on along the minus strand of CAVSYH010000019.1, from coordinate 375,310 downwards.
GGCGCGCGGATGCTGCACATCACGTACGCCGGCTCGTGCCCCGGCGCGGGCGATGCGTCGATCGATGAACGGATCTCCCCGGCGGACTTGCTGGCGCTGTGCCGCGAGCGCGGTGTGAGTCCCGCGGCGCAGCCGCAGTTCTTCGAGAGCATCCTGCCGCCCGATCGCCGCCGCTCGCTCTCGATGCCCGGCGGCTCGCCGAGCGATGAGGCGCTGCGCGATCGCGCGGGCGGCCGCATGCTCGCCGAACTCTCCGCCGACGATCCGATGGCGGAGCTCGCCGACCGCATGATGTCGCGCGCGCAGTTGCTCGTCGATCTCGCGCCGCACGTCGGCTGCGCGTGCAGCGGCGATCGGTGCGGCGGTGGGCGGCCGCGACGAGCGCCGTCAGTTGATCGTGCTGGAGCCGCCGCGTTCGCGCGATCCGGTGGTCGATCTCACGGTGGACCTCGATCTGCTCGTGCCGGTGCAGCGCGAATCGCCGCCGCCGGTGCCGCGCGCCGCGCGCGGTGTCGCGACCGTGGAGATGCCGCCGCGGCTCCGCCGTGTCGCGAGCATTCCCACTCCGCCGTTCTTGGCGGCGCTGCCGGACCTCGGCCACGCGATCATCCGCGAGTATCCGCACGGCGACGCGCCGCGCCGCACCGTGATCGTATTGCGCCGCCGCGGTGCGAGCGAGACGCCAGCCGCTTCGTTGGCGGGAGTCAGCATGCCGCGCGCATATCTCGGGAAGCGCCCGAAACCGCAACCCGTGCGACGTCCCGTGCGCGTGCTTCCGGACGACGGGCGCAATTCGCAGTCCGATCGCGAGCGCCCGATGGATCGCTCGGCCGATCTCGCCGATGGCCCGAGGCTGCGCACGTCGCCGGGCGAAGGGATCTTCTCGATCGTCGCGGATCCTCGCGATCCGATGCCGCCCGCGCCGCCGAAGCGCAGACCGGGCGGACCGATCGACAGCGGCGCCAGCATCTAGCGGCGCGCGCACCGGGTGGAGCGCCGAAGCGCTCCACCCGGCGCTCTCATTTCAACGCCGCGGTCGCCTCGTTCACCGCTCTGCGCGGCCGCATTGAATCGCGACGCGAGATCGGCGATCTCCCGCATCGTCAGCGCCTTGTCGCCAGTGCGCATCGCTTCGCCCACCGAGGGGAACACCATGTCGGCGTATCCGTTGTCCTCGTCCGCGGCGTAGATGAGGTTGCGGAACCATGGACGCGTGCGAAGACCTTCGGGCCGCAGCAGCGCGCGCTCGACCCTCATGAGCGCCGCGTTCGTCTTGCGCGGCCATCTCCTTGGACACGGCGCCGCGCGCGAGCTGCGCATCGCGCGCCGCCGCGAATGCTGTTGCCGCCGCGCCGAGCCGCGCGATGGCAGCGCTGAGCGCGGTGTCGCCCTGATACCAGCCCTTCTTCTTCAGGGCGCTGTCCATGGGCGGCAGGTATTTCTTCATCGTGCTCGCGTACTCCTGGTAGTCGTACGGCAGGATCTCCGCGTTCGCGAGCCGCCACATCATCATCGCGCCGACCTTGGCCGCGGCGGCGTGGTACTGGTACGACGTGTCGCCGAACGTCGCCATCCAATGGTACGAATCGTACAGCGAGTGATAGACACCGCCCGCGCCGCCGAATCCCCACTCCGCCATCGGGACGCCGATGTGATTGTAGAACCCGGCGTAATCCGATCCGCCGCCCGGATCGCCCATCGGCGGCTGCGCGCTGTCCGCGACACGCGCCTGCTTGCGCCACACTTCGTAAACCGTGCCTTTCCCGCTCGGATCCTGGATGTGCGCCATCACGTCGCGGATCATCGGACGCAGCGACGGCGACCCGCCGCCGCCGATGCGCGGGCCGGACGCCGGCGAGTCCTGATTGAGATACGCGATGCCGCCGCGGATCAGCCGGAGCGAATCCTCCTCGACGTATTCCGTGGAGCCGAGCAGCCCCCACTCCTCGGCGTCCCACGTCGCGAAGATCATCGTGCGTTTCGGCCGGCGTCCGGCTTTGACTTCGGCCATCACGGCGCGTGCCGACTCCAGCACGCTCACCGTGCCGCTCACGTTGTCGTTCGTGCCGGGTCCCCACGCGTCGCGATGTCCGCCGACCATCACGATCTGGTCGGGCAGTTCCGTGCCGCGCACAATGCCGAACGTGTCCCAGATCTTCTTGTACGCCGCCGTCGCGCTGTCCGAGTGCACGATCATGTGCGCCGCCACGGGGCCGGGCCCCGCGTGATAGCGGAACGCGAGCCCACCCTGCCAGCCCTGCGGGATGCTCGCGCCCTTGAGCCCGCGCAGCAGTTGCGTCGCGTTGCCGTACGACATCGGGATCACTGGGATGTGCGGCACCGCCATCTTGTCGAGCGCGATGCGCTGTGCGCCCGCCTTGCTCGCGTAGCCCGGCGTGCTCGGATCGCCGTCATCGTTCATCACGCTGCCGCGCTGCACGCCCTGCGACGGCCGCATCGGCCCCGCGGGATACACATCGCCGCGCGCGAAGCCGTCGTCGGCGGGATCGCTGTAGATGATGAGGCCGAGCGCGCCGCGCTTCTCGGCCTCGCGCGCCTTGATGCCGCGATAGGAACGGCCGTAGCGCGCGATCGCGATCTTCCCCTTCACCGACACGCCCATCGAATCGAGCTGCGCGTAGTCTTCGATCAGCCCGTAGTTCACATACACCACCTGGCCGCTCACGTCGCCGGTGCCGCTGTATCCGTTCGCGATCACCGCCTCCGTCTCGTTCCACGACGTGGTGTCCTGCGGCACCGGACCTTCGGCGAGATTCAGCGCGACCGTGTCGGGCGCGATGCGCCACACCTGGATCGTCGTGGTATGCGGCATCCACACCACGTACTCGCGCACTTCCGTCTCCATGCCCCACGATTTCATGGCGGCGATCACATAGTCGCGCGTCCACGCTTGCGCCGGCGTGCCGGCGATGTGGATCTGATGGGACAAAGCGCGTGATTCCGCGCGCGCGGTGTCAGCCGACATGCGCGCCGCGGTGTTCGCCTCCAGCGTGCGCTCCGACGCCGATGCGGCGGCACCGTAGCCAGGCAGCGACGGTTCTTGCGCAGACAATGGCGAACGCCGGCAGCAGGAGGGCGAACGCGGCGACACGAACGGATTCTCGGATCATTCGACGGGGGGCTGGAAGTGTGTCGTGCAGGAGGATCGCGATCGGTTCACTTGTCATCGTACTCGAGCAGCAGCGCCTGCAGTGCCGCGCGAAGGCGGTTCTCGCGCTCGGGCCCTTCAGGGATTCCCGCAGCGATGAGCGAGAATTGCTCCACCATCTCGCGTTCTACGAAGCGCGCGGTGTCGTGCGCGCCGAGATGTTCGAGCGCGCGCTGCGCCACGCGGCGCAGCAGCGCGCGGGTGGACGGATCGAGCGCGCGGAGGTTCTCTGGATCCGCCGCAGGTGGTGGGAGCTCGGGCTCGCGACGGCGCCGCCCGGCCTCGCGCAGCGCGCTGAGCGGCGCCGGCGTGACTACGAACGAGCCCGGCGTATGCTCCTTCGCCGAGGAGATCACGCCGCGGCGGCGCAGCGACGCGAACAGGCGAACGACCGCCTCGCGCACCACCGCGATGCCGCCATCGCTCTGGTTGCCGCGGCCCGTGATGATGAGCAGATCGCCCGCGCGGCTCGCCTGGCGCTCACGGATCCACGACTCGGCGCGCCCGACCGCTTCGCGCGCGGTCGGCAGCGTGTTCCGCAGATTGAGCGTCTTCGCCGGGCCGAATCGCGCCTCGTCGAACGCGCTGTGCAGCGCCTGTGGGCCGGAGATGCGCGCCACGATCGTCACGCCATCACTTCAGCGCGTTCCAGAGGATGCTGCCGTCGACGTGTTCGGTCGGCAGCGTCGCGGTCACCCACGCGAGCGTGGGCGCCAGATCTTCGGCGAGCACCGGCATCGTGTAGCGCCCGGGCTTGAACGGCGCACCCCACATCACCACCGGCACGTTGTTGTCGTAATCGTAGGGCGAACCGTGGATGCCGGGCGCGTATGTGCCCCACACCGAGAACTCCTTGAGCGTCACGACGAGTTCCACCGGGAAATCGGGCGGCACGGTGTGGTACCAGCGGCGCGCGATCGGATCCTTCAATGTGTCCTTCGCGAGATCGGCCACCCGCATCACGCTCGCCACGCCGGGCGTCGCGCGCACCTGCGCCGCGAATGCATTCACCAGCGAGTCCACGTTCACGTGTGCGCGGATGAGCGGCTCGCGGTTCACGAACAGCATCGCGTCTTCGAACCAGAAGTCGGTCGAGTCACCGCCCAGCGCCGCGACAGCCGCCTGGAATCGCTGCCCGATCGCGGCGAGGTTGAGCCGCTGCGCCGGCTTGTGCGTCCGCGCCGCGTACTCCTCGGGCAGCGGGGCGACGCCGTGGTCGGCGATCGAGCGAGATGACGATGCGCGTCGAGTCGCGCACCGCGAACACGGAATCGAAGAACGCGCCGAGTTCGCGGTCGAGCCGCAGGATCTGGTCGTGCATCTCCCGCGAATCGGGGCCGTAGCGGTGACCGATCGCGTCCGTCGTGGAGAGTGAGATCGCGAGCACATCGGTCGCGTCGCCCGCGCCAATGTTCATCGCTTTCATTCCGGCGAGCGCCACCTGCAGCGTCACCGCGTCCATGAACGGCGAATCCGCGAAGCTGCGCAGCGCCGTCGGCCGTGTCCTTCGAGAGCGGGTGCGGGAACATGAAATCGGTTCCGAAGTTCTCCCACACCACGCTGTCCTTCTCGGGATAGGCGCTGTCGGGCAGCAGCAGCGTCCACACGCTGCCGGCGTAGCTCGCGGGGATGCGTTTCGCATTGAACGTTCGGATCCAGGTCGGCAGCGTGTCGGCGTAGTACGTGCTCGTCGAGAAGTTGCCGCTCGCCGGATCGTACCAGAACGCGCTCTGGTGCGTGCGGCCCAGCGGGAAGATCGCGCCGCGATCCTTCCGCGAGACCGAGAGCGCGCGCGTCCGCGGATCCTTGATCCGGAGCCACTCGGTGAGCCCGCCGCCACGGAACCGGAACGGCGAGGCGAACATGGTGGTGCTCCCGATCACGGGCGCTTGGGGATCGAACGCACCCAGTGAGTTGCTCACGATGCCCGTGCTGCGCGGGAACCGCCCCGACATGCCCACCGAGTGCCCGGGCGCGGTCTCGGTCGCTTCGTAGTCGAGCATCGCATTCGTGAAGAACGCGCCGTTCTTCGCGAGACGGCCGAGTCCGCCGGTCAGTTGCGGCCCGAAGCGCGTGAGATAATCGGCGCGCATCTGGTCCACCGTGAGGAAGATCACGAGCGTCGGCACCTGCTTCTGCGGCGGCAATGGGCGCGGCGCAGGGTGCGCGGCGGCCTGCGCCGCGAGCGACGCGGCGGCTGCGAGGCTGATCAGAGCGATCGAGAGACGGCGCATGGGAATATCCGGAAGAAGTCGCTGGGTCATTCGCATCATTTCGGGAGCAACTCGGCGCGCCCGTACAGCGCGCCGCCTTTCATCACCATCACGACCAGCTTCGCGTTGCCGATGTCCGCGGTCGGATCGGCCGACCAGACCACGAGGTCCGCGGCGCGTTTCGCAGTCGAGCAAGCCGAGCTCGCTGTCGCGCCCCATCGCCCGCGCCGCGACGATCGTCGCCGACGCGAACACCTCCGCCGCCGGCATCCCCGCCGCCTGCAGCGCTTCCATCTCGCGGTACACGCTGGGACCGGGCGCGGTGCCGGGGTTCCCGGCGTCCGTCCCCATCGCGATCGGTATGCCGGCAGTACGCATGCGTGCCACGTTCCGTTCGGTGGCGTGGAATGCGCTGTCGAAGCGGCCCGTCGCTTTCATGCGCGCCAGGCGCGCGGCGCGCAACGAATCGGGCAGCGGCGTCTCGAGATGCGCGCGCGTCACGGCATCGACGCACGCGAGCGGGTAGCGCGCCGCCGGCGACCGGCCGGCGTACACGTCCGCATACCCTTCGAACACCGTGAGCGTCGGGATCACGATCGTGCCGTTCGCCTTCGCGAGCGCCAGGAACTCGTCGTCGATGTCCTCCGGCGCCACGCTGTGCACGAGCACCTTCACGCCGGCGTGGAGCGCATCCTTCGCGTTCGCGAGCTGCGTGGCATGCACGAGCAGCGGCAGCCCGGCGCGCTTCGCTTCTTCGCCGGCGACCATCAGCCGCGCGCGCATCACCGCTCTTCTGCGAGTCGGGGACCTGGAGATACCACACCTTGATCGCGCTCGCACCATCGCGCGCGAGCGCGCGCACGGCCGCGCGCACCGCCGAGTCGCTGCTCATGTAGATGAACTGCTTCTCCACCGCGGTGTTCACCCACGTGTCGTACGTCGTGAGCAGCGGACCGGCGGCCGACATCCGCGGAGCGTTCAACGCGGACTCGTGATCGCGCGCCATCGTCAGCGTCCACGGATAGCCGCCGACGTCGAACACGCTCGTCACGCCGCTGCAGAGGTACGCGCGGTCGAACTTCGACGGATCGTGGTGCAGCGCCGCGACCACGGAGTCGTACGGGAACTGCGAGCGCAGGTCGAGCGCGTCGGGACGGCCGTCCACCCACCCTGTCTGTGAATAGTGCACGTGCGCGTCGATCAATCCGGGGCCGACATACTTTCCGCGCACATCGATCGTCTCCACTCCCGCCGGAACGGGGCAATCCGCGCGCGCGCCCGCGCACACGATGCGCCCGCCGCGCACGACCACCGTCGCGTTCGGCACCGCCGGCCGGCCCGGGATTCACGAGCGTCGCGCCGACCAGCGCGACCGGCGGCGGCGATGCACCGGCCGACAGTCCGAATGCCGTGCTCACGGCGATCTTCCAGCCTTTCGGGGTCTTCACGAAGATGCGCTCCGAGATCCCTTCGATCGTCGGGCCGTTGTGCACCACCTGGCGGTAGTGGTACGTGCCGTAGACCACGCCCGGCGCGATCGGCACCATGCGCAGATCGCGCGCGACCAGCGTGTCGGGCCACGTGTTGTCGCGGATCGCCGCCCAATCCTTGTATCCCTGCTCGAGCCCGCCCGTGCCGTTCCGCGCGAGCGTCTCGCTCTGGATGTAGTAGGACAGATACCGCGCGCGGTCGCGCTTGTGGATCGCGTCGATGTTCGCTTCGAACACCTTTCGCGCGCCCGCGGTGTCCGATTCGGCTTGGCCGGCGGCGGGGACGGCGAGACGAGCATCGCGGTGACGACCAACGCGGCGCCGGCGAACGGCGCGCGGGAACGAGCTCATGCGGATCTCCGATTCGGGACGGAGAAATGTTGCACCCGCCCGCGCCGAACGGCCAGTCACGCGCATACAATAGAAAACGGCCCCGCCGCGAGGCGGGGCCGTTCGGACCGCGGCATCGCGGCCGTCTAGAACATGATCCCGACGGTGATCGGGATGTACTCCAGGTTCTTCTTCGATCCGTCGCTCTGCACCAGTCCATTCGACACGTCGTTCCAGCGCGCTTCGATGAAGAGCATCGCGAGCTTCACGCCGACGCCCGCATTATAGCCGAAGCTGGATTGCGTATTCGTCACCGACGGTAGCGGCGGCGACGTCACGGTGACCTTCTGCTGCACGCCATAGTAGCCGACGCCGCCAATGAGGTAGACCGGGCCGAGCATGTTCCATTGCACGTTGCCCGTGGCACTGTAGATCGTGAAATCGTTCTTCTCGGTGGCCGGACCGGGCACCATGATCGACTTGCCGTTCATCAGCCCGTACGTCGCGTCGACGCGGAAGTGCACCGGCACGACGGGCGCGCCGAAGCGCAGCGTGACGCCGCCCAGCCAGCCGTTGTTCGCGTAATCCTTGAGCGTGCTGTTGGGGATCGAGTAGCCGCCCATGATGCCGAAGCCGATCTGCGCGCCCGCCGGAGCGGCGAGCGCCGCGATGGCGACCGCGGCACCAAGAATGAACCGTTTCATGAGAAAGACCTCCGAATTGACAGAGAGGATCCGCGGCGAACGGCCGCGGGCACTAATCGCTTGACGATCGATAGAGGGAGGACGCCACCGAATGGCGTCCCGAACCGGTTCACGCGGCTTGCGCGAGCACGCTCGCGTCCAGCAGCCGGCGTACGCAGATCTCCGCGCAGCCGAACCGCCGTGAACAACCCGCGCAGTCCCGCCGCACCTTCTCGGGGTAATGCGCCCGGTCAATGATCGTGTACCCGGCCCTCTCGAAGAAGTTCGGCGTCAGCGTGAGCGCGAACAGTTCGGCGATCCCGCGCCGGCGCGCCAGCGCTTCGAGCCGCTCGACGATCGCCCGGCCCACTCCCAGGCCGTGCGCCTCGCGTGCGACCGCCACCGACGCGACCTCCGCGAGCGACGGTGAGTACTCCTTGAGCGCGCCGCACGCGAGCACCGCGACCGTCGGCTCCGCACGCGACCGCGAAGTCATCGAGCGCGATCCGCACGGAATCGGCGGTGCGCGGCAGCATGATCTTCTCCGCCGCGAAGGAATTCACGAGATCGACGATCGCCGCGACATCATGCGGCTCCGCCATGCGGAACGTCACGCATTCGCGCGCTCACAGGGCCCCCTCCAGGAGCGCGATCCCCCGTGCGAGCGCGGCGCGGTCCGCCACGAGCGGCGGCAAGATCCGGATGGTGTAGTCGCCGGCGCCGCAGAGCAGCAAGCCGGCGTCGCGCGCGCGCGACACGATCGTGGCAGCAGGCTCCATGACGTCCACCCCCCACATGAATCCGGCGCCCCGCACCGCGCGGATGCGTCCGGTGCGCACCGCCACCGCGCGCAGCGCCTCGCCCATCCACTCGCCATCGGAGCGCACATGCGAGAGCAGCGCCGGATCGCTCAGGCGCTCGAGCACATGGTTCGCGACCGCCGCCACCACCGGGCCGCCGCCGAACGTCGTCCCATGATCGCCGGGCTTGATCGCCGCCGCGATCTCCGCCGACATGAGCACCGCGCCCATCGGGAATCCCCCCGCCAGCGGCTTCGCGAGCGTCATGAGATCGGGCGTGATCCCGGAGCGCTCGTGGGCGAAGAGCCAGCCGGTGCGGCCGAGCCCGCATTGCACTTCGTCGAGGATCAGCGCGGCACCGTGCGCCGCCGTCAGATCGCGGATCGCGCGAAGGAATTCCGGCTCGAGCACGCGCACGCCTCCCTCGCCCTGCACCGGCTCCGCGATCACCGCCGCGACATCGCCCCCCTCCAGCGCGCGCTCGAGCTCCTCCGGATCGCGCTCGATGATCCGCACGCCGCCGGCGAGCGGCGTGAACGGCGCGCGATATTCGGGCCGGTCCGTGGCGGCGAGCGACGCGAACAGCCGCCCGTGGAATCCGCCGCGCAGCGCGATGATCGTGTGCTTCGCCTCTCCGCCGGTCGCGCGCGCCCAGCGCCGCGCGAACTTGAACGCGCCCTCGTTCGCTTCCGCGCCGGAGTTGCAGAAGAAGACGCTCGCCGCGAACGACCGCGCCACCAACGATTCGGCGAGCGCGCGCCCGGGGCCCGTGCGGAAGAGGTTCGACGTATGCACGATCCCGCTCGCCATCGCGTCGCGCATCGCCGCCGCGAGCCCCGCGTCGCCGTAGCCGAGCGCGTTCACGCCGATCCCGCTCGTGAAGTCGAGATAGGCGCGCCCCGCGTCGTCGAAGAGCTCGACGCCCGCGCCGCGCACGAACTCGATCGGCGGGCGCCGGTAGATCCCGAGCAGCGGTTCGATCGCCGTTGCCTCGGGCGCGACCGGCGGCGCACGTTCTCCAGCATCGGGAGCGCGCTCACGCGGCCGCCAGCGCGCGGGTCACCAGCGTTCCTCCGCCTCATCGAGCAGCGAGCCGATGCCGCCGATCCGAACGCGGCGCACGCCGCCGGTGAGCGCGCGCGACGCGGCCTCGAGTTTGGCCACCATGCCGCCGCTCGCGGTGCCATCCGCGATCGCGCGCATCGCATCCGCGGCCGCCAGTTCCGCGACGCGTACACCGCGAACGACCACGCCATCCACGTCGCTCACGAAGAGCAGTTCCGCCGCGCCGAGCGCCGCCGCGATGATGGCGGCCGCATCGTCGCCGTTCACGTTGAGCGGCGCGCCTTCGGCGTGCCCTGTCTCCCGCGCCACCGGTGAGATCACCGGCACGTAGCCGCCGCTCACGAGGTGGCGCAGCAGCTCGGCGTTCACGGCCTCCGGCGCGCCGACGCGGCCGAGCAGCGCCGCGGCGGCCACGCGCGCGCCGATCAGCGCGCCGTCCTCGCCGGAGATCCCCACCGCGTTCACGCCGGCCGAGATGAGGCGCGCCACCAGCTGCTTGTTCGCCGCGCCCGAGAGCGCCATGCGCACGAGCTCGACATCGGCGGCGGTCGTCACGCGCCGGCCACCGATGAAGGCCGGCTCCGCGCCCATCGCGCGCTGCAGCGCGCTCACCGTGCCGCCGCCGCCGTGCACGATGCACACCGCGCCCGCCGATCGCGCGCACGCCGCCGCGAGCGCCTCCGGGAGACGCGGATCGTCCTGCGCGGCGCCGCCGACCTTGATGACGCGCATCACGACGGGAGCCCCATCGTCTCTTCGAGCCCGAGCAGCAGGTTGGCGTTCTGCATCGCCTGCCCGGCGGCGCCTTTCATGAGGTTGTCGATCGCGGCCACCACCTGCAGCATCGGCTGCCGCACGCCGGCCACCGGGCGCGCGGTCACGCGCATCACGTTCCGGCGCACGACCTCGCGCAGCGACGGCGCCTCGCTCGTGACCTCGATGAACGGTTCGTTCGCGAACTGCTCGCGCCAGGGCGCGAGCGCGTCCGCCGGGACGTGCGTCACCGGCACGAGGATCGTCGCCAGGATCCCGCGCGCGACGGGAAGCAGGTGCGGCGTGAACACGAGGTCCGCGTCGCTGCCGAACGACGCGAGCACCGCCCGCATCTCGGCCGTGTGCCGGTGCGAGTTCCCGAGCGCGTACGCGCGGAAATCCTCGGCCACCTCGGCGAACAGCAGGTCGCGGCGCGGCGTGAATCCCGCGCCGGTGACGCCGCTCGCGGCGTTGATCGTGATCGCCGCGCCGGGCGCGATGAGTCCGCGCGCCGCGAGCGGCACGAGCGCGAGCAACGCCGCCGTCGCGTAGCATCCGGGGTTCGCCACGACGTCGGCGCCGCGCACATCGTCGCGCGCGAGCTTCGGTGAGGCCGTACGGCACGCGCCGCGGCAGAGAACGCGGCCGCCGGCGCCCGGCCGCAGGTCGGACGAGAGGTCCACGACCTTCGCGCCGGCCGCGCTCGCGGCGCCCACCCAGGCCGCGGACTCGCCGTGCGGCAGCGCGCTGAAGATGAGCGCCGCCTCGGCGAGCGGCGCGTCCTCGGTCGCGGCGAGGGTGATCGCGCGGCCGCCCGCGTCCACGCGTTCGCCGCGCCGCGTGTCGGCCGCGGCGAACGCGAGCGTCATCCGCGGATGGCGCCCGACGAGCGCGAGCAGCTCGCGGCCGGCGTATCCGCTGGCGCCCAGGACCCCAATCGGGACTTTATGCATTGGGAATGCATAAATTCCCATCGGCGCTGTTGTCAATACGCCGGCCTGCGCCCTGGCCGACCGGTCCGCCGGCCGTTATGCTCCCGCATGGCGAACAAGCGGGAACGGCAGGCGGGCATCCGCGATCTCATCAGCTCGCGCGCGGTCGAGAGCCAGGAGGAGCTGCGGCGCCTCCTCAAGCAGCGCGGCTGGGCGGTCACGCAGTCCACCCTCTCGCGCGACCTGCGCGAGATGCGCGTCGCCCGCGTGCCCGCGCCGGGCGGCACGGTGCGCTACGCCCTCACCGGCGCCACCACCGACGACCGGCCGCCCCTCGAGGCCCTTCTCCCGCACCTGTACACCGAGATCGGCGGCGTCGGCGAAATGGTCGTGTTCACACACTGCCCGGCGGCGCGCAGCCGATCGGCGTCGCGCTCGACGCCGAGGAATGGCCGGAGGTCCTCGGCTCCGTCGCCGGCGACGACACCGTGCTCATCATCTGCCGCTCCGCCGCCGCGCGCGAGCGCCTCACGCACCGCCTCCGCGCCATCGCCGGCGCGTCGCTGAGCGCGGACGGGCCGGCCGCGGGCCTCTTGACGCCCGCGTCCGGATAGACTAAATATGCACGCGAGTCGCATATTTATTCCTTCCCTTGCCTGCCTGCCCATGATCCGCACCATCGCCCTCGCCTACTCCGGCGGACTCGACACTTCGGTCATCGTCCCCTGGCTCAACGAGCACTACGACGCCCGCATCATCTGCGTCGCCGCCGACATCGGACAAGGCGAGGAGCTCGACGGCGTCCGCGCCAAGGCGCTCGCCTCCGGCGCCGACGACTGCTACGTCGAAGACCTGCGCGAGGAGTTCGTCACGCAGTTCTTCTGGCCCACGCTGCGCGCCGGCGCGATCTATGGCCGCAAGTACCTCCTCGGCACCTCCATGGCGCGCCCGCTCATCGCGCGCCGCCAGGTCGAGGTCGCGCGCGCCGTCGGCGCCGATGCGCTCGCCCACGGCTGCACCGGCAAGGGCAACGACCAGGTGCGCTTCGAGCTCACCTACGCCGCCTTCGCGCCCGATCTCCCGGTCATCGCGCCGTGGCGCGAGTGGGACATCCGCAGCCGCGAGGACGCGCTCGACTACGCGCGGCGCCACAACGTCCCCGTCGCCGCGACCGCCGCCAAGATCTATTCGCGCGACCGGAACATCTGGCACCTCTCGCACGAGGGCGGCGTCCTGGAGGACCCGAACAGCGTGCCGCCCGCCGACCTCTTCGAGCTCACGACCGATCCCGCCGCCGCCCCCGCGGCGCCCGAGGACGTCACGATCGGCTTCGAGGCGGGCACGCCCGTCGCGGTCAACGGCGCCGCGCTCGACCCCGTCGCGCTCCTCACCACGCTCAACACCATCGGCGCACGCCACGGGATCGGCCGCATCGATCTCGTCGAGGACCGCCTCGTCGGCATGAAGTCGCGCGGCGTCTACGAGACGCCCGGGCGGCACGCTGCTCTACGCGGCCCACAGCGAGCTCGAGCAGCTCGTGCTCGATCGCCGCACGCTCGCCGCGAAGGACCTCATCGCGCCGCGCTACGCCGATCTCGTCTACGAAGGCCGCTGGTGGACCACCGAGCGCGAGGCGTACGACGCGTTCGTCGGCGCCACGCAGGAGCGCGTCACCGGCTCGATCACGCTGCGCCTCTCGCGCGGCACGGTCACGATCGCGGGCCGCGCGAGCGAGCACGCGCTCTACGACGAGCGCTTCGTCACCTTCGGCGAGGACGACGTCTACGAGCAGAGCGACGCGGCCGGCTTCATCCGCCTCTACGGGCTCTCCACGCGCGTCCGCGCGCTCAAGGACCAGGAGCTCGCCGCGAAACAGGAAGCGGCCGCGGCCCAGGCCGAGCCCCACGCGCTGGCCATCGCATGACGCCGCTCAAACTCGACGGCGCCGCCGCGCACAAGCTCTGGGGCGGCCGCTTCGGCGGCGACTCCGCGCCCGAGCTCGACGCGCTCAACCGCTCGATCGATGTCGACCTCCGCCTCTGGCCGTTCGACATCCAGCTCTCGAAGGCCTGGGCCGTCGCGCTCTGGCACGCCGGCGTCCTCACGCTCGACGAGAGCCGCGCGCTCGAACACGGCCTCGATGCCGTCGCCGCGCGGCTCCGCGCCGGCGCGCGCCCGTTCCGTCGGACGAGGATGTGCACACGCTCATCGACCGCCTGCTGCACGACGAGGTCGGCGACGTCGCCTCGAAGCTGCACACGGGCCGCAGCCGCAACGATCAGGTCGCGACCGCCACGCGCCTCTGGGCGATGGACGCCGTCTCCACGCTCGACGCCGCGGTCGCGCACGCTGCAGCATGTGCTCGTCGCGCACGCGAGCGACCTGCACCACGCGCGCGCGCTCATGCCCTCGTACACGCACCTGCAGCGCGCGCAGCCCGTCGCGGCGGCGCATTGGCTGCTCTCGCACTTCTGGCCGCTCGACCGCGATCGCCGCCGGCTCGCCGCCGCGTCACGCGCCGCCGCCGCGCTCCCGCTCGGCTCCGGCGCGATCGCGGGCTGCGCGTACCCGATCTCGCGCGTGCTCCTCCAGGAGACGCTCGGCTTCGCGCGCCTCTCGCCGAACAGCATCGATGCCGTGAGCGATCGCGATTTCGTCGCCGATCTGCTGTTCGCCGCGGCCATGCTCGGCGTCCACCTCTCGCGGCTCGCCGAGGATCTCGTGCTCTTCGGCACGGCCGAGTTCGGCTTCGTCAGTTCGGCGAACGCTTCACGACCGGCTCGAGCATGATGCCGCAGAAGCGGAACCCCGATGCGTTCGAGCTGGCGCGCGGATCCGGCGGCCGCGTGCTCGGCGACCTCACCGCGCTCCTCACGACGCTCAAGGGACTGCCCACCGGATACAACAAGGACATCCAGGACGACAAGCGCGCCTTGTTCGACGCGGTCGACACCATGCAGCGTGTCCTCCCGGCCGTCGCCGGCGCGCTCGCCGAGTGTACCTTCCGCCCCGACCGGATGCACGAGTCGCTCTCGAGCACGATGATGGCGACCGACCTCGCGGATTACCTCGTCGCGAAGGGCGTGACCTTCCGCGATGCGCACGCGGCGGTCGGGCGCTTGGTGCGCGAGGCCGAGTCCGCCGGCGTCGAACTCCACGCGCTGCCGGTCAAGTCGTTCTCACAGGCGCACGCCGCGTTCGGCACCGATCTCGGCGACGCGCTCTCGGCGGAAGCGAGCGTGGCGCGTCGCGAGGTCGAAGGCGCGACCGGCCCGAATGCCGTGACCGCGCAGCTCGAGGCCGCCGTTGCGACGCTCACGGTTCCAGTGGATGTTCCGCGCGGCAACGCACTCCATCTCGCGCGCGATTAGCCGCTCGTCGCTGCACGAGCGCGAATGAAAAAGGCGGCACTCTTGCGAGTGCCGCCCTTTCCATTCGACCGTGGTCGGCGCGTTAGCGCTTGGTCACGTTCTCAGCCGCGGGACCCTTCTGCCCCTCGACGATGTCGAACTCCACCGCCTCGCCTTCGGCCAGCGTCTTGAAGCCGCTGCCCTGGATCGCGCTGTAGTGGACGAAGCAGTCCTTCTGACCGTTGTCCGGGGTGATGAAGCCGAACCCCTTCGCGTCGTTGAACCACTTCACTTTGCCTGTGACACGCATTGCCATACTCCTGAAGATGTTTGTTCAGGGTGCGGCATGCGCCTTTCCCTGACCAAGTGATGCCTGACGCGAGCGGATTTGCCAGCGCGCCGAGCTCCACCTGCTTTCCCGAAACTACAAAACCCGGACGAGAGAGCCGCCCGGGTCCTCTAACGAGATGCGGGTGGTGCCTAGCCCGAATATAGGCCTGCCCCGGTATCGGGGCAATAGTGGACTTTAGGCCTACGGGGTAGCGGGGGCGGCGATCGGGTTCACTCCGACCACATAATACTCCGTGTCGCCGAAGCAGCTGGTCGGCACACCCTTGTGCTGCTCGTAGATGATCGCGACCCGCTGGCCGGCCATGCCGCGCAGCAGTTGCGCGACGGAGTCGTTCCGGACGGTGAAGTCGAACACCTCGGGCATCGTGCCCGGGAGGTTCGCCATCGCGATCTCTCCCTCCCAGGTCTTACAGATCCAGCCCTTCTCCGAGAATTTCTGCAGGTAGCCCGCGCGGTCGCCCTTCGAGTACGAGAAAGCGAGCGCGCTCCACGTGTACAGCGCGAACACGACCGCGGGCACGAGGATCACGAGCGCCAACCATCGCTTCCACTTGAGCTTCTTGGGCGCCGCTCCGCCTGTCGCGGGCGCTGCATCGGTCGCGTTCGTCATGATCGCTCGCCTCAGAGGTGATCCTCGCTCTCGCTCACCAATCTATGCCGCCGCTCCGTGGGCGCGAGGCGCCCCGGCATCCCCCTCGCTCCGGCGGTCGTCTATCTTTCCCATCATGGCCTTCCTCGCGCGGCGCACCACCGTAACGGTTCGGGTCGGCAGCATCCCAGTCGGCTCGGGCCATCCCGTCGTGGTCCAGTCGATGACCAATACCGACACCGCGGACGCTGCCGCCACCGCCACGCAGGTCGCCGAGCTCGCGCCGCCGGCTCCGAGCTGGTGCGCGTCACGGTGAACAACGATGAGTCCGCCGCCGCCGTGCCCGAGATCATGCCCGGCTCGCGGACATGGGCGTCGTCGTCCCCGTCATCGGCGACTTCCACTACAACGGGCACCTGCTGCTCGCCAAGTATCCCGACTGTGCGCGCGCGCTCGCGAAGTACCGCATCAATCCCGGGAACGTCGGCGGCAAGCGCCGCGATGAGAATTTCCGCACGATCATCCGGATCGCGATCGACCATGGGAAGCCCGTCCGCATCGGCGTGAACTGGGGCTCGCTCGACCAGGACCTCCTCACGCAATTGATGGACGAGAACGCGCGGCGCTCGGAGCCGATGGAGGCGCGCGAGGTCTATATCGAGGCGATGCTCGAGAGCGCGCTCCGGTCGGCGCAGCTCGCCGAAGAGACGGGACTCGGTCACGACCGCATCATCCTCTCGGCGAAGGTCTCGGGCGTACAGGATCTCGTGGATGTCTACCGTCGCCTCGCGGCGCGCTCGGACTACCCGCTCCACCTCGGTCTCACCGAGGCCGGACTCGGCACGAAAGGCGTGGTCGCGAGCACCGCCGGGCTCTCGATCCTGCTCGGCGAAGGCATCGGCGACACGATCCGGGTCTCGCTCACGCCGCGGCCGGGCGGCGATCGCGCCGAAGAAGTGCGCGTCGCGCAGCAGATCCTGCAATCGCTCGGGCTACGGAGCTTCGCGCCACAGGTCACCGCATGCCCGGGGTGCGGGCGCACGACGTCGACGTTCTTCCAGCAGATGGCGGAGGACATCCAGACCTATCTGCGCGACCAGATGCCCGTCGTGGCGCGAACGGCATCCCGGCGTCGAGGAGATGCGCGTCGCCGTGATGGGCTGCGTGGTGAACGGCCCCGGCGAATCGAAGCACGCGAACATTGGGATCTCGCTGCCGGGCACGGCCGAGGATCCGCGTGCGCCGGTGTACGTGGATGGCCAACTCCACGTCACGCTCAAGGGCGACACGATCGTGCCGGAGTTCCTGCGAGATCCTCGAGGGCTACGTCGCGCGCGCGTACCCGGCGGGCGGCGCGTAGCAGAGCGTTCAGTCGTTCGCGCGGTAGCGCTCGAGCTCCTTCACGACCGCGTCGAGCTCCGCCATGATCGGAGCATTGAATCCGGCGGCACGCAACCGGCGCACGACTTCGCCATACCAATCGAGCGTGCCGGCCCGTCCCGCGGAAAAGCGGCTCCAGATGGATTCGGGGAATTCCGTGCGCCGCAGATTCGCGAATAGAGTGCTCGCCATGTGGACGCTCACGGCGGCGATCACCCAGTGGCCGCGCGGGGAGGCCGACGCGAGCCGGTCGAGCTGGTCCTGCTTGCGCTCCGGCGGCGAAAGTTCTACTCCATCATCATCGCTGCGGCGCTCGACGATGCTCAGCGCGGTGTTCTGCACCCCGGTACCGAACTTCTCGGCGATGCGGCTGCTCAGCATCTCCGGTGTGTAGCCATCGCGAACGAAGTCCTCGACCGCGTCGACGACGATCGCCGAAACGATCGTCTCCTCGTCCTGGCCGTAGCGGGCGAGAATGAGCGCAACATTCGGCGCTGATATAAGGTAGGGGAGGCGCGTGCCCTTTCGCGTCTCCTGGTCGTGATGCTTCGTCGCGAAGGCGAAGGCGTGATTGATGGAATCGGAGTAGCCAAGCATCGTCGCGACAACTTAACCCGGGCCGCGCCCCAAGGGGACGAGCGAACTCGAGCGGTGAGTGATAAGTATTGTAAGCGGGTTTTGCACTTTAGTTGCGATGTGACGTAAAACTATAGCGCATTCTAATGGGGTTCCGCAGGTTGCGATGGTGGGCTGGATGCCTATATCCAGGGTCGCTGGAACTAGCTATAACAGACAGTTGATCGATCAGGATACGCTCAAGCTTGGATATTCAACTCAAATTGGCGAGAATGTGCAATATTATGTGACATATCTTCGTCGCCTGCTGATTGATTATCGCCTGATTTTTGGAACAATAAGTAGCAGTTTCGCCGTTGCCGGGAATTGGCGCACGGTTCGTGCATTACAGCACTCCGCCCGGGGGCCGCTCGGGCGAGGTTCGCTGTCCCAGGCAGCCGCTTCTCGAAGGGTTTTTGGAGATGCCATGACGCGATCGAGCGATTCACCGAAGCGTGCCGGGTTCACACTGATCGAGCTGATGATCGTCATCACGATGATCAGCATTCTCCTCGGCATTGCCGTGTGGAAGGTGGACGTTGCACGGTATCAGATCAACGGAGACCAGCAGGTCGTCGGCACCGCGTTCATTTCGGCGCAGCGCCAGGCGATCGCGAAGCAATACAACGTCATCGTCATCTTCGATGATGTGGGCAACACGCTGAGGATCGTCGGCGACGCCAACAACAACGGCCAGTTGGATGCCGGCGAGCCCGTGCGATCGATCTACTTGGGTGATCGTGTACGGTACGGGATCGGATCCGCGAGCCCGCTGGCATGGGGTGCGAGCCCGATCAGCTTCACGCAGACGGAGGGATCCACCGGCCTTCCCGCGGTGACCTTCTACCGGAACGGCAGCGCGAGTGAATCCCGGGGCATCTATCTCGCTTCGACTCGCGCTCTGGTCGATCCGGCATTCGCGAAAGATGTGCGCGCCATCCACGTCGAGCGTGCCACGGGCCGCGCGGAGTGGTGGCACTACGATGGTTCCACTTGGATCCGAGGCTTCTGATGCGCCTGACTGCTTCCCGCCGCGGATTCTCGCTCGCCGAGATCATGGTCGCGCTGGTGATCCTGAGCGTGATCGTGATGGGCCTCGCGAGCACGACGATCACGTTCATGCATGAGACCACGGTCGATTACAGCCGGGTGCGTGCATCGACGTCGGCCGACACGCGGATCGCCGAGATCCGCGGCTGGCCCGACTACACGGCCATCTCGGCGACCTTTGCCGGCGTGCAGTCGAACTATCCGGAACCGGGCTGGACGCGCACGACTACGGTGGCGCGCGATACGTCGGTCACGACCGGCTGCGGCTTTCCGACGTTCCCGGCATGCCCGAACAACGATATCACTCACGTGACGGTCACCGTCACCTCGCCGACGCTGTCGGCGCCGGTGAGCCGGTCGATCTCCATCGCTGCGTTCTGAGGCTGACTCCTATGCGCAACCGCCGTGCGATGTCGCTGCTCGAGCTGCTCATCGCGATCGTCATCATGGGTGTCGTGATGGGCGCGGCCATGAACTTCTTCATTGGCCAGTCCAAGTCGTTCCGCCGCGGCGCGAGCGATGTGACGCTGCTGCAGAACCTTCGCTTCGGCGCCGACCTGCTGAACCAGCATTTCCGTTCCGTGGGCGCGAACACGATCGCCGGCCAGCCGCCGGTCATCTACGCCGACGCGAACTCGTTCTCGTTCAACGCCGATTACGCGACGAACACGCCGGGCGACCACAACGCCATCTATTATACGCCGAACGCACCGGCTTCCGAGGTCGATGCGATCACGGCGGGCAATCAGATCACGGTGCCGGGCGGCAGTTCGCTCGTCTACCCGACGTTCGACTACAAGATCGACTCCGGTGATCATGAGTCCCGCCGAGATGATCACTTTCTGGTTCGCGCCCGACACCGAGACCGCGCGCACCGATGATTACGTGCTCTTCCGCCAGGTGAACAACTCGCCGCCGGAAGCCGTCGTCCGCAACATCCTCCAGGATACGGTGCCGTTCTTCCAGTACATGTACCTGAAGGATTCCGCGAACCTCAAGAGCATCGACACCGTGAAGTCGGGATCGCTGCCGCTCGAGTTCGATTTCACGTCCGACACCATCAAGACGCGGCTCATCACCAACCTGCGCGCCGTGATCGTGAGCTATATCGTCACGAACGGGCTCACCGGACCCAACGAGCGCACGCGTCCGATGTCGTTGATCGCGCCCTTCCCGAACATGGATGACCGCGAGCTCGAGACGTGCGGTAATGACCCGGTCGCGATGTGCGGCGCCGACGATCTCCACTTCGGACAGTCTCAGTCGGTGAATATCACGTGGACCGCCGACGGCGATGAGGCCTCCGGC
The DNA here is from genome assembly GCA_963732065.1 of uncultured Gemmatimonadaceae bacterium. Classification (GTDB taxonomy): domain Bacteria; phylum Gemmatimonadota; class Gemmatimonadetes; order Gemmatimonadales; family Gemmatimonadaceae; genus DATKOH01. Next base: position 355,232 of record CAVSYH010000019.1, on the reverse strand, counting down.
GAGCGCGACATCATGAACTATCTGCTCTGGCGCCGGCGCGTCGGTGACTCGACGTGGGGCGCGCCGTTCATCTCGATCCCCGCCGGGCAGCCCGCCGACCTACACTTTCCTCGATTCGTCGGTGCCCCAGGACACGGTCGATGTGAACTGGGAGTATGCTGTCGCCGCACAGGATTGTACGCCGGCGTATTCGGATGCCGTCAAGACCGCTGGTAGTGTCATGATCAAGGCCGCCCCATGAAGAAGACCACGTCGCAGAACACGTCCTCGGAGGTACGACCCATGAAGAAAGCGCGCACCACGACCAAGCGTCGCGGCGCCGCGTTGATGGCGGTGCTGCTGGTGATGCTGGCCGTCATGGCCATCATCGTCGTCGCATCGACCACCACGCTGAACGCCCGGTTGATCGCCAAGAACAGTGAGCGATCCGTCGTGCTCTACGATGCCGCCGAAGCGGCCGTCGAAGAGATCCGCAACCTGGTCAATACGCACCCGGGTGACAGCACCTTCTTCCAGGACAGCGGCGAGGTGCAGCTCGAGACGCACGTGCCGGTGAAGGACGCGAGCGGCACGATCATCCCGCACGTGTATCGCACCACCTGGGCAGGCCCGAGCTTCAGCACCACGGGCGAGTTCGGGATCTTCGGAACGGTCATCGCCAAGGTCGAGGATGACTACGGCAACGTCGTCTATCACCGCGGCACGATCTTCCAGGACACGTTCGCGAAGTACGCCTACTTCTCCAACAGCGAAGGCGGCATCTTCTTCGGCGGCGGCGACCAGATCTTCGGCCCCGTCCACTCGAACGACTTCATCAGCATTGCCGCCTCGGGCGCCGAATTCCATGACAAGGTGACGACGGCGAAGACGATCGTGAACAAGCCGAACGGCATCTTCGACAAGGGCGTCACGCAGAAGGTGCCGGTGATCAAGATGCCGTCCACCACGCTGCTCACCCAGCTCAAGGGTCTGGCGACGGTGGGCAGCACCGTCGATCCTTGGCGACAATCTCGGCGGCCAGGGCGAAGCGACCACGCGCATTGAGTTCATTGCGCTGGATCTCAACCAGGACGGCGACTCGAGCGACGATGACGAAGGCTTCATGCGCGTCTGGCAGGCGGACGCGCCCTCGACCGCAGCGAAGGCGCAGTATGCGGTCGCCGCGAACACCGGGCCCGTGAATGCTGCGGGCGTGATCACCGGAGCGACGCGCGCGAATACGAACTGCGGCGCGGATTCACGGCAGCAACACCTTCGAGCCCGTCAGCCAGGCGCCGACGTTGGCGCAGCGTCGCGCCCTCTTGAACCAGTTCCCCGGTCGCGGCATGTGCTACCTCGGCGGCGATCCGATGCTGAACACGGCCGGCAGCCAGATGGGCGTATTCATGGATTCGGTTCACGCTCAAGGGGCGCTGGATGAAATCGCCCATGGCGATCGATCCGCGTCTCGGTACCGCCGGCCTAAACCGAAAGGACAGCGCGTATCTCTGGCCGCTCAGCCACACGCTCAACCCGAACTTCAAGGGCGTGATCTTCGTGGACGGCAAGGTCGCGATCAGCGGCAAGGTGCGCGGCCGGTTCACGCTCGCGTCGCCCTACGATATCGTCATCGCCGACGACGTCACGCTGCAGGACAATGCCGCCAGCGATTGCGCCGACTACCTCGGCCTCTTCTCCGGCGCGAATGTCGTGATGGCGGACAATCTGCTCAACTCGCCGCAAATGCTCGGGTCGGCTCCCGACTCGGTCATGCACTTGTCCTCGACGCAGGATGAGATCGTGCAAGCGACGATCCTCGCGCTCGGTGGCTTCGTCGTCGAGAACTACAGCTCCGGCGTGGCGCAGGGAGAATCCTGCGGCGCCGACTCGGCCGGTCGTGGATGCCTCTTCCTCACCGGCGGCATCATTCAGGGAACGCGCGGTTCGGTCGGCACTCTGAACGCCGGCCAGACCGCAGGGCGTGTACGGCTACATCAAGCGGTACGCGTTCAACGTGTGCGGACTCACCTTCCCGCCGCCGTATTTCCCGACGACGGGCCGGTTCACTGCGAACCGTACGTACGAGATGGATCCGGTGAATGCGGACATCCACCCGTACTACAAGATCCCGAAGCCGGTATCGCTCGTGGCATTGTACAAGAAGCCGCCACCGCCGCCGCCGGCTCCGCCGGGACCGCCGCCTAAGCCAGCTCCACCGCCGCCGCCTCCGGTGCCGAAGCCGCCACCGCCGCCGCCGCTGCCGAAGCCGCCACCGCCGCCGCCGCCGCCGCCGCCGCTTCCGAAGATCTAAGGCGGAAGGCTTCATGAAAACAAAGAGCCCGGGTGCGAAACTGCACCCGGGCTCTCTTCATTGCGACGTGCGCGACTACTGGACCGTGATCGTTCCCTTCATGCCGAGCGCGAGATGCGGGAAGCAATGGAACGCATACGTGCCCGGGGGAATGTTGGCGAAGGAGACCGTGTACGTCTCGTTCGGCTGGATCAGGAGCGGCCCTTCGAGCGCGCCCATGCTGTGATCTCCGGGCATGTTCGCCGCGAGCGCGGTCTGAACGTTCGCGGGGATCGTCGTGGCGTCGAAGCCGACATTGTGCGGGCCGCCGCTCACGTTGTGGAAGCGGATCGCGTCGCCGGCTTTCACGGTGATCGTGTTGGGGACGAAGTGATACGTGGTGCCATCCATCTGCATGTTGACGTCGACCGTCTTGCCGGTCACCGGCGCCGGCGCCGATGCGGGCGCACCTGCGGGTGCAGCGGCGGGAGCGGCCGCGGGTGCGGCGGCCGGAACAGTGCTGTCGGACTTCGCAGCGCTCTTATCCGAGCCGGCGCAGGCGCCGATCGCGAACACGGTCGCGATGAGTGCGAGGCTGTTCAACTTCATTGCGTGGATTCTCCAGGAGGAAGTGCGGGATTGACGGATTCCTCCGCGGTCGGCCGCGGAATTTGTGAACCTATTCACATGGCACGACAAAGACAATCGCGCGCGAGTGTGAGCGCGTGGAATGACGTCGCGGCCCTCTTACTCGTGCTCGCGAAGTTCAGTCATCGCACCTTTCTGCGGACTCAGTGTCGTAATCTTCATAGGCTATATTACGACTGTAATTACTGTTTTTATTGTGTTACCAGCACTCTCATACTATACTCTTGGTGTCAGGCAGGCCGGTGGCCACCCCAGCCCACGAGAATTGTCTGTCGATCCCTGTCTGGTTGCAGCGCTCTCTCGGAACCACCCGCACGACGATCCTCTCGGAACTCCAGCGCGAGCCGATGACGGTCGAGCAGCTCGCGCGCATTCTCGCCATCGCGCCGAGCGCTGTGCGAACTCACCTCGCGCTCCTCGAGCGCGACGGCATCATCGAACGGCTCACGGTCCACCGAGCTTCACCCGGCAAGCCAGCACACGCGTATCGGATCGCGGAATCCGCCAGTGTCTTCCTCTCGAGTGCCTACGCACCGGTGGCGCTGCATCTGCTCGAAGCGCTCCAGGAGAAACTCCCTTCGCACGAGATCTCCGGCATGCTTCGCAGCGCGGGGCGCCGTCTCGCTTTCCGCCATTGCACGAACAGCGTGCGTCTGCGCGCACGCGTCGCCGACGCGGCCGCCGCGCTTACACAGCTCGGAGGCGCGGCGCGGATCGCCGAGCAGCCGGGCGCCTACGTGCTCACGAGCGAGGGCTGCCCGCTCGCCGCGATGACCGGCGATCACCTCGCCGCGTGCGGCATTCTCGAAGCATTCGTCGGAGAGATCGTCGCGGCCCCTGTGCGGCATCGCTGCGCACACGGTGATCGCGCGCGATGCATCTTCGAGATCGCGAGCGAACACGCCGCACCCGACGCCAGCGGACACTCCGGCGAATGATCGTCATCCCTGCGCTCGATCTGCGGGCCGGCGCCTGCACCCAAGCATCGACGCTGCCGCTCGCCGCCGAGATCCGGTCGGATGATCCGATCGACGCCGCGCACGTGTGGCAGCGACATGGATTCCACCGGATCCACGTGATGGATCTCGATAGCCCGGAATCGCACAACGGACGTAAGGAGATCGTGCGAGAACTCCTCGCCGAGGTGCCGCTCGTGACGCAGGTCGGGGGCGGCGTGAACAGCGGAGACCAGGTCGAGCAGCTCCTCGCCAACGGTGCGGCGTTCGTGATCCTGGGTGGGCGGGCGCTCACCGATCCCGATTGGCTCGCGGGGACCGCCGCGACCTTTCCGGACCGGCTCATCCTCGCGACGCGTGTCGGCGGGCGCTACATTGATGCCGGGGAGCGCCGCGCGGGTCAGACCGTTCTGGATCTTGCCGATGAGATCAGCGATTTGCCGCTCGCCGGCCTGTTGCTGGCACCGGAGTTCCGGGGCGACCGCATCACCCACGACGACCTCTTCCTGCTCGACGACCTCGCCGGTGCCTCCCACCACCCGATCCTGCTCGCCGGCGGCGTACGATCGTTCCAGGACCTTCGGGCCATGCAGGAGCGGCACGTCTCGGGCGTGATCGTCGGCCGCGCGTTGTACTCTGGAGCCCTGGATGCGCGTCTCGTAGCAGAGGAGTTCGGCGACTGATGGCCTGTGCATTGCGCCTGCTCCGTCCCATCATTCAGCACCACTATGCTTGACCTCTCGGGCCTCGATTTCGACAAGAACGGCGGCGTCGTCACGGTCGTGACGCAGGACGCGGCCAGCGGCATGGTGCTCATGGTCGCGCAACTCGACCGCGAGGCCCTGCAACGCACGCTCTCGACCGGCGAAATGCATTATTTCTCCGAGGCGCGGGGCGCGTGGCACAAGGGGACGAGCAACGGCAACACGCAACGCGTGGTCTCGCTCGCGGCCGACTGTGATGGCGATGTCCTGCTCGCCCGCGTCGTCCCCAAGGGGCCCGCCTGCCACACCGGCTCGCTCTCCTGCTTCGTGGGCCCGGAAGGGATGAGCGACGCGCTGTCGGCGCTCGACGCCAGCATCGCCGGCCGCGCCGCGAACGCCGAGGTCGACCGCTTCGACGCCGCCGCAACGACCGCGTTGCCGGAGAGCTATACCGAGCAGCTGCTCGAGGACCGCAACCTGCGGCTGCGCAAGCTCGGCGAGGAAGCGCGCGAACTCATCTCCGCGTGCGCCGACGGCGATCTTCCGCGGGCCACCGAAGAAGTCGCCGACCTCCTGTACCATGCGCTCGTCGCGCTCCGCGCCGCCGGCGGGTCGCTGTCCGACGTGCAGCGAGTCCTGGCGAGACGAGCGACTCCCGCGGTCGCGGCGCGGCCCATCAAACGCGAACCGTCGATCAAGGATCGCAAGAAGTGACCGGCCTCGCGGCGCGACTCGACCCACGGCGCCTGCGCCACCAAGAGTCGCTCGCACCGTACACGACGTTTCGTATCGGTGGACCCGCCGACCTCTTCTACGAAGCGACCTCCGCCGATGATCTCGCGTCGGCGGTGGTCGCGGCGCGGGAGACCGGAACGCCCTATTTCGTTCTCGGGCTCGGCGCGAACATCCTCGTCGGCGATCGCGGCTTCCGCGGCCTGGTCATCCGGAATGCTGCCGCCGCGATCCAGTGGAAGGCCGACGGACGCGTGATCGCCGAAAGTGGCGCGATCATGCGCGACCTGATCCTGGGTGCCGTGGAGCGCGGTTGGTCGGGGCTCGAACATTTCGTGGGGATCCCCAGCACCGTGGGCGGCGCGATCTGGCAGAATCTGCATTTCCTGTCACCGGCGCCCGAACGCGAGCGCACGGTGTTCATCGAGGAAGTGTTCGCGTCGTGCGACATCCTGAGCGCGGAAGGCGCGCGCCGCACGGTCGACAAGGAGTATGTGAAGTTCGGCTACGATGACAGCGTCTTCCATCATCGCGACGATATCGTGTTGCGCGCCGAGTTCGCGCTCGCACGCGGCGATCCTGCGGCCATGCATTGCGTGCTCCAGGAGAATCTCGCGTGGCGCGGCGCACGCCATCCCGTGGCTCGATTGGCATCCGAGCGCGGGTTCCATCTTCAAGAAGATCGATGGCGCCGGCGCCGGCCGGCTCGTCGATCAGTGCGGCCTGAAAGGGCGCCGGGTTGGCGATGCGCAGATCTCGCATTTGCATGCGAACATCATTGTGAACCTTGGCCATGCCACCGCCCGCGACGTGCGGGAGCTGATCGGCATCGCACAGGAGGCGGTGCGAGCGCGGTTCGCGCTCGAGCTCACGCCGGAGATAAAATTCGTGGGAGAATTCTGAGCCTCGCCGCTCAGCGCGCGTCCACCCAGCGCTGCCACTCCTCCTCTGCGAGCCCGATGGTGACGCGCTGCTGTTGCCGCACGAGCGGAAGCTTGAGCAGACCCGGCTCTTCGGCGAGCAGTTCCAACCAATGATCGTCCGAATAGCGGGAATGCTGCAATCCGAGATCCTGATACCGGCGCGCCTCTTTGTCGATCATCGCCGTCAGGCCGAATTTCTGCGCGAATCGGCGCAGCTCGCCCAGCGCTGCCGCGCGCTTGGTCAGATCCACGTAGTGAGTCTTCACCCGGCGCTCGGCGAAGAACCGAAGTGCTTTGCGGGTATCGGCATTCTTGTTCACGCCGAAGATCTGGACTTCCATCCCATGACGCTATCGCCGCGGCAACGAAGCGGAAAGTGCCGGATGACGTCGTGACGAACGGCTTCCGCGCGCCTCTCTGGCTGCGCAACCCTCATGCGCAGACGCTCTGGGGGAAGTTCGTGCGCCGCACGACTGTGCCGCCGACGCGCGTTGAGCGTTGGGAGCTTCCCGATGGCGACTTCCTCGATCTGTGCCGCCTCGATGCGCCTTCCGATCGCCCGCGCCTGCTCTTCCTGCATGGACTCGAGGGCACTCCGCGCTCGCACTATGCGCAAGCGTTCTTCGCGGACGCGCATCGCCGAGGCTGGGCCGCCGATCTCATGGTGTTCCGTTCGTGCGGCGACGAGCCCAACCGCCTGCTCCGCTCGTATCACTCCGGCGAGACCGGTGATCTCGATCTCGTGGTGAGCCGGCTCGTCGCCGCCGAGCCGGACCGGCCACTGGTGCTCGCGGGCGTTTCGCTCGGCGGGAATGTGCTGCTCAAGTGGCTCGGCGAGCGTGGCGCGAACGTGCCGCCACAGCTCGCCGGCGCAGCGGCGATCTCCGCACCGCTCGACCTCGCCCGGGGGAGCAAGTACCTGGAACGAGGGTTCTCACGAGTCTACGCCGCGCATTTCCTGAGGACCCTGCGGGCCAAGGCGCGCGAGAAGGCCGCGCGTTTCCCGGGCCAGGTTCGCCTCGCCGCGGTCGAGGCCGCGCGAACGCTGTGGGAATTCGACGATGTCATGACCGCGCCGGTGCACGGCTTTCGTGATGCCGCGGATTATTACGCGCGGTCGAGCTCGATCCGCTTCCTGCACGCGATCCGCGTGCCGACGCTGGTTCTGAACGCCGCCGATGACCCGTTCCTGCCCGCCGAGGTGCTCGATGCCGCTCGCACCATCGCACTCGACAATCCGGCGCTCCGCATTGAGTTTCCTGAACATGGCGGGCACGTGGGATTCGTCGGTGGAACGGTTCCGTGGCGCCCTCGATACTATGCCGAGCACCGGGCACTCGATTTCGTGGAGGCGGCTTTGGCGGCGCGCGTTGATGGAGGCGCGCGCACGCGGTAGGTTGCCTCGATACCCGTACTACTTCGCAAGGAGCGACGTCATGTTTCGTATTCGGATCTTCAGTGCCGCATTCCTCGCCATCGCGTGCGGCTCACTGGGCGCGCAGTCCACAGCCATGCCGGCGGACATGCACCATGATCACGCCGTCGCGACAGCGTGTCGCCCGCCGCTCCGGCGGACAGCACGCTGCCCGCGGACGCGGCGGGAGCCGCCGCGCGGCTCGCGGCATCGCCGCGGCATCGCGAGTATGTGATGATCTCCGTTGGCGGCACCGATTCGATCGGCGCGTGGATCTTCTATCCGCAACGGAGCACGAAAGCGCCGGTCGTGGTGGTGGTACACGAGATCTTCGGCATGTCCACGTGGGTCCGCGGCGTCGGCGACCAGTTCGCGGCGGATGGGTTCATCGCCATCGCGCCCGACCTCCTCACCGGCAAGAAGATCCCCGGCGGACCGGACAGCGTGACGGTGGATTCCGCGAGGAAGCTCATCGCGATGCTCAAGCCGGAGGATGTGCAGCGCGATCTGATCGCCGTCGCGAACTACGCGATGCACCTTCCCTCGGCGCTGCCCCGCTACGGCATCGTTGGATTCTGCTGGGGCGGCGGCGTCTCGTTCCTCGATGCTGCCGCGTCGCCGAGCGTGCTCGCCTCGGTCGTGTACTATGGCGTGTCGCCCGACTCCTCATGGATCAAGAAGGTGCACGCGCCGGTGCTCGGTCTGTATGGAGGCATGGACAACCGCATCACTTCGATGGTCCCCGCGACGGACAGCACGCTGAAGTCGCTTGGCCGAACGTATCAGCCGACCATTTTCGCCGGCGCGGGGCACGGGTTCCTGCGCGATCAAATGGGCATGAACGGCGCGAACATGGCGGCGGCGCAGACCGCATGGCCGGCGACGATCGCGTGGTTCCGAAAGTACCTCGAGCTGCCTGCGTCGAAATAGCATGCTCTACGTGACGCTCGGCTTTCTGCTCGCGGGCCTCATCGCCGGCGTCATCAGCATGGTCGGAGGCATCGATCAGCGCGAGCGGTACAGCGTTCGCGTCCGGTACCTGAACCTGCCGATCTTCGCCGCATTCGCGACGGTGTTCGGTGTGGTCGGATACCCATTGTTCCGCTATACCGCGCTCGACCCCGCGGCGATCCTCGCGATCGCCGCGGCGAGCGCGTGTGCGGCGGCAGCCGGCATGGTCGGCGTCATCGCAGGGTGGGCCGTGCCGAGCGCGTCACGCGAGGTGAAGGATCCGCGCTACGATCTGCAGGGTCATTTCGCGCGCGTGACGAGAGCCGTGGATCGCGGCACCGGGGAGATCGAGTACACCGCGGATGACGTGGTGCGACGCGCTGAGGCGCGGAGCCTCGATGGCGGCGTGATCGACGCGGGAGTGGAGGTCGTGATCGAGCGCATCGAGGATGGCATCGCGCATGTGGAGCGCTGGAGCACCATCGCGGAACAGCTCGAGCTGCCGTCGTAGCGCGGGCGCTCGGGCGAGGGCCGTTCAGCCGCCCTGCGCGAAGAGCGAGAGCCAGCCCGGCCAATTCCCCGACAGCTCGAAGAATTCTTCGAAATAGACGAGTCCGGCCTTTTCGAGCGCGCTCACGAGCAGCTCGAGATGCGCATCGTCATAGATCGGTCCGATCGCGACGATCCCGCCTTCGACCCGGAACTCGTCGGGCGTGAGGTTGAAGAGTTCGTCGATCGCGGCACGCGTGAGGCCGGAACGCTCCCACGCCTCGCGTCGAACGAGCACCGTCGGCGTGTCGTGGTGGATGTCGAGTGCCATGGCTCCAGTTTGCGGAGCGTGCGGGCGATTGTCCACCCGATGCCCTTTCGCTGAGAGCGCCGCCGGGGGCATTCTTCGAGGATGTCCGATTCCCTGCCCCGTGACGTCGAGTTGACCGCGGATGTGATCGTGGTCGGCGGAGGCCATGCCGGTACCGAAGCGGCGACAGTCGCCGCTCGCTTGGGTGCTCGCGTGGTGCTCGTGACCGCGGCGCTCGAGACGATCGGGCAGATGTCGTGCAATCCGGCGATCGGTGGCATCGCCAAGGGGACCGTCGCGCAGGGAGATCGATGCACTTGGCGGCCTGATGTCGCGCGCCACCGATCTGGCGGCGTTGCAGTTCCGAATGCTCAATCGAAGCAAAGGCCCCGCGGTGTGGGCGCCGCGAGCACAATGTGACAGAGGATTGTATCGGCGCGCCGTGCGATCGCTCCTGGAGCAGCACGCGCGTGTGCACACCGTGCAAGCGACCGTCGCGCGCTTGATCATCGACGAGCGCGGGAATCAGGTTCTGGGCATCGAAACGCTGGAGGGACGGCGGTTCGGCGCGCGAGCTGTGATCCTGACCACGGGCACCTTCCTTCGCGGGCGCATCCACATCGGTACCGACACTCAGGTGCCGGGCGGAAGAGCAGGCGATGCGCCCTCGACACATCTCGCCGAACAGCTCGACGACATCGGCATCACGCACGCGCGTTTCAAGACCGGTACGCCGCCGCGCATCGACGGACGGTCGGTCGATCTCGCGAAGCTGCAAGTCCAGCCGAGCGAGATCGAGGAGTTCGACTATTCCTGGTCGCATTTCTGGCCGGATGCGCGTCGTGCTGAGGGCCGAACGCGCCATCCCGAGCAGATGCCCTGCTGGATCACCTTCGCCGGCGCGGAGGTGAAGCAGATCATTTCGGAGAACCTGCATCGTTCCGCGATGTATGGTGGCGCGATCGCCGGCCGGGGTCCGCGCTACTGCCCCAGCGTCGAGGACAAGATCGTCAAGTTCCCCGACGTTGCGCGCCATCAGTTGTTCCTCGAGCCCGAGGGGCACGACACGAGTGAGTTGTATGTGAACGGTCTATCCACTTCCCTGCCCGCGGACGTGCAGATCGACATGCTCCGCGCGGTGCCGGGATTGGAGCACGTTCAGATGACGCGCGCCGGGTATGCCATCGAGTACGACTATTGCGATCCGACGCAGCTCGATGCGACGCTCGCCGTGAAGGCGATGCATGGTCTGTATTTCGCAGGACAGATCAATGGGACGACGGGCTATGAGGAGGCGGCAGGGCAGGGTGTGGTGGCCGGCCTGAACGCGGCGCTGATGGTGCAGGCGCGCGCGCCGCTCGTCTTCGGACGCGAGACATCGTACATCGGCGTATTGGTGGACGATCTCGTCATGCGCGGCGTGGATGAGCCGTACCGTTTGTTCACGTCACGCTCCGAGTTCCGTCTGACCGTGCGACAGGACAACGCGCTCGCACGACTGGCGCCGGTGGCGCGTGAGCTGGATCTCTACACCGACGGCGAGGAGCACCTGGTGGCGCGGCGGCTCGCGGAGGCCGACGCGGTGCGCGACGAAGCGGCGCGTCGAAGCATCACGCCGGAGCAGGCGGCGCCGCTCCTCGAGGCGCTCGGCAGTACGCCGCTGCCGCACGCGATGCGTGTGAGAGATGTCGCGCGCCGGCAACACATTTCACTGGCGCGGTATTCGCGGCGGCGGGGCTCGAGCGCGAATTCACCTCCGATGCGATCGCGAGCGTTGAGCTCGAGCTCAAGTACGCGGGGTTCTTCGAGCGAGAGCGCGTGCTCGCGGATCGCATGAAGCAAATGGGCGATCTCGCGCTCGCGCCGGATCTCCCCTATGGAGAGATGCAATCGCTCGCGATCGAGGCACGCCAGAAACTGGCGCAAGTGCGCCCACGCACGCTGGCACAGGCCGGCCGGATCTCGGGAGTGAGCGCGAGCGATCTGCAGAATCTTGCGCTCGAGGTGACGCGCGATCACGGGACACCGGGCGCGGACATTTAGTAGCATTTCGCTCCTAAAATCGCAATCGTGATGGACGCGCTGCGTGCACGATCCTCGCTCGTGTGCCGCCGAAACGCAGCGCGGCGGCACGCGCTGAGTTTTGATATGCACACCCCGATGGCGACGCTCTGCAGGTATACACAGTCGTAATATCGGTAAAGTAGTGATATTGTTGTAATAATGTCACTTTAGTGTCGCTATATCATGGTCATATTTGGTGCGATTGTGGATTTTGTCGACGTTTGTGTATTCCGACTGTGTGTTTCACGTGGAACATTGGCGGTGGCTGCCAGGCCATCGTGCCGCATTTTCTAGCTACCTGGAGAACACGCGCCTATATTGCCCCCTTCGTCGGCCTGGTCGGCGCACACTTCTCCGGAGCAACGTGCCCAGAGTCATCGCGATAGCGAACCAGAAGGGCGGGGTAGGCAAGACGACTACTGCTGTCAATCTCGCGGCCAGCCTCGCCGCCGCGGAACAACGCACGCTGTTGATCGACGGAGACCCTCAGGGGAATGCGACGAGCGGCATCGGGTTGGAAGGCGAGAGGGTCCAGCTCACGGTCTACGACGCGCTGATCGGCCAAGTGCCGCTCGAGAAGATCATCCTGAGATCCATTCAGTTCGCGCATCTCGATGTCGCGCCAGCGACGCCGGATCTCGCCGGCGCCGAGATCGAACTCGTCGACCGGCCTCGCCGCGAACTCGCCATGCGCGAGGCGATCGCCCCGGTACTCGAGCGCTACGACTACGTTCTCATCGACTGCCCTCCATCGCTCGGCTTGATCACGGTCAACATGCTCGCGGCCGCCGACGCGATACTCATTCCGCTGCAGTGCGAATACTACGCGCTCGAGGGACTGTCGCAGCTCCTGAATACGGTTCACATGATGCAACGCAGCGTGAATCCGACGCTCAACATTGATGGCGTGGTGCTCACGATGTACGATGCGCGTCTGAATCTCTCGCGGCAGGTTGCCGCGGACGCGCGAGAATATTTCGGCGCGAAAGTATTCGAGACGATGGTGCCGAGGAACGTCAGGCTTGCCGAGGCGCCGAGCTTCGGTAAGCCGATCATCCTGTACGATGTCGCGTCCGTCGGCGCGCAGGCGTACATGGGCATCGCGCGAGAATTGTTGCGGCGCCACGCGCAGCCCCAATCGACGAATTCGGAGGAGCGCCCGCGTCCCGAGGCTGTCGGGAGCGAGCTGCGCGTATGAGCGCGCATCTGAGGATGGTCCATGGCCGCCGGCTCACCCTATTCGAGGGCCGACAAGATGCCTCCTGAAAAGCCGCGAAGGCTCGGCCGCGGACTCGAAGCGTTGCTCTCGGGTCATGCCGCGACCGCGGAGATCGCGCCCGAAGAGCGCAGCGCGCTTCGAAATCTGCCGCTCGCACGGATCAGGCCGAATCCATATCAACCCCGGAAGGAATTCGACGCCGAAGAGCTCGCCGAACTACAAGCAAGTTTGCGGGAGAACGGACTGCTGAACCCGATCGCGGTTCGTTCCGCGCCATTGGGCGACGGTTTCGAGTTGATCGCGGGGGAGCGGCGCCTGCGCGCCGCCGCCGCGCTGGGCTGGGCGGAGATCCCGGCCGTCGTGAAGGAGATCGACGACCGCGCGTTGCTCACGCTCGCGCTCGTCGAGAATCTCCAGCGGGCCGATCTCAATCCCATCGAAGAGGCGGAAGGCTATCGTCACTTGATGCGTGACTTCTCGCTGACCCAGGCCGAGGTCGCGGAAGTCACGGGAAAAGACCGCTCGACAGTAGCTAACATATTGCGGTTATTGCAGTTACCTGCATCTGTCCAGAAATTGGTTCATGCGAAGCAACTGACGCTGGGCCATGCGCGCGCGTTGCTGGCGCTCGACGACGAGCGAAGGATCATCGCTCTCGCGCACGAGGTCATTGCGCAGGGACTCTCGGTGCGCGATGTCGAGCGCCGAGTCCGCGACGGCGACAGCACCGCGCAGCGCGCGATCAAGAAAGGTTCGCCGAAACGCGAACAGCGCGCCGACATCGCCGTGAAGCAAACGCAGGAGGAGTTGCGGCGATTCTTCCAGACCGATGTGCACGTGAGCGAGAGTTCGGCCGGTCGCGGAAAGATCGAGATCTCCTACTACTCGATGGAGGATCTGGATCGGCTGATCGATCTGATCCTCGGCGCGAGGCGTATCGCGCTATGACCGAGCAGGACGAGGAGAAGGAGAAGGACGGCGGCCAGCGCGGCTACGGAAACATTTATACGCCGCACGCCGGCGCGATGATCATCCACGTGCAGCGTGAGAGCGGTCTCGCGAACCGCATGATCATCTTGAGCGTGCGACAAGTGCAGATGCTGCGCATTGGTGCGGTGCTCGCCGTGATCATGGTGTTGCTCGGGGTAGGGAGCTGGCTCTACTTCGCGGGGAAGGCCGTGCAGGTGCAGGTGCTCACTCGCCGTCTCTCGGCGCTCGAGCACGATGCGCAACAGCTCGACACGCTCAAGCGCGCGCTCGCCGAGGCGGAGGGGCGCTATCAGCAGGTGCAGAAAATGATGGGAGCGTCGGGGACTACCGCTCCCGCGACTTCGGCTGCGACTGACAGTGCCGGCTTGCCGAACGCGTGGCCGCTGCCGATCGCCGGACAGCTGATCGAGCCGACGAACGCCGACGCGAAGCCGGCAGGCATCGAGATCGCGGTGCCGCGCGGCACACCGGTCAGTGCCGCAGGCGCGGGTTCAGTCGTCGAGATACGTGACGACGCGCAGTATGGGCGCGTCGTGCGAATACGGCACCGGCTTGGGTACGAGAGTCTCTACGGCAATTTGCTTCAGGTCCGCGTTCGCAACGGCGACCAGGTCGCCGCGGGAATGATCATCGCAATCTCCGGTGATAGCTCAGGTACGCTCCCCGCGCACCTGCATTTCGAAATCGTTCGCGACGGTACGCAAGTCAATCCAGCCGCGATCGTGACCAAGGGACCAGCGCATGGCGATCTTCAGTAAGGAAAGCTCAGCACCGGATCAGAATCGCTCCGGGCCGCTCTCCGCCGGCACCTCTCTCTCGATCATCGCCGCCGGCACCACGATCGACGGCGACATCGACACCGATGGTGTGATCCGCATCGAAGGCAAGGTCGAAGGCGCGGTGCGCGCCGGCCGGCAAGTTCTCATCGGACGGCAGGGTGAGGTGCGCGGCGATGTGAGCACGCGAGAAGCGGTGATCGGAGGGAAGGTGCAGGGCGCCGTCACCGCATCGGAGCGGTTGGAGGTGCAGGGCACCTCCACGATCATCGGAAACATCACGACGAAGTCGATCGCCGTGATCGAGGGTGGGAAGATCAATGGCAACGTTCGCATCGTCGATGCGCGGGAAGGCGCGGTCGGCCAAACCGGATCGCCTGCATCGGTGGCGGTCGTGCGGTAGCCATCGCACGCCGTTCACGCTTGCCGCCAAGGCGGCCGTCCCGCTTGCGCAGGATGGCCGCCTTTCAACATTCTCCACACTCATCCACCTAACGAGAGCGTGAGGCGCCATGTCCAGGATGCGGCGTAAGTTCCGCACCATCTCCACAGCGACGCACACGTTGATGTGCATCGTTGTGTTGGCATGTCGCTCCGATGCGCGGCCCGTGGCGGCTGGGAAGGGAGATTTTCGCGTGGCGCTTCTGACGCCCGGACCCATCTCGGACCACGCGTGGAATGGCGGAGCCTATGAAGGCCTCCTGCGCATTCATGACAGTCTCGGCGCGCAGATCAGTCACATTCAAACGGCATCGCCCGCGGATTTCGAAGAGAATTTCCGCCAGTACGGATCGCAGGGATACTCGCTCGTGTTCGGACACGGATTCGAATTCCAGGATGCCGCATCGCGCGTGGGGCCGGACTTCCCGCACACGGTCTACATCACGACGTCGGGGAATCAGGTTCGAGCGAACGTCGCACCCATCGTGTTCGGATTCGAGGAGCCGTCGTATCTCGCCGGAGTCCTGGCCGCCAAGATCACGAAGAAGAAAATGATCGGCGCGATCGGTGGTACCGAGTTGCCGCCAGTGCGCAGCAGCTTCCTCGCCTTCGAGGCGGGCGTCCATTCGGTGGATCCGTCGATCAAGGTCCTCACGTCGTACGTGGGAAGTTGGGAAGATGCGAGCACCGCCAAGGAGCAGGCGCTCGCGCTCATCCACCGCGGCGTGGACGTGATCTTCCAGAACGCCGACGCCGCGGGTCTCGGGATATTCCAGGCGGCCCGCGAATCGAAGGGGGTGTACGTGTTCGGCGCCAACGCCAACCAGAACGACGTGGCGCCCGATGTCATCATCGCGAGCGTGGTGATCGACCTGCCGCACGCATTCCTGCTCGTGGCGCGCAGCGTGAAGGATGGGACGTTCAAAGCTGGCGTGCTGCGGCTGGGCGAGAGCGAGAAGGTGGTGGCGCTCGTGCTCAATCCGAAACTCGCCGGGGCGATCACGCCGGCCGCGCGTGCGGCGATCGATTCGGCTCAGGCCGGGATCTCCAGCGGCCGGATCAAGCCGCCGCGTCTCGAGTTCGTGGACACCACCGTGGCTCACTGAGATGCCCGCTCTCCACGAGATCGCAGAATTCCTTGACGGCATCTTGCACACCGCGACGACTCCGGACTCCTCCGGTGCGGTGAACGGGGTCCAGGTCGAGACGGACGCGGACATTCGCCGCATTGCGGCGGCGGTCGACGCGCGCGAGCGCACGATCGAGATGGCGCGCGCGGCGGGCGCGCAGCTGCTCATCGTGCATCACGGCCTCTTCTGGGGCGGCGTGCAGCCGCTCCGTGGTCCGTTCTTCCGGCGCATGCGCGCGCTGCTCCGCGAACGGATCGGCGTCTACTCGTCGCACCTGCCGCTCGACGCGCATCCCGACTTCGGGAACAACGCCCTGCTCGCGCGCGCGCTCGGGCTCGAGCCCTCGGAGAAGTTCGCGCGTTACGAGACGATCGACATCGGTGTCGCGGGGCGCAGTGATCTGCCGACCATCGAACTTGTGCGCCGCGCCGCCGAATTCGCGGCGAAGTACGCGACGGTCGTTCGCACAGCCGGTGTATCCAGCGGCCGGACCACGCGGCACTGGGCGATCTGTTCCGGCGCCGGCGCGGGCAGTGACACGCTGCAGGAGTGCGCCGCGCGCGCGATCGACACGCTCATCGTCGGCGAAGGACCGCACCACAGCGCGGTGGACGCCGACGAGCTCGGCATCGCGGTCATCTACGCCGGCCACTATGCGACCGAGGTGCTCGGCGTGCGCGCGATCGCGGAACATGCCGCTGCGCATTTCGGACTGGAGTGGTCCTTCCTGGACGCGCCCACCGGACTGTGAGCGATGCGTCGGCGCTGACGCTCGAGCGGATCGCGAAACGATTCGGCGAGGTGCAGGCGCTCGACGACGCGTCATTCATGGTGCGGCCCGGGTCGCTCCATGCGTTGCTCGGCGAGAATGGCGCGGGCAAGACCACCCTGATGCGGATCGCCTTCGGCCTGATCCGGCCGGACGCCGGCAGCATTTCCGTGGACGGTCGCGCGCTTGTTCCGCGTTCCCCTCTCGATTCGATCGCGCGCGGCATTGGCATGGTGCACCAACATTTCACGATCGTACCCGCGATGACCGTGGCGGAGAACGTCGCACTCGGCGGCAGCGGCCGGTATCGCCGTGCTGATGCCGCGGCGACCGTCCGCCGGATCGGCGAGGAGACCGGGCTCGTGCTCGATCCCGACGTGATGGCGCGCGATCTGCCCGTTGGCGCTCAGCAGCGGCTCGAGATCGTGAAGGCGCTGGCGCGCGGCGCGCGCTTGCTCGTGCTCGATGAACCGACCGCGGTCCTCGCGCCGGTGGAAGCGGCGGAGTTGCTGCGAGTGTTGCGCCAGTTCACAGCCGGTGGAGGCTCGGTGGTGCTCATCACGCACAAGTTGCGCGAGGCGCTCGAGGCAGCCGACGCGATCACGGTGCTGCGAAGGGGCCGCAGCGTGTGGACCGGCCGGCCCGCCGAGACTGACGAACGCGCTCTCGCGCGACTCACTGTCGGCGAGATCGTGGAGGCCGGCGCCCGCGCTCGAGCGACACCCGGCGCGATCGTACTCGCGGCGCACGGATGTGTGCGCGCGTGATGCGCGAGGCGCCGTCAGTCTCCGGGGCGTTTCGCTCGAGGTGCGTGGCGGCGAGGTGCTTGGGCTCGCCGGCGTGGAAGGTGCGGGGCAGCACGAGCTGCTCCGCATACTCGCGGGGAGACGTGCGCCCGATGCCGGCCACGTGGAGCGCCCCGCGTGCGGTCGGCGTTCATTCCGGAGGACCGGCAGCGTGACGCGCTCGTCCTGGATTTCTCGCTGATGGAGAACGTTGCGCTGCGCGGAGCCGGTGTCGCGCGCGGCGTCATGCCGTGGCGCGCCGATTCGGGAGCGCACCGCGCAGCTCTGCGAGCGTTTCGATGTGCGGCCCGCGCGCGCCGCGGCGATCGCGCGCGAGCTATCGGGCGGGAATCAGCAGCGGTTGGTTCTCGCGCGCGAACTCGCCGATGCAGCCGGCCGCCATCGTGGCGGAGAATCCAACGCGCGGGCTGGATGTCGCCGCCACGGCCGCCATGCACCGGCATTTGCTGGACCGGCGCGATGCCGGCGCGGCCGTGGTCATGTATTCGAGCGATCTGGATGAAGTGCTCGAGCTCGCGGATCGCGTGATCGTGATGCACGGCGGGACCGCGCGCGAGGTCCCGACTGGACCGCGCGGCGATCGCGCTCAGCATGCTCGGAGGCACCGCGTGACCGCGCGCCCACCGCTCGCTGCCCGGCAACTCGCAGTGACATCCGCCGCCGTCGTGCTCGGGCTCGCGCCGTGGTTCAGCACGACCGCGGTCGCGCCGGCGATGGTCGCCGAGTGGGGACTGTCCGGCGCCGCGACGGCATGGCTCACGATGGCGGTCCAGCTCGGATTCGTCGCCGGGACGCTCGTGAGCGCCGGCGCGATGTTGAGCGACCGCTGGAGTGCGCGGCGCCTCGCCGCATGGAGCTCGGCGCTGGCCGCGGCGAGCACAGCGGCGATCGCGTGCTGCGTGCATTCGGCTGGCGCGGCGATCGTCTGGCGCGTGCTCACCGGCAGTCGCGCTCGCGGGCGTATATCCGCCCGCGATGAAGATCGTGGCGGGATGGTGGCGCGAGGGGCGGGGACTCGCGGTCGGCGTACTCGTCGGCGCGCTCTCGATCGGGTCGGCGACGCCGCATCTGTTGCGCGTCCTCGTTCCCCAGGACGAATGGCGCACGGTGTTGTTCGCCGCTGCCGCATCGGCACTCGTCGCCGCGGCGGTGTTCGCTTTCGCCGTGCAGTCCGGACCATACGAGGCCCCATTGTCGCCGCTCGATCGGGCCGCGTTCGCGCGCATCGTCCGGGACCGCGGCGTGATGCTGTCGACGGCCGGTTATCTCGGCCACATGTGGGAGCTGTACGCGATGTGGAGCTGGATCGCAGCGTTCTGGGCGGCGATCGCGATGGCGCGCGGATTCTCGCCCGCGCTCCCGGCCCTCATCGCGTTCGCCACGCTCGCCGCCGGCGCGGCGGGATGCGTCGCAGGCGGATGGGTCGCGGACCGGAGCGGGCGCACGGCGCTCACGATCGGTGCGATGGCGATCAGCGGGATCTGCGCTCTCGTCATTGGACCGTCCGCGGGTGCGCCGTTCAGCGTGCTCCTCGTGATCACGCTCGTGTGGGGCGCGAGCGTGATCGCCGATTCCGCGCAATTCTCCACGTGCATCACGGAACTGGTGCCGCCTGAGTACACGGGCACGGCGCTCACGCTCCAGACGTCGCTCGGGTTCTTGCTCACGATCATGAGCATCCGGCTGCGTGCCGCTCTGGGTCGCGCAGTGGGGATGGACGTACGCATTCATGCCGCTCGCGATCGGTCCCGCGCTCGGTTGTGTCGCGATGTGGCGGCTTCGCGGACTTCCCGAAGCGCAGCGGCTCGCTTCGGGACGGCGATGAGCGGCGGCGCGCCGCGCACCGTCGCGCAGCGCGCGATCGCGATTGCTGCTGTCCGCGGCGCTGGCGGCGGTCGTCACGGCGATCGTCCTCGCGCTCGTGGTCGCGGCCGGCGGACATGCCGTCGCGCCGGCGCTCGCGGCACTCTGGACGGGCTCTTTCGGCAGCGGCTATGCGCTTCACATCGGCGACGCTCGTCCGCGCCACGCCGCTCCTGCTCGCCGGACTGGGCGTGACGCTCGCGTTCCGGGCCGGCGTCTGGAACATTGGCGCCGAAGGGCAACTGCTCGTCGGCGCGACGGCGGCGGCGATCGTCGCGCTCCAGGGCGCGCACGTCTTGGGCGTGGCGGCGTTGCCTGTTGCCCTCCTTGCCGGCGCCGCGGCCGGTGCGCTGTGGGCAGGCGCCGCCGCGTTCTTGCGCCAACGGTACGGCGTGCTCGAGGTCATCAGCACCATCATGCTGAATTTCATCGCGATCTACCTCGTCGGATATCTCGTGCGCGGACCGCTGCAGGAGCCGACGCGGCATCTATCCGCAATCGGCGAATATCGATGCGATCGCGCGGATCCCGCGATTCGTCGCTGGATCGCGACTGCATTGGGGCCTCGCCATCGCGTTGCTGGCCGCGCCGGCGCTCTGGTGGGCGCTCGATCGATCGGCCGCCGGTTTCCGCGTACGCGCAGTCGGTCAGAATCCCGACGCCGCCGCGAGCGCGGGCGGCATTGATGTCGCGAACACGCGGGCACGCGCATTCCTCGCGAGCGGAGCGCTCGCCGGTCTCGCCGGCGCGGTAGAACTCACCGGGGTCACGTTCGCGCTGTACGAGAATCTCTCGCCAGGCTATGGATTCACCGCCATCGCCGTCGCGCTCCTCGCACGATTGAATCCGATCGCCGTCGTGTTCACGGCCGTGCTCTTCGGCGCGCTCGAGTCGGGCGCGCTCGCCATGCAACGCGAGGCCGGGATCCCGGCGGTGACCGTCTCGATCGTGGAGGGCGCGTTGATCCTTCTCGCGCTGGCCGGTTCCTCCGGCCGATTCGGCTCACCGGCCGCGTTCTTCGGCGCGTCGCCCGCGGGCCGACGTCACCTCATCGGCCTGATGGCCATGCTCGCCGCCTTCCTCCAAGCATTCCTTCCGGCGACGATCCGCATGGCCACGCCGCTCGCGCTCGCGGCGGTAGGCGAGTGCGTGGTCGAGCGCAGCGGTCTCATCAACATCGGTCTCGAGGGCGTGATCCTGGGCGGCGCGTTCGGCGCGCTCGTCGGCGCGACCGGCGGCGGTGTGGCCACCGGCTTCCTCGCTGGCAGCGCGAGCGGCGCGGCCATCGCGCTCATCTTCGGCGTCTTCGCCATAGAAATCCGTTGCGATCAGATCATCACCGGCACTGCAGTGAACCTTCTCGCGCTCGGGCTCACCGGAGCGCTCTACCGCGATCTATACGGCACGTCGGGCGCAGCGCTCTCGATCCCGACGAGCCCCGCGCTCGCCATTCCGCTGCTGTCGCGCATCCCGCTCGTCGGTCCGGCGCTCTTCGACCAACCCTGGATCACATACGCGCTCTATGCGCTCGTGCCCGCGGTCTCATGGTGGATGTTCCGCACGCATCACGGACTGGCGCTCCGCGCCGTGGGCGAGCGTCCGGAGAGCGCCGTCGTCGCGGGCATCTCTCAACGAAAGGTGAAGTGGCAGGCGCTCATGTTCGGCGGCGTACTCGGCGGGGCGAGCGGCGCCACGCTGGTGCTGGCGCAAGCCGGCACCTTCGCGGAGGGAATGTCGGCAGGCCGCGGATTCATCGCCATCGCCATCGTTGTGCTCGGCCGGTGGCATCCTGCGGGCGTCGCGATCGCGTCGATCTTCTTCGGCGCGGCGAGTGCGCTGCAGTTCGCGTTGCAGGCAATGGGCCTGGCGCTCCCGTATCAGCTCTTTCTCGCGCTCCCATATCTCGTGACGCTCATCGCGCTGGCCGGCGTGGGCGGCCGTCTCGCGGCACCTCAGGCGCTCGGTGAGCGCTGACCCTTCAGCTCGGCGGAAGGAACGCGCCGACCAGATCCCAGTGCCATGCGTCGCGCCGCTCGCCCGTGCGCGGGTCGCGAAGTGGTTTGTACTGAAGTCGCTCGACCGGCAGTCCCACCGAGCGGCCGTAAGCGATCAATCGCTCGCGATCGGTCGAGACGAGATGCGCCATTGCGTGGTCGCGATACATATGGCGATGCAACCAGAGTCCGCCTTCCATCGCGAAGATCATCCCATTGCGCCGCCGGTCGAACTCACGGTAGGGCCGGTCGCTCAAGGCGAGCGCAGAATCAGCCGCAGGCGATCTGTCCCTCGACCGTCGCGGGCGCGACCGGAGCCGCCGTGCCGAAGAAGACTGCGCAGGTGATCGCGCCCGCCGCTGGACTGGAGGCTACCGCCGACCATCCGCCGGCAGTCGCTTCGGGGATCGCAATCGATATGCCGGGCGAAGAGAGATAGTTCAGGCTCGGCACGCTTGTCGTGTACGCCGAGTTCGAGTAGTAGAACCCTTCCTCCGCTGATGCGAGGTTCCGCAGATCAGAGATCATGGACGCGTCGATCGCTTTCCCTTTCGTGTTCGAGAACTTCGGGATCGCGATCGCCACCAGAACGCCCGAGGACGACGACCACCACCATCAGTTCTACGAGAGTGAAGCCGGTCCGAGGAGAGCGATTCATTGGCGGTTACTTTCTGGTCGAGGTTGCACTGCTATTGTGCATAAGTGCAATAGCGAGTCCCCACCAAAACGAACAGCCAAGGTGTTGTGATATAAAGAATTACGGACTTTAAGGGCGGTCGTTCGGTAATTTTGACCGCTTGAAATGCCAGAGTCGCCGCAGAGTGCAACCCGCTGGCGAGGGCGTCCAGGCTGCTACTGGCAGCCGATGATCGATTTCGCCGTGGCCGGTGGAAGGATCGCTGCACTTCCGTAGTACACCGCGCAAACAGTCGTGTCATTCACGTAATTTGCCTTCGCCGACCAGCCGGTGCTGTCGGCCTCCACGAACGTGATCGAGACGGCGGCGGTGGGTACGAATTTCAGCGCATTGATGTCGTTCGTGTAAAAATCGGAGGCTCCGAAGTAGGACTCCTCGGTCACGGCGAGATTGTGCAGGTCCGAGACCATGGTCGCTACGTAGAAGCGGTGCTTATACATATGGATGCGCGGCACCGCGAGCGCGGTCAGGATGCCCACGATCACGAGCACGGTGAAGAGCTCGAACAGGGAGAATCCGGGCCGAGCACGAAGGGGCATCGAATGGCGAGAATTAGAGATGGTCAGGCGGAGAATTCCGACTGACCCATGGTAAAGATGCTAACGCCGCAGAGTGATGAGAAGCAACATCCAGGCCGTTCCACCGAGGCGAGGCCGAACGAAGACTGAAGCGACGATCGACGGCTGACTTCGCGCGCCTCAGCTCTTCGCGTCCATCCAGTTGACGCCTTCGCCCAGATCCACCACCAATGGGACGGACAGTGCCGCGGCGTTCTCCATTTCGTGTTTCACGAGCGATCCGGCCGCCGCCAATTCTTCGGGCGGTGCCTCCAACACCAGCTCGTCGTGCACTTGGAGCAGGAGTCGCGCGCGCAGCTTCTCTTCGCGCAACCGCCGGTGCACGCGGATCATCGCGATCTTGATCAGGTCCGCCGCCGATCCCTGGATCACAGAATTCGCGGCCGTGCGTTCGCCGAATGCGCGCGTGTTGAAATTGGAATCCTTCAATTCCGGGATATAGCGCCGTCGTCCGAACAGGGTTTCGACGTACCCTTTGTCGCGCGCCGATTCGACGATCGTCGTGAGGAACGCGCGGACGCCCGAGAATCGCGTGAAATACTCGTCGATGAATCGCTTCGCCTCGGCGTGCTCCACCTTGAGCTGGCGGGACAGGGCGTGGGCGCCCTGCCCATAGATCGTCGCGAAGTTGATGGTCTTCGCGCGGGCTCGCATCTCGGAGGTCACATCGGCGAGCGGCACCGCGAAGATCAGCGCGGCGGTCTGCCGGTGGATGTCGCCGCCGGCGAGGAACGCTTGCACGAACGCCTCGTCGCGAGAGATGTGGGCCAGCAGTCGCAATTCGATCTGCGAGTAGTCCGCGGCAATGAATCGCCA
The DNA here is from genome assembly GCA_963732065.1 of uncultured Gemmatimonadaceae bacterium. GTDB lineage: Bacteria > Gemmatimonadota > Gemmatimonadetes > Gemmatimonadales > Gemmatimonadaceae > DATKOH01. The sequence goes on along the minus strand of CAVSYH010000019.1, from coordinate 331,693 downwards.
CCCCTCTTCCGGCACGAAGCCACGGCGAATATCGCGGCCGAGTTCTCGCCGGATGGGAATGTTCTGGAGATTGGGATCCGTCGACGAGAGGCGGCCGGTGCTCGCGACGGTCTGATTGAAGTTCGTGTGAAGCCGGCCTGTCTCCGGATTCACCAACGCGGGCAGCGAATCGAGGTATGTGCTCTCGAGTTTCGCGAGCTCGCGATACTCCATCAGCAACTGCGGGAACGTGTGGCCCTGATCGGCCAACTCCTGCAGCACGGACGCGTCGGTCGACGGGCCGGTGGGCGTCTTCTTGAGAATCGGGAGCTGGAGCGTTTCGAACAGCACGGTCCGGAGCTGCGCGTTCGAGTTGATGTTGAACTCGCTGCCCGCGGCCGCGTAGATCTGCTGCTCGACCTTCTGCCGGTCCGCCTGGAATCGTTCCTTGAGTTTCGCGAACCAGGCGCGATCGATGCGGATCCCGGCCCACTCCATGTCGGCCAGCACATCGATCAGCGGGACCTCGATCTCGCGCAGCAATTTCCCGACGCCCAGCGACTCGACGAGCGGTTCGAATTTCTGCCGGAGCTGGAAGGTGACGTCGGCATCCTCGCCGGAGTATTCCCGCGCGGCCTCGATCGGCACGAGATCGAACGGTGATCGCGTCGCGCCCCTTGCCGGTGAGTTCCTGATACGACGTCGTGCGCCGTTCGAGGAATTCGAGGGCGAGCATGTCGAGCCCGTGCGAGCGGCGGCCCGGATCGAGCACGTAGCTCGCGAGCATCGTGTCGAAGTCGAGGCCGCGCAGCGGCACCCCCGCGCGCCGCAGAACGAGCAGATCGTATTTCCCGTTCTGCGCCGTCTTGCGGACGCTGGGATCCTCGAGCAGTTCACGCAGCGGAGCGAGTGCCGGTGAGGCGAGCGGTGGCAGGTTCGCCTTGTCGATGGCCGGCGCCGTCTCGACCGGCATGAGTTCTCCCTGGGCCGCAACGCGTCCTGGTGCGGTGACCGAACGGGAAGTAGTACGCCTCACCCGGAGCGACGGCCATCGAGATGCCGATGAGCGATGAGCGCATCGGATCGACATCGATCGGGCTATCGGCCGCGACGATCGTCTCGGTGTCGATCGCGATGAACGGCGCGGCACGTGCGCGTGCGACCACTTCGCGAACGGCGGCCGGCGAATCGACGGTCTTGAATGTCGACACCTTCGTCGCCGGCTCCGGGAGCGCTTCTTCCCTCGCGGCCTGCCCTTTCGCCGCATGCTCCTTCGCGAGCGAATGGAATTCGAGCTCGACGAACATCGCGCGCAGCCGTTCGTGATCGGCATCCCGCGCCTTGAACTTGTCGAGCGTGAGCGAGACCGGCACATCTCGCCGGATAGTCACGAGTTCCTTCGAGAGCCGCGCCTCGGCTTCGCGCGCGAGCAACGCTTCGCGCGGCCGCTTGTTCGTGATGCTCGCGGCGTTCGCGAGGATCTCGTCGAGGCCGCCGTACTTCGTGATCAGTTCCACCGCGGTCTTCTCGCCGATCCCCTTCACACCCGGCACGTTGTCCGACGTGTCGCCCACCAGCGCGAGATAATCGATGACGCGCTCGGGCGGCACGCCGAGGCGTTCGCTCGCGTTCTCCATGCCGACCCAGTGCTCGTCCACCGCCGCGGGTCCACCGCGTCCGGGGTTGAGCAGCCAGACATCCGGTGCGACGAGCTGCTGGAAATCCTTGTCGCCCGAGACGATCACCGAGTTGAGCGACGACGCCTGGGCGAGCGACGCGAGCGTGCCGATCACGTCGTCGGCCTCGTAACCCTCGACCGACACGACCTGGATATTGAACGCATCGAGCAGCGCGACGATGCGCTTGAGGCTCGTGTCGAAGTCCGCCTGCAGCTCATCGGTCAGTTTCTCGCGCGTGGCCTTGTACGCCGGGTACCGCTCATGACGGAACGAGAGGCCGGCATCGTGCACCCACGCGATGTACTCCGGCCGGTGCGTAGTTTGGAGCCGGCGAAGGAAATTGACGATCCCCCAGCTCGCGGAGGTGTTCTCGCCGCGGCTCGTCTTGAGAGGTCGGGCGATGAGCGCGAAGAACGCGCGATAGATCAGCGCGTACCCGTCGATGAGGAAGAGCCGGGGCGAGGGAGGTAGCTGCATCACAGAGGCTCAGCGTCGAGATGGGCCGCGATTCGATGCCCGGAGAACGGAAACGCGCTCCCACAAGATAATGGGAGCGCGCCTAGGGCCGCTCAGTGCCGGTGCTGCGGGGGCGATCAGTGCACCATTTCCTGTCCCGCCACCTGCTCGAACTCGGCTTCGCTGCGCTGCGTGAGCCGCCAGCGGCCGTATCCCGTCTGATCGACGAACTCGAGTCGAATGCCGTGGCGCGAATACGCCCAGTACTGGCTCCGCCCAGCTCGGCGTCAGCCCCTTTCCGTTCGAACCCATCACCTGATCCGGTTCGCCGAGCGTGATATAGACCTTCCCGCGGTCCGTGAGCCAGCCGGGTTCGCCGGGCTCCTTGAACTGGCGATTCGCGGATTGAATGCGATCGAAATAATCGAGCAGCGCCTCATTGTCCGCGGTGGCCGGATTCGGGATCCGTCTCCTTCCAGAAGGCGTACCATGCCGCGCCGCGCTGTGCCGGCGGCGTCGCGCGGAGCGTCTGCAGCCGTTCCGGGGTCGCGAAGTAGCGGAGGTAGCTGAGCAGTTCGTCGAAGCTCACGATGCCGATGCCGTCGCCGACCGTGATGAACAGCGGCGAGCGCAGGGTGTCGCGCGCACCGACCACCATGGCCACTAGGGTACGCCGGCCGAGTCCGAGGCGCGGCATCGGCAGGTCGAACTCGGCGGCGGCTACCGGCTGCTGACGCGTGAGCGTGACCGTATCCGTGAGCAGCACGCCGTGGTCCTGGTTCTCGACACTGATCGCCAGACGCGAGCCCGGGGCGAGACCATATGCTTCGAGGTAGATGGGGGCGACCGAATCGCGCCCAAAGACGAGCGTCGACCGCGGGTTGGCGATCACATCCGGGAGCGTATCGCGCCGTGCGCGCGCGGTCGCGCTGAACACCGTAGTGGGCGACGAGAGCGCGCCCGCCCCGAGCGTGGGCACGCTGATGCTCGCTTGCACGGCCGACGCGTTGTTGGTGGCGCGGTCCGTGATCGTGAGCGCGAGCTGATACGCGCCCGGCGGGATCATGATGTAGCGCTGGAACACGATCGTTTCGTCACCCCGCATCGTCTCTTTGAACGTCTGCACGGCGATCGTCTGCTGGTCCTCCGTGTGCGAGACGACGTGCGTGCTGTCGCGCACGACGATCCCGACGGTGAATGCGGCGTGATCGCCCTTGGTCCCTTCCGCCGTGAACATCAGGGACCGATTCGCCATGGAGACCGCGACGAGCGCGAGAGTACTGTCGGCGGTGGCGCCCGCGAAATAATGCACCGAGCCCACGAAGGGGATCGGCTGCGCTTGCACCAGCATCCCGGCAGTGCGGTAGGGACCGAAGCCATCGCCGCTGACGGGTGCGCCGGGCGGCGTTGTCTTCGCCGCCGGCGTGCTCGCAGGCGCACTCGCGGTCGTGCCGGGCGCAGGGGCCGGCGCCGCGGGTTCGGAGAATGGCGGCGCGCCTGCGCATGCGGCGGCGAGTGCGATCACGACCGTGCATGGAACGAGCGTGCTGAACGTCCGTCGCGAGATGGCCGACCGTTTCGACATGGTTCTATTCGCTCCCGAGAACATGATGATCCACTGCCCGAGACTCTACCCGTTCCGCACGCGAAGGTTGCACTGCGCTTGCTCCGCCCCGCCGTGACCACTAACTTCGCCCGTGTGACTCCCGAGAATCTTTCCGGCTCATCGCTCGCCGGTTACACGTTGCAGGAAATGGTCGGTGAAGGCGGCACCGCAGTCGTCTATCGCTCCGAGCATCCGCAGCACGGCACCGTCGCAGTGAAGGTCCTGCGCGAGAAACTGCGCAACGACAAGACCGCGGTCGCGCGGTTCCTCCGCGAAGCGACCTACGGCACGCGTGTGACGCACCCGAATGTCGTGCGCACCATTGATATCGGCGAAGCGCGTCCCGGTGTGCACTTCATCGCGATCGAATGGGCGCCCGGAGAACTCCTCGAAAAGTACGCGAAACGCAAGGTTCCGCTCAGTCCCGAAGAGACGGCACTCATCATCGGGCAGATCGCGGATGCGGTGCACGCCGCGCATCTCACCGGCATCATCCATCGCGATCTGAAACCCGAGAACGTGATGTACGATCCGGAAGCGAAGCTGGTCAAACTGCTGGATTTCGGGATCGCCGCCCAAGCCGACACCGCGCCCGAGGAGCGGCTCACGCGCGCCGGATTCTTCGTTGGCACGCTCATGTACGTGGCGCCCGAAGCACTCTCCGGCCAGTTGGTGACGGCATCCGCCGATCAGTATAGCCTCGCCACGATCGCGTACTATCTGCTGTCCGGCTGCCTCCCCTACTCAGGACGCTCCCAGCGCGAGCTCTTCACGCAGTTGCTCTCTCAGCCGCCCATCGCGCTCGGCGCAGCGAAGAAGGGACTTTCGATCGACCCGGGCGTGGAAGCGGTGGTCATGAAGGGGTTGTCCCGCAATCCGGCGGACCGGTACGCGGACGCGCTGGCATTCGCCGCGGCGCTCAAGACCGCCGTCGAGACGCCCGCGGTGCCGCAGGCCGGCGGATTGCTCGCGCGCATGAAGTCGATGATGCGCCGCGGAGAGCAGCCCTGACCACGGATACGGAGCGGCTCGTCCGGTTGCTTGCCGAACGCTCGACGCGCCGCGGTCGCTTCACATTAGCATCAGGGCGCGAATCCACCCTGTACGTGGACTGCCGGCTGACGACCATGAGCCCGGACGGGCTGTCGCTCATCGGGCCGCTCGCACTCCGCACCATCCGCGAGGCGGGGTGGGATGCGCAGTCGGTGGGCGGTCTGACGCTCGGCGCGGATCCGGTCGCCTATGCGATCAGCTACGCGAGCGCGATCGACGGGCCGCCGCTGCGCGCGTTCACGGTGCGAAAGGAAGCGAAACAGCACGGCACCGCGAAGCTCATCGAAGGTCCGTTCATGGCGGGTGACCGCGTGGTCGTCGTGGAGGACGTGATCACCACGGGCGGCTCGGCGCAACGCGCCGCGGAGGCGGTGCGTGCTGCGGGCGGCATCGTGTTGGGTGTGCTCGCGGTATGCGACCGCGAGGAAGGCGGCCGCGAAACGCTCGAGCGTGACGGCATGGCCGTGCGCGCGCTGGCGCGGTTGAGTGAGATCGTCGGGATGCTGCCGCCTCTCGAGCAATAACGCGCGCCCAGGATCACTCCAGACCGCGCAGCACGCCCGACCAACGCGAGCCCTTGGACAGCGGATAGAAACGCCGCAGGATGCCAAGGTAGGGCAGCACGAGCTCCTCACGAAACCGTTGCAGCATCCCCTCGCCGTCATACCGCGAGCGGAAATCGAGCGCGGTCATGCCGAGCAGGGTGCGCACGTGGCGGCCGAAACTCTGCGGCGACGAATATTCGAGATGATTGGCGACGTTCGCGATCGATAGTCCGGGGTTCTCGAAGGCGCGCGCAGCATGCGTCAGGCGCGAATAGGCCAGGTATCGTTTCGGCGGCGGCAGTTGTACGCGAAAGAAGCGGCTCATGAGCGTGCTGGGCAGCACGTCGAGATGCCGGGAGAGACCGCGCACGGTGGAGCATGTGGCCGTCGGCCGAAACAGCGCCTCGAAGAACCGCCAACAATCATCAGGCACGCCGAGCAGGTCGAGGGAGAGAAGGCCGAGGGCGAGCCGTTTGATGTCATCGCTTTGGCCGTTCGCCAGGACCTTTCGCAGATCGTGCCACCCGAGTCCCTCGCGCACATCCACGAGATCGCGCACCCCGCATTGGCCGAGCGTGAGGACTGCCTGCGCGGTCGCCGGTTCGATGCGGGAGAGCAGCGCGATGGCGGGCACGCGCGGGAATTCGCGCACGAGTTGTGCGATATGCGTGCAGGCGGCGGGATCACAGCGCGCGACCGAGACGAGGACGGCGCCGACATCCTGGGTGCGGAGGTCGTGGAGCACCTCATCGACGCTTTGGCGGTGGACGGCGCGGTAAAGACCATCGCCCGCGGCATCCACGCGTGCGCGTTCGGAAGGGTGGAGCACCGTGGCAACGGTGCCGACGGGCCGGCGCACGTTCGGAAGCGGCATGGGGGCGTCCTGAGAAGGTGAGCGATGCGGATCGACGCTACTCGGCGCCGTCACCGTGGCGTCACGGCCGCGCGATGCAATGCGTGGTGTCGCGCGGAAGTGATCTCGTCCTACGCGCGGACGTTCATTTGGTATAATAGTGACCACTAATTACTAAATAATGATACGATGCTTGCGCAGCGCGGGCGGTCGCCGCATCTGTTCTCTCAGCGCATGGGCGCCGGACGGTCGCGGTGGGCTCGTCCCACCGAGGAAAGTCCGGGCACCACAGGGCAGATCGCCAGGTAACGCCTGGGCGCGCGCCGTCTCCGGATGTCGCGCGACGGACAGTGCCACAGAGAATAGACCGCCGGCGAGAGATCGCCGGTAAGGGTGAAACGGCGGGGTAAGAGCCCACCGCGCATCTGGCAACAGATGCGGCACGGCAAACCCCGGTCGGTGCAAGGCCAAATAGGTGGCGAGAGACGGCCCGTCTCGATCAAGACGCCACGGGTAGGCTGCTGGAGCACGCGAGTGATCGCGTGCCTAGAGAAATGATCGTCCCGGCCTCACGGCCGGACAGAACCCGGCTTATAGGCGCCCATGTGATCGAAGCCCCCGGCGGGATCTCCGCCGGGGGCTTCCTCGTCGCACCCACCGTCTACTGCGTCGCGATCAGTCCACGAGTCGCAGCGGCATCAACAGGCACAGGTACTTCCCGTTCTCATCCCACCCCACCGGCTCCACCGTCGCGGCACGCTCCGGCGCCTTGAACGTCAATCGCACCTCCTCCGTGGGCATGTACCGGAGGATCTCGAGCAAGTAGGTCGCATTGAAGCCGATCTCGAGCGAGTCGCCCTCGTAATTGATCGGCAACTCATCCTGCGCTTCGCCCAGGTCAGGCGTCTGCACGCTCAAGCGCAGCAATCCGGAATTGAACGCCATGCGGATGCGGTGCGTCTGCTCGGATGCCACCACCGACATGCGCTTGAGCACCTGCATGAGGCCGTTCTTGTCGGCGAGCGCAACCCGATCGTTGTCCTTCGGGATCACCTGGTCGTAGTTCGGATACGGACCCTCGATGAGCCGCGAGTAGACAGCCGTGAACGGAGAGCGGAAGCCGAGGTGGTTCTCGCCGCGTGCGATCTCGAGCTCCTCCTCGGGTGGAAAAAGGCGACGGATCTGTTCGAGCGCCTTCGGCGGCACGATGAAATCGCCGGCCGGCGCACCGGCCGTGCTGATCGGCAGCTCCATCTTGGCCAGCCGGTGCCCGTTGGTGGCGACCATGCGCATCCGATCGGCCCGCAATTCCCAGAACACGCCGTTCAGGATCGGGCGGCTCTCTTCGGTGGACGCTCCGAACGCGGTATGTGAGATCAACTTCTGCAGATCGGCCGATTTGACCCGCCAACTCTCGTTGAACCGAACCGATGGGAACGTCGGGAACTCATCGCGCGGAAGGCCCAGGAGCCGGAACCGCGAGCGACCGCACTCGAGACTCACCTTCTGCTCGCCGGCGGTCGAGAACTTGACCGGTGCCGCGGGAAGCTCGCGAACGATCTCACTGAGCTTCTTGGCCGGGATCGTCGTCGCGCCTTGCGCATCGACATCGGCCGTGAGCTCGGTGCTCACCGCCATGTCGAGATCGGTGGCCGACAATCGGATCCCGCGATCGGTGGTTTCCACCAGGATGTTCGCGAGCACCGGCAGCGTGGTCTTGGCCGGAACGCTCGCCGCAACCGCCAGGAGGCCGTCTTGGAGTTTCTCGCGTGCGATCGTGAAGCGCATCCGCTCTCGTCTCCCGTCTATCCCCAGCGAGTGAGCACTCTAGTAGTTACTAGTCTATTAAAAGAAGAACAGTAGTAGTACTAGACCATGGGCAAATGTGGAGCAACATCAGAACTCTGCACGGTGCAACGTAGTCGCTCGAGATGCGCCGCGTGGAATCCGTGGGGAAGCGAAGAACTCTCCCCAATCGCGGCGCATCAGATGTGACCGAAATACGTTCGCGTGTTGATCACTGTTGAAGTTGCTGCAACGTTCCACGTAGCGCGAGTACCCGCTGTCCGAACGACTCGTCGGCCTCGAGCGAGCGCTCGACCTTCTCGATGCTGTGGATGACCGTCGAGTGATCCCGGCCGCCGAATGCGTTGCCGATCTCGACCAGTTGGGTTCCCAAGAGCTCGCGGATGAGGAACATCGCCACCTGCCGCGGCACGGTCAGATGCTTCGTTCGGCTGGCGGAGCGCAGGCCATCGACGGTGACGCCCCACGCCTGCGCAACGGTCCGCTGGATCACCGCCGCCGTGAGGGCCGGAGTCCCGGTGAAGCCTTCACCCTCGCGCATCTTGTCGCGGAGCGCCTCCTGCGCGAGCTCGACGCTGATCTCCTGCCGCTTGAGCGACGCGTAGGCGAGCAGACGAATGATCGATCCCTCGAGCTCGCGCACGCTCGACCGGACATGCTCCGCGATGAACCGGATCACATTGTCCGGGATCGTCTGCTCGAGATGATCGAGACTCGCCTTATTGTGCAGGATGGCGATGCGGTGCTCGAAGTCGGGCAACTCGATGTCGGCGACCATACCCCATTGGAACCGGCTGACCAACCGGGCTTCGAGTCCCGGGATCTCCGATGGCGGCCGGTCGCTCGTGAGCACGATCTGGCGGCCGGCCTCGTAGAGCGCGTTGAACGTATGGAAGAACTCTTCCTGCGTCGCTTCCTTCCCGCGCAGGAAGTGCACGTCGTCGACGAGCAGGAGATCGGTCTCCCGATAGCGGCGCCGGAAGGCCTGCGTCGAGCGCTCCTGGATCGATTGCACCAGTTCGTTCGTGAATTGCTCGGAGCCGACATACCGGATCCGTGTCTCCGGGGCGCGCAGCAGGATGTCGTGTGCGACCGCCTGCATGAGATGCGTCTTGCCCAGGCCGGTGTCGCCGTAGATGAAAAGCGGGTTGTAGACCTTGCCCGGGGCAGCCGCCGCGCCCTGGGCCGCCGCCGCCGCCAACTCATTGGACTTTCCGATGACGAAGTTGCCGAACGTGTATCGTTCGCTCAGGCGCAGCACCTCGGCCTCGCGTGCCACGCGAAGACTCTTCGACTCCGGGGTCGGCGCCACGAAGAAATCCATCTGCGGACGAGTGCGCCGCTCCTCGTCCACCCGGAACGCGACGCTCAGCGGATGGCCGAGTACGATCGGCGCGTAGCTCGCGAGCAGCGTCGCATGTTTGGAGTCATTCCATTCCGCGGCGAACCGATCAGGCGCCGTGACGATGATCGTATCGCCTTCGAGGCCAATCGCTTGTGTCGGTTCGAGCCACGTCCTGAAGGTTTGCTCTGGCAGCTCAGCGCGTGCTCGGCTGAGAAGAAGTGACCAGATTTCAGGAGCGCTCAATGACATTCGCGGCGAGTGAGTGCGGGGGGACGCGAACCTAGAGATACGATGTGGAAAAGTCAATGCGACGTTTTGGCTCGGTCGCATGACAAGAACTACGTGGCGCGATTCTGCAACGTGAATGAAGATGGAAGCGATGCATAACCGCATCGTCACCACTTTATCCGCCCATTTCATCGAGTATTGACCCAACCGTTTGTCCCAATTACTTTTATAGGGCTGCACCTCAGACCGTCGATGATTTCCCGTGTGGAGTGTGTATGGGCAAGCCAACCTATCGTCCCCGCAACAAGCGCCGTATCCGTACACACGGTTACCGCACGCGCATGGCGACCCGCTGGGGCCGCGAAGTCCTGAGCCGTCGTCGCAAGAAGGGGCGGAAGCGCCTCACTGTTCAGCTTCCTTCCAAGTACGCCGGCGCCTGATCGCATGCGGTTCCCGCGAGCGCGCCGTCTGGCGCGCTCGGCGGAGATCCGTCAGATCGCACGAGAGGGGAAGCGTATCCGGACCGCGCACTGCGATGTGCGGGTCAGCGCTTCCCCTTTGTCGTTGGGGCGGGCCGGGATCATCGTGCCCAAATTCGGGCGAGACTCCGTCAAGCGGAATCTGGTGAAACGGCGGCTCTCAGAACTGGTGCGCAGCGACTTGCTGTCCGCTCTCCGGCGTACCGACGTTCTCATCCGTGCGCGCCCGGAAGCATACGGCGCGAGCTTCGACGCGTTGCGAGAAGATGTGCGCGCGATCCGTCAGCGGATGGGAGCTCCTGACCCCTCGCCATGATGCGTTGGCTTTTGATCTTCCCGATCCGGGCGTATCAAACGGTGCTCTCGCCGCTCTTGCCCCCGGCATGCCGTTATTATCCCAGTTGCTCCAACTACGCGATCGAAGCGATCGAGCGATACGGCGCCTGGCGCGGTGGGTGGATGGCGGCGCGTCGTATCGCGCGCTGTCACCCGTTCCGACCTGGCGGATTCGATCCGGTCCCGTGACCTCACTGAGTCGAAATGGATAAGCGTTTCTTCCTCGCGATCGCGCTGGCGATCGGCGTGGTGCTGATCACTCCGAAACTCTTCCCGCCACCGCCGGCTCCCGTGCAGGTGGCGGCGGATTCCGTTTCCGGCCAGACGGGTGCGCCAGCCCCGGCTTCCGCACCGGCCGCGGTGTCGGCTGCCGGACCGGCGTCAGCCCCGGCCGCGACGACGACGACGGTCGCGTCGCCCACGACGTTCGTGCCCGAGACCACGAGCATCGCGACGCCGAAGGCGACGTTCCATTTCTCGAGCGCCGGCGCATCGCTCATCGGCGCGACGCTCGACGACTACACCGTCCTGCCGAAACGAGACCATCAGGTGGAGCTCGGTCGGCGCGATGGCGCACTCATCACGTATCGCTTGATCCAGGGCACTGACACGCTCGATCTGCGATCGCTGCGGTTCCGCGTGCAGCCGGGAACGGCATCCGCCACGACCGGGGTGCGCTTCGACGGCGACGCGCCCAACGCCGCGCTCTCACTGCAGTACACATTCGTCGCCGACAGCTATCTCGTGCACGTCGCAGGCGCGGTGACGCCGAAGGGAGCCTCCAAGACGCCCGCACTGATCGGCATCGTGCTGCCGCAGGGACTGGCTTCCGCCGAGGCGGACACGATCGACGATCACCGCATGCTGGCGTTCGTGGTGAAGCCCATCGCGGACGATGCGGAGAGCGTGCCCTTCAGCAAGGTCGTGAAGAAGGGCGTCATCGAGCAGGCGGGGCCGTTCGATTGGGTCGCGAGCAAGAGCAAGTATTTCCTGCTCGCGGTCATGGCTCCGCCGAAGGGACAGTTCGCCGGGCCGGCGCTGTTCACCGCGCCGCCGTCCACCGAGAAGGCGCCCTCGGTGGCCACGGGCGAAGTGATCGTCGCGCCGGATTCGGCGGGACGCTTCGCCTTCGAGATCTACGCCGGACCGCAGCAGTGGCGCCGCCTCGTCGCACTCGGTCATGGGTTGGAGCACGCGAATCCGTACGGCGGATTCCTGCGCGCCGTGGTGCAGCCGTTCGCGACGTTCGTGATGACCGTGCTCCTGTGGATGCACGACAAGCTGCAGCTGAATTATGGCTGGGTGCTCGTGATCTTCGGCGTCGGCATCCGCTTGCTGCTGTGGCCGCTGAACCAGAGCGCGATGCGGAGCAGTCTGCGGATGCAGCGGATCCAGCCGGAGCTGCAGGCGTTGCAGGCGAAGTACAAGCAGAATCCGGAGAAGATGCAGGCGGAGTACATGAAGCTGCTCAAGGACAACGGGATGACGCCGTTCAGCCAGTTCACCGGCTGTCTGCCGATGCTGATCCCGATGCCGGTGCTCTTCGCGCTGTTCTTCGTGTTCCAGAACACGATCGAATTCCGCGGCGTGTCGTTCCTCTGGCTCGCGGACATCTCGCAGAAGGACCCGTACTACATCCTGCCGGTCGCGATGGGCCTCTCGATGTTCCTGCTGTCGTGGATCGGCCTGCGCAACTCGCCGCCGAATCCACAGGCGAAGATGTTCGGCTACATGATGCCGGCGATGATGACGGTGTTCTTCCTGAACTTCCCGGCCGGGCTGAATCTCTACTACGCGGTGCAGAACCTCGCCGCGCTCCCTCAGCAGTGGTTGATCGCCAAGGAGCGGGCGAAGAACCCGCGGCCTCAATCGCCGTAGCGTGAACGGCCGCGCGCCGCTGCCCGGCGCCGAGGACACGATCGTCGCGCTGGCGACGCCGCCGGGCCGGAGCGCGCTGGCGATCGTTCGCGTGAGTGGCCGGGCGGCGCGCGAGATCGGCGCCGCGGTGCTCGACCCGTTCCATTGGGATGCCGGTCGCAGCTATCTCACTTCGCTGCACACGCCGGGTTCCGCCGCCACGATCGACCGCGTGATGGCGAGCGTGCACGTCGCGCCGCGCTCGTTCACCGGCGAAGACACGATCGAGCTGACCACGCACGGCGGGTCGCTCGTGCCCGCGCTCGCGTTCGACGCGCTGATCGCGGCCGGCGCGCGCGCGGCGCTGCCCGGAGAATTCAGCCGGCGCGCCGTGGCCAACGGGAAGCTCGACCTCCTGCAGGCCGAGGCGATCGCCGATCTCATCGAAGCCCGCTCCGCGGTGGCGCACCGCTCGGCGCTGCATCAGCTCGACGGCGGCCTCACCCGCCGGATCTCGGCGCTACGCCAGGATGTCATCGCTCTCGAAGCGCTGCTCGCGTACGAGATCGATTTTCCGGAGGAAGACGAAGGACCGGCGCCGCGCGAACGCGCCACCGCGCGCAGCGACGCGCTGCTCGCCTCGCTCGACCAGCTTCTCTCGAGCGCGCACACGGGGGAGATCGTTCGTGAGGGCGCGATCGTCGTGCTCGCGGGTGCACCGAACAGCGGCAAGTCCTCGCTCTTCAATGCGCTCGTGGGTGCGACGCGCGCGATCGTGACCGATGTGCCCGGCACGACGCGCGATGCGCTCGAAGCGATGGTCGAGATGGACGGCTGGCCGGTACGGTCTGGTCGACACGGCCGGCCTGCGCGACGGCACGGCGGATCAGGTCGAGCGGCTGGGGATCGAAGTGGCGCATCGATACCTCGGGCGAGCCGATGTGGTGCTCGTCTGCTCGGACGACCCGGCCGCGCTGCCCGGCGTGATGGAACGGGTCGCCGGACTGAGCGAGGCGCCGCGCGTCGGTGTGCGCACGAAGATCGATTTAGTATCAATGAGCGACTTAAAAGCATCTCACTGCGCGCGGAATGCGTCGCGGTGAGCGCCGTCACGGGCCAGGGGCTGCGGGATCTCACGGACGCGATCGCGGCGCTGCTGGCGGCCGGCCTGCCGCCGGCGGAAGGCGCCGCCGGCTTGCTCACGCGCGAGCGGCATCAAGCGGGCAGTCGCGCGCGCACGCGCCGAGGTGGCGGCGTTCCGCGAGGCGTGGATGTCGGGATCGCTCCCGGCGCCGGTGGCGGCGGTGCATCTCCGCGCGGCCGCCGATGCGCTCGAAGAATTGATCGGCGTCGTCGAGCGGAACGATGTGCTCGACGAGGTCTTCCGCTCCTTCTGTATCGGGAAGTAGCGCCGCTACCGCGTCCCGAAGAGCCGGTCACCGGCGTCGCCCAGACCGGGAAGGATGTACCCGTTCTCGTTGAGCTCGCGATCGAGCGCCGCGGCGACGATCCGTACGTCGGGGCACTCGGCCGCCATCCGTTTCACGCCCTCGGGCGCAGCGACGAGGCAGAGCATTCGGATCCGCACCGCCCCCACGCGCTGCAGCGACCGCACGGCGGACACGGCGCTCCCGCCGGTCGCGAGCATCGGATCGAGCAGGAAGAATTCGCGCTCCGCGGCATCGCCGGGGACCTTGAAGTAGTAGTCCACCGGCTGGAGGGTGTCGTGGTCGCGGTACAATCCGATATGTCCGACGCGCGCGGACGGCACGAGGCGCAGCACCCCCTCGACCATTCCCAATCCGGCGCGTAGTATCGGAACGAGCGTCAGCTTCTTGCCGGCGACGCGCCACTGCGTCGTGGACTCGAGCGGGGTCTCGACCGTCGCCGCCTCGAGCGTGAGATCGCGCATCGCATCGTAGGCGAGGAGCATCGCGATCTCTTCGACGAGCTCCTTGAACAGCTTCGTCGGCGTCGCGCGGTCGCGAAGGATCGCGAGCTTGTGCTTGACCAGCGGGTGATCCGAGACCGTGAGATTCGGGAACGTCGATGCGGGCATGCGGACAACTTACGGCGGGTGAGTCGATGAATGAATACCGGACGGCGGCGCGCTGAACGATGGACATCACATTCATCGGCGCGGCGCAGGAAGTGACGGGCTCCTGCCATCTCGTGCACGTCAACGGCAAGACCGTGATGCTCGACTGCGGACTCTTCCAAGGGCGCCGGCAGGAGGCGCAAGCGAAGAACCTGCAAATGCCGGTGGATCCCGGGACGATCGACGCGATCGTGCTCTCGCATGCGCACATGGACCACTCGGGCCGGCTGCCGCTGCTCGCGGGCCACGGATACAGCCAGAAGATCTGGTCGACACCGGCGACGCGGGATCTGTGCGCCCTCATGCTCCAGGATTCGGCGCGCATCCAGGAGAAGGATGCGGAGTTCCTCGCACGCCACCATCGCGACGCGGTGCCGCCGCTGTATACGGAGGCCGACGCGACGAAAGCGACCGGCCTGCTCTGCACTGTTCCGTACGCGCAGGATTTCAGCGTCATCGATGGCGTGATCGCGAGCTACGTCGACGCCGGACACATCCTCGGCTCGGCATCCGTGATCGTCGACTGCGAAGAGGGCGGTCGGAAACGCCGCATCGTATTCTCCGGCGACATCGGCCGGAAAGGGATGCCGATCATCGCCGACCCGGTGCCACCCGAGGGCGCGAACGTCGTGATCATGGAGTCCACCTATGGCGACCGCGATCATGGGCTGATCGACGAATCGCGCGAAGAGCTCGCGCGCATTATCCGGGATACCGCTGCCAAGGGGGGCAAGGTACTGATCCCCGCGTTCGCCCTCGGGCGCACGCAGGAGATCCTGTATGACCTGCGGAATCTGCAGCTCGCTGGCCGCGTGCCCGTGATCCCGGTCTACATCGACAGCCCCCTCGCGATCAGCATCACCGATGTCTTCCGGATGCACCCGGAGGTGTTCGACAGCACCGAGAAGATGATCGCCTCCGCCACGAAGTTCCTCGACTTCCCGCTCCTCACGTACACGCCAACGGTGGAGGAGTCGAAGGCATTGAACTCGCTGCACGGACCGGCGATCATCGTGGCGGCGTCGGGGATGGCGGAAGCCGGCAGGATCCTGCATCACCTCGCGAACGGAGCGGGGGATCCGAAGAACACGATCCTGATCGTCGGCTATCAGGCGGAGAACACGCTCGGGCGCCGCATCGTGGAGAAACAGCGCACGTTGAAGATCTTCGGCCAGGACGTCCCATTGCGGGCGCGCGTCGAGGTCCTCGATGGCTATAGTGCGCACGCCGACCGCACCGGGCTGCGAGAGTGGCTGCTCGCGGTGCGCGCGAAATCGCCCGCGCTGGAACAGGTCTATCTCGTGCATGGCGAACCGCCGGCGCAGGCGGCGCTCTCGGCGGCGCTCTCCGCCGACGGGTTCAAGGTCTCCTGCCCGGCGCCGCACACCAAAGTGGCCGTGTGACGAGCGGCACCGTGCACGGCCGCGGGACGGACGACGGCATCGGCGCCGCCGAGCGGATCCTTCGCTCGGCGATCGCCGAGCTGGTGCTCCACGGTGCGGGCGCGCTCGCGATGCACGAGGTCGCCGATCGCGCCGGCGTGAGCAAGGGACTGATCCACTATCACTATCACGATAAGGACGCCATGCTGGCGCGGGCGACCGAGCGGCTCGGCGAGCGCATCGCGCTGCGCGGCCGCCGTGCACTCGCGATGGCGAGCGCGGGCACGGTCGTCGAGCGACCTGCGCGAGTGGATGCGCTCCGAGCTCAGGTTCGGCGAATGGCGCGCCCTGCTCTCGCTCGGCGAATGGCCCGCGGAGGTGGTGCAGGATGCAGCGCGCGCCGCCGTAGAGGCCCGGCGCCAGATGATGGAAGAGTTGGCGGCGACGATGTTCGCGCGGCTCGGCGTCCGGCCGCGCATCGCTGCCGGCCAAGCGGGTGATCTGCTCACCGCCCTCGTGAGCGGACTCGCGGCGGAGCCCGGCGCGAATCACGATCCGAGCGCCGCATTCGACGTGCTCGTGCTCGCGCTGCTCCAGTTGGCCGAGTGATCTTCGCGCGGCGAACCTTGCCATCGCCGCGGCGGATTCCGACATTCAGCACCGGCAGTGATCGGTACGATGGACCGTCTCTTGGGGGAATAGCATGCGCATTGCGAGTGTGATCGCGATCGGGGCGGGCGTCGTCGTGATGACCGGCGCCGCGCGTGGACAAGAGCAAGTCGCCGCATCGACGAAGAAACCGGCGGTGAAAGCACCGACGTTCACGAGCGTCACGTCGGAGATGCTCACGGGCGCCGCGAAGGATGGGAAGAACTGGACGACCTACGGACGCGACTACTCGAATCAGCGCTGGTCGCCGCTCGCGCAGATCAACTCCGAGAACGTGAAAGCGCTCTCGGTCGCGTGGATCTACCAGACGGGGATCTCGCATCTCGGCTCGTTCGAGACGAGTCCGATCGTGGTCGACGGCGTGATGTATCTGACGACGCCGTACAACACCGCCATGGCGGTCGACGCCCGCACCGGCCGCCAGCTCTGGCGGTATGAGCATAAGATGAGTATCGCATCGCCGATCTTCTGCTGCGGACCGAACAATCGCGGCGTGGCGATCGCCGCCGGCACCGTGTTCATGGCGACGCTCGACGCGCGACTGATCGCGCTGGAAGCGGCGACGGGCAAGGTGAAATGGGACATCGAGATCGCCGACCCCGAGGCGGGTTACAGCGAGACGATGGCGCCGCTCATAGTCGACAACATGGTGATCGTGGGCGTTTCTGGCGCGGAGTACGGGATCCGCGGATTCCTCCGCGCATACGACCGCAACGACGGTCACCAGCTCTGGAATTTCTACACGTTGCCGGACAAGGGGTGGGAGGGAGTGTGGGCGGAGAAGACGGGCGAAGGAGATGACCTCAAGCGGAACATTGCGACGGAGAAGGCGGCGATGCCACAATACAAGGACGCGTGGCAACGTGGCGGCGGGTCGGTATGGATGACACCCGCATACGATCCGGCGACGAACATGCTGTACTTCGGCGTGGGAAATCCATTGCCCGATCTCGATGGCTCAGTGCGGCCCGGCGACAACCTGTTCACCGAATCCGTGGTCGCGATCGACGCGCGGACCGGCGAATACAAATGGCATTACCAGGAGGTCCCGCACGACGTGTGGGATCTGGATGTCGTGAGCCCGCCCGTGATCGTGACGCTCAAGGACGGCACGAAAGCGGTGGCGGAGGCGGGGAAGACCGCGTACGTGTACGTCTGGAATGCGGCCACAGGGAAGCTCATCCGGCGCTCCGAGGAGTTCAACAAGCACGAGAATTATTTCGCGCCGCCCACGACGGATGGCGTGCGAATGCTGCCGGGCGCGAATGGCGGATCCGAGTGGTCGCCGACGGCGGTGAATCCCAAGCTCGGCTACATGTACGTGCTGGGGCTCGAGCAGCCGATGATCTATCGCACGCATCCCGCGCCGCTGGACAAAGGCAAACTATGGCTCGGTTCGGCGTTCAAAGCGGAACCGGGCGGCGTGCAGTCGGGCACGTTCACGGCGATCGACTTGAACACGGGCAAGCGCGCCTGGCAGGCAAAGACCGAACAGCCGATGATCGGCGGCGCGCTGGCGACGGCGGGCGGCCTCGTCTTCACGGGCGAAGGCAACGGGATGTTCAAGGCATACGACGCGAGAACCGGCAAAGTGCTCTGGCAATTCCAGGCGGGCGCCGGGTGCAATGCGCCGCCGGTGACGTACTCCGTCGACGGCAAGCAGTACATCGCGGTCGCCTGTGGCGGGAATTTCCAGATCGGCTATCCGCTCGGCGACGCGGTGCTCGTGTTCGCCATTCGGTAGGGAGCGCATGCGCCGCCTTCGACTCGCGGCCTTGGCCTCGCTGGCGCTGGTCGCTCCGCCCGCGCTTGCGCAGGGCATTGTGATGGGGACCGTGAGCGGGTGGACGTTCTCCTTCTCGGGAAACGTCAACGCCTTCATCGTCTACACCGATCCCAAGTGCGCCGACGGTTCGCCGACATGTGATTTCGCGGGCAACCTCATCCCGACCGGCCCGGACCAGAAGGTCCTGCGCGTACGCACCGGGCTCGCGCCGGCGTTCGCGATCTTCGAGGTAAAGGGGAAGGAAGCGGGCCTCGATGTCGGAGCTCACATTGGGATCGCGCCTGAGATCCAATCGCTCGGACAGTTGCACGACAGTTGTGGGACAGTATATGGTCAGTGCGGCGCTCAGATAGACCTACGGGAAGCGTACATGACCGTTGGAGGGTCGTGGGGCCAGCTCTTGGCCGGTCGTGCGATTGGACTGTACCAGCAACAGAATTACCTGACCGACATGACCGTGTTCGGCGTGGGGCTGAGCGGCGGCGGCGCGGGATTCACCGGCAATGGGACGACCCTCGGCCATATCGGCACCGGCTACAGCTACCCGAATTTCAACGCACAGATCACGTTCAGCACGCCGTCGAATCGGCCGTGGCATCTCGTCGGTGGGTCTGTTCGATCCGAGCGTGATCAACGCGGTCGATGGCGCCGTGCCCGTCGGACAGTGTTGCTTCGATGTGACGCGGTCGCCTCGCATCGAGACCGAGGTGACCTACATGAAGCACTCGGGCGGCACTGGTTCCGCGGACAAGTTCATGTTCTACGCGAGCGGATTGCTCGCGAACGTGAAGAACATGTCGTCAGGAGATTCCTGTGCGCCGTACTTCGGGGACCCGACTGGCTGCAAGGCCGCCGTGACGCCGTGGGGACTCGCCACCGGGATGGAGTGGAACAAGAGCGGCGTGCAACTCGACCTCTCGGGCTTCTATCAGGAAGGAGTCGGCACCGCGCTCATGTTCACCGATGGACTCGGCGTTGATTACGCCGGCGACCGGCGCGCCTCCTACGGATACCTTCTCCAATTGCAATGGATTCCGAAGGACAGCAAATGGAAGCTCGGTGCGTCGTACGGCGACACCGACCTCGAGCGCAGCGGCGATGACGTGGACAACGGGAACGACTTCTTGATGAAGTACAACACCGCGACTGTCGCAGCCGTGACGTACCTGTGGACGCGCTCATTCCGGTCGGTGTTCGAATACACCTATGGCGACAGCGAGGCGTACGACGGCACGAAGATCACGTCGAGCCAAGGCGCACTGGGAGTGATGCTGTTCTTCTGACCAGGGACCGCGCTATCGCAACGCGCGCTCGATCCAGCTCCAATACAACTCGCCGCCGGTCTCCGACAATCCATTGTGAGCTCCCCCTGGGACGATTAACAACTCCCCGTGGCGTCGCGCCGCGGCGAACACCTCGCGACCCATCGACGCCGGGATGACGCGGTCATGATCGCCATGCGCGACCCAGACCGGTGCGTCGACCAGAACGATGCGTTCTCGGGTGTCATACGGGATCCGACCGATCAGCGGCCACGCCAATCGCGCGAGCGGCGTGCCGAATCGCGCCGCCATTTCCCGCGCCGTCGTGAACGGCGACTCCAGAATGAGCACGCTCGGAGGTGCCTCGCTCGCGAGTTCGGTGGCGACGGCGGTGCCGAGTGAGTGTCCGTAGTACGCGACGGTAGCCCCAGGTCCGAACCGCGCACGGACGAACGTGAGCGCCGCGCGCGCATCGAGCCGGACGCCATCGGCCGACGGCGGGCCGGGCAATCCGTTGTAACCACGGTACTCGGCCAACACCACGACATAACCTGTACGCCGTGCGACTTCGCTGCCCCACGGGGCCAGCCATGGTGCGATGTCGGCGTTCCCATGAAATGCGAGCAGCACTCGCGCTGTCGCGGGTGGCCGCGCCGGGGTTCCGATCACTAGCGCATAGAGGTGCTGGCCATCGGCGGCGACGAATTCGACGCGCTCGGCGCCCGCAGGCGTCGGCTCGATGATCCGTGGCGCTTGGAACGTGATCCGGTCCTGCGCGATCCAGAAGAACGCGAGGAGGGTCAATCCGACCGCGACGACGACGATGCCGAGCGTGCTCAGCACTTGCCGGAACCGTTGAGCGATGCGATCCGCGCCGCCGCTGTCCACGCCGTCACGTGAGCCAGCGAGTGACCGCGGAGTTCGGGAAGCGTGTGCGCAACCACGCGTCGCATCCCCAGACCCGGCCCGCTCTGCTGCCGAAGAAGATGATCATCGAGGTCGCGAGCATCACGTGAAAGCCGAGCTGCCCCGAGCTCATGTGCTGGACGGCCAACCCGTACAGCAACGTGAGCGCCATGCCAACCACCGCGCCGAGCGGGGTGAGCAAGCCGGCGACGAGCGAGATCCCGACGAATACCTCGCCCAGCGCGGTCAGGTTGGCGTAGAGCGTGGGGTCGGGGACGACAGTCTCGAGCAGGAACGTTCGATAGGCGGGAAACGGATTGTCGGCGGCGTACTTCGCCAGAAGTTTCGGCATCGTGTTCACCCAGCGATCCGAAGCCGCGGGCAGCGGCAGGAATCCCCACGCGAGCCTGATCGTGAGTTTGGTGACGACACCCTTCACGAACCACGTGCCAACGACCAACCGCAGCACAGCGAGCCAGCGCGCCGGCGCGCGCATGCCCGTGGACTCAACGGCCATCGTCGCCTTTGACGAAGGGACGCGTGGTGCCGGTGAGACCTTCTGGCCGCGTGGCGGGCGGCCGCCAGAGCGCGACCTCCTCGATCTTCCGCGCGAGTTCGAGATCCTTCTCGGTGAGGCCGTTCGCCGAATGCGTGCGCAGCCGGACGGTGACGCTCGGCCACGACACCGCGAGATCAGGGTGATGGTCCGCGGCCTCGGCCGCGAAACCGATCGCATTCACGAGCATGAGCGTCGTGGGCCAGCCGTCCGTCTTGTAGCGCCGGGTGAGCCAGCCATCGACGACCGACCATCCTGGCATCTTCACGATGAACGCGGCGACCTCAGCGTCGGGGATCATGCGCTCCTGGCGTGCCATAGCGAGCTCCGGATTCAGGTCATCAGTTCGCGGTACGCGGCCGCTTGTCCGAAATTCTCTTCGACCTCGACCTCAACGGCCGTGAGGGTCGCGGTCTTCTGCGTCTTGAATTCCGCGAGGACGCGCTGCGTGAGATACTGCGCGAGCATCTCTACCGTGGTGTTCGGAATGGGCAGGAGCGCGCATTCTTCGCGCGGGAAGACGTACTTCGGCTTTCCTTGGAACGCGACGTGCACGGCATCGCCGCGGGTCTCGATCGCGAGCTTGGGATTCTCCATCGGGAGGAGCATCTTGTGATCCAGCTCCTCACAGAGCCTGCGCATCATCTGTTTCACGACCGAGAAATCCACGACGTACCATGATTCCTCGTCTACCGTGCCGTCGAGCGTGACCGCGACGCGATAGTTGTGGCCGTGCAATGGTTCGCAGCGGTGACCGGCGAAGGTGATGAAGTGCGCGGCCGGGAAGACGAGATAGTCCTTGGTCACCGCGACCCGAAAAGTGCCTCGCATCCGCATGCGCATCCTCGTCCGTGCGATCCACGCGAACGCCGGGAGGCGCGATGCGGATCGATACCCGCAAGATCGCCGCCGCACCGAGGCGGGGTCAAGCGCGCCCTGCGGCAACGCCCAGGGTACCGCTCCTCGCGCGCACCGACCAATTTTCTCGCATGCGAATCCCGGTCGAAAGCTTCGAGCTCGCGAATGGGCTGCGTGTGACGCTCTCGGAGGACCATACCGCGCCGATCGTCGCCGTGAATCTGTGGTACCACGTTGGCTCGGCGAACGAGCGTCCGGGGCGCACGGGCTTCGCGCATCTGTTCGAGCACATGCTCTTCCAAGGCTCGGAACACGTGTCGTCGAACGAGCATTTCGAACTCATCCAGCGTGCGGGCGGCACGCTCAACGGATCCACGTGGCTCGACCGCACGAACTACTTCGAGACCGTGCCCTCGAACCATCTCGCCACCGCGCTCTGGCTCGAGGCGGACCGGATGGGCTTCCTCATTCCCGCGATGACGCAGCAGAAGCTCGACACGCAGCGCGATGTCGTGAAGAACGAGCGCCGGTGGAGCATGGACAACCAACCGTACGGCACGTGGTGGGAGAAGCTACCGGCGCTCGCCTTCCCGCCGGAGCATCCGTTCCATCACTCACTGATCGGTTCGATGGAGGATCTGTCCGCGGCGAGCCTGGCCGACATTGAGGCGTTCTTCAAGACGTACTACACGCCGGACAACGCGGTGCTTTCCATCGCGGGCGACGTCGATCCCGCTGAAGCGCGAACGCTCGTCGAGCGCTACTTCGCTCCGCTGCCACGAGGCAGCGGGCGGCCGGCGCTGCCCGACATGCGCGTGCCGCCGCTCTTCGGCGATTGGCGGCGCGAGACGGTCCCGGATGAGGTTGCTCTGCCGCGCCTCTTCCTCGCCCTGCGTGCGCCGGTGTTCGGCAGCGAGGAATACTACGCCGCGAGCACGCTCGGCGCGGTGCTCGGCATGGGCAAGGCGAGCCGCCTGCAGCAGCGACTCGTGCGCGATCGAGAGATCGCGTCGGACGCGACGGCGTTCACGCTCGATCTCGCGAAGGGCGCGGACCTGCTGGTGGCCGACGTGACCGGCCGGCCCGGCGTTTCGGCGGACCGGCTGGAAGTCGAGACGGCTCGGGAACTGGACTCGCTGCGTCGCGAGGGCGTGCGGCCTGATGAAGTGGAGCGTGCGCTCGCGATGATCGAGACCGCGCTCGTCCAGTCGTTGCAATCGGCGAGTGAACGCGCCGACAAACTCTCCCAATTCGCGACGTACCTCGGCGATCCCGAGCTCGTGAACGTGCAGGCCGAGCGCTACCGGGCGGTGACCGCGGAACACGTGAACGCGTTCGCGCGGCGCGCATTGGGCGAGGACAACCGCGCAAGTCTCCTCTACGTGCCGCGCGCGCCGGCGGCGGAGGCTGCCGCGTGACGAACGTATTCGCTACACGCCCCGTGCCGACCGCGCCGCGGCCGTATCGCTTCCCGCCGTTCGAGCGCCACGAGCTGAGCAATGGGCTGCGACTCGTGGTGGCGCCGATGCACAAGTTGCCGCTCGTCACTGTGACGCTCGTGGTCGACGCGGGCGCGATGACGGAGCCGGCGGGGCACGATGGCGTCGCGAGTCTCACGGCGCGCGCGCTGCTCGAAGGGACATCGCGTCTCAGTGCCGCGGAGCTGACCGGCCGCCTGGAGCGGATCGGCGCATCGGTTTCGTCCGACGGCGACTGGGATACGGCAGGCGCGGGCGTGACCGTGCTCCGCGAGCATTTGGAGGAGGCGGTCGCGCTGCTCGCGGAGATCATGCTCACGCCGGCATTCCCTTCTCGCGAAGTCGAGCGGCTCAAATCCGAACGGTTGGCGGACATCATGCAGTCGCGTGCCGAGCCGCGAGGGTTGGCCGATGAAGTGTTCGCACGGGCCGTGTACGCGCCCGAGTCGCGCTACGCGCGCCTGGATCGTGGCAGCGCCGAGTCCGTGGCGCAGCTGGACCCGCGCTCGATCGCGACGTTCCATGCGGCACGCTATCGGCCTCGCGGCTCGACGCTCATCATGACCGGTGACATCACCGTGGCGGACGCGGCGAAGATCGCGGAGCGAACGTTCGCTGGGTGGAGCGGGGATGCGGCGGGATCCGTGCCGCTGGCGGACGGAGCGGCACGCACGACGAGAGCGCTCCATCTCGTGGCACGTCCTGACGCGCCGCAGTCCGAGATCCGGGTGGGACATGTAGGTCTCCCGCGCTCGCATCCCGACTACTTCCCGGTCCTGTTGATGAACGCGATCCTGGGCGGCCTCTTCTCTTCGCGGATCAATCTCAATCTCCGGGAGCGGCACGCGTACACCTATGGAGCGCACTCGGCGTTCGAGTGGCGGCGTGGTGCGGGGCCGTTCGATGCGTCGACCGCGGTGCAGAGCGACGTGACCGCGGCCGCCGCGCGCGAGATCCTGCATGAGATCGACACGATCCGGAACGTGCGGGTCGCGGCCGATGAACTGGAGCTCGCGAGCAACTATCTCGCGGGCGTCTTTCCCATCAAGTACGAGACGACGGACGCGGTCGCGCGCGCGCTCGCGGCGATGGTCGTGTTCTCGCTGCCGACCGACTACTTCGACCGCTACCGCGATCGCGTGCGGAGCGTGACGGTCGCCGATGTGCAACACGCCGCGCAGACGCACATCCATCCCGACGCACTGCAGCTCGTGGTGGTCGGCGACGCCTCCGCGATCCGCGCGCCGCTGGAGGCGCTCACGTTCGGGCCGCTGATCGAGTACGGCCGCGACGGCGCTCCACTCGCGCAGTGAAGCCCCGAAAAGTCGATGGCGAGCGGAAATACACCGGCCGGGTGATCAGCCTCGACCTGGATCGGGTGCGTTTTCCGGATGGCACCATCGGCGAGATCGAGATGATCCGGCACCCCGGCGCCAGCGCGGTCGTGCCGTTGTTGACCGGCGCGGATGCGGCCGACCCGCAATTATTGCTCATCCGTCAGTACCGCTACGCGACGGAGGGCTTCGTGTACGAAGTGCCGGCCGGCCGACTGGAGCCCAACGAAGCGCCGGAAGCGTGCGCGCGTCGCGAGTTGCGAGAGGAGACCGGGTGTACCGCGGAACACATCGAGCATGTGTTCACGATGTTCACGACGCCCGGATTCACCGACGAGAAGATCCATGTCTTCCTCGCCACGGGGCTCACGCGCGGACCGCACGCGCACGAGGGGGACGAATTCATCGAACTCGTTCCGGTGCTCCTCTCGCGAGCGCTCGAGATGATCCAGAAGAACGAGATCGTCGACGCGAAGACCGCGCTCGCGATCCTCTATGTCGCGGGCTTCAAGCTGGGGAAATAACGCGGCGCGCGTCGTGAACCGCGCTGGCGCCGATGTCCTCGTCGATTCCGCGCTGCGTCCCACATGGAGGACAAGTCGTCTCACGCGGAGGCGGCTGCGGTTCCCGAGTCGATGCCATGGAACCTCATACATGGCAGCTACTTAGCAATCATTTGATAGCGATGGCCATCTCCGGCACGGCATCTGCCATTGATAATGGCCGCAACCTTGGGCGGTCCAGCTCGCTCCGCATCTCTGCGGGACGAACGGGCGCTCGAGGCCGACCGGGGAGACTGCCATGCAGAGTGCCGCCGTCAGCCGCAGGATCGCGCCCGCGCTTCTCGAGACGCTTCCCGTACCGCCGCTCACGCGGCGTGAACAGCTCGCTGCCCTCGATGATGGCGCCCTCGTCGCCGCCTTCAGCGCCGGCGACGACCGGGCCTTCGAGACGCTGGTGCTTCGCTACCAAGCGCGCTTGCTCAATTTCATCTGCCGTACGATCGGCGATCGCGAGCGCGGTGAGGACTTGGTGCAGGAAGTGTTCATCCGGGTGCACCGGCATGCGCACCGCTTCGATCCGTCGAAGAAGTTCTCGACGTGGATCTATACGATCGCTTCGAACCTCGCGAAGAACGAGCTGAGGAATCGCTCGCGCAATCCGCTCGTGCTGTTCCAGGCGCTCCAGCAGAACTGGGATGATGAGGACCGCCCGCTCCAGTTCGAGGACCACCAGTCGCGGCCGGATGACATGTACCGCCGCCGGTATCTCCGCGAGAAGGTGGAGGATGCGATCACGCGGCTCCCCGAGCATCATCGCCAGGTCTTCGTGCTGCGCGAGCTCGAGGGGAAGCCATACGAGGAGATTGCGGTGATCACGGGCTGCAACTTGGGCACCGTGAAGTCCCGCCTGAACCGGGCGCGCGCGGCGTTCGCGGAGATCATCGAACCGGCGCTGGTCTAACGGTCGGGCCAGGCCGCCAGGCGGCAGGGAACCGCGGAGGGAACTCCGCGCGGGGAGACGTGTACCCTGTCGCGGTGCTTACTCCTGCCTGGGATTGTCCCGAGTTCCGAGACCGCCATCTCGGATTACACCGATGGCTCGCTCGCCGCGACCGACAAGGCCGCGGCGGAAGCGCATCTGGACGAGTGCGCCGACTGCGTGAGATTCGATGTGAGAGTGCGCCGCGCATTGTTGGTGATCCGAAATCTCGCGCCGGCGCCGGGCTCGACGGACCTCTTCGCCCGCATCATGGCGCGTGTCGCGCGGTCGCCGGCTGCGCACCGGCACGAGCCGGCGCCACGCTACGAGCGTCCACGCCTCGCCGCGGGAATGCCCGCGCGCTGACCGCTACTTCGCCGGCCCCGCCCCGGGCGCGAGGAGCGCTCTGATCGCCGGCAGGTTCTTCTGAACGAACGAGATGTTCTCGAGCATGGCCGGCGACAATCCGGCGGGTAGCGGTTTGCCCGACGCGATCATCTGCAGTCCTTGCATCGATTGCGTGATGGCCATGCCGGTCACGATGAACTTCTCGGGAGTGCTGCCGGTGGAGATGATCGTCGCGCGCAACTTCGGCTCCTTCTCCAGGCCGGACACCACGTCGTCCAGCGTGCCATTCTGCGGACGTTGCCGAAGCGCGGTGAGCAGCGCGGGATTCGCCTTCGTCACGCGATCGAAGGCCACCTGCGTTTTCCCGAACTGCTGGATGGCCGGCATGGTGAGTCTGAACTCCTTGAGCGCCATGGCCGCGGAATCATCGGGAACCGGGCCAAGGGGCAAGAGCGGCGTGGCCGGCGGCGCGGCAACGGGTGCCGCCGCCGCGGCGGGCGCGGCGGGCGCGGCGTCCGGCGTCTTCGTCGCCTTGCACGCGGTCGCGAGCATCGCGGCCGACAGCAACAGGAGCGAGCGATTCACGCGAGACCGCGGGCGAATTGTGAGCACGGGATCCTCGAACAGCCGGGGTGGGATCGGCGCGCGCGATCGGCGCGCGCGAGCGTGGCCTGAGTCTAGCCGCGCGCTGCGCCGGTCACAACCAGCGCTATATTCTCGGCATGGCCGCCTCCGCCGAGCGCACTCTCCGGAAATCGATCCAGACACGCACGTTCGAGCGCGCGTACTATTTATACGGCGAAGATGACTTCCTGAAGGACGATGCGCTGCGTCAGTTGATCGAAGCGGCGGTGGATCCCGCGACGCGCGACTTCAATCTCGATCTGCGCGACGGTGCGTCGCTCGACGCCGAGACGCTGGGTTCTCTCCTCGGCACGCCACCCATGATGGCGGAGCGGCGCGTGGTGATCGTGCGGAACGCGCCGGCGCTCCGGAAGGACGCGCGCGCGGCGCTCGACCGCTTCTTCGCGCGTGAGACGCCGTCCGCCGATCTGTTGCTCGTGCTCGTCGCGCCGGCGGGGGAGCTTGCGGCGGCCGACAAGGCACTCGCGAAGCGCATGACCGATGTCGAGTTCGAGCCGCTGTCCGGCGATCGCGTGGCGAAATGGATCGTGCACCACGCCGGAGAGCTCGGCGTTTCGCTCACGCCCGGGCGCCGCCGAGCTGCTGCAGCGCGCCGTGGGCAACGATCTGCCATCGCTCGCGACCGAGCTCGACAAACTCGCGAGCTTCTCCAACGGTGCGCCGATCGACGAGGACGCCGTGACGGCGGTGGTCGGTGTTCGCCGCGGCGAGACCGTGGGCGACCTGCATGGATCGCGTCGCCGCGCGCGATGCGGTCGGCGCGCTCGCGATCCTGCCGCACATCCTCACGCAGCCGAAGACCAGCGGCGTCTCGATCGTGATGGGTCTCGCCACCCAGACGCTCGCGCTCGCGTGGGGTGGCGCGGTGAAGGGGCGCGCCGATTACTTTGGTCTGTTGAAGGAGAGCAAGGCGTATCCGGGCCGCTCGTGGAGCGATGCGGCGGCCGCGTGGCAGCGAGCGGCCGGCACGTGGTCCACCGCCCAGCTGGATGCGGCGCTCGAGGCCTTGCTCGCCGCCGATGCCTCGCTCAAGGACACGCGCGGCTCGACCGACGAACAACTGCTCACGACGCTGGTCCTCTCGCTCTGCGCGTAGCGGAGCCGTCCCTTCTTCCTTCGCCTCGATGCTGACGAAACGCCTCCTGTTCGCCATCCCGCTCGTCATGCTGGCGGTGCACGCCGGCGCCCAAACGGTCGACAGCGCGCTCACGACCGATACCGTCTTCCTGCGCGTGCAGCGGCTCGCGGCGAACGGGCAAGGTGACGCCGCGCGCGCGCTGGCGCAGGAACAATTCGAAGCGGCGCCCACGGCATCGCCGCGCTTCGTGGAAGCGCTGTACTGGCGCGCGGTCGTGCGCATCCACGGCCGCCGATGCGGAGCGCGATCTGCGCACGATCATCGTCGACTATCCGCTGTCTCCCTGGAGCGTCGAGGCGCTCATGCGCCTCGCGCAGCTCGAGATGACGCGCCGGGACATGGACCAGGCGCTCGCGCATCTGAACCGGGTGATGGTGGAGCATCCGAACAGTCCGTCGCGTCCGAAGGCGAGCTTCTGGATCGCGCGCGTGGAGTTCGAACAGGGCAAGTTGGCGGACGCCTGCCGGCAGCTCGGCGACGCGGCACGCACGGCGCCGGTGAACGACGTCGAGCTGAAGAACCAGATCGAATACTGGGCGACGCGATGCGCCCCGGCGGACACCGCCTTCGCCGTGGACCCGCGGAGCGACAGCGGCAAGTCGAACGCGAAGGCTGCAGGTGAGGCCTTCACGCCCGCTCCGGCAGCCGCAGCGCCCGCCGCCGCAACGAGCGCCGCCGCCGCGACGACGAAGACCGCCGCCACGCCGGCGAAGACGGCCGCCGCGCCGGCGCCCAAGCGCCAGTACACGGTGCAAGTGGGCGCGTACAACACGAAATCCGCGGCCGACGGGCTCGCGAAGACGCTCCACGACCGCGGCTATGACGCGCGCGTGTACGGCACGAGCGCGCCCTTCCGGGTGCGCGTCGGCCGGTACGACAAGCAATCGCAGGCCAACGCCGAGGCGGACAAGCTGAACGCGAAGAAGATCGCGGCCTTTGTCACGGAGGCGGAGCCGCAGTGAGTCGCGAGAGCGCGACGCCGCTCATGCAGCAGTACCGGGAGATCAAGGCGCGGCACCAGGATGCGCTCCTGTTCTTCCGGATGGGTGACTTCTACGAGATGTTCTATGGCGACGCTGAGATCGCGTCGCGCGCGTTGGGGCTCACGCTCACGTCGCGCAACAACGGTGGGGCGGCGGAGGTGCCACTCGCCGGCGTCCCGGCGAAGGCGGTGAACGAATACCTCCGTCGCCTCGTGGGCCAGGGATTCCGCGTCGCGATCTGTGAGCAGGTGGAAGATCCGAAGGCCGCGAAGGGCATCGTCCGTCGCGAGGTGGTGGAGACACTCACTCCGGGCGCCGTGTTCGCCGACGACATGCTCGATGGCGCGCGGAACAACTTCCTGTGCGCGGTGCACGAGCTGAACGGCACGATCGGTATTGCCGCCGCCGATCTCTCCACGGGAGAAATGCGCCTCGTGCGTTGCGCGCCGGCGGATGTCGACGCCGCCCTCGCGCGCCTCGCGCCCGGCGAGATCCTGATCGCAAAGCGGAGCAACGCGGCGGCGTCGTCGCCGGGACCCGATGCCGAGAATGCGCTCATGACCGAGCGCGAGCCGTGGGAGTTCGAACCCGCGCTCGCCGCGGACGAACTGGCGCGCCAATTCAGCGTCGCGTCGCTGGAGGGATTCGGGATCGGTGCCGACGATGCGCCGGCGGTGGGGGCCGCGGGTGCGCTGCTCCGCTACCTGCGTGAATTGCAGCCCGGCGGACTGCCGCACCTCGCGCGCCCGGTCGTCGAGCGTCCGGGCCGCGTGATGCCGTTGGATGAGATGACGCGCCGCAATCTCGAGCTGGTGGAATCGATGCGCGGCGCCGATCGCGCGGGAACGCTGCTCGATGTGCTGGACCGCACGAACACACCGATGGGCGCGCGGCTGATGCGCGCGTGGGTGCTCGCGCCGCTCACGCATTAGGCGGAGATCGAAGGACGGCTCGATGCGGTGCAAGCCCTGGTGCGCGATCCGCTCGCGCGCGGCGCGCTGCGCAGCGCGCTCGACGGCGTGCGCGATATCGAGCGCCTCGCGGGCAAGGCCGCGGCCGGCCGTGCGAATCCGCGCGAACTCGGCGCTCTCGGCGCGTCACTCGGCCGACTCGTCGAGGTGGAGCGCGCCGCGCGGCAAGCTGGACCGGCCGGTGTGCTCGCCGCGGTGCTCGCGGAATGGGACGGCTGCGCGGACATCGCCGCGGCGATCTCGAGGACGCTCGTGGAGCGGCCGCCGGCGATGATCGGCGAGGAGGAGGCGGTGCGGGCGGGGGTCGACCCCGAACTCGATGAGCTGCGCGGGCTGCAGCGCGGTGGGAAGGATGCGATCGCGCGGATCCAGGCCGCAGAACGCGAGCGCACGGGCATCGGCTCGCTCAAGGTGGGCTTCAATCGCGTCTTCGGATATTTCATTGAGATCTCGAACGCGAACCGCGACCTGGTGCCCGCGGATTACCAGCGGCGCCAGACGCTCACCGGCGCGGAGCGCTACGTGACGCCGGAGCTCAAGGAGTACGAGGAGCGTGTGCTCACCGCGAGCGAGCGGATCGAGTCACGGGAGCGGGCGATCTTCGAAGCGCTGCGTCAGCGCGCGGGCGCGGCGATCGCAAGGCTGCAGCACGCCGCGGCGGGTGTCGCGGTGCTCGATGTCATCGCGTCGTACGCCGAGTCGGCGGAGCGCGAGAACTACGTGCGTCCCGCGATGACGGCGGAGTTCGGGCTCGAGATCCACGGCGGCCGTCATCCGGTGGTGGAGCGGATGATGGCGCGCGAGAAGTTCATCCCGAACGATGTGACGCTCACGCCCGATGCGCGAATGATCATCCTGACCGGCCCGAACATGGCTGGAAAAAGTACCATATTGCGACAAATAGGCCTGATCGTGATCATGGCGCAGGTGGGCAGCTTCGTGCCCGCGTCACGCGCGCGGATCGGCCTGGTGGACCGGGTGTTCACCCGCGTGGGCGCCAGCGACAACCTGGTGCGCGGCCAGTCGACGTTCATGGTGGAGATGGCCGAAACGAGCGCGATCCTGCACACGGCCACGTCGAGCAGCCTGGTGCTGCTGGATGAGATCGGGCGCGGGACCTCCACGTACGATGGCGTCTCGATCGCGTGGGCGGTGAGCGAGCACTTCCACGACGCCGTCGGGTGCAAGACCGTGTTCGCCACGCATTACCATGAGCTCACGCAGCTCGCCGATGAATTAGTAGCAGTACGCAACTTTAACGTGGCCGTGAAAGAGGCCGGCGACCAGGTCCTCTTCCTGCATCAATTGCGCCCGGGCGGCGCGGACCGCTCGTACGGCATCGAGGTCGGGAGACTGGCGGGGTTGCCGGCCGGTGTGATCACCCGCGCGCGCGCGATGCTGCGCCTGCTCGAGGGCGGTCACCTGCTCGCGCCGCGAGCCGGAGTCGCGCCCGCACGCGCGCGGCGGATCAGCTCGCGCTCTTCGACGGCGCGGCGGATCCGCTCGTGGGTCGACTGCGTGACGCCGACACGGACCATCTCACTCCGATGCAGGCGCTGGAGTTGCTCGCGGCCCTCTCGCGCGAGGCGCGCGAGCGGCCCTAGCTCCGGGTCAGCTCGCGGCCAGGAGATCCGGCGGCACGACGACCGCGCACTCGGCGCGTGCGATCATCTCGCGCAGCCAATCCGATTCCATGGGCAGCGACCGACGCTCCTCGCGCTCGAGGCGGCCGAGGTGCTCGAGCGCGGTGCGCGCGGCCGTGACGCCGCCGGTGAAATCGCCGGCGGCGAGCATCACGGCGGCTGAGGCGCGACCGACGGCGATCGGGCACGCCGGGCGGCGCGCCGCCGCCTCATCCAGCCACCGCTGAGCCGCCACAGCGTCATCGTGGATCCGGGCTTCGAAATACGCGGCATCTGCGAGCAGCGCGCAGGCGGCACGGGCGGGCAGCACCGCACGAAGCGATAGCGCGCGCTCGAGCAGCACCGCTGCTCGCTCATGCGCACACCCATCGAGCGCGCGACGGAATGCGGCGGCGCAGCCCAGCGCTTCGGCCTCGGTCCCGTCGTGGAGCGCGATCGCGTCCGCCATCCACCGGTCGGGCCACGAGCGCGGCCGCTGACCGACGCGCTGCGCGCCGGCGATGCGCAGGAGTGCCAGGAATCGGTCCGCCGCGGCGCCGCCGCTCGCGAGCAGGAGCAATTGCGCGCCATCGCTCGGCTCGCCGCGCACGCCGATGGGGAGCGCCGAGAGCGTGAAGCGCAGCAGGGATGCGATCGCGATGACCGGCGCGATGGAGATCGTTGCAACGCCTACGGCCAAACTCGCCGCAGGTCCGGCGGCCGCAACCAGCGCCCAGCGCGAATTCATCGGACGCTCACCGTGCGGCTCCACGAGTACGCCGCCGCGCAGGGCCGGCCACGTCATTACCGCGCGGAGTGACAGCCCGCGCCGCGACGGCGCGAACACGAAGGGGCCGATCGTCGCTTCGACGGTGCGGAGGCCGGCGGCGCGCGCCGCGATCCAATGGGCGACGTCATGGACGACGAGCGCGGCGACCACGGCGGAGAGCACGAGGTCGAGCCACGCCGCGGCGCGCGACAGCTCCCGCGGTACGCCCGGCGCGAGCAACGCCGCGTTCGCGACGATCGCGAGCGCCGCGAGCACGGTGATGGGGGCGAAGAGGACCGCGACGATGCGCCGCGAGGCGTGACCCAGCATATGGACGATGCGATACCGATTAGAGGGCGCTAACACCTGTTACACGAGCTACGGAGCCCGTCGTCACCCTGGCATCGCGAGTCCAGGCAAGCGCCGCCGCCGCGGCGCCGCGCTCATCGCGCCATCAGATACTCGAGCACGTCGCTCCGCGTCACGATCCCCTGGATGCCGGTCTCGCCGCGCACCAGCACCGCGGGATTCATCTTGGTGAGCAGTCGCACCACGCTGTCCACCGGCTGCGTGCCTTCGACCAGCGGGAAGGGTGCGTCCATCACTTCGCTCACCGACACGTCGAGGAGCTTGGGGTCCTCGAGCGCCCGGGCCGACACGCTGGCCTCGCTCATCGCGCCCACACAGTCGCGCCCCTCGAGCACGGGCAGCTGCGAGATGTCATGCAGCGCCATCAAGCGGAGCGCCTGCCGCACGCTCGCACCCGGCGATGTGCTCACGATCACCGGCGCGTCGCCGCGCTTCTTCGCCAGGAGCTGGGCGATGGAGATGCGGTCGCCCTCGAGCATCTGGTTCTCGCGCATCCATTCATCGCTGTAGAGCTTCGAGAGATAGCGCTCGCCGGTGTCGCAGAGGAACGTGACGACGAACGCCTTCGGATCATCGACCTCGGCGGCGACCTGCAGCGCGACGTGCGCGATCAGGCCGCTCGACCCTCCCACGAACAATCCCTCTTCGCGCGTCAGCCGGCGCGCCATTGCGAACGACTCGCGGTCGGTGACGGTGCGGTAGTCATCCACCAACGAGAGATCGAGCGTGCCCGGCAGCTTGTCCTGCCCGACGCCTTCCACTTTGTACGGCACGCCCTCGCCATGGGTCTTTCCCTTCGAGCGCCAGAGCTCGGCGAGGATCGAGCCTTGCGGATCGCCCGAGATCACGCGGATCTTCGGATTCTTCTTCTTGAGATAACGCGCGACGCCGGTGATCGTGCCGCCCGTGCCGGCGGCCGCGACGAAATGCGTGATCCGCCCCTCGGACTGCTCCCACAACTCCGGGCCCGTGGTCTCCTCGTGCGCCTGTGGGTTCGCGTCGTTGTAGAACTGATTCGCGAGGATCGCGTTCGGCGTCTCCTCCGCGATGCGCTTGGCCACCATCACGTAGCTGTCCGGATGGTCGGGCGGCACCGCGGTGGGCGTGATGATCACTTCCGCGCCGAACGCCTTGAGCAGACGCACTTTCTCCTGGGACATCTTGTCGGGCATCGTGAAGATGCACCGATAGCCCTTGAGCGCCGCCGCGATGGCGAGCCCGACGCCCGGTATTGCCGCTCGTTCCCTCGACGATGGTGCCGCCGGGTTTGAGCGATCCGTCCTTCTCCGCGCGCTCGATGATCGGGAGCCCGATGCGGTCCTTCACGCTGCCGCCGGGATTGAAGAATTCCGCCTTGCCGTACACCGGCGTGCGGAGCGCCGCGGGTGACGCGGGTCAGGCGGATGAGCGGCGTCCAGCCGATGGTCTCGATGACGCTCTCATACGGCCGCCGGTTCCGCTCGACGCCGCTCATGGCTTCGCGGGGGGCGTCGCCTTCTTCTGGAGGACGCTGTCGCCGGGCAGCGGGCCGACACCGGGGTGCCGGAAGAACACCGGGAGCTGGAGCGCGACGCCGATCGGCTTCTTCTGGAACTTCGCGGGAATGAAATGGAGTTCCGGCGCACCGCGTACGGCCGCGGTGTCGAACTCCGGGTAGCCCGATGATTTCAACACGAACGTCGAGTCGGGCCACACGGCGCCGGTGCTGTCGATATAGATGCGGAGCACGACGTTCGCCTGCACCTTCGATGCGTACAGCTTCTCCGGATAGCGGAACGGCAGCTCGGTGTTGAGCAGCACCGGCATTTCGTCCGGCTTCTGGCCGGCGGCGGTGAGCGCGTCCATCGCCTGCTTGGTCGTATCGGCGGAGGGACAGGCGGCGGTGATCAACACGCCGGCGACAAGTGCGGTGAGATAGCGCATGGTGAGTCTGAATATCACCTGGAGACGAATGGCCGGATAGAGGGCTGGCGGCCGGCGGCGCGCGCCGAGTCCGTCCCCCTGTCCCCGCCTCGCCGCCGCCGCCATCTTGCCCTATCTCATGCGCATCACACTCCTACTCGGCGGCGCCTCGGCGGAGCGCGATGTCTCGCTCGCATCGGGGCTTCGCATCGCACAAGCGCTGCGCGAGCGGTCGCACGTCGTGACGCTCGTCGATCCGGCGAGCGGCGTGATCACGCCCAAGCAGGAAGCCGCGATGCGAAGCGCCGGCGTGCTGCATCCGGCGCCGCCGTCGCTCGAGTCGCTGCGCACCTTCCGCCAGGGCGCGCTGCTCCCATCGCTCGGGACGCTTGCCGAGGTGCGCGATGCGGAGGTCGTGTTCCTCGGACTGCATGGCGGCGAAGGAGAGGATGGCACGCTCCAGGCGATGCTCGACCTCGCCCGCATCCGGTACACGGGCAGCGGACATCTCGGCAGCGCGATCGCGATGGACAAGGACCTCTCGAAGAAACTCTTTCGAGCGGCCGGTGTCGGAACTGCGGACTGGCTGATGACGGGGCGGCATGCGGGCGCGCCTCCGGACGGCGCGTCCGTTTCGCGAGCGCTGGGCATGCCGGTGGTGGTGAAGCCATCGAAGCAGGGGTCGACGGTGGGCCTGTCGGTGGTGAAGGATCCGTCGGGCCTCGCCGCTGCGGTGGCCGAGGCCGCGCAGTATGATGATGAAGTGATGATCGAGAGATTCGTGCCGGGCCGCGAGCTGACCGTCGCGATCCTGGGAGCGGACGCGCTCCCGGTGGGGGAGATCATCCCGAAGCACGAGCTGTATGATTATGAATGCAAGTACACCGCCGGCATGGCGGTCGAGGAATTCCCCGCGCGGCTGCCGGCGGCGATCGCGGCCGAGGCGCAACGTCAGGCGCTGGCGGCGTTCAGGGCGCTCAAGCTTGACGGTTACGCCCGCATCGACTTCCGTTTGACAGCGGGCGGCGAGCTCTTCTGTCTGGAAGCGAACACGTTGCCGGGGATGACGGAGTTCAGTCTGGTGCCGCAAGCCGCGGCGGCGGCGGGGATCGAGTTCGGCGCGCTGTGCGAACGGATCGTGCAGCTCGCGCTGTCGCAGTCACATTGGGAGGCATGATGGCACGAAGCACCGGACCGACGGCGGCGATCGCGGGGATCACACCCGGCATCCAGGGGCAGGGCGCGTGGACCGGGCGGCGGCAGCTCTTCGTGCGCTTCGCCGGCGAGGCCGAGACGGCGGTGCTCTACAACGGCGAGATGCTCGCGAAGCAGGTGGATCGCGCGGTCGGCACACACCGCGCTCCATTCGATCGCGCTCGCCGGGCGCGATCCGCTGGGCAGCGGGCCGCTCATCGCCGATGCGTTCGCGCGATGGAAATCGAGTCTCCCGGTGATGCTCGACTGTGACGGCCAGCGTCCCGACGATCTGGCGCCGGTGCTCGGATCGCTCGCGATGGTGCAGGTGACGTTCGAATTCGGCGATGCGCCGGCGGTCGCCGAGCGCGCGCTCACGTCGCTGCGTCA
Source organism: uncultured Gemmatimonadaceae bacterium (assembly GCA_963732065.1). Lineage (GTDB taxonomy): Bacteria > Gemmatimonadota > Gemmatimonadetes > Gemmatimonadales > Gemmatimonadaceae > DATKOH01. Next base: position 295,329 of record CAVSYH010000019.1, on the reverse strand, counting down.
CGCGGCGGCCGCGAAGAGTCGGGCATGCGCTCGTGCTCGCGCCGCGCGATGCGACGAGCGACGGCCAGATCCTGCGGCTGGTGGAGCAGGCGCACGGCGCGGTGCCGGCCGTGCAGATCGTGCTCCATCCCGCGCCGTCCGGCGACAAACCGCCGCTCGACCGCCGCTATGCGACGCTGATGGACCAGGCGATGGCGATCCATCGCGATATCACGTTCACCATGCGCGTGCCCGGGCCCGTCGGGGTGCGGTAGCGGAGCGCGACGATGGACTTCACGAGCACCGAGGAGCGGCTGCCGCCGCCAATGACGCCGGTCGTGCGCGCGATCATCGCGCTGAACGTCGCGGTGTTCTTCCTCCAACTCGGATTGGTGGGCGACGCCGACATGTATCCGCGCGCTCGCGTGGCACAGCGGCGGCGAGCCGTGGACGATCATCACGTACAGCTTCGCGCACGGCGGCATTCTGGCACCTCGTGTCGAACCTCTGGCTGCTATTCGTGTTCGGTCCGCGTGTGGAGCAGGCGTTCGGCGCGGCGCGATTCACCGCGTACTATCTCTGGTGCGCGGTGGGCGGCTGGCTCGCGCACGTGATCTTCGTGCCGCAGGGCGGTTATCTCCTGGGAGCGTCGGCGGCGATCCTCGGCGTGTTGCTCGCGTACGCGATGCGCTGGCCCGACGATGAGGTCGCGATCTTCCCGTTCATGGTGACGGTGAAAGTGCGGTGGCTGGTCGCGTTCATGGCGGTGATCAACCTGCTCTTCGGCATCAGCACGGCGAACGGCGCGGCGGGGATCGCGTACTTCGCGCACCTGGGCGGACTCGTCGCCGGCTACATCTTCCTCTACGCCGCCGCGGCGCCCGGATTCGACCGCATGCGCCAGCGCGTGGCGAGCGTGCCGGATGAACCGGACGAGCCGCCGCGCGCCATCCCGCGTCCGCCGACGCGCACGCGCGAGCGCGTCTCGGAGGCCGACGATGCGGTGGCGCGCAGCAACGCCGCGATCGCGCAGCCGCCGGCGCGGTCGGTGCCGCTCGCGACGCGCGTGGGCCGGCGCAAGACCGAAGAACTGGATCTCGTGCTCGACAAGATCTCCCGCCTGGGCATCGACAGCCTGACGGTGGATGAGCGCTCGCTGCTCGTGGAGATGTCCAAGCAGCTGCGCGACCGCTGACCATCCCGGGAAAGCAAGAGCCCCCCGGGGAGATCCCCGGGGGGCAGTGCCGCCACGCCGTTCCCGCGGCGGCAATGACCGGCGCCAGAGCGCGTCGGCCGATACCTGATAATACGGAGTGCCGCAGCAGCCGGTAAGGGGGTGGCGTTGGCATGAGAATCCCCTAACGGCGGCGATTGGACTTCGGAGCCGCACTATCGTCATCATTCGCCCTTCACGCGAAGGTCCGCTCTGAGGTAGTTGAGATGCGCTGTGCGGTGTCGTTCACCATTGGAATCATCCTGGTCAGCACCCTCGGCGCGCATGCGCAAGGGACGACCCCGGCGATCGCGCGTCCGATCATTGGTGCGAGTGCCGATACGAACGACGCGAAGGCGTACTTCGATTGGGGTTCGCAGAATCTCACCTACCGAGCCGGTCGAGGCGGCACACGCCTTCTACTGGGCCACGCGGATCGATCCGTCGTACGCGGACGCATACTACTCCGAGTGGGCGGCGCTGCAACTCTCCGAGCCGCATCGACTGGAACTCTATCTGAAGGGTGACAAGTCGACGCGCCGCTCATCGGCGATGCGCGCGATCGACTCGCTATACCTCCAGGCAGTGCGTCTCAATCCATTCGCGCGCGTTCGGTTCGAGGCGAAGATGTATCTCGACCTGGATCGCGGGCCGGCGACGATTACGACGGTCGGGCGGATCGGCGCCGTGACGAGCATGACATCCGACTCCATCCAATTGCTCTCTGCAGCCCAGCGTACGGCCGCGCTCCAGGCGGGGCCGCGTCCCGCCGCGCATACCGGCTTGAGCCCGTTCGCGAAGCCGTGGGAATACTACGTCGCTCGGGACTATCCGCGCGCGTTGAAGGAATGGGCGGCGCTCCTCGACTCGAGGAGGGAGAAATCGTTCATTTACGCCGAGCGCGCGCGGATCTTCTACCAGCTCGAGTCGTACGACAGCGCCGCGGCGCAGCTGACACAGGCATTGGTTGCCTGGCGCGCCGATGACAATGATTACGTCGCCGCGATCTTCGATTCGCGCGCGATCTACGAATACTCCCTCGGCCTTGTCTTCGAGAGAATGGGTCGCGCGGATTCAGCGCGAAGCGCATTCCAGCGCTCACTCGCGGCGGACAGTCTCGATGCCGCGCCGCACGTTCGCCTGAGCGCGCTCGATCTCGCGAGCGGCGATACGGCTGGCGCGTTGCGGGAATTGGCCGCGGGTGCGGCAGCGCAGCCTCAGGATCCGCTGACCGGATACTTGTATGGCTCGATGCTCGTGCGCGCCGGTCGCGACAGCCTTTCGGTGGCGGAACTCAAGCGCACGGCGGCACTCGACCCATGGTACGCGGCGCCATGCATTCTTCTCGCGTTAATCTACGATGCGGAAGGGTCGAAACCGGAGGCCACAACGCAGTTCAAGGCATTCATCAGTATCGCCAGCCAGCGCAACGGCCTTCTACCGCGCGCTCGCGAACGTCTCGCGGCGCTCACGGCCGCTCCTCCGGTGCCCGGCACATCCGCATCCGCCAAAGCCGTAAGGTGCGCTTCATGCCCTACGCTAAGTCCGGCACGAATTGCACTGCTTGCGCGCGCTGGACATTCACCCGTGACGACGCGAGTATCGAAGTTCAGCACGTTCTCACCCACTCCACCCGCCGCCGAGAGGAGACTGAGATGAAACGCGTGATCGTCATGGTGCTCGCCGTGTTCGCGCTCGCGACCGTTATCCGCCGGAGCGCAGAGCAAGGACAAGACACCGAGGCGGCCCGGACTGCCCGCCGGGGCGGACACCAATGATGCGTCGGCATACTGGCGCCTCGGCGTCTCGAAATTGGTCGAGGACCCGTACAAGGCATCCGACGCGTTCTACTGGGCGACGCAAATCAACCCCACATGGGCGGACGGCTACTACGGCGAGTGGGTAGCCGAGTGGCTGCAGGATCCGAGCGATCTGTTCGCGATGGAGGAGGGCGACGAGGGATCCAAGGGCATCGCGAAAGCCGCGCACATTGACTCCCTTCGGCTGAAAGCACTCACGCTCAATCCATTCCTCTACGAGCGGCTCGAGCGAACGATGGTCGAACAGATGTTCTCGAGCCAATTCTCGGGCGCCGCAGCGCGGAGAAGTCGAGGTGGCGTTGCAACAGGTCTGGAACAGGGGTCCGATGATGCGCGCGGTCAGTGCATATACCCGCGGCATGTTCCACATCGCGCTCGCGAATTATGACACGGTGCTCATCGAGATCGAGAAGGACGGCAAGGACGATACGAAGAAGAAGGACGCGGATCTCCGCGCCTCGCGGCGCGCGTACGCCATCGCGACCATCCATCTTGACCGTGGGCGCATCTTCTATCTCGCGGGCAATTTCGAGAGCGCCGCGGTGGAACTCCAGAAGGCCGCGCTCGGCAAGGAAGTGTCGGAGAAGAAGCGGGTGGTGCGCGTCTATGAATCCAAGGCGATCATCCACCAGTCGCTCGGCCTGACATTCGAACAACTGCGCATGCCGGATTCGGCGCGCGAGGCCTACGGACGCGCGCTGGAAGAGGATCTATCGTACGCGCCGGCGCATCTCGCCATGAGCGGGCTCGCACTCGCGAAGGGGGACACCACGCAGGCCCTCAGTGAACTCGATCTCGCGGCGCAGATGTCACCGAACGATCCGGCCACCGCGTTCTTCTACGGACGGGCGCTGATCCTCTCCGGGCATGATAAGGAAGCGATGGACCAACTGCAGCGGTCCGTGAAGCTGGCCCCTCATTTCGCCGCGCCCCACGCGCTGCTCGCGTTCATTTACGATGGGGCCGAGTACCAGGATGAAGCGCGCGCGGAATACCAGGCGTACCTGGGCCTGTCAGTGCCCAACGACCAGTACGTCGCGAAAGCGAAGGAGCGCATGATCGCCCTCGTTCCGAAGGACTCGACCAAACCATGACGCACACCCCGCTGCGCGGATCAGCGCTCGCGCTGGTCGTGATCGCCGGCGCCGCCATGGCGCAGGGCGCCACCGACACGGCGGCAAAGGCGACGCGGCCGCGTACGGCGTATGAGGACATGGCGATGTTCAGCCAGGTGCTCAATCAGATCCGGGTGAATCATCCGGACTCGATCGATCAGCACGAGTTGATCGCCGCCGCGGTCGAAGGCATGGTGCACGCCGCCGATCCACACTCGTTCGTGGTGTGGTTCACGCCGATGTCCGCCGAGAAGGAGAGAGCGGCGCTCGATGGGAAGCTCTATCCCGTCCCGATCACGTTCGAGTTCATTGAAGGAACCCCCATTGTCGTCGGCATCGCGCCGGGAACCGACGCGGCGCAACTGGACATCCTCCGCGGCGACGCGCTGATCTCCGCCGATGGCCGCGCGATCACGTCGGAGCGCGAGCAGGAGCTCGATCTGGAGCTGGGCGGCCCGAAGAAATCCATGGTGAAGCTGGTGTTCGAACGCCGGCGGGTCGACGGCACCGTCGCCACGCTCGAGCGCAGCGTGAAGCGGGAGCGGCCGGACAAGGAGGAGACCTCAGTCCCGGTCGGGTTCATGCTCGACGGGAAGACCGGCTACATCCTGGTCAAGACGTTCATGGGCGAGAACATCTCCGACGACCTGCATCGCACGATCGGCCGTCTCCAGAATCATGGGATGGAGCGTTTGATCCTGGACCTCCGGCAGAACGGCGGCGGACGGATCGACGAAGCGGCGAAGGTCGCCGGGGAATTCCTGCCGTCCGGCACGCTGGTGTATACGTCCGAAGGAAAGAAAGCCGCGGTCGCCGATACCGGGCGCGTGAGCCGCTCGTTCTGGAAGAGCGAACAGCGGTTCCCGATCGTTCTCATGGTGGATGGCGGGACGGCGAGCGCCTCTGAGCTGGTCGCGGGCGCGCTGCAGGATCATGACCGTGCGCTGATCGTGGGACAGCCGACCTTCGGCAAGGCGCTCATGATGCAGGGATTCCCGCTGGGCAACGGGTCCCAAATGTACGGATACATTGAATTGGTCATTGGACATGTACGGACGCCTTGCGGGCGCGTGATCCAGCGGCAGTACCATGCGATGACGCGGCGGGAGTACTACCGGATGGCGACCACGCAGCGAGACACCGCCGGGCGGCCGTCGTGCAAGACGGACGACGGCCGGGTGGTCTACGGTGGGGGCGGCATCTACCCGGACATCATCTTCGGACCCCGCCCGACCGTACCCGCGTGGGATTACCGGATCCTCGAAGCAGACCTGCAGATCAAGTGGGTACCCGGGTACATCTCCGCCAACTCTTCTCTCTTTCCCTCGCTGGACTCGCTCGCCGCCAACCCACATGTGCCGGCCGCCGGACTCGCGCAGTTCCGCGAGTTCGTCACGAAGGAAGGCATCACCGTGCCTCCGGGCGCGGAGGCCGACAGTCTGCTGAATCGCGTGCTCATCAAGCGCGTGGCCGAGGTGAAATTCGGCGAGGAGGGGTTCTACCGCCTGGTGGCATTGTTCGATGGCGACGTGAACCTCGCGGCGCAATCGTTCGACAAAGCGAAGCAGCTCCTCGGCCCGGCGCACTGAGCGCCGCGCGCCGGTGGCGCGGGCACGGCGCGCGTCCTATCGTTGACGCATGCCGAAGCCCGAACTGCTGGAGACATTTCCGAATCCCCACCCCAAGCGCGATTACGAGATCCGGCTCGAGTGCGACGAGTTCACATCGCTCTGTCCGGTGGGTGGCATCGAGAGCGATGCGGCGGAACTGACGCTGCTGCAGGGCGGCGCGCCCGATTTCGGCACGATCTACGTGACGTACATCCCCGGCAAGCTCTGCCTCGAGCTCAAGAGCGTGAAGCTGTATTTCTGGAGCTTCCGCAACGACGGGATCTTCTACGAACGCGCGGTGAACCGGATCCTCGATGATCTGGTCGCGTGCGCGAAGCCGCGTTGGATGGAGATCGTCGGCGACTTCAACGTGCGCGGCGGCATCAAGTCCGTGATCACCGCGCGACACGGCGCGAGGCCCAAGTAAGTCGCTACCGTATTGTGAACTGCCGGAACATGCCGTGCGCGGCGTGCGATCGGCCGTCGTTCGCGTCAGGGCTGAAACAGATCAGCGCATATTCGCCCGGCGTGAGATCGAGCGTGAAGAACGCGCGCTGGTCCGTGCGCATGGTGAACACACCGCCCACTGGTTCACCGGGCGGCGGCCCCTTCTGGGAGCCGAACCATGACACGTAATCGGCCGCCGACCTCCCGGGCGCGAGACGCACGACCGTCACCTCGTGCGGCTGCGGCCCCGTGTTGAGGAAGAGGAACGTCCGCCGCCCGCCGCCGATCGGCTTCGCGCTGGAGTAGCCGAAGTCGTAGGCCGTGAGCGTGTCGGTCGCGACGGGCTCGAGCGCAGAAGCCCCGCCCGATTTGACGACGGTGAGTTCGCGATACTCCCCCTTCACCACATGCGGGATCCCATCGGCGGCCTGCAGGAAACACACGATCGCATAGGTCCCCGGCTCGAGCCGCATGGTGACCTCGGCGGTGCCCGCGATCGACGCGTTCACGCCGCCGGCCATGCTGACCCAATCCGGTGGCGCCCCGGCCTGTTTGAATCGGTCCATGAATTGGGCGAACGTCCGGCCGCCGCCGATCCGAATGAGCGCGAGTTGGTGAAGTTCAGCTCCCTTGGTGACGAGACGGAGCGTGGTGAGTCCAGCGGGCACAGTATCGGGTGCGTCGAAGTGGTACGGCGACACGGTGACTGTCACGACGGGTGGCGCCGGCGCGCCGGACGAGCCCCGATCCGCAGGGCGGCACGCGGTGGCAAGCGGCGCCGTGAGCAGGAATGTCCAAAGTGCGGCGCGCGGCCGGAACGTCATGCGATGGGCCGGAGTTGAATGGAGTGCGGACGCGGGTTAGCATTCACTGCTGCAATGTGCGGCCAGGTAGCTCAGTTGGTAGAGCAGCGGACTGAAAATCCGCGTGTCGGCGGTTCGATCCCGTCCCTGGCCACTGGACCCGGTCCACGGCCCGCCGCTCCGCCCGGAGCAGCGGGCCGTGCCGCGTTCGGCGGCGAGCCGCGCACCTGAGTAGATTTAGGGCCCACCCTTCATGCGCGGAGCGCCGGATGATCAACGGGTTCGAGTTCGAAGATAGCGGGCGGAAGTATACGTGCACCGTTGAGCAACGCGAGGCAGCCGCGAGCGATGCGTGGTGGTGGTTCGGCGTCACGTCCGACCGGCAGCGCTACGCGCCCTTCCGCGCGGTGTCGGGCGACACCCGGACCTCCGTCCAGACGCGGATCCTGGAGTACTATGGCGCGGTGCTCGCGCGGCGCGCGATGCATCTGCCCTATCGCCCGAAATAGTCCGGGCGCTTGGCAGGGTTCGAGACCGAACGGCGGGGCGAAAGCCCCGCCGTTCTTGTATCCGGGGCTCTCGTGCGCCATCCTCTCTGCACGACGCCCCCACTCGAGGACCGCTGTGAGCCCGGATGATCCGTTGAGCGTTCCACCCGACACGATCTCCCGCCGGTCATTCCTCGAACGCAGCGCGCTCCTTGGCGCCGGACTGAGTGTCGCACGAACCGGCGCGCTTCCCGTCGCCGAGTCGCTGGAGCGGACCGCCGCCACGCCGCTCGCCGCCTCGTATTCGTATCGCGAAGGGCGCATCACGCTGAGCAACGCCGAGATCAGAGCATCGTGGAGTCTGAACGGCGGCACGTTCATGGCGCAGCGGATCGACGACCGGCTGTCGGGCGTCACTTTCACGCCCGCGCCCGGCGTTTTCACGCTCCTGCTCGACGACGGCGGCCACTTGGGCGCGGAGTCGATGCGGATCGTCGCCGGACCGCGCGCGGAGCGCCTGGTCGCACATGCCGGCTCGTCGCGCCTCGTCGAGCGATCCGGCGGATGGCAGGTGTCGGTCACGCTGCGCGATGCCGATGAGCGCATCGAAGCGACGTGGCGCGGCGTGTTGCGCGACGGCTCGCGTTATGTGCGCCAGGAAGTGACGTTCAGCGCGCTGCGTGAGCCCCTGGCGGTTCGAGAGATCGTGCTCGTGGACACCACGATGCCGCACGCCGCGGTCGTGGGCACGGTGAAGGGGAGCCCGGTGGTGGCAGGAGGCGCGTACGCGGCGTTCGAACATCCACTGTCCACGAGCACGGTGGAGGGTGATCGCGTGCGCTGTTCGCTCACGCGCGAACTCCCGCTGCGGCCCGGGGCATTGTTCGCGGTGAGCGCCGTGGCCGGCGTGACCCGACCGGGACAGTTGCGGCGCGATTTCCTGGGCTACATCGAGCGCGAACGCGCTCATCCCTACCGCACGTTCCTGCATTACAACTCGTGGTACGACATCGGGTACTTCTCCAAGTACGATGAGGCCGACGCGCTCGCGGTGATCGCGGCGTACGGCACCGAGCTTCAACAGCGCCGCAAAGTGGTGCTCAGCTCGTTCCTCTTCGACGACGGCTGGGATGACGCCGCATCCCTGTGGGGATTCCATAGCGGATTCCCGCAGGGATTCGCTCGCGTGCGCGATGCCACCGCGCGCTACGGTGCGGCGCCCGGCGTCTGGATGTCGCCATGGGGCGGCTACGGCGATCCCAAGAAGGCACGGATCGCGAGCGGCAGCGCGCAGGGCTTCGAGACGAACGAGGGTGGGTTCCAGCTGTCCGGCCCCAAGTATTACCAGCGGTTCCGCGACACCTGCCTCGACATGATCCGCCGCTACGGCGTGAACCAGTTCAAGATCGACGGGACGGGGAACGCCGCGAGTGCATTCCCGGGCAGCGTATTCGACAGCGATTTCGACGCCGCCATCGCGCTCATCGGGGAGCTGCGCGCGGAGGAGCCCGATCTGTTCGTGAACCTCACGACGGGCACCTACCCATCGCCCTTCTGGCTCCGCTACTCCGACACGATCTGGCGTGGCGGCGAGGATCACGAATTCGCGGGCGTGGGCTCGATGCGCCAGCGCTGGATCACGTACCGCGACGCCGACACCTATGCGGGGATCGTGCAGAGCGGGCCGCTCTATCCACTGAACTCGCTCATGCTGCACGGCATGATCTACGCGAAGCACGCGCATTGTCTCGACAGCGACCCGGAGAACGATTTCCGCGATGAAGCGCGTTCGTACTTCGGCACCGGCACGCAGCTGCAGGAGATGTACATCACGCCTTCGCTCTTGAGCGACGCGAATTGGGATACGATCGCCGAATGCGCCCGCTGGTCGCGGGCGCACGCGGGCACGCTCGTGGATTCGCACTGGGTCGGCGGCGACCCCGGGAAGCTCGAGGCGTACGGATGGGCGGCGTGGTCGCCCAGTGGGGCGACGCTCACGCTGCGGAATCCCGCCGATGAACCCCGGAAGATCGCGATCGACGCGGGCACCGCGTTCGAACTCCCGGAGGACGCGCCGCGGTCGTACACTCTTCGCAGTCCGTGGCGCTCCGACGTGGAGCAACCATCGGTGCGCCTGCGCGCGGGCGCTCCGCACGAGTTCACGCTCGCACCGTTCCAAGTGTTGACGCTCGCGACCGCTACCCGGAGTCCGTGATGAGTCTCACGACGCTCGATCTCGCGATCATCTTCGGTTCGATCCTCATCTCCTTCCTGCCCGCGATCTTCCTCGTGAAGCGCGCCAGCCGGAGCACCACCGAGTTCTTCACGTCGGGGCGCGCGGCGCCGTGGTGGCTCATCGGCGTCTCCATGGTCGCCACGACGTTCAGCACCGACACGCCGAACCTCGTCACGAACATGGTGCGCGAGAAAGGCGTCTCGGACAACTGGCTCTGGTGGTCGTTCCTGCTCACCGGCATGCTCACGGTGTTCTTCTACGCGCGGATGTGGCGCCGCTCCGGCGTCATGACGGACCTCGAGTTCTACGAGATCCGCTACTCCGGCAAGCCGGCCACGTTCGTACGCGGATTCCGCGCGATCTACCTGGGACTCTTCTTCAATTGCGTGATCATGGCGACGGTGAACCTCGCCGCCGCGAAGATCGGCAACGTCGTGCTGGGCTGGTCAATGGAACGCACGCTGCTGTTCGCCGCGACGATCACGATCTTCTTCGCGTCGGTGTCGGGGTTGTGGGGCGTGATGGTCACCGACTCGATCCAGTTCCTGATCACGATGACCGGCACGTTCGCGGTCGCGTACTTCGCGCTGCAGCAGCCGGCCGTGGGCGGACTGAGCGGGCTCATCCAGAAGATCGATCCCAAGACGCTTTCGCTGCTGCCCGATTTCGGCGATTGGCCCACGGCGCTCGCCGTCCTGATCATCCCGATCACGATCCAGTGGTGGTCGGTGTGGTACCCCGGCGCGGAGCCTGGCGGCGGCAGTTACATCGCACAGCGCATGCTCGCCGCCAAGAGCGAAAAGGACGCACTCTCGGGCACGCTCTTCTTCAACTTCATGCACTACGCGCTGCGCCCCTGGCCATGGATCCTCGTGGCGCTCGCGTCGACGCTCATCTTCCCGACGCTCGGCGACATTGCGCACGCGTACCCGTACGTCGATCCCAAATTGATCGGGAACGACATGGCGTATCCCGCGATGCTGCGCTTCCTGCCGGCCGGATTCCTCGGCCTCATGATCGCGGGGATGCTCGCCGCGTACCGCTCGACGATCGAGACGCATCTCAACTGGGGCGCCTCGTACCTCGTGCACGACTTCTACCAACGGTTCATCAAGAAGGACGCGAGCCAGCGGCACTACGTCTGGGCCGGCCGCATCGTCACGGCGCTGCTCATGATCGCCGCCGCGTCGCTCACTTTCGCGCTCGACACGGCGAAGGAGAGTTTCGACCTCATCCTCGGCATCGGCGCGGGCACCGGCCTCATCTATCTGCTGCGATGGTTCTGGTGGCGCATCAACGCGTGGAGCGAAGTCGCGGCGATGGCGAGTTCGTTCATCGTGGCGGTCGGTTTCTTCATCGCGCGCAAAATGGGGCATCCGGTGGCATCCACCACATCGCTCATCATCACGGTCGCAAGCACCACGGTGATCTGGGTCGCGGTGGCCTTCCTTACCGAGCCGACGGATCATGGCACGCTGGTGGATTTCTACAAGCGCGTGCGGCCGGCCGGTCCGGGGTGGCGCGCGATCCGCGCCGAGTCCGGCGTCACAGCGTCGCCGGATAGTCTCGCGCAGGCGCTGCTCGGCTGGGTGCTGGGATGCACACTCATTTACTCCGCGCTCTTCGGCACGGGGAGTTTCCTGTACGGCCGCACGGCGCAGGGGTCGATGTTCCTCGTGGTGTTCGTGCTGAGCGCCGCCGGACTGATCCGGCTCTTCCCGCGGCTCTGGCCGGCGGGCGCGGCCACACCGTTGGAGGGTTGAGCACGGCGTGATGACGCCCGCACTCGTCGTGCTCGCCGCCGGAATGGGCCGGCGGTTCGGAGGCGACAAACAGACGGTGCCGATCGGTCCCGGCGGCGCCACGCTCATGGAGTACGCACTGTTCGACGCATTGCGTGCGGGTTTCGGGCGTGTGGTGGTGGTCGTGCGCGCCGAGATGCGGGACGCGACACAGGCTTCGCTCGAAGCGCGGCTGCGGGGGCGCGTTCCCGTGGTGTGCGTGGTGCAGAAATCGGAACGCGACCGTACCAAGCCGTGGGGCACGGCGCATGCCGTGCTCGCGGCCGCCGGCGAAGTGCGGGAACCGTTCGCGGTGGTGAACGCCGATGATTTCTACGGCCGGGAGTCCTTCGCGGCGGTCGGCGGCTTCCTCGCGGCGCCCGAATCTCAGGGCGCTCCCGCGTACGTGATCGCAGGATTCCACGCAGGCGCCACGCTCAGCGACGCCGGACCGGTGAGTCGCGCCGTGTGCGAGACCGACGCGGACGGTTGGTTGGTGCGCATCACGGAGCGCACGGACCTCGTGCGCGGCGACGTTCCGGACGAAACGCTCGTCTCGATGAACTTCTGGGGCTTCACGCCGGCGGTGTTCGCCCAGCTCGAGCCCATGTTCGACACGTTCCGCCGCGGACCGGGAATGAACCGCTCCAAGGAATTCCTGCTTCCCGATGCGCTCGGACGGCTCGTGGCGGCGCGCACCGCACGTGTACGCGTCCTGCCCACGGGCGGCGAGTGGTGCGGCGTGACCTATCCGGCCGATACGCCGCGTGTCGCCGAGCATCTTGCGGCGCTCACCGCGAGTGGAGTCTACCCGTTGGACCTGTGGGAGTGAGCGACGACCTGCTGGCACGAGCCGCGGCAGTCGCGCCTCGATTCACGATCGATGCCGGTCCGCATCGCGTGGAGCCGCACGCCGGCGGGCATATCCATGATTCGTTCGTGGTCACGACGGGCGAGCGGCGGTGGTTCCTGCAGCGGATGAACACTCTGCGTCTTCCAGGAACCCGATCGCGTGATGGAGAACATCGTGAACGTGACGATGTTCCTGGCGCGAACCGGCATGCCCAGCGAGCGCACGCTCGCGGCGGTGCCCGCGCGCGACGGTGGTTGGCTCGTCCGGAACGCAGCGGCGGAGTGCTGGCGCATGTTCGCGCACATCGAACGCACGGTGTCGCACGCGACCGCGGTGAGCGCGCGCGATGCCGCTTCGGCGGCGCGCACCTTCGGGCAATTCCAGCGGCGACTCGCCGCATACGACGGTCCGCAGTTGCATGTGACGATCCCGCGATTCCACGACACCGCGCGCCGCCTGCAGGCCTTTGAGCGCGCCGTGCGCGCCGACCATCACCGGCGCGCCGTGGACGCCGCCGCGGAGATCGAGTTCGCGATCTCGCGCCGAACGCTCGCCACGTTGCTCGCCGACGCGCACGCGCGCGGCGATGCCGTTCGCCGAATCGCCCACAATGATGCGAAGATCGCGAACATCCTCTTCGACGAAACCAGCGGCAGCGCGCTCTGCGTAGTGGACCTGGACACCGTGATGCCCGGCCTCTCACTCTACGACTTCGGCGATCTCGTGCGATCGATGGTCTCACCGGGCGCCGAGGACGCGCCCGACCTCTCGACGGTGAGTGCGGATCCGGATCGCTTCGCCGCGATCGCGCGCGGATACCTCGATGGCACGGACGGTCTGCTGAGCGATGCCGAGCGCCGGCTCATGCCTGTGGCGGCCGAGACGATCGTGTACGAACAGGGACTGCGGTTCCTAACCGACCATCTCGAGGGCGATGCGTACTATCGCGTGGAACGGCCGGCGCACAACCTCGACCGCGCGCGCGTGCAATTCGCGCTGCTGCGCTCGCTCGAGCGCCAGCGCGCCGAATTCTCCCGCATTGTGGAGAGGTAAATGAGTTCACCCGCTATCGCGATCGATACGCGAGAACCGTTCCATTGGAAGCCGGCAGCGGCACTCGCCGCGTTCGTGTTCGTCGTGCATATCGTGGTGAACGCGACCAGCCCGTACGGCATCCATCGCGACGAACTGCTGTATCTCGCGATGGGCACGCATCTCCGGCTCTTCACGATGGATTTCCCGCCGGCCATCGCGCTCATCGCGAATGCCGAACGGCTCTTCGGCGATTCGCTCATCGCGATCCGGCTCGCGCCCGCGCTGGCCGCGGCCGCGATCATCATGATGGCGGCGGCGATCGCGAGAGAATTCGGCGGCGGCCGCTTCGCACAGCTGGCGGCCGCCGTCGCGGTGGTCGATGCATGGGTTGTTCCTGCGCCCGGGCAATCTCTTCCAGCCGGTGGTGTTCGATCAACTCTGGTGGACCGCCGCACTTTTCGCGCTCGCGCGCTTCGAGCGAACGCGCGACCCGCGCTGGTGGATCACGATCGGTGTGATCGGCGGATTGGGGCTGCTCACGAAGTTCAGCATCCTGTTCATTGGATTCGGCATCCTCGTGGCGCTCGTGATCGACGACCGCGCGGCGCTGCGCACCCGCGGGCCGTGGCTCGCGCTCGCGATCGCGCTCGTGATCGGCAGCCCGAGCATCATCGGCCAGGTCCGGCTCGGATATCCGATCGTGGCGCAGATGAGAACGTTGCAAGCGAATCAGCTGGTGCACGTCAGCTACGGATCGTTCCTGTCGTGGCAGTTCCTCCTTGGCCCCTCGCTGTTGCTCGCGCTCGCCGGCGCGGCGTGGCTCCTCCTGTCGCCGCGCGCACGGCCGGTCCGGAGCGTGGGGCTCTCCTGCATCGCGGTCTTCGTCACGCTCTTCCTGCTGCGCGGCAAAGCCTACTACGTGGGGCCGATCTACCCCACCCTGTTCGCGGCGGGCGCGGTGTGGCTCGGATCGACCGGACCGTCGATGCTCGCGCGCGCGGCACGCGCGACGGCCGTCGCCGCGATCGTGCTCTACGACCTTCTCATTCTGCCCGATAGGCTTGCCGGTGCTCCCGCCGGTCACGATGGCACGGTATGCCGCGGCGATCGGCATCGCCGAGGCGACGCGTACGAACAACGGCTCATCGCTCCGGCTGCCGCAGGATTACGCCGACATGATCGGCTGGCCCGAACGCGTCGCGCTCGTCGCGCACGTCTACGATTCGTTGCCGCCGGAGAAGCGCGCCCAGGCGGTGGTCATTGGCGAGAATTACGGCGAGGCCGGCGCGCTCGATTTCTACGGTCCACGGCTGGGTCTCCCGCCCGCGGTGAGCGCGGCCGGCAGCTACTGGTTCTTCGGCCCGGGCGATAAGCCCGGCAGAGTGATCGTCACGCTGGGCGTGAGCCGGAAGGACCTCGAGAAGTACTGCGGCACGGTGACCGCCGCGGGGCGTATCACCAACGAATGGACGGTCGAGGAGGAGCAGGACATCACCGTGTACGTCTGCGAAGACCCGCACGTCACGCTGCAGGAACTCTGGCCTTCGCTCGCCGGGCGGAATTGATGCGCGGCGCGCTGACGTGCGAACGGGGGTGCTCGTCCTGAGAGCATGACCCGTCCCGCCATTCTCTGGAGCATGACCGGCATCGCGATCGCCGGATTCGTCGCCGGCTCAATGCTCCACCCGGTCGCGATGCCATCGCATTTGCCGTCGTTCCGCGGGTTGCCGCCGCGCGACTCCGCGAAGGCCGCAGAACTCGCGTTCGAGCGATGCAGCGGAGCGTCCGAGAACACCAAGCATTCGTGCTATGAAGGCGAGTTGCTCCCGGTCGCGAAGGCGCGTGGACCGCGCGCCGCGCTCGCCGAATTGCAGCAGCTCGTGACCCTGGATCACGAGGTGCTCGTCACGGGTCACGAGTACGCACACGCGATTGGGATCGCGGCGTACGACGCGCACCCGGATGTGAAGACCACGTTCCCGGAGTGCAGCGAGAAATTCCAGTCCGGATGCTACCACGGAGTGATCCAGGCGTTCTTCCTGCGCGCCGGCACCGATGACAGCACGGCCGTGCGCGCGATCTGCGCGCCGTGGACGGTGGCCGGCGTGTACGGATGGCTCCGCTTCCAATGCGTGCACGGGCTGGGTCACGGGCTCACGATGCGTTTCGATCACGATCTGCCGGCCGCACTCCTGAAATGTGATCTGCTGCTCGACCGCTGGGACCGCGACTCCTGCTACGGCGGCGCGTTCATGGAGAACATCATGAACGCCACGCAGCCGCCGGTGGCGATGGCCATGGCAGACATGCCGGGGATGGGCGACTCGACGCGTCCCAAGTACAAGCAGATCGATCGCAGCGATCCGGCGTATCCCTGCTCGAAGCTCGCCGACCGGTACCAGGAATCCTGCTGGACGAACCAAGTCTCCGTGCTCCTCTATCTCAGCAACAGCGATGTGCGTGAGGCCGCCAAAGGATGCGACCGCGCACCGGCGAAGTACGTCAGCTGGTGCTTCCTCGGTCTGGGCACGGACATCAACGGACGCGTGCTGCGCGATGGCCCGGCGGCGCTGGCGCTCTGTGACAAGGCGAGCGCGACCGGCCGGCCATGGTGCTACGCAGGCGTCGCTAAGAATCGCGTGGAGGATAACGCGAAGTTCGAGAGCGGAATGACATTCTGCCGTCTCGTGGCGAGCCGCGACGGCAAGCTGCGCTGCTACGAGGCGGTGGGCGAAGAGGTCGCGAGTCTCAGCGCGGTGGTGACGGAGCGCGAACGCATGTGCGCCACCGCTGAACCGGGATATCCCGACGCGTGCCTCTACGGCGCGCGCGTGCGGCCCACGCCTCCGCCCGGCCTGGTCGATCCCGAATGGTAAGAGAACGCGGGAGCACGCCCATTGCGTGCCCCCGCGTTCCGTGATCGCTCCGGCCGCTCAGATCAGGTCACGTTGCAGTAGCGGCACTCGTGATCCTGCGCACGGCCCACGGCGAGCACGCCCGAGGGAACGAGCGTGACGCCCGGCAACAGCGCGCCCTGCCATTCCTTGATCACATTCGGCGGGAGGCGTGCCGGCCTTCGTCGCCGCTTCGGTCGCGAAATGCTGGAGCGCCATGTTGCACGCGCACGGGAGCGCACCGCTCGCGACCAACCCCTCCACCGACGCGGTGGCGAACGGCTGCACCGGGAAGCCCGCGTTCGTCGCGTAGATATTGCGCTCGGCGGGCTTGTTGGTGGCGGGATCGGTCACGTTGAACGCCTCGCCGATCTTGTACTTGGCCCACATCGCATCGTTCAGCGCGATCGGGAACGCCGCGTGCCGCAGGATGATCACGGCGCTCAGTTCCTTCTCGCTGAGGTTGTACGCGTCCTTGTTGGTCACGAACCAGATGCGGGTCATGATCAGCCCGAACCCACTATTGATATCCATGCCGTCGAAGACCTGGCGATGCTTGCCCTTGATCTTCGTCTGCCAACTCTCGTCCCATCCGGCAGCAGCGGGGTGCGACGATTCCGCGCCCGCCTTGCTGGTCGCCAATCCGCCGGCCGCGAGTGCGATCGCTCCCGCCGCGAGACGTCCCAGGAAGCCGCGGCGCGGCGTACGATCGAGTTCGAGATCCTGCATCGTGCTCCTCCTGCGCGCGGTCAATGCGCGCCGTTAGGGGTAGTGCGCGCCGGTGCGGGTGGGTGCTTCGCCCCGGCAGTAGGATATGCCACATCCGGCGGCGGATTGCCATTCGGCCAATCGGCCGCCTTGGCCGCGTAATCCGGGCGCGGATGCGAGGCGACGAACGCGGCGACGTCGAACGCCTGCTGGTCGCTCAGAGAGCCCGGTTTGTCGTACGGCATGTTGCTGCGCACGAACGAAGCCATGGTGTACAAGCGCGTCATGCCGGCGCCGATGTTGAACGAGCGCGGCCCCCATAGCGGCGGGTAAGCCGCACTTCCCTGGCCGTCCGGGCCATGGCACACGCTGCACACGCTCGCGAAGATCGCCGCACCGCTTCGCGGTATCCGGCTTGAGCGGCGTCATCTTCGGCAGCCCCTGCCCCGGCACGGAGTCGAAAACGCCGACGCCGCGCGAGATCCACGAGAGGTATGCGATAATGTCGCGCATGTCGCCGCTCTCGGCCGGCAACGCGCTCCCATTGAGACTCCGGCGGAAACAGTCGTTCACGCGATCGATGAGCATCTCCACGGCAGTTGCTCCGCGACCGGTACTGCGGATAACGCGCCGCCACGCCGATGAGCAGCAAGCCGTTCCGGCGCGTGCCCTCGTCGAGATGACAGTTGAAGCACCGCAACGCACTGTGCGCATACTTCGGAAGACTGTCGGGCGTGTGCGCGAGCAGCGCGTGACCGCGACGCGCGGCCACGCCCATCGGCGTGGCCGGCCACGTGGTGTCGGACAGCAGCGCGACGCGATCCGCTACGCGCTCGTGCGCGGCCGGCACCGGCGTCGCCCGGCATGCCGCGAGGATCGCGGCGCTGAGCAGGACCAGTCCGGCATGCGTACTCCGAACGGCCATGCCGTCCCCCGATTCAGTTCTTGGGCGCCGCCGCGGCCTGCGCCGCGTGCACCATGGATCGCACCTCGGCCGCAAGCGCCGGCGCGTCGAAAACGATGCCATCCTTGATCGTGAACTTCACGCCGCCGCGATGCACCAGCTTCCCATTCTCGGCGGTCTCGATGCCGGTCGGGTAAAGAACCTTGAAGTTGTGCAATGGGTTCCCGTCCACGACGATCAGGTCCGCCTTGAATCCGGGGCGCACCACGCCCGTGTTCGCGAGGCCGAGGAGTTTGGCGCCGTTCGATGTCGCGTGCTGGATCACCTCGAGCGGCTGGAAGCCCGCTTCCTGCTGCAGCTCCATCTCGCGAATCGTCGTGAATCCATAGAGCTCCCAAATGAAGCCCGCGTCCGATCCGACGGTGACGTTGCCGCCGCGCGCGGCGTACTCGCGCACCCAATGCATCCAGATCTTGTAGTCATTGCGCCAGCGCACCTCATCGGCGGTCGTCCAGTCGAAGAAGTACGAGCCGTGACGCGCCGCACTCGGCTCGAACTGCGCCATCACCGCGGGCAGCGCGTAGTCCTTCAGGAACGGCTGCGACCGCGCGCGCTGCAGGTCGCGGTTCGCCTCGTAGATCGCGAACGTCGGATCCCACGTCACGCCGTGCGCGAGCATCGTGTCGAGCACCGCCGAGAGACGCGCCGAGTCCGCCTGGCGCCATATGTCGCCGGCCCACCGGAAACGGTCGAGCTCGTTGTCGTAGTCGTACGAGTCCGGGAACTGCTGCTTCCCGACGATCGCGGCATTGGGGATTCCGTACCAGTGCTCGATCGACTTCACGCCATATCGCGTCGCGGCGAGCGCATCGGTCTCCTGGATCTTGAGATCGGTGGCCATCGGAAGATCGAGCGCCTTCGCCTCTTCTCGACACGGCCGCCCACACATCCGGCCGCAGGATGAAGATCTTGAGTCCCTTCGCGCCCTTCTGCTTCACCTGCCGCACCATTGCGCGCCCTTCGGCCGGCGTGTTGGCCTCGATCACCGCGTACGGGACGATCGCCGGCGCCGCGATCTTGTTCTCGGCCGAGAGCTTCGAGTGCGCGACGATCGTGTCGATGCCCTCGAGCGAGCCGGGGTCGCGGATCGTCGTGATGCCGCACGCGAGCAGCAGCTTGTACTCGTAGTCCTTGGGCATTGCGATGCCCGCGCGGCTGAACTGGATATGCGAGTGCACGTCGATGATGCCGGGCATCACGTACATGCCGGTGGCGTCGATCACCCGGTCGGGCTTGCCGCCGGCGGAGGACGCGGGAAGCGCGCTGCCGCCGCCTTCGCGCACGGCGGGATCGGTGATCGCGACGATGGTGTTCCCTTCCACGGTGATATCGAAGGGCCCGCGCGTCGGATTCCCGGCGCCATCGATGATCAGCGCGTTCTTGATCAGCAGCCGCTGATAGCGCACGCCCTGGGCATGCGATGAGGCACCGAAAGAGAGCAGCGCGATGACCGCCGCCGTCGAGATACGATTTTTCACAATGCGCCCTGGTTGGGTTCGCGTGGCTCTTCCGATGGCCGGTGGCCGATGGACGATGGACGTTACGGGCACGGCCCATGCGACGCAATCACCGCAGCCACTGGCCGTCGCGCTCGCAACGCACATCTTTCTACATATTGAAATCGAGTCGCCACCGCGGACAACTCTATCTATTGCTCGGCATGCTCGGAGTGACGACGCCGCCACAGATGCGGCCTCACTTTCTGCCAGGTGCGCGAGCGGAGCATCCAAGAATGATCCGATCGATCTCGCTCGCTCGTGCCGCCCTGTTCGCGGCGTGCCTCCTCTCGGCCGGCTGCGCTTCGGCACCCGCCTCGCCGAGCACACCCAAGTCGAATTCGTTGTACGTGAGGCTCGGCGGCTACGACGCGATCGCCGCATTGGTCGATGACTTCATCGGGCGCATGGGGAAGGACACCATCACCGCTCCCTTCTTCGCGGGCCTCACGCCGCATCAGGGCAATCTGATCCGTCAGGGGATCATCGATCAACTGTGCCAGGCCTCGGGCGGCCCGTGCGTCTACACCGGCCGCAGCATGAAGGAGGCGCACAAGGACCTGGGCATCACACCGGCGGTGTGGCAAGCCGAGGTGTCCGAGATGAACGCGGCGATGGACCACTTCAAGATCGGCCGCGAAGAGAAGAATGAAGTGTTGGCCATCATCCGTCCGCTCGAAGCGGAGATCGTCACGGCGAAATGATGTGCGGCGCGCTCACGCCGCGGCGGCCTCGACGACCGATGGATCCGTTCGAGCGAGCACGGCGCCGAGCCACTCGACGATGAACCACAATTCGCCACCGGCGATCGCCGTGGCGACCAATGCCGCCGGGATGAACGCCCACGCACCCGCGACGCCGCGGAGCGCGAGGGCGATCACCGCCGCACCGAGCGCGGGCAGCACGAGCAGCAGCAGGAACGCCAGCAGCGACCCCAACATGCTGAGCACATTCTGGCCGAGCGATTCGATGCCCGCCGAACGGCCGGGGCCGAGATGCACCCAGCCGGGCAGGAGCACCGCCCACGCATTGGCGACCGCCACCCGCAGCGCGGTGAGCGCGGGGAACATCAGGCCGCTCGCGAGGAGGATGGGGATCGCATTCGCGACGCGCGTCGCGCTGCCGGCATGCGCCCACTGGCCGGCCCATGGGATCATCGCGGCAAGTCCGATCGCGAGGCAGATCGCCTGCATGATGCTCAGCAGCGCGACCGTGCCGGCGAGTTCCGCGGCGACGATCGTGCGGCCGCTCAGCGGGTACGTGCGCAATAGCGCGAGCATGAGCATGTCCTGCTGCAGGTCGGTGCGCACGTAGAGCGGGCCGAAGGTCACGAGCAGGATGGCGCCCGAGAGCATGACGGAGCCGACGAGCGTGGAGCCGAACTCGATGCCGGGCATGGACATCACGATGCGCGCCGATGACCACGAGCGAGAGGATCGCGGTCCTCGTGAGCGGCACGAGACGCTGGAACGACACCACCACCTTCCACACGAGCGCCACCGCCGGCCGTCCCGCGGGCGCGAGTGGCGGCCAGATCCGGTTGGCGCGCAACGCTACATCTCCGCGGAGCCGGCGTGCCGCGCGCTGCGCGGCGACCCGCTCCGAGCGTTGCATCGCCGCTTCCTCGAAGGCGACACCGGCGCGGATCACCCAGATATAGGTCGCGACGAGGAGCAGCAGCGACCAACCGATCCCGCCGGCCCACTCGACGGGCGTGCGCGCGAACACGGGTCCGATGAGCGCGTGAAAGGGCCAGAGCACCGTCCGGATCACGGGCGTGTTCCGCAGCGACAAGAGGGCGGTGCCCATGGTGCCGGTCACGAGCGCCGAGCTGAGTGAGGGCAGCGCCTCGATCACCGCGTACACGGTGGCGCCGATCGCGGTGGCCGCGATCGTGAGCGGCAGCCAATTGCGGCGCAGACCCGTGCGGCCATGTTGCGCCGCGCTCACGCGCACGAACGAGGCGCCAACGCGATGCAGATAGAGCGTCGTGAAGAGGATCCACAGCGCGAACGCGTGCCGGACCGGGATGCCGGTCACCTGTCTCGAGAGCAGCACCTTCCAGATCAAAACGCTGAGCAGGATCGCGATCTGTGCTTGCGCGAGTTTGTAGTTGATGAGCGAGCGGCGGCTTATCGGCGCCGGAAAGAGCATTTGGACTTCCGAGCGGCTGAAGGTGAGCGCCGGCTCGGAGGCACCGAAGATCCAGAGCCACGCCGTCGTGAGCGCGAGCAGCAGCTCATATACGTTCTCGACGACGTCCCCGAAACCGACGGGCACGGCCCCGGTGTCGCGCACGCCATTCCCGAGGAACGTCCAGAGCCAGAGGGCGCCGAGCACGATCGCGATCGCGTAGCGCGGCGACCGCGCGCGACGGACCTCCACGCGCACGCGATTCGCGAGCGAGCGCGTGAGAAGGAACTGCAGCGCACCGACGGAGCGATTCACCCGTCGCGCCCGCCGCCGGTGAGCGCGAGGAAGATGTCCTCGAGCCCCTGCCCCGCGAGTTGCGGCTGTCCCGCGACGATCTCGGCGATCGTGCCGATCGCCACGAGCTCGCCGCGCTGGATCACGAGCAGCCGCGTGCAGAGTTCTTCGACGAGATGCAGCAGGTGCGAGCTGAGCAGCACGGCGGCGCCTTCGCGCGCACGCGCCGCGATGGTGGTGCGCATGCGGCGGATCCCGCCCGGATCGAGTCCCGTGAGCGGTTCGTCGAGGATGAGCGCCGATGGGGAATGCACGAGTCCACAGGCGATCGCGAGCTTCTGTTTCATGCCGCGCGAGAGTTCCGCGGGCAGTGCGGCGCGCTTGTCGGAGAGCTCGAGCTCGCTGAGCAGTGCCGGGATCCGGTGCGCCGCATTGGCCACACCGTACAAACGCGCCGTGAATACGAGATGCTCCTCGACCGTGAGGTACTCGAAGAGCTGCGGTTCATCGGGGATGAAGGCCAACAGCGCTTTCGCCCGCTCCGGCTGCCGCGCGAGGTCGAAGGAGCCGATCTGGATCCGCCCGCCGGTGGGATTGATGATCCCGGCGAGCGAGCGGAGGGTGGTGGTCTTCCCGGCGCCGTTCGGGCCGACAAGTCCGAGCACCTCGCCTGGCGCGACGGTGAACGAGAGGTTCTTCACGGCGGTGAACTCGCCGTAGCGTTTCGTGAGCGATGCGACTTCGATCATGCGGGAAGTCTGGAGAGCGTGGTGCGCTGTCGCAATGCGGGCGGCGTGCTAAATTGTGTGCCATGCGTCGCTCGTGGATGCGCGGTGGCAGTGCCGCGCTCATGGTCCTCTGGATGTCCGCTTCCCTCGCGGAGCGGGCGGGGCTCGACCATTGCCCTCAGCATGACCCGCGCGCCGCGGCCGCGATGCAATTGTCGCACCACGAGGGGCACAGCGGGCACGAGCACGGTCAGCATCAGAAATGCTGCTGCCTCGAGCAATGCGCATGCGCGGCGTTCTTCATGCGGCCGGCCGATCTCGCAGGTGTACCCGCGGCCGGCGTCACGTATTTCGAGACCCCTTCGCTTCGTACTCGCGAGACCCCGCTGCCGCGCGTCGACACGCGCCTCCCGTTCGCGAACGGCCCTCCGCACGCGCTCGCCGCGTAACGCCGTTCGCGCTGTCGCAGCACCCGGTCATCCTCGTAAGTCCACTCATCCCCTGCGGAGGGGGAACATCCATGCATGTCAATTTCCCGCGTGCCCGCGCCCTCGCGCTGGCCGCGTGCACGCTCGGCGCCAGCACGCTCGGCGCCGCACAGCAGCAGGACACCGTGCGAACCCCCGCGGCTGACAGCACGCGCCGCGCGCCGACCGATTCGACGCACCATATGACGTCGATGCCGGTGATCCGTGTGGTCGCCGCGCCCACGCAGCGCGCCGATGCCGCGAGCAGCGTGATCATCCTGCCGAACGCGATCCGCACCGTGCCCGCCACCGATGCGTGGGACATTGTACGTCAAACGGCGGGCGTCGAGGTCCATTTCAGGGTCAGGGTCCCGGCTTCGCCTCGGATGCCGCCATCCGCGGATTCACGTCCGATCACTCGACCGATGACGCCGCGTTCATCGACGGCGTGCCGCTGAATGAGACGGTGAGCGGCCACGCCGAGGGCTACGCCGACTGGAACGCGCTCATCCCCGAAGCGGTGAAACAAGTGGACGTCACGAAAGGTCCGGCGTCGCCCTGGGCCGGGAATTTCGCCATGGGCGGCACGATGAACGTCATCACCCTGCCGACGAACCTCGGCACCGAGTGGAGCGCGCGCGCGGGTTCGTGGGGCGATGCGCGCGTGCAGGTGCTCACCGGCAGCGAAGACGCCGATGGCGGTTGGATGTTCGCCGCCGACCTGCAGCGCTGCCTCTGGCTGGCGCGATAACAGCCAGCAGGCATCGGCCATGTGATGGCAACCAAGGAATGGTACGTGCCAGGCGGCAGACGTATACGCTCGCGGTGAGCGGCTACGGCGGCGGATGGCACTCGCCGGGATTCATCAGCGACTCGCAGTACAAGGCGGGCGATCTCACCCCTGCGACGAACCCCACCGACGGTGGCAACGAGGGTTTCGGCACCGTGCGTGGCTCAATGGAACGTCCGGCGTGGGACGGCACGCTCACGTCGACGCTGTACGCGCATGGCGGCACGTGGCACATCTTCCTCACGATCCCGCCGGAAGGAGGCATCGGCGAAGGCGTGCAGTCGCAGACCGAGGAACTCGACCAGCGATTCGGCATGGGCGGCACCACGCGCTGGGCGAAACAGTTCGGCGCCACGCACCTCGAAGTCGGGCTCGATTATCGCGTGGTGGAGGCGCAGTACCAGCGCTACTACACGACCGACCGCGTGCGTGATTCGGTCTTCCTGTTCGATGAAACGCCCGCGAACCTGAGCGCACTGTATGCCGGCATCGCGCCGATCGTCGAAGCGCATTGGGATGTGACGCGTGACTTGAGTCTCGGCCTCGGCGGCCGCCTCGACTGGATCGACTACAGTACCAAGCAGCGAAGCGGCGGCCCGACGACCACCGACGGCCAGTGGGTCGCGTCGCCCAAGCTGAGCGCGATCTACCGGTTCACCGGCAAGCTCTCCGCCTACGTCTCGTACAACGGCGGCTACCGGTCGAGCGATGGCGCGATCGTGACGCCGTCGCTCCCGCCGGCGCTCGAGCGCGCGAGCGAGTTGGGCGTGCGCTATACCGGCCAGCGCTTCGAAGGTTCGGTGGCGCTCTTCCTCATCAACGTGAGCAATCAGCAGACGGTGGACCCGATCACACTGCAGCCAAGCTCCGGCGGCACGACGCGGCAGCAAGGCGTGGAGCTCGACGGGCGCGTCGGTGTCCTGCGCTGGCTCTCGCTGTTCGCGCACGCGACCGTGAACGATGCGCACTACGTGCATCTCGTGACCGAGGATGGCACCGATCTCTCAGGGACAGCCGGTGTTCCAGGTGGCGAAGTCCACCGTGCAGTTCGGGCTCGACCTGCAGCAGGGCGCGTTCGCTGGTTCGATCTGGGCGGCGTACACCGGTCCATGGACGCCGGTGAATCAGGTGGGCATGCTCACCTCGCCCTACACGCTGCTCAACGTGCGCGGCGTGTTCCCGATCGCCGGCGAATGGAGCGGCGCGGTGGGCGTGCAGAACATCCTGGACCAGAAGTATGTCGAGGTGCAGGCGAGCGGGTTCATCAGTCCCGGGCACGCCGCGCCAACTGCTTCTTGACCGTCCGGCACGGGTTCTGATCGGTAAAGTCACCGAATGGTGACTTATTGATCGGCGGGGCCGAGCAACGCGCTCACGATATTCGTGAGCGCGCGCTCGAGCCGGCGCCATTCATTGTCGTGCCGCGGTCCCAGCGCGCCGACCGATGCGCCGGGCTGGGCATGCAATGCGAGATGCGTCATCGCGGCGGACAGCAGCGCGACGATCGCATCGAGGTCGACGAACGCCGGCAGCCGGTAACGCTCGCGCAATGCGGCGACGATCGCTCGGGCGTGTTCAGCGCGCGCCGCCGCGATCTCCCGCGCGAGTTCATCGTTCTCCGAGAGACTCCACACCACTGCGCGTCGAGCGAGCGGGCTCGCGCGCAATTCGCGCGCGGCATTGAGGAGCATTGCGGTCAGCTCTCGCGAGAGCGACGCATTCGCCTCGTCCGCGCTGCGCAGCGAGTCCGCATCCGGCCATAGCCTCCGCTCGCGCGCGAGCGCGCGCATGAGCTGCGCGCGACCACCGAAATAACGATAGATGAGTACCTTGTCGACGCCGGCCGCGGCGGCGACGGCGTTGATGCGCACGGCGCCGACACCATGTCGCGTGAGCAACTGCTCCGCCGCCGCCAAGATCCGCGC
Organism: uncultured Gemmatimonadaceae bacterium; assembly: GCA_963732065.1. Taxonomy (GTDB): domain Bacteria; phylum Gemmatimonadota; class Gemmatimonadetes; order Gemmatimonadales; family Gemmatimonadaceae; genus DATKOH01. The sequence goes on along the minus strand of CAVSYH010000019.1, from coordinate 269,550 downwards.
GCGCGTGGCTTCCCTGTCCCGTGGCATGCTCGGGAATATAAGTCACCGTATAGTGACTAATCAATACATTGTCACCGTCGGTGACTTACGGGAAGATACGCGGCGCAAGAGTTGCCTCGTCGCGCGCTCGTTCGCCCGCGACAGTCGACAGCCCACAGCCGAGCCCATGCTTGCTCTTAAGCATTGCCCCGGGCCGCGTTTACCCTATTATCCCCTCGGCGGTTGCCTTTCGTCCGGCCCCGTGTCCTTGCGGTACATGGTGAAAATGTCCGCTTTTCGCTCGCGAGACTGATCAGGTGAGCCACCCGACCGCCACACCCGCAACAGGCGTACCCGCCACGGGCGCAGCCGCGACCGGCTCGATCGACAAGCGACTCACCGATTTCCTCCTGGACTTCGGCGTCGCCGTGCAGAAGCACGCGATCTACCCGGCCGGGCACCCGCAGCTCACCGCGGCGGTCGAGCGCGTCATGCGGCGCTTGGACGCGGCTATGGCGAGCAATCGCTCGATCTCGCTGGGCATCGCGCGCACGCAAGTGGTGATCGAGGGGATCGCGACGGATCCGAACAACTCGCTCATGAAGGAACTCGCGCAGCGCTTCCACCGGCATCGCCTGGGCTCGATCACGATCAGTCCCGAAGTGCTGCGCGATGAGCTCGCCGATTTCCTCGTCGCGTCGTCGAAAGACGAGGACCAGGGTCCGCAGATCGCGCTCGCCGCGCAAACAGAGCGCTGGCCGCACATCGCCCTCACCTCGGTCGTATACGACAAGCTCGAACTCATGGGCGAGGACAGCGGCCTCACCGACGACGAGGCGAAACGCGCCGGCGCCAAGCTGATCTGGATCGCCCTCGCGCGCGCGACGCTCATGCTCGCCGAGGGGATGGCGACGGACGATCTGCTCGATCCGCTGACGCTCGCCAGCGCACTGAACGACAAGAAGGACGACCCCGCGTATGACCAGACGATCGTTAGCGCGCTCATGTCGATCACCGAGGCACTCAAGGGAGCGCAAGGCGAAGAAGCGACGGAGACGGCCGGCAAGATGGCCGAGTTGCTGAAGACGCTCGCCCCCGAAACGCTCGACCGCCTCATGGAAATGGGCGGCGACGTGGAGCAGCGGAAGCGCTTCGTGCTCGACGCGTCGCAGACGCTCGCGGCCGAAGCCGTTCTCGTGCTCGTGCAGTCGGCCGCGAAGGCGTCCAAGCAGACGATCTCGCACACGATGCTGCGCCTCATCGGAAAGCTCGCGCTGCAGGCGGAGAAGGGCGGCTCGGTGATGCGCGCGGGCGCGAGCCGCGCGCTCAAGGACCAGGTGGAACAGCTCGCCGACGACTGGGATCCGCGCCGCCTCAATCCCGACAGCTACCAGGATGCGCTCGACCGCATGGCGCAGCGCCGCGTGTTCACGCTCATGCTGCAGCGCCAGCATCCCTGCGAACCGAAGCGCCTCGTGGCCACGTCGCTGGAGACGGACACGCTCGGCGCGCCCGTCTGGCTGGCCGTGAACCAGTTGATCTCGCACGGCGGCATCGCGATGCTGCTCGACCTCCTGGACCGCGCGCCGCAAGGCAGCAAAGTAGCCGAGGAGCTCTGGCCGCTCGTGGCGACGCCTGAGAATCTGCGCCACCTGCTGCGCGAAGAGCAGATCGACCCGGGACTCCTCGAGCGCATCACGTCGCGCATGGGCCTCGACGTCGTCGAGCTGCTCCTGGAAGGGCTCGAGACGAGCGAGACGCGCACGATGCGCCGGAAGCTCCTCGACCTGCTCGCGAAGTTCGGCTCCGACGTGGGCCCGATGGTGATGAAGCGCCTCGAGCAGGAGGACACGCCGTGGTACGTGCAGCGCAATCTGCTCACGCTGCTGCAGATGCTGCCGTCGATCCCCGACGAGTTCCAGCCGCAGAAGTACATGACGCACGGCGACGAGCGGGTGCGGCGCGAGGCGCTCAAGCTCCTGCTGCGCCTGCCGAAGCTCCGCGCGCAGACGATCATCGCCGCGCTCGGCGATCGCGACGACAACATCGTGAAGCTCGCGATGCAGGCGGCGCTGGAGGATTGTCCACGCCCGGCGCTTGCCGCTCATCGTGCGGCATGTGCAGCGCAAATCGATCTCGCCGGAACTGCGCGCGCTCGGCCTCCGCGTGATCGGCGCCGCGCACGATCCCGCGACGCTCGATTGGCTGCTCGCGTTCGCCGCGACCAAGACGCGTTTCCTGCGCCGCGACAAGCTCGTGCCCAAGTCGCCGGAGATGCTCGCGGCACTGAGCGGACTCGCCAGCGGCTGGAGCGACGATCCGGCGGTGCAGCCGGTGCTCGACCTCGGTCAGAAATCGAAGGATCTCGAGATCCGCGCGGCCGCGACGGCGCGCCGGAGGCCCAGTGATCGAACCAATTCGATTCCTTAACGCCTTCGGCAAGACGCTCGCCGCGATGGCGCTATACTCGCCATCGCATCCGGCGCGCGCGAAATCGACCGCCGCGGCGCTGGAGATCATCCAGAAGCTCCAGCGCACCGAGAATGAGATCAAGTTCTCCTTCCTCGGCGATGAGGTCGTGTTCCAGAACAAGTCGCTGAAGGAACTTCGCGACTGGGAATGGTCCGACCGCTTCACGCGAAACGGCATCCAGCGATTGGAATTCGTGGCCGAGGTCACGAAGGAGGAGTTCGACGATTTCCTCTTCGAGATCATGGCGCTGATCACGCCCGGCTGGATCGATCCGCGCCACACGCAGCGCGCGGAAGGCTCCGAGTACAAGGCGATCCGCTTCGGCGCGATCGGCATCCGCGGCGACCAGGAGCAATTCCTCACCGACCCGCTCCCCATCCTCGGGATGAACTTCCCGCTGGACGAGGAGATCGAGACGATCGGCACGATCTTCACCGACATCGAGGCGGGGCGCCCGCTGCCCGCGGCGGAGATCGAGGCGGTGGTGAGCTCGCTCTCGGTGGCGATGCACGGCGACAGCGAGATCATGATGCCGCTGCTGCAGCTCAAGGAGTTCGACCAGTACACCACGGCGCACTCGCTGAACGTGTCGGTGCTCGTGATGGGACTCGCCGAGTTCCTGGGGCTGGGCGGCCGCGATACCCGCGCGATCGGCGTCGCCGGTCTGCTGCGCGACGTCGGCATGACCCGGGTGCCGAAGGAGATCGTCTCCAAGGCGGGACCGCCCACCGAGGAAGAATGGGCGTTGCTGCGGATCCATCCGGCGGAGGGAGCGAAGATCATCCTGGGCAGCGAGCCGCAGCTGGATCTCGCGGCGGTGGTCGCGTTCGAGCACCACATGCTGCCAGGCGGCGGCGGCTATCCCAAGACGCACTTCGAGCGGGATCTCCATTTCGCCAGCAAGCTGGTGCAAGTCTGCGATTGCTACGATGCGCTGCGCACGCGGCGCTTCCATCGCGGCGCATGGACCCCCGAGAGCGCCCTCCGCTACGTGGAGGAGAAGGCCGGCACGGTGTTCGACGCCGACATCTCCGAAGTCGTTCATCACGATGATGCGCCGCTGGGAGCGCCGGATCATGCCCTTCGACGAGGGGCAGGCGATCACGCCGCCGGTGCGCGTCTCGGGCGAGGTGCCGATCCAGAACGAGCCGTACCGGCGAGGGACGCCCGGGGCAGGGGTCCCCCACATCGGGGGCCGGCCGGCCACCCCCAAGGGGAGCGGCATCATCCGGTCGTGACGTGACCGAGGGGCAGACGGTCAGATTCTGAGGGGGAGAACGCCCCCTTTTTCGAGTCGTCCACACCCGTCGCCCACCGCCGCGTGCCCACTACCCAGGCCAGCGCCGACGCACCCGCGCTGCCGCGTGAACTGACCGAGTTCCTCGTGGAGCTGTCCACTGCGCTCCACAAGTACACCATGTACCCGGACGGGCACCCGCTGCTCGAGACGGCCGCGACGGGCATCGCGCGCCGCCTCAAGCCGATCCTCGCCGAGCGCCCGACCTTCTCGATCGGCGTGGCGCGCGACCATCTGCTCATTGACGGCATGCCGACGGACCGCAACGTCGCCGTGCTGCGGGAACTCGCCGTGAAGCTCTACCGGCGCGAGATCGGCGGCGTGCGGATCCACGAAGGGCGTGGAGGACGTCGAGCTCGTCGAGGTGATGAAGACGGTCGCGCGCGATGGCTCCAAGGCAGGCGAGCGGAACTCGGCCAAGATCGCGGCGGTGAAGGATGGCGAGGAGCCCGCGGCGGTCGCGGTACCGGCGCGCGAATGGCCGCATATCCGGCTCCTGCCGCTCTCGTACGACCAGCTCGAGTTGCAGGACGCGAACGCGAGCCCCGACGACCCGGAGCGCGGCAGCTGGGCGACGCAGCTGTGGACGCGGCTCGCGCGCTCGGCGGTCGGCACGGAGATGGGCGGCGCGATCACGGTGCCCGATTTCACCGGCGATCCGCTCGCGCTCGCCAGCGCGATCGAGCGTCGCGAGAACGACCCCGAATTCGACAAGGGTATCCTCGGGATGTTCGGCTCGTTCATGGACGAGATCCGGAACAAGGGCGGGCAGGCGGCGAAGGCGCTGCAATCGCGCGTCTCGAATCTCATCGGCAGCCTCACGCCGCAGACGCTGCAGCGCATCCTCAAGGTCAACACTAATTGGGCGCAGCAGAAGCAGCTGATGCTGAACGCGTCGCACGCGCTCGCGGCCGACACTGTGCTCGATCTCGCCAAGGCGGTCGCGTCCGCGTCGGCGCACACGATGTCCGAAGCGCTGCTGCTCCTGCTCGCCAAGCTCGCGAAGCACGCCGACAAGGGATCGCCGGCGCGGAAAGGGAAGGCCGATGCGGCGCTCCGCGAGAACGTGCGCCAGTTGATCAACGACTGGGACCACGCCGCCGAGTTGCCCGAAGAGAACTATTGGCAGACGCTCGAGAAACTGATCGCCGAGCCCGCCAAGGAACAAGCGGCGAGCGGCATGTACGACGTGCCAGCCGAACACGTCGTGCAACTGAGTCTCGAGACGGAGGTATTCGGCACGACGAGCAAGCACGCGGTGGCGGAGATGGTGAAGCGCGGCCAGATCGCCGCGCTGCTCGCGCTCGTGGACGGCACGCCGGACGACAACAAGGTCGTGTACACGCTGCGGCGCCATCTCGACAACACGGGCACGATCCGCCGCCTGCTGCGCGACCGCCCGATCGATTTCGAAGTGCTCTATCGCCTCGTGTCGCGCGTCGGCTTCCCGGCTGCCGGGGCCCTTCTCGATGCGCTCGAGCAGGAGGATGAGCGCGGCGCTCGGTGGAAACTCTTCGAGATGCTCACGCAGCTTGGCCCCGAAGTCGGCGATGCCGTCGTGGCGCGCCTGCCCAAGGCGCAGTGGTTCGTGCAGCGCAATCTGCTGCTGCTCATGGGGCGCCTCACGCAGTGGCCCGCGGGATTCAGCGCCGAGACGTATACGCGCAGTCCCGACGCGCGCGTGCGGCGCGAGGCGTACGCACTGCTGCTGGCCAACGAGAAGCTTCGCGACAAAGCGATCGCCGACGCCTGCGGCGATGAGGATGAGCGCATCGTGCGCGCCGGCCTGAATGTCGCGGTGGAGCGGGGATGCCCGCGCGACGCCATGCCTGTGCTCACCGCGCGTCTCGCGGCGCACTCGCTGGAAGGGATGCTGGGCGTGCTCGCGGTGAAGGTGCTGCAGCCGGTGCGGCTGCAGGCGGTGCTCGACTGCCTGGTCGCGGCGACTCTCGCGCCGAAACGCCGCTTCCAATTCCGCCGGAAGCTCGCACCGAAATCGCCGGTCACAGTGGCGGCGATCGCGGTGCTGGCGACCAGCTGGAAGCAGGAAGCGGCCGCGCGCAGAAGGTGCTCGCGATCGCGCGCGCGAGAGCGACCCCGAGATCCAGGCCGCGTTGCGCGGCGCGAGGTCCGACATGAACGCCCCGGCGAAATTCCTGACGTCGCTCGCGCAGAGCCTCTCGACCATGATGCTCTATCCGCGGGGCCATCAGACCTGGAAGCGCGCGGCCGACGCGTCGTACGAGCAGCTCGCGGAACTGCAGAAGGAGAACGCGCAGCCGCTCTTCTCGTTCATTGGCCGTGATGTGATCTACGGTCATTCGCCCCTGCACGACCTCAAGGACTGGCCCTGGGCGCAACGGCTCGCCGAGGCCGGTGTGCAGCGCCTGGAATTCGACGCCGAGGTGACGCGCGACGAGTTCGAGGATTTCGTCGCCGATGTGCTCGCGCGCGTGGTGCAGAGCGGCGCCGGCGGCGCGATCGAAGCGCCTACGCGTGCGCCCGGCGGCCGGCAGAGCATTCGTTTCGGCACGGTGACCGTGCGCGAGATCGAGGAAGGGAACGCGGATCTCGGCGACTCCCGCACGCCGACGCCGGCGCAGGGCATGGAGGGCACGGGATTGCCCTTCGGTCTCGAGGAGGAGGCGGGCGCCGCGACGTGGATCTACGAGCAGGTGCAGGCGAAGGACGTCGTGCCGCTCGTGGAGGCCGACGCGGTAGTGCGGTCGCTCACGGTCGCGATGAAGGGGAGCAGCGCGATGATCATTCCGCTCCTGCGGCTCAAGGCGAGCGACCCCTATAACGCGATCCACGCGATCAACGTCGCGGTGCTCGTCATGGCTCTTTCGGAATCGCTCGGCCTCGGGAACAAGGATGTGCACGAGTTCGGGATGGCGGCGCTGCTGCACGACCTCGGCATGGCGCGCGTGCCGCGCGAACTGGTGCCGAAGCCCATCGAACTCACCGATGAGGAGCGGAAGATCGTCGAGCGCCACCCGGTGGACGGCGCGCGCATCATCCTGCAGAGCGACAAGCGCATGGAACTCGGCGCCACGGTGGCGTACGAGCACCACCTGCGCCCCGATGGCACCGGCTATCCGCAGGGCCTCTTCCGCCGGCCGATCCACTTCGGGAGCAAGATGGTGCGCGTGTGCAGCGTGTATAACGCGCTGCGCATTGAGCGCGCGCACCGGTCGCCGTACCCCGCGGCGCAGGCGCTGCTCTTCATCGACGAACGCGCGGGCCGCGAGTTCGACTCGGACATCGCCCACGCATTCACCGCCATGATGCGCCGGCTCGAACCGCAGATCACGGAAGTGACGCGCGACGAGAAACTGCTGACGCCGCCGCTCGGCATGGCGTCGATCCCGTCTGGGGCGGCGACTAGTCGACAGTCATCGGTCGACAGTCATCAGAAATCTGTCTGGGGCCGAGCCCGTGTGCAAGTTCGGGCGGACGGGCGTCACATATGCGGACGAGCGAAGAGCACTCTCTGACGCGGAGATGGCGTGCACGACGTTGACCGGCTGTTCCGCACGTATCATGACATGCTCGTGCGCTATCTCACCCGCCGGCTTGGGGGACCGCGATTGGGCGGAAGAGGTGGCGCAGGAGACGTTCGTGCGGGCGCTGCGCCAGGAGACGATCACGAACGAACGCGCGTGGCTGTTCACGGTGGCGAACAACCTCGTGCGCGACGACGCGCGCAAGAGCGCGCGCCAGCGGCGGCATTCGGAGTTGCTGCGCGAGGAGCAACGGGACGAAGTGTTCGAACCGGAGCCGCTGAGCGCCGAGCGCGCGGAAGATGCCGCGCTCGCCCGCGCGGCGGTGGATGGGCTTGCCGAGCGCGACCGGCTGGCGCTCTTGATGCGGGAAGAGGGACTGGACTACGAAGAGATCGCGGTGGCGCTCAAGCTGTCGGTGCGCTCGGTCGGCACGACGCTCTCGCGCGCCCGCCGCCGGCTCGTTGAACATTATGAGGCGCTGCAGCGCATGCCGCGCCGGAGTGAGGGAGGCCATGCGGCATCTTGACGAAGGGACGATCCATGCGTGGCTCGACGGCGCGCTCAGCGCCGATGAGGAACGCAAGGCCGAGTCGCACGCGGCGCGATGCACGCAGTGCGCGTCCGCCGTGGCCGACGCGCGCGGGTTCATCGCGGCGTCCTCGCGCATCCTGTCGGCGCTCGACAACGTGCCCGGCCGGTGTGATCCCGCAGGATTATCGCGCCATGCCCGCCGCGAAACCAGCGAGCCGCGCGCCGCGCATCCCGGCGTGGACGCTGCGCGTCGCGGCATCGGTGGTGGTGGTCGCCGCGGGGACGCTGATCGTGGTCGATCGCTACGGCTCGTCGCCGCGCGCGTCGACGCTCGAACAGCTCAAGGCGAAGGACGTCGAAGCCCCGGCGATCGGCGCCCGCCAACGCGCCGGCACCCGTGACCGATTTGCGTACAGAGTCCTCGGCGGTGCAGGCTCCGGCGGCGCCGAGCGCGGGCCGGCCCGCGACGAACGAACTCGCAGGCCGGCGCGCTGAGCGACAAACTGGAAGCCGATGCGAAGCAGAAGGTGGAGGATCCGCAGCGCGCCGCGAACGTCCGCGATTCCGGCGCGGCCGGCGCGGCTGGCGCGAACGTCGCTGTCCCGGAGGCCGCGGAGCGCACCCTCGCCTCGAAGCCGGAGATGAAGACGGCGCCGGCGCCCGCCGCCGTCAGCGGGGCGCTATCGGCGCCGGCGTCCACTGCGCCCGCGCCCGGGCTCGCTGCGGATCAGATGCAGCTCACACCGAAGGCACCGAGCGTGCAGAGCGCGCAGTCGTCCGTCGCCGCCACGGCGAAGCACGCGGCGCCGATGCCATTCCCGGGCATGCGGCTCGTGAGCGAACAGATGGTCACAGAGGACGCCGGTACTGGTCCAGAAGCGTGTGTTCGAAGTGCGGCCCGGCATCGAGGTGACGCTCGCCAGTTTCGCGAGCGCGCCCGCCCAGCCCACGGAGACGCGCAGCGACGCGGACAGCGCGGCGCGCGACTCGGTCGGACGCGTGGCGCGGCGTCAGTTCCGGATGAAGAGTCTCGATGAACCCGTCGCGGGGATCAATTCCATCCAATGGACCGACTCGACCGGCACCGAGTTCATGCTCAGCGGTCCTTTGCCGCTGGATTCGCTGCGCGCGTTGCGGCCATACCTGCCGGTGCGGCCCCAGCGTCCGTAGCGCCGTCGGCGTCCTTGTCGGCGTCGTCGCGCAGCGCCCGGAGCACGGTGCCGCCCGCGACGAGCGCGCCGAGCAGGACGAAGATGTAGAAGGTGTAGAACCGCCACCAAATGAGCGACGCACCGAACACGCGCGCGGGGATCGTGCCGCCGAGCGTGGCCTTGAACGCGACCTCGATCGCCCCGCCGCCGCCAGGCACCGGCGCGATCACGCTGCCATACGTGAGCGCGATGGGCCAGAGGATGAGCGGCGCGAGCGGCGCCGGCTCATGGAACGAGTACACGATGAGCGGCAGGATCGAGAGCCGCAGCGCCACGTGCGCGAGCGACGCGAGGAGCGCGAGCGTCGGCCATCCCGTAACGCACGTCGCGCAATCCGTGAATGCCCTCGCGCAATTGGCGGAGCGATCGCTGCACGCCGCGCCACCGCGCGGCATTGAGCCCCACATAATGCGCCCACTTCGGCGGCGGCCCCGAGGCGTGCGTGCGGGAGAGCGCGAAACCGATCGCGGCGCCGCCGAGCACGAACAGCGCATACGCGGCGACGAGACCCGCCATGCCGAGGATCATCGCGCCCGAGCTGTTGAACACCACGAACATCGCGACCGCCACGAGCGCGAGCGAGATCATCTCCAGGAACAATTCCGCGAAGATCACGAGGATGATCTGCGCCGACGGCATCCCGGCTTCCGAGAGGATCAGGAACCGCGCGGGCTCCGCGCCGGTGCGCGCCGGCGTGATGGCGGCGCCGAAATCGCCGCCGGCGCTCGCGCGCAGCGCCGAGCCGTACGTCATCGGGATCGAGAGCGCCGCGGCGCTGAGGCGCACCTTGAGGCCGCGCGCGCCAAGCTCGAGCAGCGCGAGCGCGAGCAGCGCCGCGTGCACCAGCGGTGACACCGACACCGCCGCGTTCTCCGCGGGCCACGACGAACGCACGATGTAGAGCGAGACCCCGATCGCGGCGGCGAAAGAGACCACCGCCAGGGTCCAGCGGAACGGTGTCACGCGCGACGGCCGGCGATCACCGGGCCTGCACCGCCTCGAGCGGCGACATGCGTCGCACCGCCGGATACGGAACGCGGTCGCCCTTGAGCGCGCGCCAGAGTTCGCGGTTGAAGTCGTCCTCGTTGGCGCGGTCCGGACGCGGAGAGGTCGAGCGGCCGCCCGCGCGCCGACCCGACGCGCACCGCCGGATTCTTCTCGTCGAGGCGCTGCGAGGGCGTGAGCGCGACGTACGGCGTGAGATCGGGCTCGCTCGCGAACACGTCGCGCAACGGCCGGCCGTAGTAATCGAACTGCGACAACGATCCGAGATGCAGGATCTCCACGATCGTCGCGATGACGTCGGTGGTATTGGTGAACCGGTGCACCGGACCCGGCTTGCTGTACGCCGAGATCGCGAACATCACCGACCGGTGCGAGTCCACGTGGTCGGGTCCGTTCTGCGCATCGTCCTCCACGACGAACACCACGGTGTTCTTCCAGAAGCGCGAACGCGAGAGCGCTTCCACCAACCGCCCGAGCGCGAGGTCGTTGTCGGCGAACGCGGCGCGCGGCGCGATCGCGCCCGCCCGCATGCCCGAGGTGTGATCGTTCGGCAGCGTCATGGTGATGAGCGCCGGCATCTCGCCCGTGCGCTCGAACTCCTTGAACTCCGCCAGCCAGACATCCATCCGGTGCTGGTCGAGGATCGCGAGATCGAATCCGGGGAAGTCGGGATTGGTGTGGCCGCGCATCACCTTCTTCACGCCTTCGAACGCTCCCTTGCGGCCCGCCGAGCTCGAGCGTGCTGTCGAAATACGTGAACTCGCCGTAGTCGCGGAACGTGATCTTCGCGCTGCGCGGCCGCGTTCCAGAGATATCCGTTCGCCGGCTCGCGCGACGTCATCGTCCGTCACTTGCATTGCGGTTCTCGCCTCCGTAGTCGTCGTCGCGCCCTTGATCGGCATACGCCGAGCGAGGTGGTCTTCTCGACGTACTCGGTCGCGTACGAGCCGAACGTCCAATTGTGCCCGTCGGCGCTCACCTCGGCGTTCACGAAGAACCGGTCGTACGCGCCGAACCGCTGCGCGAGCGCGTGATGATTGGGCGATGACGCGAGCCCGAAGAACTGCAGCGACGTGTCGCCGTCCACGCCCGGCAGGTCGCTCAGCACCTGATCGAAGGTGCGGTTCTCCTTCAGGATGTAGATCACGTGCTCGAAGGGCGGATAGTGCGCCGCCGATCGCGCCGGCGCGTCCCAGCCGTTCGCGTGCGCCACGCGCGCGGATAGCGGCGCGAACGCCGCCGAGTCGCCCATCGCGCCGGCGAACGCCAATCACGGTGCCGTTGAGCTGCCCGAGCGTGTAGGCGTGCGTCGTCGCACCGCTCGGGCTCATTGGCGTCGGATCGCCCACGTTCGGGACCGGGCACGTGCCCCTTCGCGTTGAGCACGAGGATCGTGTCGCCGGCCATCGCGAGCCCCGCCGGATACCACTCCACCGGGAAACGTCCCGATGAGCCGGTCCGCACCCGTGGCCGCCTTCACGCCCGACGTCGCCGCCGACAGGTCGAACACCGCCACCGCATTGTTGTCCGCTTCCGCCACGAAGAGCCGCGTGCCGCTCGCCGAAAGCGCGAGCGCGTTCGGCGTACTCCCTTCGCCGGGGCCGGCCGGCGCGGCATCGTGCAGCTCGGCGATCATCTTGCGCGCGCGCGTATCCACCACCGCGACGCGGTCGGTGGTCGACGACGCGATATACAATCGCGTGCCGTCGTCGCTGAGGAGCAGCGCCGATGGATGGCGGCCGGCCGGTATCGGCGCCGCCGGCGCGAGCGTGCCGCCGGACCGCGCGGTGAACACCGCCACCGCGTGGCCGTCCCACGCCGACAGCGTACACCGTGCCGTCGGGCGCGACCGCGACGCCATACGGGTACCGGCCCGTGGGGAATCGCTGCAGCACGCGCTTCGACGCGACGTCGAGCACCGCGATCGAATCGGCGAGATTCTCCACGGCGTAGATGATCCGCCCGTCGCGCGACCACGCGAGCCCCGCCGGATAGCGCGTTCCGCTCGGCCCGCGATTCGCCGCGAGCACGATGCTGTCGCGCAGCGTCGCGACGCCCATGCGCCACGAGAACAGGTAGATCGCATCGGCATTCCCGCCCGACGCGGCGAGCGTGCTGCCGTCGGGCGAGAAGGCGAGTCCGAGGAACGCGCTCGGCAGCGGCAGCGTGGCCGTCACTCGGCCGTACCGCCGGTCGATGATCTGGATGCCGCGCTCCTTCCAGCCGTTCAGCAGCAGCACGGCGTAGCGGTGATCGGGGGAGAGCGCCATCGCGAGCGGCAGCGAGCCGGCTTGGACCGACGGCGCGACCGGATCGAGATACGTTGCCGGTGGGCAGCCGGTGCTCGGCGTCATCCACCGCTCGCGCCGCGCTCGTGGACGGCGACGGCTTGCCGCACGCCGCGAGCGCGATCGCCATGCCGGCGGCCGCGACCGCGCGCGCGACGCTATTCACAGTGCCAGCGGAGATGCAGTGAGATATCGGCGTGCGTGACTCTGTCCTTTCTTGACGCCCATCTTCACGAAATTGCTCGCGTGCAGCGCGCCGGAGCGGCCGAGCGGGTCGGAGACGTCCGCGCCGCCGCGGCCGTCGCCGTAGGTCTTCGTTCCGATCGAGACCTCGACGTTCCCGATGCGCGAATGCGCAGCGGTGGGAATAATTGTTCGCCGACGGGCAGATCGCCGTCGCGCGGATTGTAGATCGTGAAGCTCACGCGCGCGTTGCGATGCAGTCCCTCCACTTGGAGGAGGCGCTCGCCGTTGCTCTCGCTCGAGATGCAGCTCAGCGTGAACGCGCTGTCGGCCGAGAAATGCTGCGCGCCCGTCACGGTGAGCGACATCGGCCGGTTCGCCTTCGCGACGGCCATCGCGAATTTCCGCGCGGAATCGGCGAGCGGCCCGGTCCTGGGCGGCGGCGGCCGACTGTCGGCCGCGAACTTCGGGTCCGAGTTCTTCGGCGGGTCCTTGATCACCTGGTCGCAGGCGGCGAGCAACACGAGCAAGCGCGGCGGTCGCGAGGCGCATGGGGGTCGGCGCTACTGGTTTGAGCGGCGGCATCGCGTAGAACTCCACGCGATCCTGATCCATGATCGGGATCGCGAGCCGCGAGCGGCGCGTGTCCACGCCGAAATCGGCCGGCGCGGTGAATCCGCGGACGATCGGTCTGCTGGTTCCCATGATTGATGATCAGCGCATGTTCGGCCCAGCTCGTGATGACCGAGCGCCCGTCGGCGAGCATCTCGACGCCGTCCGACTGGTTCGCGCCGAAGCCGATCGTGCGCGGCGTCTTATCGCCCGGGCCGCCAGCTGAGGATATGTGACGTCGCCCCACTGCACGATGATGAATCGTTTGCCGCGCGCGTCCCACGTGATGCCGTTGGGCGAGCCGAGCGAGTCGCTATGGAGCGCCACCGACTCGCCTTGTGATCCGGACCGATGCGGAAGATCCGGTTGCCCTTGGTCTTGGTCGATTTCCGTCGGGGCCCGTGTCGGTGATGTAGAGCGCGCCATCGGGCGCGGCGGCGATGTCGTTCAGGAAGACGGCGCCGAGCTTCTGGAGGTCGACCGAGGCGACCAGCGCACCGGTGTTCTTGTTGAACGCACGCACCGCGTCGAGGTCCGCCACCCAGAGCGTGTCGCCGATGATCACGAGCCCGTGCGGCGAGTGGAGCGTCACGCCATCGCGCCCGCCGGCGATGAAGAGCAGGGAATCCATCGTGCCATCGGCGCGCATGCGCGAGATGAATCCGTTGTTGTCCTTCGCGAGCTCGTCGCCATTCGTGCTCGAGACGAAGAACATGTCGAGCGCCGAGTCATAGCGCACCGACTCCGGCGCCTTGAAGCCGGTGATCGTCTGCGTGCGGCTCGGCGCGGCGATCGAATCGGCCTTGCGTTCGGCGAGCGCGGAATCGGCTTTCGCTTGTTTGGCATCGGGCGGCTTGCAGCCCGCCATGACGGCGAGCGCGATCAGGCAGGCGGTGCGCGCGAATGACATGGGGCGGTTCATCTCCGTTGAGCGTCCGGCCTCGGAAGTAGCGCACGGGGCGGAGTCGCGTCAAGACGCGAAGATCGCCCGGCTCAGTTGCCGAATCCGAGCGCGACGCCGATCTCGAGGAGGCCCACGGATCCGTGGATACCGGTGCCGCTGTAAGCGCCGCCGAAATCGCCGGTATTGAACATCGAGAGGTAGTTCACGAAGGGGACGGCGGCGAAGGGCGTCTTGCTGAATCGCCAATCGTAGCCGACCCCAAGGCCCGCGGCGAGGCTCGTCGCACCGCCGTTCCCGCCGCTCTGGTCGAACGCCACGCGCCCGAGTCCGACGTTGCGCGCGCACCCAGAAATTCCTGTCGCGGCTCGGGTAGAACTGCGACGCGACGCCGTGTAGAACGACGCGATCGCCTCCGTGCCGCTGCCGAATTGGGACGACAGGTAATCGTCGACATCGACCTGGTCGAATTGCAGCGCCGCTCCGCCACTGTTCGTTGAAGCTCCAGCCCGAGCGCGATCGAACCGGTGGCAGCGCCCTCGGACCCCGAAGCATGCGCGCCCGTACTGTCGGACAGACTCGTGACGAGGTTGCCGTACGCGATGCCGATGACTCAGCTGTGACGCCCGAGGTTCGCTGGGCGTTCAGGGGCGCGGCCACGGCCAAGAATGCGACTATGGCGATGGTCCACGAACGATCGATGCGCATGCATGGCTCCGGGATCCTGGTGGGCCTGCTACACCATGCCGTGCGATGCGGTCCGGCGACTGGCGACAAAACAAACGGGGCCCGCCGCGCAGGCGACAGGCCCCGTTCGGCTTGTCCGACTCGAGAACTAATGCTTGAAGCCGATACCGAGCCCGATCTGGAAGAGCGATGCCATACCCTGCACGCCATCGCCCGAAAGCGGGCCGCCATACGCGGACTTCGAGAGCTGCGTGAAGTAGTTGGCGAAGGGCTTCACGATCAGACCGCCTTTGCCAATGCCCCAGTCGAAGCCAACACCGACACCGCCCGCCGTTCCGTTCTGAGAGGTCCCCTGGAAGTCGCCGTCGATCGAGTTGCCGCCGTAGCCGAGATTCGCCTTCACGAAGAAATTGCCGCCGCCCGGGAACCAGCTGAGCGCGGCCGAATAGAACGTGCTGGTGATCTTTTCGCCGCCGCTGCACATACCGCATCCGGTCTTGGCATAGTTCCACTCGGCTCCGATGCCGAACTTCTCGCTCAGTTTCCAGCCGAGATTCGCGTAGTACGTCACTCCGTCTCCTGATTGATTCGGCGTCTCGGCCTGCTGTTGAAGTCCGCCTTGTTCGAGGCGTAGCCGCCGCCGACGCTGACATAGAAGCCCGTGCGGCCTTGGGCGGCAGCCGGGCTGGCCGCGGCCACGGCCGCGAGGGAGAGTGCTGCGAGGATCGTGAGATTGCGCATGATGCCTCCGTGCTGAGGGCCGTCGATGCGAATGGCGAATGGTCGCCAGGACCGTTGCACGTTGTCATAGTCGTCGGGGGATGCAACAAGGGGCCCCTCGCGATCGCGACGGGCCCCTTGTTCACTGCTGGAGAAACTCGTTCTAGTGCTTGTAGCCGATGCCGACGCCGACCTGGATGAGCGAGGCCTTGCCCATTTCATTGCCCTCGCCCGAGAGCGCCCCGCCGTACGCCGCCTTCGAGAACTGGGTCATGTAGTTCGCGAACGGCTTCACAATGAAGCCACCCTTGCCGATCGCCCAGTCGAAGCCAACGCCAATGCCGCCGAAGAAGCCCATCTCCGACGCCGACTCACCTTCGCCGCTGATCTCGTCGCCGCCGTATCCCAGGTTGATCTTCGCGAAGAAGTTGTTCTTCTCCATCGGGAACCAGGTGAATGCGGCGGAATAGAAGCTGTTGGCGATCTTGTCCGGGCTGCAATTGTCGCAGCTCGTGCTCGCGTAGTTCCATTCAGCGCCGACAGCGAACTTCTGGTTGAGCATCCAACCGAACGCGGCATAGTATGTCGCGCCGCTGCCGCTCTCGTCCTGGGTGTCGCCGTCGTCGCTGATGGTGACCTTGTTCGAGCCGTAGCCAGCGCCGCCGCTGACGTAGAACCCCTTCCGCGTTTCGGCCTGGGCCGAGGCTGAGCTGGCCGTGAGTAATGCGGCTACAGCGAGTGCTGCGAGGATCGCGAGCTTACGCATGATTCCTCCTGCGAGGGTGGGTGCCCTGGCCCGATAGGGCGGGGCAGAGTAACACGTAGCCAAGGCTGTCGCTTCTCGACCGCCAACGCAACTGGCTGATAGACGCCGCCGCGCCCCTCGTGGTCACGCTTGGCAATGGCACAAAGAAAACGGGGCCCGCCGCGAGTGCGACGGGCCCCTCTTCGGCACGCTCAAGCAACACGCTTAGTGCTTGTAGCCGATGCCGACGCCGATCTGGAAGAGTGACGCCTTTCCCTGGATGTCTTCGCCAGAGAGCGCTCCGCCGTACGTCGACTTGGAAAGCTGCACCATGTAGTTGGCGAACGGCTTCACAATGAAGCCGCCTTTCCCGATGGCCCAGTCGAATCCGACGCCAATGCCGCCCGAGAAGCCCACTCTCCGACGCCGATGCGCCGCCTTGCTGATCGTGACTGCCGCCGTAGCCGAGATTGACCTTCGCGAAGAAGTTGTTCTTCGGCATGGGGAACCACGTGAGCGCGGCCGAATAGAAGCTGTTCTCGACATTGAGGCCGCCGCAGCAGCTCGTCTTGGCATAATTCCACTCAGCGCCAATGGCCCACTTCTGGTTCAACAGCCAACCGGCGCCCGCGTACTACGTCGCGCCACTCTTGGTCCTGCTGGCTTGATCGCCGCCCTGATCGAGGGAGATCGCGTTCGAACCATAGCCGACGCCGGCGCTGCCGTAGAAGCCCTGGCGGACCTCGGCCTGGGCCGAGACCGAGCTGGCCGTGAGAACTGCTGCTGTGGAGAGTGCTGCGAGGATCGCAATCTTACGCATGGTGCCTCCTGCGAGGGTTGATGCCGCGGCATTCGGGCCGGGCAGAGTAGCAGGTAAGCCAAGGCGGTCTGTTCGCGACCGCCAATGCATCTGGCGAATTGACGCCGTGGACCACGCCGTGGTCACAGGCGCCAGGCCGCGCAAAAAGGGGCCCGCCGCGATCCGCGACGGGCCCCCTTATCCATGCTCCAGCGAGCCGTTCTAGTGCTTGTAGCCAATACCCACGCCGAACTGCAGCAGCTGGGCGCGGCCCTTGGCGCCCGAGAACGCACTCCTCGCCGCTGTATGTGGCGGCCGAGACCTGCGCCATGTAATTGGCAAAAGGCTTCACGATGAAACCGCCCTTGCCGATCTGCCAATCGTAACCGAAGCCGAGGCCGGCCGCGAAGCCGCCCTCGGTGTCGGATCCGCCGCCGCCGCTGAACGACGCTTCGTTCTGCGCGTATCCCAGATTCAGCTTGAGGAAAAAATTGCCCGTCGGGCTGGGGTAGAACGTCGCCGCGGCGGTATAGAAGGAGTTGGTGAAGTGGAGCCTTCCTCCGCTGCAGAGGTCACGCAGCCGCCCTTCATGTAGTTGAAGTCGATGCCGAACGCCCACTGTGGCTTCACGCCGATCCGATCCCCGCAACCACGTCGCCTCTTGCCCCGATGCGTTCGCCCTTGTCGCCGCCACCGTAGCCGACGTCCGGCTCTGCGCCGCCGTATCCTCCGCCGACGCTGCCGTAGAACCCCTTGTGCGTATTCGGTCTGCGCGGAGAGCGTGCCCGCCGCGAAGATCGTTGCGAAACCCAGTGTCGCAATAGTCGCAACTTTCTCATGTTGGCTCCGAAAGAGTAGAGGTCGCGCCGCCAATCAGTGGAACTCGAATTGGTCGAGTCCCGTTGGCTACGATCGTCGCTCGCGAGCGTTAGTGCTTGAACCCGATTCCGACGCCGAACTGCAGCAGCTGAACACGCGTCCCTTTCACCATCGACCCACGCGACCGCTATACGTCGCCTCCGAGAACTGCGTCAGATAGTTCGCGAACGGCTTCACGATGAAACCACCCTTCCCGATCGCCCAGTCGTAGCCGATCCCGATGCCGCCCGCGAAACCGCCCTCGGTGGTCGAACCCTCGCCGCAGCAATGTTCGGCCGTCGACGCCCGAACGTAACCGAGATTGAGCTTGAGGAAAAAGTTGTCCTTGGCACTCGGGTAGAACGTCGCCGCCGCGGTGTAGAACAAGCCGAGAATGCTGCCCTTCCTCGCGCAGATGGTCGCAGCCACCCTTCTGATAGTTGGACTCGATGCCGAACGCCCAGCTTTGGCCGAAGTCCCCAGCCCACCTGTGCGTACCACGTTGTCGCCATGGACGAGATCAATCCGTCACTCTCGCCGTCGAACGTGAATGCTGTGCTTTGTGAACCGTAGCCGCCTCCGACACTCGCGTATAGCCCGTGGTGCGTGTCCACTTGAGCAGACGCCGTGTTCGCGATGAACACAGTGCCAAGTACAGCTGCAACGATTAGGAGAAAACGACGCATGGTGCCTCCTGCGAGGGTTATTGCCCCGCTGTGCTGGCCGGGATGGCCACGGGGGGATTGGTGGGCGACCGCTAGACGTGGGCCGCCCTCCTACAGCGAAATGACGAATGTAGAATGGGGAAGTTTCGGTTTTCTCTAATCTTTCTAATGCGGGCTTCCGGGCGCCATTCTCCCTATGCGGGCACCGTTCCCTCAGGCGCTTCCGGAGCCTCCTTCATCGCCGCTCGCAGGAGCCCCGACCGCCGTGTACACGACCACGACGATGACCAACCACATCATCACGACCAGAGCGGCATGCTTCTTCACGATGAACGCGGCGATCGGCACCGCGAAAATGCTGCCGATCACCAGCCCCACCGACGCGCCCGGGTCGATACCGCCGCTTCGCGCATGAACCGGTCGCTCGCCACGGGCATGAGGAAGGCGCACGACCCCATCATGATCGGGAAAGCAGCCGTGCGGATTCATACCGAGCATGGCTACGAGGATCAGGCACGGCGCGTACAGCCCGATCCCGAGGGTCATAAGCGCGCCGAGCGTCATGTTCACGGCGATCGCGATCGACCAGCTTGGGTCCTGTGAGCGCGAGCAGCTCGCCGCCCGCCGGCCCGACGTTGAGCACCTTGAAGCAGCATGATCGCAGCCCCGAGCAGGCAAGCGCCCATGCCGATCTGGATTCGGCGGCGCGGCCAACTCGACACAACGCCCGCACCCAGAAACGCGCCCACGACGGCGGCGCCGATCATGAGGATCAGCGTGCGCGCCTCCACCGGCACGAGCTTGGTGAAGATGAACGCCTGCATGATCGCGCCGATCGTATGCCCGACGTTGAGGGTGCCCGGGCACGAGTTCATCGCGCACCATCTTCCAATTGCCGAAAGATCGCGGTCGTCGTCGCGAACGATCCGATCCCCAGCGTGTCGAAGAAGTTCGTGACGAATCCGGTGCCGACGGTGGCGGCGTTCGGCGCTGACGCTGGCGCCGGGGATCGGATCGGCCCGGTTCGCGCGGAATGCCATCGTCAGGCGATAGAGGTACCACGCCGTGAACGCGGCGAGCGCCAGCAGCAGGATGTCCTTCGCGTCGAAATTCATTCCGCCTCGGGGAGAGTAGGACGTGGAGGCGAGTGAGGACCGGTCCAGCAGGAATTCCCCACTCGCCGCCCACATTCTGGCCTTATCCCCGTTCGCGCGCCAGAGCGGACGGCGGCATATTTGCGCGCATGCGCCTCCTCCTCGCTCCTTCTCGCGCTCTCGGCGTTCGTCGCGGCTGCCCTGTCGCGCGCAAGAGCCGATGCTGCCGCCCAAGATCGACAAGCAGCACGATCCCAACGACTGGGAGTCGTACTACGACATCGGCGTCGAGCAGCTGCCCCGCATGGCGAGCAAAGCGGATGCGGCGTTCTACTGGGCGTCGCGCCACGACCCCACGCGCGCGGAGCCGATCTTCGGGCGGTGGGTGGCCTTCTGGATGGCGGACATCAGCGAGTGGCAGGACTATCGCGAAGGCAGCCCGCGCGTCGTCGAACAGCACCAAACGCTCGCCGCGGACTCGCTGCGATACCACTCCTGGGAGCGGAACCCGTTCGTGAACGAAGCGCTCGTCGCGCTCCTCGATTCGAAAGCGTACGGCACCGCGTACGCCGCGGACCTGCAGTCGCAAGGCTGGGTGAACTACGTCAACCAGCGTTATCAGGATGCGATCACGAAGTACACGGCGGCGCTGGGCGACGGCACGAAGGAGCGCTATCTGATCCATTTCGAGATCGCGCTCGTGTATACTCAAATGTCGCGTTACGACAGCGCCACGTGGCACATCGAGCGCTTGCTCGAGGCGATGCGGCGCGACGATCGAAAGAACATCGTGTATCTCTACAACTCGAAGGAGATGTTCGAGTACGCGCTCGGACTCCTCTATGCCGTCGCAGGGGAAGACGGCCGAGGCGCGTGAGGCGCAGGCGCGCGCGCTGCAGGAGAATCTCGGGTTCGCGCCGGCGCACGCCGAGCTCGGACGCCTCGCGCGACTTCGCAACGACGACCGCACGGCAGCGGACGAGTACGGGCTCGCCGTGGAGCTCGCGCCGGCCGATGGCGCAATGCGCTACTGGTACGGCAAAGCGCTCCTGCGCGCGAAGCGCACGGACGAGGCCGCCGAACAGCTCCGCACCGCGGTGCGCCTGGAGCCATACTTTGCCGACCCGTACCTCACGCTCGGCGCGGCGTATGAAGCGAAGAGCGACAGCGTGAAAGCGATCGCCTCGTACCAGGAGTTCGTGAAACGCGCGCCGCGCCGCGCCGCCGATAACATCGCGTTCGCCACCCAGCGCATCGTGGAACTCGGCGGCAAGCCCCCGTCTTAGAGTTATCCCCTTCGCGACGGTACTTCACATGGCCACCGACCCGCGTTACCCGATCGGAAAATTCTCGCCTCCAGCGACGTTCACGCCGGAGCTGCGCCTCCGGAACGTCGCCGACATCGCAGCCGCGCCGGCCGCATTGAAGGCGGCGGTGAACGGGCTCACCGCGGCGCAGCTCGACACGCCGTACCGCGACGGAGGCTGGACCGTCCGTCAGGTGGCGCACCACATGGCGGACAGTCATGCGAACGCGTACGTCCGCGTGCGGTTCGCGCTCACCGAGAATGCGCCCGCCATCAAAGCGTACGAGGAGGCGGACTGGGCCAAGCTCCCCGACGCCGTGAGCTGCCCGGTGGAGCACTCGGTGGCGCTCGTGGACGCGCTGCACGCGCGCTGGGTGGCGCTGCTTCGCGCGCTCACCCCCGCGCAGTGGGCGCGCACGTACACGCATCCCGCAGAACGGCGTCGTGTCACTCGACTGGGTGGCGTCGCAGTACGCGTGGCACGGAAAACATCACGTGGCACAGATCACGGGGCTGAGGGAGCGGCAGGGATGGTAGCGTCGCTGTCTCGTGAGGGACTGCGAGTAGACCCGCTCCGCGCATCGTTCCCGGCCGAGGAGGAGAAGGACCTCGGCTTCGGGTCGGTGGTCGCGAACGAGCGCGGCCATCGCCTGCTCAACCGCGACGGGACGTTCAACGTCGCGCGCGATGGGCTCAGCGTGGCGGAGTCGCTGAGCCCGTATCACTGGCTGCTCACGATGTCGTGGGCGCGTTTCTTCTCGCTGCTCACCGCACTGTATCTCGTGGCGAACGCGCTGTTCGCGGTGGGATACCTGCTTTGCGGCGCCGGCGCGCTCGCGTCGCCGCCGACGGGAATGCCGGAGGGGCGCTTCCTGCAGGCGTTCTTCTTCTCGGTGGAGACGTTCGCGACGATCGGATACGGGAATATCTATCCCGTGGGCACCGTCCCGAACATGCTCATGACGCTCGAGTCGATCGCCGGGTTGATGGCCGTCGCGCTCGCCACCGGCATCGTGTTCGCGCGATTCGCACGCCCGCAGGTGCGCATCCGCTTCAGCCGGCGCGCGATCATCGCGCCGTATCGCGGGATCACCGCGTTCGAATTCCGGATCGCGAACGAGCGCAACACGCAAATGGTGGAACTGCAGGCGAAGGTGCTGCTCAGCCGCTTCGAGATGAAGAACGGGCACCCGTCGCGCCAGTTCCGCGAGCTGGCGCTGGAGCGGCGGCAGGTGGTGTTCTTCCCGCTGTCGTGGACGATCGTGCATCCGATCGACGAGACGAGCCCGCTCTACGGCCTCACGCACGACGACCTGGTGCGAAGCGACGCCGAATTCCTGATCCTGCTCAGCGGCTACGACGAGACGTTCGCCACGACGCTGCACACGCGCACGTCGTACCGCGCGGACGAGATCGACTGGGACGCCCGCTTCAAGAGCATCTACACGACGCCGGGCGACGGGGGCATCATCCGCATCAATGTCGGGAAGCTGGACGAAGTGGAGCACGGCGCGGGGGCGGAGACGCATCACACGCATCGGGCGTCGGTGATCGATAACCCTCCGATCAGGTGGCCGAGCATCTGAACTACGCGGGAAGCGGGAAGCGGGAAGCGCCGCGGGAAGCGATGAACTGCGCGAGGAGCCCACGCGCCGTTCTCGCATCCCGCGGCGCTTCCCGCTTCCCGCTTCCCGCGTCAGTTCAGTCCTGCACCGCCATGCCCATCGCGTGGTATCCCTTGTCCACGTAGAGCACGGTGCCCGTGATCCCTGAGGCGAGCGGGGAGCACAGGAATGCGGCGGCGTTGCCGACTTCCGAGGCGAGCAGCGGCTGCGTGAGCGGCGCGTTGTGCGCAGACGTAGGCGACCATCTTCTCGATGATGCCGATCGCGCTCGCGGCGCGTGACGCGAGCGGGCCGGCGGAGATGCAGTTGACGCGCACGCCGTGGGCGCGGCCCGCCTCGTACGCGAGCACGCGCGTGTCGCTCTCGAGCGCGGCCTTGGCCGTGGACATGCCGCCGCCGTAGCCGGGGATCACGCGCTCGCTCGCCATGTACGTGAGCGAGCAGAACGATCCGCCGGGCCGCATGAGCGGCGCGAGCCGGTTCACCATCGCGACGAGCGAATACGCACTCACGCTGATCGCCGTGAGATATCCCGCGCGGCTCGTCTCGAGCAGCGGCTTCTTCACCTCGGGCCCGTTCGCGAGCGAATGGAAGACGATGTCGAGCGGGCGCTCGCCGAAGTCGGCCACCAGGCGCGCCGCCATCCCCTCGATCGAGAAATCGCCGGTGTCCTTGTAGCGCTTGTTCTCGCGGATCTCGGCCGGCGCTTCGCCGAGGTTCGTGAACGCGGCATCGAGCGGGTAGATCTTCTCGAATTGCAGCAGCTGGCCGTTCGACAGCTTGCGCGATTCGTCCATCTTCCCGCGCTCGATGAGGTTCAGGAAGATGTTGAGCGCGGGAGGCCAGGTGCCGACGACCACGGACGCGCCTGCTTCGGCGAGCGCATGCGCGACGGCGAAGCCGAAGCCGGCGTCGTCGGCGACGCCGGCGACGAGCGCGCGTTTGCCTCTAAGATCGATGTTCAGCATGAGTCAATTATGACGCGGGAAGCGGGAAGCGGGAAGCGCACGCGCGGGATGCGGGAACGGGATCGCCGCGGGATTGCACGAGCTCGACCAACGCGCAGTTCACGCATCCCGCGGCGCGTCCCGCTTCCCGCGTCCCGCGTTCGAGTCCTTCGCGAACTCTCCCACCATCGCGATGAGCTCGACCATATCCGATTCCCGCGTCCGATGCCCGATCGGGCAGATGCGCAGTGAGAACGCCCCGCGGATCCGCGTGGACGAGATGAAGAATTTCCCGGAGGCGTTCACGCGCTGGAGGATGCGCTCGTTCAGCGCGTCGAGCTGGGACTGCCGGCACGCCGGCCGGCGCGGCGCGGAAGCACAGGATGCCCAGCGTCGCCGGCGCCAGCACTTCGAGATCGCGAGTCGCCCGCACCTCGCGCTCGGCCACCGGCGCCAGACCCAGGCTGTACTCGATCGCGGCGGCGAGCGCGTCGGTGCCGTAGTAGTGCACGTTGAGCCACACCTTGATGCCGCGCGCCATGCGCGAGAGCTGCTCGCCGTAGTCCGCGAAATTCACTTCGCCGCCGCTCGTCTCGGTGTCCTTGAGATACTCCGGCAGGATGTGGAACGCGGCCTTGAGACGATTCGGGTCCCTCGCGATCAGGCAGCCGCACTCGAACGGCACGTACAGCCACTTGTGCGGATCCAGCGTCACGGAATCGGCGCGCTCGAGTCCCGCGAGCGCCTCGCGGCCGCGCGGCGCGAGCACGGCGAATCCGCCGTACGCGGCGTCCACGTGCATCCAGATCTTCTCGCGGGCGCACAGATCGGCGATCGCGTGCAGCGGATCCACGGCGCCGGTGTTCGTCGTGCCGGCGTTCGCGGCCACCATGAGCGGGATCATTCCCTTCGCCCGGTCGTCGGCGATCGCGCGCTCGAGGTCGCCCACGCGCAAACGGAAATCGCCGTCGCACGGGAGCAGGCGCACGTTCGCGCGCGGCACGCCCGCCATCCATGCCGCGCGCGCGACGCTCGAATGCGATTGATCCGACGTGTACAGCGTGAGCCGCGCGATCCGCGTGGCATCGTCGCCCACCGCCTCATGCCGCGCGGCGACCACCGCGGTGAGATTCGCCCCCGAACCGCCGTTCGTGAGCAGCCCGCTCGCTCCGGCAGGCATGCCGATCCAGGCGCGCACCCAGTCGAGCACGACGACCTCGACCTCGCTCGGCCCGCCGGCGATCTGCCACGCGCCGCCGAAGAAATTGTAGACCCGTCGCGAGCCAGTCGCCGAGCACGGCCGGAAAGGCCGGCGAGCTCGGCACGTACGCGATGAATCCGGGGTGCGGCTCGAGCGCGGCGTTCTTGAACACGCGCTCGCGCAGCGTCGTCAGGATCGTTTCGAAGTCGCCCCGCACGCGCGGCGCCGGACCCGCGATCAGCCGGTCGGCCTCGGCGCGCGTGATCGCGGTGTACGCCGGCTTCGAGCGCAGCGACGCGAGGTGTTCCGCGACGATGTCGGCGACGCGCCGTCCATGCGCGCGCATCGTGGCTTCATCGAGATCGAGATTCGCCAGCGGAGTCGGGTCGGCCATGAGATTCGGCGGGGTGGGTGGCACGCGGTGTCGTGCGCCATAGCTTACTCGGCGTGACCGACCGCGACCAGCGATGACCCTCACGACTCCCGAGTCCCGACTCCCGAGCCTGGCCATCACCCGGCGCTCCAGCGCGCTCTTCACGCGCGGACTCTGGCGCACGGCCATGGCGGCGGCGTCGGATGGCAACGCCGTGAGCACTCCTTGCGCGATGGACCGGAGACATTCGATGCGATGATCGCCGCGATCGACGCGCGCCGAGCATCAGCGTGTCGCTCGAGACGTACCTGATGGTGAGCGACAAGACGGGGCAGCGCTTCGGCGACGCCTTCGTGCGCGCGGCCCGTCGCGGTGTGCAGGTGCGCGTGATGGCCGATTGGGTCGGCAGCCGCGGCGTGACGCGCCCATTCTGGCGCAGCTTGCGTGACGAGCGCGTGGAAACGCGGATCTTCAACCCGCCCGGTCTGCACCGGTGGCTGGGCGTGATCCCGCGCGACCATCGCAAGGTGTTCGTGGTGGACGATCGCGTTGCGATCACCGGCGGGATCGGCATCGCCGACCTGTGGCGCGGCACGGTGCGACGCAGCCGGCGCGCGGCGTGGCGCGATACCGGCGTGCGCATCGAAGGACCGGCGGCCGTCGACATGACCAGTGCGTTCGACACCATGTGGCGGCGTGCCGCCGGCGAAGAACCGCGCTACAAATGGCGCGCGATACGCAATGCGCGCGGCTCGGCCGTGGATCCCGAGAATGCGAACGGCGCGGTCGTGGGGATCATCGAGGGCGAGCCGTGGCGCATGCGGCTCGCGCGCACCTACAACCTGCTCGCCACCGCGGCACAGCGCAGCTTCTGGCTCGCCAGCGCCTACTTCTTCCCGTCCGACGCGCAGATGGAATCGCTCGCGATCGCCGCGATGGACGGCGTGGATGTGCGCATCCTCGTGCCCGGCGCGTCGGACCATCCCTGGTTCGCGCGGCTCACGTCGCGCACCTATCCGTATCTGCTCGCCGCCGGAGTGAAGATCTGGGAATGGAAGGGCGCGATGATGCACGCGAAGTTCGGCGTGATCGATGGACAATGGGTGCGCGTGGGGTCCACCGATTTCAACGTGCTCGGCGTGCAGGTGAACTACGAGATCGATGCCGTGATCCAGGACACGGTGCTCGCCGCCGCCGCCGAGAAGATGTTCGAAGAGGATCTCGCCAACTCGACGCCGGTCATGCGACGGCCCAGCCGCGGCATCCCGGTGCTGCCCGGCACCACGCCGTGAAGAGCGGGGTGTTCGTGGTGGCCGAGCTCAGCGGTGCGGCCGCCGCGCGCGTGCTCGAGGTGCAGCGCTGGGCGGATCCGCGGATGGCGGCGGGCACGCCGCCGCACATCACGCTCGCCGGTTCATCGGGCGCCGGGCCAATGCCCGCGAGCACGGCCGCGTCGCGCATCCGCGAACTCGTGGAGCCGATCACGAACGACACCGCGCCGATCACCGTGCAGTTCCAGCGGCCGCACCGATTCATGCAGACCGAGATCGTCGTGCTTCCGGTGGACCCGCACGGTCCCATTCGCACGCTGCACGAGCGGATCGCCGGCAGCGGGCTGGAGTTCGAGCGCCCGCGCTTCGCGTTCTCGCCTCATGCGACGCTGTCGTTCTTCCCTCGTCTCACGCCGGCGATGGAGCGGCGGCTCATGGCGGTGCGCGTCGAGGAGGCGGTCGTGCTGAACAACATTCAGTTCTATGTCCAGATTGAGCCCAGCGCGCCGAAACTACTGCTCGAGCTGGCGCTCACAGGGCGCGGGAAGCGGGAAGCGGGAAGCGCCGCGGGAGGCGGGAGCGTGATAGCGCGTCGCGAGGGGCATCGATGACGGAAACGGCCAGCGGCGTGACAGTCTAGAGGCCGACGGGCATTACTCTCAGGCGCTCCCGCCGTCTTCTCGCTGAAGACCTCAACGGATCGCCTGCAATGCATCCATCACGCCGTGCCGGATTCACTCTCATCGAGCTGCTGATCGTGGTCGTGATCATCGGCATCCTGGCCGCCATCGCGATCCCGAAATTCTCGAACACCAAGGACAAGGCGCTCGAAGCGTCGCTGAGCGCCGACATCCATCGGATGGCGAGCGATGAAGAGGGCTGGTACGCGGATCACGGCACGTACGCCAATGCCGCGACGATGGGCTTCCAGACGACCACGCAGAACTTCGTGAACATGGGTGTTTCGGGAGTCGGCGGCTGGAGCGCGGAGATCTACTCCACGGCCGATACGAGAGCGTGGCGCTGTGGTCTCCAGATCGGGAACGTTGCGCCGGTGAGCGGGAAGATCCTGAGAGAGAGTGTGATCTTCTGTTACGCTCCGTAAATGCGGGCATCGTGCATCGTGCATCGTGCATCGTGCATCGATGCACGATGCACGAAATGCACGATGAACTACAACGCTTTCTTGATCGCCGCCGCGAGATCCTGGTCGCCGCCGAGGCCGGTGTAGACGATGACGCCGGCCTTGTTCATCACCACCACATAGCTCGTCGCGGGCACGTCGTAGGCGCCGGTCGCGAGGCCGTGCGTATCGTAGAAGATCGCATGCGTGAACGCATGCTTCGTCGCGTACGCCTTCACGCGCGCGGCGCTCTCGTTGGCGCTTACGGCAACGCCCACGAACTGCACGGTGCCGGCATACTGTTTCACGAGCGACATCAGCTGCGGCTCGAGCGCGCGGCAGTTCTCGCACCACGTGGCCCAGAACTCGATCACCACCGGGCCTTTTCCAAGGTACGCCGAGAGATTGGCGTCCTTGCCGTCGAGGGTTTGCACGACCGCGGCGGGCGCAACGCTCCCCACC
Source organism: uncultured Gemmatimonadaceae bacterium (assembly GCA_963732065.1). Lineage (GTDB taxonomy): Bacteria > Gemmatimonadota > Gemmatimonadetes > Gemmatimonadales > Gemmatimonadaceae > DATKOH01. Next base: position 241,689 of record CAVSYH010000019.1, on the reverse strand, counting down.
GGGATCCCGAGGTCGCCCTGCTGCGCGGCCGCGACGCTCATGCCCGCCACGATCGCGGCGCTCGCGAGGATGAGTCTCGTCATGTGAGCAGTTTCCCCATTTCGATCAAGTAGTACTCGGCGGCGCCCAAGAGGATGGCCGCGAGCGCCCGTTTCACCCACACCATCCATACACCGGCGCGCGGCATTCGGGCCAGGAATCCCGCCGACAGTCCGGCCGCCACGAGCACGGCGCACAAGCCCAGCGAGAATACGAACAGGTAGATGAATCCGAGCGTGGGGCTGTGCTTCGTCGCGACCCAGGTGAGGACTCCCGCCATGATCGGCGCGCCGCACGGTGCCGCGACCAATCCGCTCGCGGCGCCCATCGCGAACGCTCCCGGCTGCGCCGCCGCTCGCGCCGGCGTTCGAAGCGCGCCGCAGCACCCACTGCGGCACGCGCACCGGGATCACGTCGAGCATCGCGAGCGCGAAGAGCAGCAACAGGTTGGCCATGAGCAGCTGCAGCCACGGATTCGTGCTCACGGTGCCGAAGATCGTGCCCGTCATGCCGGCGATGACGCCGAGCGCCGCGTACACGATCGACAGCCCCAGGACGTACGCGAGCGTGAGCATGACCGCTGGCCGCCGCGCCGTCTCGCCTACCGACTGGCCCCCGACGATGGCGATCGTCACGGGGATCATCGGGTAAATGCACGGCGTGAAGCTCGTGAGGACACCCGCCAGGAAGAGGGCGGGGAGGGCTGCGAGGGGGTTATCGAAGCTCGGCAATTCTAATCAGGCGGTAAGTAAGGAGAGTGGGGCAACGGGAGTGGCACAACGGACTGCGACGTTAGCACGTAGAAGCCGTAGAGAGTGTGACGAAGGCACTTGGTGGCGGCATGAAAAGAATTCGATGGTCGATGGCCGATGGCCGAGCTCATCGTACCCTTTGCGGCCTCTCGGTCGGGATGAGCCGATCGGGTTTCGCAATGGTGTTGTCGATCACGTCGAGCAGCAGGAAGAGCGCGATGAGGCACGCGAAGGTGAGGGCCACGACGACCACATAGTCCGCCCAGCGTCGGCGGATGAGGCGCCTGACATGGGAGAAGCGCCGGTGGCGCCGAGTCGAGCGGGTCGAGCGGGTCGAGGGATGCATTGGAGTTACGAGACAGCATACGTCGGAGCACGCCGCGACGCCAACGTCCTCCGCGATCGGTCGAGCGCGCGTTGAACGCACACTGAGGAATCCGGGAATGCTCTATCACGCCCCAACACTCACGGCCCGCGATCACGAGCGGGTGGACCGCATCCGTGCCCTGCACGAGAGCCTGAGTTACGCGGTCACGAATGCACCGTCGCGATGGCAGACGCTCTTCCGGCGCGACGCGTTCGCGCGCGCCGTGCGCGGATCGATCGCGATCGAAGGACTCGAACTCAGCGTCGAAGATGCCATCGCCATCGGCGAGGGAGAATCGGCGATCGATGCGTCGCCCAGGGCGGTGGCGGCCGCCGAGGGCTTCACGATGGCCAAGAGCTACGTGCTGGAGCTCGCGACCGATCCGCACTTCGAATACTCCGACGCGCTCATCCGGAGCCTGCATTACATGATGATGCGCCACGATGCGTCCGCGAATCCGGGGCGCTGGCGCTCGGGTCCGACGAACCTGCTCGACCCCTCGCAGAAGGAGACGGTGTACGATGGGCCCGACGCCGGCGAGATCCCCGAACTCGCGCGAGAATTGTTCAACGATCTGAACGAGAGCGAACGCTCGACGATCCCATCGGTGGTGCGCGGCGCGGTGGCGTACGTGAATCTCCTGCTGCTGCAGCCCTTCTCCGACGGGAACGGCCGCATGGCGCGCTGCCTGCAGTCGCTCGTGACCGCGCGCGCCGAACCGCGCGCTCCGGAATACGGGAGCCTCTCGGAATACCTCGGCGCGAACACCGCCGCATATCGCGCCGCAATGAAGCAGGTGTCGGGGCGCCGCTGGGAGCCGTCGCGCGACATCCGCTCGTGGCTCGACTTCTGTCTCACGGCGCACGAGCAGCATCTCCAGACCCTGCTGAACCGCGCGCGCGACATGGAGCGGCTCTGGGACCTGCTCGAGGCGGAGGTGCACCGGCACGAATTGCCCGAGCGCGTGATCTGCGCGCTGCTCGATGCCGCCGGCGGTTCGCGCGTACGGAACGCGATGTACCGCAGCGCGGCCGAGATCTCCGACCAGGTGGCCGGTCGCGATCTCGTGCAGGCGGTGGGCGCAGGCCTGCTCGTGAGCCAGGGCGATGGGCGAGGCCGGTTCTACAAGCGCTCGGAAGAGCTTCGGGCTCTCCGCGACCGGACGCATGCGCCGGAGCGGGCGCGGAACGGAGCGGTGGCGGCCGCGGTGGGTTAACGAATGGCGGCGGCGCTCGTCTCAGCAACGGCACCACTCCAACGGGGGACCGTCATGTTGCGCCGCGCGTTGTGCCTTGCCGCCGTGATACTCGCCATCCTGCTGCTCGCGATCCTGCCGGTGCACTCGCAGGCCGCGCAGAGCGCGCCGATGGCCGGCATGAAGATGGATCCCGACACGAGCGACGTGCTCGCGTCGGATGCGAACGAGCAGATGAGCGGCATGCTGATGGACAGTCCGCACATGAAGATGACGCCGCTGGGCGCGCCGCAAGCCGGGCGACTCGGTGCGCGCGGACAGCATCGTGCGCGAACTGCGCGTGGCGCTCGCGCGCTACCAGGACTACAACGTGGCGCTGGCGGACGGATTCCGGATCTTCCTGCCCAAAGTGCCGCAGAAGGTGTATCACTTCTCGAACCTGCACAGCGCGGTGTACGCCGCGTTCACTTTCGACCCGGCGCGTCCGACGAGTCTGTTGTATCGCAAGACCGCGGACGGCTACAAGCTGGTGGGCGCGATGTACACCGCGCCGAAGCGCGAGGATCTGGCGCAGCTCAACGAGCGCGTGCCGTTGAGCGTGGCCCAGTGGCACGAGCACGTGAACATCTGCGTGCCGCCCAGAGATCAGCTGAAGCGCATGACCGAGACGCAGGACGGCAAGCTGCTGTTCGGCACGAAGGGCTCGATCGCGACGCAGGAAGCGTGCGACAAGGCCGGCGGCCGCTTCTACCCGCTGTTGTTCGGCTGGATGGTGCACGTGAATCCGTGGGAGACGGATCCCAAGCTGATCTGGGGGACGCACGAACACGGCCACGTGGACTGAGGGCGCTACCAACCTGCCGGCTTGTGGAAGGCCCCAGCGGCGTCTTCCATCTCATCCGGGAACTGGCTCGCGCCGAGTGAGCCGGCCCGGATCTGCTTGAAGAAGGACGCCGCCTTCGCGAGAACAATGGCGGGATGCCGCTGCGGATTGAGTATCCCGACCGACTTCCTGAGTCGCGTTCTCGCGATCTCCACCGGTGCGAGCAGGTCGGAATCATTGGTGATCAGTACTGCGACCTCGAACTGATCCTCGTACGCATCGCGGAGCAGGTGGGACGCCAGGTTGACATCCGACCCCTTCTCCTCGGTCCGAATCACGCGCACGAATCGCGGCCCACCCGGTGCCGGTTTCGCGAGTGGCATCGACACTTCATGAGAGAGGTAGTGACCTAAGTGGATCCGGACATCAGGAAGCGTTCGAAGTGCCCTTAGGTACGCCTGTTGGCGAGTCGGCTGATCGGGATCGCCGACGCGCTGACCGACGTGCGCTGTGTAGTAGTTGATCCGCGACACATCGTTCGACGGCAGCAGCAAATGACAGAGGCGGGCGAGGTTCAGCCATCGGTACGGCGTTCCTTTGAGGGAGCCGTAGTAGAGATTGAAACCGTCCACGTACACGTATGTTCTTGTCATTCGTCACATGGCGAAAAAGCAGAGGCCGCCTCTCGGCGGCCTCGCACCCTGCGCCGAGGCGACAGGGGGGATGTGACGCGTGATATATATCGGGTCACGCTCTGGAGTGCAATCGAAAGAGCGCCCGGCCAATCCTTCTTCCGCCCGATTCACGTTCGGGGGCGACGCTGCGCAACAGGGTGACCGACGGGCGGAGCGGACAGTCTCTGAGGCAGTGCATTCGACTCCCGACTCCCGACTCCCGAGCGTCAATTGACCGGCCCTCCTCGCGCGCTCCACGACGTACCTGATCACGGGCGGCGCCGGCTTCATCGGCTCGCATCTCTCCGATGTGCTGCTCGCCGCGGGCCAGCGCGTGCTGTCGATCGACAATCTGTCCACCGGGCGCATCGAGAACATCGCGCACCTGCTGGGCCACCCGCAGTTCCATTTCGCGCAGGCGTCGATCACCGAGAAGGTGGTGCTTGACCGGCTCGCGTCGCAGGCGGACGTCATCATCCATCTCGCGGCCGCGGTGGGCGTACAGCTCATCGTCGAGCATCCGGTGCACACGATCGAGACGAACGTCGCGGGCACGGACGCGGTGCTGCGCGTGGCGCAGACCTACCGCGCGCGCGTGCTCATCGCGAGCACGAGCGAAGTGTACGGCAAAGGGAGCAAGCTGCCCTTCGCCGAAGAGGATGACGTCCTGCTCGGCGCCACCTCCAAGAGCCGCTGGGGCTACGCGGCGAGCAAGATGATCGATGAGTTCCTCGCGCTCGCGTACCATCGCGAATACGGATCGCCGGTGGTGGTCTTCCGGCTGTTCAACACCGTGGGGCCCCGGCAAACGGGACAGTACGGCATGGTGGTGCCGCGGCTGATGCGGCAGGCGCTGCGCGGCGAGCCGCTCACGGTATTCGGCGACGGCACGCAGCAGCGCTGCTTCTGCGATGTGCGCGACGTGGTGCAGGCGATCGTCGGGCTCGCGCATCATCCCGCCGCGCTGGGGCGCGTGTTCAACGTGGGCAGCGAGGAGGAGGTCTCCATCCTCGAGCTCGCCAAGCGCATCAAGGCGCTCACGAATTCCAAGAGCGAGATCAAGCACGTGCCGTACGCCGAGGCGTACGCGCCCGGCTTCGAGGACATGGCGCGCCGCGTGCCGGACATCTCGCGCGTGAGGGCGCTGCTCGGCTGGAGTCCGCGGCGGCCGCTCGCCGAGACGCTGGAAGCGGTGCGCGAGCACGAGGCGCGCGCGTGACGCAGCCCCGGCTCCTGAGCATCATCATGCCGTGCTACAACGAGGCGCGCGGCGTGGACCGCACCCTCGACGCGCTGGAGCAACTGCGCACGCGGCTCGCGGCGCAGTTCGTGACGGTGGAGATCATCGCGGTGGACGACGGTTCGAAGGACGGCACGGCGGAGCGCCTCGATGCGCGCGCGGCCACCATGCAGCGGCTCACCGTGGTGCGGCAGCCCGAGAACCGCGGCAAGGGCGCCGCGATCCGCGCGGGACGCGACCAGGTGAGAGGCGAGTTCGTCGTGTTCCAGGATGCCGACATGGAGCTGGATCCGGCCGACATCCCGCGATTGATCGCGCCGCTGCTCGACGGCCGCGCCGACGCGGTGCTCGGCAGCCGCTTCGCGCGGCGCGAGGAACATCAGGTGCGGAACTATTGGCACCGGCTGGGGAACACCGCGCTCACCACGATGTCGAACGTGTTCACTGGGCTCGATCTCACCGACATGGAAACGGGCTACAAGGCGTTCACGGCGCGCGCGTTCAAAGTGATGCACATGACGAGTGACCGGTTCGGGATGGAGCCCGAGATCGTCGCGCGATTGGCGCAGATGCGGGCGCGGGTGTACGAGGTGCCGATCTCGTATACCGGGCGCACGTACGCCGAGGGGAAGAAGATCACGTGGCGGGACGGCTCGCCGTGCTCTGGCACATCCTCAAGGCGTGGGCGAGTTCCGGGGACCAGCCGAAACTGACGTCATGAACCTCGCGGCGAGCCTGGAGCAGTTCCGGTTCCTAGGCCACGAGATCGCGCTGATCGTGAACCGCCGTTGGTGGCGCTGGCTCTCGGTCTGGTTCAGTCCGGGCTTTGCGGCGGTCGCCGGGTACCGCATCGATCGTGCAGGCTATCTGGCGTTCGGGGCAACTTGGATGGCGCTCAGGATCCTCCTTCTCCCGTTCTTCATGCTGCTTCGCCTGCTCGGCGCCAATTGTGAGATCCACTATCGCGCCGAGATCGGATCGGGCCTTAGAGTACTGCACCCAACCCTGGGCGTCGTCATCAACGGCGGTGTGATCGTCGGGCGCGGCCTGCTGCTCACGGGCGGCAATTGCATTGGCATTCGCAGCAGAGTGGCGGCCGCGAACTTCACGATCGGTGACAACGTGACGCTCGGCGCAAACGCGGTGATCCTCGGTCCCGTTCGCGTCGGCTCGCTTGCCAAGTGGGTGCTCGGTGCCGTCGTCGTTTCCGACGCGGCGGAGGGCAGTGTATTGATGGGTGTGCCGGCGCGGCCTCATCCGTGATGCTGAGCCTCATGAATTCAGAACCGCCGTCGAGGTAGGGAATTCGAAAGTGCCGAAATGGATCGTCTCTCTCCTGTTGCCGGTCGTTTTTGCGGCGGCGTTCTGGATCGTGCTGCCGGCGCAGTATCGCGTGGCCGAGAGCACCGACTACGAGGGGTTCTACCGCCCGGTCGCGATGCAGGTGCTGCAAGGCAACGGACTCGTCACCGAGAACGGAGCGCCGGCGCTGCGGTACCCGCCCGGGTATCCGCTGCTCGTCGCGGCGGCGCTCGGCGTAGGGAACGCCGTCGGTCTCCCCGAGTCGACATCGCTCGACTTGCTCACGTTCGTGTGCATCGCGCTGTCGTCGCTCTTCCTGTACCTCATCGCGCGCGACATGTGGGGCGGATGGATGGCGCTGCTGCCGAGCGTGGCGTGGAGCACGTATCCGCTGGCGCTGTGGCTCACGAAGCAGCCGAACAGTGAAGTCCCGTTCACGGCGGTGCTGTTCGCGAGCGTGCTCGTCATGTGGCGGCTACTGCGCGGTGCGAAGCCCGATCTCGGCCTCGCCGCGGCCGCCGGTGCGCTGGCGGGCGCGGCGATGCTCGTGCGTCCGATCGCGATCCTGCTGCCGCTGGCGTTCTGCGTGCTGGTATGGCGCTTGGGCGGGGTGTGGGGCCGGCGTGGACGCGTGCTCGCGGGCGCCGCGATCATCGTGCTGAGCGTCGCGGTGGTGCTGCCATGGGAGGTGCATGCGAGTCACGCCGAGGGGCGATTCGTGATGCTGAGCACGGGCGGCGTGCCGAGCATGCGCGATGGACTGACCTTCGGCGTGAACGCGGACAAGGGATACCGGCACGGGATCTACGTGCCGGATGCGATCCGCACCGTGATGATCAATTTCTACGCGAAGTACGACAGCCTCGACTCGTTCGGTGCGATCGCGCGAGAAGGAATGCACGAGTTGGTCGCGCACCCGGTGGGGATGGCCGGATTGGTAGGGATGAAGCTGCTGCGCGCGTGGTACGGCACCGACAGTCAGCGATTGGACCTGTACATCGCGCTGCGTGCAGCTGGTGTATCTGGCACTGCTCGCGCGTGCGGCGCGGGTCGCATGGAAGATCGGGCGGCGAGCGGCGCCGGCTGGTGGTACTGGTGGTGCCACTCATCGCCTATTTCTGGCTGATGAGCGCGCTGGCGCTGCCGCTGGTGCGGTACATGGTGCCGGCGATCGGGCTGGGGTTCCTCTGGTTGCCGGTGCTCGCGGAGAAGCAGGAGACGCGGCGGGCGCTGAGCGCGGGGCTGGCGCGGGCCACGCTACTATATATTTGTCGAGCGACCGGCCGGCGGTCGCCCCCGACCGCGACGGAGATCTGGTGGCCCCTACCGACGTTCTCGATCGAACTGCGCGCGATGAGGAAGCGACCGTCGCGGAGACGCTGACGGTCATCGAGCCCGCGCGCGGGTGGGTGTCGCTGAAGCTGCGCGAAGTGTGGGCGTCGCACGAGCTGCTGTACTTCCTCGTGTGGCGCGACATCAAGGTCCGCTACAAGCAAACGGCGCTCGGCGCCGCGTGGGCGATCATCCAGCCCGCTGCTCACCATGGTGGTGTTCAGCCTGTTCTTCGGGCGGCTCGCCAAGGTGCCGTCCGACGGGATCCCGTACCCGCTCTTCTCGTTCACGGCGCTCGTTCCGTGGACGTTCTTCGCGACCGGGCTCACGATGAGTTCCAACTCGCTCGTGGGCAGCGCGAATCTCGTGCAAAAGGTCTACTTCCCGCGCCTGATCATCCCGATCGCGACGGTACTGTCGGGCCTCGTCGATTTCGCGATCGCGATGCTGGTGCTCTTCGCGATGATGGCGTGGTATCACGTCGCGCCGACGTGGAACGTGCTCTGGCTGCCGGCGTTCATCGCGCTCGCCTGCGTCACCGCGCTCGGCGTGGGACTCTGGCTCTCGGCGATGAACGTGAAGTACCGCGACGTGCGGTTCGTCGTGCCCTTCCTCGCGCAGCTCTGGATGTACGCGACGCCGGTCGCGTATCCGAGTTCGCTGCTGCCGCCGCCGTGGCGCACGCTGTTCGGGCTCAATCCGATGGCGGGTGTCGTCGAAGGATTCCGCTGGGCGCTGCTCGGCGTGAACACGCAACCGGGCCCCATGCTCATCGCGAGCTCGCTGGCCGCGATCGCGATCCTCGCCAGCGGCGCGTTCTATTTCCGCCGCATGGAACGCCTTTTCGCGGACATCATCTGATGTCACTGCCGGCGATCCACGCGACGGGCGTCTCCAAGAAGTACGCGCTGGGCGGGCGCGTTCCGTACCTCACGCTGCGCGAGACGATCATGGCGGCAGCGCGGTTCAAGCGCCGCGCGCGGCGCGATGGGGCGCAGGAGCACTGGGCGCTGAAGGATGTGAATTTCGAGGTCCAGCGCGGCGAGGTGGTGGGCATCATCGGGCGGAACGGCGCGGGAAAGAGCACGCTGCTCAAAGTGCTGTCGCGCATCACCGATCCGACCACGGGCCGCGTCGAGATCCGGGGGCGCGTCGCGTCATTGCTCGAGGTGGGCACCGGATTCCATCCGGAGCTCACCGGCCGCGAGAACGTCTCCTTGAATGGCGCGATCCTCGGGATGCGGCGCGCCGAGATCGCGCGGAAGTTCGACGAGATCGTGGCGTTCGCCGAGGTCGAGAAGTTCATCGACACGCCGGTGAAGTACTACTCGAGCGGCATGTATCTGCGGCTCGCGTTCGCGGTCGCGGCGCATTTCGAGTCCGAGATCCTGATCGTGGACGAGGTGCTCGCGGTGGGCGACCAGGCGTTCCAGCAGCGCTGCCTCGGCAAGATGGGCGAGGCCGCCAACTCCGGGCGCACGGTGCTGCTGGTGAGTCACAACATGGCGGCGGTGGAGAGCCTGTGTGAGCGCGCGATGCTCCTGTCGGGCGGCACGATCGTGGCGGAGGGCCGCGTCGATGAGGTCGTGCGGAAATACGCGACGCGCGGCACCTCGGTGCTGGACGAGTCGCTGGCCGATCGCAGCGACCGGCGCGGGACCGGCGCTCTGCGCTTCGAGTCGCTGCGGATGTACGTGGAGGGCGGCGACGCCGATGGGCTGTTCTCGGGCTGCAATGCGGTCGTGCGGCTCGGCTATCGCGCGAACACGCCGGCGAGCCAGCTGCACATCGCGATCTCCTTCCTGGATCAGCACGACCGGATGCTGTTCGCGTGCGACAACACGCATGCGGGCGGCGCGCTGACCGTCGGAGATTCGGGGATCATCGAGTGTGCGATCCCGGATCTGCCGCTCTCGCCGGGGAACTATCGCGTGAACCTGTGGGCGTACATCGCGGGCTCGGTGGCCGATCACGTGCAGCATGCGGCGGAGTTCACCGTCTCGCCCGCCGACTTCTTCGGAACGGGGAAATTGCCCGACCATCCGAAGTTCGGTCCGTTCCTGGTGCAGGCACCGGTGGACGAATGGGTGATCCGCCGGTGGGCACGGATTACTTCATCAAGCCCGGCTATCGGCCGAACGAAGTTCGCGGCCCATCGGTCGACACAGAATATTGGAATGCGCGGCGCATCGAGCGCAGCGGATATTTCCAGTACGGCACCTACCGTATTGCGCGCCGGGTCGTTGCGCGGCATGCATGCCGCACGAGTGCTCGATCTCGGGTGCGGCACCGGAGTGAAGGCCGCCGAGCTCCTGATCCCGCATTGCGCCTTCTATTGCGGCTTGGACCAGCGCTCGGCGGTGGACTATTGCCGGAAGACGATCGCCGCGAAGCACGCCGAGTTCAGGGTCGAGGATCTCGAATCACCGGTCTCGCGGTTCGATGCGCCGTTCGATGTGATCGTTTGCGCGGATGTGATCGAGCATCTCGCGCATCCGGAGCGGTTGTTGCGGTACGCGGCGGCGCTGCTCGCGGACGGCGGCCGGTTGATCGTCTCGACGCCCGAGCGGGACGTCATGCACGGCCGCGACGTGCTCGTCTCTCCGAATCCGGAGCATGTGCGTGAGTGGAATCGCGCGGAGCTCGGCGCGTTCATGCGCGCATGCGGATTGCGGGTGCTGGATCTGCGGCTCGCTCCGCAATTCCGCCTCGCGCTCACGGCTACCGGCCTGAATCTCCTGAAGAACCAGTTGAGCAACCCGCGGGCGTACTTCGGCTGCCAGGTGGCGCTCTGCGCGCGGCCATGACGCCTGTCGCGGGGAGCCAGCTCGCGTTCCCCGCCATGTTCCGCGACCCGCGGAGTGGCGGTGCGCTCACGCGGTCAGGCGATCGCCTCGTTGGCGATCGCGGAGAGATCGCGCACCTTCGTCTCCGGCATCTGGCGATTCGTGGATCCCGAGAAGAACTACGCGCGCAGCTTCGGCCTGCAATGGAACCATTGGCGTGACGTGCTGAGCGATGCGCGTCGCACCGACCGGGCGAAGTTCGATCTCGTCATGGAGCGCAGCCACCTGGATCGGTACGAGCTCGCCGGGAAGCGGATCCTCGAATGCGGGATGGGGGGCGGCGACGATACCGAGGTGCTGCTGCAGCTTCCGTTCGCGGAGATCTACAGCTTCGACCTGAGCACGTCGGTCGAACGGGCGGCCGCGTATCTGTCGGATGAACGGTTGACGATCTTCCAAGCATCGATCCTCGAGATCCCCGTTCCCGACGAATCGTTCGACGTGGTCTACTGCCACCGCGTGCTGCAGCACACGCCCGACCCGCTCGCGTCGCTGCGATCGATCATGAAGAAGGTCGCGCCGGGCGGGCTGCTGTTCGCGCACTGTTATCAGCGCTCGCCGGAACGAATGAAGGACTTCAAGTACAAGTACCGGCCGCTCACGACGCGCATCCCGCCTGAATGGGTGCTCTGGTACGTCGAGACCATGGGACCCAGCCTTCGTGCGCTCTCGAAATTGATCGATCGCGGCGGGAAACGGGCGCGGCGTTTCCGGGAGCACTGGGTCCCGATTCGGTGCTATTATGCCTACGGTTCGCTCGGCGAGGCCGGGCTCGCCGAGTTGAGCGAGCATGACACGTTCGATGCGCTGACGCCGAAGTACGATCTGCCGCTGACCCAGGATGAGTTCTACGGCGAGATCGAGCGCGCCGGTTTCCGGATCGTGAACCGCCAGGACAACCTGCGAGGTCCTCTCTGGTGTACCGCTGTCCGCTCCCGCTGACCGCCGATAGCACGATCACGTCCGGCATGGGCAGCACATGTGCGGCATAGCGGGCATCTGGGCTGAAGCCCGGGGCGCGGCGGAATCAACGCGCCGCATGGTCGCCGTGCTCTCCAACCGCGGACCGGACGGCCATGACCTGAGAGTGCTGGACGATGGGCGCCTCGCGTTGGGCCAAGCGCGGCTCGCGATCATCGATCTCTCGCCCACCGGCGCGCAGCCAATGATGCGCGGCGCCGATCTCTGCATCACGTACAACGGCGAGATCTACAACTACAAGGCGCTTCGCGGCGAACTCGAGGCGAAAGGGCACCGGTTCGAGTCGACATCCGATACGGAAGTGATCCTCGCGGGTTACGAGCAGTGGGGTGAGGCGGTGCTCGATCGCCTCGATGGGATCTTCGCGTTCGCGCTCTGGGATGGGCGCCGGCGGCGCCTCTGGCTCGCGCGCGACCACCTCGGCGTGAAACCGCTGTACTATCTGCGCGACGGAAGCACGTTCGCGTTCGCATCCGAACCACGCGCGCTGCTGGAGATCCTGGGCCGCGATCCATCGCCCGATCGCGGTGCGATCCATGACTATCTGTCGTACGGATACATTGGCGGAGCCCGGTCGGCGTTCGCGGGGATCGCGAAGCTGCCCGGCGGGCACTCGCTCGCATTCGAGAACGGGTCGGTACGCATCCGTCGATTCTGGGATCCTGCCCAATTCGCCGGCGAACGGTTCTGCGATGAGAACGAGGCGGTACTCGAAACGCGCCGCGTGCTCGATCTCTCGGCCGCTGCCCAGCTCGAAAGCGATGTGCCGGTGGGGCTGCTGGTGAGCGGCGGCATTCGACTCGAGCGCCGTCGCATCCAGCGCGTCGCGGGCGCGAGCCGGCATGAAAGGATTCGTGATCGGCTTCGACAGCCCGGAGCATGATGAACGCGCGTTCGCGCGACAACTCGCGCAGGGTTGCGGCATTGACCTCGTCGAGCGCGTCGTGGCCGCAGGGCAAGGCGATGCGCTCATTGGCGAGATGGCGAGCGCGTATGACGAACCGCTCGCGGATACGTCGACGTTGCCCTGCCTCGCGCTCTTCCGGCTGGTGCGCGAAAACAATCTCAAAGTCGTGCTCGGCGGAGATGGCGGAGATGAATTGTTCAGCGGGTATCGGCGCTATGATCGTCTGGCGGATGCGGAAGGCGGATCACAGGCGCCGTGGCCGGTGAAGCTCGTGGGGGCGCAGAGCGCGCGGCAGGCGTTCCGGATCGCATCGCGGCCGGCGCGATACCCGGGCAGCGCGTGGCGTACGTACTACCAGAACATCCGGCTATTTTCCGTCGAGCAGCAGCGGTCGTTGCTGGCGCCCGGAATGGCGGCCCCGCGATGAGGACGAACTCACGTGGCAGTTCCGTGAGTTCTGGAACGACGATCTCGATACGGTGAAGGCGGCGCAGCTGTACGATCTGCAGACGTATCTGCCCAACGACATCCTCACGAAGGTCGACCGGTCATCGATGTATTTCGGCGTGGAGGCGCGCGTGCCACTGCTCTCGCGGAAGATGGTGGAACTCTCCCTCGGTACATCCACGCGCCTTCACCGGCGCGGCGGCCGCCGCAAGAACATCCTGAAGAACGCGATCCGCGCGCGCGTGCCGGATGCGCTGCTCTCGGACCGCAAGCGGGGATTCAGCCTGCCGCTGGAGACCACCATCGGGCCGAAGCTCCGCGAGTGGGCCGGCGGCATCGCGAGCGCGGCCATCGTGCGGGACGGGTTGATCGACTCGTCGCGCGGCGCCTGGACATCCGCGAATCTCGACCAGCTGTGGGCGCTCTTCGTGCTCGAATCGTGGTGGGTGCGCTGGTTGAAGCGACCAGCGACGGCGACGGCGCGATGACGGCGAACTCCGATGCGCTGACGATCGTCGTCCGCAGCGCGGATGAACGGACCGAGGGACTCTGCGTGTCCGCGATCCGGTCGCAGACCGATGCGGAGCTGCATGTCGTGCACGAGCGTCCCTTCCTCGCCGCGCTGCGCAGTTCGGTGAGGATCGGCATGAAAGCTGGCCGCGAGTTCACGCTGTGCGTGGACGCCGACGTGATCCTTGCGCCGGGGGCGATCGCTCGCATGATCGGTCTCCTCACCTCGGCGCCGGATGCGTTCTTCGCGGGCGGGCTCTTGATGGATCGATACTACGGGAGACCGAAGTCTCGCGGCGTGCACCTCTATCGGACTCGCTTCCTGGCCGAGGCGGAGCAAGCGATCACCGATTCCGAGTCGGTCGAACGTCCCGAGACGGAAATGAAACTCGTGCTGCTCGCGCGCGGACGAACGAGTCGAGCACGTGGGCGACCGGCTGCTCGGCCTGCACGGATTCGGGCAGTACTATCGCGACGTGTTCCGCACGATCGCGTGCCGTGGCCAGAAGAGTCCCGGAGGAGTTCCAGCCGTTGATGGAGCGCTTCTCTCGCGGCGCGGGACGGGATGTCGATCTGCGGGTCGCGATCTGGGCATTGATCGAGAGTTTGGACAGCGATTTCTCGCTGGACGCCGGCCAATGGCGCGACCACTTCGCGCGAATCCAGGGAGCGACCGGGCTTGCGGAGAAGGGGGAGATTACGCCGTCGGAGGCCGCGAGCCTTCGACGGTTGGCGCGGCTATCGGCGGCGCCGCCGATCAGTTGGTGGCCATATCTCCGCCGGTTCCGGCGCGTAGCGCGCGCGGGCTAGGTCGCCCGGACTCAGTCCTCCGCGTTGCTGCTCGGTAGGTGCAGGCCGTCCGATCGGAGATCCCGCGCGAAACGGGACAAGCCACAATTCGGCTCCATTCTCGGGAGCAGCCACCGATCGCTCGCCGCGTCGGCGACGCCCGACGTGGTCGTGAATCCGAGGCGATAACCCGCCGCCCTCAGCTCCGCGGCCGATCCTGCCGTAGCATCTCCGTTGGGGTAGGCGAAGAAACGGCAGTCCCGGCCGCTCATTTGTTCGATGCGCTGCTTCGAAACCGATAACTCGGCGGCGCGAACCGCGGCCGGCTGATCCGCATGGTGGATCTCGTGATCGACGCCGTGGCTCCCGATCTCGACCCCCGACGCGGCCAACTCACGCACTTGAGCGGCCGTCATGCTGCGCAGCGAGGGGAATTCGTCGAGCAGACGCCGGGATTCGTCGGCGGGGAACTGGGAGCGAAGCGCGCTCATCGCGCGAATGCGGTCGGCCGCGGGCAGCGACTTGAAATGGCTGCGCAAGTGCGCGGAAAGCGATCTCGCGCTCGGTACGGGATCCGAGCGGCCACTGCCGGTCGAACAGCTCCAGCCGGCGCGAGTTGCCATGCAGCAGCAACATTGACAACTCCGCGGTCCAAATGGTGGTGCCGGCGTCCACGGGGCCGGTCGTTACGAAGACGGCCCACGGCAACCTCGCCGCCCCCAGCAGCTCAGCGGCGTAGAGATTGTTCGCGTATCCGTCATCGAACGTGATCGCGACGGTCGTGCCTCGTTGCGGAACGCGCCTCTCCTCCAGCATCGACGCCAGTTCGCCCAGCGGGATGACGCGAAGCCGGCGCAGGAGCGCGATCTGTACGCGGAAATCCGGCGTCACGAGGAAATTGCGTTCAAGCAGTGGATCCTCGAAGCGATCGACGATCCCATGGAAGAACGAGCACATGCACGCCACGAGAGGCGCGATGGCGCAGCGTGATCGCGCTGACGCGGACGCCGAGGGCGAGTTTGAGCGAAGCCAACCGGTCGGCGATCATGGCGCGCGCGCGCTCCACTGCGTGAATCGGCGGCGCACTCGATCGACGTTCAGTGCTATGCCCGTACGGTAGATATCGATGGCCCGCGTTTCGCGGATATCACTTGCCTGCTGCACCTTGTACGCCTCGAGACCGTTCAGGAAATCGAATTCGTCGACGCCCGGGTCAGCCGCCGCGCGCGCGAGGAGGAAGCCGAGCAGGAGCTTCCCGGGGCTGCGCTCGATCGCGGGATCATAGCAGGGCTTGTAGTAGTACTCGCGCCGCGCCCACCGGAACCCGACGTGAGCCGCGATCAGGTCATTGCCCCACCACAATCCGTCGAGGTGCATTGCCTCCGTCGCACTCAGCTCGGCGAGCGAGCGCGATGAGATACGCGCGCTCCTCGGGTCGCTCGAATTGGCTCTGCGCGTTCTGCCCGCGCCATTCGCGAACGTGAAGCGCCATGAATTTCTCGAGCAACGGCAGCGTGAGCGCGGCGCCGGCCACGCGCTCATAGCGCAGCGGCCGAACGCGATCGAACCAGCGCCGATCGCCGCGATAGTGGCGCGTCTCGATCTTGCCCCGGCAGCGATCGAGCATTGGCCGCGTCAGGCGCGGGTGCGTGCGGGCCGAGCTCATCTGCGAGAGCGCGCCGCGGTACTGCGCCATGGGCACCGACGCTGGAATGCGGCGCAGGATCAATCGCGACCAGTCTTCCTTCGCGCCGAAGCCAGTCGAAAAAATCGTCCAGCTCGCTCGCGTGCTCCGGCGCGCAGAGAACATGATTGTAGTCTCCGCGCTTATCGCCGAGCAGCCGCCAGATCCTTGGTGCGGAACGCTCGAAGTAGAATGGCGCGATGATCCGTGGCTCACCCTCCGCCGGCCAGACCGCGACGCGAAGCTCGCGGTTCGCGCCGAATGACCGCCACCACGCGGCGTAGAACTCCAGGCTGCCGAACACATCGTCGAAGCCCGATCGCGATAGGAGGCGCTCCCAGGCGGGCGCGAGCGGCGGCATCGCATCGAAGGACGTCACGAATCGCCCGGTCACTCGCTCAAGCCTCGAGCACGTAGTGGACGTGCGGACATTTCAGCGCGATGCGGGCAACGTCCATGGCGCGGGGCTGCTTGCGCCCTGGTGCGGGAAGTGCCGTGCGCCAAGCGGGTCCTTTGAACCGATCGCTTCCATACACTGCTCGCACTTTCAAGCCGAGGCTGGATACGAGGCGGAGTTGGCTGAAGGGCGTGCGGTGGTACAGGATCTGTTCGCCGAAGTCGTCGCGATAGACGCCGTATCCCGCTGCGAACGTCCGCGGTCGCTGCGCAAGCACGAAGTTCATCTTCCGTCTCCATTCAGCGGCGACTCCGTTCCCACCGGACCTGCCCAGCGCTCCGAGCCAATTGTGACCGCTGAAATAGAGCACACCGCCCGGCCGGACAACGCGACGCATCTCGCCGAGCGCTCGCCGGCGGAGCTGGGAGGGGAAAATGCCGTCAATGCCATTGAACGAAAAGAGCGCCGCGTCGAACGACCGATCCGCGAACGCGAGCGTGGCGGCGTCCATCTGGAGGATCTCAGCGTCGAGGCCCCGAGACCGGGTCGCGGCGACCATGTCCGGGGAATAGTCGATCGCGGTCACCCGGTAGCCTCGTTGCGCGAGGGCAGCGGTCGTGCGTCCGGCGCCACAGCCGATGTCGAGGACCCGTGCGCCGGAGAGTGGGAAATATGATCCGATGATGTGGAGTTCCACCGGATACAGTGCCTCATCGCGGCTCCAAACATCCGCGACGGCAGTCCGGCTGAAATACGCCTGATTCCGAGCAGACTCGCTCACTGGATCGACTCAGCTCGACGATGGAGTATTCGACCATTCTCCGTCGAAGTGTACTTCTCGCGCGGGCGGTGGGCGAGCGCTATCTCTTAGATTAGTCGATTGAAAATCCCCGGCACTATCCCCGGCAACTCCGCGTGACATGCGCATTTCTTGCTCGGAGTCACATCACAACCGGAGACGTTCCTCGAGCAGAAATTCGAGGCTTTCCGGCGAGCCGGCATTGACTTGGCCGTGTCGTCGCGCGTCGATGAGCGGGTGATCCGACGCTTCCGTCCAGACATCATCCACTTCGAGTGGAATTCCGCCGCGATCGATGCACTTCCGCGGCGTGCGGTGTGGGAGTATCCGGTGGTCGTCAGCTGCCGCGGCACGCAGATCCGGATCCGCCCGCATGTCACGCCCGGATACGCCAATGCCCTGCTCGAGACGTTCGTGCGAGCGAGCGCGGTGCATTGTGTGTGCGAGACGATCCGCGACGAGGCCGTCGCGCTCGGGCTCGACCCCAGGAAGGCCGATGTGATCTTCCCTGGCGTCGATGAGCGGCGCTTCGCACCCGTCGCACGGACAGTCACTAACGGTCCCGTGCGGATCGTCGCCGTGGGTTCGCTCATCTGGACGAAAGGCTACGAGTACGCGCTGCTCACCCTGCGCGCGTTGGTTGATCGCGGCGTGGATGCCATGCTCGAGATCATTGGCGACGGCAACGAGCGCCAGCGCGTGCTGTTCACCATGCGCGATCTGGGTCTCAACGATCGCGTCACGCTGCGGCTCACGGTGCCGCCGGCGCAAGTCCGCGAGGCGATGCAGCGCGCCGACATCTTCCTGCATTCAAGTCTGAGCGAAGGAATCTCCAATGCCGCGCTCGAGGCGATGGCGTGCGGACTGCCGGTGGTGACGACCGATGCCGGCGGGATGCGTGAGGCGGTGCGAGATGGACACGACGGCTTCGTGGTCCCTCTGCGTGATCCGGCCGCCGCCGCGAACGCCGTGGAACGACTCGCCCGCGATCCCGAGCTCCGCGCCCGCATGGGACGCGCCGGCCGCGCGACGGTCGAGTCGAAGTTCCGCCTCGACGACCAGATCGCGCGCTTCATCGCCCTCTACGAACGCTTGGCCGGCGCTCACGTGGCCGCCTAGACATGTGCGGCATTTGCGGCGTGCTCACTCCCGACGGCGCCGCGGCCCGGCCGGAATTCGCGTTCGCCGTCGCGAAGATGTCGCAGCTCATGGCGCGACGCGGACCCGACTCGCACGGCGCCTGGGTGGACGAGCGCGGGTTCGCGCGCTTCGGATTCCGCCGGCTTGCGGTGATCGATACCTCGAGCGCCGCGGATCAACCGATGCTCAGCGCCGATGGTCGGTCGGCCATCGTCATGAACGGCGAGATCTACAACTTCGCGAGCTGCGCGCGGAACTCGAATCGCTCGGCCGCCACTTCCGCACGAAGTCGGACACGGAGGTGCTGCTCGCCGCCCTCCACCAGTGGGGGCACCACGCGCTCGCACGCCTGAACGGCATGTTCGCGTTCGCCTGGTACGACGCCGAGCATCGCACACTGCTGCTCGCGCGCGATCACGCCGGGATCAAGCCGCTCTCGTACTTCGTGCATCCCGGTGGCGGCGGCGTCGCATTCGCATCGCGCTACGATGCGCTGCTGCATACCCCATGGGGCCGGCCGGGAGCCATCGATCGCGAGACGCTCGCGCTGTACCTCCGTCTGCAGCATCTGCCGGCGCCCTACGCGCTGCTCGAGAACACGCACCAGCTCGAGCCCGGCCACTCGCTCACGGTGAGCGCTGACGGCAGGACCGAGAAACGCTGTTGGTGGCAACTGCCGCGCGACCCGGCGCCCGACCTTCGCGGCGCGGCCGCGATAGATGCGCTCGGCGGCGCGCTCGAGAATGCGGTGCGGCGCAACCGGATCGCCGATGTGCCGCTCGGCGTGTTCCTCTCGGGCGGAGTCGATTCGCCGTTGATCTCGGCGGTCGCGCGCGAACAGGCGGGACCGGAATTGCAGGCGTTCACGATCGCGAACCCGGGCTGGCGGCAGGACGAGGGACCGGACGCCGAGCGATATGCGCGCACGTTGGGAGTTCAGCTCGTCAAGCACGATGCGACGGGCGAGGAAGCGCTCGCCGCCGTGAGCGACGTTCGCGAGGCGCAATACGAGCCATTCGCGGACCTCTCGATCCTGCCGACGCTGCTCGTGAGCCGTCTCGCACGCGAGCGCGCGACGGTGGCACTGAGTGGGGATGGCGGGGATGAGTTGTTCTTCGGATATGAACGGCCGGTCTCATTGCTCAGCGGTGGACGGGATTTTCGGCTTCCCTGGCTGGCTCGCATCGCGAAGTACGCTATCTCGCGAGCGGCCACCGGCCGTCGGCCATCGGATGTGATCGTGCACCGGACTGCCGGGGACTACTACTTCAGCGTCAATTCCCGCATGAGCGCGGCGACCGTCAGGAGCATCGCGCCGTCGCTCAGCACGTTACCGGGCGATTTCGATCTCTATGAGTCGGGGCCATATCGCGATCCGCTGCAACTCGCCAATTTCTCACGACGCGCGGAGTTCGAAGGGCAATTGCAGCGCGGGCTGAAGAAGGTGGACATGGCGAGCATGCATCACAGTCTCGAGGTGCGCGTGCCGATGCTGGATCGCGAGGTGATCGAGGTGAGCCTGCGGATCGATCCGTTCGAGAACCTTCGCGACGGCCAGCGGAAGGCGGTGCTGCGCGACCTGCTCGCCCGGCATGTGCCGCGGGAGATCATCCCGGAGCCGAAGCGCGGATTCGCGGTGCCGCTCGGCGATTGGCTGCCGTGGCCCGCTGAGAGATACCGTCGAGCAGGCGCTGTTCGCGCCGGCACTGATGGGCACCGGCCTCTTCGAGAAGAAGCGGCATCGAGGCGTACTGGAAGCAGCATGTCAGCGGCGCAGCACGATCACAAGTGGGGCATCTGGACGCTGATGTCGCTCTCGTGGTGGCTGGAGCGCAACGCGTGAGCGCTCCGGTGAAGATCCTGTTCACGATCCCGAATTTCATCACGGCCGGATCCGGCCGCGCGATGCTCAACGTCGTCGAGCGACTGGACCGCACGAGGTTCGAGCCGAGCATTGCCGTGCTCAAGCGCGGCGGAAAGCTGGAGGCGGAGATCGAGCGCCAAGGGATCCCGCTGCTGGAGCATCAGTTCACGGTGAACGCGCGGCCGTATCACACACTGCGCGGCCGCGTGCGCGCGGCCGCCGCGCCCTTCAAGGAGCATGGCTTCGCGCTCTGGCATTCGTTCCACTACGGCGATGATTATACCGAGCCGCTCATCGCGACGCGCGGCGGGCGCGCGCGGGTGGATCTACACGAAGAAGAACATGAACTGGAACGCACGCGCTGTGGCACGCTGCGTTCGCTGCTCGCACGGCGGATCGCCGCGCAGAACACGGACATGATGCGCGAGTTCTTCGCCGGCATCGCGTACCGGGCGAAGACGCGGCTCGTGCCACGCGGCGTGGATGTCGCGCGTTCTCGCCGAGCGTGCCGGCGCGGCTCAAGCTGCGCGAGCAACTCGGAATCCCGGCGGGCGCGACGGTGGTCACGAGCGTGGCGCAGCTGCTGCCGGTGAAAGGGCACCCGGTGCTCATCCTCGCGGCGGCCTCGGTGAAGAACACGCACCTGCTGCTCGCGGGCGGCGACGACAAGTCCGAATACGCCGATTCACTGCGCGGACAGGTGAAGCGCCACGGCGTGAGCGACCGCGTGCACTTCCTGGGCGGGTGGACGACGTGCCCGGCATTGCTCGCCGAGACGGACATTTTCGTGCTCGCCACGCGCGCGCAGGGACATGAGGAGGGCTGCCCGGTGGCGCTGCTCGAGGCGATGGCCGCGGGGCGCGCCTGCATCGCGACCGATGTCGCCGGTTCGCGCGATCTTCTCACGAACGGCCAGAGCGGCGTGCTGGTGCCCTCCGGCGATCCGCTGGCCATGGGCCAGGCGATCGATCGATTCGCGCAGAACGCGGGGGAGCGCCGGCGGTTCGGGCACGCCGCGCTCACGCGGGTGATCGAGAAGTTCACGATCGACCACGAGGTGCGCGCGCACGAAGTCGCTCTATGCGGAGGCGCTCGGCGCGTGAGTGCCTTCGCGGACTTCCACGTCGGGTTCGGCGCGGATGCGGCGGCACCGCCGGCCACGCGCCTTCGCGATGTGCCATGGCGCGCGGCCGGCGCGCTCGCGGGATCGTGGACCGCGTCTATCGCGGCGGCGCCGACGAAGCGCGCTCGTGCAGACGCGCGATGTTGCGCCATGGAGCGTCTGGCTGCTCGGAGAACTCGTGCGCTACGACGCGCTCGTTGCACCGGCGGACCCGCTCGGCGCTTTCGTGATGGACTTGCGCGCAGGACGCGCGAACGCGGTGCTGCTGGATGGACACTTCGTGATCTTCGCCTGGAACGCCGACACGCGTGAATGGCATGTCTGGACGAATCGGTTCGGAACGGTGCATGCATACTCGGCGCTCGGCGCGAGGCGCTCGGCGCTCGGCACGTTCCATCCCGCGGTCTCGAAGAGCGTCGAGGCGAAACGCCTCGACTGGAGCGCGCTGAGCGGATTCTTCGCGATGGGCTACTTCCCCGAGGACCGCACGCACTTCGAGGAAGTGCAGATCCTGAGGCCGGCGTCGCACTATGTGTTCGATGTCACCGGGCTGATCGTGCGCGAGGAGCGCTATTGGCAGTGGGAGCACCGGCCCGACCGGGCTCAAGGATTCGACGCGGCGCTCGAGAGGTTCGGCGACACATTCGGCACCGTGATGCGCGAGCGCACCGCGACGGGCAGAATCGCGGTGCCGATCTCCGGGGGATTCGACAGCCGCACCGCGGTCGCACTACTGCCCAAGGACGCGAGCCGGCTTTGGTGCTACTCCTACGGCTATGGGAGCGACTCGGTGGAGACCCGGATCGCTCGGGAAGTCGCCGCGGCGCGCGCGCTCGCGTGCGATGCGTTCGAGGTCGATGAGTATCTCTTCGCGCGCATGGACGATGTGCTAGCGGCGACCGAGGGTTTCAACGATGTCACTCAAACGCGCCAGGTACGGGTGAGCAGACGAGCTGGACGCGCATGCCGACTCGGTGATCGCCGCGCACTGGGGGGACGTGTGGCTCGACGATGCGGGAAGCGCGACCGATGCGAACGCGGCGCTCGACAAAGTTCTCAAGCAGGGAAGCCGTTGGCTGCTGGAGAAGTTGTGCGCGCCCCGGATGAAGGAGAATCCGGACACGGCGGTACGCGAGGGGGTCGAGCGGGAACTCGCCCGCGTGGCGCACATCGTCGAACCCGAGTTCCGGATGAAGGCCTTCAAGACGGACACCTGGAGCTTTCGCTGGACCGTGACCGGCGTGCGCGCATACCAGCTCGGCGCGTTCCCGATCCTTCCCTTCTACGACGCGCGGGTGGCCGATCTGCTCTGCGCTCTTCCGACGGACTACGTGCGCGGGCGGCGCCTGCAGGTGGAATGGCTGAAGCGGTACGCTCCTGATCTGGCGCGCATCACGTGGCAGCAGCACGATGCCGATCTCTACATGTACCGGTACGCGAACTCGCTGCTGCTCCCGAAACGCGCGATGAAGAAAGCGCTGGCGCCTTCTCACGCGCCGGCCGGTGATCGAGCGGAATTGGGAGGTGCAATTCCTCTCTCCCGCCGGGCAGGGGCGGTTGCGCGATGCGCTCACGCGGCCCGGTCGCCGCGTGCACGAGTTCGTGAGCGCGGCGGCGATCAAGGAATTGCTCGACCGCTTCTTCGCGCGGCCGCTGGAGGAGAAACGCGGCTATACCGTGAGCATGCTGCTCACGTTCTCAGAATGGCTGGAGCGTTACGCGTGAGCCGCGCACGCGTGGCGCTCGTCGTGGCGGTGTTCCCCGCGCGGTCGGAGACGTTCATCACGTCGAAGGCCGCTCGGCCTCGTTGCCGCCGGCTGGGACGTCCGCATCGTCTGCCAGCGGTTCGATACGAAACTGTTCGCCGAACTCTCCCCGCCGGAGCGTGAGGCGCTGCGCGGCCGGATCTCGTACGGCGTGGCCGCACCGGCCGAAGTGGCTCGCGGCGATGCTCGCGCCGATCGCGATGGTCCGCTGTCTGGTGAGGCGGCCCGCGGCGACGGTCAGATACCTGGCTCGCGGCGGCACACTGAGACAGCTGTACCTCGATGCGGAGCTCATCTGCCTTCGCTCCGCGGCTGATCCACTTCGAGTTCGGAGCGCTCGCCGCTGGGAAGAATCGATATCGGCCGCCTCCTGGCGCCGGCGACGGTCGTAAGCTTTCGCGGATACGACTTGAACTTCGCCGGACTCGATGATCCGGCGCACTATGCCGAGTGTCTGGAGGCGCGCCGGCGCGATCCACCTCTTGGGCGAGCACCTTGTGGCGGCGCGCAATCAGTCGCGGCTGCCCCGTCGACAAACTGCACGCGCTGATCCCGCCCGGCGATCGACGCCGCTTTCTTCGATCCGCGACACGCGAAAGTCACTCGGAGCCGCGTCGGGTCACGACGCGACGCCCATTCCGGATACTGAGCGTCGGCCGCCTCGATTGGAGGAAGGGATACGAATTCGCCCTTGCAGGCAGTGCGCGATCTCACGGATGGCGGCATTCACTGCGAGTATCGCATCGTGGGCGATGGCGAATTCCACACGGCCACGGCGTACGCGCGATATCAACTCGGCCTCGCGTCCGACGTGTGACATTGCTTGGCGCGCAGCCGCCGGCGGCCGTGTGCGCGACGAACTCGATCGGGCGGATGTCCTGCTGCACTCCGCGGTCTCGGAGGGATTCTGCAATGCGGTGATGGAAGCACAAGCGATGGAAGTTGCCGGTGGTATGCACGAACGCCGGCGGGTTGCCGGAGAACGTCGAGGATGGCGAGTCACCGGGATCGTGGTCTCCAGCGCGAGACGCCGGCGCGATCGCAGACGCGCTCTCGCGAAGCTGGCGCAGAGGTCCGGCTTGCGGCGCACATGGGTGCCGCCGGGACGGCCGCGCGTGCGCTCGCACTTTCCAGCTCACCGACCAGATCGCGGCGTTCTCCGCGCTCTACGAGCGCGTCCTCGCGCTATCATCGGTGTGAAATGACGGCGCGCGTTGACCTCGTCTGGCTCGGAGCGGCCGCCGAGCCGCCGGCGTGGCCGTTCGGTGCGACGCACCGCGCCGCCGCCAACGCGCGCACCGTGCACGAACTCATCGCCGCGCACGCCGCCAGATCGGACGCGGACGCTTGGCTCTTCTGGGATTCCGCGCTCACTCCGCCCATGCCAGTTCGCGCGCTGCAGCTGCTCGATCGCCCCGGCGACGTCTGGCACTGCCGGTCTCGCGCTTGGATTGGCGGGCGCGCCGGGGATCATCGATCTCATACGCCCACGTGGACCTTCAATCGCGACCCCGACGCGCACGCTGGAGGCGACGAGCTGGCGCGTGTCGATCCGCGCCTGTCTCGCGCGCACCAGCGTGCTCCGGTGGAGCGCGCCATCACCCGAATTCGATTCGCTCGAAGGCGCCGCGCTCGAGTGGGGCCACCGGTGCATCACGAACGGCGTGCTGCCGCGCCACGCGCCTTCGCTGCTCAGCGCGCGCGCGCCCGGCACGACTCACGCGCTCACGCTGACCGACGAATTCCGTTTCGCGCGCGCGCGCTTCGGCGCCCGCTGGTGCGCGTGGGCGGCGATGCGCGCCGCGATCACGGGCTACGCGCGCTTCGAGGACATCGCGGATGCGTATCTCGCCTCGCGTTCGCAGCCGGCGCTGCCGCGCGTCGATCCGTACATCCGGCCGAGCGCCCAGCGCCTAGCGCCGAGACCTGCCGTCACCGTGCTCATCCCAACGCTCGACCGCTACGAGTATCTCCGCACGATCCTGTCGCAATTGCGTGCGCAGACCGTGCGCCCACTCGAGGTGATCGTCGTGGATCAAACTCCGGCAGCGCGCCGCGCACCGCCGCTCGAACGGGAGTTCCCCGATCTCCCGATTGGTCACGATCGTCCTCGAGCAGGCGGGGCAGTGCACCTCGCGGAACGCCGGTCTCGTACGGGCGCGCGGCGACGCGATCCTGTTCGTGGATGACGACGACGAGATCGCGCCGGATCTCATTGAGCGCCACCTCGCAGCATCTCGAGCGGTCGGGCGGCGCGGTCTCCTCCGGCGTCGCCAACGAACCGAGCGCCGGGGCATTGCCCGCCGCGTTCCGGATCGCGCGGCCCGCGGATGTGTTCCCCACCAACAACACGCTCGCGCGACGCGAAGCGCTCGAGCAGAGCGGGCTCTTCGACATCGCCTATGACCACGGCGCGCGCGCCGATGGCGACCTCGGGATGCGCGTCTATCTTTCGGGTTCCGTGATGATGCTCGAACCGGCGATCTCCGTGCTCCACCATCACGCGCCCCGCGGCGGACTCCGTGCGCACGGCGCGCGCGTGATCACGTATGCGAGCAGCCGCCGCCGGATCACCCACCGGCATCTGCCGGAGGTCACCGAGATCTATCGCTCGCTCCGTTATTTCTCGGCGGCGCAGGTGCGCGAAGCGCTCGTACAATCCGCGGTCGCGACGCTCAGTGCGCACGGCGGCATTGCCCGGAGAGCGCTCAAGCTCGTTTACGGCGCGCTCATGATGCCGAACACGATCTGGCGGCTGCGGGCGCGGCTCGCGTCGGCGCGCGCGATGCTCACGAAGTTCCCGCAGATCCCCACGCTGCCGCCGGCGCCGCGATGAAGCTCCTGCTGATCAGCTCCGAATTCCCGCCGGGGCCGGGCGGCATCGGGACGCACGCCTATCAGATCGGCGCTACGGCTCTCGGCGCTCGGCTGGGAAGTGGTCGTCGCGACGCCTCAGGATTATGCGCCCTCGGACGAGATCGAGAATTTCAATGCGACCGCTCCGTTCCGCATCGTGCGTCTGCGCCATATCCCCGGGCCGCCGCTGGAGGCGGCGTACCGATATCGCGCACTGGCGAACGTCATTCGTGAGTGGAGGCCGGACGCGATGCTCGCATCCGGCGAGCGATCGGTCTGGCTCGCGGCGCGCCTCGCACGCATTCGCGGCACGCCATGGATCGCGGTGGGCCATGGCACAGAGTTCGGTACGCGCAATCGCTGGGAGCGCGCGCTCACCCGCGGCGCCTTCGGTGCCGCGAATGCCGTCGTGTGCGTGAGCGAATACACCCGCTCCCGGATGCACGCCGCCGGCGTCCACGGACGCCGCGAGCACGTGATCCCTAACGGCGCCGACCCATCCGCTTTTCGCATCTTGCCTGCGACAGCCGACAGCCGACGGTCTGCAGGCTCCGTCCTGCTGACCGTTGGTAACGTCACCGAACGCAAAGGCCAGGAAGTCGTCATTCGCGCGCTGCCGGACCTGCCCGGCGTGCGGTACGAGATGATCGGCCTGCCCACGCGTGCGCCGGAGCTCGCCGCGCTCGCGCGGGAACTCGGCGTCGCCGACCGGATCGAATTCGTCGGCCGCGCGTCTCAAGAGGAACTGGTGCGGCGGCTGAACGCATGCGACCTGTTCGTCATGACGAGCCGCAATACCGCGGGCGGCGACTTCGAGGGGTTCGGCATCGCGGTGGTGGAGGCCGCGCTCTGCGGGAAGCCGGCCATCGTGAGTTCGGGATCGGGCCTTTCCGAAGCGATCATCGCGGGTGAGACCGCGCTCATCGTGCGCGAGGGAGAAAGCGCCGATACGGCGCGCGCGATCAAGGAATTGCTCGCCGACCCGGCGCGGCTGAGAAGGATGGGTGCGGCCGCGAACGCGCATGCCCTCGCCGAGCAGACGTGGCCGCACCGAGCCGAGCGGTACGACGCCGTGCTGCGCGACGCGATGCGGCCGCAGGGGCGCAAGATCGTCGTGATCTCCGACACGCCTCATTATCGCCGCGCGGGACGGATCGTGGGGTGGGGGCCCACCGTGCGGGAGCTTGACCAACTCAGCACGCTGTTCGACGAGCTGGTGCATGTCGCGCCCGTGAGCGACGAGGCCGCGCCGGCGAGTGCGTTGCCGTACGAGTCGCCGCGAGTGCGGATTCGTCCACTTCGGCCCAGCGGCGGCGAGCGGTTGGTAGACAAGTTCGGCATCCTGAATTGTGCGCCGGAGTATCTCGGGATCGCGTTATCGGAGATGAAGGACGCCGAGGTCGTGCACCTGCGGTGCCCAGCGAGCGTGAGCATGCTGGTGGCATTCGTGTTGCCGTTCCTCCGGCGGCCGGCGAAGCGGTGGATCAAGTACGCCGGCAATTGGAATCCGCGCGACGAGGAGCCGGTCTCGTACGAGCTGCAGCGGCGATGGTTGATGAAGCCATGGCACCGCGCGCTCGTCACGGTGAACGGGAATTGGCCCGGACAACCCGCAGCACGTGCGCGCGTTCCTGAATCCGTCGCTCAACGACAAGGAACTCGCCGCGGGGCGGGCGTCAGCGGAGCAGAAGCAGTTCGGTTATCCGGTGCGCCTGCTGTTCGTTGGGCGGCTCGAAGAGGCGAAAGGGGTGCAGGTCGCGCTGGATGTTCTAACGCGCCTGAGCCGGCTGGGCTTCGCCGTAGAGCTCGAGTTGGTGGGCGACGGGCCGTCGCGCCCGGAGCTCGAGCGGCAGGCACGGGAACGCGGCATTTCGGACCTGCTGAAGTTCTCGGGATGGGTACCGCACGGCGCGCTGACATCACACTATGCATCAGCGCATTCTCATGCTCTTTCCCAGCCGAAGCGAGGGGTGGCCCAAGGTGCTTTCCGAGGCGATGGCGTTCGGCGTGGTGCCGGTGGCGAGCCGGGTGAGCAGCATCCCGGAATATCTCGTGCGCTTCGATCTCGGCACCGTCGCCGATCCCGGGGACGTCGAAGGCTTCGTGCAGGGCGTGCTCTCCTACGTGAACACGCCGGAGCGCTGGCGCGTCGAGTCGCCGCGAGCCGTGAGCGCCGCGGAGCATTTCACGTATGGACGGTATCTCGTGAACGTGGCGGGGCTGCTCGCGCTCGCGGCTCCGAACGCGCCGGTGGCGGCGCCATGAGCGCGCCCGTGCAGGAGCTGCCGGTCGCGCCGCCGACCCTGCCGCCGCGCAGACCGCGAAGCATTCTGCCGCTGGAAATGACCGCAGGCTGGGTCGGGATCATTGTGTTCCTGCATGCGCTCTACGGGCTGATGATCGCGCGCTCATCGGCGATCGCGACTGCGCACGCTCTCTTGACGCTGGCGCTCGCGATCTGGATCGCGCTTACGTCTACCATGCGGCGGGTGGCGTTCGTATGCGCGTACATCGCGGGCAGCGAGATCCTCTGGCGCCTGGGGAAGGCATCGCTGCCATGGGAGTTCGGCAAATACGCGATCTGCCTCGTGATCTTCCTGACCTTTCTGCGCACCAAGCGGCTCAAATGGGACTGGCCGGTGATCGCGTACTTCGCGCTGCTCATACCCTCCACCATCATCTCGTTCTCCGAACAGCCGTTCGATTTTGCGCGCAAGCAAGTCAGCTTCAACCTGTCGGGCCCGCTCACGCTGTCGCTCGCCACCTGGTTCTTCTCCGCGTGGCACCCCTCACGAGAGGATATTCAGCGGATCTTCGTTGCGCTCCTCGCGCCCATTGCGAGTCTTGCCGCGATCGCGGTCACGCACACCGCGAGCCTCGAGGACCTGAGCTTCACGGATGCGTCCAATTCCCAAACGAGCGCCGGCTACGGTCCGAATCAGGTCTCCACGATGCTCGGGCTTGGCGCGTTGCTCACGGTGCTGCTCATCCTGCTGCTCGACCGTGGCGTGCGCGAACGCATCCTGTACGCGGGTCTCGGCGTGCTCTTTGCCGTCGAGAGCGCGCTCACCTTCTCACGCGGCGGGCTCTTTTCGGCGTTCGGCGCCTTGCTCTTCGCGGCGCCGTTCGTCGTTTCCGGAGCGCGGAGCCGCGTTGCGCTACTGGTCGGCGCGGCCGTGCTGGTCGGCACCGTTGAGATCGTCATTCTCCCCCGGCTCGACTCGTTCACCCAGGGCGCGCTCTCCGAACGCTTCCACGACACGAATCCGACGGGCCGCGATGTCCTGATCCGGACCGAGCTCGAGACGTTCGCCCAGAACCCGATATTCGGCACGGGGCCGGCCGCACTGGACGACTATGGCGACATCGCTTCTTCGGTGCACACGGAATTCACGCAGATTGCCGGCCCAGCATGGGGTATTCGGCTTGTTCGCCTTAGCGATGATGTTCGTGATCGCAGCGAGAGACTTCGCGCGGCAACAATCGGCGGCGGCGAAGGCGATCTGCGTCGCTCTCATCATTTGGAGCTTGCTCACGATGGGTCACGCGGCGATGCGGCTCGCGATGGCGCCCTTCGCCTTCGGATTGGCCGCGGCGATCTTCTTCGGCGCCGGCGCGAATGGAGTGCAGCGGCCCACTGCATTCGGCGCGAGAAGGCTTTCCAAGGGCAAGGATGTCTCAGCGGGGAGCCGCGTTCTGAGCCGCGCGAACGGCGACTTGCCGCGCCTCGCCATTGTCGGGCCGATGCTCGGCCGCAATCCCGGATACGTCACCACGCAGGGCGAATTCCTCACGGATCTCTTTCGCGAGGCCGGCTACGATGTCGTCTCTACCTCGGTGCATCCCGGCAGGGTGCGCCGGCTCGCGGACATCGTTCGCACGCTGCGCCGTGAATTGCCGCGCGTGGATGCGCTGATCGTCGAGACGTACAGCGGTCCTTCTTTCGTGGTGGAGGACGTCGCTTCCCAGATGGGACGGAACCATGGCAAGCCCGTCATCATGCACCTCCATGGCGGAGCGATGCCGGTGTTCATGCAACGTTATCCCGGCTGGACGACTCGCGTGCTCGAACGCGCCGCCGCAGTGGTGACGCCGAGCGCGTACCTCGCGCGCGTCGCGCAGCCGGTGGTGAGTACCGTGCGCGTGATCCCGAACATCGTGGAACTGGAAGGGTACCCGTATCGGCTGCGCGAACGTGTCACGCCGCGGCTCTTCTGGATGCGGGCGTATCATGAGATCTACAACCCACTCATGGCGAGTCCGGGTGCTCGCGCGCCTCCGCACGATCCTTCCCGACGCCACGCTGGCGATGGCCGGGCAGTCGAAGGGGATGTGGCAGGAAGTCTCCCGCGAGGCGCACGAGCAAGGCGTCGCTGGCGCGTTCGAGATGCTGGGTTTCCTCGATGAGCACACGAAGCGCGAGGTCGCGGCGCGCCGCGACATTTTCATCAATACGACGCACGTGGACAATGCGCCGGTGGGCGTCGTGGAAATGTGCGCCATGGGACTGCCAGTGGTATCCACGAACGTCGGCGGCGTGCCCGATCTCCTCACGCACGAGGAGACGGGCCTGCTCGTGCCCGACGGCGATATCGAAGCGATGACGAACGCGATCGTGCGTCTGGTGCGGGAGCCGGCGTCTCGCCGCGACGCTGTCGCGCAACGGCCCGGCGCTCGCGGCGCGATGCGCGTGGCCGGCCGTACGGCCGCAGTGGGAGCAGAGTGCTCTCGGAGGTGCTCTAGTGTGCGGCATCTGCGGCATCGCGGGATCGCGGCGCCCGGCGGCCGACGCGGAGCGCACGGTGATCGCAATGCGGGAGACCCTCGCGCGCCGCGGGCCCGACGATGCGGGCAGCTTCGTGGAGGATGGCATCGCGCTCGCGATCCGCCGTCTCGCGATCCTCGACCTCTCGCCGCTCGGGCACATGCCCATGTCGTCGCACGATGGGCGGTACCGGATCGTGCACAATGGCGAGGTCTACAACTACATGCAGTTGCGCGAACGGCTCGCCGCGCGGGGCGCGCGCTTCCGTTCGCGCTCCGACACGGAAGTGATCCTGGAGCTCTACGCGCGCGAAGGTCCCGCGATGCTCCACCGGCTGAACGGGATGTTCGCGTTCGCCATCTGGGACACGCAGGAGCGCTCGCTCTTCATCGCGCGCGATCGCATGGGCATCAAGCCGCTCTACTACGCGACCCACGAGGGCGCGTTGGTCTTCGCGAGCGAGCAGAAGGCGCTGTTCGCCGCGGGGGTGCCCAAGAGTTTCGATGATGAGACATGGGAGGAGCTGCTCTGCTTCCGCTTCACGGCGGGAGAGCGCACTCCGCTCGCCGGCGTGAAGCGCCTGCTGCCGGGTCATTGGCTCCGGTGGCGCGACGGGCGCATGGAAACGGTAGCGCTGGTGGAATCTCGCCGAGCGCGTACAGGCGCGGCGAGCGCGCCGGCGCGATGTCGGACGCGTGGTTCTCCGAAACGTTCGATGACTCCGTGTCGCTGCGGCGCATCAGCGACGTTCCGGTGGGCGTGCTGCTGAGCGGCGGACTCGACTCGAGCGCCGTCGCGGCCTCGCTCGCGGGCCAGACGAACGAGCACACCGCCACGTTCACGGTGAAATTCGGAGCCGAAGGCTACGACGAGAGCGCACTCGCGCGCGAAGTCGCCGGCAAGTGCCACTTCGAATATCACGATCTCATCGTGCCCGCCGATGGGCTGCTCGCCGGGCTGCGCGATGCGTCAGTGCTCCGCGACGAACCGCTAGCGCACGTGAACGAGCTGCATCTCTGGCGCATCTCAGAGCTCGCAAAACCGCTCGTCACGGTGCTCCTGAGCGGCGAAGGCGCCGACGAAACGCTCGGCGGCTACGTGCGCTACCAGCCGCTGCGTTTCCTGCCGGAATTGTACGCGGCGCGCAACGTGATCGACGTGCTCGCCCAGCTTCCCTTCGGCCATCGCGTGGAGAAGATGGCACGCTTCGTGGATCTCGAGAGCGCTCACGATTTCGTGCTGTACAATGCATGCGAGGTGCTCCCGCCCGATCTCCGAACACTCGGAATGGAGCCGGGAGACACCTTCGCCGCACGGCGCCAAATGCTCGCCGAGGCAATGGCGCTCTATCCCGGCGAACCGGTACGCCAGGCGATGTACCTCGATCAGCACGCGTTCCTCGGCTCGCTCCTCGACCGGAACGACCGCATGACGATGGGTGCGTCCATCGAATGCCGAGTGCCCTTCCTCGATTATCGCCTGGTCGAGCGGCTCGCGTCAGCGCCGTCGTCACTCCTTTTCTCGGGACTGCGCGGAAAGGCCGTGAGCCGTCGCGTGTCGGCCTCCCGGCTTCCTGCGTCGGTTCTCGCGCACAAGAAGTGGGGATTCGGCGTACCCTGGGACCGGTACTTCCGCGACGTGCCCGCATTGCGCGAGTTGATCGGCACGCTGCCCGCGCTCGAGCCGATCCGCAGTGGGCCGTTCGCCCGCAAACGCCTCCGCGCGATGGTCGATGGCTTCCTGCGCGGAGAGGAGCGCGACAACGCGCTGATCTTCCAGTTCGCCATGATCGCGATCTGGCACGACGCGTACGTGGCCGCCTAGTGGGGCGGCTCGAGGCGATCTACGCGAAGCTGCCCACCTGGGGGCAGCACGCCGCGGTGACGTTCTACGGCGCATACTGGCGCCGGCTGCGCTTCGGCCCGGGATTCTCCGATGCGCTGCGCGACTATGAGTCCCGCGATCGCGCATCGCTCGCCGAATTCTCCGCATGGCAGCAACAGCGGCTGCAGCGCGTGCTCTCCATCGCCGCCGATCACGTGCCGCACTACCGGTCCGCATGGACGGATGCCCAGCGCGCCGCCGCACGCAGCGGCACGCTCAGCGCACTGCCCATTCTGGAGAAAGAACCGCTGCGAAGTGATCCGCGCGCGTTCATGCGGGACGACGTCCGCATCCGGCGGCCGGTGATCTTCCACTCGAGTGGCTCGACCGGGACGCCCATCGTCTCCATTCGCACGGTGGAGGAACTGCGGCGATCCATGGCGCTTCGCGAGGCGCGCTCGGCGCGATGGGCCGGCGTGTCATTCTCGGAACCGCGCGCGACCTTCTCCGGGCGCATGGTGGAACCGGATGCCACGAGCCGGGGGCCGTTCCACAGGTATAATGCGGCCGAGCGGCAGGTGTACCTGTCACCCTTCCACGTGAGCGCGGCGACGGCGGCGAGCTATGTGGCCGCGCTGGAGACGCACGGCGTGCGCTGGCTCACCGGCTATGCCGTGAGCTATTACCTGCTCGCGCGATTCATACTGCAGCAGCGCCTCAAGGTGCGCGGACTCGGCGCGGTGGTCACGACGAGCGAGAAAGTGACCTCCGAGATGCGGCGCGTCATGGAAGAAGCGTACGGCTGCCGCGTGTTCGAGGAATACAGCACCGTGGAAACAGCGCTCTTCGCGAGCGAATGCGAGCGCGGCTCGCTGCATGTGAGCCCGGATGTGAGCGTCGTGGAACTCCTGCGTGCCGACGGAACGCCGTGCGCTCCGGGCGAGGCCGGCCAGGTCGTGACCACGTGCCTGCTGCACGACCATCAACCGCTCGTACGATTCCGGCTGGGCGACGTGGCGGCGTGGTCGCCGGAAGCCTGCGCCTGCGGCCGCTCGATGCCGGTGCTGCAGGAAGTGGTCGGCCGCACCGAGGATGTCGTGACGGGACCCGACGGCCGCGAGCTGGTGCGATTCCACGGTGTGTTCGTGGACCAACCGCACGTGCGGCTCGGCCAGGTGGTGCAGGAATCCGTGGACCGGATCCGGCTGCGCATTGTCGCGGCGGACGGATTCGGAGCTGCGGATGAGCGCGACCTCGTTGCGCGAGTGCGCCAGCGGCTCGGGCCATCGGTGCAGGTCACCGTGGAGATCGTGGACCGGATCCCGCTCTCGGCGGCGGGAAAGTTCCAGGCCGTGGTGTCGCACGTGACAGGGAAGGGCGGGCCATGAGTTCGTCGTTCGTGACCGTGATCGTCCCGTGCAGGAACGAGCGGCGGTTCATCGAACGCTGCCTCGCGTCCATCGTGGCCACGGGCTATCCCGCGGATCGCATGGAGATCCTGGTGGTGGACGGCATGAGCGACGATGGGACGCGCGACATCATCGCGGCGTCGATCGCGAGAGACACGCGGATCTCCATGCTCGACAACCCGGCGCGCACGTCTCCCGCCGCCATGAACATCGGCATCAAACGCGCGCGCGGCGACGTGATCCTGCGCATGGACGCGCACTGCGAGTATCCGCCGGATTACATCCCGGCGCTCGTGTCGGCGCTCGAGACCACCGGCGCCGCGAACGTCGGCGGCGTGACAGCGGTCGTCCCGGCCGCCGACACGCCGGTCGCGAAAGCGATCGCGATCGCGCTGTCGCACGTGGCGGGCATGGGCGATTCGCATTTCCGCATCGGCGCCAAGGAGGCGAAGTGGGTGGACACCGTGCCCTTCGGCTGCTGGAAGCGCGAGACGTTCGAGCGGGTGGGCCTTTTCGATGAGTCGCTGCCGCGGAACCAGGATGACGAGTTCAACATGCGTCTGTCGCGATCCGGCGGGCGCATCCTGCTCCTGCCCACCGTGGTCACGCGCTACTTCGGCCGCGAGACGCTCGCGCAGCTGCGGCGCATGTTCTACCAGTACGGGTACTTCAAGCCGCTCGCCGCGATCCGTTCCGGTTCGCGGCTGCGCCCGCGACAATTCGCGCCCGCGGCGCTCGTGCTCGGCCTGCTCGCTCGGCACGCTCCTCGCGCCCCTGAGCACGGGCTTGTTGAGGGTGGTCGTGATCGCGTACGCGTTCTTCGTGGTGGGCGCCGCAGTGCCGACGGCGTGGATCTCCGGCGCCAGTCGGTGGGCGCGGCGTTCCTGGCGGTCCTCCCCACCATGCATCTCGCGTACGGCGTGGGATTCCTGCGCGGAACGCTCCAGTTCGCCATCTTGAAGCGTGCCCCCGCCGCCGCTGCCCCCAAACTCTCCCGCTGACCGCGCCGCCTCGACGTCCGGCGAACGCATTCGCCTGGCGGCTGCGTACGCGCAGCGCGAGGCCGCGGCGTTCGACTCGTGGTTCGATCCGGCCTACCGGTTCCTGCGCCAGGACCGCGAGCGCCGGGTGCTCGAACTTCTCGCGCGCGAAGGCCTCGGCTCGCTCGAGGGCACGAGGATCCTCGACGTCGGCTGCGGCAACGGCAACTGGCTGCGCGACCTCGTGCGGTGGGGCGCGACGCCCGCGAATATCACGGGCGTGGAACTGCTCGCCGATCGCGTCGAGACCGCGCGCCGTCTGGCCGCGCCCGGGATCACCGTGACGCAGGGCGACATCACGACCCTCGGCGTTGCCGATGCATCGTTCGACCTCGTCATCCAATCCACGGTATTCAGTTCCATCCTCGATGACGCCCGCCGCCGGCGCACCGCGGCCGAATTGCGGCGGGTGGTGCGCCCGGCGGGCATGATCCTCTGGTACGATTTCCACGTGAACAATCCGAGGAACTCCGACGTCCGTGCGGTGTCGCGTGATGAGATCGCCGCGCTCTTCCCGGGCTGCGTCGATCCGCATGCAGCGCATCACGCTCGCGCCGCCGCTCGCGCGCGCTCTCGCCCCGTACTCACGCGTGATGTGCGAGGTCCTGTCGCTGCATTCCCGTTCCTGCGCACCCACACACTGGCCGCGATCCGTCCCGCATGAGCCGCAGAGCGAGACGTTCCTGCCGTTCTCGCCCCCCGACATTGACGAGACCGACATCGCCGCCGTCGCCGATGCCATGCGCTCGGGGTGGATCACCACCGGGCCGCGCGTGAAGAAGCTCGAGGAGAGCTTCGCCACGTTCGTCGGCGCGCCGGCGGCCGCCGGTTTCAACTCGTGCACCGCGGCGCTGCACACGGCGCTCATCGCACTGGGCGTCGGGCCCGGCGATGAGGTGATCACGACGCCGAACACGTTCTGCGCGAGCGTGAACGTGATCGAGCACGTCGGCGCGCGGCCTGTGCATGGTGGATGTCGAAGCCGGACACGCTGAACATCGATCCCGCGCTCGTCGCGCGGGCGATCACCGCGCGCACCAAGGCGATCATCCCGGTGCACTTCGCGGGGCATCCGGCGGACCTCGATCCCATCATGGACGTCGCGCGAAGCCGCGGGATCACGGTGCTCGAGGATTCGGCGCATGCGCTGCCGGCCAAGTACAAGGGACGGATGATCGGATCGGGATCGAATCCGGTGGCGTTCTCGTTCTACGCCACCAAGAACATGACCACTGGCGAAGGCGGGATGCTCACCGGCGATCCCGAGCTGCTCGACAACGCGCGCGTGGCCGGCCTGCACGGCATGAGCCGCGACGCGTGGAAGCGCTACGACAAGGGCGGCAGCTGGTTCTACGAGGTGGTGACGCCGGGCTTCAAGTACAACATGCCCGACATCCAGGCGGCGCTCGGCCTCACGCAGCTCGCGAAGCTCGAGCGCCTGCAGAAGCGGCGCTATGAGATCGTGCGCGCGTACCATGAGGCATTCAGCGCCGAGCCAGCGCTCGAAACGCCGGCCCGCCGCCGCGACGTGGACCACGCGTGGCACCTGTACACTCTGCGCATCCGCCCGGAGATGCTCACGATCGGGCGCGATGAGTTCATCAAGGAGATGGCGGCGCGGAACATTGGGACGAGCGTGCATTTCATCCCGGTGCATCTGCATCCGTACTATCGCGACAAGTACGCGCTCAAGCCGGAAGATCTTCCCGTGGCGCTGTCGAACTACGAGCGCATCCTCTCGATCCCGCTGCATCCGCGGTTGAGCGATGCCGACGTGGCGGATGTGGCCGGCGCCGTGCTCGACATCGTGGCCACGCACCGGAAGTGAGGTGGTGGAAGCGGGCGCTCGACGTGACCGCCTCCTTCGTGGGGCTGGTGCTATTGTCGCCCATGTTCGTGTTGATCGCGCTGCTGATCAAGCTCGAAGGGGATGGGCCGGTGTTCTTCCGGCAGGAGCGCGTGGGCCGGACCGGCCGGTCGTTCCGGATCTGGAAGTTCCGCACGATGCGGGCGGACGCAGAGCGGCTGGGCGGACTGTTGACCGTCGGCGACGACCCCCGGATCACCGAGGTGGGACAGGCCCTGCGACGGTACAAGCTCGACGAGCTGCCGCAGCTGCTGAACGTGCTGGCGGGCGAGATGAGCCTCGTGGGCCCGCGGCCCGAGGTCGCCCGCTACGTGGCGCTCTACACGGCCGACCAGCGCCGGGTGCTCGAACTTGTGCCCGGCATCACCGATCCCGCGTCTATAGCTTACCGGGATGAGGCGGCCGTTCTGGCCGGCCATTCGGACGCCGAAACGGCCTATGTGAACGAGGTGATGCCGGCGAAGATCCGGCTCAATCTCGACTATGCCGGCCGGGCGACATTGGGCTCCGACGTGCTGCTCATTCTCCAAACGATCGCTCACCTTGGCCGCTAGAGAGTGCGGCGGGTATCTTAGTTCGCCATGCCACCCGGACACATGAACCGATTCGCTCCGATCGCCCTGCTGATCCTCAGCCGCATGCGCTTCGTCGCCATCCTCGGCGCCGGAGAACGCCACGATGCCGCCGCCGACGCCCGCGACGATCGCGAAGCAGGACTCCCTCGCGGGGCAATGGCTCGACGAGCTCAAGCCGGGCGATGTGCTTCGCGTCGTGGTGTGGCGGCGTCCGGAGTACTCGGGCGATATCCTTGTAGGACCGAACGGCGTGCTGATGCACCCGCTGTACCAGACCGTTCGCGTCGTGGACCTTCCCCCCGATTCCGTGCGGGCGAACGTCGGGGCGTTCCTGTCCAAGTACGAGATGAACCCGCAATTCTTCGTGGAGCCGCTCTTTCGCGTGCTGGTCACCGGCGAGGTGCGGGCCGGTGGCCTGCTGAGCGTGCCGCAGACGACGACTCTGCCGCAGGCGGTCGCGCTGGCTGGCGGTCCGACCATCGATGCGGACATTACCAATGTTAAGTTACTCCGGGGACACATTGTGACCGTGTTCGACCTCGCGAACCTCGGCTTGGTCCTCGATACGCTCCACGTGCAGTCAGGCGACCAGGTCGTCGTCGGGAAGAAATTCAATTTCCTGCGCGACTATGCCGGCCCGATCGCATCGCTCGTGACCATGTTCATCTCCATCGGCTACTTCACCCGGCGCTGACGCATGTCCGAACTCCTTCCGCCTCCCAAGGAAAACGGTTCCGGCAATCTGCCGGACCAGATGCAGGCGTGGCGCTCGCTGCAAGGCGAGGGCGAGCCCGAGCTCGAGCAGGTGGATTTCAAGGAGTTGCTCGCGACGGTCAGGCGCCGGTGGAAGCTGGTCCTCCTCGTCACGCTCGCGTCAGTCGGCGCCGCCTGGTATCTCGCGACTTCGGAACCGGCACATTTCCAGGCGATGGCCACGATCCGGCTGGCCGACACACGCCGGCAGATGACGAATGGGATCGACCAGACGCAGACGGTCTACGGCGGCATCGCGATGTTCGCCGACCCGATCCTCTCGCAGATCCAGGTGCTGGACAGCCGCGCCGTCGCCATGGAGGTCGTCAAGCAGCATCCGCTCGGCCTGCGCGTGATCCCGGTCGGGATCGGCGCGAAGTCGCTGGATGATGTCTCGGTCATTTCGGAGCCGATCGCCGACACGATCCATCTCGCGATTAAGAGCGGCATCGTCACGGCAACTGCTGGCAGGGCGCGAGTTCGCGCGCCGCTCGACTCGTTGATCACGATCGGCGGCATCGCGTTCAGCGTGAAGTCCGACCCGCGCGCCGAGAACCCGATGCTCGTGACCACGTCGTTGACCAACGCGGCCAACGCGCTCTCGGCGGCCCTCACCGCCCGCCAGCGGAAGGCGACCGATGTGATCGACGTGCTGTATGTGTCGGAGGATCCGTACCAGGCGCAGCAGGTGGTGAATGCGGCGGTGGGCGTGTTCCGTGATTTCAATGCCCAGGCGGCGCAAGCAGAATCGCGCCGCCGCCGGGAGTTCCTCGGGGAACAAGTGCAGCACAGCGACTCGCTTCTCCGGGAAGCCGCAGATCA
This sequence comes from uncultured Gemmatimonadaceae bacterium, assembly GCA_963732065.1. Lineage (GTDB taxonomy): Bacteria > Gemmatimonadota > Gemmatimonadetes > Gemmatimonadales > Gemmatimonadaceae > DATKOH01. Next base: position 202,801 of record CAVSYH010000019.1, on the reverse strand, counting down.
ACTGAGCGCGTTCCGGAGCCGCGAGCACCTGTATGGCAGCAGCGACCAGATCACTGCGCAGCAGGGCCAACTGCTCGCGCAGGAGGAGAAACGACAGGACATGGCGGCCGACCGCGATGTCCTCAACAGACTGCTCGCGACGATACAGCAGTCGCATGACAGTTCGCGCACGCAGGCGCTGCGGGCGATCGCCTCGTCGCCGAGCATCGCCGCGAATCCGATCATTTCGGGATTGTACTCGCAGTTGATGGATCTGGAGCTGATGCGCGATTCGCTCACGTCGGGCGAGTGGGGGGCTGCGCCCACGAACCCCGATGTGCAGCGTACGAACCTGATGATCCACGTGACTGAGGAGCATCTGGTGAATGCGGTGCAGAGCAACGTCGTGGCGCTCAACGAGCGGATCGGCGCACTCGACCATCAGCGGTCGCAGAATACGGGCTTGCTCGATGCGATGCCGGCGAAACAAGCCTCGGAGGCCCGCCTCGTCGATGCATGTCGAGACGATCAAGCGCATGACCGACCAGCTGCGCGACGACTACCAGCGGGCCAGCGTGAGCGAGGCGGTGGAAGCGGGGCAGGTGGAGATCGTGGACCTCGCGATACGGCCCACCAAGCCGATCGGTGCGCGGATGCGCACCAAGCTCGGCCTCGGACTGATCCTCGGCCTGTTCTTCGGCGCCGGCGCCGCGTTCATCGTGGAACGGCTCAACACCGCCATTCGCCGCCGCGAGGAGATCGAGCGGCTGCTGCATGTGCCGGGCCTCGGGATCATCCCGCAGATCATGCCCAACCGCGTCGGCCGTGGGCACCTGAGGTTCGCGGGACTGAACCTGTCGTTCCCCCAGAGCCGCAAGTCTGTGCGCCGGGGGATGGGTGACAGCGCCGCTCTCGTCACGACGCAGAACATGCGCTCCACGAGCGCCGAAGCGTTCCGCACCCTCCGCACGAACCTGATCTTCTCGCAGGCGGTGCAATCGCTTCGCACGATCGTGATCACGAGCCCATCGCCTCAGGACGGAAAGACCACCACGGCCACGAATCTGGCGATCACCTTCGCGCAGCAAGGACTCCGGGTGCTTCTGGCGGATTGCGATCTGCGCCGCGGCCGGCTGCACAATGTGTTCCGCGTGCCGCGCGAGCCGGGAATGACGCAGTATCTGGCGGGACAGAACTCCTTCGAGGAAGTCGTGCGCGACTCGTCGGTGGAGCGCCTCGTCGTTCATCCCGGCGGGAACGTTCCCGCCGAACCCGTCGGAACTGCTCGGAAGTGCACGCACGCGCGACCTGATGGCGCAGTTCTCCAGCCAGTACGACATCGTGATCCTCGACACGCCGCCGGTGCACGTCGCGGGCGATGCGCTCATCCTCGGCACGATCGCGGACGGCGTGATCCTGGTGCTGCGCGCCGGGAACACCGAGCGCGGCGCCGCGCAGCACGCGATGCTGCGGCTCACGAACGTCGGCGCGCGAGTGGTCGGTGCGGTGCTGAACGACCCCGACCACAAGGTCCCGCAGTACGGCGGCTATTACTACTACGACTATTACTACGGGGACGAGCCCCAGAAGGCGTGAGGTGATCCCAGATCGCGAGTCATGATCCCCCGCGATTCGAATCTCCTCCGCTCGCTGATCAACGAGCACGTCCGTCGCGCCGTGGCCGGGGAAGACTGCGCGGCCGGATCCTGAATATCTCTGCCGGATCGATCGACTATCGCGAGCTGATCGAGGCGCAGCCCGGCACGCAGATGATCGCCACCGACTGGCTGCACGCACCGACTAAGGTCGCCGTCAATGTGTTCTGCGACGCGGGCGCGCTGCCGTTCGCCCCGCGATCGTTCGACGGGTCCTTTGCACGGAAGTGCTTGAGCACCTCGCTGCGCCCGCGCGGACGCTCGCCGAGGCGATGCGCGTGCTGCGGCCCGGTGGTTGGCTGCTGCTCACGACGCCGTTCATGTATCACGCCCATCAGCGGCCGTACGATTTCTTCCGCTACACCGTGGCGGGACTCGAGATGCTTCTGAGTGGAGCGGGCTTCGTGGAGATCGAGATGCGCAGATCAGGGGACTCACTCGCGGTGCTGTTGCACAGTCTCAAGATGCAGCGCTGGCGAGGCACCTCCACGCTGCTCCGTTGGGCGGAGCGGGCGTACCTCCGGCAACGCGGTGAGATCGCAGTCGGCTCCGAGATCGCACGTGATCCGATGGCGCTCGGATACTGCGCGATGGCACGGTCGCCGAGCGCGCCCTAGCGCTCTTCACTTCGCTGCCCTGGGCACTCTGGCCCCTCCCCCTCATCGCAAGCCATTCTACGCCGCGTTCATCAACGATCACTGTAACGGGGAAGAACGGCGTAAGTTGTAGGGGCGTGAGGATCGGCTCGCTGCGCGTGCCCCGATTCGCAGGCCGCGGCCACCTCACGCAGCACTCTCGTTAGCATTCGCGAAGAGATCTCGCACTGCTGCTCGACCCGCGGTGTAAGCTCGGAGGAAATCCATGGAGTCTCGTCCGGGTTCGGAGAATGGGATCCTGTCAGTTCGGGTCGCCGGGGCATGACGAGTGTTCTCGGCATCTCGGCCTATTACCACGACTCCGCCGCGGCACTCATCGTCGACGGCGAGATAGTTGCTGCCGCGCAGGAAGAGCGATTCACGCGCAAGAAGTTCGACGAGACGTTCCCCGTGCACGCGGTCGCTTACTGCCTGAGAGAGGCGGGGCTTCGGCCATCGGACCTGGATTATGTGGGCTTTTATGAGAAGCCAATGATGAAGTTCGACAGGCTGGTCGAGACATTTCTTTCGTTCAGTCCGCGAGGGTACTCATCCTTTGCCAAGGCTGTGCCAGTTTGGTTGCATACCAAATTGCAGATCCCTCGCGCACTCGATCGTGCCCTGGGTGGGGCGTATACCAAGCGCTTCGTTTTTCCCGAACACCACGAATCACACGCCGCCAGCGCCTTCTACCCTTCGCCATTCGATGAGGCGGCAATTCTCACTCTGGATGGAGTCGGCGAATGGGCGACGACTACGTGCGGATCTGGCCAAGGGAATCGCATCACGCTCAGTCATGAGATCCGTTTCCCCCACTCTCTCGGATTGCTGTACTCTGCATTCACGTATTACTGTGGATTCCGGGTCAATTCGGGTGAGTACAAACTCATGGGGCTAGCGCCGTATGGGGAGCCTCGCTTTGAGAAGGCGATTAGACGTGAGCTGATAGACATCAAGGAGGACGGCTCCTTTCGTCTCAATCTCCAATATTTCGACTTTCCGCACGGCCTCCGTATGACGTCCCGAAAGTTCCATGAGCTATTCGGTGGCCCTCCGCGACAGCCGGAGGCGGCCATAACGGAGCGGGAAATGGACATTGCAGCATTGATCCAGGCGGTGACCGAAGACATCATGCTGAAGTGCGCGCGATACGTGCATCGGACGACCCGGATGAAGAATCTGTGCCTAGCGGGAGGGGTGGCCCTCAATTGTGTTGGCAATGGTCGCATTCTTCGCGAGGGTCCATTCCATGACATATGGGTTCAGCCCGCCGCAGGCGACGCCGGTGGCGCACTCGGAGTTGCGTCGCTCATTTGGCATCAATTGCTTGGAATGCCCCGTCGGCCGGCTCTGCCGGATTCTCAAAAAGGATCTCTGCTGGGCCCTGAATTCGACGATGAGTCCGTTCGCAAGTTCCTGGATGGTATCGGCGCGCGCTACAGGTTCTTCGAGGACGATGCCGCACTTTGTGGTTGTGTCGCGGAGTTGATCGGCGCAGAGCAAGTCGTCGGTTGGGTGCAGGGCCGAATGGAATTCGGTCCGCGCGCCCTCGGTGCGCGAAGCATTCTTGGTGATGCGCGCCGCTCAGGAATGCAGTCGCAAATGAACCTGAAGATCAAGTTTCGGGAATCTTTCCGGCCATTCGCCCCGTCGGTGTTGCGAGAGCGCGTGCAGGATTATTTTGAAACGCCGACAGCGCTGGACAGCGCGTACATGTTGATGGTCGCGAGCGTGCGCGAGGACAAACGGCTTGGATCGGTCGACGGGACCGTTCGCGGTCTCGAGAAGCTCAAGCAGGCACGCTCTGTGATACCGGCGGTAACGCACGTTGATTTTTCCGCACGGATCCAAACGGTGGATCGCCGGCATGGCCGCTTTTACGATTTGCTGAAGAATGTCGAGGCGCTGTCGGGGTGCCCGGTGGTGATCAATACGAGCTTCAACGTGCGAGGTGAGCCGATCGTTTGCACGCCGCAGGACGCGTACCGGTGCTTTATGGCCACGAATATCGATGCTCTCGCTGTTGGGCACTTCGTCATGCTAAGGACGGAACAGCCGCAGCTGAGTGCCGATGAGGTTCGCCGGTACATCTCTCAATTTGAATTGGACTGACAGTGTCGCTCATACGACTCAACCTGACTCCGTCCGCATTCGAGCTTCGATGGTTTGGGTGGCTTTGGTTCCCGCTTTTCGTACTCGCGTCCGGCTTTCTCGCGCATAAATGGATCGGGGGCTGGGAAGCTTCTTCCGTCGTCTGGATACTGGGCGCCGTCACTGAAGGCGCAATGCTCGCAGCACCACGTTTCGCACGGTCGGTCTATGTCGGCTTGTCCCTAGCCACCTATCCGATCGGCGTTGTGGTGTCGCAGGTGGTGCTCGTTCTCGTGTACTTCCTTGTGATCACGCCAATCGGGCTCATTCTTCGAATTGGAGGACGCGACGTGATGAATCGTCAATTCGAGCGAGACGCAACCACGTACTGGCGGGAACGCGCTGGCGAACGTCCGCCCTCCGACTATTTCAATCAATCGTGAGCAGTGAGCCGGCGGACCCGAGGCGCGGCGATGCGCGCGGTCAGGAGTTCGAGCAGGCCGCTTCCGGGAAACGCATAGGAGTAGTCAGTGACTTCCTCAGGCTTCTGGGCGAGACCAAGAAGTGGTGGCTGGCTCCGATCCTCGTGCTCTTCTTGGTTCTGGGACTTGTCGTGGTGTTAGCGAGTACTGGCGCGGCGCCTTTCATATACACGCTCTGGTAGGTCGCACCATGCGCCGGCGCCGCGTCTTCTTGTTCCTTATTGCTGTCCTTGCGCTCTCGCTTACCGAGGCGGGACTGCACCTGATAGTGAGGCGCCGGGAGAATGTGCAACTCTTGTTCGGGAGGCCAGGCTACTTCCTGGTACCGATCGATACACCGACTTCGATGCCGAGCATTGCGCGCAAGCCCGGCTCGTACCGCAGGTACGACGCGATGCTCGGCTGGACTATTGCGGAGAACGGCGCCGACCCGCCGTTGTACTTCTCGGATGTGAACGGGGTACGCGTTACAGAGGCTCAACACGCTGCGAAATTCGTTGCTACTCGAACCCCTCGGATCCTTGCAATCGGAGATTCGTTCACGCACGGCGATGAGGTCAGAGCCGAGGATGCGTGGCCCTCGCAGCTGGCGGATCGTCTCGGCGTGACGGTCGTGAATTATGGGGTCGGAGGTTACGGCATCGACCAAGCCATATTACGCTGGCGTGAGAGCGATGTCTCCGCGTCGATCGTGTTGTTGGGAGTGATCGCGTCCGACTTGGAGCGTGCGACGACGCCCATTTACAATTTCGAGCGCGGCGGCACTAAGAGCAAACCGATGTTCCAGTTCGACTCGCTATCGGCCTCGATCGCCAATCAGCCGGCGATTTATGGCACTGAATTGAAGAGAGAATTTCAGCGTGGGGAGGCAAGCAAGTTTCTGCAACTCGATCTGAATTTCGACCCGAACATGTTTCACCATACGAGCCTCGACTGGTTGTTCCTTTACCGGGTGCCGAGGTCGGCGCTGGCATGGCATGCTCACCGTTTGCAGCCGATCTACCGTACGCCTGGGCCGCGTTTCGAGTATACGATGCGCATCCTCCAGTTCGCGAAGGACCTTGCGATCCAACGCAAGAGTCGATTCGTCGTTGTACTGCTGGACAACAACAATACGTTCTCGGATCGAGCGGCAGTCAAGGATCCGTGGCAGTTGATGCGCACTTCATTGAGAAAGAGAGGCATTGAGTTCATTGATACGACTGACGCAATGTTCGCCATGTACGATATATCTCACGCGAGCGTAATTAATGCCAATGGTTTGCACTATACTGTTGAAGCTAACAAGAGAATAGCAGATATCATTGCGATGACATTGGGTGGGGAGTAAGACGACGCTTGAAGGAGCCCCAGTACATGGTGAGCGCATGTGAGTAGTCCCGTTGCTGAACAACGCTGTGGTCGCCGCTCACAAAGAGAATGGGGTTGTTCAGGCAAGTGAAGGCGCAGGGGCAGGGAGTCGGAGGCAACGAGACCACAGCTATGCTGTCGCCGCTACCTCCAGCAGCATTTCCTGGCAAGCGGCCCCACCTGCTCCTAATGCGTGCCTTCCCGGCGATCGCTTTGAACCATGACCTCTCCACGCCCGGGTTGGGAGGGTTCGTCAATCTTGAGAGGGCGGCATTCAATTCTCCGATTCCTCTCGCGATGAACCTCCAGAACGAGGCCGGCAACACAATGGCTCCCTGGCGCCTCGACTCACACTCATCACGCGCCGCGCCTCGGTGTGCCGCCGCGTACGGCCTGAGAGGGCGATCCGAGCACGGACTGGTCGAGGCCGATACCGAGCGAAGACCTGATCATGCGAGAAGCCCGAAGCGCCCGACTCGCGTGCACGAATTCGCCGTTCCTAGTGCTCTTCAACTCGCTGCAGTTCTGCGTCTTCTTTCCGGTCGTCACGGCGCTGTATTTCCTCGCGCCGCACCGGATCCGCTGGCTGCTCCTGCTCGTTGCCAGCTGCGTGTTCTACGCCGCGTTCATCCCGAAGTACCTCCTGATCCTGTTCTTCCTCATCCTCGTCGACTACTCGGCGGGGATCTTGATCGAGAACGCGGCGGGTGCACGCCGCCGGGCACGATGCTCGTGATGAGCATCGTCGCGAACGTCGGGATCCTCGGGTTCTTCAAGTACATCAATTTCGTCGACGCCAACCTGACGGTGCTGTTCGGTGCGCTGCACTTGGGCTGGGCGATCCCGCATCTGGACATCATCCTCCCGATCGGCCTCTCGTTCCACACGTTCCAGTCGATGAGCTACACCATCGAGGTGTACCGGGGGCGGCAGCAGGCGGAGCGGCATCTCGGGATCTACGCGCTATACGTCATGTTCTACCCGCAGCTGGTGGCCGGCCCGATCGAGCGGCCGCAGAACCTGCTGCACCAATTCCGCGAGCCGCACACGTTCGACGCCGAGCGCGTGATCGATGGCCTCAAGCTGATGCTCTGGGGCTTCTTCAAGAAAGTGGTGATCGCCGACCGGCTCGCGCTGTACGTGAACGGGATCTACGATCACCCAGCGGCACAGCACGGCTGGCCGCTGATCATCGCGACGTATTTCTTCGCCTTCCAGATCTACTGCGACTTCTCGGGCTACACGGACATCGCGATCGGCGCGGCGCAGGTGATGGGGTTCCGGTTGATGGACAACTTCAATCGGCCCTACTTCGCGAAATCGATCGTGGAGTTCTGGCAGCGGTGGCACATCTCGCTGTCGTCGTGGTTCCGCGACTATCTCTACATCCCGCTCGGCGGGAATCGCGTGGCGGTGCCGAGGTGGTGCTTCAACATCATGGTCGTGTTCCTGGTGAGCGGGCTGTGGCACGGCGCGAACTGGACGTTCATCGTGTGGGGCGCGCTGCACGGCGTGTACGTGATCGCCGGCGTCGCGACATTCGCTTGGCAGCGCAAGTTTCTTCGCATCCGCCGCCATGCGCGCATCGGCTGGAGCCGCCGGTGGATCGAGGCGTTCGTCACGTTCCATCTTGTGCTGATCGCCTGGGTCTTCTTCCGTGCGGCCTCGCTGAGCGATGCCGGGTATATCTTTGGCGATCGCCTTCAGCGGACTTGACCAGCGGCCTGCACTCTGGTCCATCGTCACGACGGAGCTACTTCATATTGAGCGTGTTGTTCATCGCCTTCATGGAGTGTCGTCCATCTTGATCGAGCGGCACGGCGACATGCGTCGATTCCTCGATGACAAGCCGATCGCGGTGCGCTGGGGATTCTACTATGCGCTCATCCTGCTGATCGCGAACTTCGGCATGTTCCACAACCCCGCGCAGTTCATCTACTTCCAGTTCTGATCGATCGACGCGCGCGGCACTCGCTTCTGTGACCGCGCGGCGCGTCGCCGTGTTCACCGCGCTGCTGGTGGCCGGGTGTTGGGCGCTCGGCGCGCTTACGATGCGTACGCGCGCCAGGATCCAACGGTCAAGGTCAATTGGATGTTCGCGATGCACGGCCGCCGCCTCGATTTCGCGGTGCTCGGCTCCTCACGGTCGTATCTGACCGTCGACGTTCCGCTTGTGGAGCGCGTGACCCAGGGTCACGGGCTCAATCTTTCGCTGAATGGTGCGGAGTTCGCGGAGCTCGCGCTGGTGCTCGACCGCTTCCTGCAGCGCAACACGACGCGCCACCTCTTGCTGGAGGTCGATCCGTTCGGTCTCGACAGCAAGTCGTTCAGCTATCCGTTCCATGCGTACTTCTACCTGCCGTACATCGACGAAGCGCTCGTCGCCGAGCACCTCCGGTCATACTTCGGTCAGCGAGAGCTACTCTGGGAGTACGCGCCGCTATTCAAGTACGCGGAATTCAATAACCGGATCGGATGGAAGAGCATTTCTCGCGTCGTGCGCCAGCCACCACGTGACTTCGACGCATGGGGCTCCCGCCTGGCGAACGGCTACCTGACGACGGAGGCGAGCCACGCCGTGCACGACACCTCGTACGCGATCAGCCCGAGCCGCGTTGCTGCCTTCGAGCACATTCTGGAGATCGCGCGCGCCCACAACGTACAGGTCTCGATCTTTGTCGCTCCCGAGTTCGAGACCGTCGTGCAGGCGGTCAAGAACAGAGCCGAGATCATGACGTTCTATCGGGAGCTCTCCGCGCAGTACGGCGCGCTGTTCTTGGATTTCGGGAACGATCCCGCTCTCTCTCGGGGATACGACGCTATTTCCGCGACCCGGAACACCTGAATCACCACGGCGCGGAGATATTCTCGCAACAGCTCGGGGATTCACTCGCGATCTACTGGACGGAGAGGCGCTAGTTCGGCGCCTGCAGCGCGATCCGAGTTCGCCGGCGTCTGCGCGACTGCACCTGGTTGCACAGCAGAAACGGATCGGAGCGCCCTGTTCGATCGAACCCAGCCACGCGGGGAACGGCCAATCCTTCGGCTGGAGCAGGAGGTGACAACGCCCTCGATGCTCAATTCGTTCGGCGGCGATGAGTCTTCGCACGCTCCTTGAGATAGCCACGCATCGTATCCCGTCTGCTCGCACCATTCTGAGCACCTCCGTTCGCGTTCGCGAGCATTGAGAGTTCGGGGTTCGAGTGCATCTCGACCAGGAAGCGCGTCTCGCGTCGCGCGGCGATCCGGTGGCTGCCGGCGAGAACTTTCGCCTCCGCTCCTTCGACATTGATCTTGATGAAGTCAGGCTCAACTCCTAGCGCGACACCGACAGCGTCGAGTGTCGTCGTCGCAACCTGTATTGCATCACCTCGAGCGGCGGCGGTCTTGGCGTGCTTCGGCGAACGCACTTCCCGCCTCACCCAACCCGGTCGTCCAGAACGTGACGCTGTCGCCTGCACGGTCGCTCAGCGAACCCAGGAACAAAGCGCGCGCGCTCAGTCAAACCGTTCAAGGCCAAATTGCGCTCTGCGACTGACAGCGCTTCAGGATTCGCCTCGATGAGCGCAACGATCTCAACGTTCGAGAACGCCAGCGCCAGGACAGCATCGTAGCCGATGTTCGCTCCGACATCGAAGATGACCCTCGACCGCATCGCGCACGCGAGGAACCACGCGTCGTCGTAGTCGGGCGTGTGCCGGAAGCTGCCGGTTCGGAGGCGCAACGTGCGGCCAAGGACCTTCACGGACTCATCGAATGGGCCTCCGCCGAAGCGCGTCATCACGCGACGCCAGAGTTCACGCTGCGGATCCCATGGCGTCAGTCCTCGCGGCGCGGCGAAGCGCACCATCGATGCCCGTCCACTTTCGCGCCAGCCGATATGGCCTGAGCACGTGATACAGGCCCCGCATCCGAACGGGCAGCGCGGTCACCTCCAGATCATCGATGGTCGGCGTGATCGCCGAGCGCATCGCGAACGCCACCCGGTCCCGCGCCCGCTCACGGAGCGCGAACTGGAATCTCGTGCTCGCGACGAACCCCGGCGCATCGCTCCCGCTCATCATCCGTCGGCGGATCTCTTCGACCAACGCAGGCGGGCACGCGTGAGCCAGCGCTTGCGCGGCCTTCGGCAGCGGAGACTCGGCGATCTCCGCCGCGAGCGCCAGCGCGAGTCCCGTCATTCGCGCCGTCCCGAGCCTCGTGCTCGTCCGCCGCACGAACTCCCAGTCCATCGGCTCCAGCCTCGCCACCGCCGCGATGTCCCCGATCCACCGGAGATGCGGCCATTCGTGCTTCCCGCCATGGATCGCGAGATAGACCAACGTCAACTCATTCGAGAGCGCCATTACCTCCGCGCCGCCCACGGGCACGCGCTGCGCGTTCTCCCACCAGAGCGATTCCCGCACACGCAGCCCGAACTGCCGCTTGATGATCCCCCAATGCAACTCCACGCTCGTGCCCGCGGCGTTCACGAGCGAGTGATGGTACTCGATCTCGCGGAACGCCGCGTCCTGCCCCGGCGCGAGCTCGTGCACCCGCGAATACCCGGCAGCCGACAGCTCCACCAACGCGCGATCCACATCGCGCTCGTGCACCAGCAGGTCCACATCCATCTGCGGCCGCAGCGCGAGATCCCCATACGCGTGCGCCGCCAGCACCGCGCCCTTCAGCACGATCGCCGGCATGCCCGCGCGCTCCAAGCGCCGGCTGAGCGAAACGGTCTCGCCCGCCAGCAGCAGACTCTGCATTGCCTGGGTCCTCGCGCGCCGCGCGATCTCCTCGCGCACCGGCGCCGGAACGGAAGTACTCGGCGCGGCCGCCACCCAACGCGCCACCAGCGGCATCACGCCGTGCCACTCCGCCAGCTCCACCAGCGCGCTCCACTCACTCACCGCCGCCGAGCGTGCCGTCAGCTCGGCGATGGCCGCGCCCGGGTCGGCCGCCCTCGCGAGGAACGCGAGGGCGCCGCCCGTGTTAGTGCCCGCCGTACTGGTACGCGGTGAAGTCCTTCCACATCTGCTCGATCATCTTCCCCTGCAGGGTCAGCTTGTACTGCTTGAGCGTCGCCTGGTCGGTGATCGTCACGGTGTACGTTGCCGTCGATCCCACGGCCCGCGGCGCGAAATCGTTCACGCGATACACGTAAATGCCCTGGTAGGGCATCGCTTTCCCCGCGAGCTTCATCTGCTCGCCGTTCAGCATCGCCGGCACCCGCACCTTCTCCACCGGGATGATCTCCACGCCGTCGCGGAAGATGCGCATGTTGCCGAAGCTCCCCTCGCTCACGTTCTGCACCTTGTCCGGCTGGTAGTACGGGAACTCGGTGCGGTCGGGGAACACGTTGAACACGATCACGGCCTTGCGGTCGTTCAGGAAATCGTCCCAATCGGTCCACCCCTGGATCGGGTCGATCTTGGTGAACGTGCCATAGCGCTTGGGATCGTCCTGCTTCTTGTCCGACAGCGCGTTCACGGCCTGCTGCTGGCGCCACGCCATGAGCTGCGGGGTCATCATGAAGATCTTGAACGGGCCCTGCTCGGCTTGATAGACCTCAATGTTCATGTCCTTGCCGAGCTTCGCCACCGCCGCGATCGGCGCCATCGGGAACGGTTCCCTCGGCACGATCGGCAGCAGCTCGTCGCTCACCGGCTTCGCGACGAGCGACGGGATCGAATCGCGCGCCTTGGCCATGAACGGGAGGAGCACGGGCGTCGCGACGCTCGTCTCCACGCGCGTGCCGCCCTGATCGCTCGCGGCCTTGTCGCTGTTCAACCCGAGGACGAATCCGTCCTTGCTCACGAGCGGGCCGCCGGTGTTGAATTCGCCGACTGCGACGTCGCTCGTCACGGTGTTCGCATCGGCGTTGCTCACGAGCCCCAGCGAGAAGACGCCGAGCTTGTTGAGCGGCGAGCCGAACGCGAGCACGCGGTCGCCGGGGCCGGGCGGCGCCGAATGCGCGCTGTCCGGGAACTGCAGCACCGCGCACTTCGGGCAGCGCTTGGGATTCACCGCGAGCACCGCGATGTCCTCTGTCGCGATCCTTCGCGATCACGCGCGCGTACACCTTCGTGACGCTGTCGAACTGGACGCGCACGTCGTCGCTGAACTCCACCGAGATGCAGATTGGTGAGCACGAAGCCGTTCGAATCGGCGTAGAAGCCCGTGCCGCGGAATTCCGTGCCGTACACCATGAACAAGCCCGAGCGGTCACGCTCGAAGATCTCCTTCTCGGTGAGCACTCTGGGCGGCGGCGGCGCGGCGATCCGCACGGTGTCGTGCGTCGCGATCGCGGTGCCGCCCGCGACGCCGACCGGATTCACCGCTTCGACGCTCGCGTTCTTCTGCGTGAGTTCGATCGGCGCCATGTCTCTCGCGATCACGGCAATTGAACGCCCAGCGATACCGCATGCCCGCGACCTCGGCCATCGATTCAATGCGGTAGCCGCCGGGCCGGAGACTGCGCGTGAACTTCCCTTCGAGGTCGGTGGAGACGTGCAGCGAGTCGCCGCGCGGCGTGATGAGCAGCAGGTCCAGCTGCGGCAGCGGACGCACCGTGAGATCGGGATTCACGACGGCCGCGCGAATGACCACGGGCACGAAGGTGTCCACCGGCGCCGAGGCGACCGGCACGGGCACGGCACCCGGCATCACGCGGTGCGCGGTATCGGCGGCGACCTTCGGATTGTTCGGATTGCAGACCGTCTCGAGTCCGCTGATGAGATCGCTCGTGCCGCCCGCGCGCTTGAGCACCGTCTCGACGTCTGGCGTCATCACGAAGCTGATGCAATTCTGCTTCGCCAGCGTCAGCACGCGTGTGCTCGCGACCTTCCGCTTGAGCAGTCCGACGAGATCGTCGAGGGAGTATGCTTTGCCCTGGCCGGCAGCGACGGAGGATCCGGCGAGGAGCAACGCCACCGAGATCATCATGGCGCGGCAGGTCATTTTGGGCACAGATCGCATGGCGGTTGGGCGGGGACGGGGAATTCGAGGGGTTTGAGTCCCCCAATTGTAATGCACATCACACTTTAGCGCGAACCACAGAAGCGGCCAACGGCCATCGGCCATGGGCCATCGTAACGACGTGATAGGGCGCGTTGAGTCACAATCGATGGCGCGGTTCCGATGGCCGATGGCCGATGGGCGCGCTCTTACGGGCAGTCGGGCGGCGTGGCGCCGCGCGAGAGGGCATCGTCGCGCTCGGCCTTGCACGCGTTCGCGTTCGCCGCGGTCGCGGCGGCGATCTCCTTCTTCAACTGCTTCAGCGCGGGCGAGTCGGGGTATTTTCGGGTCAGCTCCGAGAGCTTGTCGCTCGCGTTGCCGTAGTCCACGAGGGCCATTTCGTACTCGCCGTTGTTCTTGCGCGATGTGCCGGCCGCGATCGCATCCCGGATCGGCTGGATCACTTCGCGTGAGATCCGTGGTGGAAGGCACCGGAGCGATCCGCGGACCCTTGGCCTTCGCGATGCTGTCCGCCTTCAGCTGGCTGTCGGCGCGCGCCAGGCTGTCGCGCAGGGCCGCGGCGATCCTCGCCTCGGAGTCGGGCTTGGCGGCGCTGTCCGCGACCGGCGCGGGCGCGGCGGCGGCCGTCTTGGGCGGCTGCTGCTGCGTGTACCACCAGTAGCCGCCGCCGCCCGCGCCCGCGAGCACGACGAATAGCCCCACGAACAGTCCGGTGCGGCTCTTCTTGAGGCCCGGCGCTCTCCGCCAGCTCGCCGGTGTTGCCGCTGCCGACGGTCGCGGTGGGGCGGCGCGCTCCGCCGGCCGGCTGCGCCGCGGTCTCGCCGCCGGCGAATCGTCGCGCCTCGGTGCGCATCGGATTCAGCGCGCTGTCCGCCGCGTGCGACGCGGTGATCGCGATCGTCCCCTGCTGCGAGAGCGCCGACTGCGGCATGGACGCGACGGCCTTCACGAGATCGCGGCCGAACTGGTTCACGTGCTGGTACCGCTCGCCGGGATGGTTCGACGAGCGCGCGGTCCATCACCCACTGCATCTCCTCGGGCCACTGCACGTCGGGCGTGATCTCGGCGAGCGTGCGCGGCTTCTCCGTGAGGCGCATGATGAGCGCTTCGCGGCTGGTGACGGCGGGGAAGGGCAGCTGCCCCGTGAACATGTTGAACGTGACGAGGCCGAGCGAATAAATGTCGGTGCGCGAATCGAGCTGGTCGCCGCCGAGCTGCTCGGGGGACATGTACTCGGGCGTGCCGATCGCGAGCCCGGTCTTGGTGACCTTCTGCTCGTCGTTGCTCATCGCCTTCGCGATGCCGAAGTCCACGACCTTTACGACGTCTTCACCGGCGCGGCCGCGCGCGACCATGATGTTGTCGGGCTTGAGATCGCGATGCACGATGCCCATCTCGTGCGCGGCCTCGAGCGCTTCACTCGTCTGCCGCGTGATCTCCGCCGCGCGCACGGCGGGCAGCGCGCCCTGCCGCTCGATGATCTTCGTGAGCGGCTCGCCGTCCACGAATTCCATCGCGAGATAGATGAGGCCGTCGGCCGTCTCGCCGAAGTCGTAGATCGCGGCGACGTTCGGATGCTGGATGGAGCTCGCGTTGCTGGCTTCGCGATTGAAGCGCTGGATGGCGTCCTGGTCGTGCACCATGCCCTGGTGCATGACCTTCACCGCCGATTTGCGCTTCATCTTCACGTGCTCGGCGAGATACACCTGGCCCATGCCGCCTTCGCCGATGCGCTTGAGGATCAGATAGCGGTCGGCCACCACCGAGCCCACGAGATCGCTCCCCGGCGGCGCGCGCAGCGTCGAGCCATCGCGCGGACAGAAGCGCTGCTCGGCGTCGTAGCTATTGCCGCATTGCGGGCAGGTCTTCTGGGCGGGGGCGGCGGACATGGGCAGATTATATGACGATTCTGCGGAGGCTTCGTGTCAACGATGTGGTCTAACGGCCGACCACGAACGGCAGGCTGTCGGCTGTCGGCTGTCGCTGACTCTAACTCCCTGTGAACAGCGGCTGCAGCTTCCCTTTCGCCGCCGCTCTCGAGGCGAAGAATCCGACGAGCATGAAGAGGACGGAAACGGCGATGAAGATCGACGGCAGGCCGCTGTATTCGTGCACGAGGAACGCCTGCGTCGGATCGGTGGGATCGTACCAGGCCGTCGTGCTGTCGCCGCGATGATAGCGTGAGGCGATGTGCTGGGCCCACATGCCGCTGCGGCTCTCGCGCATGACGGTGGTGTTGCTGCTCACGTAGTCGCGCTCGCCCACGTGATATCGATAGGTGACAATGGGGCTGTAGGTCACGCCGCCCTTGCTGCCGCGGTGCGATGCGACGTCCGTGAAGAGCACGACCGCGGGCGCGGACGACGTAGTTGCTGAGCTTTCGGTATTGCTGATAGTTGAGCCAGCTGCCGAGGGCGGTGAAGCATCCGGCGAAGAGAATGAACGCCGCGATGGGGAAGCGCCGGCCGGTGACGCCCCGCGACTGCATCGTTCTCACGGTGGCGGCGATCCCGGGCGGGAGATCACGCAGCTGGGCGTCGAGCGGGTCGGGCGTTGGTGTCGCGGGCGGAGTCTCGACGATCCCGAGGAATTGGCGCGCAGCGGCGGCGGCTTGGGCGTGCGACGTGCTGCTCGTATACCAGCTCGTGAGAGGGAGCCGGTATCCGTCGCGCAGCACGATCGTGACGCGGAAGGTGGCTTGCGCCGTGCGTTGCGTGTTGGCGGAGACGCTCTGCTCGGCGACGACATCGGAGACCTTCGAGAGGTCCACCTCATCGCGCGTCGTGGTGCGAAGCGTGTGCCGCGTGATGACGAGCGTATGGCTTGGCCGGTCGAAGGATGCGGTGACGCGCGACGGGAGGAGCACGAACGCGAGGCCGATGACGCCCAGGATCGGGCCGATGAGCATGGCCATGATGTTGTGCGCGGGATCCCTGATGCCGGCGAAGAGAAAGGCGGCTCCGACCGCGACGAAGATGCCTCCGATCGCGCGGAGGGAAGCGCCGGAGTCGGCGAGGACGAGGCGATCGGGAGTGCGGAGAAGGATCTTCACGCTATCATAGACGATTCGGTCGATAGTGGCGCGATAGTGGTGCTAAACTGTAAACGCAGACTGTCGGCTGTCGGCTGTCGCCTGCGACGGCGGGCCAGAGGGCGAGTTACGCGGCCGCGGAAAAAATCGTCTTGGCACATCGAAAGGACCTGCATCACGCGCGACGCCCTCTTCCATCGTGGATCAGGGGGCACAACCTGTCCGACCGGAGGAGCGGCTACCATGAGCAAGAACAAGAAGGGCTTCACGCTGATCGAGCTTCTGATCGTCGTGGTCATCATCGGCATTCTGGCCGCGATCGCGATTCCGAAGTTCGCCAACACGAAGGAGAAGGCCTACGTCGCGTCGATGAAGTCCGACCTGCGTAACATGGCGACCGCGCAGGAGAGCTACTTCGCGGACAACCAGACGTACACCACGGTGCTCGCGAACATGAACTTCACGGCGTCGCAGGCCGTGATTGCGACCGTGACGGATGCGAAGGGCACGGGTTGGGCGGCGAACACGTCGCACCCGGCGACCGCGATCACGTGTGAAGTCGGTTTCGGCGCGGACTCGATCGCCGGCGTCGGCGATGGCGTGATCAAGTGCCAGTAACTACAACGCTACTGTAATACAACGGGCCCGGCGATCTGCCGGGCCCGTTTTGCATTCGGTAACTACAGGCTGTCGGCTGTCGGCTGTCGCAGGCGGGAGTAGGCGACAGTCAACAGTCGACAGCCTGCAGTTAGCAGTCTGTAGTTCAGCATCCCCCGCCGTCGCTGCCGATCGTGTACTGCACGCTCGTCCAACGCGAATCGACACCGGCAGCGAAGCCGTCGATACCGAACACGGCGGTCGAGGCGACGAATTGATTCTGCGTCGCCTGCATTCCGCCGGGTGGACCGTAGTTGCGCGTGATCACCGCCGTGCCATCGACGCAGAGCGTCGCCGACGTCGTGCCGATCTTGCGCAGCCGGTACGTCTGGAACGCGGTGCCCGTGAGTGCGAACGTCGCGCCGCGATTCGTCCATTTGCCACTGCCGTTGTTATAGGTCGCGAAGGAGACTCTATCGCTCGCGATCCCCACGAACTCCTGTCTGCGGCCGCTGCCCTGTGGCTCGGCAAAGCCGAATACCGCTTGGATCGTGCCCGCGGAGGCATTGACCACGCGGAGCCTCGCGTCCATGAACGCGGATCCGGTTCCCAGCGAATCGTGTCGTGAGTAATAGAGGCTGGTATTCGCGGTGCCGGCCTGCAGCCTCAGTTCGGTGCCCGCCGTGAAGGTCGCGGTGCCCGAGCGTCGGATCGCCGGTGGACGCGAACGTTCCCCAGCGCGGTTTGCCGTTGAGATCGGGCAGAGAATCCTGCGTGCCATCGTAGATCCGGAGCCAGGTCGTCTCATGCGGCGGCGGCCACGATGCGCTCACCATGAGCGTGAAGAAGAACGCATGCACCGTGTCGGTGACGCCGGGATTCCAGTTGCTGGTCTTGAAGAGCCATACGATGCGGTTCGTCGTATCCTTGCCCGCGGCACCGCCCGTGTAGGCGGACGGACGATTCGGATAGAAGAAATATTTCTGGCCCGCCGCGGTGAAATTCGCCGTGCCCGACTGATTGCTCACGCTCACGGCGCAGCCGACGCACGGACTCGGCCGCGAGACGTTGGGTGCGACGGTGAAGAACGCGAACACCCCCGACGTATCCGGCGCCGCCGCCTCCGATAGTTCGAACCGATAGGGAACGCCTGGCGATTGCGGAGTTCGACATGTGTGAACCAGGTGCGGCTGCCCGCAGGACCGACGCCGACCACGTTGTGCAGACTGTCGACCACGCCAAGCACGTCGATCGTCACGCCCTGCTGGCCATAGATCGCGGGGCTGATCTTGCGCGTCCGTGAGGCCCGCAATGCTGCCGGAGAGCGGCACGAACGTCGTCGTTATCGTGTTGCCGCTGATCATGCCGTTGATGAAGCCGAGTACGGGTGTCGACGGCGTCGTTACTGGAGCGGATGGCGCCGGCTCGCTGCACGCCGCGGCGAGCAGAACGAGGGCAGCCGCTGGTATCAGGCTTGTGTATGAAGTCATACGGAAATACCGGTGCGGGAATGTGAACGTGCTCTTCGTCAATTTATAACGTGCCGGTATAGGACGCCGCATCAGCGATCGCGCATCACACTACGGGAACAGGATCGCCGGCTCGCGTTCCTGCGCGGCGGTCCCCGGGAACAAGCACTTGGATCGAGTCCGGCGTCAACACGAGCGCCTTCATTGAACTGTTCGATCGCACCCATGGCCGCCGCGAAGATGCAGTACGACGCGTTGCAGCTCGCGGGGCCGCTCGCGGTGAGCGAGTCCGGGATCGCGTTCATGGGGTTCGTGCCAGTCGCGTCGATCCGGCGAAGGATCAGCTCCGGAACGGGCGCGATGTAGTAGATCTTGGTGCCGTCCGCCGACCAGGTGGGCGAGAACGCGCCGCCGCCTTCGTTCGTGATGCGCGTGGGCGTCCCGCCGCCGCTCGCCACGACGTACACCTGCGATGTTCCGGTCCCCACGCCGGTGTACGCGATGGTGTGGCCCATCGGATTCCACGCCGGCGCACTCACGGGACTGTAGACCGGGTCGCCGGTCGCGAGCATCTGCGCGGAATCCATCGTCCCCTGGTCCAGCGCCGGCGCGCGGATCAACCACACCCTCGGCACGCCGGTGCGCGTGCTCACATAGGCGATGGAATCGCCGCTCGGGACTCAGCGCCGGCGTGTAGTCGAACGCGCCGCTATGCACGACGCGATGCGGGGTCGTGATGTCGAGGTCGGCGATGTAGATCTGCGGATAGCCGTCGCGCTCGCTCGTGAACACGATGCGCGATGCCGCACTGTTGGGATCGTAATTGTTCGACCCGGCGGTGAGCACGACCACGGAGTCGTTCCGGAATCGCACGAGACTCGTGAATCCGGCGGTATCGGCCACATAGACGAACGCCGGCAACGTGCCGGGCGGCGGCCCACCGCCGCCGTCGGTCCCCGTCGTATTGCTGCACGCGAGGGCGCCGATCACGAGCGCGGCCGCGAGAACGCGCAGCGCGTCAGCTCGCATCGGCCACCAGCAATCCGGCATCGTTGAGCGCCGCGATCAGCGCACGCGTCTCCTCGCGCGCCACGGGCTCGGCCACGGTGTACTCCGCCGCGAGTGTCTGCACGATCTCATCCTCCCCGCGCCCCTCGAGCAGCAGCGCCCAGATGCGCGTACCGGTCGCGTTCAGCGAATGGTAACGATTGGTGCGGAGATTCAACAACACCGCACCCTCGGCGAGCGTCGCGGCGAGCGCGTCGGGTGTCGCGCGCCAGCGGGTCATGACAGCGCACCCGCGAGCGTGCCGGCGATCGCGTGCAACTGCCGGGCGGTGTGGGTGAGACGGAATGCCGGCGCGTTCGTTACGAGCGCCCGGAGCGTCTCGAGGTGCGCTTCCGAGTGGCCGTCGGGCATCATCACCCAGGTGGATTGCCGTACGAGCTGCAGCAGTGCTTCCGCGGCCGGCATGGGCACCAGCTCGTCGCGGTCGCCGCGCTCCAGGAAGACGATCGCCGCGACGCGGGCGCGCTGCACGACCGGAAATCGCATCGGTACACGGTCGCGCTCGTCGTGGAATCCCGCGGGCGGCATGCACGCCGGTGAGCTCGGGGAATTCCGGAGCGAGGGCTCGGCTCACGGCGAGCGGTTCGCGCCACGCGTGCGCGACGACTCCCGTCGGTGCGCGCTCGATGATCACGCCATCGTCGCCCATCAGTCTCCAGCCGGCGCGCACGAGCGCGTAGGCGAGCGTGGACTTTCCGGCACCATTCCCGCCGGCGAGGATCCAGGCGCGGCCCGCGGGATCCGCCACCGCCGCGGCGTGCACGTGGAAACGGCCGAGGGCGCGCAGGTGCACGATCGCGCCGACGCGCGCGAGGAACTGGCGCTCGGGAGTGGCGGTGGTGGCGTAGCGGTCGCCGCGTTGCAAGCGGCCACGGCGCACGGTGAGCGTGCCGCCGTCGGGCATCAGCTTGAGCACCGAGCCGGTCGCGTCGGTGAAGGCATCGATCGGACCGGCGGTCCAGGCGAACCCGGGCACGGGCTCCGCCTGTTGCGGCGTCAGCAGCCGAACTTCTGTCCGCTTACTCCACAGGTGATCTGCAGCGCGAACGCGACGCCGGCGGGGCCGAAGAAATGCTTCGTCAGCACCGTGAGCGATTCGTGGGTCGCGAGCTGCGGAGTCTCCCAACGGAGACGCGCCGCGCCCGATGTGTCGGGAGCGGGATCGCCGGAGCCGAGCGGAATGTTCGAACCGTCGAGGGGAGAATTGGCCATCGAGCGCATGCGAGTTAGGGACTAACGCTCTTCATATTCCAATGACTCGCACGGGTTCCGGCGGTCACTTTTTTCCATTGCGAGGGCGGAGGTGACCCCTGTCACAGAGCGTTCCAGGGTGCTCCCATACCGCTTGAAGAAGAATGTACGGCGCGAGGAAGGGGGGCGCAACCGAAGAGCGGACGTTAGGCGTGAGACGTTTGAACCCCTCTCGCTTGACCTACAGAGGGCGCGGGGGCAGGATGGACGCCCATGACGCGTAACAAATGGGTCGCGGTCGGGATCGGAGCGCTCGCCGCGATCGGGGCGGGGCTCGTTTGGTATGCGACGAGCGCGGGGGTGGGGCTGTTAAGCGATGACTCGTTCCTGTATGCGACGCTGGCGAAGGAACTAAGCGCCGGGCGGCGCGCTGTCGAGCATCGCGGTGCCGCCGGGACTCCCCGCAGTGCTCGCGCTCGGCGCGGATCCGTTCGCGACCGCGAGGATCCTGAACGTCGTTTCGCTCGCGGCGTTGGTGGCGCTCACCGGCGGCATCGTGTGGTGGAGCACGCGACGCGCGGCGCCGGCGATGTTCGCGGCGGCGCTCGTGGCCGGCGCCAAGCCGCTGCTCGCGGTGCATGCGATGATGCTGTCCGAGCCGCTGGCTCTTGTGCTGGGCGCGGCGGGTCTCTGGCTCACGCTCGTCGCGCTCGACCGCGACCGCACTGCGATCTGGTGCGCAGCGGCGCTCGCGCTCGGGCTGGCGGCGTTCGTGCGGTATGCGGCGGTGGCGTATCCGGTGGCGGCGGTGGTGCTCGTCGCGTTCGAGCGGCGATGGCGGCGTGCGGCGCTGCTCGCGACGATCTCGGCGCTGCCGCTCGCGATCTGGCTGGTGCGCAACGTGCTCGTGGCAGGCGCACCGACGGACCGCGTGTTCGCATACCATGCGATGCCCGCGCGCGTCGCGGGCTGGGGACGCGACGCGGTGAGCGTATGGTTCGACCCGCTCGGGATCGCATTCGGCGGGCACCCGCGACCTGCGGTGGACCGGCGTGATCGCCGCGGCGCTGCTGTTCGCGTGGGCGATCGCACGCGGCGGCCGCCTCGCGCGATTGGCCGGCCTGTTCGCGGCGATGTACGTGCTCTTGCTGCGTCGTGGTGATCGAATTCTTCGACGCATCAACGATCTTCGATTCGCGCATGCTGGTGCCGGTGTACGTCGCGGCGGTGCTCGCGGGATGCGTGCGCGTTCGCGGCGCTGATCGAGGCGCCGCGACGGGCGCCATGGGCGGCGGGCGTGGCCATCGCTCTTCGTGCTCGCGCACGGGTATGTGGACGTTCGATTCGCGCAGCGAGTCCATCCGCAGGGTCTGGGGCGCGACGATCACTACGTGGCGCGAATCGCACCTCGTGGCAGCGGTGAACGAGCTGCCGCCGGGCACGGAAGTATGGACGAACGCGGTGCTGCAGCTGCCGTGGGTGAGCGCAGAACCGGCGCGCGCACTTCCGCGCCCGCGCACGCGAATCGGCGGCGCGCCCTGGGCCGGCTACGATTCCGCGCTCGCGGCGATACCGAGCGGCGCGTACGTCGCGCAATTCGGCGATTCTGCGACGTACCAGGGAGCCGCAGTGCGGGATCTCGTGCGCACGAGGGGATTGGACGTCGTGGCCGAAACGCCGGAAGGCGCGCTCTACAGAGTGAAACGTTAGACGTTGGACGTTAGAACTTCCGAATGTGTTCGAGTGGCTTCACAGCGCTTCCGAATGAAATCGCGTGGCTTCGCGATGCGCATGATCGTCCGCCTTCCGGCACGCTTCACTGTCAGGGAGGATCCCGACATGCGCCACACACTGATGATCGCTGGCTTCGCTTCCTGCGTGGCCGCCGTTGCCGGTTGCAAGTCCAACGACACAGGCTCGACGGGTCCCACCGGCCCGAGCGGATATGCGGCCAACATCGCGAAAGTGAGCGGCGACGATCAGACGGGCACGTTCCTGTCGCCCGTCCCGGTGCCGCTCGTCGTCGAGGTGACCGACTCCTCCGGGAAACCCGTGACCGACGCCAGCGTCGCGTGGGCGGTCAACCTCCTCGACGCCTCGCAGCTCCTGCAAGTATCGACCACCGATGGCAGCGGCCAGACTCAGCTGTCACCCGTGCTCGGCGGCCGGCCGGGCGCCTTCACCGTGGTGGCCGCGATCAACAGCAAGGCCGTGACGTTCACGGGGACCTCGAACGTGGCACTGGGCGCGGGTCTCAAGAACTTCACGACCAACCTCTTCGCCAAGTGCGCCCTCGACACGCAGGGCAACGCGCTCTGCTGGGGCAACGGTCTCTTCGGCCAACTCGGACCCACGACGACCGGCCCCGTCACCGGGCCGGTGCCGATTCCTGGTGGACACGCGTTCACGCAGATCAGCGGCAACGGGGGCCTGGACTGCGCACTCACGGCCGCCGGCGCGATGTACTGCTGGGGCAACGCCATGTATCCGCAGATCGGAAGCGGAGCGCCGGGCACCGGGACCTTCACGACGCCGGTCGCGGCCGGCAACGGCAAGATCTTCACTCAGATCTCGGTCGGCTACGCGGTCGCCTGCGGCATCTCGTCGGGCGTGACCTATTGCTGGGGCTTCGGTCGCCAGGGCGCGCTGGGAACGGGAGACACGGTCACACGCGTCGTGCCCACCGCAGTGCAGGTCCCGTCGGGAGTGGCGTTCACGTCGCTCGCCGCAGCCAGCGGCGGATTCACCTGCGGGCTCACATCCGCAGGCGCGGCGTATTGCTGGGGTGAGAACGACGTTGGAGAACTTGGCACGGGCAGCAGCTCGCCGAGTATCTCGCTCGTGCCCCTCCAAGTGACCGGCGGTCACACATTCAGCACGCTCGTCGTGAGTCTCGCGGCGGCGTGCGGACTCGCCTCGGGCGGCACCGTGTACTGCTGGGGACATGGCGCCAACGGCAATGGCACGACAGCCGACGAATATTCTCCGACTGCCATTTCGCAGAGCGGCCTCACCTTCACGCAGCTCTCCGCGACCGGCGGTCTGGGTGCCGTCTGCGCCTTGACGTCCGCGGGCGCGGCGTACTGCTGGGGCAGCAACATATACGGCGATTTGGGAAGCGGGTCGTTCGCGACCAGCGGAACGACGCCTGTTCTCGTGACCGGCGGCCATGTTTTCAGCGCGATCGTACCGGGTCCGTTGAGCACCTGCGGATATACGACGGGCCAGGTGATGTATTGCTGGGGCGCGAACCAATCGAGAGAGCTGGGCCTCGATCCGGCGGCCGACACGATGTACGCGGTGCCGCAAGCCGTGCCGGGCTTGGGCAAGCCGTAGTCGCTGGGCGCGCGTCGCTCTCTTCTCCGGCTAGAGCGCCAGGTCTATATTCAGCCCTGCGACGTTAGCCGTTCGAAAACTGCGGCGCGGTAGCCAAGTGGTAAGGCAGCGGTCTGCAAAACCGCTATTCGCCGGTTCGATTCCGGCCCGCGCCTCTGGAAAACAACGCGCGCCCGGCGGACTGCCCGGGCGCGCGTCGTCATTCACGTCCTGCGCGGCTACGGTGACGTGAAGGCCACCAGCCCGGAATAGCTCACCGCATAGAGCAGGCCGCCCTTCGACGGGTCGTTCACGATCACCGGGTTCCACACCGTATTCGGATACGCGAGCGACAAGTGCGAGAGCTGGCGGCCGGTGATGAGATCGAGCACATGGATCCCATCGGAGCTCGACGTGGCGATCAGTGTGCCGCTGCCGAGCGCGGCCGCGAGCGTGGTGGTGGGCCCGGCGATCGAACCGATGTACGTGCTGAGGCCGTTGATCGTGCCGGACCGCCACAGGAGCGCGCCGGTGGCCGCGCTGTGTGACTCGACACCGGTGGATGTCGCAATGATCACCGCGCGATTCGCGATGACCGGCGCTTGCTGTCCCGGATTCGTCACGGTCCAGGACCACACGACATGCAGGTCCGACTGCGCGCGGGCGACGAGCTTGTTGCTGTTCTCGATCAGGTACACTTGGGCAGCATCCGCACTGATCTTGCTCGTGGGCTTCGTGCCGGCGAACGCGAGCCTGGCGCCCGCGGCTTTCGAGAGTGCGTACACGCCGGGCAACGGCGGGTTGGTCACGGTGGCCGCGGCCCAATAGTCGCCGGCGACGAATAGCGTGGTGCCGCTCAGCGCGATGCCGGCGATGTCATCGTACCCATCGCCGCGCGCGGTGCCGTAGCTGTTCGCGGTCCACGTTTTCGCGCCGGCGGTGGTCATGCGGGCCACGAATGGGCCGGGTCCGTCCACGTGCCAGCGGTGGTCCACGTACAGCCCGCTCGTGTCGGCGAGCGTCTCGCCCCAGCGGTCCACGCCGCTGAACCAGAGCCGCGAACCCGAGTTGATGTCCAGGAATCCGATCCCGTCATCCTGGAACACGAAGCGCGTGCCCCACACCGAGCCCCACTGCCCGATGTTGGTGTCGTAGCCGCCGTCGAAGGTCCAGGCGCGATGGCCGGCGGTGGTCACGCGATCCACGTCGGTCGCGCCGGTGTAGCCGCTGCCGAGCACCGACTGCGCGCTCCACTGGAGGAAGATCGCGTCGGCGGTGGGTAGCGCGTCCAGCACATACTGGAACGGGCGCGTGCCGCTGGGCGCCGCCGGCGTGTAGCTCCACGCTTTCGTGAGCGGACCTTTGATGCTGGCCTGCGACGCGCCCGCGCGGGTGCCATCGTGCCCGTAGGTGACCCAATCGTCGCGCACGCCCGGCGCCGCGGCGGTCGCGTTGAAGGTGAGCTTCGTCGACAAGTCGGTCATCGTCGCGAGCACCGCGCTCGTACCGGCTTGGCCGCCGAACGTGAGCGTCGCTTGCGCTCTCCCATTGCGGTCGGTGACCGACGTGGGCGCGTCGAGCGCGCCCTGTCCGGCGACGGTCCAGGTGATGGTGACGCCCTGGATGGGTACCGTGTCGGCATCCGTGACTCTCACGACGAACGGGTGCGGGAGCGCCGTGTTGATCACGCCGAACTGCGTGTCGCCGCTGACGATCGTGAACGACGCCGGCGGGCCGTGCTTGGGCTGAGTGCTTTCACTGCACGCGAGCACGAAGAGCGGAACGGCAGCGAGCAGCGCTAAGAGCGCCGCGGGCTTGCGCGAGGTTCTCGGGAGCATCGGGACCATCCGGTGAGTGTGAGCCGGTCGAACGCTAGACGGCCCGACACGGCTTGGGCAACCGAATGGAAGGCGTCAATTTCGCGCTGTGTGGAACGGTTCTTGCCTGCGGGTCACTCCTTGTCGGTCGAGACGCGGAACGGCGGCGCCTTGTAGCCGGGCGGGCGCTGCGCATCCAGGAATGGCCATGGCGTTGCCGTCGCGCAACGCGAAGAAGTTCGGCGACATGATCTCGACACCCGCGGCGTTGAACTTCTCCTGGATGTTGCTGTGCAGATCGCCGTAGATGGCCGGCTGCAGATCGGCGCGGGTCGTGAATGCGTTGAGCTGATAGGCGACATTGAAGTCGCCGAGCCCGGTCTGGAGCACGAAGGGCGCGGGATCGGTCTCGATGTAGGCGGTGGCGTGCGCGGCCGCGATCAACAGTTCGTGCACCGTGCGCCACGGCGCATCGTAGCCGATGGTGACGGTCGTGTGCAGGATGAGTTTCCCGCAGCTCCGCCTGCGCGGTGAAATTCTCGATCGGTCCGGCGAGCACGACGGCGTTGGGCACCGAGATCTCGACGTTCTTCGGCGTGCGCAGGCGCGTCACGAGCAGCGAGCGGGCGATCACCGCGCCCTCCACGGTGCCGATGCGCACCCAGTCGCCCACGTGGAAGGCGCGCGAGTAGAGCAGCACGAGGCCGGCCACGAGATTCGAGATCGCGGAGCTGGAACCGAACGAGACCAGAACGCCGAGGAAGATCGAAACGCCCTTGATCGCGTCGGAGTTCGCGCCCGGCAGGTACGGGAACATCAGCGCGAACGCCAGCGCGACGATGAACGCGCGCGCGATCTGGAAGGTGGGCGCCGCCCATTCGCGCTCGAAGTTCTGGATCTTGATGTTGCCCGACCGGACGGCGTTGAAGAACGCGCGCACGCCGCGCAGGACCACGCGCGCGCCGAAACCGATGATGACCAGGACCACCAGGTCGGGCAGATAGTCGACGACCGCGTTGGCCGCGCTCTTGAGCGGCACCGCGACGGACGCGATCAATCGGAGCGCGAAATCGGCCGTCTGCGGGAAATCCGAGAGCACCGTGGGCACGTAGACGGCGACGAGCACGGTGTAGAACACCCAGCGCGCGAGCCCGGTGAGTCCGAGCAGGAAGTCCACCACCCGATCGGCGGAGAGCCCTCCGATCCCCGAGGCCCGCAATGAAGTCCGTGAGCTTCGCGCGGCTCCGGTCGAGCGCGCGGAGCAGGCGCGGGAAGAGCAACGTCGCGACGAGCACGAGCACGAGCGCGATGCCGGTCTGCGTGGCCGCGACGCCGACGTCGCGCCACATGGCGCCGGCGGTGCGCTCGGCCGCCGCCAGCGGGAGCATGCCGCGCACGCGCTTCGCGTAGAGTTCGGCCGCGGCGTCGCGCGTGAGGCCCACGGCCCGCGCATCGGAATCGGTGACGAAGAAGAGCGGCTGCGATCCGAGCGACACTTCGGTGCGCCGCGCATCGCTGTAGACGCGCACCGAGTCGCCGGCGCCGACGCCCTTCTTCGCGACATTCACGAGCGCGCGTGCTCACGCCGCTTCGCACGATCCGCGCTGGAGTACGCGCTCGTGCCGTCGAACAGGAAGAACAGCGTATCGCCGTCGAGGACGACGGGACTGCCGGACGCGGCCATCGTGTCTCGGCCATCGGCCGTCGGACGGCGACGGCGGCTTCGGCGAGGCCTGGGCGCCGAGAGACAGCGCGGGGCCGCGAGCAGCGCCACGACCGCGAGGGCGGCGACGATGGCCGATGGCCGATGACCGATGGCCGAGTTCACAGCTCCGCCGTCGCGAGGAATCGCGGGGGCCGGCGCAGCTTGGACGCCTGCTCGTAGGCGAAGGCGAGCTTGATGAGCGTCGGCTCCGACCACGCGCGGCCGAAGAAGCTGACGCCCACCGGGAGCCCGAACGCGTATCCCGCCGGGACGGTGATCGACGGATAGCCGGCGACCGCGGCGGGCGTGGAGCTGCCGCCGCCGTCCGCATCGCCGTTCACGAGATCGATCGGCGTGGGCGGTTCGGCGGTGGGCGCCACCAGCGCGTCGAGCTGGTACTTGTCCATCGTGGCGTCGATGCCCTCGGTGCGGGACAGGCGGATGCACTCGGCGCGCGCGTCGAGGTACGCCTGATCGGTGAGCGGCCCTTTGGCCTGCGCCTCGAGGAAGATCTCCTGGCCGAAGTACGGCATCTCCTGCGCGCGATGCGCATCGTTGAACGCGATGAGATCGGCGAGCGTGCGCGCGCTGGCGCCGGGCGCGAGCGTCGCGAGATACGCGTTGATGTCGTTCTTGAATTCGTAGAGGAGCACCTCGTATTCGGGCTTGCTCATCTTGCCCGCCGTCTCGATCGGCGCGGGGTCGATGATCGATCGCGCCGGCGGCGCGCATCACCTCGATCGCCGCGTCCACGAGTGCATCGGCTTTAGGGCTGTAGCCGAAGTAGTGCGGACGCGGCACGCCGATGCGCGCGCCCGCGAGCCCTTTCGCGTCGAGGAACTTGGTGTAGTCCGGCGCGATATGACCCTTCGCCGCGGCGGTCGCGGGATCGCGCGGATCCTCGCCGGCGATCGCGCTCAGCACGATCGCCGCGTCGGTGACCGTGCGCGCCATCGGACCCGCGGTGTCCTGGCTGTGCGCGATGGGGATGATGCCGCTCCGGCTGACGAGTCCGACGGTGGGCTTGATGCCCACGATCGAACAGCGCGACGACGGATCGACGATCGAGCCGTCGGTCTCGGTGCCGATGGCGACGGCGCACAGATTCGCGGCGACGGCGGCGCCCGAGCCGGAGCTCGAGCCCGATGTGGTGCGGTCGAGCGCATACGGATTGCGACATTGCCCGCCGCGCCCGCTCCAGCCGCTGGTGCTGTGCGTGCTCCGGAAATTCGCCCACTCGCTCAGGTTCGCCTTGCCGATGATCACCGCGCCGGCCGCGCGCAGCCGCTCGACGATGAACGCATCGCGCGGCACGCGGGAGCCGGCGAGCGCGAGCGAGCCGGCGGTGGTCTGCATCCCTTCGCTGGTGGCGATGTTGTCCTTGAGCAGGATCGGGATGCCGTGCAGCGGGCCTTTGATCTCGCCGCGCTGTCCGGTCGCCGTCGCGCGCGGCGGTGTCGGCCGCCAGATCGGGATTCAGCTTCGATGACGGCGTGCAGCGACGCGTTCTTCGCGCGGATCCGCGCGACGTACTCGTTGGCGATGCCGGCAGCATCGATGTTCCCGCCGCGCATGAGATCCTGCAGCTCCGCGATCGTGATCTCGTCCTTCACGGCGGGCGCCGGCGCTCGGCGCCAGGCGCTCGGCGGCCTCCGCTGCACGCGCGATCTGCGAGGCGGCTCCGGCCGCGATGGCGCCGGCGACGAACTCCCTGCGCGTGGGCGACATGCTACGGCGCCGTCCCGACGACGGAGGCGCCCTGCTCGAAGATCACGTCGATCGGGACGCCGAGCGTGGCGAGACGGGCGAGGTCCTGCTGGGTCTCTGCGGCGTCACCTTGCCGTACTGATCGTTGAACGCGCCCACGGCGGCGTAGTCGCCGTCGCCCTGCATTGTGATGATCTTCGTGGCGAGCGCGTTCATGCCCGCGCGGAACTTGTCGAAGTCCACGCGGTAGCGAGCGGTGGCGCTGTCGCGCGTGAATGCGCCCTGCTGCTGCAGGAAATTGAACGCCGCGATGTTCGCGCGGCCGTGCGCGTCGGCGGCGCTGAAGCGCATCGAACGGAAGAGGCTCGCGAGGAAGCTGACATAATTGGCGCGGATGTCCTCCTTCCCGAGATCGCCGCGGGCGTTGAGTTCCTGCACCATGCGGAGGCCGAGGATGTCGGCCTTGCCCTCTTCCAGCGCGCCGGCGCGCTCCTTGAGCGCCTGGCGCACCGTGGCGGTGTTGCTCGCGATGAGGTGCCGCGGGCCGAGGCCGTGCGCGACCTCGTGGAACATCGTGTTCTCGAAGAACGCGTCGAAGTTGAGGTAGCTCAACTGATCGTCGGCAATGAGCGCGCGCGCGATCGGCATGAGGATCACGTCGAACTTCGCGCGCATCGCGTTCTTCAGCTGGAGCCGGCGCGAACCCATCGCGTTCGTGATCGACTCATCGTTCGGCAGATTGATCGCGATCGTCTTCGGGCCGGTGTTGGCCTGGCCGGCGTAGTAGAGCACGTCATAGGCGTTGAGGTCCGAATTCGTGCCCGGCTGCTCCTTCTTGTACGGCGCCGCGACGGGCAGCCCCTTCTGCAGGTCGGGGAGCATCCCGATGTACCGCGCGAGGCGCGCGCTCCACGCTTTGTCCTTCACGAGGACGATGCCCTCGTGCGCCGTCTTGTAGCCGAAGAGTTCGTCCTCGTACGTCTCGGTTGGACCGACGACGATGTCGAGCGTGTTCTTCTTCATCGCCATCCAGGCGGAATCGGACGGGCGGTAATCGTCGTTCTTGAGCGCGGCGGCCTTCATCGTGAGGAAGCTCTTGAGGCCGGGATCGTCGGCGAGCTTGGCGGCGGCGAGCAGTTTCGTGGCGGCGATCCCGTGCGCGGCGGCGAAGAACTTGGAGTAGGGGATCGCGATGAGCCGGCCATTCGCGTCGCGGCGGATCATCGTGTAGAGACTCTTGAGCGAATCGCCGCGGGACTTGCTCGTCGCCGCGGCGGAATCGAACTCGCTCTTGGTCATTCCGGCCGGGTAGTAGTTGGCGCCCTCGGGCTTGGGGCCGATCTCGGGGACGAACGGCGCGTTGTTGCCGAGCCGGTTCCACGGCCCGTAGTTGATGTCCACGAGTTTTCGCGCATCGACGCCGCTCACGTGCTTCATGAGCGAGTCGCGGTCGCCGTACGTCTCCATCCAGAAGGGCGCGTTCATCGCATCCGCCGCGTCGATGAGCAGCGGGATCATCTTCTGCTCATTGGGCGTGAGCGCTTTCAGGTCGGTGGTGAGCTTCACCGTGGCGTACTGCGCGAGCAGCGCCGAATCGGTCACCGCCGGTGCGCCGCTCATCGCCGCGGGTTTCTGCGGAAGCGACTCCCGGCCGCACGCGGCGAAGAGGAGAGCGACGAGGAGCGCAGGGAACGAGATACGGGGCATGAAGCGATCTCCAAGGGGGAGAACGAGACATTGGCACGCAATCCGCTCGGAATCAACTGCTACTCGCTACGAACGGCGTGAGTCGCACGCCTTAACGCCGTGCGTCGTACCCCGAACTCCGTGAGTGCCGAGTCGTGCGTCGTACCGATTGTAGGGCGTGACTCGCACCCCGAACAACGTGAGTCGTGAGTTCACGCACGGAGTTCGGGTTGCGACGCACGGTGTTCAGGGGTTCGACGCACGCAGTACAGTCGGTACGACGCACGACTCGGTACTCACGGCGTTCGGGGTACGACGAACGGTTCTAAGGGGTGCGACTCACGCCGTCTTGTCTCGTGGGCCGTCGCCCGACCACCCACAGTGTGTACAGCACGATGACCGTGACCACCTGCGGAATCAGCGTCTGCCATGTCGCGTAGATCCCCAGCAGATCCGAACTCCAATTCCAGCCGGTGCTCGTCACGGCCAGGATGCCGGTCTCTTGCAGCGAGTGCAGCCCTTTGCCCACGAGGATCACCGCGAGCGCCGCCATCAAGAGCGATGAGAGGGTGAAGATCCGCCGGATCGGGATGCGCGCGCTGTACCGGAGCAGAGCCCACGAAAGGCCGAAGAGGAGCACGAACGACGTCGCGACGCCGAGCATCATCGCGGTCGTGCCGGAAGCGCCCCCCTCGAGCGTGATCGCGCGCAGGAAGAGCACGCACTCGAACGCCTCGCGAAAGAGAGCCATGAACGCGATGGTGAAGAGCACCCACAGCTTCTTCCCTTCGAGCGCCGAACGGACCTGCACGTCCAGGAAATGCCGCCAGCGTGTGATCTCGGTGCGACTGTGCAGCCAGAAGCCCACGTACAACAGCACCGCGACGGCGAGCAGCGCGGTGATCCCCTCGAGCAGTTCGCGCTGCACGCCGCTGATGGCCATGAGCCAGCCGGACAGGAACCACGCGACGACGCCCGCGCCGACGGCGGTGATCCAGCCGCCATGCACCCACCACTCGGCCGTTGTGTTATTCGCCGGCGCGGATCACTGCCAGCAGCGCGATGAGGATCAACACCGCCTCGAACCCCTCGCGCATCAGGATCCCGGTCGTGAGGATGAACGTCACCCACGGGCCCGACGCATGCGCCGTCAGCCGCTGCTCAGCCACGTCGATGCTCTGCTGCGCCGCGGCTACCGCGCTCTCACTTCGGCGGCGGGCCGCCCCGATTCGATCGCCGCGCGCACGCCGGCCATCCGCGCTTCGAGCGCCTCCGTGAACACGCGGTCGTTCGCGCGCAGTCGCGGCTCCACCGGCTCGATCCCTTCGAGATAGGCGCGCAGCGCATCGCTTCGCGCCGCGGAAGCATCGCCGGCCGCGTACGAGGAATCGGCGCGCGCGAGATACCGGCGCGCGATCCCGAGCGGCTCGGCCACGCTCGCGGCGGCGCTCGAATGGAGGCGCAGCGCCGCGACACGCGTGCGCCGCGCCGCGGTGTCGCCCGGCAGCAGCGCCATGAGCGCGCTGTCAGAGTGCGTGGCGGCCATGGCGAGATCCGCGCCGGTCATCGGCGCGCGGGTATCGCCGGCGCCGGCACGTGCAGCGACGTGACGTAGAACGCGAGATCCCAGACGTCGGCGTCGGACAGATCGGGGTGCGCGGCCATCGGCGTGTTCGGCAGCCCCACGCGGATCACGTTGAAGGCACGGAACGGCGTGATCGCATTGGCGACGGCCGGGCTCAGGAAATCGGCGGGCTTCGGATCGAGCGCCGCGCCCGCCGGACCGTCGCCCGCGCCGTGCGCGCCATGGCACGACGCGCAATTCTCCCGATAGAGCGACGCGCCGTTCGCGAGACTCGGCCAGCGCGCCGGCACCTCGGCGATCCCGGAGCGGAGCACGATGCGCTGCTTCACGGCGAGCGCGGCGGCCGACACGTCGGCGGCGCTCGCCTTGCGGTCGATGAGCGCGCCCACGTCGCGAAGACCCGCGAGGCTCGCGCTGTCGTCGCGGATCGTTGGAACCGCCGCGGCGATCGACAGCGCGGAGCGGGCGAACTCCACCTGTTCCTGGTACTCGGGCGCGCTCGTGATCCGGCCGTTCGAAACGGCGCCCGCGTAATCGCGCGCGAGGTAGTCGAGCAGGTTCACCACGACGCGCGCGGAGCTGTCGCCGGCCTGTGCTGAGGCGAGGATCGGGACTGCGGCTGAGAGGAGGAACGCGGCGAGCCAGCGGATGGTGCGCAATTGATCAGTACGTCTCATCCCGGGGTGCGACGCCGGGGCAGGCGGTGTTGAGAATCGTTCTCAGTCGTCGATTGAAGATAATGCTAGTGATTCACTCGGGAAAGAACTTCCAGTCTCGATTAGAACGCGCTAAGTCTCGATGGCGGCGAAACGTCGGGGCTCGCAGGGCGTCCTTAACGTATGGCGACCGGAGAACACCCAGCGAGCGGCTGGGCGCGAACGCGCGTGTGGATAACCGACTGGGGGAACGCGCTCGCCGTTCTCCTGGTGTTGTATTGCGGCAGCTACATCTCGTTCCAGCTGAGTCATCGCGGAAGTGAGACGCTGCGCTTCGTCGCGGCACACCTCGCGTACCTCCCGCTCAACATCGGCACCGCGGCACTGGCGTTCCGCGCGGCCACCCGGGCCAGCACGGATAGCCGGATCCGCCGCTCGCTCGCGCTCTTCGGCCTCTGCTTCGCGCTGATCGCGGTCTCGAACCTCCTGCTGTTCTACATCGGCGTCGTGCGCGACGGCGACTCGCTGAATTCGTGGGTCAACCTGGTGGCGCTCAGCTGCTATCTCGTGGCGCTGGTCGCCTTCCTGTCGCTGCCGATGGCGCGGCGCGTCGAGGGAGAGTACTGGAAGTTCGTGCTCGACGCCGCGGTGGTGATGGTCGGCGGCGGGCTGGCGATGTGGTTCTTCGTCTTCGCGCCAGAGCCTCGACTGGACCACCGGCGGCAACACGGGAAAAGCGATCGCGCTCGCGTATCCGCTCCTCTCGCTGCTGCTCTTCTTCGGCGTCGTGACGGTGCTGCTGCGGCGGCCGGCCGACATCCGGCGCTGGGCGCCGGGCCTGCTGTTCGTGGGATGGCTGCTGTACCTGATCGCCGATTTCACGAACGACATCGTGGTGCAGAACGTCGGCTTCTACGCGATCAGCTGGTTCGACTACACGTACATCGCGACGTACTGCCTGCTCGTCTGGAGTTTCCGGCAGTACTACTGGCGCGTGCCGGAGGTCCGCATTCAACCGGAGGTCGAGTCGCCGTTGGCGCAGCCGCAGAGCCTGCTGCCGTACGCCGCGATCGCGGTGACGTACGGCCTCGTGCTCTGGGCCGCATCGCGCGAATGGCCGCGGCAGATCGCGGTGCTCACGGTGGGCGCCGCGGCGGTCGCGCTGCTCGTGCTCCTGCGCCAGATCCTCGCGGTGCGCGAGAACGTGCGCCTGCTCGATGAACGCGCGGCGCGCGAGACGGAGCGCCGCCTGCACGCGCTCGTGCAGCGCTCGTCCGACGTGATCGCCATCGTGGACTCGCGCGGCATCCTGCGCTACACGAGTCCCTCGGTCACCCGGAACTTCGGCTACGCGCCCACGGAACTCGAGGGCGTGAACATGATGGACCTGATCCACCCGGACGATCACGCGCACGCGAACTCGCTGTTCGCCGAGGTGCTCAAGCCGCACGCGCTCGCCGGCCCGGTGGAGTGGCGTGGCCGCCATGCCGATGGCAGCTGGCGCAACATCGAGGTGTCCTTCACGAACCTGATGGACGAGCCCTCGGTGCGCGGCATCGTGGCGAACGCGCGCGATGTGAGCGACCGCAAAGCGCTGCAGGCGCAGCTCACGCACCAGGCGTTCCACGACCAGCTCACCGGCCTCGCGAACCGCGCGCTCTTCCTCGACCGCGTGACGCACGCGCTCACGCTCGCACGGCGCCACCAACAGAAACTCGCGCTCGATCTTCCTCGACATCGACAACTTCAAGACGGTGAACGACAGCCTCGGCCACAGCGTGGGCGACCGGCTGCTCACGATCGCCGCCCAGCGGTTGCTCGCGAGCGTGCGCACGGCCGACACCGTGGCGCGCCTCGGCGGCGACGAGTTCGCCGTGCTGCTCGAGGATTCGGAGCATGACTCCGGCGCGGTGGCCGTGGTGGAGCGCATCGTGCAGGCGCTCCGGCACCCGTTCTCGCTCGACGGACGCGAGGTGTTCGCGACCGCCAGCATCGGCGTCGCGATCGCGGGAGAAGAGGAGACCTCGCAGGATCTCGTGCGCAACGCCGACATGGCGATGTACCTCGCCAAGCGCGACGGCAAGGGCCGCTAC
The DNA here is from genome assembly GCA_963732065.1 of uncultured Gemmatimonadaceae bacterium. Taxonomy (GTDB): domain Bacteria; phylum Gemmatimonadota; class Gemmatimonadetes; order Gemmatimonadales; family Gemmatimonadaceae; genus DATKOH01. The sequence continues at coordinate 167,729 of CAVSYH010000019.1, read as the reverse complement.
CAGATCTTCGAGCCGCGCATGCACACGCAGGCGCTCGAGCGGCTCGAGCTGGAAGCGGACATGCGCCGCGCGATCGACCGCGAGGAATTCGTCGTCCACTACCAGCCGATCGTGCTGCTGCACACCGGCGAGATCACCGGCGTGGAGGCGCTCGTGCGCTGGCAGCACCCGCGGAAGGGGATGATCGGGCCGCCGCTCTTCATCCCGATCGCCGAGGAGACGGGGCTGATCGTGCCGCTCGGGCGCTGGGTGGTGCGCGATGCGTGCCGGCAGGCGCAGCGGTGGCAGACGATGCGCGGTGTGCCGCTCACGCTCACGGTGAACATCTCCGGCTACCAGCTGCAGAGCGAGTCGGTGGTGGAGGATGTGCGCTCGGCGCTCGTGGACAGCGGCCTCGATCCGCGGCAGCTCGTGCTCGAGATCACGGAGAGCGTGCTCATGCAGCACAATGAGATCCTGCTCGAGCGGCTGCGCGCGCTCAAGTCGATCGGCGTGCGTCTCGCGATCGACGACTTCGGCACCGGCTACTCATCGCTCGGCTACCTGCAGCGATTCCCGATCGACATCCTGAAGATCGACAAGTCGTTCGTCGACAACGTGGGGATGACCGGTGGCGAGCCGGCGCTCGCGCGCGCGGTGATCGCGCTCGGCGAGACGCTGCGGCTCCAGACCATCGCCGAGGGTATCGAGCAGCGGCGCCAACTGAGCGGGCTGCAGGAGCTGGGATGCGAGATGGGGCAGGGGTACTACTTCGCGCGGCCGGTGGCTCCGTCGGCCATCGACGCGATCCTCGCGGGCGACAGCGGGACGATCTCGGTGCCGCCGTACGAGCGGCTGGTGACACGGAGGGAGGGAGCGGCCAACTAGTAGACGTTGGGCGTTAGACGTTAGACGTTGGACGTTGGACGTTGGACTCATACCGGCGGCGCTTGCGGACTTCTATTTTCCGTGAGGCCGCTATTGCTTTTCCAGAGAAGTTCTCGCCGGCCGGTGCTACTCCTTCCGGAGCGTACATATGCGCCTTCAGGTGATGTCACTCGCGATCGCGCTCGCGGCATGCGTGGGAGTGTCGGCGGCGCAGGAAGCGACCGGCGGCATGACGGAACAGGAGAAGATGGCGAAGCTGCGGGAGATGGCGCAGAATCCCTGTGGCCAACATGATGAGCTTCCCCTTCCAGTTGAATACGAGCTTCGGTCTGTACGGCGCGGACAACCGCACGCAGAACGTGCTCAACATCCAGCCGGTGATCCCCGTTTCGATCGCGGACAAGAAATGGAATGTGATCAACCGTCTGATCCTGCCGGTGGTGTGGCAGCCGGATTATGCGCCTACAGGTATGACGTCCGGGCTGGGCGCGGTGAACTACACGGCCTACTTCTCGCCAGCGGACGCCCGGGAAGCTCATCTGGGGCGTTGGACCCACGATCAATTTCGCCGCGACCGATGCCGCGTTGGGCCCGCGCACGTATTCGATCGGTCCGGCGGTGGTGGTGATGCGGATCGAGGGACATTTCACGTACGGCATGGTCGTGAACAACACGTGGTCGTTCGCGGGCGCCGCGGGCGCGCCGGCCACGAATTCGCTCTACAGCCAGGTGTTCGTGAACTACAATCTGCCGGATAGCTGGTACCTCACGACGTCGCCGATCATCACCGCGAACTGGCTCGCGGAGAGCGCGGCCGACGTGTGGACGGTGCCGGTGGGCGGCGGCTTCGGGAAGATCCAGAAGATCGGCCGGCTCCCGTTCAACATGAACATCAGCGCGTACGGCTATGCGACTCGGCCGGTCGGCGGCCCGAGCTGGACGCTGCGCACGCAGATCGCGTTGCTCCTGCCGAAATAGACGCTGCTCGGCTTGCACTGAGGCGCAGCGTCGGGTCTATTTGCGCGAGCGAGGCGCCGGTCGGGCGCCGTCGATCCCCTCAGCGCGAGACCCCGAATGCCCCGAATCGCCTCACGGATCGCGCTCGTCGCCGTCGCCGCGGTCCTCCTGTCGCGGCTGTTGCCCGTATCGCCGGCCGGCGCGCACACGTTCCATGCGCCGGCACCCGGACTCCGCGTCGGCCTCTCGTTCGCGGCGGCACAGAGCGCGGCGCCGCTCGATGGGCGCATGCTGCTCCTCATCTCCACCGATAGCAGCGCGGAGCCGCGCTTCCAGATCATCGATGGCACGGCGACGCAACAGGCGTTCGGCGTGGACGTGGACGGTCTCGCGCCCGGACAGGAAGCGATGTTCGATGCCGACGTGCTCGGTTATCCGGTGGCGAGCCTCGCCGGCGTGAAGCCGGGCGACTACTGGGTGCAGGGGCTGCTGCACGTGTACACCACGTACCACCGCGCCGATGGGCATGTGGTGAAGCTGCCGGCCGACCGCGGCGAGGGGCAGCAGTGGAACCTCGCGCCCGGGAATCTCTACAGCACGCCGCACTGGATGCACGTCGATCCGTCGAGCGCGGAGCCGCTGCACATCGTGCTCGACAAGAAGATCGGGCCGCTGCCCGAGGTGAAGGACACGAAGTACGTGAAGCACATCCGCTTCCGGAGCGAGAAGCTCACGAAGTTCTGGGGAACTCCTACGTACCTCGGTGCCATCGTGGTGCTGCCGGAGGGATGGGACACGCACCCCAGCGCGCATTATCCGCTGGCGCTCTCGCACGGGCATTTCGAGGATGACGACGGCGCGATCCGCGAGACGCCGCCCGACACGACGCTGCCGATGTACAACTTGGACAGCATCACCATCCATTGCCCCAACGGCCACGAGGGCGCGTGGTGCACGAAGTTCGGCTACGAGCGCTTCCAGCAGGTGATGGCGTACAAGTTCTTCCAGCAGTGGACGTCGAAGACCGCGAAGTTCCCGCGCGTGCTCAAGGTGAGCATCCAGCACGCGAACCAGTACTACGACGATTCGTACGCGGTGAACTCGGAGAACCTCGGGCCGTACGGCGACGCGATCAATTACGAACTGCTGCCGTTCATCGAGAAGACGTACCGCGGACTGGGTCCGTGGGCGCGCGCGACGTATGGCGGCTCGACCGGCGGTTGGGAGGCGCTCAGCGCGCAGGTGATGTATCCCGATCTCTACAACGGGACGTACGCGAACTGCCCCGACCCGATCGATTTCCACGCGTACACCACGATCGACATCTACGACGATCCGAATGCGTTCTTCGCGATCGGACCGTGGCGCACCACGCCGCGGCCGGCGGAGCGGGATTTCCTGGGGCGCACGCGCGCGACTGTGGAGCAGGTGAATACGCGCGAGCTGGTGCTCGGCACGCACTCGCGATCCGGCGGGCAATGGGATATCTGGGAAGCGGTGTTCTCGCCCGTGGGAACCGACGGCTACCCTCAGCGCATCTATGATAAACGCACGGGCGCGATCGACCCCAAAGTGGCCGCCTACTGGAAGGAGCACTACGATCTCGTGAACATCATGCGCCGCGACTGGAAGACGCTCGGCCCGAAGCTCAAGGGGAAGATCAATATCAATGTCGGGTTATCGGATAATTTCTTCTTGAACGATGCGGTTTATTTTGCGCAGGATTTCCTGGGACACGCGACGAATCCTGCCTCCGGGGCGAAGTTCGATTATGGAATGAGGGATGAGCATTGTTGGAGCGGGGATCATTCGGTATCCAACGCGGTGTCGCGGCTGACCTACGATTCCAGGTTCATTCCGATGATGGCGGCGCATTGGACTGCCACTGCGCCGAAAGGGGCGGATGTCACTTCCTGGAAGTACTAACGGCGTGAGTACCGAGACGTGCGTGGTGAACGCTTCCCGCTTCCCGCTTCCCGCTTCCCGAGTAGTCCATGGCCGACGATAGCGCACCACAGCTCGAGACGTTCGCTTCGTTCGAGACGCTGTCGCTCGGCGCGGCGGAGCGCATCGCGCATGCGGCGCGCGCGGCGGTGTACAGCCGCAAGCGTTTCCGTCTGGTGCTGTCGGGCGGCGAACAGTTGCGGGCGCTCTATCGGCGCCTCGCGGATGAATATCATGACCGCATCCAGTGGCCGCAGGCGGCGGTGTTCTTCGCCGACGAGCGGTGCGTGCCCGCGCACAACGCCGAGAGCAATTACGCGATGGCGGCCGGCGCGCTGCTGTCGCACGTGCCGATCGCGAAGCGCAACGAGCACCGCCTCACGGGCGAACTCGATGCGGCCGACGCGGCGCGGACCTACGAGAAGGAGCTGCGCCGCGAGTTCCCGATCGCGGACGACGCGGCCTTCGATCTCCTGCTCCTGAACGTGGGCGAGGATGGGAGCGTCGCGTCGCTCTTTCCCGGGAGTCCGTCGCTCGAGGAGCACGAGCGATGGGTGCTGCCGGTGCGTGCGCCGGCGACGGAGAAGACCGCCGAGCGGATCACGCTGACGCTGCCGATCCTGAACCGCGCGCGCGAAGTGATCCTGATCGCCGCGGGCGCCGCGCGGTCGCGATCGCGCGCGCCGTCCTCGATCGCGACCCCGCCGCGCTCGAGCTCCCCGCCGCGATGGTGCGGGGGCTCGAGAAGACGGTGTGGTTAACGACTCCCTAGGCCATCGACCATCGGCCATCGGGCCCGCTGTTCGGCATCTTCGATGACCGATGGCCGATGGTCGATGGCCAAATAGTTACGGCGACACCGCCGGCACCTTCAGCTCCACCATCATCGCATTGAACGCCGCGAGATCCTTGTCCTTCAGCGTCTTCAGGATCGCCTGCTGCGCGCGCGTCTGCTTCACGAGATCGTCGAGGGACGTGGTCATCCCGACGGTAGGCGGATCGTCGGAGCCCTGGATCATGGCATTCAGCGTGAGCAGCTGATTGTAGATCCGCACCGGGTACACGAGCGTGATCTCGTCCGCGTGCGAGTTCACCTCGGCGAGATCGCCGCGCACGACTTCGAGCTTCGCGCGCAGCGCCTTCGCGGCGTCGGCCACGCGCGTCGCGTACGGCTGCGATGAGGTCTGCGACGTGCGTTCGTCGAGCTGCCGCTGGATGCTCTGGATCGCGCGTCACCGTGCTGCTCACCGAGTCGATCGCATCGTGCACTTTCATGGAGAAGGCGAACTGGCCGGCATATCCGGCGGGCGTCGTCTTGAGGCGCGGGTCGCCGATCACGGTGAACGTGCGCGTCATGCTGTCCTTGCCGGCGACGATCCGCACCGAGTAGCGGCCGGGCACCGCCGGCGGGCCATCGACGAATCCTTCGTCGTCCACGATGTCATCGAGATGCTTCGCGCCGGGATACTTGAGGTCCCAGTTGAACCGGTTCCCGCCCGCGCGCGCCGGCACCACCGAATCGCCGGGCTCATAGAAGACGCTGTCGTTCTGCTCGCGCTGCCGGTAGGAGAGCCGCGCGATCACGGCGCTGTCCGTCACGCCGCTGTCGGACTTGGGCTTGTCGCTCTTGAAGGTGCGGATGAGCGTGCCGGCGGAATCGAAGAGGCTGAGCGTGACCGTCCCGGTGGGCTGCGACTTCAGCCAGTAGTCGAGGATGAGTCCCGTGGGCGGGTTCGTCGCGACATTCTCGCCGCGCCCGCGGCCGCCCGCGTACCGCTGCGCCGGCGCGGGCGCGAACACGAACAGGTTCGACTTGCGCACGGAGTCGGCGATCTGCCGCAGCGGCGTGATGTCGTCCAGCGACCAGAACGAGCGGCCGTGCGTGGCGACGAGCAGATCGGCGCCGTGGATCGTGAGGTCGCGCATCGAGGTATTCGGCAGGTTGAGCTGCAGCGACTGCCAGTGCGCGCCGTCGTCGAAGGAGACGTACATGGCGCTCTCGGTGCCGGCGAAGAGCAGGCCGCGGCGCACCGGATCCTCGCGGATCGTGCGCGTGAAATCGTTGTCCGGGATCCCATTGGTGATCCGCGTCCACGACTTGCCGTAGTCGGTGGTCTTGAGCAGGTACGGATGGAAATCGTCCTGCTGATTGCGGATCACCGCGAGGTACGCGGAGCCCGCATCGAAGTGCGACGGCTCCACGATGTTCATCTTCGCGTACTTGCCGAGGTTGGGCGGCGTCACGTTCGTCCACGTCGCGCCGGCGTCCTTGGAGACGTTGAGCAGACCGTCGTCCGAGCCCGCCCAGAGCACGCCCGCCTTCACCGGCGACTCCGCGAAAGTGAATACCGTGGCATACCACTCGGTGCCCGTCATGTCGTACGTGATCGGGCCGCCCGACGGTCCCATGGTGGCGGGATCGTGCAGGGTGAGGTCGGGGCTGATCGCCTTCCACGTCTGCCCTTCGTCCGTCGTAAGGAACACTCTCTGCGCGCCGACGTAGAGCCGCTTGTTGTCGTGCGGCGAGTACACGATCGGGAACGTCCACGCGAAGCGGTACGGCACGTCCTTCACGGCGTAGCCATCCCAGTTGTTCACGCCGAGCGAGATGTCCTGCGTCTGTTTCGTGAGGTGGTCGTAGCGCGTGATGGTGCCCATGTAGCTCGAACCGATCACGATGTTCGGCTCGCCCGCCTTCACCGCGATGTAGCCGCTCTCGCCGCCGCCCACCGGCCAGAAGTCGCGGATGCCGATCGCGCCGTTGTCGGACATGCTCGCGATCGAGACCGAAGAATTGTCCTGCTGCGAGCCGTACACGCGGTACGGGAACTGATCGTCGGCGAGCACGTGGTAGAACTGCGCCGTGGGTTGCGTGTACACGCTCGACCACGTCGCGCCCTGATCCATGCTGATCTGCGCGCCGCCGTCGTTGCCGTTGATCATGCGGTTGTGATCGTTCGGATCGATCCACATGATGTGCGTGTCGCCGTGCGGCACGCGCACGCGCTGGAACGTCTTGCCGCCGTCGATCGACCGCATGACGCTGAGATTCATGACGTAGACGGTGTTCGGATCGCTCGGATCGGCGGTGAGCAGCGAGTAGTACCAGGCGCGCACGCGGAAGCCCTGGTCGCTGTTCACTCGCTTCCACGACGCGCCGGCATCGTCGGAACGAAAGATCCCGCCCGCACTGTCCGGCGCTTCGACGCTGGCGTACACGCGGCTCGGCTGCGCGGGCGACACGCTCACGCCGATGCGCCCGAGCGCCGTAGAAGGGAGGCCTGGCCGCGAGGAGAGTTCCTTCCACGTGTCGCCACCGTCCATGGACTTCCAGAGGCCGCTCTTGCCGCCGCCGGCGTCGAGGCCCCACGGCGTGCGGCGCGCGCGCCACATTGATGCGTAGAGGATGCGCGGATTCGACGGGTCCATGTTCAAGTCGATCGCGCCGGTGTTCTCGTCGAGATACAGCACCTTCTGCCACGTGCGGCCGCCATTGGTGGTGCGGAAGACGCCGCGCATCGCGTTCGGCCCGAACGCGTGACCCATCGCCGCCACGTACGCGACGTCCGGATTCCGCGGGTGCACGGCGATCACGCCGACGTGGCGCGTGTCGTCAAGGCCGAGGTGCTGCCACGTCTCGCCGCCATCGGTGGACCGCCACACTCCGTTCCCGTGCGTGAGGTCCTCACGCCAGTCCGTCTCGCCGGTGCCCACCCAGATGACGTTCGGATCGCTCGGCGCGATCGCGATCGCGCCCACCGATGCGATCGTGGACTTCCCATCCGTGATGTTCGTCCAGCTCTGGCCGGCGTTCGTCGTGCGCCAGACGCCGCCATCGACGGCGCCGAAGTAGAATTCCTGTCGGCGGGTCGGGTGTCCCACGACGGCCACCGCTCGTCCTCCACGGAAGGGGCCGACGAGCCGCCAGGTGAGTCCGCGGAGCGCGGGATCGTAGGCGGGGCGTGCCGAATCGGCTTTGGACTGGGCGGCGGCCGGGACGGCGACGGCGACGAGGAACGCGAGCGCAGCGAGGGCGCGGCGCGTAGTGACAGCGGGCATGGTGGGACTCCGTGGCGCGGGTGATGTCGGCGCGAATCTTACGACGGGTGCGGCGAGGGCGCTATCCTAACTACTCGGGAAGCGGGAAGCGGGAATCGGGAATCGGGAATGAATGGTGAATAGGAAACTCGTAGTCATCGCGGGGCTCATTTTTCTCGCGGCCTTCATGGCCGGCTCTTTCGCGCAGCCGAGTACGCGCGCGCGTGTGCGGGCGTTGGAGGCGCGCATGCACGCGATGCGCGGGCCGAAGTTCCCCGACGGCGACACACTCGCGATCGCCGACACGCTCTTCGCGCGCTGCGGCACGATCGACAAGACGAAGAAGGAGCAGTGCTACGGTCCGCAGGTCCTGGCGCTGCGAGAGCAGCGCGGCACGCGCTTCGCGATGGGATCGCTGCACCGGCTCATCGCGCTCGATCGCGATGTGGCATTCACCGGCCACGACTACGCGCACATGATCGGGATCAAGACCTTCCAGGCGTCCGGCGATTTCTCTTCGTCGTTCAAGAGCTGCACTGAGATCCTGCAGTCCGGCTGCTACCACGGCGTGATCCAGACGTACCTCATGAGCTTCCCGAACGTCGGCGCGCCCGAGGTGACGGCCGCGTGCCGCGAGTACACCGCGGCGAACGCCGACCGCTGGCTGCGCTTCCAGTGCGTGCACGGGATGGGCCACGGCCTCACGATGTTCTACGACCACGACCTGCCGCGCGCGCTCAAAGGCTGCGACCTGCTGGCCGAGGAGTGGGACCAGAAATCCTGCTATGGCGGGGCGTTCATGGAGAACATCGTGTTCGCGACGGATCCGAGCATGGCGAACATGGTGATGCACAAAGACGACGATGGCATGCACATGAGCATGCCGATGGATGCGCACGGTGCGCCGCCGGCGAAATTCAAGATGATCGACCGCGCCGATCCCAATTTCCCGTGCTCAGTGCTGGGCGAGCGCTATCAGAACGATTGCTGGCAGATGCAGCCGGCGGTGATGCTCTATCTGTTCGAGGGCGACTGGCAGAAGACATTCGACGCGTGCGACAAGGCGCCGGAGGCCTGGCGCCCGGAGTGCTATCAAGGGCTCGGCACGAGCATCAGCGGCGGCACGATCCAGAACCATGACGATGCGATCCGCCTCTGCTCTCGCGGCAGCGCGCGCTACCAGCCGTGGTGCTACGAAGGCGTCGTCAAGAATTTCATTGACGTGACCGCGAAATCGGAGGACGGGATCTCCTTCTGCAAGAGTCGTGCCCGGCCGCGCGAACCGGCTCAAGTGCTACGCGAGCGTGGGCGAGGAGATCGCGGTGCTGCGGAATTCGCTCGATGACCGCAAGCCGATGTGCGACGTGATCAACGGCGATGCCGACGGCCGCGACGCGTGCCTGTTCGGCGCGCAACTCATAACGGAAGCGCCGCGCGGGCTGCCGGTTGCCCGCTAGTTCTCCGGCGGCGCGCGCACCGTGAAGCTCCAGCGCACGCTCGGCACGCTCGCGCTGGTCTTCGTCCTCTTCTTCTGCACGTCGGGCGGCGCATTCACCACGGAGGCGCTCGTCGCGAGCGTCGGCCCGGGGCTCGCGCTGCTCGTGCTCATCGCGGTGCCGCTGCTCTGGTCGCTGCCCGAAGTGCTCATCATCGGCGAGCTCGCGAGCATGCTGCCGGAAGAGGGCGGCTACTACAAGTGGGTGCGCCGGGCGTTCGGTCCGTTCTGGGCGTTCCAGAACGGCTGGCTCACGTGGATGTATTCGCTCGTGGACATGGCGCTGTACCCGGTGCTGTTCAACCAGTACCTCGCGTACTTCGTGCCGGGACTCGGCGTCGAGGCGCGCTGGGCGGTGTCGCTGGCGGTGATCTGGCTGCCGACCGCGATGAACCTCGCGGGCGCGCGCTTCGTGGGACGCGTGTCCATCGTGGCGGGATCGTTCATCGTGCTCGGCTTCTTCGTGCTCGCCGCGGCGGCGGTGCCGCACATCTCGCACGTGCCGTGGGCGCCGTTCGCGAAGGGTGAACATGGGACGATGGGTGCGATCGGCGTCGGATTGTCGCTCGCGCTCTGGAACTACACCGGCTGGGACAACGCGAGCACCGTGCAGGGCGAAGTGGTGGACGCGACGCGCAGCTATCCGCGCGCGCTGATGTTCGGGCTGCCGCTGGTGATGCTCGGCTACCTGATCCCACTCACCGCGACGCTCGGCGCGAGCGACTGGACGACGTGGACCGAGGGCGGCTGGCCTGAGATCGCGCGCGCGTCGGCGGGCGCGCTCGGTCCGACGCTCGCGACGTGGATCGCGCTCGCGGGATTGGTGAGTGCGCTGGCGCTGTTCAATGCGCTGCTGCTGGCGTATTCACGCGTGCCGCTCGCCATGGCGGACGACGGACTGTTGCCGCAATTCCTCGCGCGCACGGACGCGCGCGGGACGCCACGGAACGCCGTGCTCGCGAGCGCCGTGTGCTATTCGGTGTTCGCGCTCGCGTCGCTGCAGGGGCTCGTCGTGGCGGACGTGCTGCTCTACGCGCTGGCGCTCTTCCTGGAATTCGGTGCGCTGATCCGGCTGCGCATCCGCGAGCCCGAGCTTCGGGGCGCGTTCCGCATCCGCACGGGCACGGCGGGGGTGACGGTGCTGGCAGTGATCCCGATGCTGATGCTGATCGTCGTCGTCGCGCTGGAGATGCAAGACGGGGAATTCGGATTCCCGGCGGTGATCGGTGCGCTCGCGGCGGCGGCAGTGGGGCCGATCATGTACAGGATCGTGAAGCGTTATGTGAGCGTGCAGGCACTAGTACCGCGGACGCTGCCCCGTCCTGAGCAACGCCGAGCATTTTCATGCTGTCCATCAGGCGTGAGTCCTAGCTCCACTGCAGTTGCCGTGCCTGTACGGCACTACGCTCAGATTGCCATGATCGCGCTGGTTCGAGCGGTCGAGGCCTACAGCGCGTGCGCTCAGCACGCCGCGCCGAAGGCTACCACGGCGATCACCGCCGAGCACATCGCCATTTGCCGCGGATCGAGCTTGTCCGGAGTATCCGCGTACGTGTGATGGTACCAGAAGTATTTCGAGTCGTCGGTGTCGAGCGAGAGGGCGGGAACGCCGAGCGCGTTGAGCGGACCTTCGTCGGCCTCCGATTCGCCTTTGCGCACGGTGGTGACGCCGATGCGCTCGAGTGGCGCGATCACGGTCTTGATCGCGGCGATCACCGTATCGGAGCCCGACACGAAGACGCCGTGCGGCGTGAACGCGCCGTTGTCGCTCTCCATCGCGAGTACGATGTCCTTCACCTCCGCCTTGTGCGCGTCGGCATAGGCGCGGCCGCCGGCAAGTCCGCTCTCCTCATTCGTCCAGAGCACCACGCGTACCGTGCGGCGCGGGTGCAGGCCGAGCTTCTTGATGAGCTTCACGGCCTGCCACGCCACGACGCTGCCGGCGCCGTCGTCCATCGCGCCCTGGCCCACATCCCAGGAATCGATGTGGCCGCCCACGACGATCACTTCGTTCGGCCGCTCGGAGCCGCGCACTTCGCCTACGACGTTCCGCGACGGTGCGAGGGGCAGGATTCCGCGCGCCCATCGTGAGCGTGACGAGCAGTTTCTCGCCGCGCTTCTGCATCCGGTGGAGCATCATCGCGTCTTCTATCGTGATGGCGGCGGCGGGAATGCGTTTAGTGCTGTCGCCATAGTGGAGCGCGCCGGTGTGCGGCGTACGGAGCGACATTGGCGTCACCGAGCGCACGAGCACCGCGAGCGCGCCGAACTGCATCGCGGAATCGGCGCCCGATCCGCGGTACTGCACGGCCGCGCCGTACGCCTCGAACGCGGGCTCGCCGGTGGGGAAGGGGAAATCGAAGAGCACGATCTTGCCGGCCACGTCGTGCGCGTGCGCGCGGAGGTCGTCGAAATCGTTCACGACGAGCACCGGCGCGGTGATGCCGCCGGCTGGCGTGCCGATGCTGCGTCCCAGCCCGAGCATGTGCAGCGTGTCGCGGCGCGGCGAGATCAGCACGGCGCTCTCGGCGCCGCGGTCCCACACCGGCACCATCACGGCCTCGGTGTGCACGTTCTCGAGGCCGTCGGCCTTCATTTGCTCCACGATCCAGTCGATCGCGTGTTCCAGGCGCGCCGAGCCGCTCGGCCGATTGCCGAACGTGTCGGCGAGCAGTGCGAGCCGTTCCCACGCCGAGCTGTCGGCGAGCGCGGCGTCGATGAGCTTGTTCTGCGACGTGCGCGCCGCGGCGTCGGGGGCGGGGATGCGCTGCGCGCTGAGCGGCGCGGCGGCGAGCAATGCGACGAGCGCGATGGCGCTTGGTGCGAATGTCTTCATGGCGGCGGAAGCTATCCGGCGGTCGCCACGCCGGCCAGCCACTCGCGTGCCGCATCGATGTCCCCGCGCGTGAGCGTGTGACCGGCGTGATCCCATCGCAGCGTGACATTGGCGCCGGCGTTGCGCAGCGCGGTCGCGAGCTTGTCCGTCTCTTCGGGCGGCACGAGCTGATCGCTCAGCCCCGCCGCGAGGAACACGGGAGTTCCCGGGAGCGCCGATGCACGATGCCCGATGCCCGATGTCCGGGTGACGATTTGCGCGCGGAACATCGCCGCGCCGGCGAATACCGGGCCCTCGAGCAGCAGCATCGCGCCGATCATGTTCGCGCCGTTCGAGAATCCGGCGGCGATCACGGCCTTCGCGTCGAAACCGTAGTGCGTCGCGGCCGCCTGCAGGAACGCCGAGAGCTCGCGTGCGCGGCGTTCGACGTCGTCGTGATCGAACACGCCTTCGGCCAGCCGGCGGAAGAATCGCGCGGCACCCCCTTCGCTCACGTTGCCGCGTGGACTCAGCAGTGCGGCGCCGGGCGCGAGCAGGCGGCCCAGCGGGATCAGATCGTTCTCGTCGGCGCCCGTGCCGTGGAGCAGGAGCAATGTCGGCGCGCCCGTCGCGGCCGCCGGCTCATAACGATGGATGTAGCCGAGATCCGCGCGTGCTCACGGCGCGTGCAGCGGCGGCAGCGACGGTTCGATGGTCGCGCGCGCCGATTCGAGCCACGGCGGGAGCTTGAGCGCGCTTCCGAGCGTCGCGCGTGGCTCATCGATCAGGAAGCCCGGGATATCGGTCGCGATCTCGAAGAGCACGCCGCCCGGTTCGTGGAAATAGATCGAATGGAAATACTGCCGGTCGCGCACCGGCGTCACGTGCGCGCCGGCGGCCATGAGCTCGGCGCGCGACGCCAACTCCGCGTCGTCACCCGGCACGCGCCACGCGACGTGATGCACGGTGCCGATGCCCATCACGCCCTTGGGGAATCCGTGCGTCTCGCGCACGTCGACGATCGCGCCGGGCCCGCCGCTGCCCGTCACGAATCGCTGCGTCGCGCCCTCGCTGCCGCCGGCGCGGAACCCCATCGTCGCGGTGAGAATCGCGGCGGTGGGAGCGATCGCGTCCACCCACAGCGTGACCGCGTGCATCCCACGGATCGCGTGCTCCGCGGGCACGGTGCTCCCGTCGAACGACCAGGCCGCGCGCTCGCGCGGCGCGCGGATGCGCGACGAGCTCGAGCGCGATGCCATCCCGATCGCGGAACGTGATCACCTGCTCGCCGAAGCGCTTCACCGGCCCCTCGTGCGGAACGCCGCGCGCGACGAGCCGCTCGAGCCACCACCCGAGCGATGCCTGCGGAATGGAGAGGGAGATGACGTTCACCTGCCCGGTGCCGCCGCGGCCGCGGCTCGCATCGCCCCACGGGAAGAACGTGACGAGCGTGCCCGGCGCGCCGGTCTCGTCGCCGAAGTACAGGTGATACGTGCCGGGGTCGTCGAAATTCACGGTGCGCTTCACGAGCCGCAGACCCAGCGATACCGGCGTAGAAGTCCACGGTCCCCTGCGGCGAGCCGGAGATCGCCGTGACGTGATGGAGGCCGCTGATCGCGATGGGCATACGGATAACGTACTCTTAGCGTCTGGGTAGAAACAGCTTTGACAGGATCAACATGATGGACGATGATCGAACGGCGCGTTCATCACGTCCATCATGTTAATCCTGTCAAAGCTGTTCTTACCAGAAGCCCGCGACCAAGCCTCAGGCGCTGCGGCGATGCGCGGGTTGCACGGGCCGACCACGCGCGCGCGGCCGAGCCGCTCGAGATTGTCTGCGAAGGCGAGCGCGAGCGGACTCGTCTCGGAACTCACGAGCACATCCAGCGGCGCGGTGATCACGCGCGCGACGGTCGAGGCGTCCACAGCGGGCAGCGGCGACGCCGTGAACCGTTCCTTCGCCATCGGCTCCGTCGCGAAGAAGAAGCTGGTCACGAAGCTCGCCATGGATTCGTCGCCGCCGCGATGGCGGCGGAGGTCGATGATCATGGCGCGGACGCCGGCGAGCCGGCGGATCACCGCGGCCATCGCGAGGCGCGCGGCGGACGTATCCTCGAACGACGGTGAGCTCGACATAGCCGGCGCGGCTGCCCAGGCGCGCGGTGCGCGCGATGCCATGGGCGGAGGCCGCGGTGCGGCGCGCCGCAGCATGGCGGCGCAGGACGGTGGATCGCATACGGATCTCCATTCGGGTGACGCACGGTGATCCGTGCGCTCAGCCGGTTGGACACCACGCTCCCGCGGATGGTTTACGCGCGCGCGGCGCGCACGATAGAATGAGAGTGCGCGCGCCGCGCGCACATCCGAACCCACCCGACCGGATCCCGAGGAGCCGCGCCATGCATGACATCGTGCAACTGTTCACGTCCCACGACATCTCGTTCCTCGAGAAACTCCTCCGCACGCTCATCGTGTACGCGTTCCTGCTGATCGGACTGCGGCTCGGCGGCAAACGCGAACTCGGGATGCTCAACCCGTTCGATCTCGTGGTGCTCCTGGTGCTCTCGAACACGCTCCAGAACGCGATCATCGGCCCCGACAATTCGCTGCTGGGCGGCCTGTCGGCGCGGCGATCCTGCTGGCCGTGAATTATCTCGTCGTGCGATTCCTGTTCTCCCACCCGAAGCTCGATCGCTACGTCGAGGGCGAGTCGCTCGTGCTCGTGCGCGAGGGAAAGGTGCTCCAGGAGAACATGAACAGGGAGCTGATCACGCAGAACGAACTGGAATCACGCGCACGACTCCAGGGCATTGATGATCTGTCGCACGTGGCGTGCGCTCGCATCGAGGTCGGCGGCGCGCTCACGTTCGTGCTCAAGCATCCCGACCACGGCCGAGGACCATCAGAAGGCGGTGCGCGATCGGCTCGCGCGGATCGAATCGACGCTTAATGCGCTCTCGGCGCGGCTGGGCGCGTAGCGCGAGCCGGCGCTCAGCCTCTCGCAGTGCCGCTTCACTTCCTTCGCGAGCTTCGCCGGATCGTTGATGATCTGGTAGAACTCATCGAAGTAGGCGAGCGTGCTCTGCGCCGCGGCGGGCTCGAGCAGCGGATTGCCGGTGTACAGCGCCGTGATCGCCGGCCGGCGGTCGTTGAAGATCTTGATCGCGCCGGCGAGCTCGGCGGGCGTGAAGCAGTAGCTGGTCCAGAGGCGATTGCGCACCGAGCGGATCGGGAGCGACTTGTCGGGCGTCGCGTAGCGCGCGTTCACCGCGCCACTCCAGTCGAAATCGTAGGCCACCGGATAGTAGACCACCGGGAACGTTCCGGCGGTGCCGACGAAGCGCGTGTTGTGCATCGCCGCCAGGCTCCAGTCGGTGTTCGCGATCATGTACTGGAAGAGTGACATGAGCCCGAGCACCGCCGGATCGAAGTCATCGCGCCCGGCGTTCTTCGCCGAGACCGACGAGCCGGCATTGCGCGCCGCCATGTCGCTGTGGTCCTCGAGGAAGAAGCCGTGCGTGACGATCGGCGCGCGATCGGGATGCGCGGTGTCGGCGTACGTGATGTTCACGAATCGCGCGCGGAAGCTGAGCGGCGTCAGCAGATCGTACACGCGATAGAGCAGATACTCCTGCGGGATGTATCCCTCGTAGTCCGCGCGCCCCGGCCAGCAGGTGGTGACGAGCTTCAGCTTCTTCTGCTTGGCGAACACGGTGCCCTTCACGTCCTTCTCGAACTTCACGGACACCGGCGGGAATCGCACGTGCTGGACTTGCGGCGGTAATGCCCGCGCGGGCGGAGGCCGATGCGCAGCGTGTCGGTGCCGGGATGAGCGTCCCGGGATCCACGGTGCGGTGCTGTCGCGCGTGGCCATGTATTTCTTGATGTCGCTCGCGATCGTGATGGCGAACACCGAGTCGCTCGAGAACAACTTCGTGGGCTTGGCCGGCTCCACGGGAGCCGCGGCATCCTGGGCGCCGAGGGATGCGACGCCCGCGCACGCCGCCGCGAAGCATCGCGGCGCCAAGGGCACGCCTAGACGAGTTCGACACGCTCCACGATGTCGCCGGCCGCGCGCTGGATCTCGTCGAGGAGTTCCGCGGCGTTCCGCTGCTCTCCGAGGTGGAACGGATACTCCACCACATGCTCGGTCGGCGACTCGTGCACGACGTCGCCGAAGCGCCAATGGGAGAGCCGGCTGCGCAAGATCGGCTCGACGATCAATCGCACGCCCTCCGGATCGCCGGTGTGCACGCGCAGCAGATGATCGAACATCGGCTCGGCCTCTTTCTTCCCGAAGCCGAGGTCCTTGGTGAGCTTCTTCGCGCGGCGCCACGCGCGGTCGGCGAGCGCATCGAGCTGCGACGGCGACATTGCCTTGAGGATCTCGTCGTCCACCACCGCGACGAAGCTCTGCGTGTGGCTCACCTGCTCGCGCGTGCGCGACAGCCGGTCCTCGGCGAGCGAGCCCCCGAGCGCCGCGGGCTCGCGGCCGAAATCGGTGGACCAGAGCACCACCGTGACGAGATTGAACGCGATCGAGAGCACCATCGCCACCGGCACTTGCACGCCGCAGGCGAGACCGATCGCCGCGCCGACGAGGATATACACGGCGTCCTTGCTGTCCTCGAGCGTGTTGCGGAATCGCACCGCGGCCACGATGCCGGCGAGACTGAACGCGAGCGCGAGCGAGTTCTTCACCAGCACCACGATGCCCGGCGTCCACCACCGGCAGCACGATGATCACCTGCGCGAGCGCCTGTTGATAGCCCTTCTTATGCCGCGTGAGGATGTAGCACCACGCGACGGGCAGGGAGAGCAGGAACGCCGCGATGATCGCGAGCGACGCCGAGATCGCGAGCCCCGACTCATCCGCCTGTCCGAGCCGCGCTCCCGCTGGCGAGGTCCACGCTCTTCGACACGCCGGCGCGCCCCTGGCCGCCTCCTCCGGTCAATTCCGTGATCGACTTCGCGAAGTAACCGTGCCACGACTCCGGCATTGCTCGCCAGATGACGTACACGGTGAGACCGACGAGGATGTAGTAGAGGAATGTGCGCAGCAGGATGTTGTCCCACGTGCGCCGGAGCAGAGAATCTCGCGATGAAGCCATGCGCAATTCTGCGGCCTCGACACTACAGACGCAACCACGCGGGAAGCGGGAAGCGGGAAGCGGGAAGCGCCGCGTGAACGTCGCGAAGGATGGCTTCACGCTCGTTCATCGCTCCCGCGGCGCTTCCCGCTTCCCGCGCAGTTAAGCCCTCAACGTATCCGCCTGCCAGTTCTGGACGGCCTGCTTGATGGTCTTCCTGTCCGGCAGCTCGCCGCCGAGCGTGCGGTCCACGAGCGCGGGAGCTCGGCGTCCGACGCGAAGCGCAGCCCGATGAGCTGCGGGTGCGTGAGCTTCATGATCTTCTCGCGCGCGCCGGCGCCGAGCACGCGCTCGAGGCGCGTCCGCATCTCGTGGCGGATCACGCGGTCCTGCACGGTGACCACCTGCACGCGAACGTCCAACGCCAGCATGAAGAGCGCGATGAACACCACCGCCATCCAGAGATTCATCCCGGCGGGATCCTTGATCGCGATCACGATGAACACGATCGCGTTGATGAACAGGATGGGCAGCGACGTGAAGTGGTACATCCAGCGGAAACGGGCGTGGTTCGAGAAATTCTGGGTGGATTCAGCCATGGTCGTGCCTCACGGAGTAGAAGGGGCGGTGCGGGGCGCGGCGCCGGCCTGCCGCGCGAACTGCTGCAGTCGCGCGAGGATGGCCGATAGGCCGACCTCGCGCGAGCCGAGTCCGATGTTGTCCATCATAGTACGAACGAAGTCGGCCGGGATCGACAATGTCGCGGCCGGCGGCTGGTCGTTCACCGCCGAGAAGACGATCGCGAGGAACGCGGCGATCGTGGGCGATTGCCGCACGTTCACGTCGGCGTAGAAGTGGAGCAGTCCGTCGTGCAGCTCCGGGAAGATGTCCACGCGCGTCTGGCATTCCGGCACGGTGAAATTCGTGCGATCGAGCGCCACGAAGCGCGGCGGCAGCGGCTCGAGCCGCTTCGACCACGACACCAGCGCCGCCATCTTGTCCTCGCGGCCGAGCGCGCGGAACGTCCGCAACACGCGGTCGATCGACGGGGATTCGGGGGCGGAGGGGTCGCTCGGCATGCGCAGAGGGATGGGGGCAGAGTTCGAAGTCTCCCACCCGGCAATTAGTTCCGGATGGCACTGTGATTAGCACGCTCCAATGTGGGACCCTCGAGCGGTCTTGCGCGCCGCGCGGGCGTCGGCACATTCAGGCGGCGGCGCCCCCGGGGGCCGCTCCCTCCTGCCCACGGCGCCCGATGTCCGATGCCAGCCTGCTCCGTCCGCGCACCGGAACCGAGATCGTCGACGCCGCGGCCCATCTGCTCACGCGGAACTACCTGACCCTCATCACCGTCGCCGCCGTCGTGCAGCTGCCGGTGGCGGCGTTGCAGATATTCCTCGGACCCGGCCATCTGCAGCAGGGGTCCGCCAATTTCAACGCGGGCCTCGCGTTCCTGGTGAACATCATCATGGGGCTCGCGCTCACGGTCGCCGACGGCGCGATCATCCTCGTGATCTCGGACGTCTGCTTGGGCGGGACTGCGAATGCGGGATCCGCGCTCCGGCGCACCTGGCCGCGGGTCGGCACGCTCATCGCGGCCGGCATCATGCGCGGCATCGTCACCGGTCTCGCCACGCTGCTCCTCATTCTCCCGGGCATCTATGTGGGCGTCCGCCTCGCGACGCTCCCGGCGGTCGTGATGTGCGAGGACGAGGATTCCTCGATCTCCTATGGCCGCGCATGGGAACTCGGCCAAGGCGAAGTGGGCCGCATCCTGCTGCCGATGCTCGTCGCGTGGGTGATCTATTTCGGAGCCGTGTTCGGCCTCGCGTTCTGTTCGGCGTTGCTCGGCAAGGCCGTGCCGGTGTTGCAGACATCCGGCGTGACGATGGTCATGCTCCTGCTCGCGCCGATCCTCGTGCACCCTCTCGTGGCCGTGACCTCGGCGCTCGTGTATTACGATCTGCGCGTGCGGAAGGAAGGCTACGATCTCGAGCTCATGGCGAAGGACATTGGCGCCACGATGGCGACGGCCTGATGCCCGCTCCGGCGCTCCGCCCACGCTCCGCCAGCGAGATCATCGACATCGCGTTCCAGATCCTGCGCCACAATTACGGCGCGCTGGTCACGCTATCGCTCGCCTCGATGCTTCCGATCGCCGCGCTCACGGTGATCTCGCCGGCGGCCACGGGCGGCATGCGCGTCGCCCTCGGCAGCGCGTCGCAGCCGCCGGCGTTGGATGCGACGTACGTCGTGCTCTCGATCCTCACGGCCGTCTTCTACATGGCCGCGCAGAACGCCGTCACCGTCGGTGCGTCGCAGGCGTACCTTGGACAGCCGGTACAGGCGGGCGTCGCCCTCCGTCGCGGCGCGCGGCGGCTCCTGCCGCTGATCCTCGTATCGATCGTGGTGATCATCCCGGTGATGCTCGGATTCATCTTCTTCATCCTGCCCGGCATTTACCTGACGCTCCGCTTCATACCGCTGCCGATGGTCACCGTGCTCGAGGACGGTGACCCGGGCGAGACATTCCGGCGCACCTGGGCGCTGAGCCGAGACAATGCGGGGCACATCTTCGTGGTAGCGCTGGTGATGTTCGCGATCTACATGGCGGTCGCGATCCTCGCGATGCTCATGCTGTTCGGATCGGCGAGCTTGTTCTCCGCGGGCTCGGCGCCGGTCGCAGCTTCGATCCTCTACTACGCGGTGCTCGCGCTCTTCTATCCCTTCTTCCAGATGATCCTGGTGGCATTGTACTACGATCTGCGCATCCGCCACGAAGGACTCGACGTCGAGATGATGGCGCAGGGACTCGGCGACGTCGCGCCCGAGTTCTGAGAGAGACATGACCGACGCCACACTCCGGCCGCGCACGCCCACCGAGGCCGTCGACGCCGCGATCCGCCTGGCGTCCGGACACCTCGGCAGTTGGGTCGCGCTCAACGCGCTGATCACGCTGCCCGCCGTCGCGTACTGGGCGCTCAATTTCGACGCGGTCGGCACACCGCAGGGGATGGCGGCGGATCATTACCGGACGTTCGGTATCCTCGCCGTGGTCAACCTCCTGATCGGCGGGCTCGCGACCGCGGCGGTGGTCGCGGCGATGTCCGAGGTGTATCTCGGCCGCGCGCTGCGGCTCGGGTCCGCGTTCCAGCGCGATGCTCGCGCGCGCGCCGGTGCTGATCGTCGCGATCCTGCTGCGGTGGATCCTCCTGATCCTCGGCACCGTGCTGTTCATCGCGCCCGGCATTTACGTCGGATTCCGCACTGTGTGCCTCGAAGCGGTGGCGATGCTCGAGCCCGAGCGAGCGCTCACCCTTCAGCGTTTTCGGCCGCACCTGGTCGCTGGCGGAGAGCGAAGTGGCGCATCTCTTCGTCACGATGCTGCTCGCGATGGTGATCTACCTCGCGGGCTACGCGGTGTCCGAAGTGATCGTGCGCGTGCTCGGCGCGACGGCTCCGGTGCTGAACTCGCTGCGTTCGCGCCGGCTGATCCAGACCGCGCTGCTCCTCTTCGTGCAGCCGATCATTCCGGCGACCGTCACGGTCCTCTACTACGATCTCCGCGTGCGGAAAGAGGCGCTCGACCTGGAGTTGATGGCCAGCTCACTCGAGGCGCCGGCGCCCTAGTTTCGTTCCGGCGGCGCGGGCGGAGCAGGCGGCAGTTCGTGCTTCTGCGTCACGCCACCGGAGACGATGAAGGCCATGACATCCGCGCTCTCGAGCTCGATGCGGCGCACGCGTGACCGCGGCACCACGAACAGATTGCCGGCGAAGTTGTAGCTCTCCGGGCAGATACACCGCGACATGATCGCTCAGGCCGAAGTCGGTCATCGACTCACTCGTCACGAAGCCGATCGCCATCACCACGCCGTCGGGCTGCAATTGCACGAGCACCGGCTTGTCGAATCGCCGCTTCTCGCCCACGAACGCGCTGAGCAGGTCCTTGCTGCTCGAATAGAGCAGCCGCACGAACGGCAGCTTGCGCATCAGCTCTTCGAACATCGCGAGCGCCTGACGCGCGAAGATGTTCGACGCGATGAATCCGATGAGCGTGATCGCCGCGATCGTGATCGCGAACCCCACGCCCGGCAGCGGGATCCGCAGCCAGCCATCGATGAAATGGAACGCGGTCCAGCCGATGTAGAGCGTGAGCGCCACGGGCGCCGTGACGATCAGGCCCCGCAGGAAATAAGCGACGAGTTTGCGCATGCCCACTAATGTGAGAGTCTACGACCGATTGAACTGCGCGTGTGGCGACTAAGTACCACTGAAACAGCGCGTCTAGCAACTGAGCGTATAGTACTGCAGGGCGGGAGTGGGCGCCGTGCCTAGCTTCCGCCCTGCCGTACCATACGCTCAGTTGCCAGACGCGCCGTTTCAGCGGTACTAAGGCCTACACGCGCAGTTAGTGGATCGGGACCGACACCGCGGTCTTGTCCCATGAGAGTGTCAGCCCCGCCGGCGTGAAGCTGTACTTGAGCATTTCCACCGTGGCGGGCAGCGTGGCCACGGTCATGTCCACGCGCGCGAGATCCATGGTGGGATCGTACTCGGTGCCCCACTCCTTGGTCTTCTTGCTGATCACGAGCTTCCACGACGTAGGATTCGGCACCATGAACAGCGTGTACTCGCCGGCCGGCACCGCAGTGCCGCCCATTGTGATGTCCTTGCTCGTGGTGAACGTCGTCGCGGCGTTCGCGCCGGCACGCCACACCACGTTCCACGGCACGACATCGCCGAAGATCACGCGTCCACGCACGCTCGGCTGGCTGTATGCGACGCTGAGATCCGCGCCGCCGATGGTCGCCGCGAACGGTGTCGGCCGGCGAGAGCTGTCCGATCGGCCGGCTCGCGTACGCGCGGCGAACCCGGCACATCGAGTCGCGCGAGGCGCGTCACCACCACCTGTTGCGTCGAGCCCGGCGCGAAGTAGCCGAGGATGTGCCCCTTCGCATCGATCTTGGCGCGCGCCAGACCGAATACGCTGAGGATCGTGACGGAATCCTTCCCAACGCGCTTGATCACCGTGGTGTAGATGGGCAGTGTCCGATCACGAAGAGCATTGGGGGATCTCGAGCGGAGTCCTTGCCGCCCTCCACCGCACGCATGACCGCCGCCTCCCACATGCCGAAGCCGTGATTCATGTAGGGAAGCGTCGTGGGTGGCGTCACGATGTGCATCGTGCGCGTGCTGTCGCTCTGCGCGACTTCATGGATCGCGTTGCCCATCGGCGTCATCGTCGCGTGCACTAATACCTTCCGATCGGGACCGGAGCGCCGGCGTCCGAAGGCTACACTTCATACGCCGCGAGATTGCCGGCCTTATCGAGCGTGAGTGCGTACTCGCGGTGTGGCGGTCATCGTCGATCGGACCACGCTTGTGCCTTTCAGCACACCGTCCACGCGGTGTACTGCTCGACGGCGATCGTGTCGCGTGCCGATGGTAACTACGAACGCGCCGGATTCCTTTGCCACGCTGCGTGCCGCGGCGAGCGTACCGACCACCAGGAGTGCCGCGCCGAGCGCGGCCGCATGGCGGGACTTCCCCTTCACGAATCTGCGAGCTGACATGTTGACTCCCGTTCGAATGTTGCCCTGGGGGTGGACATCAAGGATAGCGGCTACGGATGCTCGGCGCTCGCCTGCGGCTCCCATGGCCGAGGAACGATGGCCGATGGCCGATTCGCCCTCAGTTTGCGTCCGGAATCGGATAGATTGAATACACGGCACGGCCCAAATTGGCCCCTAACCTGGAGGCCACTATGACATCCGCCGTGCTCGCGATCTTCCCCCCTCGCATCATACCCGACGTGGAATCAGACCTGCGCTGGACCGCCGTGATCGCGCGCGATGCCGCCGCCGATGGCGCATTCGTGTACGCGGTGCGTTCGACGCACATCTATTGCCGCCCCTCATGCCCGAGCCGGAAGCCGCGGCGCGAGAACGTCGCGTTCTTCCCGCGCGCCGAAGCCGCCGAGGCGGCCGGCTATCGCGCGTGCCGCCGCTGCCGTCCGGACGAAGGCGTGCTCAACGAGCTGGAGATCGTCGAATCGATCTGCCGTGAGATGGAGCGCGACGCGGAGAACACGCCGGAGCTGGCGGAGCTCGCCGCGCGCTCGGGTCTCGCGCCGCATCGGTTGCAGCGCGCGTTCAAGCGCGCCACCGGCATCACGCCGCGCCAATACGCCGAGGCCTGCCGCATGCGCACGCTGCGCGCGCGGCTCCGCGGCGGCGACGGGATCACGCGCGCGATGTTCGACGCGGGATTGAGCTCCACCAGCCGGTTGTACGAGCGCGCGCCGCAGCAACTCGGCATGACGCCGGGCAAGTATCGCGCGGGCGCGCCCGGCATGCGCGTCGCCTTCGCGGTGGTGGCGTCGCCGCTCGGCCGTCTGCTCGTGGCCGCCACGCCGCGCGGGATCTGCGCCGTGAGCCTCGGCTCCGACGACGGCGATCTCGAGCGCGCGCTCGCGCACGAATTCCCGAGCGCGGAGCGCGTGCGCGACGACAAGGCGCTCGCGCCGTGGGTGGCCGTGATCCTCAAGCATCTGCGCGGCGAAGAGCCGCATCTCGACTTGCCGCTCGACGTGCGCGCGACCGCGTTCCAGCGCCGCGTGTGGCAGGCGCTGCAGCAGATCCCGTACGGCACTACCCGCACCTACAGCGCGATCGCGAAGGCGATCGGCAAGCCGACCGCCGTTCGCGCCGTGGCCCGCGCGTGCGCGACGAACCCGGCGTCGCTCGTCATCCCGTGCCACCGCGTGATCCGCGAGGACGGGGCGCTCGGCGGCTACCGGTGGGGGATCGAGCGGAAGAAACGGTTGCTGGAGCAAGAGAGCATCGTGCAGCGTGCATTGGGCATCGACGGACATGAACATCCAGTGCAGTCACGATGGCCGAGGCACGATGAACGATGCACGCTGAGGCGGAGACCCACCTGAAAGAGAGCGATCCCGTACTGCGAAGGATCATCGAGCAGGTGGGCCCGTGCACGCTCGAGCCGCACAAGGAATCGACGTACTTCCAGTATCTGCTGCGCAGCATTGTCTTCCAGCAGCTCGCGGGCGCGGCGGCGCGCACGATCCACGATCGCGTGATCGCGATCTATGACGGCCGCGCGCCCGAACCCGAGGACGTGCTCAAGACGCCCATGCGAAAGCTGCGCGCCGCTGGGCTCTCGACGCAGAAGGCGAGCTACATCGTGCGACCTCGCGCGGCGCGCTGCGAGCGGCGAGCTGCCGCTGCACACGATGGATTCGCTGACGGACGAAGAGGCGATGGCGGCGCTGGTGCAGGTGAAGGGGATCGGGCCGTGGACGGCGCAGATGTTCCTGATGTTCCGGCTCGGCCGGCCCGACATCCTGCCCGATCTCGATTACGGCGTGAAGCTTGCGATGCGGGTCGCGTACCGCATGCGCAAGCTGCCGAACGCGCGCCGCATGCACGCGATCGGCGCCGCGTGGGCGCCGCACCGTACTGTGGCTACCTGGTATCTCTGGCGCAGTCTGGATCTGCCCGGCACGCGCCCGAAGCGGAAGACGGCGAAGAAGCGGCCGAAGGCGAAGAGCGGCCGCTCGGCGCTCGGCGCTAAGAAGCGGCGCAAGTAGTGGCCGTCCCCGAGTCCCGAGTCCCGCGTCCCGCGTACTTCGTCATCACCGCTCCCGGCTTAGAGGCGATCACCGCCGCCGAGATGACCGCGCTGGGACTGGAGCCCGGTGCCATCGAGCCCGGCGGCATCAGCTTCGACGGACCGGCGGGCGCGCTCTATCGCGCGAATCTGCATTTGCGCACCGCGACGCGCGTGATCGCGCGCGTCGGCGAGTTCGAGGCGCGCCACTTCGCCGATCTCGAGCGCCATGCCAGAGGCGCAGCCGTGGGCGCGGTGGCTGAGTGCGGCGCGCCCGGTGCGGCTGCGCGTCACGTGCAAGAAGTCGAAGCTCTACCACAGCGGCGCCGTCGCGGAGCGCATCACGAACGCGATCGCGCACGCGCTGGGTCGCGCGCCCGAGACGGCGGCCGCGAGCGCCGGGGATGATGACGACAGCGGCGACGCGCAGCTCGTGATCGTGCGGTTGCTGCACGATCACTGCACGGTGAGCATGGACAGCTCGGGCGCTTTGCTGCATCGCCGCGGGTACCGGCTGGCCACGGCGAAGGCGCCGATGCGCGAGACGCTGGCCGCGGCGCTGCTCGCGGCGAGCGGATGGCCGGGCGACGCACCGCTGGTCGATCCGATGTGCGGCTCGGGGACGATCGCGATCGAGGCGGCCATGCTCGCGCGGCGCATGGCGCCGGGCGCGCGGCGTGATTTCGCGTTCATGCATTGGCCGGCGTTCGACGCGGCGCTGTGGAAGCGCATGCTCGACAAGGCGCGCGACCGCGAACTCCCGCGCGCGTCCGCTCCCATTCTGGCGTCCGATCGCGATGCCGGAGCCATCGCGGCGGCAGAGGCCAACGCCGAGCGCGCGGGCGTGGCGAGCGACGTGCAGATCACGCGCACGGCGCTCTCGGGGATCGCGCCGCCGGCGTCGGCGCGCGGCTGGCTGATCACCAATCCGCCCTATGGCGTGCGCGTGGGCGATCGCAAGGCGCTGCGCGACCTGTACGCGCAGCTCGGGAATGTCGCGCGGCGATCGTGCGCCGGTTGGACCATCGCTCTGCTGTCGGCCAGCGTGGAGCTCGAGCGTCAACTGCAGGTGCCGATGACCGTCGCGGTGAAGACGCGGAACGGCGGCGTACCCGTGCGGATCGTGACGGGGCTGATACCGGCCTGACCCCGCCGCACCAACCGGTCTATTTGTCCTATAGACGTGCGCGACCGGGTCGTTGTATGCTCCCTATCCCAACCGGTCAAAAGAACCCGTCCTGCCGGTCAATAAGCATGCCCTTCGTAGAAGGCACTCCTCCGAGCGAGCAGTCTCCCGCCGCATCACCGGCGTCGCCGAAGCGCGC
Organism: uncultured Gemmatimonadaceae bacterium; assembly: GCA_963732065.1. Taxonomy (GTDB): domain Bacteria; phylum Gemmatimonadota; class Gemmatimonadetes; order Gemmatimonadales; family Gemmatimonadaceae; genus DATKOH01. Next base: position 141,566 of record CAVSYH010000019.1, on the reverse strand, counting down.
ATGGACTCCGCCGCGCTGCGAGGAATTGCCGCCGCTCACTGACCTCACCATGCAGCAGGGCTCCGGGCATCCACGGCGGTGGCGGCGGAGGCGGCACGGTCTTTCCGTTCTAGTTCTCGCGCATGACGACGACGACCTCGGCAGGCACCATGAATCGACTTCGCCGTGCGCACGAGACTTGTCCTGGAGATTCTTCGCGCCGCTCGCCGGATGTGCGGCGCTCTTGTACGGATGCCAGGACTCAATGCCCACCGCGGCGAGCAAGCCGCCGGTGTATCTGGCGCAGGCGGTGCAGTGCACGGTGAACGTGGCGCAGCAGAGCATGAGTTGCAATTCGGGCGAGGCGTCGATCGCTTCGTCGCCCGAGCGGGCGCTCGAGGCGGTGAAAAGCGAGATGACGCGCAACCAGGGGCGTCCGGTCAGCGAGGCGCTCGTCGGCCATCCGTATGTCGCCATCACGTCGCAGAATTTCTTTCACGATGTGGCAGGCGACCGGGTCCTCGCGGATGTGAAGGTGCAGAATCTCACCTCCGAACCGCTGGGCTCCATCGACGGCACCTCGTACGACGGCACCGGCGTGGACGTGTTCTTCTTCACGCCGCCCTCGGCGCCGGTGACGATCGACAACGCGACCGGCACCGGCACGTTCACCACGACCAACCAGACCTACTTCCAGTATCCGCAGCTCGTGCCCGCGAACAGCTTCACGGCGCTGCAATCGTGGGTGTTCGGACTTCACGCCGCGCCTTCATTTACGTTCGTCGTATTCGTGAGCGCGGCGGTTCACACGGATCCGGCGTTGGTCGTCATCCCGCCGCACACGCTTCCCAGTATCAGCTCCGGTTACGACCAGATCTGCGCCATTCGCGGGGGCAATCAGGCCTACTGCTGGGGAGACGATTCCGCCGGCCAGCTCGGAGACGGCCGTTCCTCGGTCGCATCGCTTCCGGTCGCGGCACTCGGCTCGCACGTTTACTCGAGCATGGCCGCGGGTCCGACGCACGGATGCGGCATCGAGGCGAGCACCTCTGCCGCCTTCTGCTGGGGCAAGGATTCCGCCGGTGCGCTCGGAGACGGAGGCAGCACGACACAAGGCGCGCCGACGGCGGTCTCCGGACAGCGCCTGTGGTCGGCCATCGCCGCCGGCACGAATCACAGTTGCGCGATCGAAACGGCGACGAACAACGCGTACTGCTGGGGCGCCAACACCTCAGGTCAGCTCGGCATCGGCACGTTCATCGGGAGCCAGTCGACGCCGTCGCTGGTCGTGGGCGGCCAGTCTTTCACGTCGATCACATCGGGACACAATCATTCATGTGCGCTCACGGGCGTGGGAGTTGCGTACTGCTGGGGCGCCAACGCTCACAAGCAGCTTGGCGATAACACAGTCGCCAGCAGGTCGAGTCCCACATTGGTGCTCGGCGCGCACACGTGGAAGAAGATCACCGCCGGGGGCGACCATACCTGCGGCATCGACACGAGCAATGCGGCGTGGTGCTGGGGCTCCGATGCCAATGGCGAACTCGGCGACAATAGTACGCTCGCGGACAAGGGAGTGCCGACTCTCGTGGATTCGAGCACGATGGGACAGGTGAAGACCATCAGCGCCGGTTCGGACTTCACGTGCGCCGTGGATGTGACGGCCGCCGCGACCGGTTGGTGTTGGGGCGACGGCAGCGTCGGCCAGCTCGGCGACGGCAGCATCGCTTCGCCGATCAACTTTCCAACGGACGTCACGAGCAGCAGTAAATGGACGTTCATCTCGGCCGGCGAATCGCATGCGTGCGGGATGGACAACACGTCGCACGTGTACTGCTGGGGAGCGGGAGCCCGCGGGCAGATCGGCGACGGCGTGCTGAATGAGGTGCTCCTCCCTGGAACCGCAGGTCGGCAGCGACACCTACAGCGCCGTGGCCGCCGGCGGCGACTACGCATGCGGCATCAGCGTGAGCAATCCGGGAACCGGCTGGTGCTGGGGGTATGCCATTCAGAGTACGCTCGCCAACGGGTTCCTGAACCAGCAGAGCGCCCCGCTCGGTGTGCTCGGCAAGAACGTCTTCAGTCAGGTCGTTGCGAGCCAGATCCACAGCTGTGCGCTGGACGCGGCCAACGCCGCATGGTGCTGGGGCGACAACTCCTTCAATGAACTCGGCACGGGAGACGAGACGCCGCACACCGTGCCCGTCGCCGTCTCCGGCGGGCTCTTTTTCTCACAGCTGAGCTCATTCTCGTTCGAGAGCAATTGCGCGCGCGTGACCGGCGGTGCCGATCAGAGCGTGTACTGCTGGGGACTCAACGAGCACGGGGAGATCGGCAACAACACGACGACTTCCGCTCCGAGCCCTGTCCTGGTGACCGGCGCAGTCACGACGTTCAGCGCGGTATCGGCGGGATACACGCATACGTGCGCGGTACGTTCGGCGGGCGCCACCTACTGCTGGGGCGCGAACGTCGTCGGCGAACTCGGCGATGGCACCACCGGGACGACGCAGTTGCAGCCTAACCTCGTTCCCGGGTTCAGTGGCACATCGATCAGCGCGGGCTTCGAGTTCACCTGCGCCATCGAGACCGCGGTCGCGCATCATCTCTGGTGCTGGGGGAACAACACCAACGGCCAACTCGGGATCAGCAGCACCGTCAATGCGACCGTGCCCACGGTGAGCAACAGCGTGAAGGCGTTCTCGCAGGTCACGACCGGCGGGTTCCATGCGTGCGCGTTGGAGCAAGGCACCGGGAACGCCTACTGCTGGGGAGCGAACAACAAGGGACAGTTGGGCGTCGGGAGTTTCTTCCAGAAGACGGTGCCCACTCTCGTTGCCGGTGCCGTCACGAGCTTCGTGAGCATCTCGGCGGGGTCGGCGGATCCCGTGAAGGGATCGCCCATCACGTGCGCCTCCACCGCCGCCGGCGCCTCGTACTGCTGGGGCTCGTCGTACGGCAACGAGCCGACGCTCGTCACGCCGCCATGAGCGCCAGTCGCGACAATCCTCGCGCGCTAAGCAGTCGATGCTCCTCGGATTCGCGGTCACGCGTCACTGCAATCTTCGTTGTCCCCATTGTATCCGGGATGACGTCGTGACGGTGGGCGAACTCAGCGCCGCGCTCATCGGCCGCATCACCGGCGAAGCGCAGGCACTCTTCGGCGAAGTGAAAGTGAGTCTCACCGGCGGCGAACCGCTCATCCATCGCGATCTCGCGGGGATCGTCGCGGCGCTCCGCGAACGCGCGGTGCCGTGGACGATCGTCACGAACGGCTGGCACATGGCGCGCGCGCTCCCGATCCTCGAGACGCACCCGCCCGCCGCGGTGCGGCTCTCGCTCTCCGGCGCGAACGAAGCGGTGCATGACGCCGAGCGTGGCGACGGCTCGTTCCGCCGCGTGCTCATTGGCCGCCGCGATCCTCACGAGCCGCCGCATCCCTTTCTCGCTCGGGATCCTCATCGATCGCCGCGACCGCAGCGATCTGCGCGAGGCCGCGGATCTCGCGGAGTCGCTCGGCGCTATGAGCCTCCAGGTGCTGTTCGCGCAGCCCGTACCGGCGAGCGCCGCGCGCGGCTCCGATCTCGCGCCGCGCGACTGGCAGCAGGTGGTGCGCGAGGTGCGCGCGCTGAGCATGGAGCCGCACCGGCGCACCGCCGTCTCGCTCGATTTCGGCGCGCCGCCCTTTCCGGGAGAGGCGCCGCTCACCTGCGACACGTTCACGCACCGCCGGATCTATGTGAATCACAACGGCGAGCTCTGCCTGTGCTGCCAGCTCTCGGAGTACGGCGAGATCCCGACCGACGTCGTCGCCGATCTGAACTCCGTGCCGCTCGCGGATCGCGTACGGCGCGTACACGCGTCAACTCGCGGAATTGCGCCGCGCCGCCGAACCCGAGGCAGGCGATGTGCTCGCCGAGTTTCCCGTGCCTTCGGTGCGCGCGGACGTCCGGCAAACTCGATTGGCTCGCGCGGTATCCCGGAGAGCCCGTGGCACGATGCCCCCGGCGTGCCCGCCCATGCGTAGACTCGCGTTCGCGCTGTTGCTCCCGTTCCTGCTCGCGTCGTCGTGCGACATTCCGGGGGTCACCGACACGTCGCCGATGATCGATGTCACCGGGCGCGCGGAGCGCGGGACCATAGTGGTGCTGCGCCTGCTCGTCGCCGGCTCGCCCGTCGCCGGCGCTGCATTCTCGGTCCCTCCGGACGGACACGCGTTCGTCCTGAACGAAGACAGCCTCTTCTTGATACAGCCGGGACCCCTCACGATCGATGCGCGCGGGCTTCTCGGTGGAGACAGCGTGCACGCCACACGCACGATCACGATCTCCGCGGCACCCACGATCGTGTTCGACGGCCTGGTCGCCGGGAATCGCGACATCTATTCGGTAGCGCTCGATGGCAGTGCGCTCGTGCGCCTTACCACCGATCCGGCCGATGATCGCATGCCCACCGCGCTCGGCGCGACGGTGTACTTCATCAGTTCGCGCACCGGCACCGCCGAACTGTTCAGCGTGCCGCTCGCAGGCGGCGCGGACGCGCCATTGGCCGCGAGCACGCTCGCGGAGAGTCAGCCGGCCGCCGCGCCGAGTGGTTCGCATCTCGCGTACGTGGGCACGGATTCGTTCCCGCACATCTACGTCGCCGGCCTCGATGGCGGTGCCGTCACGCGATTCGTGGCGGCCGACGCGGGATTCTCCGGCGCGCTGGAAGCCAGTCCCACCTGGTCGCCCGCCGGCGATCGCATCGCGTACACGACCACGCGCGATGGCGCTGCCGGGATCTATACCGGCGCGCTCAACGGCGCCGCGGGAAGCGCGACGCAGCTCGTGAGCGGCGCGCACGGGTACGCGAACGTCGACCCGGCGTGGAATCCGAACGGACTCAGCGTCGCCTTCGCATCGAATCGTGACGGTCCCACGGATCTCTACTTGATCACCATCGCGTCGGGTACGGTGACGCGCCTGACGACGCGCGGAAACGTGGGACAGCCCGCATGGCTCGCCGACGGCCGGCTGGTGTTCACCGAATTCGATCTCCGGCGCGAACGGGCTGCGCTGGCTCGACCCCGCGGACACGAGCGTGATCCACGTCATTCCCACCGGCGCGGGATCGGCCGAACACGCGTCAGGCGATGCGATGAGCGCGGCGCCGCAGCGGCCGCTCCGGCCCGCCGAGAGCGTGCTCGTCGCGCATCTGGACGGTGAATCGGTGCTGCTCGATCTCGAGAGCAAGCATTACTATCGCCTGAACGAGAGCGGCTCCGCGATCTGGCGCGCGGTCGAGTCCGGCGCAGAGCCGCACGCGATCGCCGACGCGCTCGTGTCCGCGTTCGAATGTCTCGGAGCCCGAGGCGCGCGCGGCCGTCGAGGAGCTGCTCGCGGATCTCAGCGCGAAAGGATTGCTCGTGCCGAAGGCCGCCGCATGAGCCGCCTGCTCTCGGCGACACCGATCGCGCTGGAGGCGGATCGCTTCACGGCATCGTTGATGCGCGAGATGCTCCCCGCCGCGCGCGAGGCCGGCGGTGCCGCGATCGCGGGCCGCGTGCGCGCGCTGCGCTCGGCGGCCGACGCTCCGCTCGTCGCCCGAGCGGGCGCCGACGCTGCGCGTGAGCGGCGTGACGTTCTGGATCGATGCGTCGCCGTCGAGCCGCGTCGCGTTCCGGAATGTCAGCGGCTCGGTGCACGGATCGATCGACCGGGCTTCGTCGCGCGCGGAGCTTCGCGTGTCGCCGCGCATCGCGGATGACGAGCGCATGGATCCGGGGATCGCGTTCGGAGTGGTGGTGTCGCTCCTGGCGGCGCGCTTGGGCCACGCGCTCGTGCACGCCGCCGGCGTGATCGCGCCGAACGGACGCGCCTGGTTGCTGGTGGGCGACTCCCATTCAGGAAAGTCGACGACCACCGCGACGCTCATCGCCGGCGGATGGGATTATCTCGGCGATGACTCGGTGGTCCTCTCGCCGGCGCGCGGCGACGCGCCCGGTGCGCGCGTGCATGTCGAAGGCTGGCGCGTGCCGATCCGCCTCGACCGCGGCTCGATGGCCGGTGCAACGCGCGCCGATCGCGTCGAGGTCGACCCGCACGCGCTCGGCGGCGGCCGGTGGCGCGCATCGGCGCCGCTGGGCGGATTGCTCTTCCCGCGCGTGGATCGCGCGGCGCGCACCACGGTCGCGCCGATCGCGCGCGCCGAAGCCTACGCCGCGCTCGTGCGGCAGAGTCCGTGGCTGCTCGCCGATCCCGTGAGCGCACCGCGCGTGAGCGACCTGCTCTCGGCGGCGAGCGGCCATCCCGCTGCGCGCCTCACGCTCGGTGCCGATTGTTATGCCGACGCCGCGCGGATGACCGAGGTGCTCGGCGCGCTGACGGGCGTCTAGTCCGGCAGCAGCATCGAGAGCACCGTGCTCACGATGCTGATCACGATCGAGCCGATCAGCGCCGGACCGAATCCTGCGACGTGGAATCCGAGACCCAGCGAGCTCGACAGCGCGCTCGTGAGCATCAGCATCAGCGCGTTGATGACGAGCAGGAAGAGGCCGAGCGAGAGCACGACCACGGGCAGGCTGAGCAGCGTGAGGATGGGCCGCACGAACCCGTTCACGATGCCGAACACGAGCGCTACGCCCGCGAGTGCGAGCACGCTGCCGTCCGTCGAGATGCCGGTCACCCAGCTGCGACGCGACCCACAGCGCCGCCATGGTGATGAGGATTCGGATGACGAGCTTCATGGGGTGCCTCCATGGAGATGGGCGAACGGCCGCTCCGTTAATCTGCGCGCGGCGCGGCGATCCGGCCACTCGCGCGACTACCAGAGCGTGAAGTGCTCGTCGAGCGCGGCCGTGGAATTCGCGCCCGCCACGAGAATGAACCGGTCGCCGCGATCCACGACGAGATCGGGCCGCGGCGCGAGCATGTGGTCGCCGCGCAGCACGGTGAGGATCGACGTATCGCTGAGCGCGAGGTGCGCGGACGCGTCGCTGAATGTCTGACCCACGAGAGCGCTCGCGGGGCGCAGACTGGCCACGACCAGGCGGCGTCCGCCCGGCAGATCCACCGGGATGCCGGCGCGCAGCTGCGACATCAACTTGCGCTGCTCCTCCGCCGAGTCGTCGCGGAACCCGCGGTCCCGCAGGATCTGCAGCGCGATCTCGAGATGATGCTCGTGGTGCGCCGGAGAATCGGCGCTGCTCTCCACCTGGGCTTCGTACATGCTGCGGAACTTCACGTGTCGCGAGAGCCTCCGCTGCACGAGATAGCTGAGGATCACGGCGAGCGTCGCCGGCACGAGCAGCGTGTATCCGCCCGTCATCTCGGTCACCATCATCATCGTCGCGATCGGCACGTGCGCCGCGCCGGCGAAGACGGCGGCCATCCCGACGACGACGAACGGCGCGGCCGGAAGGTGCGCGATCGCGGCGAACGCGCCGCCGAGCATGGCGCCCGCGAACAGCGTGGGCGCGAACACGCCGCCGGATCCGCCGGAGCCGACGCTCAGGCTCATCGCGATCACCTTGGCGAGCACGAGCAGGGCGAGCACGCCGAGCGTCAGCTGGCCATCGATCGCCTGCTGCATCCATCCGTAGCCGCCGCCGATCACCTTCGGCACGGCCACTGCCAAGAGTCCCATGAGCAGTCCGCCGATCGCCGGCTTGAGGAAGGGCTTCACCGGCAGGCGCTGGAACCACTGATGCGTTCCGTAGAAGATCGCGGGCGTGATGGTGGCGAGCACGCCCGCGGCGACGCCGAGCAGGATGTACCAGCCGTGCTCGAGCGTTCCGGGCACCTGGTCGGCGAGGTCCGAGAACCGGAAGAGCGGCTGCCAGCCGACGACCATCCCGTTCACGGCGTACGCGACGATGGCGCCGAGCGCGGTATAGAGCAGGGCGCCGGGTTCGAACTCCATGTCGGCGTACAGGATCTCGACGGCGAGCAGTGCTGCGCCGATCGGCGAGCGGAAGATCGCGGAGAGCCCTGCCGCCATGCCGACGAGCAGCAGGATGCGCCGCTCCTCGCCGGTGCGGCCCGTGAGCGTGGCGTACACGGAGCCGACGCCGCCCGTGATGAGCGCCATTGGCCCCTCGCGTCCCGCCGACCCGCCCGATCCGATCGTGATGGCGGACGCGATGAGTTTCACGAATGGGATCCGCGCGCGCATCTCGCCGTCGGTGCGGTGGAAGGCGCGGATCACCGCGTCGGTCCCGTGGCCTTCCGCCTCGGGCGCCAGCTTCGAGGCGAGCACACCAACGATGAGCCCGCCGAGGGCCGTCGAGACGGGAACCAGCCAGAGTCCGTACGGGCCGATGATCTCGATCGGCGACCCGCCTTCGTTCGGCAGGCCCGGTGGGTGGTAGCCGGCGATCCCCCAGAGCATCAGCCGGTCCATCAGGCGGAGGAGCGCCGTGAACATCTGCGCGAACACGGCGCCGGCGACGCCTAGCGCGATCGTGTCGATCAGCAGGCGCCGCGCGCGCGCATCCACGGAGCGGCCGGGTGCAACGAAGAGCGCGTCGCGCGAGAGGGCGGGGAGGCGCACGGGTCAGCGCCTCTTCCGCGCGGGCGGGTCTTCGAACAGCAGCGACGCGGCGCCCGGCGCGAGCTTGAGCGTGCGCGCGAGCGACCGGAGCCCGCGTTCGAGCGCCCGCGTATCGGCGTCGGAGAGCTCCTCGAGGGCGCGGATCACGCGCGCGGTGGTGGGCGCCGGCGCATGGCGGAGCACGCGCCGCCCGGCCGCCGTGAGCGACACCGTGACGCTGCGCGCATCGGCGGCGGAGCGATGCTTCCGGGTGAGCCCGGCACGCGCCAGCCGCTGCACCACGATCGACGCGGTGCTGGCGCTCGTGCGCGCGCTGTCGGCGAGTTCGTTCACGGAGAGCGGCCCGCGCGACCGGAGTTCCTGCAGGAGGAACAGCTGCGCGTTGGTGATGCCCGTGCGCGACTCCACCGTGCGCGCCGACCGTCGCAATTCTTCCACGATGGCGCGCAACAGAGCGAGCGCCTGCGAGCGGGCGCGGGAAGGCGGGCGCTTCACGCCGGGCGGACTGGGAACATTTGTGTTGACGTCAACATAATATACATTGGATTCGCCCGCCACTCTCACGTCTTGGAGGTACGGCCATGTTCCGCACGACGCTTCACCCGTTCTGGCGCATCACCGCGACCGCGGTCATCGCCGCCGCCGCGTCCGCCTGCGCGCACCACACTCCGCCACGAAGTCGCGGCCGCACCCGCGCCTGCCGCGAAGCACAGCACCGCCTGGGAGGATTCGGTGACGCTCGCGCACATGCATGCCGATGCCGCCGCCGCCGCCGACCGCCGCGCCGCGGCGGAGCGCCAGGCCGCCGCCGACCGCGCGGCGCTCGAACAGCTCACCTTCTTCCCCTTCAACGTCGCCGCGCTCAGCGACTCCGATCGCGCCGTGCTCGACGCCAAGATCCCCGTGCTCCAGGCGAACCCCGGACTCGTCATCCGCATCGCCGGCAATTGTGACGATCGTGGCTCCGAGGAATACAACGTCGCGCTCGGCGAACGCCGCGCGGCCGCCGCGAAACGCTATCTCGTGGACCGCGGCATCGACGCGGCGCGCATCCAGATCATCAGCTACGGGATGGAGAAGCCCCTCGAACAGGGCGACACCGACAAGGCCTGGGCGATGAACCGCAACGACCAGTTCGTCGTCGTCGCCGGACAGATCCAGGCGAACACGGCGCACAACTGATCAACGCGCGGACGGGCGCCGGCGCGACCCGCGCTACGGCGCCCCGTCCGCGGGAGGCTGCAGTTCCCGCAGCTCGCGCAACTCGGGCCACCACCGCGCCACGCCCGCCACCACGAGTAGCGTGGCGATGCCGCCGCCTACGACACTGATCACCGGCCCGAACAACGCTGCGGCCGCGCCCGACTCGAAGCCGCCCAGCTGGTTCGACGTGTCGATGAACAGGCTGTTCACCGCGCTCACGCGGCCGCGCATCACATCGGGCGTGCGCACCTGCACCAGCGTCTGGCGGATCACGACGCTCACCATATCGAACGCGCCGGCGACGATCATCATCACGAGCGACAACGGATACCAGGTAGAGAACCCGAAGATGATCGTCGTCACGCCGAAGCCCACCACGGCCCAGAGCACACTGCGCCCGGCACGGCGCATCGGTCCGCCATGCGCCAGTACGAACGCGATCGCCACGGCGCCGAGCGCCGGTGCCGCGCGCAGCCAGCCGAAGCCCGTCGGGCCCACGTGCAGGATGTCCTTCGCGTAGATGGGCAGCAGCGTCATCGCACCGCCGAAGAGCACGGCCAGGAGATCGAGCGTGATCGCGCCGAAGATCACCGGGTCGTGGCGCACGAAGCGGAATCCGGCGAGCAGCGTCTTGGCCGACATCGCCGCCGCGGCGCGCGGCGCCGCGCGCCCGCGCAGCACCGCCAGACACACCATGAAGCACAGCATGAGCACGGCATCGCACAGGTATACGGGCCCCGCGCGATGCGCGAGCGCGATCACCGCGCCGCCGAGCGCCGGACCGATCACGCTCGCTGCCTGCCACCCCGTGCTTCCCCACGTGACGGCGTTCGCGAAGTGCTCGCTCGGCACGAGCTGCGGCAGCATCGCCGCCGACGCCGGGCGATGGAACGCGAGCGCCACGCCCACCGCGAAGAGGCACACGAACATCAGCCACACCGGCGCCTGCGTGTACGAGATCCATGCGAGCGCCAGCGAAGTGAGGATCAGCATCGCGAGCGACAGCATCACCACCTGGCGCCGGTCGAACCGGTCGGCAGCATGTCCTGCGGGAAGCACCAACAGGAAGATCGGCACCACCTGCACGAGTCCGACCATGCCGAGCGCGAACGCCGAGCCCGTGCGCTCGTACAGTTCCCAGCCGATCGCGACATCGAGCATCTGCGCGCCGATCACGCTCAGGAACCGCCCGCCCAGGAAGAACCGATAGTCGCGCGATGCGAGCGCGGCGTACGGCCGCGACGCCGCCTCCCGCTCCTCAGTGGCTCGCGGCACGATACACTGGGCGTCCGTCGAAGAGGGTGAGGATCACGCGTGCCTTGTGCACCTCGGTGGCCGCGATCGTGTCGAGATCACGGTCGAGCACGATCAGGTCCGCCGCCTTTCCCACGGTGATGGAGCCGGTGGTCCGTTCCTGGAAATTCGCGCGCGCGCCCTGAATGGTGTACGCCTCGAGCATGACGTCGAGCGTCACGGCCTCATTCGGCAGCCACGGATCTCCTGGCGGCCCGTCGGGGTCGCGCCGGGTCACGCCAACCTGGATCGCTTGCAACGGATCCATGGAGCTCACGTTCCAGTCGCTGCCGCCTACGATCGTGCCGCCCGCGCGACGCACCTCTCCCATCGGATACAGTCGCGCCGATCGCTCGGGACCGAGCACCGGCTCGGTGAGATCGCGGATGTAACTGTCGCGATAGGCCCACAGCGCCTGGAAATTCGCGAGCACGCCGAGCTGCGCGAATCGCGGGATGTCCTTGGCGTCGATCATCTCGAGATGCGCGATCTGATGCCGCGAGTCGCGGGGGCCGTTCGCGGCGCGCGCCGCGGCGAACGCGTCCAGCGCTTCACGCACCGCACGATCGCCGATCGCATGCACGTGCACGTGGAAACCCGCGCGGTCCAGCGCGATCACGATGGAGTCCATCGTAGGCGGTGCGATCTCGGTGGGCCCGAGGCTCTTGGTGCCCACGTAGGGATCCAGCAGCGCCGCGGTGCCCGATTCGATCACGCCATCGGCGAAGATCTTCGCGCTGATCGGCCGCACGTGCGCCGACAGATATCTCGCGCGCCATTTCTCCATGTGCTTCACCTGTGCCACGCCGCCCGCGGGGTCCACGAGGATCGCGGCCACCACGCGCACGGTGAGCGCGTGCTCGCGCTCGAGTGCCGCGTACGTCATGAGGTCCGACGAGTCGACGCTCGCGTCCTGCAAGGACGTGATGCCCAGCGAATTCGCGAGCTTCATCGCGGCGAGCAACCCGCGCCGGTACTCCGCCGGCGTGCGCGGCGGCAGATGCGCGCTCACGAGTGACACGGCCGCCTCGCGCAGCGTGCCGCTCGGCGCGCCCGCGGCGTCGCGCTCAATGCGGCCGCGTGGCGGATCGGGTGTCGCGGCCGTGATGCCGGCGATCGCGAGCGCGCGCGAATTGACCCACGCCGAATGACCGTCGGCCGCGCGCAGGAACACAGGGCGGCCCGGCACGAGCGAGTCGAGCAGCTGCCGCGAAGGATTCGCCGCGGCGAAGATCGGCAGCGCCCAGCCACGCCCGCGAAGCCACCCGCTGCCGGGATGCTCCTTCGCGCACTTCCGGATGCGGGCCTCCAGCATTGCGCGCGTGCTGTCGTCATCGAGTACGCAATCCGCGAGCGCCATGCCGCCGCTGATCGGGTGCAGATGGCTGTCCTGGAAGCCGGGCAACAACGTCTTGCCTGTGAGTTCTACGACGGTCGTGCGCGGCCCGATGAAAAGTGCGGCGCCGGAATCGTCGCCAACGAACACGATCTTCGTGCCGGCCACCGCTGCGGCGGTCGCGTGCGGGTGCGAGGAATCCGCGGTGTACACCGTGCCGCCGCGGAACACGAAGTCGGCTTCGGCCTGCTGCGACCGGGCGCGCACCGGCGCGACCGCGAAGCACGCGAGCGCCACGTACCGCCATGGGGACATCACGGCTCCCACTCCTTGAGTAGTTGGTCGATCTGATTGTCGTATGAGTACGCCGACGCGGTGAGCAGCGCGCCGCCGATGAGCATCGCGAGATCCAGTGCCGGTGAACTTGCTGTTGCGCGGCGCGTTCGGCGCGAGCTTTCACGTTCACCTTCTCCATCGTGATCTGCACGGGGAGCACCGGCAGGAGCAGCGCCACGCCGCTGAACCACGCCGGCAATCCGACGAACAGTGCGATGTGCGCGATGAGGTACAACGCCGCGACGCCCACGGCGCTCCAGCCGCGCCACACGCCGCACTCCGCCGCGCTCTCCCGCGCGCGTTCGAACAACCGGTACGATGTGAATGGCGCGAACAGCACGCGCCAGGTGGGACTCACGGCCTCGCCGCGCAGTTCGTGCAGCCGGCGCCAATTCGCCCATAGCCAGTAGTACTGGTACATGCCCAGCGTGCCGAGGGTCATCACCACGAATTTCGTCGTGCTGACCGGCCACCACGGCGGCGGCGCGTCGGGCGCCTCGCCCGTCACGCTAGCCGAGCTTCTCGAGTTCGTCGCCGAGCTCGGCGGCGGTGGCCGGCCGTTCGTTGCGGTCGCGCGCGATGGTGCGGACGATCAGCGCGGACAGCGCCGCGGGCACCTCGGGATTCACCTCGATCGGCGGGCGCGGCGGCTCGGAGAGCATCTTGCCGATGAGCACCGTGGCCGAGTCTGCGACCCATGGGCGCGCGCCGGTGAGACACTCGTACGAGCACGATGCCCGCCGAATAGATGTCGGCGCGCGCATCGATCTCGTCGCCGAGCAGCTGCTCGGGCGCCATGTATTCCGGCGTGCCCACCACCATGCCGGTGCGCGTCATCCCCTGCTTCCGCTCGGTGAGACGCGCGATGCCGAAGTCCATCACCTTCAGCACGCCGTCGGGCTGCACCACGAGGTTCTGCGGCTTGATGTCGCGATGGATCACGCCTTCTTCGTGGGCGACCTGCAGCGCGCGTGCGAGCTGCTTGCCGATGGTGATCGTCGCGGCTGGTGGGATCCGCCCTTTCTTCTGAAGGAGATCGGAGAGTGACGTGCCGGCGACGTACTCCATGGTGATATAGTGCGTGCCGTCCGCCTCGCCGATGTCGTGCGTGCGCACGACGTTCCGGTGCGAGATCTTGCGTGCGAGGCGGATCTCGCTGCGGAAGCGCTCGAGTGCCGTCGGGTCATTGCTCAGGAAATCTGCACGCAGCGTCTTGATCGCGATCGGCTCTCCCAGCTGCGTGTCGGTGGCCTTGTACACGGTGCCCATACCGCCCTGTCCGAGCGTGCTCACGATCTGATAGCGCCCGGCGAACAGCGCGCCCTGCGTAATGGCCTTGCTCGTCGCGACCGTCGCCGCGTTCGCGAGCGCCTCGGCCTTCTCGCGATTCACCGCCGTTCGCTCGCCGCTCGTCTTGAGGGTCTGCACCAGCGCCTGCTGGTCGCGCAACTCGGAGAGCAGGGCGGTGAACGCGCCGGCGAGCTCGCCGATCTCGTCCCGCGATTTGATCGCGGGCGGCGCACTGTAGTCCCCTTGCGCCGCGCGCCGCGCCGCGGCCACGAGCGTGCCGAGCGGACGCGTGATACCGCGCGCGAGCAGGATCGAGCAGATGATCGCGAGCAGGATGCCGATGCCGGCCGCGAGAAGCAGCCCGTTGCGGACCTCCGTAAGCGCCGCCGACTGCTTCGCGCGCACCCGCAGCGCGATGAAACCACCGAGCGGGTGTCCGCTCGCCGACAGGAGCGAGTCGTCGCGCGCCAGATATTGCGTGCCGCTGATGGACACGATCCGTTGATCGTAGGCCGTGTCCGTCGGGAGCCGCGTCTTGATGTGCAGCGCGATGGGCGCGCTGAGTTCGTTGCCGCGTTCCATCGTCGTCGCGGCCACGCGCGCGTTCTTCGCGGAATCGAAGGTGAAGAACACGATCTCGCTGGTAGTGACCGATTTCACCGCGTAGGCGAGCGAGTCGGACACGTTCTTCGCGGCCATGAGCGCGCCGATGATCTTGCCGGGCGGCACGATGATCGGCACGGCGACCGCCTGGAACAGGATCGTATCCTGCGAGATGCCGTAGGCGGTCATGTTCTGCCCCTCCAGCGCGCCCGCGATGAGGGGCGACTGTGCGAGCGACACCATCGGCGCGGCCGGCATGTCGCTGCGCGCCAGGCGCACGCCCGCGCTGTCGGTGATCTGCACCCACGTCGCGCCCGAGCGGTCCGCGGCCTCACGCGCCTGGTCCGTGAGCGTGCCGGGTTTGGCGTGCAGAACGAGATCGCGGAACACCGGACTCTGCACGAAGGTCGTCGCGCCGCGCAGCAGCGTTTGCTGCTGGCCGCTGAGCAACGTACTCGCCGTGCGCGCGCCCTGCGCCACCGACTGGTCGACCGCCGCCCGCGCCGCGTTCTCGGCCGCGTGGTAGCTCAACCGCGTGGACACGCCCATCGCCACGATCACGGCGGCGGCGGTGCCGAGGAATATCTTCCACGCGATCGGGAAACTCGCGCGCTGCGTATTCTTGTCGGCCATCGTTAGTACTTATCCCCTTGGGCTTCGTAGTCCAGCCCCTGCTTGTTCTTGTGCGCCTCGAGCCGGAAGCCGCGCGCATCGAGTTGGACTCTCTCTCCCGAAAGCCCGGCCGCCGGCACCGTCACCTGCCGGAGCAACTCGCCGCCGCGCTCGTGCCAGATATGCAGCGTATACGCGCCCGCGGGTACCCCCGCGATCGTGAATGAGCCGTCCGATCCAGCCTGCGTATACCATGGCGTCGCCAACACGACGATGACGGCCGACATCTGCTCATGGATGTTGCAATACACGGGATAGACGCCGGGCTTCTTGAGCACCTGCTGGATCGTGCTGCCGCGATCCGAGAGCCCGTAGTCGAACGTGCCGACTGCCGTATTGGAGAACGCGTTGTGCTGGAAGGGATCCTGGTTCTGGAACTGGACGGTGCTGCCCTCGGTCACGATGGTGATATGCGGCACGAACTCGCGCCCGTGCATGGTGATCAGCGCATGCGACGGGTGACTCGGTGCGGGCTTGCCGGGCGCGAGCTCGAGGTAGACCACCGTGTTCGCGAGGTCGGTCGTGTTCTTCCCCTTCTTTTCGAGGATCGAGACCTGCCCGCTCACCGCGCCCTGCGCCGGAAGTGCGCCGCACGCGATCGCGATCGCGCACACCACCGAAACCGCTCGAATTGGGAGGACTGTCATGACTCTAAGACTCCGCGCTGCCGGAGGATGTCACCACCGACATTCCGAGTGACGAATGTGCCGTGCGGCGCGCGATGCCGTCAAGCGACTGCGCAAGGGCGCGTGTGGCCGCTAGTACCGCTGAAACAGCGCGTATAGCAACTGAGCGTATGGTACTGCAGGGCGGACAGTGGCCGCGGTACCCACGTTCGCCGAGCCGTACCATACGCTCAGTTGCCAGACGCGCTGTTACAGCGGTACTAAGAGCCTATACGCGCCCCTTGACAGCACTGTTGAACTAATCGCGCCACGCGATTACATTGAGTGACAACTGAACCCGCGGCGATTTATTGCGATTGCGGCCGCGTTAGAAATCCTGCTAAACCGCTCGCGTGCAGAATGCATCTCAGCCCGGGGGCGGTGGTCGCCTGCCGGGCTTCATCATATCCGGCGGGCACTACACTGGAGCCCGTTCCGTCATGACGCATTCCGCCGGCGACTCGTACGTCTTCTCCAGCGAGTCCGTATCCGAAGGGCACCCCGACAAACTCGCCGACCGCATCAGCGACCGGGTGCTCGATCATTTCCTCTCGCTCGACCCGAAATCGCGCGTCGCGTGCGAGACGCTCGTCACGAAGAACTACGTCTGCATCGCCGGCGAGTGGCGCTCCAAAGTGAGCGTGCCCAACGCGGACATCGAGCGCCTCGCGCGCGAGGTGATCCTCGAGACGGGATACGACGGATTCGACGAGCGGTTCGGCCACAAGACCGCGGTGGTCGACATCCGCCTCCAGCCGCAGGCGTTCGAGATCGCGCACGCCGTGGATGAGAAGGCGAGCGCCGAGCTGCAGGGCGCCGGCGACCAGGGGCTGATGTTCGGGTTCGCATGCGACGACACGCCGTCGCTCATGCCGGCGCCCATCATGTACGCACACGCGATCGTCCACGAACTCGCGCGCGCGCGAAAGGCGAAAGAGATCCCGTGGCTGCGCCCCGACGCGAAATCGCAGGTCTCGATCCGCTACCAGGGCACGCGACCGGCCGAGGTCACGCGCGCGGTGGTCTCCACGCAACACGATCCGTCGGCGACGCAGAAGATGATCCGCGAATACGTGATCGAGCAGCTGCTGCCGAAAGTGATCCCGGCGGCGCTGCTCACCACGGGATGGAAGGATCGCGTGCTCGCGAATCCGTCGGACGCCTTCACCGAGGGCGGTCCCGCCACCGACACCGGACTCACGGGCCGCAAGATCATCGTCGACAGCTACGGCGGCTTCGCGCGTCACGGCGGCGGCGCGTTCAGCGGCAAGGATCCCTCCAAAGTGGACCGCTCGGCGGCGTACGCCGCGCGCTGGGTGGCGAAGAACATCGTGGCCGCAGGACTCGCCACCAAGTGCGAAGTGCAGGTCGCTTACGCGATCGGCGTTCGCGAGCCGGTGTCGATCATGGTGGACAGCTTCGGCACGTCGAAGCTCTCGCGCGCGGAACTCGATGCGCGCGTTGCGGCGGCGTTCGACCTCACGCCGTTCGGGATCATCCGCGATCTGCAGCTCGAGCGGCCCATCTATTACTCGACCGCGGCGTACGGGCACTTCGGGCGCGAGCCGGGGGAAGTGAAGGGCGGGTTCTCGTGGGAGAGTCCGTCGCGGGTGAAGGCGCTGAAGGGCTGAACGGCGGGCGTGTACTGCGACTACGCAGGCCACCAGTGCGCTTTCGCGTTGCAGAAAACAGAAAACAGTCACGAGTGACTGCCAGTCGACAGTCACCAGTCTCACAGTTCACAGAAAACGGATCACGAATGGGCGGGCGATCTCTCCCTCACGCGTGATCCGTTTTCTGTGACCTGTGAGCTGGTGACTGTCGACTGGCAGTCACTCGTGACTGTTTGCTGTTGACTGCAGCCTTAAGCGACCTGGTGCTGTCCCCGCAGTCCCGGTCTGCCCCCGCCGCCAGCCCTTCTTGTCAGCGCGAGTCGTGCGCGCTAGCGTAGACCTCAATGGTGACCATCGCAGTGCCGTCGGAGACGACGGCCGACGAGGCGCGCGTTGCGCTCGTGCCCGAGAGCGTGGCCAAGCTCGTGAAGGCCGGCGCGCGGGTCGTCGTGCAGCGCGGCGCCGGCGACCGCGCGGGGTTCCCCGATGATGCCTATGTGAAGGCGGGCGCCACGCTCGCCGCCGATGCGGCGGCCGCGTTCGCCGATGCCGCCGTCGTCGTGCATGTGCGCCGCCCCACAGCACAGGAGGCGGCGCTTCTGCGTGAGGGCACGGTGCTCATCGCGCTCCTGCAACCTTCCGCGAGCGCCGATCTCTTCGCCGCGCTCGCCGCGCGCAAAGTGAGCGCGCTCGCCCTCGAGCGCGTGCCGCGCATCACGCGCGCGCAGTCGATGGACGTGCTCTCGTCGCAGAGCACGGCGGCGGGTACAAAGCGGTGCTCATCGGCGCCGCCGCGCTCGGGAAATTCCTGCCGATGCTCACCACCGCCGCCGGCTCGCTCCGCCCCGCGCAAGTGTTCATCATCGGCGCCGGCGTCGCCGGCCTTCAGGCGATCGCCACCGCGCGACGCCTCGGCGGCGTCGTCACCGCGTTCGACGTGCGCGCGGCCGCCGCCGAGCAGGTCAAGAGCCTCGGCGCGACCTTCGTCGCGACCGATCTCGTCGCCGCGAGCGCGGAGGACAAGGGCGGCTACGCGAAGGCGCAGGCCGAGGACGAGCGCGCGCGCACGCTCGACGCGATCGGCAAGCACATCGTGTCGCAGGATCTCGTGATCACCACCGCGCTCATTCCCGGGCAAGCCGGCGCCGATGCTGATCACCGCCGCGATGGTGAACGGGATGAAGCCCGGCTCGGTGATCGTGGACCTCGCCGCGGAAACCGGCGGCAACTGCGAGCTCACCAAGCCCGGCGAGACCGTCGACGTGAACGGCGTGCACGATCATCGGCCCGCTCGAACCTCGCGGGCACGGTGCCGCTGCACGCGAGCGCAGATGCTGAGCCGCAACATGCTCACGCTCTTCAGCACTTGATGAAGGAAGGCGCGATCGCGATCGATCCCGCCGACGAAATCACGAAGGCGATGCTGGTCACGCACGACGGAGCGATCCTGTGAGCCTCACACTTTGCAGCTCTACGTGTTCGTCCTCGCCGCGCTTCGTCGGCTTCCTGGTCATCACGCGCGTGCCGCCGCTGCTGCACACGCCGCTGATGTCGGCGACGAACGCGATCTCGGGCATCTCTCTGGTCGGCTCGCTCGTCGCGGCCGGCTCGAACAAGGGCACCGTGTCCACCGATCCTCGGCTTCATCGCGGTCGCGGCCGCGATGACCAACGTCGTCGGCGGATTCCTGATCACCGACCGCATGCTCAAGATGTTCAAGCGCGAGCCGAACGCGCCGGAACGCCGAGGCCCGAGCTCGCCAAGTCCCGAGCAGCAAGTAGCATGCGCGATCTCTTCATCCAGGCGTCGTATCTCGCCGCGTCGGTCCTGTTCATCCTCGGCCTGCGAGCCTCACGCACCCCGACACGCGCGCGCCGCGGCATGCAGCAGGCCGCGATCGGCATGCTGCTCGCCATCATCGGCACGCTGGTGCAGTACGAGATCGTCGCTACCAGTGGATCCTCGCCGGCCTCGTGGTGGGCACCGTGATCGGCTACCCGCTCGGCGATGTACATCCAGATGACCGCGATGCCGCAGCGGATCGCGATCTCGCACGTGTTCGGCGCGCTCGCGGCGACGCTCGTCGGCGTCGCCGAGTTCTGCGTGCACGGCGCCGGGAGATCGGCCACGCGAAGATGGCGCGCGCTCGGCTTCGAAGTGCTGTTCGGCGCGCTGACGGTGACCGGCAGCTTCATGGCGTTCGGCAAGCTGCAGGAGATCATCACCGGCCGGCCGATCACGTTCGCGGGCAGAACGCGGTGAACCTCGCGCTGTTCGTCGCGACGCTCGGCGATGTTCGGCTGATCTCATCGCGAATCCGACAGACCGGCGCGGCTTCTATCACGATGATCGGGCTCGCGTCTCGTGCTCGGCATTTCGATGGTGCTGCCGATCGGCGGCGCCGACATGCCGGTGGTGATCTCGCTGCTCAACTCGTACGCCGGCCTCGCGGCTCGCGCCACCGGATTCGCGATCGGCAACAACGTGCTCATCATCGCCGGCGCGCTCGACGGCGCGGGCGGGTTCATCCTCTCGATCATGATGTCGAAGGCGATGAACCGCTCGTTCGGCAACATCATCTTCGGCGCGTTCGGCGCGGCGCCGCCGCAAGAGCGACGAAGACGGCGACGGGACTGAGCGTGAGCCCGATCACGCGCCGAGGACGCGGCGGTCCAGCTCGCGTACGCGACGCTCGTGATCATCGTGCCGGGCTACGGCCTGGCGGTCGCGCAGGCGCAGCACGTGTGCGCGAGCTCGCGGAGCTGATCGAGAAGAAGGGCGGCGAAGTGAAGTACGCGATCCATCCCGGTCGCCGGCCGCATGCCGGGGCACATGAACGTGCTGCTCGCCGAAGCGAACGTGCCGTACGACCGGCTGTACGACATGGACGAGATCAACCGGAGTTCGAGCGCGCCGATGTGTGTCTCGTGATCGGCGCGAACGACGTCGTGAATCCCGCCGCGCGCAACGACAAGGCCAGTCCCGATCTACGGCATGCCGATCCTGAACGCCGACAAGGCGCAGCGCATCATCGTGATGAAGCGCAGCATGAATCCCGGGTTCGCCGGGATCGAGAACGAGCTGTTCTATAATGAGAAGACTTCAATGCTCTTCGGCGATGCCAAAGCCTCGCTCTCGAAGCTCGTGGCCGAGGTGAAGCAAGCTTGAACTGCAGACCGAGACGTTAGACAGACGTTAGATGCCGCGGGGAACCGGGATCGGCGCTCAGTGTAGGCAATCCATGCGAAAATGGATCGTTGGCGCCGCGCTAGGCTTTCTTGCGCTGCCCGCCGCCGCGCAACCCGGGCTGCCGCCGGGCACATCCCCACCCGCATCGATCGAGACGCACCCGATCAGCGATCCCGAGGGGTCGCTCATGGGCTACTACTCCGCTCTCACGATCTTCGCGCCCGACGGGGCGCCGTCGCCGTCCAAAGCGTGGACGGTGGATCTCACGGCGAACCTCGGCTACGTGCCGCCGCTCAGCTACGATCAGCGCACCGCGGGGCGCGACAAGCCAGAAGCCACGAACCTCACGACGGTCTTCGGATATCCCAAGGTCACGCTCTGGCTGCCGTACGGCACTCGGCGTCGAAGCCGCGTACACGCCGCAGGTGGACGTGAACGGCGCGGTCGCCGCACATTTACTCGTTCGCCGCCGACTGGCACGTGGCCACATGGAAGTCGATCGTCCTCGTGCCGCGGCTCACGTACACCGGCGGCTACATTGAGGCGCCGATCACGTGCAACGCGAGTCTCGCGACGAGCGGCAACGAGAGCTGGGAATTCTATTGGGACAAGATCTGCAATAGTCTCGAGAGCCACGACCGCTTCGAGCCGGACCAGTGGACGCTCGAGCTGAACGGCACCGGTTCCATCATGGGAGGCAAGGTGCTCCCCTTCGCCGGGCTCGGTGTGGTGCAGTACAACTCGACGTTCGACATCCAGGTGCAGACACGGCACGGGCGGCATCGACACCGATCATCCGATCCTCAAGATGAGCGCGACCAGGGGCTACGGAACGATCGGCGCGACGTGGGTCGCGTCGAGCTGTTCCGATTCGGCGGCGCGCTGTTCTGGGCGCCGGGCTCCGTCTTCACGGGCCGGCTCTCGGCAACCCTGAGGCTGAACGACAAATGAGCGCCAGCCGATATCTCCTTGCCGCGCGCGGCCATCGCCGGCGGTCTCCGCGGTGTTCGCGTGCGCGGATTTCAGCTCGCCCGAAGATCCCACCGGCGGCCTGCCCGACGTGCTCATCGCGAATCCGTCGCTCAACACCGACATCCAGCCGATCTTCACGAAGCGATGCGCGATCGGCGGCTGTCACACCGTCGCCGAGGCGCGCGTGGGCCTGATCCTCACGGCGGGCCATTCGCGCGACAGTCTCGTGAACATCCCCTCGGTGAACGGCGCGCCGCTCAAGCGCGTGGTGCCAGGCGATCATTTCAACAGCTATCTGTGGCGCGTGCTGCAGCCCGATAGCACCGCTGCACCCGGGCCTCCCGCGCATGCCGCTCGCCTCCACGCCGCTCACCACGAACCAGATCCAGAACATCGCGAACTGGATCGACGAGGGAGCGCCGAACAACTAACTGCTAACTGGCAGGCTGTCGACTGGTCGGCTGTCGCCTACTCCTGCCGGCGACAGCCGACAGCCGACAGTCCGCAGTTGCCGAATGCAAAACGGGCCCGGCATGCATCTGCCGGGCCCGTTCAGCGTACTTAGAGCGTGGAAACTACTGGCACTTGATCACGCCATTGCCGACGCCGGCGATCGAGTCCGAACCGAAACCGACTTCACACGTGATCGCGGTCGCCGGGTGCGACGTGTTCGCCGCCCAGCCCGTGCCCTTCGCATCCGTCACGGTCGCGATCACGGCCTGCGACGCCGTGAAGTTCATGTTCGCGAGCACCGTGGTGTACGTCTGGTTGTCCGCGAAGTAGCTCTCCTGCGCGGTCGCCATGTTACGAAGGTCGGACTTCATCGACGCGACGTAGGCCTTCTCCTTCGTGTTGGCGAACTTCGGAATCGCGATCGCGGCCAGAATGCCGATGATGACCACGACGATCAGAAGCTCGATCAGCGTAAAGCCCTTCTTGGCAGTGGAGCGCATAGCGTGATCCTCCTGGATCATGAGTATGACCGCGGCGGACACGCTCGCGGGTGATGCGACATTCTCGGCATTTCTTAAAGCACGACCGGTGCCGCGCTTTTTAATGTTCAGTAACTCATTATATATCATATGAGTTACATGCCACTACAACATTAGAATGCACTAGTCTCATGCCGCAGTCTGCGAATCCGCGGGGGTAATGCGGCACTTTTCCGGCACCGAAAGCCTCCCGTCCCACCCGCCCTCTGCCACAGATTGTACCATGGCCCGCACCCGCGCCCGCCCCGCCGCCGCACGTCCGCAAATCAGATACTGCACCGGCGGTCGCGCTCGCAGCCGCTCGATGCGCTGGACGACGCCTATATCGTCGTCGATGCGAAATGGCGGATCGTCGCGGCCAACCGCGCGTTCGCTCGATTCCGTGGCGACGAGCCCGGCGCATTCACCGGCCGCGAGCTCTGGGACGTTCTGCCGCCCCTCGCGCGCGAATACGAATCCGCGCTCGTGCGCTCCACCGCCGCCGACGGACTGCGCCGCTCCTTCCGCGCCGCCGGCTTCACCGCGGGAGCGCAGACGGTCGTTCGAGATCACGGTCACCGCGATGACGGGCGGTGGCATTTGCGTGCGCATCGCGCCGATCTCGGTCGCGAGTTGGGCGGAGCGTGAACTCGCCGAACGCAGCGAAGAGAACGCGTCGCTGAGCGAGGTCGCGCGGATCCTCGCGCAGGAGGACGACGTCGGCACGCTGCTCCAGGTACTCTGCGCGCGCGCGATGCTCATCTGCGACGCGGCCGGCGCGAACGTCGTCGAGATCGACGGCGGCCAAGTGCAGGTCGTGGCCGGCGCCGGATTCGGCGACGGCATGCGCGGCGCCCGTTTCCCGCTCATCGGTTCGCTCACCGGCCGCGTGGCCGAGGAACGCTCGCTCGTGCGCACCGACGACTACCACGCCGACTATGGGCTCGTCTTCCCCGGACGGCCCGGCTTCGAGCCTGCCGTCGCGCTCGGCGCGCCGCTCATAGCGCACGGCGAAGTACTCGGCGTGCTGCTCGTCCAGCGGCTCTCGCGCGGCGCCACGTTCACCGAGCGCGAAGAGCGCCGGCTGCGCGCGATCGCCGATCACGCCGCGATCGCGCTCTGGAAGACGAAACTCCTCGAGCAGGTGCGCGAGGCGAACCGCTCCAAGAGCGAATTCATGGCGGTGATCTCGCACGAGCTGCGCACGCCGCTCACCGCGCTCACCGGCTACGAGGAGCTGCTGGCCGACGAAGTGTTCGGCCCGCTCACCGAGCAGCAGCAGAGCGCGATCGAGCGCATGCGCACGAGCACCGAACTGCTCACGCTGCTCATCGACGAAGTGCTCACCGTGGCGCGGCTCGAAGCCGGCCGCGAAGTGATGCGCCCGGTGGACACATCCATCCGCGAAGTGGTGAGCGCCGCCGTCGCCGTGCTCGAGCCGCTCGCGCTCGACAAGGGACTCGCGCTCCGACTCACCGAGCCCGACGCGCCCATGCCGCTGCACACCGATGGCGAGATGATCCGGCGCATCCTCGTGAACCTCGGCGCGAACGCCATCAAGTTCACCGATGCGGGCTACGTCGAGATCTCCGCGATCCCGGAGGGCGATCACGTGAATTTCGCAGTGCGCGACACGGGCATCGGCATCGCCGCGTCCGACGTGCCGCGGCTCTTCCGCCCGTTCACGCAGCTCGACTCCGGCGTTACCCGGCGCTTCGGCGGCACCGGGCTCGGCCTGTACATCTCGCAGCGGCTCGCGCTCGCTGCTGGGCGGCACGCTCTCCGTGGATTCGGTGGTGGGCGAGGGGAGCGTATTCACCCTGCGCATCCCGGCGCGGCCGGCGGCGCCCGAAGCCCTCCCGTCATAGCGGGATCGCCTTCATTCGGCATTCCCTCCCGCGTTAGATTACAGCCATGAGCCCGAGCCCGATCACGAGCGCGTTCAACGACGGCTACGTCGCCGAGATGTACGAGCGGTTCCGCCGCGATCCCGCTTCGGTGGACGATTCCTGGCGCCAGTATTTCGAAATGGCGCTCTCGCTCACCGGCGGCACGCCGGCCGCGACCGGGGCGGCGCCGCTCGATGCCGCGTACCTGCGCAAAGTCGCCGGCGCCTCGTCGTTCGTGCACGCGATACGGCAGTACGGGCATCTCGCGGTCGCGCTCGATCCGCTCGGCAGTTCGGCGCCCGGCGCCGCCGAGCTGACGCCGGCGTTCCACGGTCTCACCGCCGCCGATCTCGCGACGATCCCGGGCGCAGCGCTCGGATTCGATGAGCTGAGCACCGCGGCCGACGTCGTGGATCACCTGCGCGCGCTCTACGCGTCACGCATCGGCTTCGAGTTCGAGCACATCGAAGAAGAGAACGAGCGCCTCTGGTTCCGCGAAGAGATCGAGAGCGGCTCGATGCGCCGCACGCTCGGGAACGAGGAGAAACTCGCGCTGCTGCGCCGCCTCACGCAGGTCGACGGCCTCGAGCGCTTCCTGGGCCGCGCGTACCAAGGCTACAAGCGCTTCTCGATCGAGGGCAGCGATGCGCTCGTGCCGATGCTCGACGCGGCGATCGACGGCGCCGCGGCGCGTGGCGCGCGCGAAGTCGTGATCGGCATGGCGCACCGCGGCCGCATCAATGTGCTCACGCATGTCCTGGAGAAGCCGGCGGGCAATGTGTTCGCCGAATTCGACGGCAAGCACGGCGCGAACGCGGCGAGCGATACCGGCGACGTGAAATACCATCTCGGCGCGAGCACCACGCGCGCGCTCGCGGCCGGCGGCACGGTGGAAGTGAAGCTCGTGCCTAATCCGAGTCACCTGGAATTCGTGAATCCGGTGGTGGAAGGCACGGCGCGCGCATTGCAGCGTTCGGGCGCGGGCACGGATGACGCGAAAGTGCTGCCCGTGGTCGTGCACGGCGACGCGGCGTTCGCGGGCGAGGGCGTGGTGGCCGAGACGTTCAACCTGTCGCACCTGCGCGGGTACCGCACGGGCGGCACGCTGCACATCATCGCGAACAATCAGGTGGGCTTCACCACCGATCCGCGCGACGGCCGCTCGACGTATTACGCGAGCGATCTCGCGAAGGGATTCGAGATGCCGATCGTGCACGTGAACGGCGACGACGCCGAGTCGTGCGTGACGGCGGTCGCGCTCGCACTCGAGTATCGCGCGCGGTACAAGAAGGATTTCCTGATCGATCTGGTGGGCTATCGCCGCTGGGGGCACAACGAGGCGGACGAGCCCACGTACACGCAGCCGCTGCAGACCGCGCTCATCAAGGCGCACCCGACGCCGCGCCAGGTGTTCGGCGCGAAGCTGGTGAGCGAGGGATTGCTCACGAACGCAGGCGGTGGCGGCGCTCGACCAGGAGATCCAGCAGGCCTTCGAGAAAGTGCACGAGCAGAGCCGGAAGACGGGCGAATTCGCGAGCATCGATGCCGACGAGAAGGCGACGCCGGCCGCGGCGCCGATCGACACGAGCGTGAAGGGCGAACAGCTCGTGCTGCTCAACGAGCGCATGCTCACGTGGCCGTCGGACTTCAAGCCGCTGCCCAAACTCGCGAAACAGCTCGAGCGGCGCCGCGCGGCGCTGGCCGAGAACGGCGAGATCGATTGGGGACACGCGGAAGCGCTCGCGATCGCAAGTTTGCTCGCCGACGGCGTGAACGTTCGGCTCACGGGGCAGGACGCGGAGCGCGGCACGTTCTCGCACCGTCAGGCCGTGCTGCACGATCACGAGAACGGCAATACGTACGCGCCGCTCGCGCACATTCCGGGCGCGCCGGGCCGCTTCGAGATCCACAATTCGCCGCTCAGCGAAGTGGCGGTGCTCGGCTTCGAGTACGGCTACAGCGTGGCCGCGCCCGACTCGCTCGTGATGTGGGAGGCGCAGTTCGGCGACTTCGCGAACGTCGCGCAGCCGATGATCGATCAGTTCATCGTGAGCGATCACGCGAAATGGGGGCAGGACTCCGGGATCGTGCTGCTGCTGCCGCACGGGTACGAAGGGCAGGGCCCCGAGCACTCGAGCGCGCGGCTCGAGCGCTTCCTGCAGATGGCGGCGGAGAACAACATGCGCGTGGCGTACCCGAGCACGCCGGCGCAGTACTTCCATGTGCTCCGGCGTCAGGCGCGGTTGGCGCCGCGGCGGCCGCTCGTGCTCATGCAGCCCAAGAGTCTCCTGCGTCTGCCCGCGGCGGCGAGCCGGCTCGCGGATCTCACCGGCGGATCGTTCAAGCCGGTGATCGACGCGCCGGCGCCGGCGGGCGGACGCGCGGACGTGAAGCGCCTGGTGTTCTGCAGCGGAAAGGTCTATTACGATCTCGCGGCCGGCGCGAACAACGGCGATGTCGCGATCGTGCGCGTGGAAGAGCTGTATCCCTGGCCGCACGAGGCGATCGCCCAAGTGCTCGACCAGTACCCGAACATCGAGGATGTCGTGTGGGCACAGGAAGAGCCGAAGAACATGGGCGCATGGACTTTCGTATCGCCGCGCCTGCGCGCGGCCGTGGGCAACGCGACGCCGATCCGCTACGTGGGACGCCCCGAGCGGGCGAGTCCGGCGGAAGGATTCCTCTCGGCGCACACGGAACAGCAGGCGGCTGATCGTTGCCGAAGCACTGAAGGTGGGCATCGGCGCATCGGCCATCGGGCATCGGAAAACGCTGATGCGCGACTCGCGCCGTTCGATGGTCGCATGGCACGATGCATCGATGGCTCCTGCTGGTTGGCGCATTGCTGCTTGCGCCCGCGAGAGTAGCGAGTCAGGAGAGAGGCGCCAACGCGTTAGGCGACGCGATCGCGGGACTCGGCGTCAACGTGCGCGTGCTCGTGATCGCCGCGCATCCCGATGACGAGGACACGCGGCTCATCACGTGGCTGCAGAAGGGCCATCGCGCAGAAGTCGCGTATCTGTCCCTCACGCGCGGCGACGGCGGGCAGAATCTCATTGGCAATGAGCTCGGCGACGCGCTCGGCGTGATCCGCACCGAGGAGCTGCTCGCGGCGCGGCGCGTGGACGGCGCGCATCAGTATTTCACGCGCGCGTACGATTTCGGATTCTCGAAGAGCGCGGCCGAGACGTACAAGCACTGGCCGCACGACTCGCTGCTCAAGGACGTGATCACCGTCGTGCGCGCGTTCCGGCCGCAGGTGATCGTGACCGTGTTCACGGGCACGCCGCTGGACGGCCACGGGCATCATCAGGTGTCGGCGATCCTCGGACGAGAGGCGTACGATCTCGCGGGCGACAGCGTGCGGTTCCCGGCGAAGAGCACGCAGGGCCTTGCTCCGTGGACCGTGAGCAAGTTCTATCGCGGGCGGTCGTACTTCGGACCGCCCTATTCGTATTCGTACAACGCGGGGGAGTACGATCCGCTGCTTGGGCATGAGCTACGCCGAGATCGCGGCGCTGAGCCGGTCGAACCACAAGAGCCAGGGCTTCGGCTCGCTGCAGCGGAAGGGCGCGCAGCTGGGATTCCTGCAGCGCGAAGCGACGCGGGTGAACGCGGGAACGCCGGCGGAGAGTGAGAAGGGGATCTTTGATGGGATCGATACGACGCCTGGGCGAGCAAGAAGAAGCTTGGACAGTCCGCACACGGCGCGGCGACTCCATTCGCGTCGCGATTCATTGGCGGCGCTGCAACCCAGCTATGATCCGTGGCACCCGGAGCAGACCGTTGCCTGCGAGCCTCACCTGGATTTGGCGCATGCCGTCGCTGGGATTCCCATGGAGCCTCTGCATGCAGGCGCAACGTGCATCGACCTGGACGTCGCTGTACTGCTCTCGAAGCATGCGATGGGCGTGCGCTGCTGCCTCGCGCACGGTGTCGTCGATGGAGGCGACGGTGCGCTCGCGACATCCTCGCGGTCGGCGACACCATCCCTGTGATTGTCACCGTCTACAATCGGGGACTGCCGACACGCTGATTCGTGGGACGTCTGTCTGCCTGGAATGCGGCACGGGTATCGCGGTCACGCGGCGCGTTCGCTGGACTCGCGACGGAGATCGTAGATCGCTGCCCGGACAGCGCTTTTCGCGATACGATTCGCGTGATCGGCCTGGCGCCGTCGCAGCCATGGTGGCTGGCACGAGCCGCGCGATGGGCGACATGTTCGCCATCGCCCGTCTCGACGGATCGCGGAGGATGCGCGAGAGCCAGCGGCAATCGTGCATGGTAATCCTTCCATCGTGGTGGATTCGGCGACCTCGGTGCACATGCGCCGATCGTTTATCGCTACGCCGACAAAGTGAAGGGCGAGATCGATCGCCCGCTCGCGGTCGCGCCCGCGGTGACGCTCACGCTCGACACGCAGAACGAGTACGTCCCCGCGAACGGCGCGATCGACCGGCCGCTGCACGTGTGGCTCCGCTCGGCGTCCACGGTCGCGCGGCAAGTGAAAGTCACGCTCAATCCACCCAAGGGGATCACGCTCGACTCGATGTCGCGCACGGTCACGCTCCCCGCGCTCGGCGCCGCCACGGTGAACTTCCGCATGCGCGGCTCGCTGCCCGCGGGCGCGCACACGCTGAGCGCGGTCGCCGAGAGCAATGGGCAGAAGTTCACCACCGGGTACCAGAGCATCGAGTACGATCACATTCCGTCCGCAGACGATGTACCGCGATGCGACGGTCACGCTCGAGGCGGTGGACGTCGCGATCCCGCCCGGCGCGAACATCGCGTACATCCAGGGCGTCGGCGACAATTCTGCGCCGGCGCTGCAGCAGCTCGGCGTGCCGGTCACGATCATCGATCCGGCGAACCTCGCGAGCGCCGATCTCTCGCCGTACACGGCGGTGGTCATCGGCACGCGCGCGTACGAGGCGCATCCGGAGCTCGTCGCGAACAACGCGAAGCTGCTCGACTGGGTGCAGCGCGGCGGCACGATGGTCGTGCAATACGGACAGTACGAGATGCTGCAGCCGGGGATCATGCCGTACCCGATCACCCTCGCGCGTCCCGCGGCGCGCGTCACCGAGGAGAATGCGGCCGTGACGGTGCTGCTGCCGAACAATCCGCTGCTCAAGTACCCGAACGCGATCACCGCGAGCGACTTGAACGGCTGGGTGCAGGACCGCGCACTGTACATGCCGACGCACGTTCGATTCGGCGTACGTCGCGCCGCTCTCAATGCACGATACGGGCGAAGCGCCGAATCAGGGCGGCGTTGCTCGTCGCGCCCTACGGCAAGGGCACGTACGTGTACGTGACGCTCGCGATGTTCCGTCAGTTGCCGGCCGGCGTGCCCGGCGCGGCGCGCATCATGGTGAACCTGCTCGGCGCGCGTCAGGCCGACGCGCCGAAGGTCTCGCCGTAGTGCGTTCGGCTTTCGCGGCGCTGGCGGCCGCGACGCTGCTCGCCGCGTGCGGCGGCGGCGACAAGCGCACCGTGCTCACCGTGTACTCTCCGCACGCGAAGGATCTGCTCTCGTACTACGAGCAGGAATTCGAGCGCGCGCATCCCGAGATCGATGTGCAGTGGGTGGACATGGGCTCGCAGGATGTGATCGACCGGCTGCGGAGCGAGAAAGAGAACCCGCAGGCCGACATTTGGTTCGGAGCGCCGGCCGACATCTTCGCACGCGCGGCGGCGGAGAGTCTGCTCACGGCGTACAAGCCGACGTGGGCCGCGGCCGTGGACACGAGCGCGCGCGATGCGAACGACTACTGGTACGGCACCTACCGGACGCCGGAAGTGATCGCGTACAATTCCGACGTGGTGACCGCGGCGGACGCGCCACACGATTGGGACGAAGTGCTCGCGGCCAAATGGAAGGGGAAGGTGCTCATCCGCGATCCGCTGGGCAGCGGCAGCATGCGCGCGATCTTCGCGGCGCAGATCGTGCGAGGTTGGAAGTCCTCGAACGGACCAGATTCCGGATATGCGTGGCTGCGGAAGCTCGACGCGAGCACCAAGGAATACGTCGCGAATCCGGCGCTGCTGTATCAGAAGCTCGGGCGGCGCGAGGGACTTATCTCGCTTTATAACATGCCGGATATCGCGGCGCTGAAGGCCAAGGGGATTCCGGTTTCTTACTCCATACCGAAGAGCGGCACGCCGTTGCTGGTGGACGCGATCGCGGTGGTGCGCGGCGCGAAACACCCCGACGCGGCGCGGCTGTACTACGAGTTCGTCACGTCGCCGGCGGCGCTCACGGCGGCGGCGAATAGGTTTTGGAGGATACCGGCCCGCAACGACTTGAAGACAGACTCCTTGCCGGAGTGGGTGAGGGAAGCGCTGACGGAGATCAAGGTGATTCCACTGGATCGGGCGATGATGGAAGCGCATCTGGACGAGTGGATGAAGTACTGGGATGCGAATATCAGGCGGCGGAACTGAGAGCAGGGAAAAGGGAAAAGGGAAAAGGGGGCGAGTAGGGACTGGGTACTCACGGCGCCGAGAGACTTACCATGAGGCGAGTCAGCATGCGCGTCACCTCATCGTGCAAACCGGACGCACGCTTCAGGTCCGTGTCGGTGAGATAATCTACGAGACGCGCGGCTTCTAGGAGTGTCGCGAGCTCAGCGAGAGATCCGCGAGCGATCGAGAGGAAGCGGAGATACTCCTTCCGATGGCTGCGTGCATTTCCTTCTGCAGATGTTCGCCGCGATGGAGACCGACGCTCTTCTAATTTGACTACCAAGTTCGAATCGCTCCATCGGCGGGAATTTCCGTGCCAACCGGTGCGATTCGACTAGCAACTCCATCGAGCGCTTCCAAACCTTCAAGTGACCGCAGTTGTGGATCATCGTGCCTCCTTCGCGATCAAGCATGGAGCGCACTCTCAAGCCGGCCATCATCACGGTATCGCGCACATGCCCGAATTGTCGCAGCTTTTCCCACTCGCCACACGCTCGCTTTTCCCTTTTCCCTTTTCCCTTCTCCTGTGAACGTGGCCTCCGGCCGCACCCCCAGCACCCTCACCCTCGATGGGTTAACGCGCCGTTTCGGGGCGCGTGACGTTGTAAGCGCGCTGTCCCTGGACGTTCCTGCGGGACAGTTGCTCGCCCTCGTCGGCGCCAGCGGCAGCGGGAAGACCACGACGCTTCGAATGGTCGCCGGCTACGACACTCCCGACTCGGGAAGAGTGCTCGTTCGATGGCAAAGACATCACCAATCGAGGCGGTGGCAAGTAGGGAATTCGGCATGGTCTTCCAGCACTACGCCCTATTCCCGCACTTAAGAGTCGGCGAGAACGTCGCCTTCGGTCTCGAAGCGCGCGGCGTGAACAAGTCCGATCGCGAGAAACGCGCGACGGCCACGCTGACTACCGTCGGACTCGGCGGGGCAGGGAACCGCACCGTTCAGTCCCTCAGCGGCGGCGAACAGCAGCGCGTCGCCCTCGCCCGCGCCCTCGTGATCGAGCCGCGCGTCCTCCTCCTCGACGAGCCGCTCTCCAATCTCGATCCCACGCTGCGCCGCTCGATGCGCGATGAGCTCCGCTCAATGCTTCGTCGATTGAGCGTCACTGCGCTCTTCGTCACCCACGACCAGGAGGACGCCTTCGCCGTCGCCGATCGCGTCGCGCTCCTCGCGCACGGCAAACTCCTCCAAGTCGGCGCGCCCGAGGAGCTCTACAATGCCCCCGCGAATCGCGCGGTCGCCGAATTCATTGGCCGCGCCGCCCTCGTGCCCGCTACTTTCGATGGCGCGCGCGCCACGATCTCCATCGCCGGCGTGTCGTACAACTTCGCCGCGCGCGGATCCGTTCGCGGCGACGCGCTCGCGGTGTTGCGCCCCGACGCCCTCATGCTCGCGCCCGAAGGCACCGCCCGCGCCTGGTTCGGTACGGTCACGTCGCGCCGTTTCGCCGGCGGTCATGTCGCCTACCATGTGAAGCTCAGCGACACCGTGGAAGTCGAAGTCATGAGCGCCGATCGCGACGTGCGCGAAGGATCCCGCATCGGCGTCACGATCGGCCACAAACCCATCGCCGTGGTCGCGCCGTGAGCACCGCGCGCAGCCGCGGCACCTGGCTGCTCGCCGCGCCCGTGCTCGCGATCCTCGCCTGGGCGGTCGTCTACCCGAACGCCAACGTCATCGCCGGATCCTTCGCGCACGGGCTCGGCTACTGGCGCGAATTCGCCGGCAATCCGGGCGACCTCGAAGCGCTGCGCACCACGCTGCTCATCTCGATCGGTTCGGTGATCCTCGCCACGCTCATCGGCGTGCCGCTCGCCTTCCTCCTCACGCGCGTCGAATTCCCCGGCCGGCGCACGCTCGGCGCGGTCGCCACGATCCCCGCGGCGCTGCCGCCGCTGGTCGGCGTGATCGCCTTCCTCTTCCTGTACGGCGAGAGCGGCGTGGTCACGCGCGTCGTGCAGCGCATGCTCGGCCTCGAGAACCCGCCGTGGACCTTCACCGGTGTGTGGCCGATTCTCGTCGTGCACGCGTACGCGATGTACGTGTACGTCTATCTGTTCGTCGCCGCGGGACTCGAGCGCTACGACACGTCGCTCGACGAAGCGGCCTCCGGACTCGGCGCGAGCCGAGCGCTCCGCCTGCGCCGCATCACGCTGCCGCTGCTCACGCCGAGCCTCGCGGGCGCGATGCTGCTGGTGTTCATGAGCGCGCTCGGGAGTTTCTCCGCGCCGTACGTGTTCGGCGGCGGCCTTCGCGTGATGAGCACGCAGATCCTCGCGAGCAAGCTCAATGGCGCGATGGGGCTCGCCTACGTCGAGACCACCGTGCTCGCGCTCACCGCGATCGCGGCGCTGGTGCTGCTGCGCTGGTTCGAGCGGCGGCGCACGTACGCGATGACGGGGAAGGGGCGCGTCACGCGCACCGCGATCCCGTCGCGCGCGGGGCGAGCGATCGCGCTCGCCGGTGCGGCGGTACTCGTGTTCATTCTCATTCTGCCGCATGCGATGCTCGTGCTCATCGCCTTCGCGCGCGATGGTGCGTGGACCACGCAGCTCCTGCCTCCCGCGTACACGCTGGAGAATTTCTCGCGGCTGCTGCACGACGCGGACCTGTGGACGCCGATCCGGAATTCGGTGCTCATGGGCGCGATCGCCGTCGCCGCGAATGCCGTCTTCTGCTTCATCGCGGCCTATCTCATCGTGCTGCGCAAGTTCCGCGGGCGCCGGGCGCTCGAGCTGCTGTCGGCGCTCCCATGGGCGATCCCGGCGACGGCGATCGCGATCGGGCTCGCATCCACGTTCAACCGCAATGATCTCCTTTCTGCGCGTGTGCTCCTCGTGGGGACGTTCTGGATCCTGCCGCTCGCGTACTTCATCCGCGGCATCCCGCTCGTCTCGAACGCGGTGCAGGGGTCGCTCGCGCAAATGGACCCGTCGCTCGAGGACGCCGCGCGCGGACTCGGCGCTTCGTGGTGGCTCACGATCAAGCGTGTGGTGCTTCCCGCGGCGCGCCCCGGCCTCGTCGCGGGCACGATGCTCGCCGCGGTGATGGCTGTCGGCGAATTCGTCGCGAGCATCGTGCTCTACACGCATTCCAACCGCCCGATCGCCGTCGAGATCCTCGCGCAGATCCGCGATCTCGCCTTCGGCACCGGCGCCGCGTACAGCGTACTGCTCATCATTCTGGTGCTCACGATCACGCTCGGCGCACGGTGGAGTGAATCGCGACTGATCGCCGCGGAGACCGCGGCACTGTCATGACCGGCGACAAGCTCCCGCGTGTGGTGATCATCGGCGGCGGCTTCGCCGGGATCTACGCTGCGAAGGCGCTCGCGCGTGAGAAGATCGAACTCACGGTGCTCGACCGGAACAACCACAACACCTTCGCGCCGCTGCTCTATCAAGTGGCGATGGCGGTGCTGGCGCCGAGCGAGATCGCGTCGCCCATCAGGTGGCTGCTGAAGAAGCAGAAGAACACCAGCGTGCTGCTCGCGGACGTGGAGCGCATCGACGTCGCGCGGCGCGTGGTGATCGCGGATGGCGGGAAGACCGAAGTGCCGTACGACTACTTGATCGTCGCCACCGGCAGCCGGCACTCGTACTTCGGCCACCCTGAGTGGGAGTCGCTCGCACCTGGGCTCAAGACCGTGGACGACGCGCGCGAGATCCGCCGTCGTTTCCTGCTGGCGTACGAGCTGGCCGAGAAGGCGCCGACCGAGCGCGAACGCGACGAGCTGATGACGTTCGTGATCGTGGGCGGCGGCCCCACGGGCGTGGAATTGGCGGGGATCCTGCCGGAAGTGGGGAAGCGCGGGATCATCGGTGAATTCCGCCGCGCCGACACGACGCGCACGCGCACCATACTGCTCGAAGGCGGCCCGCGCATCCTGCCCGCATTCAACGAGGAGATCTCAGCGGAAGCCCGGCGCGAGCTCACCGGGCTCGGCGTGGAGGTACGCACCGGCGCGCTCGTGACGCGCATTGAAAGAGATGCCGTATACGTGGGCGACGAGCGGATCCCGTGCCGCACAGTCTTCTGGGCGGCGGGCAACCAGGCGTCACCGCTTGCGAAGACGCTCGGCGTACCGCTCGACAAAGTGGGGCGCGTGAAAGTATCGCCCGATCTCAGCGTGCCCGGTCATCCGGAGATCTTCGTGACGGGCGATCTCGCGGCGGTGGAGCAGGACGGCGCGCTGGTGCCTGGCGTGGCGCAGGGGGCGATCCAGGGCGGTCGGCGCGCCGCGAAGAACATCCGCCTCTTGCTGCGCGGCGAACCGACGCAGCCGTTCCGCTATTTCGACAAGGGCAATCTTGCGACCATCGGAAGGCACAAGGCGGTCGCGCAATTCGGCGACTTCGGCGTCACCGGCGCGCCGGCGTGGTTCCTGTGGCTGTTCATTCACATCCTCTACCTGGCCGGATTCCGAAATCGCCTGATCGTGGCGATCGAGTGGGGCTATGCCTACTTCACGTATCAGCGGGGGGCGAGGGTGATCTCGGAGGAACAAACGGCTGCGGGAAGCGGGAAGCGGGAAGCGCCGCGATAAGCGATAACTGCGCGTTCACACAACGCGCAGTTCGCGTCCATCGCGGCGCTTCCCGCTTCCCGCTTCCCGCGCCGTCTATTGCACCACGAACGTCGTGAACATCCCGCGCTTGATGTCGGACCGGCGGTCGGTGCCGTTGGTCACGAAGCTCGCGAGCACGTAAGTGCCGGGGGAGAGCGTTGCCGGGAACTGCACCGTGCTTCCCGTCTCGATGCCGCCGGAGCCGCCCACGACGATCCCGGGCATCCTCGTACCGAGGTCCGCGGCCCAGGCCTTGAAGTCCTTTTCCGTCTTGTCGGGACTCAGCTTGAAGAGCACGACCTCGTGCGGGAACTTGCCCGTCAGGTTCGCCTGGAACACGCGCGGACCCGCCGCAACCGGGCCGGACATCTTGATCGTGTACTCGTTCACCGTGGCCGTCACGTCGGGCGTCGGCATGGTGGCCTGCGGCGCGCTGTTCGCCGTCACCGTGAACGGCACGATCGTGCCCTGCTCGATGTACGGGGCATGCTCCGGGAAATCCCTGAGACCGATGATCGCGTAATTTCCAGCGGACAGGTCGATAGTCGCCATGGACGTCGCGCCCGCCATCGACGCGTTCGGTCCGCCGGCGAGCAGGATCCACTGCGGCAGCTTCGAGTTCTCCTTCATCGCCTGCTCGAGCTCGGCCTCGGTCTTCCCGTTCATGAGCTTCACGATCTGGATGTGCTGCAGCTTCGGGCCGTTGTTGACCAGGCTGACCGTCGTGAGGCCGGCCGGCACCGTAGCGGGCGCAGTGAGTATATGCGCGTTCGAGTGGATCACGAGCGCGTTGGGCTGCGGGCCATGATTGCCTGGCGCGGGCGCAGCGGGCGGCGCCGCCGCCATTGCCGGCGCGGCCGCGGGTGCAGGAGCCGGAGCGGCCATCGGAGCCGGCGGCGGAGGCGGATTGGTTGCAGCGGCAGTGGCGGCAGTGGCAGCAGCGGCCTTGGCAGCGGGCTTCGTGTCACTCTTCTTCGCCGCCATTGGCGCAGCGGCCGGCGTAGAATCGCCAGCCGGAGTGGCCGCTACCGCAGCGGCAGGCGCATTCTGCGGGATCGTGTCGAACGAGGGCTTGGAGTCGCCCTTACACGCCGCGAGCGACGCGAACGGCGAGCAATGCGGCGGAGCCAACACGCGAGTGAATGGAGCTGGTCATGCGTCCCCCGGGGGTGTACGGTGGTGCGGGCAGCCAGATCGGTTGCCGCTTGAGACCGTAGACCATACCGCGCCAGGGGGCGAGGTGCAACTACGCGGGAAGAGGGAAGCGGGAAGCGCCGCGGGACGCGCGGACTGCGCGATAGCTCCATCGCGTAGTTGTCGCTCAGCGCGGCGCTTCCCGCTTCCCTCTTCCCGCGTAGTTCAGCGTCTCTCCTCCGCCAGCGCCACCGGTTCTTCCGCGGTGTCCTGCCGCGCGATCTCCTCGGATTGGCCCGAGTATCGGTTCAATCCGAAGCCGAGCCAGATGGTGCTCGCCACGAGAATGGCTGACGTCCCGAAGGGGACGATCGGCTTGAACGATCCCACGCGAATCCGGCGTACAACGGATACAGGAAGCGCGCGATGCCGGCGTACGTCTGCTGAACGCCCATGTACAATCCGCGTTCGTGCTCTCCCACGACGCGTGACAACAGCCCCGTGGTCGCGGGGAAATTGAACGCAGTGCCCAACGGAATGAGCGCGGTCGCCAGCGCGAGCGGCACGTACGCCGCGAGACCCGGCAGCATCGACTTGTGCACGAGCGCCACACTCAGGATGCCCAGTGCCAACAGCGCGGTCCCGAAGCGCGCGGTGCGCACTTCGCCGAACTTGTCCACGACCGGCCCCACGAGGAACACGCGCACGAGCACGCTGATCGCGCCGATGTACGCGAAGAAGTAGCCGATGGTCAGCGCGGTGACGCCCCAGTAATCCTTGAGATAGAGCGACAGCACCGGATTGATCCCGTAGAACGCGCCCATGCAGATGGCATACATCCAGATGAGCCGCGACGCCGGCTCGCCCGGATGCTCGAACACGCGAAGCACCACGGTCCAAGGCGACCGCGCGGTCCTGCTCTTCTCTCGCGCCTTGGCGGTCTGCCGCTCGGTGAGGTATCTGATCGCGAACCAGATGTTGATCATGCAGAGCAGTGCGGCGACCAGCCCGGGTCCGTGCTCGCCGATGCGGAACACCGCCTGCCCGCCGAGCACGGGGCCGAGCACCACGCCGAGATTGGTCGCGCTCGAGAGCCAGCCCAGGCCGCGCGCCCGATTCTTGGGTTCCACCGCGTCCGCGACATACGCCTGGATGACGCCGGTGGTCCCGCCGCCCGCGCCCTGGATCAGCCGGCACGCGAAGAGCAATGCGTACGAGTTCGCGTACGCGAATACCACATAGGAGATCGCGGAACCGGTGAGCCCCGCGATGAGCGCCGGCTTTCGTCCGTAGCGGTCGGAGACGCGCCCCCAGAACGGCGCGCTGAGCAGCTGCATTGCCGCGAACGCCGAGATCAGCATGCTCACCTGGAACCCGTTCGCGCCGAACTTCGAGGCGTAGAACGGGAAGAGCGGGAACACCATCAGCCCGCCCACCATATCGATGAAGGCGGTGGTCATCAGGATGCCGAGCTTCCCGACGTCACCGCCCCCCAGGGACTTCAATTGGTCTTCGAATGGCATCTTCACGCGCGCAATCTACTCCGCTTTACCGAGTGACGCGGGTGGCACCGCTTTCTTCACCACCCCCGCGAGCGCGACGATGGTCAGCACGTACGGGATCATCTGGATGAATTGCGATGGGATGAATTGCGTTCCCTGCAGCTGGATCTGCAGCGTTTCCGCCGCCGCGAAGAAGAGGCACGCCACCGCCGCGCGCATCGGGTCCCACCGCCCGAAGATCACCGCCGCGAGCGCGATGAAGCCGCGCCCCGCGGTCATCTCGCTCGTGAACTGATGCTGGTCGAGCGCGAGATATACCCCGCCCAGCGACGCCAGTGCCCCCGACAGCGCCACCGCGACGAGCCGCACGCGCGGCACACGCACGCCGAGCGTCTCCGCCGCCTGCGGATGCTCCCCCGCCGCGCGCACCCGCAGCCCCCACGGCGTGCGATACAAGAGCCACGCGAGCGCCATTGGCGCGACGAGTCCGATCGCGATCAGCGGGTCGCGCTCGAAGCCCGGCACGCGCGGCGAGTTCGATGAACTGTCGAACATCAAGCTTGAGCAGGAAGCGCGTGAGCCCGATCACCAGCAAATTGATCGCGATGCCGCTCACCACCTGGTCCGCGCGGAACCGGAGCGACACGAGCGCGTGCACGAGCGCGAACAGCACGCCGCCGCCGATCCCGCAAAGCACCCCGATGGCCGGACTCCCGCTGTAATAGCTCCCCACCGCGCCCGCGAACGCGCCGCCCAGCATGTAACCCTCGAGCCCCAGGCTGATCACGCCCGACCGCTCGGCGATCACGCCCCCCGCCGCCGCGAAGAGATACGGGATCGCGATGCGAATGGTCTGCGCCAGGAACGCGAGCGCGCTCATGCGCCGGTGCTCCGCCGGGCCGCTGCGATCGCGCGGCGCACTTCCGGCACACTCGCGGCCACTGCGAGAATGATGATCCCCTGCAACACCTCCACGAGCTGCTTGGGCACGAGCGCGTTCACCGCGAGCGCGCCCTGCGACAGCGTCGCGAAGAAGAGCGCGGCGAGCACGACGCCGACCGGATGATTGCGTCCCGACCAGCGCGACCGCGATGCCGAGGTATCCCGCGCCGCCGGCGAATCCTTCCTCGTAGTAGTGCTTGTAGCCGAGCACGAAGTTGATGCCGCCGAGCCCGGCGAGCATGCCCGAGAGCGTCATCGCGCGCATCCACGTGCGCGGCCGCGCGCACGCCGCCGTACTCGGCCGCGTCCGGCTGCAGCCCCACCGCGCGCAGATCGTAGCCGCTGCGCGTGCGAAAGAGGAACCACCACGCCGCCACCGCGTCGCGAGCACGATCGACGATCCCCAGTTCGCCGCCGAGCCGTGGAACACCTCCCAGATGTCGGAGAAACGCGTGAGCGCGCCGGCGTGGATCTCGGGCGTGTGCAGCGTCTCCGGGCACGCGCAGGTGCGCCACGATGATCCAGTTCAGCAGCGCGAGCACGATGAAGTTGAGCATGATCGTCGTGATCACTTCGTGCGCGCCGAACCTCGCGCGGAGCACGCCGGGCACCCACCCGACGGCGCGCGCCGCCGGCCATGGCCGCGATCACGCAGAGCGGCCACGCCGACGAGGGCCGGCGTGCCAGCGGGGAGGATGATCCCCACCAGCGCCGCGGCGAACCCGCCCGCGGCCAGCTGCCCCTCGGCGCCGATGTTGAACAGTCCCGCGCGCAGGCCGAGCGACACCGCGAGTCCGGTGGCAATGAGCGTGGTGGTCTTGTAGAGCACCTGGCCGAAGCCGTACCAGTTGCCCCAGGTGCCCTCGAGGAGCAGGCGGTACACCGCGGCGGGCGACTGGCCCACCGCGATGATGAGCAGATCGCCGGCCACGAGCGCGACGAGCAGCGCCACCAGCGGCGGCAGCAGCGCCGCCTCGGCGCGCTCCCTCAATTCGGCGCGCGTCATGCGGCGCTCGCTCCCGCGCCGGTCATGAGCGGGCCGAGCGATGCTTCGCTCGCCTGCGCGCGGGGCATGACGCCCACGATGCGCCCGCCGTACATGACCGCGACGCGATCCGAGAGCGCGAGGATCTCTTGCAGTTCCGCGCTCACGAGGAGCACCGCCTTCCCGTCCGCACGCGCGCGGCGCAGCTGCGCGTGAATGAACTCGATCGCGCCCACGTCCACGCCGCGCGTCGGCTGCGCGGCCAGCAGCACGCGGTACTCGCCGCCCATCTCGCGCGCGATCACGATCTTCTGCTGATTCCCGCCGGAGAGCGCGCGAGCAGGCAGAGAATGATCCGCGGGCCGGATGTCGTAGCGCTCGATCGCCGCGCGCGCGTTGCGCTCGATGTGCCCGCGGTCGAGTCCCGCGAAGCTCGCGAACCGGTCCTGCCGGCCGAGGATGAGATTGTCGGCCACCGAGTAGTCGAGGATGAGCCCGCGGCGGTGGCGGTCCTCGGGGATGTGCGCGAGGCCGATCAGTCCGCGCTCGCGCACGGAGAGCGCGGTGATGTCGGCGTCGCCGAGCAGCACCGCGCCGGAAGCGGCGGGACGGAGTCCGGCGATCGCATCGAGCAGCGCGCTCTGCCCGTTGCCCTCGACGCCGGCGATGCCGAGGATCTCGCCGGGCGCCACGGTGAACGACACCCCGTCCACCTCGCGCGGCCGGCGCGCGCCGGCGACGACGAGATCGCGCACCGTGAGCGCCGCGCTCGCGCCCGCGGGCACCGCGCTCGCGACGAACGATGCCGCGCCGGCGAGCGCCACTTCGCGCCCCACCATCGCGACCGCGATCGCCGCGGGCGTCGTCTGCGCGGTCACCATGCGCGCCACCGTCTCGCCGCGGCGCATCACGGTGATGCGATCCGACACCTGCATCACTTCGTCCAGCTTGTGCGTGATGAGCACGATCGTGCCGCCGCCCGCCTTCAGCGCGCGCAACACTTTCCAGAGATCCTGCACCTCGGGCGGCGAGAGCACGGCCGTCGGCTCATCGAGGATCAGGATCTTCGCGCCGCGGAAGAGCGCCTTCAGGATCTCCACGCGCTGCGCTTCGCCCACGCTCAACTCGCTCACACGCCGCTCTGCTTCAACGCGCAGTCCGTAGCGCGCGGCCACGTCTCTCACTTCGGCCACCGCGCGCGCGATGTCGAGTTGCGGGCCGCGGTGCGGTTCGCGGCCGAGCACCACGTTCTCGGCCACCGTGAGCGTTGGCACGAGCATGAAGTGCTGATGCACCATGCCCACGCCGGCGGCGATCGCATCGGATGTACGCCAGCCGGTCACATCGCGGCCGTCCACCTTGGCCGTGCCCGCGTCGGGCGCGATGAGGCCGGCGAGGATGCGCATGAGCGTCGATTTCCCGGCGCCGTTCTCGCCGACGAGCGCGTGGATCTCGCCGGGCGCCACCGACGAGCGACGCGCCGGCGTTCGCGCGCACCGCACCGAAACGCTTCTCGATTCCGGTGAGTTCGATCGCAAGCGTTTCGCTCATCGCGTGCTCGGCACGATGATCTTCCCGGAGATGATCTGCGCGCGGAGCGAATCGAGTCTCGCCTTCACGCTGTCGGGGATCAGCGCCTTGTTGTGTTCGTCGTAGATCCAGCCGACGCCATTCTCGGCGAGGCCGTACTCGATAGATGCCGCCGTGGAAGGTACCGGCGCGCACGCGGCCGATCTGATCGTACACCACCGCATCGACGCCCTTCACCATCGACGTGAGGATGAACCCCGGCGCCTCGCTGTACTGATCCGCGTCCACACCGATCGCGAGCTTGTGATCCTCGCGCGCCGCTTCGAACACGCCGAGCCCGGTGGAGCCGCTCGCGTGGAAGATGATGTTCACGCCCTGCTCGTACTGGCTGAGCGCGAGCTCCTTTCCCTTGCTCGGATTCCGGAACGCTTCGGGCGTGACGCCGGCGTACTGCACGAGCACCGTGCAGTCGGGGCAGACGTACTTCACGCCGGCGCGATAGCCGGCTTCGAACTTGTGGATGAGCGGGATGTCCATGCCGCCCACGAAGCCGACCTTCTTCGAGCCGCCCACCATGGCCGCGAGCGCGCCCACGAGGAATGAACCCTGCTCCTCGCGAAATTTGAGCGCCGCGAGATTCGGTGGCGGCATGATGATCTTGCCCGCGGAGTCCACCGAGAGCGCGTAATCCACGCCGGCGAAGCGCACGTCGGGATATTCCTTCGCGAGCGCATCGAGATCGTCGGTGAAGATGAATCCGACGCCGATCACCAGATCCCATCTTCTCCGCGGCGAGCAGGCGCAGCCCCGCCTCGCGGTCGGCGCCGTCGCCGGGCTCGATGAAGTGCACGCGCGCGCCGTAGTCGTGCATCGCCTTCTCGGCGCCCTTGTACGCGCCGTCGTTGAACGACTTGTCGCCGCGGCCGCCGACGTCGAACACCACGCCGATGTCGAGCGCGCCGTTCACCGGCGGCGCCACCGCGCCGGTGGGGTGGATCTGCGACAATGCGAGATGCGCGACCAGCAGCCCGCCGATCACGATGAAGATCGTGCGCATGAGGAGTTACTGCGTGCCGATCTTGATGCGCGGCGCGTTCTCGCCGCCGAGCCGCTTGAGCGCCTCGTGCGACGCTTTCACGTACGGTTGGAAGGCGGAGTCGGCGAACTGCCACGCCTCGGCGATGTATAGATAGCTATCCACGGCGACCGCGCGGTCACCCAGGCGCTCGGCCACACGGGCGCGCTCGAAGATGAGCAGTGTGACGAACGTGCTGTTGTCGACGCCGTTCTTGTCGAGCACGTCCATCGCCTCACGATCGCGGCCCTTCGCCTCCAACAATTGAGCCAGCGTCAGATCGGAGTACCCGCACGAATGGCAGATCGAATCCGGAAGCGTCTGCAACAGCCGCAGCGCGTCGACACTGTCCCGGCGTGCGAGTTGCAGGTTGGCCAGGAACAGCTGCCGGTAGAAGGGCGCGACTTGGCGGAACTCCGGATCCTTCCCCGATCGCGCGTATTCCTCCAACTGTCTTGTCATCTCTAGCAGGAACGTCGTGTCGTTGCGGGAGGCGAAGAAATCGAGCCAGCAGGGGACGCAGTCATTCTTCGCGATGAGCCGCGCCCTGATCGCGGTGATCGACTCGGCGGGATAGCCGCCCACGAGTGCGTAAACCGGTCTCTGCCAGCCGTGCGCCCTCGACGTCGCGAACGCCTCGCGCGCACGCCCGCGAACGAGCAGCTGGCTAGCGAGGCGCCGCCGCTCCCGCAGCGTGTCCGACAGGACGATCCACCCGCTGCGGCGCGACGGGGAGAGGAGGCTCGCCAGCCGTACGCCGGTCTGCGCAGAATCGGGATACCCAAGCATGGCGGCCGCGCCAAAGGTGAGTACATTGTTGCTCGCCGTGTCGAGCATCCGCATTGTCTCCGCGCTCGTGGCGGTCTTCGGGTCCGTGAGCCGCGCGACG
The DNA here is from genome assembly GCA_963732065.1 of uncultured Gemmatimonadaceae bacterium. Classification (GTDB taxonomy): domain Bacteria; phylum Gemmatimonadota; class Gemmatimonadetes; order Gemmatimonadales; family Gemmatimonadaceae; genus DATKOH01. Next base: position 97,928 of record CAVSYH010000019.1, on the reverse strand, counting down.
ACGCGCATCGCATCGGCTTCGCGGTCCGTGGGATTCTGCGCGAGGTACGCCTTCAGGTAGCGCTGGCCCGCCTCGAGTCCGCCCAGCCGGAATGCGAGCGCGATCGCATGAAGGTATACCGGCGACACCGACGAATCCGCCGCGATCGCCCGGTCGAAGCTCGCCATGATCCTCTCGGGCGGCAGCCCGACCACTGGCCCCCATGCCCAGTGGAATTGCGCGTCGGCCTTCGCGTACAGAATGCCCGGGTCGCCCGGATAACGCCGGGCGGCAAGGTCCAGCGTCGCGAAGAGCCGCTGGAGCGTGCGCAGGTCTTGCCTGTCCTGCGCGCCCCACGCGAGTGTCTCGATCGAATCGGCGGCGATGAGCAGACTGTCGCGCGTCGAGAGGCCATGATTGAAGCGCCCGGCGCGCCGCTGGTAGACGATCGTGACACTGTCCTCTCCGCCGCGCGCCCAGCCGTTCGCCATGGCGACTCCGCGACTGGCGAGCGCAAAGGTGCTGTCGAGCGCGAGCGCGCGGGCGTAGGCTGCGAGGGCCGAGTCCCACGACGACTGCCGGTAGAACTGCTCCCCCTGCAAGAACGCCTTGAGCGCCGGAAGGGACGTCGTGCCGATGGACGAGAGGCGCTCCGCGCCCGGGGTCGTGCGGTTGAGCGCGCGCACCAGGCCGAAGGTGATCGAATCGGCGAGGCGGTCCACGCGTGCGCGCTGGTCCTTCCTCTCGATGCCATTGCCGATCGTCCGCGAGGTCCGCACGTCCACCACGGACACCGACGTGCGCACCGTATCGCCGCCGGCCGTGAGTCCGCCGTAGACCACATATCGCGCGCCCGTCGCGTTGCCCAGCTCGATGGCGGAATTGCGATCGGCGTGTCCGCTCCATTTGCGGATGACGATGCTCGGCGCCACGGTGCGCAGCTGCCCCGCGCCGTCCAGGTTGCGCGAGAGCACATCCACCATGCCGTCCTTCCACAATTGCATGTCCGCGTCGATCGCGTCGAACGGCGCGATGGCGAGCAGGTTGTCATCGAGCGCGGGGCGCGAGCGCCACGTGGCGAACAGCGCGCCGGCGGCGAGCACCAACGCGGCGGCCGCGCCGATCCAGATGCGCTTGCGGCCGCCGCGTCGCCGGAGGCAGCCGCGGCGCCGAGCGCGTCGCGGAATTCCTCGGCCGTGCGGTAGCGCTCGTCGGGCGTCTTCGCGAGCGCCTTCTGGATGGCGGTGCTCACGTTGGCCGGCACGTCGGGGCGTGCCTTGCTTACCGGTGGCGGTGGCGTGGTGAGATGCGCCGCGAGCATCGCCTGCGCGCTCGGCGCGCTGAATGGGAGCTGCCCCGCGAGCATCTCGTAGCCGACGATCGCGAGCGCGTAGAGATCGGCGCGCGCATCGATGTGCCGCTCACCGCTCGCCTGTTCGGGCGCCATGTAAGTGGGCGTGCCCACCGACATGCCGGTGCCGGTCACACGCGGCATGCCCGCGCCGCTGCGGGCCTCGTCGATCGCGCGCGCGACGCCGAAATCGGCGAGCACCGCGTGGCCATCTTCGAGCAGGATGTTCTCCGGCTTGATGTCGCGGTGGACGATCCCCTTGCGATGCGCGTATCCGAGCGCATCCGCGACCTCGCGCAGGATCCGCGTCGCCTCGTCCACGGGCATCTTGGGATGTTGTTCGAGATGCTGCCGGAGCGACTCGCCCGTGACGAAGGGCATCACGTAGTACAGCAGATCGTCCTTCGAGCCCGCGGCGAGGATGGGCAGGATGTGCGGATGCTGCAGATGCGCCGCGAGCTCGATCTCCTTCTTGAAGCGCGCCGCGCTCACATCGCTCGCCAGCTCGGGCGGCAGCACCTTGATCACGACGCGCCGGTTGAGCGATGCCTCCAGCGCCACGAACAGCCGGCTCATCCCACCGCCCGGGAGTTCGCGTTCCAGGCGGTACGCATTGCCCATCGCGGTCTGCAGGCGGGTCGCTAGAAAGACATCATTCAACTTCGGGGGGCCTTGGGAAGGGACGCACAAACTTACGAATTGGACGCGAGAGGCGCGAGTCGAGACCCGAATGCCGTGATTCGTACCCCGAACGCCGTGAGTGCCGAGTCGTGCGTCGTACTGACTATGAGGCGTGACTCGCACCCCCACTCGTGCGTCGTGCGTACGACTCACGACTCACGGAGTTCGGGTTGCGACGCACGCTGTACAGTCGAGTACGACGCACGACTCGTGGTCCTCACGGCGTTCGGGGTACGAGTCACGGCGTTCAGGGTTGCGACTCACGCCCGTTCAGCCGTACGCTCCCCTAATGCGCTACCGCGAACTCAGCAGTGCCGAGATCCTCTCTACCATCGAAACCCTCGAGCGCCGCGTGGGCGAACGGTTCCCGGATTCCGGACTCCGCAAACTCTGCCTCGAGCTGCAATCGGTCGCGCGCGATGCCCAGCGCCGCGTGGAGTCGATCGCCGAACCCAACCGCCCGCTGCGCATCGGCGTCGGGCTGCTCATCACGGCGGTCCTCGCGATCGTCTTCTCAGCGCTCCTCTCGCTGCACCTGCCCGCTACGGTGAACGATTTCGGCAGCTTCGCGCAGGCGCTCGATGCCGGCATCAACGATGTGATCTTCCTCGGCATCGCGATCTTCTTCCTCGTGAGCCTCGAGCGACGCATCAAGCGGCGGCGTGCGCTCCGCGCCCTGCACGAACTGCGCAGCCTCGCGCACATCGTGGACATGCATCAACTCACGAAGGGCCCCGAGCGCGCGAGCATCACCGCGGCCGAGGGCGATACACCCAGCTCGCCCAAGCGCACGCTCACCCCCTTCGAACTCAGCCGCTACCTGGACTACTGCAGCGAACTGCTCTCGCTCGTGAGCAAGATCGCCGCACTGTACGTCCAGCGCTTCGAGGACGAAGTGGTGCTCAGCGCCGTGAACGACCTCGAGTCGCTCACGAGCGGATTGTCCAGGAAGATCTGGCAGAAGATCATGATCCTCGACGTGACATAGTGCAGCTGTGAGAGGCACTCACGCCGTAGAGCCTTGAGATCCAGCATGTCGCTCTCCCACTTCATTCTCGCTGCGCTCGTCGCTCGGTGCCCTGCATTCATTTGGCCCTGATCATCTCGCGGCCGTGAGCGTGTTCGTCAGCCGGCGCCCCGACTGGCGCCACGCGGCCGGCCTCGGCGCGCGCTGGGGGCTGGGACACTCGGCGTCGATCCTGCTGCTGGGCGGCGTGGTGGTGCTGTCGGGCATCCGCCTGCCCGAGCGGTTCGGCGCCGGCCGCCGAGCGCATCATCGGCGTCGTGCTTGTCGCGCATCGGGATCTCCGCGCTCTGGCGCGCGCGGAAGCTGCATGCGCACGCGCACACGCACGAGGGCAGCACGCACTGGCACGTGCACTCGCACGCGAGCAGCCCGGCAGCACGACCACAGCCACGGCGCGCTCTTCGGGATCGGCATGCTGCACGGACTCGCCGGCACCGGCGTGCTCGTCGCCGCGCTCCCGCTCGCGATCGAAGGCTCGAAGGCGAGCGGCCTGCTCTATCTCGCCGCCTTCGGCGTGGGGACGATCTGCTCAATGGCGCTCTTCGCGGGCGCCGCGGGCCATCTGCTCACCGTCACGGCGGCCGGGCGCGCGATCTTCCAGCGCGCGGCGCTCGGACTGGCGGGCGTCGCGAGCGCCGGCGTGGGCATCTGGTGGCTGGCCTCCGGTGGCTACTAAGCGCGAGCCGCCCGCAACGCCGCCCTGCGACCTCTGCGGCGGGCCGACGTGGTGGCGCAATTGCAAGCTGCTGTGCAAGCAGCTGCGGCGCGATCCTGATGACGTGCGGCGATCTTTGACTACAGACTTCAGACTCTAGACTGAGACGTTAGAAAGCCTGACCAACTCGCGCCTGCGCCGTACCATCGCTCAGTTGCCAGACGCGCCGTTTCAGCGGTACGAAGGCCTACAACGCGCTTTCCGATTGCCGTTCAGCCTCGGTGACCGGCGCGTCGCACACGTAGTTTCGGCACACGTAAGCCGTGGCGCGGCCGCCGGTCATCGGCCGGTCCTTCAGCAATGCCGCGATGGGCGGGTCGGTCGGTTTCGCGCAGGCCAGCACGAGTGACGGCAGATAATGCTGCGACACTTCGTCCAGCAGGGCTCGCGTGTCCGCGGCCGACGGGTCGCCGACGATCGCGATCTCGAGCGCGCCGTTGAGCGAAAGCTCCGCCGCGCCGAACAAGTGCCCGAACGCCGGACCGTATCGCGCCATCGGCTCGGCCAGCGTGTCGAGCACCCACGCCGCGCGGCGCCGGTAGTCGCGCCGGTCGTCCACTTCCGCGATCCGCAGCAGCAGTTCCACGGCGAGCGACGTGCCCGACGGCACCGCGTTGTCGGTCACTTCGCGCGGGCGCGTGATCAACGCCTCGGCGTCGCGCGCGGTGTCGAAGAACGCGCCCGCCGCCTCGTCCCAGAACCACTCGTTCATCGACTCGGCAACATCCCGCGCGCGCGCGAGCCACACGGGATCGAGCGTGAGTTCGTACAGGGCGAGCGCGGCGAGCCCGACGGCCGCGTAGTCCTCCAGGAATCCGCCGATCGCGGTGACGCCGCCGGTGCGCGCGCGCATCACGCGGTGGTCCCGCACCATCTCCCGGAAGAGGAATTCCCCGTTCTGCACGGCCAGCGCGCGGTAGTCCGCGCGCCCGAATATCCGCGCGCACTCCGCGACGGCGCGCAGCATGAGCCCGTTCCACGCGGCGAGCACCTTCTCGTCGCGGCCCGGGCGCACGCGGCTCGCGCGCGCGGCGAGCAGCGCGGCGCGGGCGCGGACCACGGTCGCGTTCGGCGCGGGCTGGCCGGCCACGAACAGGATGTTCTCTCCCTCGAAATTCCCGCCGGGCGTGACGCCCCAGTGCGCTCTCATCGCCGGCGCATCGGCGCCGAGTACCGCGTCGATCTCGCGTTCGCTCCACACGTAGAACTTGCCCTCGTGCCCTTCGCTGTCGGCGTCGAGGCTCGAGTAGAACCCGCCTTCGGGCGACAGCATCTCGCGGCGCACCCACTCGATGGTCTCCTGCGCCGCGGCGAGACACTCGGCGTCGCCGGTGGCCTGCCAGAGATGCGCGCCGAGGCGCGCGTAGAGCGCGTTGTCGTACAGCATCTTCTCGAAGTGCGGCACGAGCCAGATCGCATCCACCGTGTAGCGATGGATGCCGCCGCCGAGCTGGTCGTGATGCCGCCGCGCGCCATGGCGACGAAGGAGCGGCGCGCGATCTCGAGCGCATGCGCGTCGCCGGTGCGCCGCCAGCGGCGCAGCGCGGCGTCGAGCGACATCGTTTGCGGGAATTTCGGCGCGCCTTCGAAGCCGCCGTGTTTCGCGTCGTAGCGTTCGGCGATCGAGGTCCAGGCGCGGTCGAGCGTGGCGGCGGTGAGCGGGCCGGTGGACTGCGCGGGATCGGCGGCGTGGGTGTAGAGATCGCGCACGCGCTGCGTGGTGGCGTCCACGTCGCCGCGTCGTTCGCGGTAGGCGTCGGACACCGACTTCAGCACGCGCGTGAAGCTCGGCATGCCGTGGCGGTCCTCGGGCGGATAGTACGTGCCGCCGAAGAAGGGAACGCCGTCCGGCGTGAGGAACACCGTCATTGGCCAGCCGCCGTGTCCGGTCATGGCTTGGACGGCGGTCATGTAGATCGCGTCGAGATCGGGGCGCTCTTCGCGGTCCACTTTGATGTTGACGAAGTCGCTCGTTCATGAGCGCGGCGGTCGCTTCGTTCTCGAACGACTCGTGCGCCATGACGTGGCACCAGTGGCAGGCGCTGTAGCCGATGCTCAGCAGTATCGGCTTGTCGGATTCCTTCGCGCGCGCGAGGGCCTCCGCGCTCCATTCGTTCCAATCGACCGGGTTCCCGGCGTGTTGGCGCAGATAGGGGCTGCTGCTCTGCCCAAGCTTGTTCACGTTCGGGACTCGGGGCTCGGGACTCGCGAGGGAGTAGTGAGTGCGCTCATCAATCGGTAAGTTGCTCCATGCTCTTCGGGATCGCAGTGGGCGGCGCGGCGGGGACGCTGGCGCGCTGGTGGTTGGGCGGGCTCGCGCAGCGGTACAGCATCGCGTTCCCCTATGGGACGCTCACGATCAATGTAACGGGGTCGCTGCTGCTGGGGTTCCTCGTGCGCTACATGCTCGCGACGCCGGCGAGTCCCGAGTTGCGCGCGGCGCTCACGATCGGGTTCTGCGGCGGGTACACCACCTTCTCGACATTCAGCTATGAGGCGGCGGCGCTGCTCGAGAGCGGCAGCTATGCGCGCGCCTTCACGTACATGGCGGCGAGCGTTCTCCTCTCGCTGGCCGCGACATTCGCGGGGTTCGCGATCGCGCGCGCGGTGCTCGCGCCGCGCGGCTGACCCAGGGAGACGACCCATGCACGGACTGCCCGGAGAGCGCGTGCTGATGCGCATCCACATCGGCGAATCGGACCGCTGGAAGGGGAAGCCGCTCGAAGAGGCGATCGTGAACGTGCTGCGCGAGCGCGGGCTCGCCGGCGCCACCGTGTTCCGCGGGATCCTGGGCTTCGGCGCCACGGCGCGCGTGCACACTGAGAAGATCCTGCGGCTGTCCGTGGACCTGCCGGTGGTGGTGGAGTGCGTGGACACCAAGGAGCAGATCGATGCGATCCTGCCGGTGCTCGATGAGATGATCGGCGGCGGGTCTCATCACGCTGGAGAAGGTGCAGGTGATCGCGTACCGGCCGGGCGAGAAGAAGTGACGGGGCGGAGGCGCTCGCGGCCGTGTGCGACGGCTGGGCGTGGACTGGCTGGTCGTGTTCCAGCGGCGCTGATCGCGATCCGCCGTGCTCTTGCCCGACTCGGCGCTCCGCGACGCGCATCGGGCTGTGCGACTGGTCGGCGTGCACCTCGCGCGCCCGGTTCTGTACGTGATCCTCGCTCCGCTGAGCGACGTGCTGGATGCGCTTTCGCTCCTTTCGGTGCCGCAGCTCATCGCGCTCGACGATCATCGCTCATCCGTGGTACTTCGCAGTGTTGGCGCGTCGCGACGTTCGCGGTGGTCGCGGCACGAATCGCGTGGTGCGAGTTCTGCGTCGGCTCTGCGCGCGTTCGCGGTCTATGTCCTGCTCGTGCTCCTCGCCGCCGTCCTGCCGCGGCCGATGGCGGCCCTGCGCATGGATGACCCTGACGCCGTCGTGTTCGACGTTCACAGCCACACGAACTTACTCGCACGACGCGCAGCACACGTTCACGGTGGAGCAGAATCGCGCGTGGCATCGCGCCGCCGGATTCGACGTAGCGTACATCACCGACCATCGCTGCTTCGACGGCGCGGCGGAGGGGCTGCGGAGCAACCCGAAGCGCGCGGGCGAAGGCACGGTGCTGCTCAGCGGCATCGAGCTCCCGCCCGAGAGAGGCATCGTTGTGATCCTTGAAGCGCCGAGCTCCGAGGTGCCGGATGGCTATGCTCGAGACGTGGTGCGTGCGGATCGGCGGGCGGCGTGGCTCCGCGCGAGCTGCCGGTTCGCATACAGACGATCCCGGAAGATCTCTCGAAGATGCGTGTCGGCGGCGCGCGATTCGGCGAGCGGAGTCACGGCGATCGAGATCTCCGACGGCGCACCGCGTGGGCTTGCGCAGGCGCGATCGCGACCGAGGCGAATGATCCTGGGACTCGTCTCCACCTATCATTTGACGCCAGTCGCCGGCTCGAACAATCACGGCTGGGGGCACACCGCCGTCGCCTGGAACGTCGATGACGCATCCCGGGATGGCGCGCGCTCACTCCCGATTCGCTCGGGCAAGGTCGATCGAAGCCCGGATCCGCACGACCGCGGAGGCGCCGTCGCAGGTGATCGAGCGCCGACGCATGCGCGCGCCGAGCAACGGACTGGATGCGGCCTACGTCTATGCATTCGCGCCGGTCGATTTCGCTTCATTGCTCTGGAGCTCGATGTCGCGCGCGGAGGCTGTCTCCTGGATCGCTGTGGATGTGGGGGTCTGGGCGCTTACGCTCCTCGTGCGCCGCCGCCCGCGCATGACCGGTCACAGCGCCCCGCGCCCTCGCTCACGCGCGCCATCGCGATCGCGCTCGGCGCCGCGGCGCTCCGCCTCGCGATGGCCGCGATCATCACGCCGTTCCCCGACGAGACCTACTACTGGGAATGGTCGCGCCGCCTCGCCGGCGGATTCTTCGATCACCCACCCGGCATCGCGGTCGCGATCCGCGCGGGCACGGCGCTCTTCGGCAACACCGCGTTCGGCATTCGCGTGGTGCCGGTGCTGCTCGGGCTCATCGCGGTGCTCTCGCGTGATCGAACTCGCGCGACGCCTCGCCGGCGACGACGGCGCGCTCCGCGCCTCGATCGTGCTCGCCTGTCTCCCGCTCGCGGGCGCCGGCCTCGTGCTCGCCACGCCCGATGCACCATTGCTCTGCTTCAGCGCGCTCGCGCTCCTCTGCATCGAGCGCGCCGTGAGCGACGATGCCGACGCCGCGCGCCGCGCTCGCGTGGTGGGCGCTCGCGGGACTCGCCTGCGGCGCGGCGATGGCCTCGAAGTACACCGGCGTGCTGCTCCCCGCGTTCACGCTCGTCGCCATCGTCGCGATCCCATCGCTGCGCCGCCAGCTCGCGACGCCCGGACCGTACCTCGCCGTCGCGCTCGCGTCGCTCGTGATGATCCCCGTGCTCCGCTGGAACGCGCACCACGACTGGATCTCCTTCCGCTTCCAGCTCGCGCACGGACTCGGCCCCGTGCGCGGCACCGGCATCAAGCGCGAAGGCGACCTGCTCGGCGGACAACTCGGACTCGTCACGCCCATTCTATTCGTGATGATGGCGATCGCCGTCGCCCGCGCGCTCGAGCCGATGCCCGATGCACGCCGCACGATGTTCGCATCGATCTCAACACTCACGTTCCTGTTCTTCGTCTACAGCGCATGGCGCCGCCCCGCCGAAGCGAATTGGCCGGCGCCCGCGTATATCCCGGCGCTCGCGCTGCTCGCGGCGTACCCCGTGTCGAGCACGTGGAAGAAATGGCTCACCGCCGGTTGCGTACTCGGCGCGCATCATCGTGATCGCGACCTACGTGCAAGCCGCTGCGCCCGTCTTCCCGATCGCCGCTCGCAAGGATCCCATGGCGCGCGGCGCCGGCTTCAACGAACTCGCCGCGCGCGTCGCTACAGTGCTCCGGGATTCCGTCGCGCGCGGTGGCACGCCGGCGCTCGTCGCCGCGCAGAAATACCAGGACGCGTCGGAACTCGCCTGGTGGATGCCCGGCCATCCTGATATCCTCTCCATCAACACCGGCTATCGCGCGAATCAGTACGATCTCTGGCCGCAGCTGCGCGATCGCGCGGAGAGCGGCAGCGCACTCATTGTCGTGGGGCCGGCGGACGGCGCCGATTCGGCTGATCGCGATGAATCCCGGTCTCACGGCGCTCGCGCCGCACTACAAGCAGGTCACGCTGCTCGGCATCATCGAACTCGGCCGCGGCGGCTCGGTCCGCGAACGGAAACGCATCTGGCTGCTCGATCCTCTCACCAGTCCACTGCCATGACGTCACAACTCGCCCCCGATCTCGAAGCGTTCCTCGCGAAGAACGACAAGCAGTCGCACGAGGAATTGTTCGAGCTGCTGCGCATCCCGAGCGTCAGCGCGCGCTCGGAGCACACGCCCGACATCAGGAAATGCGCCGAGTGGGTGAAGGCGGCGATCAAGACGGCGGGCATGAAAGCCGAGATCATGGAGACGGGCGGCCATCCCGGTGGTGCTGGGCGAATGGCGCGGGGCGGGGGAGAAGGCGCCCACCGTGCTCGTGTACGGTCACTACGACGTGCAGCCCGCGGAGCCGCTCGACCTGTGGACGACGCCGCCCTTCGAGCCGGTGATCCGCGACGGCCGCATCTACGCGCGCGGCTCGGTGGACGACAAGGGGCAGCTGTTCCTGCACATCAAGGCGATCCAGGCGCATTTGACCGCGCGCGGCAAGCTGCCGGTGAACATGATCCTGCTGGCCGAGGGCGAAGAAGAAGTGGGCAGCGAGAATCTCGAGAAGTTCATCGAGAAGCATGCCGAGCGTTTGGCGTGCGACTATGTGGTGATCTCGGATTCGTCGATGTTCGCGCCGGGACTGCCGAGCATTCTGAGTTCGCTGCGCGGGCTCGCGTATTTCCAGATCGACGTGCAGGGCGCGGAAGGCGATCTGCATTCGGGGAGTTACGGCGGCGCCGTGGGGAATCCGGCCACCGCGCTGGCGCGCATCATCGCGAGCTTCCACGACGCCGACGGCCACATCGCGATCGCGGGGTTCTACGACAAGGTGCGCGCCTGGGACGCCGCGTCGCGCGAGGCGCTTCGCAAGCTGCCGTTCAGCGAGAAGACCTTCCTGGAGGAAGCGACCGCGCCGAGTGCGGTGGGGGAGAAGGGCTACTCGACGCTCGAGCGCGTGTGGTCGCGTCCCACGTGCGAGGTGAACGGACTATTGAGCGGCTACACCGGCGAGGGCGCGAAGACCGTGCTGCCCGGCGAAGGCGATGGCGAAGGTGAGCTGCCGCCTGGTGCCCGATCAGTCGCCCACCGAGATCGAGCAGTTGATGAAGGCGCACATCAAGCGCGTGACCCCGCCGGGCGTGAGCGTGAGCGTGCAGCATTTGCACGGCGGCCGCCCGTGGCGCGCGGAATTGAACGGTCCACTCTTCGACGCCGCGCGCCGCGCGCTCAAGACGGCGTTCGCGAAGAGAGCCGGTGATCGTCGGCGAGGGCGGCTCGATCCCTGTGGTCGGCGATTTCCAGCGCGTGCTCGGCGCGCCGGTGCTGCTCGTGGGATTCGGTTTGCCCGGCGAGAATGCGCATGCGCCGAATGAGTGGATGAGTGATGAGAATTTTGTGAAGGGGATGCGGGCGATCGCGGCGCTGTGGGATGAACTCACGGACGTGAACTGCAAACTACTGTCACCTGCACGCTTCACGCTGGCAGTCAACAGCAAACAGTCACGAGTGATGCCAGTCGACAGTCACCAGCTCACAGCTCACAGCAAACGTTGCATAGCGAAGCGGGCCTCTCGATTCCGATTCAGGATCGAGAGGCCCGCTTCGCTATGCGATCTGCTTTCTGTGAGCTGTTGACTGTTGACTGTCGACTGGCAGTCACTCGTGACTGTTTACTGTTGACTGCAAAGTGAAGCGTGCAGGTGACAGTAGTTAGTCGTTAGAGCCCCGACAACAGCGCATCGTTATTCGTCGTCGCCGCGATCCGCTTGATCAACCACTCCATCGCCGCCTGCGGCGGCATCTGCCGCAGCCCGCGGCGCAGCGTGTAGACCGCCTCGAGCTGGTCGGCGCGGAATAGCTTCTCCTCTCGCCGCGTGCCGCTCGTCGCGATATCGATCGCAGGATAGATCCGCTTCTCCGCGAGCGAGCGATCGAGCTTGATCTCGCAATTGCCCGTGCCCTTGAACTCCTCGAAGATCACGTCGTCCATGCGCGAACCCGTCTCGACGAGCGCGGTGGCGATGATCGTGAGCGATCCGCCGCCGTTCTCCGGCGCGACGCAGCGCGCCGATCCGAAGAACGCCTTGGGCTTCGCCATCGCCGTCGCATCGAGTCCGCCCGACAGCGTGCGGCCCGTGCCGCGCTCCACGGTGTTGTACGCGCGCGCCATGCGCGTGAGCGAGTCGAGCACGATCACCACGTCGCGCCCGCTCTCCACCAGCCGCCGCGCGCGCTCGAGCACCATTTCGGTGACTTCGGTGTGCCGTTCGGCCGGCTGGTCGAAGCTCGACGCGATCACTTCGCCGCGCCCCCACGAGATCATCTCGCTCACTTCTTCCGGCCGCTCGTCCACGAGCAGCACGAGCAGCGCCGCCTCGGGATGATTGATCGCGACGCCCTCGGTGATCGCCTGCAGCAGCATCGTCTTGCCGGCGCGCGCGGGCGCCACGATCAGCGCGCGCTGGCCGTAGCCGATCGGCGCGATGAGATCGATCGCGCGCCGCGTGAGCTCCGGGCCGCCCTTCGCGGGCCGTCCGGTCTCGAGCGTGAGTTTGCGGTCGGGATACGACGCGATGAGCGCGGTGAAATCGGCGCGCTTGAGCGCGAGCGCCGGATCGCCCTCGTTGATCGTGAGGATCTCGGCGACCACGGTGCGGCCGCGATGATCGTGCCCGGTGCTCGCTTCGATCAGGTCGCCGCGGCGCAGCGCGAACTGCCGCACCACATGCAGCGGAACGAACGCGTCGTCGGCGTCGGGAGGTAACTCTCGGCGGCGCGGCGAATGTATCCGCCGTCGCGGCCGGCATCGAACCAACCCACCGTGGCGCCATCGGCGACGATCGGCACCGGCGGGCCGGAAGGCACATGCTGCTGATTCTGGTTCTGATTCTGATTCTGCTGGTGGTCGGGGCGGGGTCCGCCGCGCCCGCGTCCGCGCCGTCCGCGGCGCCCGTTGTTGCGGTCATTGCTGCTGCGGTCGCTGCTGGTGCCGCGGGTGCTGCTGGCCGCCGGTATTCATCTCTCCACCGCCACCGCCGCCGCCGCCCCCTCCACTCTCCGAAAGCCCCGCGCCCTCGCCGCCGCCCGTCGCATCGGGAGCGCCTTGCTCCGTCCTCACGACGAATGGTCCGCCGCCGCTCTCGCTGGACGGAGTAGGCTGGTCGTCGCGGTACGGACTCGATTCCATGTTCGGATCACGGTTAGGGTCGCGATTCGGCCGGTGCGGTCTATTCCCGCGGCCGCGCCGTGGCGGGCGTCTGCGTTCGTTCATGCTTCGTGGCTGTCTGCTGGAAGGTGTGCGTCGCGCAGCGCCGCGCCGTCCCGATTGGACGGATGCCGGCCGCGCCTCGTACTTCGATGTGTTGCTGCGATGTGGTGCACGGACTAAGGAACTGTGGGCCCGCGGGGCGCGGACACTACACGCGCGCTCCGGGTTGCGACCAGCCTTGGTGCATTGCGCGACGCTCACCTTGCGAGCGCCAGGCGGCACCTACTGGGCCCTGCGAATCTGACTGGGATGGCCGACGGTCACCAGCTCCGCGGCCCCCTCAATTCTCGCCACTCTCGCGCGATTCCGCAACACCCAACCGGTTCGAGCCCTCTCACCGAACAGGTACCGGAAAGCGCGCGCTACCTTTGTATCTTCTCTCCCACCGCCCGCTCGAGATCGCGCACCAGCCCGATGATGCGGCGCATGATGTCGATCATGCGATCCACCGCCGCGCCCTGCTCGGGACCCAATCCCGGTTCGGTGCGCAGCAACTGCGCCTCGGCGAGGAGTGCGGCCAGCGGATTGTTGAGCTGATGCTGCACGAGCGCCGTCAGCCGTTGCAACTCAGGCGACGAGAGCGGCTCCTTCCCATCGGACGAGGCTTCTTTGGACGGCGTCACGCGCGGTGCCTCCTCACGGGTCAGTACTATATCTTCAGGACACTCATGGGTTCCCCGAGGATACCAGGCGGCACGGCCGCCGAGATCGCCCGCGCCGTCGAGAGCTACCGCGAGACGAACGATTTCTCCGTGCTGCTCGACGAATTGCTCGCCATCTCCACGGACGCCGATCTCGACGAACTCGTCGCGGCCGTGGAACCCTACCGCACCATCCCGGAGATCGCCGGCCCCGTGTACGAACGCGTGGTCGCCGAGCGGCCCGAACGACGCGCGCGCGCTCGTGACGCTCGCGAATTCGTACTGGCTGAGCGGCCGCGGTGCGGAGGCGACGGGTGAACTCGCCGCGCGCGCGATGGCCGCCGATCCGGAGAATCGCGCCGCGTGGCATCTGTGGGCGCTCACCGAGCCGGAGCCGCGCGAACGCATGATGCGCTGGAAGCAGGTGACGGAACGCTTCCCTACCGACGATCTCGCGCGCGCGACGCTCGCCGACGCCGCCGCGAGCGTCGCCGGCGCCGAGCGCGACCGCGAAGCGCTGCAGTTGGCGATCCGCTCTACGACCAGCTGCTACGAACCGCCGCGCGCCCCGGAGCAGAAGGCGCGCTCTGAGGCGGCTCTCACTACGCTGCGCGCTTGGAATCTCTGAACTGCAGACTGAGACTATAGACTGAGACGTCAGAATGCGGCGATAGACGCTGGCTGAGCGCGGAGTCGCTTTCTAAGTCTAAGTCTAACGTCTCAGTCTGTAGTAATCAGTGAAAATGGAACATGAACGGCATCTGCACCCACTGCTGCACACGGCAGCCGCCGGAGAGCGCCGGCGTCCAGCGATACTGCGCCACCGCCGCGATCACGGCGTCAACGTATTCCTTGTGCTTCCCCTCTACCGCGCGCACGCTGTCCATCACGGGGCGCCCGTCGCTGATCGACGAGCACTTGCACCACCACGTCATCTTCGACGCGCGCGTCCTCCAGTTTCTTCGGCCACTTCGGGTAGATGTTCGTCGCGATGATGTGCGCCGGCCGGTCGATGGTGTTGAGCGGGCGCAGCGCGATGAGCCGCATCGGATAGAAGCCGAGCGACGGATCGAGCGAGAGCTGGATGCGCATCTGCACGGTGTCGCGCCCATCGGTGGAGTAGAAGCTCACTTTGTCCGTGCCCATCGCGGCGGCGGCGTTCAGCAGCGCCGAATCCAGCCGGGCATCCGCGGTCGTAGAGCTTGAGATACACGCGGTCGGTGCGGCCGTCCGCGCTCTCGCGTGAATCGCACCTCGCCGAGCATCGGCATGAAGCCGCCCGTCGCGCCGCCGCGCAGTTTCACCATCGTCGCGGCGGCCGCCTCCATGGAGCTCAAGTCCATCGGCTGGATGAACCGCGCGACGTACTCCTGGAGAAGCGAACCGCGGATCCGCCGCAGATCGGCGCGCTCCGTCGTATCCTGCGGGATCGAGGCGTAGACGGTCATGACGGAGCTGATGGCGGTCGGCTCTGCCATCTGGCCCGCACTGCGCCGAAGCCGCAGCGCTCCCGACGCTCATCGCCCAGAGCGCGATCAGAGTCGAAAATGCAGACTTAGACGTTAGACTGAGACGTTAGAAGGCGGTGTTGAGGCGCGACGCAATGTGTTCGCAGCTGTATTCTACTAGTCTATAGTCTCAGTCTGCAGTTCAGGCTCGAGCCCCTCGCTTCCGTCAGCGCCATCTCCTTCGAGCGCGGAAAGCAGCGCCGTCAGATCGAACGGCTTCGCCATCAGCGGCACCCGCACGCATCGATCAGGTCCATCGCGTGATCGCTCGCGTCGCCCGTCGTGAACACGGTGCGGCCGCGCAATTGGGGTTGCAGGCTCGACGCCAGCTCGAACAGCACGTCGCCGCGCATGTCGGGCACCCGCAGGTCCACGACCATGAAATCGAAATGCTCGCTGCGCAGCAGCGAGAGCGCCACCTCGCCGCTCTCGACCGCGCGCACATCGTAGCCGCCGCGCGTGAATGCGATCGTCAGTGCACGGCAGATGGACGGTTCATCGTCCACCACCAGGATCCGCGCACGCTCATTGTACAGCCTCATCGTCCTTCGCTCCGTGACGGCGCATCATCGCCGTTAGCACTTCCATGAACCGATCGGGCGGCAACCGCTCCCGAAGGGTCGACGGGGATTGGCCCGTCGTCGCCCGCACTTGCCGCGAGAACACGCGCGGCGAGGCATAACCCAGCTTCCTCGTGATGTCTTCCAGCAGGAATCCTTTCTCGCCCAGATAGTGGTACGCCTGCGCCAGCCGGGCGGTGAAGATCAACACTCTCGCCGATGCGAGTTCCTGCTTCACCAGCCACCGGTCGAGATTCCGGCGCGTCATGCCCGCCGCGTGGGCGAGCGATTCGACGCCATCGATCAGGTGCGGCGATTCGTACATGCGCATGAGCGCCCGTTGCAACAGCGGCATCGCGCCTTCCAACCGGTCCATGATCGACTCGAGCGCTTCGCCGCCCAGCCTTCGCGCGGGCAAGCGCTCGAGCAGATCCTTCAATCGCCGCGGTTCATCATCGAATCCGCGGAGCACCACATGACGCACGCCGCGCTGCGCGAGTGTCACGGTCGTCCGCAGCGTTTCCGCCGCGAGCGACGTGTAGACCACCACCGGCAACGTCGGATATCGCTCCATCAACTCGTACAGCGGCTCGATCTCAGTGCTGCCATTCGACCCGAGGGTCGACGACGAGCACATCCACCGGCTGACCGTCGCACGATGGTGATGAGCTCGGCCCAACCGGTGACGCCGGTCAGACCATGCTCATTGCCCGACACGCGGCGGAGATAGACGAGGACGGAAGGAGAGAGGCGGGCGGCGACTTCCAAGGGGGGACACGAAGGTTGTCCGAAAAAGGCACCTTACTGTCCGAAAATGCGTGTTTGCCCCGCCGAATGCCACGGTACCTTTGCGCTCGAGTGGAATTCCCGTCCCAACTCTCAGCCGCGAGGCTACCATGCTCCGTCGCCTGTTCGCCCTTCTCGTTCTCGCCGCCGTCGCGTCCACCGCTTCGGCCTGCACTTCACCCACCGCGCCCCACGCGGACTGTGCCGTGACGGGCAACAGTGGGAACTGCTCGGTCAGTCGCTGACCCCCACTCCATAGCACGACTCGAAGGGCCGCGGGCGCCAACCCGCGGCCCTTCGTGCATCGCTCACACTCTGATCCCCGCGAGCTCCCTCAATTTCTGCACGCCGGCCGCCGCTTCCTCCACCATCGCGGACGCCGGCGCCGGCACCGGCGCGCTGATCGGCGACGCCGTCCTTCAAGTCCCCCAGCGCCTGCTCGGCGTGGAAGACGATCTGATTCAGATCGATGCTGCTGCGCGATCTCGAGCGCGCGCTCGAATGCCGCGCGCGCTTGCTCCGGGCGGTCGAACATCGCGGCAGCCCTGGCCCGCATAGAAGAAATACCACGCCGAGAGCACCGGCGGCATCGCCGCCGTGGAGAGCTCGCGGCGGTACTGCTCGAACACGGGCTCGAATCGGTCAGCGGCCGCGAGCTCCATGAGATTGATCGTCGCCTGCCAGCGCGTGAACTGCTCCTGCGCCGTGGCCGCGAGCACGAGATTCGCATCGCGCGCCGCCGTGCGCAGCCCGATCTCGAAGAAGCTCGCCGCGAGGTCGGCCAGCACGCGATCGCGTGACGCGTCGCTGCGCACATCCTGCAGCGCCATGTACTGCATCGCGATCGCGGCGTCGTAGTCGCCGCGGCGGTGCGCGGTGTGCGCGCGGTCCTGCAGCGCCATCGCGCGAATCTCCATCATCCCGAGCTGCTCGGCGTCGAGGATCGTCTGGTCGAGGATCGATTCCGCCTCGGGCAGGTTGCCGCGGTCGGTGAGCACGTTCGCTTCGCCCATGCGCGCCTTGAGCATGCTCATGATGTCGCCGGTGAGCGCCGCCACTTCGCCGGCGCTGCCGTAGGCGGCCCACGCGTCGTCCCAACGCGCGAGCGTGCGCGAGCAGGCGGCGATCATGAGGTTCGCGTGGATCACCGAGTCGGCGTCGTTGAGCGGATGCGCGTGCGCGAGCACCGTGCGGTAGACATCCGCGGCGAGCGCCCATTCGCCGTCCAGCTGCAGCGCGCGCGCGTACGCCATGAGGCGCGGCGTGACGATGCGCACGCTCGCGAACGCGCCGTCGGGATCCATCGCCTCGAGCACTTTGGCGAGCAGCGCGCGCGCCGGTGGTGCCGGCCTCCATCGCGTCGACCGCCTCGCGCACCGCGCGCATTCCCCACGCGTCGGCCGCGGCGACATCGGGCTCCTTCCATCACCCAGGCATCGACGAGACGCAGCGTGACGAGTCCCGCGCTCACGGCGCGGAACGATGGGCTGCCCTCCTCGAGTTCGGCGAGGCGCTCGAAGTAGGGGAGATGAGAGAGCGGGATCCCGGAACGATTCATGGAGCGCAAGCTTGGCGCGGGCGACATCGCGCAACAAGCTCGAATCAGGACATCCGGGGGACGAATTAGGACATTTTAACTACGCGGGAAGCGGGACGCGGAGCGCCGCGATGATCGAGAATGACGTAGTCCCGCGCGTCCCGCGTCTCATCGCGGCGCTTCCCGCTTCCCGCTTCCCGCAGACACGTAGCGATCTCCTTTCTTATCCAGGCGGTCGATCTCCTTCTCGAGTTCGTTCGCCCACACTTCCACGCGCGGGATGCGAGTGCGGATCCACTTCGGATCGAAGGGGCTGCTTCGCCGGGCCGCCGGCGACTTCGAGCACGGCGGCGTAATCGTACGCGAGCACCTTGCCCGTCTTCGGATTCTTCCATTCGCCCTTCCACGCGAGCGACCGGTTCTTCGGCCAGGAGCCGAGCGGCAGGCAGAAGGTGCGCACGTTGTTGCCCGGCACCGCGGAATCGATCGCGAGCTGGCCGCGCGCGATCTGCTCCTGCACCACGGCGTCGGAGTACTTGCCGAGCTGCGCGTGCCAGAGCGTGTGATTGCACAGCTCGAATCCGTGCTCGTACGAGCCAGCGCACCTTCTTGAACCGCCACGACGACTTCTGTCCTTCGACGCCGGTGTAGCCGAAGAAATTGTGGCCGGCGTTCGCGCCGCTCAGCAGACAGAACGTGGCCTTGTTCCCCCAGTCGGGATGCGTCTTCTGGAACTCGATCCAGATGCCGATCGCGCTCGTCGAGTCGATGACGAGCTCGCCGTTGCGTTCGATGTACCGGAACTGCGATGGCGACGCGTCGTCGAAGGTGAAGACGACGGGCGAGAGTCCCGCCGGCAGATCGATCTTCTTCGCGAGGAGATCGGAGACGTTCACCGGGCGATAGCCGCGATCGTACATGAACTGGAGATCGCGCTTGAAATGCTCGCGCGACACGGTGAATCGGGCTTCGTAGGTTCCCGATCACGTGGTACTCGAGGATCGGGATGCTGCCCATCTCATTCGGGGGAAGCTTCTGAACGGCGGGCTGTCGGCTGTCGGCTGTCGCAAGCGCTACTACGACCGATGCAGCAATGGACTTCCAGATCACGTTCGGCTCCGAAATGAGAAGAGGGCAGGGAATATTCCCCGCCCTCAAATCTATGTCGTCCGCCTGCGACAGCCGACAGCCGACAGCCCGCCGTTAGCAGCCTACACGATGCCCACCGGAACGGGCGTGTAATCCGGAAACACAGTGGGCGAGCGGCGTCGCCCCGAGATGGTTGGTCAGCAGTTCAGAGAACACCGAACGGAAATCCGTCGTGAGCGCCAGATCGCGCCCCTCGTACAGCTGCTCCTTCGCGAGCCCGGGCCACTTTCCGTGCACTTTCTGCCCCTTCACGTGGCCGCCGACGACGAACAACGCGCCGGCGTGGCCGTGGTCGGTGCCGCCGTTCCCGTTCTGCCGCGCCATGCGGCCGAACTCGGACATCGTCACGATCACCACGTCCTCCATCCTGTCGCCGAGGTCGGCGACGAGCGCCGCGATCGACTGCGCGAAATCGGTGAGCCGCCCCGCGAGCTGTCCCGTCGCCGCGCCCTGGTTCACATGCGTGTCCCACCCGCCCACGTCGGCGAACGCGATCTCGAGCCCAACGTTGCTCTTGATGAGCTGCGCGATCTGCCTGAGGTTC
The DNA here is from genome assembly GCA_963732065.1 of uncultured Gemmatimonadaceae bacterium. Lineage (GTDB taxonomy): Bacteria > Gemmatimonadota > Gemmatimonadetes > Gemmatimonadales > Gemmatimonadaceae > DATKOH01. The sequence goes on along the minus strand of CAVSYH010000019.1, from coordinate 78,461 downwards.
TGCCCGAACGGCGACTTCGGATACTCCGCGCCGTGCTCGGGCGGGTACTGCTGCGGATCCGCCGAGCGGAGCATCTTCACGGCGTCGAACGTCTCGGTGCCGGTGCCGTGGATGAGATCGGCGGAGCCGGTGCGATAGAGCGCTTCGAGGCGCTGCGCATCGTCGCCGGTGGCGCGCACGGTGAAATCGTTCACGCTCGACATCGCGATCGTCGGCGCCGGCCCCTCGAGGATGCGCGGCGTCTGCGGCGAGAACGCCACCGCGCGGAAGGGCGAGTGGTTCACCGCGCATTCCGCGCACGTGCCCTTCGCCGCGAGATAGCGGTTGAGCCAGCCGTCGGGCGTCGCCTTCACGTCGGGCGTGCCCGTCTCCATGTAGTCCTGCGCGTCGAAATGCGAGCGCGTGTTGCTCGGACTGCCCACCGCGGTGACGGGCGCGAGCATCCCGTTCGCCCACAGCGGCTGCAGCGGCGCGAGCGCCGGATGCAATCCGAAGAATCCATCGAGATCGATCGTCGCGTTCGCCGGGATGCCGATGTTGGGCCGCAGCGCGTAGTACTCGCGCTCGCCGTGGGGCACGAGGATGTTCAGTCCGTCGGCGGCGCCGCGCTGGAAGAGACAGATCAGCACTTTGCCTTTCTTCGCTCCGCTGATCCCCTGCGCGAACACCGCACGACGGAGGAACGTCGGCGACAAGCCCATCGTCACGAGCGCGAGCGCGCCCGACCTCAAGAAAACCCGTCGCCGCATGGTGCCCTCCCTCAGTACCGCTGGAATTCCGGCGCGCCGAGCGCGAGCCCCACGATCTGCGCGAATCCGGTGAGGTCCACCGGTCTCGCGAGCGGATCGCGGCCGCGTCCGACGCCCGTTTTCATCAACCCGCCGCCACCGCCCTTCGCGCCAGGCGCGCCCATATCATCGCCGTTCCCCGCCGGCGCGCCCGCCGTGCCGTCGCCGGCCGCTGCGCGCCCATGCCGCGCATCGACGCGTCGACATCGGCGAGCGCCGCCAATGAATCGGCGAGCGCCTCGGACACGCTGTCGTGCTTCGGCGCGCTCGCGAGCATGGGGTTCACACCATTCATCAGAATGCCGCGCGTCTCGGGACCCGCTTCGCCCTGCAGGATGAGCGCGATCACGCCCTCCACCTGTTGCTCGTGCGACTCGCGCATGAGCGCTTCGCCCGGCGGCCAGTTCGCGAGCACGGCGCCCGGCACATGGCCCGCCGCGACCGCCAGGCCGAAGTTGATGCGATTCAGGATCGCGCCCGTGTTGATCCAGCTGTCGCCCACGAGCGGATATCCGTCGGGCGCTTGATGCAGATAGAGCGGCTCGCCCAGCCGCGCGATGATCTGCGCGGTGCGCGGCGTCGGATCGGGCGCGGCGTCCACGGCGCGCAGCGCGCTCGCCACGAGCCGCAACGGCGACTTCACCTTGGTGTGATACGCCGCGCGCGAATAGAACTCGGGACTCGTGAGGATCACGCGCAGCGTCTCGCGGATGTCGCCGCCCGTCTCGGTGAACTTGGCCGCCGCGGCCTCCACCAACGCGGGCGGCGGCGTGTCGCTCACGAAGCGGATCGCCATCTCGCCGCGCGATGTGCGTCGCGGTGTGCGGATCGTTGGCGAGGATGTCGAGCACGTGCTCGCCATCCTCGAGCCCTTTGCCCGCCGGCAGATAGTGGCCGAGCACGACCTTCGATCCCGCATCGTGCCAATCGGGATGGAACACGAACACGCCCACCTTCTGCGGCCGGTCGATCGACCATCCGGTGAACGCGCGCGCGACCTCGATCACATCCTCCTGCGTATATCCGCCGTCCACGCCAAGCGTGTGCAGCTCGAGCAGCTCGCGCGCATAGTTCTCATTGAGACCGTGCGCCGCGCCGCGCCGCGTCGAATCGGCGCCGCGCGCGGCCGCGGGCGGACGCGCCGCCATTCCGCCGCCGCGCTGACCGCCACCCATCCCGCCGCGCTGTCCGCCGCCCGCGCCGCCCGGGTAGCCGCCGCCGGCGCCGGGTTGCCTGCCGCCGGAGCGCCCGCCACCTCCGCCGCCCGCCGCAGGCGCCGCCGCGAGTGTCGGTTCGTTCGCGTTCGCTCGGCTCTCCCAATTGTCCAGATAGAAGAGCATCGCCGGACTCTGCGCCACCGCGCCGAGCAGGCTGCGGAATTTGCCGAGCGCATATGGACGGATCGCCATCGCGCTCATAGGCCGGGAGGTAGTACCGCTCCGGCCCCTTGCCCGCGAACACGTTGAAATGATTGAACCAGAAATCCACCATCACCTCGTCCAGCTGCCGCTCGCTGATCAACGCTCGGCCGACCTTCGCCGCTTGCAGGTCGGTGAGCAGTTTGCGCGAGCGCTCCGCTTCCTTCTTCATCGCGGCCGAATCGGCGGCCGTCGGAGCGGCGCCCGCGGCCTTCTTCTCCTGGCCAGGCGTCGGGATCTCCGACAGGAGCGACGGGATGCTCGTGGTGAGGAGCGGGAACTGCGCGACGAACTGGTCGGCGGCCGGGTCGTGTATCCGCGCCGGCTCGAGCTGCTGATACACCCAGCGGTCCACGCCCATCGCGCGCACGGTATCATACAGTCCCGGCCGCGGCCCCCACGTGAGCCGCTCGATCGCCTGCTTCACTTGCTCGTCGGCATTGAGTTCGCGCGCCGCGATCTGGTCGGCCGACGGCAGCGCGACATGCGCCGCCGGTTCGTCCTCGGCCGCCGGCAACGTCGGCGCCGAAGCACTCTCCGGCGGCGGCGCGCTCGAGCAAGCGCCGACCAAGACCAATGCCGCGATTCCTAGGCGTGTCATCATCAGGTAAGACGAACGGGGAAGGAGTTCGTTAAGGACAGAACGGCGTGAGTCGTGAGTCGTGCGTCGTGAATGGCATGAAAACAAATGGCCGGCTGCAGGGAGGTAGATACCCCGCAGCCGGCCATATGCTTTTTGTGGCACAACCGCGTGAGTGCGTGCGTCGTGAAAGGAATGAAAACAAATGGCCGGCCGCAGGGAGCTAGACACCCCGCACCCGGCCATTTGTTGTTATGCAATTCACGACGCACGACTCACGACTCACGCCCTTTTATTCGTCCACAGTGTACCCCACTCCCCGCACGGTCTTAATAAGCGGCTGCCCCTTGGACTCTCCCAGCTTCTTGCGGAGATAATTGATGTATACATCCACCACATTCGTGAGCGGATCGAGCCGGTGCTTCCACACGTGCTCGCCGATCATCTCGCGCGACACCGCGCGGCCCGCGTTCCGGATCAGGTACTCCAGCAGCAAGTACTCCTTCTGCGTGAGCGAGATCTCCTTGCCGCCGCGCTCCACGCGGCGCGTGATCGGATCGAGCGACACGTCGCGCACCGTGAGCCGGGCGCTCGCGGTCGCGATCTGCGAGCGGCGCAGCAGCGCCTTCACGCGCGCGATCAGCTCCGCGTGCTCGAACGGTTTGGGCAGATAGTCATCGGCGCCGGCGTCCAGGCCGCTCACGCGATCGGTGACGGTCCCGCGCGCCGTGAGCATCAGCATCGGCGCGAGGAATCCGCGGGCGCGCAGATCGCGCGCGACCGCGTGGCCGTCCTTGCCCGGCAGTCCGACGTCGAGGATCACGAGCTGCGGGGCGAAGTCCAAGGCCGTGGCCACGCCCTGCTCGCCGTCCTCGGCGCGCAGAACGCGATAGCCCTCGGCTTCCAGGATGCGGCGGAGCACCGATTGCAGGTCGGTGTCATCTTCGACTACGAGTATGGCGGCGGCGCGCGCTGTGGCTGGCGTCATCGCGCATAACGATACGCCCCGTGAGCGCCACGGCAAGTCGGCCGTTGCGCCGCAAAGTGACTCTGCTAGACTACGGGCGTGATCCGCCAGACGATCCGCGACGGAGCGAGAGCCGGCGCCGTGGCAGCCGCGGCGATCGCGGGCGCGCTCATCGCACTCGGCCGGGCGCGCGGCGCCGCGATGCAGCCCATGAACGCCATGTCGCACATCGTCGTCGGGAGCCGCGCCTACTATATGGAGCGGTTCGGTGCGCTCACGCTGGAGGCGATCCTCATATTCGTCGCCGCGGTGACGGCGTGGGCGATCGCGCTCGCGCTGCTCACGCGCAGGCTGCGCGGTCGCGCGCTGTACGCGGCGGCACTGGCGTTCGCCGGCGCGACATGGTTCGTCGATGTGCACTTCGCATCGGAGAAGATCAGGCCCGGATTCGAAATGGCGCTCTCCGGCGCGGAGATCGCGTTCGTCTTCCTCCTGCTGGGTGCGAGCACGGGCTGGGCGCTCGATCGCGAGCGGAACAAAACGTGACGCTCGCTCGCGACCTGCATTGGATTGGCACTTTGCGATTGGAACTCGGGAACTAAGTTCATCGTCATGCATTCCAGTGGTGGACGCGCGCGATCCGTCTGGCACCGGACTTGCTCTTGAATGGAGCAACCGCGGTCGAGCCTCACTGAACGAATGCGCCGCGTCAACAAGGAGGGTGTGAATGGACTTTCTTGTCATGCTGGAGGACCCCGTGGAGAGCGCGCCGCTCGCACGGGTGGATTCGGTTCCCGAAGGTGAAGCCTCGTCGTCGCCGGTACGGGACGTGGTGACGCTGTACGGGACGCCAAGAGTAGAATCGCTGGCGCTCGCGCTGGCGGCCGCGGTGGAAAGTCACCGCGTTGACAACGCGAGCAGTTCGGCGATGCATTTGGGGCTATGGCCGGAGCGGGGCGCAGTGGGCGACACGGCGTTCCGCGACAGCACCACCGGCGAGCTGGTCACGCGGGATCTCCTGATCCCGTTGGACGTGCTCACGGCGACGGCCGATCAGTTGCTCGTGGAGTTCGGGGCGCTGCTGCGAAAGCTCGTCGCCGGGCTCGCGATGCCGGACTGGCCCGAGGGAGCGTGGCGTGCGATCTCCCTCACCCTTCCGCGACCGGTGTTGGCCGGCGCAGAAGTCGCACTCGATGATATGCGGCAGGCAGACCAGTTCACCTTCGAATACGAGGACGACTAGCGAGTCATTCCGCGTCAGAGTGTGTCAGGAAGTGTCCGCGGGGGGCGTCGAGATGACGCCCCCCGCGTTCCATTGAACTACCGGGAACCGGTTGCCGGGAACCGGTATGGCATGAAAACGCATGACATGTGTTGTCATGCCTCACCGGTTCCCGGTAATCGGTTCCCGGTAGTTCAGGAGGACTGTGCAATTGCCCACGTGCCGGTCGTCAAATGAGAACGCAGTGAATCGCGCATTCTCGTCGCATCCCGGAGGTGTTCATGTTCCGCCACGCACTCGCAGCGCTCCTGTTCGCCAGCGCGGCCTCCGCGCAGGCCGCGACTCCCACCGTGATCAGCGTCGGCAGCCGCGCCGAGGTGCGCATCCCGGCGGACCACGCGACGCTGGTGGTCGCCGTCGAGACGCGCGCCGCCACCGCGGCCGCCGCGGGCGAGTGACAATGCGCGCATCAGCAATGCCGTGCTCGCGGCGCTCAAGGGCGCGGGCGTCGAACAGTCGCAGATCGGCAGCGCCGGATACATCGTGCGGCAGAACTGGCGCTACAGCTCCACCGATCGCCAGCAGAAGCTCGATGGCTATATCGCCGAGAACTCGATCCGCATCGAGATCACCAAGCTCGACCGCATCGGCTCGTACATCGACACTTCGCTCGCCGCGGGCGCGACGCGCGCGAGCGATCTGACTTTCAGCGCGACGGCGAGCGAACAGGCACGCCACACCGCACTCGCGAACGCGATGGCCATCGCGCGCGGCGATGCCGCCGTGATGGCGAAAGTCGGCCGGCGGCTCGACTCGGCCGCCTCCTCGATGCGAGCAGCCAGACCATGACCCCGATGCCCGCAGATGCGCATGGCACTGTCGGCTGCCGCGCCAATGCAGGAGCAGGCCGAGTCCACGCCCATTCTGCCCCGCGAGATCCTCGTGACCGCGACCGTCTCCACCCGCTGGCAAGTCGACTTCCCGTAGTCGTAGTGAAGACTCGCGCGAAAAGCGGGTTGAGAGGAGTTCTCGCGAGCGGAAGGAGCGGCGCGCGCCGTTGGCGCAGCCGCTCTCGCGAGAAGCGAGAAACTCGCGGCGCACTTCAGCCGCGAGGTTCGAAGCGGTTCGAGCGAAAGCGGCGGAGCCAATGGCCGCGCCGCGACGATAGCCCCGCGGCACTACCTACTCACTACTCCCGCCAACGCGCGCCCATGCGCGAGATGAACTCATTCGCGATCTCCGGCCCCCAACTCCCCGGCTTGTAGTTCGGGAAGTGGTCCGGATTCTTGCGCGCCCAGTACTCGATGATCGGATCCACCGCGCTCCACGCGGCCTCCACTTCATCGCTGCGCGTGAACCGCGTCGCGTCGCCCAGCATCGCGTCGAGCAGCAGCGTCTCGTACGCGTCGTGACTCAGTGACCCGAACGCCTCGTCGTATCCGAAGTCCATGAGCACGCTCGCCGGCCGCATCCCCGGGCCCGGCGTCTTCACCTCGAAGCTGATCCCGATCTTCTCCTCGGGCTGCACGCTGATCGCGAGCACGTTCGGCGCGATCTCCTCGCCGCCTGCGAGCGGGAACATGAGAATGCGGCGGCTGACGGAACTGGATCGCGATCTCGGTCGTGCGCCGCGCGAGCCGCTTGCCCGACCGCAGATAGAACGGCACGCCCTGCCAGCGCCAATTGTCCACCATGAAGCGCACGGCGGCATACGTCGACGTGCCCGACGTGGGACTCACCCCCGGCTCTTGCCGGTATCCCTCGTACTGCCCGCGCACGACGTACTCGTGCATCTCGTCCGGGCTCGGACTCCGCAGCGCGCGCAGCACTTTCACCTTCTCGTCGCGCACGGCGTCGGCGCTGAACGTCACCGGCGGCTCCATTGCCGCGAGCGTCAGCAGTTGCAGCAGATGGTTCTGGAACATGTCGCGCACCACGCCCGCCTGCTCGTAGTACCCGCCGCGATGCTCCACGCCCACGCTCTCGGCAGCGGTGATCTGCACGTGATGCACGTGCTGGCGGTTCCACACCGGCTCGAAGATCGAGTTCGCGAAGCGGAACATCAGCAGATTCTGGACGGTCTCCTTGCCCAGGTAATGATCGAGCCGGTAGATCTGCCGCTCCGAGAACGCCGCCTGCACTTCGCGATTGAGCGCGCGCGCACTCTCGAGGCTCGTGCCGAACGGCTTCTCGATGAGCACCCGGCGGTACGGCTTGTGGTCGGGCCCCGATGTGCGCGGTGCGACGCCGCTCAGTGAGAGCTGCGCGATCGTGGCGGCATAGAGCTGCGGCGGGATCGCGAGATAGAACAGATGACCGCTCCCCTCCGGCAACCCGCAGCTCTCCAACGCGCTCTTGAGGCGCGCGTACGTGCCCGGATCGTTCAGCTCGCCCTGCACATAGAACAGTTGCTGCTCGAGCGAGAGCCAGGTACGCGCATCGGGCGTGCCGCCGCCGAACTCGGTGACGCCCTTGAGCATGCCGGCGCGGAAGCTCGCGGTGTCGAGCGCTTCGCGTGCCACGCCGATCACCGCCATCTTCTCGCGGCAGCACGCCGTCGGCGCGCAGATGATAGAGCGCGGGCATCAATTTGCGCCGCGTGAGATCGCCGCCCGCGCCGAAGATCACCAGCGCGCACGGCTCGGCTTCGCGCCGCGTGCCCGTGATCGCCGGCATCGCCGTCGTGACGCGCACCTGCACGCTCGGGCGCGCCGTCATGTCGCGGCCCGCGCCGTGGAGCGCGGACGCGGCGCCGTGAGCCGGCGCCACGCACGCAACGTCTCGGCGACGCTCCACGCCTGTGCGGGACAGCCCCGCGGCGTGTGCGGCGCGTCGCCATCGAAGATCTCGGAGATCTGCTCCATGCAAGCCTCGTCGAGGTGTCGTTGCAGTCCGGCGAACTGCGACTGCAGCCGTCGCGCGGCCGGCGGTCGTGTCGCCGTCGCCGTAGAGCGACGCGTCCACGTACGCGCCCATGAGCCACGGCCACACGGTGCCCTGGTGGTACGCCGAATCGCGCGACTCGGGATCGCCTTCGCAGCGTCCAAGATATCGCGGATCCGACGGCGCGAGCGTGCGCAGGCCCACCGGCGTGAGTAAATGCTGCGTCACGAACTTCACCATGCGCGACGCCTGCGCGCGCGCGAGCAGCGGATACGGGAGCGACGCCGCGAAGAGCTGGTTCGGCCGGATGCTGAGATCGCGTCCACCGTCGGGCGCGATCACGTCGTACAGCGAGCCCGTGCCCTCGTCCCAGAACGTGGCGAGGAACGCCTCGCGCGTTCGCTCGGCGAGCCGGCGCGTCTTCGCGGCCTCCTTCTTCGTGCCGCGGCGCGCCTGGATGTCGCTGAGCACGCGGCGCGCATTGTACCAGAGCGCGTTGATCTCCACCGCCTTCCCGCGGCGCGGCGTGATCACGCGGCCGTTCACGCGCGCGTCCATCCACGTGAGCGCCAGGCCGTCGGCGCCCTGCGTGATGAGTCCATCGGCATCCTCGCGGATCCCGAAGTCGGTGCCGGCGGAGTAGGCGAGCACGATCGCTTCGAGTGTCGCGCCGAGCGGTCCATCGCCCACCGCCGGATCGCCGCCCGCGGCGCGGAAATGGTGCAGCGCCACCGCGAACCAGAGGCTCGCGTCCACGGTGTTGTACTCGGGAGGGCCGCCGCTGTCGGAGAATCGATTCGGCAGCAGCCCGTGCCGGATGTGCGACGCGAATGCCGCGAGCGTCCGCGCGGCGTCATCGATGCGATTGGTGGCGCGCGTGAGACCGGGCAGCGAGATCATCGCATCGCGCCCCCAATCGCCGAACCACGGATAACCCGCGATCACCGATACGCCCTTGGCCCCGCGCTGCACGGTGAACGCATTCGCGGCCACGGCGAGACGGCGCGCGAACGCGTCGCCCTCCGGCGCCGGCGCGGCGAGCGCGGCGCGGCGCTTCACTTCCGCCGCCTCGAGCGCATCCGCGGCGGCCGGCGCCTTGTCCGACGCGGTATAGATGAGATCGCGCGACCGGCCCGGCGTGAGCGCGAGCTCCAGCACGAACGGCGCGAACGCATCCTCGCGCGACGCGAGTCCGCGCTCGAGTTCGCGCAGGTACTCGAACTGCCGGAACCACTGCGGGTCGTCGCGCAGCTTCGCGTCGCCATAGTGCAGCGTGAGCGCCGCGCCGCCGGCGGACGATGTGCACTTCGCGCTCGTCGTGCCCGCGGCGACGCTCAGTCTCCACCCGTCGGCCACGCTGCGCCGCGCATGATGGTCGCGGCACACGAAGAAGGGGCGCACCGCCAGCGTGCACGGCGGCCCGGCCAGCAGCCGGTAGCGCACCACGGTGCGTGTTCGCGCCGCGCAGCATGAACACGCGCCGCTCGATGCGCGTCGCGTCCAGCTTGTACACCCACGTGGGGAACGGCGCGGCGCTGAACGACTCGATGTGCGTCCAGCCGTCGGGCGACACGGCGCCCGGATACTGGTGCGACGAGAGGTACGCCGGCGCATCGCCGACGATCCATTCGTCGCATCCCGAGACGATGAGCTCGCGCTCGGCGGGTGACCCGGTCGCGGCCGCGAGCAGTCCGTGATAGCCGCGCGTGCCGGCGCCCGCGACGGTGCCCATCGCGTAGCCGCCGAGTCCGTTCGTCTCGAGCCACTCGAGCGCGGCGAGGCCGGTGTAGTCCGTGGGCAGCGTCACTTGGTCGAGGCGGCGGTGCGTCGCACCGCGCGTGGCTGGCGGCCGGCGACGCGCTCGAGCCCGCAGCGCACGCGCAGGTCCTGGATCACGTGCATGTAGTAGATGTACGCGTCATAGGGCGAGCCGTACGGGCTGAAGTACTTGTGCACGTCGCCATTGGCGAACCACTTGAGACACATATAGTAGAAGTGATCGCTCGTGAGCAGGCGGCGCCAATCCTGCACGAGCGCCGCGTCGCCGAGCGCCAGCACCGGCGCGCGCAGCGCGTAGATCGCCTGCGCGGCCTCCGTTTGGAGGCTGTTCCCGAGCCATGCGGTGAGATCGCGGTCCACATCGGCCCACGAGATCCAGTCGGGGCAGCTCAGGACGCTGCGCGGCGTGAGATCGTGCACGAGCTCGGACGGCGTGGCGAAGCGCAATTCCGGATACCGCAGGATCTCCGACGGCAGGTCGCGCAGGAACTCGAAGATCCCCGTCGCCTGCCATTGATGCTCGCCGAACGTCTCGTAGTCGAGGAAGAGGTTCACCGTTTCCATCGAGCCATCGAGCGCGCGCACCCACGACGCGAACTTCGGCGCCGTGAGCGGCCAGTCCTTCCAGCTCCGCTCCGAGAAGCGGAACGCGATGTCGTCGGACAGCTGCGCGTGCTTGGTGAGCACCACCAATTCTTCGGCGCCCGCGGCGCGGAAGGCCTGCCCGGGCGAGCGGCCCGCGAGCACGCGCGGCACGCCGTCGGCGAGCACGCCCTCTGAAGCCGAGCTGCGCGACGCGCTGCGCGAGCTGGTCGCTGTAGATGAGCTCGGTGTTCCGGAACACAGTGGGTGCGGCTGCCCGTGAGCGTCGTGATGCGCGCCGTGTGCGCGGCCACTTCCACATCGAATTCCTCCCAGTCGCTCAGCGCGCTCAGCGAATGGTCGTCGGTCTCGGCGAGGAATTCCACACATCCGGTGCGCGCGAGCGCCTCGAAGCTCGCCACCACCTCGGGCGCGTGCGCAGCGAGCTGATCGAGCACCGTGCCGGTGACGCTGAAGCTCACTTTGAATCGGCCGGCATGGCGCTCGATGAGTTCGAGCAGCAGGCGGTTCGTGGGGATGTAGCACTTGGCCGCGACGCGCTTCAGGATGCCGGCGTTCTTCTCCTCGTCGAAATACTGCGGACGCTTCCCCACGCCCACATCGAACGTGGAGAAATGCCGCAGCCGGTACGGCTGGTGCACCTGGAAGTAGAAGCAGACGGCGGCCACGCTAGCGCCCTCCGGCCAGCAGCGGCGCGTACAGCTCCGCGATGCGCTTGCCGGCGCGCTCCCAGCTCCATTTCTCCACGCTCGCGCGGCCGCGCGATGAGAGTTCGTGGCGCAGAGTGGGATAGGTGAGCGCCGCGAGGATCCGGTCGGCCATCTGCCGCACGTTCCAGAAATCCACGAGCAGCACATCGCGCGCGACCTCGGTCACGCCGGCGCCGCGGTCGAGGATCACCGGCGTGCCCGCGCGCAGCGCCTCGAGCGCCGCGATCCCGAACGGCTCGCTCACGCTCGGCATCACGAACACGTCGGCGCTCGCGAGGAGCCGCGCCGCGTCATCCGGCGGCACGAAGCCCGTGAACAGGATGCTCTTTCCCAGCTGCAGTCCCGCGACGTGCTGCATCAGGCGGCCGCGCATGTCGCCATCGCCGGCCACGACGAACAGCACCTCGGGCTCGTGTTGCAGCACCAGGCGCGCCGCCTCCACGAAATAGTCGGGGCCCTTCTGGAAGGTGACGCGGCCGAGGAAGAGCACCATCGGCCGGTGCGGCTCGTCGTCATCTTCGTCGGCGATCCACGGTGCCACCGGGTCCACGGAATTGTGCACGACGCGCACGCGCGGGCGATCGGCGCCGTAGCGTCGCAACAGCAGATCGCGCGTGAAGGCGCTCACGGCGATCACGACCGCGGCGCTCCGTACCGCCGCGTGCTCGATCTCCAGCACGCCTGGATTGCCGTTCTCTCCCGCGCGGTCGAACTCCGTGGCGTGCACATGCAGCACCCACGGCTTGTGATGTTCGGCGGCGATGCGCATCGCCGCGGGCGCGGTGAGCCAGTCGTGCGCATGGATGATGTCGAACGGCACCGTGCGCGCGATCGCCGACGCGACCTCGGCGTACCGCTCCACCGCGCCGAACATCCCGTAGCGCCCGCCGCCCGATCCCTCGTAGCCGCCGGGCACGTCATCCTCGCCGTCGAACACGCCATGCACGGTGAGATGCCGCGCGCCGGCCGCGCCCTCGGCGTTCGCTACTACGAGCTGCACCCCGAGCCCCGCGGCGAGTAATCCGCGCACGATCCCAGCCGTGGCCGGCGCCAGCCCGCCGGTCACGTGGGGCGGATACTCCCAGCCGAGCATCAGGACGGTGGTCACGGCACGGCACGAAGGATGTCCGTGAGTCGGCCGATGCGCGCAGTCTCCTGGCCGCAGGTCGGGCACACGGAGAACCGCCCGGAGCGCACGATGTACTCGCGCACCGCGCGCACGTAAGCCGCGTGGCTCCATGTGAGCGGCGACACGGAGAGCGGTTCGCCGGTGTACGGATCGAGCTGCTCGGCCATCACGCCCGACGTGAACGCGCGGTCCGCGGCCCACATCAGCAATTGCTTCGCCTTGGCCAGCTCCTCGGTGTTGCGCGCCTTCAGCACGTGGTAGCGCGCCATCCAGAGCGTGCAGATGAACCACGGATTCCCGGGCACGCGCTTCGTGTCGGTCTTCTCCACCTGGTGGTAGTAATCGTTCTCGTAGCGCGCGAGTCCGCCAATGTCGGTCTTCACCCAGAGGCGCTCTTCGACCTGGCGCAGCGTGGACGCCACATACGGCGAATCGATCGCGAGCACCGAGAACTCGGTGAGCGCGTAGAGCGCCGAGTCGATCGTCATGTCGAGCGTGTAACCCTTCGGGCCGGGCGTCGCCATGCGTGCGAATCGCTGGTCGGACTCACTCCACATGATCGACATCATCGCTTCGAGCATGCGCTCCGCACCGGCGTGGCACCGCGCGGCGCGCTGCTCTTCGCCGAACGCCGACGCGACCTGCGCCGCGGCGCGCAGCCCGGAGATCACCGTGCACACCGTGTAGAAGTGCACGCCCCAGCGTTCTTCCCACAGATCCCACGAGGGCAGGGGAAGGCCGGTGGCCTGGTCCACGTGACGCAGCAGGAAATCCGCGGGACGTGTGACGAGCGCGCGATAGAAGGGCGCCGTCTCCTCCACGCGCTGGAAGAGCGTGAAGTACTGCCACATCGCCCACACCACGAGCGCCGTCTCATCCTCTTGGATGGGCAGCACCGTGTGGCCGTCGCGCATCGCGCCGTGCCATGAACTCGCGACCATGCCGTCGGGATTGTACTTGTGGCGCAGGTAGCCCTCGGGCGTGACGGCCTTCGTGCAGAACTCGAAGAACTTCGTGGCCGCCCCCATGTGGCCCGTGCTCATCAGCGCCGACATGACGAGCGCGCCGTCGCGCGGCCACATGTATGCGTACGTGTCGCGCGCGATCTGCGCGATGTCGGAATCCGTGGCCGCGATCACCGCGCCGTCGTGGTCCACGTGCGAGCGGATGATGAGCAGGCTCTGGCGGTAGCGCTCCACGACGTTCGCCGGGAGATCGGCCGGCACACGCTGCTCGCGGCTCACCCAGAGCTGCCAATAGTGCCGCGTGCGGCGGAGCAGCTCTTCCGGCGACTTGGTGCGGAGCACCTGATCGATGGTCGTGACTTCCGCCATGTCGCGGCCCGCCGCCATCCAATAGAACACCTCGCGCTCGGCGTTCGCGCCCACCGTGAGCGAGATGCCCATCGTAGAGTCCACCGAGCCCTGCGCGATCGCGTTGCCGCTCAGATTGCCGTCCTCCGCGTCGCGCCATGTGCCCTCGGCGGAGCCGACGTCCTTCGTGCCGCATGCGTACGACGTCATTCCGAACTGATCGCCGATGCGGCAATTCATCAGGAAATAGCGGTCGTCCTTGTAGTGGATGAGCGAGCCGGTCTCCGGCGAGAACATCGCGGTGTCGCCCACCTCGTGGCCGAGGATCCGGAAGTTGTGATGATAGAAGAGCCGCACCTCGCGCGGCCGGTCGGCGAGATTGTGCACGAGCACGCGGCGCACGAGAACGTTCTCGTAGAAATCCACGGCGTCGCAGCAGTTGAGCGTGATGCCCAGCTCGTGGCTGGTCGCCGTGACTTCCGTCGACATGGCATCCTCGGCATAGCGCATGTCGAGTTCCCAGTCGGGTCCCATCCAGCGGCATTTTCCGTCGACGAACACGCCGAAACGGAACGGGCGGCCAACGGCGTGGTTCTCCTTGCCGACTCGCGGGAAGTAGATGTCGCGGAGAACGTACTGGCGGTCGAAGGCGACGTGCAGCCGGCCATTCGAGAGCGGAAGGTCACGCGGCATGCGCGGGGCGGTCTGAGAGCAGGCGCATCTTCGTGCCTAACTGCCGTAGTTCGAGGGACTCGCAATGTACCTTGCACGCGGAGCGGGACGCTAGGCTGAACGGCGCGGGAAGCGGGAAGCGGGAAGCGCTGCGAAACCCGCGCGGGAAGCGCTCCCCGAACAAAGGCCCCTTGCCGCCTGACTGGGGAGACGCATCTTCGTGTCCTCTGGGCGTACCGCGCGTCCCCTGCCGTTGCGCGGCGCTTCCCGCTTCCCGCTTCCCGCGCCCGAAATGCCCTCCGCCCCCCTCCCTCTCCTCTATCTCGCCCGCCACGGGGAGACCGAGTGGAGTCTTACTGGCCGCCATACTGGCCTCACGGACATCCCGCTCACCGAGCGCGGGGAGCAAGGAGCCCGCGCCCTCGCGGCGCCGCTCGGCGGGATCGCCTTCGAACAGGTGTTTACGAGCCCGTTACAGCGCGCCAAGCGCACTTGCGAGCTCGCCGGGTTCGGGGCGACCGCAATCGTGGAGCCCGACCTCGTCGAATGGAATTACGGGAATTATGAAGGCCGCAAGACGGATGAGATCCTCGCCGAGCGCCCCGGCTGGGAGCTCTTTCGCGATGGGTGTCCGGGAGGCGAGTCGCCGGCGCAGGTGGGCGCGCGCGCCGATCGCGTGATCTCACGCGTGCGCGCCGTCGCGGGCAACACGCTGCTCTTCTCGAGCGGCCACTTCCTCCGCACCCTCGCGGTGCGCTGGGTCGGACTCCCCCCGGGCGATGGCCGGCTACTCTATCTGGGCACCGCCACCTTGAGCACGCTGGGGTACGAGCATAGTGTCACTGAGCCGGTATTGCGCCTCTGGAATTCAATTCCCGCCACGCGGACGTGATCCAATGAAAGCCACCCAGACACTCCACGACCTCGGCCAGAGCCTCTGGCTCGACAACATCACGCGCGGGCTGATCTCGAGCGGCACGCTGCGGCGCTACATCGACGAGCTCTCGGTGACCGGCCTCACGTCGAACCCTACGATCTTCGATCTCGCGCTCAAGGGCAGCGCCGACTACGACGCCGACATCGCGAAGAAGCTCGCCGAAGGGAAATCGGGCGAGAAACTCTTCTTCGAGCTCGCGATCGACGACCTGACGCGCGCCGCCGATCTCTTCCGCCCCGGTGCACGACAAGACGGCCGGCGTGGACGGCTGGGTGTCGCTCGAAGTGTCGCCGCTGCTCGCGTTCGATACGAAGACCACGCTCGACCAGGCGGTGCAGCTGCACAAGCGCGCGAACCGCCCGAACCTGTTCATCAAGATCCCCGGCACGAAGGAAGGCGTCCCCGCGATCGAGGAGGCCATCTTCGCCGGCGTGCCGATCAACGTCACGCTGCTCTTCTCGCGCGAGCAGTATCTCGCGTCGGCCGAGGCGTATCTGCGCGGCATTGAGCGTCGCATTGCGGCGGGCCTCTCGCCGAACGTGACGTCGGTCGCGAGCGTGTTCATCAGCCGCTGGGACGCGGCCGTCGCGGCGAAGGTGCCGCCCGAGCTCGTGAACAAACTCGGCATCGCGATCAGCCGGCGCTGCTACAAGGCGTACCTCGATTTCATCCAGACGCCGCGCTACCTCGCCGCGCTCAACGCCGGCGCGCGTCCGCAGCGGCTGCTGCTCGCGAGCACCGGCACGAAGGATCCTAAGGCGAGCGACGTGATGTACATTCGAGGCGCTCGCCGCGCCGTTCACGGTGAACACGATCCCCGAGAATACGCTCAAGGCGTTCTACGATCACGGCAAGCCCGGCGCGACGATGCCGCGCGATGGCGGCGACTGCGAGCAGGTGCTCGCGCAGTTCGCGAAGGCCGGCGTGGACATTGACGCCGTAGCGGCGAAGCTGCAGACGGATGGCGCCGCGTCCTTCGTGAAGTCCTGGAACGAGCTGCAGTCCGGCCTCGAGAACAAGAGCGCGGCGCTGAAGAAGGCCGGCTGAGATGGACGTGCTCGCGGTGGACGTGGGCGGAACGAACGTGAAGATTCTCGCATCGGGCCAAACGGAATCGCGCCGGTTCCCGTCGGGCACCGGCCTCACGCCCAAGAAAATGGTCTCCGGCGTGAAGAAGCTCGCGCGCGGCTGGCATTTCGAAGCCGTGTCGGTGGGCTATCCGGGCCTCGTCATTCGCGGCAAACCGATCGCCGATCCGCACAATCTCGCGCCCGGCTGGGTCGGCTTCGATTTCGAGAAAGCGTTCGGCTGCCCCGTGCGCGTGATCAACGACGCCGCAATGCAGGCGCTCGGCAGCTACAACGGCGGCCGCATGCTCTTCCTGGGACTCGGCACGGGACTCGGCACCGCGCTCATCGAGAACGGCGAGCTCGAACCGATGGAGCTCGCGCATGTGCCCTACAAGAAGGCCACGTATGAGGATTACGTCGGCGCGCGCGCGCAGGAGAAGTTCGGCAAGAAGAAATGGCGCAAGAATGTGGAGGAAGTGGTCGAGAACCTTCGCGGAATCTTCGAGCCAGACGACATCGTCCTCGGCGGCGGGAACGTGAAGCAATTGAAAGAACTGCCGGAAGGATGCCGCGCCGGCGACAACGCGAACGCCTTCGTGGGCGGATTCCGGATGTGGGAGGCGCGCAAATCATGACCGCGTCCGCTGAGCGCCCGTCCTGGAGCGCGCTCCGCGCGCACGCGGAGAAGACGCGAGCGACCTCGATGCGCGAGCTGTTCGCGGGCGACCCCAAGCGGGGCGAACGCCTCACGCTCGAGGCGTGCGGGCTCTTCGTGGACTATTCGAAGAATCGCGTCACCGATGAGACGCTGGCGCTGCTCGTGAAGCTCGCGGAGGATTCGGGGCTGCGCGCGCGCATCGACGCGATGTTCCGCGGCGACAAGATCAACATCACCGAGGATCGCGCGGTGCTGCACGTCGCGCTCCGCGCGCCGCGCGACGCCGTGATCATGGCCGACGGGAAGAACGTCGTGCCCGATGTGCACGCCGTGCTCGACAAGATGGCGGCGTTCAGCGATCAAGTGCGCAGCGGCGCGTGGAAGGGGCACACCGGCAAGCGCATCAAGAACGTGGTCAACATTGGCATCGGCGGCTCGGATCTCGGGCCGGTGATGGCGTACGAGGCGCTGCGGTTCTATAGCGACCGCTCGCTCACTTTCCGCTTCGTCTCGAACATTGACGGCACCGATATCGCCGAAGCGACGCGCGATCTCGACGCCGCTGAAACGCTGTTCATCGTCTCGTCCAAGACGTTCACGACGATCGAGACGATGACCAACGCCGGCACCGCGCGCGATTGGCTGCTGCGCGCGCTCGGCGGCGATGCGAAGGCGGTCGCGAAACATTTCGTGGCCGTGTCCACGAACGAGCAAAAGGTGCGCGAGTTCGGCATCGACACCGCCAACATGTTCGGCTTCTGGGATTGGGTGGGCGGCCGCTACTCGATGGACTCGGCGATCGGCCTCTCCACCATGATCGCCGTCGGGCCGGAGAACTTCCGCGCGATGCTCGCCGGCTTCCACGAGATGGACGAGCATTTCCGCACCGCGCCGTTCGCGCAGAACCTGCCCGTGATGCTCGGACTGCTCGCCGTGTGGTACAACGATTTCTTCGGCGCGCAGACCGTGGCGGTGCTCCCGTACGAGCAGTACCTCAAGCGCTTCCCCGCGTATCTGCAGCAGCTCACGATGGAGAGCAACGGCAAGCACGTGCGCCTCGACGGCGCGCGTGTGGACTGTCGACACCGAGTCCCGATCTACTGGGGCGAGCCCGGCACGAACGGCCAGCATTCGTTCTACCAGCTCATTCATCAGGGCACGCGCCTCATCCCGTGCGATTTCATCATCTTCATGAAGGCGCTGAACACGGTGGGGCGCCATCACGACATCCTCGTCGCCAACGTGCTCGCGCAAACGGAGGCGCTCGCCTTCGGGAAAACGGCCGAGCAGGTGCGCGCCGAGGGCACGCCGGATTGGCTCGTGCCGCACCGCGTGTTCGAGGGGAATCGCCCGTCCAACACGATCATCGCCGAACAACTCACGCCGCAGATCGCTCGGCGCGCTCATCGCGCTCTACGAGCACAGCGTGTTCACACAGGGCGTGATCTGGAGCATCGACTCGTTCGACCAATGGGGCGTCGAGCTGGGCAAGCAGCTCGCCCAGCGCATCATCCCGGAGCTCGAAGGCGCCGCCGATCCCAAGCTCACGCACGACAGTTCCACCAACGCGCTCATCCGGCGTTACCGCAAACTCAAATAGTGAACGGCCCCGCGGCCACCAAGGAGATGTCATGCAACTCGCGATGATCGGACTCGGCCGCATGGGCGCGAACATGGTGAAGCGCCTCACCAAGGGCGGACACGACTGCGTCGTGTTCGACCGGTCGCCAGACGCCGTGAAGGATCTTGCCAAGGGCAAGATCGTCGGCGCCAGCTCGCTCGAGGATCTCGTCAAGAAGATGAAGAAGCCGCGCACGCTCTGGCTCATGGTGCCGGCCGCCGTGGTGGACTCGAGCATCGCGAGCCTCACGCCGCTGCTCGCAGGACGGCGACACGATCATCGACGGCGGCAATTCCTACTATGTAGATGACATCCGCCGCGCGCAAGACGCTCGCCGCCGAGGGGATTCACTACGTGGACGTCGGCACGAGCGGCGGCGTGTGGGGCCTCGAGCGCGGCTACTGCATGATGATCGGCGGCGAGAAGAAGGTCGTGAAGCGGCTCGATCCGATCTTCGCCACGCTCGCGCCCGGCATCGGGAAGATCGAGCGCACGCCGGGCCGCGAGAAGCTCGGCGGCACAGCCGAATCAGGCTATCTGCATTGCGGCCCGAACGGCGCAGGCCATTTCGTGAAGATGGTGCACAACGGCATCGAGTACGGTCTCATGGCCGCGTACGCCGAGGGACTCGGCGTGCTCGCCGAGGCGAACATCGGCAAGAAGACGCACGAAGTGGATGCCGAGACCACGCCGCTGCGCGATCCCGAGCACTATCAGTACGACCTGAACCTGAGCGACGTGACCGAAGTCTGGCGGCGCGGCAGCGTGATCAGTTCGTGGCTGCTGGATCTCACCGCCGCCGCGCTCGTGAAGGATGAGAAGCTCGGCGAGTTCGGCGGCCGCGTGTCCGACTCGGGCGAAGGCCGCTGGACGATCAAGGCCGCGATCGACGAGGGCGTACCCACGCCCGTGCTCACCACCGCGTTGTACGAGCGGTTCAGCTCGCGCGGCGCAGGCCGACTATCAGAATCGCATCCTGTCGGCGATGCGCTTCGCGTTCGGCGGGCATCTCGAGAAGCCGGCCGAGGCCGCGCCGGCCAAGAAGAAGAAATCATGAGCGACCAGGTCCACTCGGGCGCTCTCGTCTTCTTCGGCGCCACCGGCGATCTCGCGTACAAGAAGATCTTCCCTGCGCTGCAGGCGATGATCAAGCGCGGGCATCTCGACGTGCCCGTGATCGGCGTGGCGAAATCATCGTGGAATTGCGATCAGCTGGTGGCGCGCGCCAAGGACAGCCTCGAGAAACATGGCGGCATCGACCAGGCCGCGTTCGCGAAGCTCGTGAAGCTCCTGCGCTACGTGGACGGCGATTACAACGACGCGAGCACCTACGAGAAGATCAAGACGGAGCTCCGTGGCGCCGAGCGCCCCGCGCATTATCTGGCGATCCCGCCGGTGCTCTTCGGCATCGCCGTAGAACACCTGCGCAACGCCGGCCTCACGAAGGATGCGCGCGTGATCGTCGAGAAACCCTTCGGCACCGACGGCGAGTCGGCGCGCGCGCTCAACACCATCTTGCTCAGCGCCTTCAAGGAAACGTCGATCTTCCGCATCGACCACTATCTGGGCAAGCGGCCGGTGCACAACATGCTCTTCTTCCGCTTCACGAACCTCTTCCTCGAGTCGTTCTGGAACCGCGAGCACGTCGAGAGCGTGCAGATCACCATGGCCGAGGACTTCGGCGTGCAGGGTCGCGGCGCGTTCTACGACGAGACCGGCACCACGCGCGACGTGGTGCAGAACCATCTCTTCCAGGTGATGTGCAACGTCGCGATGGAGCCGCCGGTGCGCACCGACAGCGAATCCATTCGCGACGAGAAGGTGAAAGTGCTCAAGGCGATCCCCACGCTCCAGGTGGCGGACATCGTGCGCGGCCAGTTCGACGGCTACCTCAAGGAGGCGGGCGTGAAGCCCGGCTCGGTCACGGAGACCTTCTCCGCCGTGAAGCTCGCGATCAACTCGTGGCGCTGGCAGGGCGTGCCCTTCTACATCCGCGCGGGCAAGTCGTTGCCGGTCACGTGCACGGAGCTCTTCGTGCGTCTGCGCCGCCCGCCGGCGCTCTTCCCCACGAATGGCCAGCGCGGGAACTACTTCCGATTCCGCATCAGCCCCGACGTCACCACGGCGGTGGGCATGAACGTGATGGCGCCGGGCGAAGAGATGCGCGGCGCGCTCGCCGAGATGGTGGCCAGCTCGCATCCGGCCGCCGATGAGATGGACGCCTACGAGCGCGTGCTCGGCGACGCCATGGTGGGCGACGCGACGCTCTTCGCGCGCGAGGATTACGCCGAAGAAGCGTGGCGCATCGTGGATCCCGCCGCTCAAGGCGAAGACGCCGGTGTACCCGTACGCGCCGGGCACGTGGGGCCCGAAGGAAGCCGACCGCATCGCGCCCGACGGCGGCTGGCACGACCCCGTGCTCGACGCGCCCGCGACGTGAAGATCGAGGTCCTCCCCGACGACACTGCGGTAGCCTCGCGCGCCGCCGAGGTCATCGCCGCCGACGCGCGCGCGGCGATCGGCGCGCGGGGCGTGTTCACCCTCGCCGTGAGCGGCGGCAACACGCCGTGGCAGATGCTGCGCGCGCTCGCGCAGCAGCCGGTGCCATGGAGCGCGGTGCACTTATTCCAGGTGGACGAGCGCGTCGCGCCCGATGGCGATAAGGCGCGCAACCTCACGCACATCCGCGAGACGCTGCTCAGCGCCGTGAACATCCCGGCGCAGAACGTGCACCCGATGCCCGTGAACGATCCCGATCTCCCGGCCGCGGCCGGGCGCTACGCGCACGAGATCGAGAGCAGCGCCGGCGCGCCGCCCGTGTTCGATGTCGTGCATCTCGGGCTCGGACCCGACGGCCACACCGCGTCGCTCGTGCCCGGCGATCCCGCGCTGCTCGTGACGAACACCGAGGTCGCGCTCGCGGGTCCGTACATGGGCCATCGCCGCATGACGCTCACCTATCCGGTGCTCGATGGCGCGCGGCGTGTATTGTGGCTCGTGACGGGCGCCGAGAAGGCGCGCATGCTCGCGCTGCTGCGCGCGGGCGATCGCACGATCCCCGCCGGCCGCGTGAACGCGGCGAGTGCGCTCGTGCTCGCCGACCGCGCGGCCGCGTCGGCTCACGGATAACGGGAGAACGAACATGCCATTCATGGCGCCGGCGCCGGCGAGCAATTCCATAGAGCAGAAGCGCATGAAAGCGCTCAAGGCCGGCACCGAGCCATGGCGCCGATGGGGGCCGTACGTGTCCGAGCGGCAATGGGGAACCGTGCGCGAGGATTACAGCGCCGACGGGAACGCGTGGAATTATCTCACGCACGATCAATCGCGCAGCCGCACGTATCGCTGGGGCGAGGACGGCATCGCCGGATGGTGCGACGATCAGCAGCGCCTGTGCCTCACGCTCGCCATGTGGAACGGCGTGGATCCCGATCCTCAAGGAGCGTCTGTTCGGTCTCACGAACAGCGAAGGCAATCACGGCGAGGATGTGAAGGAGATGTACTGGTACCTCGACGCCACGCCGAGCCACGCGTACCAGAAGATGCTGTACAAGTATCCGCAGCGAGAATTCCCCTATGCGAAACTCGTCGCGGAGAACAAGGCGCGCGGCCAGGACCAGCCCGAGTTCGACCTGATCGACAGCGACGCCTTTGACGACGACCGCTACTTCGACGTGTTCGTGGAGTACGCGAAGGCCGGGCCGGACGACACGCTCATGCTCGTCACGGTGCACAACCGCGGTCCCGACGCGGCGGCGATCCGGCTGATCCCGCAGCTCACGCTGCGCGACACGTGGTCGTGGGCACCGAACGCGCACAAACCATCCATGAAAGCCGAGCGCGGCGTGATCGCGATCGAACACGAGACGCTCGGCAGCTTCCGGCTCGACGCTGACGCCAAGCCACAGCTCCTGTTCACCGAGAATGCGAGCAATGCGCCGCGCCTCTGGGGACACACCGGCGTCGCCGGTCCGTTCAAGGATGCGTTCCACGAGTATGTGGTGAACGGCAAACTCGACGCCGTGAACACCGCCATGCGCGGCACGAAGGCTGGTGCGCTCTACCACATGGAGGTCCTCGGCGGCGCGTCGGCTCAGGTGCGCGTGCGCTTGCGGCCAGCGGCCGGCGTGCAGTCGAACGCGTTCGCCGATTTCGACGAGACGATGGCGACGCGGCGCCGCGAGGCCGATGCGTACTACGATGAGCTGCAGCATGGCCTCGAGGACCCCGATGTCCGGCTCGTGCAGCGGCAGGCGTTCGCCGGTATGCTGTGGACCAAACAGTTCTACTGCTACGATGTCACGCGCTGGCTGGATGGCGATCCCACGCAACCACCGCCGCCGGCCGCGCGAAAGCAGGGGCGCAACAAGGATTGGGGGCACGTGGCCGCCGCCGAGATCATCTCCAATGCCCGACAAGTGGGAATACCCGTGGTTCGCGGCGTGGGATCTCGCCTTCCACTGCTACGTGTTCGCCGACATCGATCCGGAATTCGCGAAGCACCAGCTGATCCTGCTCGCGCGCGAGTGGTACATGCATCCCAACGGCCAGTTGCCGGCCTACGAATGGGCGTTCGGCGATGTGAATCCGCCCGTGCACGCGTGGGCCGCGCATCGCGTGTTCCAGATCGACCAGCTGCAGCGCCGCCGAGAGAACCCCGACGATCCGGGCGATCTCGAGTTCCTCGAGCGCGTGTTCCAGAAACTGCTCCTCAACTTCACCTGGTGGGTGAACCGCAAGGACGAGCAGGGGCGGAACATCTTCCAGGGCGGCTTCCTTGGCCTCGACAACATTGGCGTCTTCGACCGCAGCCAGGCGCTGCCCACGGGTGGGTATATCAACCAGGCCGATGGCACGAGCTGGATGGCCGCGTATTGCCTGAACATGCTGCGCATCGCGGCGGAGCTTGGCGTTCACAACCACGCGTACGAGGACATCGCCAGCAAATTCTTCGAGCACTTCCTGTCGATCGCCGCCGCGATCAACGGCGAGGGCGACAACGCGATGGGGCTCTGGGACGAGACCGACCAGTTCTACTACGATCACATCAGCCTGCCCGACGGCCGCAACATCCCGCTCAAGCTGGAATCGCTCGTTGGGCTCACGCCGTTGTTCGTCTGTCAGCCGGTGGATCCCGCGGTGCTCGCGAAGCTGCCGCACTTCACGCGGCGCATGGAGTGGTACCTCGCGAACCGCCCCGAGATGGCGGCCATGGTCTCGAACTGGAAAGAGCCCGGCGTGGGCGACTGGCGACTGCTCTCGCTCCTGCGCTCGCATCGCATGACCGCGCTGCTGAGCAAGATGCTGGACGAGCGGCACTTCCTGTCGGACTTCGGCGTGCGGTCGATGTCCAAGGTGCATGAGCGCGCACCGTACGAGCTGAACATCGACGGCGCACGCTATGAGGTGATCTACGCGCCCGCGGAATCGACGAGCACGCTGTTCGGCGGCAATTCGAATTGGCGCGGCCCGGTGTGGCTCAACATGAATCTCCTGCTCATCGAGGCGCTCGAGAAATTCGATTATTACTACGGCCCCGATTTCAAAGTGGAGTGCCCCACCGGCTCCGGGAACATGGTCACCCTGCGCGACGCCGCGCACGAGATCGGGCGCCGGATCACGCGCATCTTCCTCAAGGGCGAGGACGGTGAACGCCCCGTGCTCAAGAGTCATCCGAAATTGTCGGGCGATCCGCACTTCCGCGACTACGTGCACTTCCACGAGTACTTCCATGGCGACACCGGCCGCGGGCTCGGCGCGTCGCACCAGACCGGATGGACCGGCGTCGTGGCGCGCCTGCTCTGGCATGAGACCGGACGGCAGGGCATCGCCACCCAGCGCGAGGTCGCGCGGTGAACACGGTACTGCTCTCGCGTGGGCAGTTCGCGCTCACGATCGCGTTCCACTTCATCTTCCCGCCGATCACGATCGGGCTGGGGCTCATCCTCGTGGTCATGCAGGGGATGCGGCTGCGCACGGGCAATGCGCTCTACACCGGCATGGCGCATTTCTGGACGAAGATCTTCGGGCTCATCTTCGCGATCGGAGTAGCCACCGGCATCCCCATGGAATTCCAGTTCGGCACGAACTGGGCGAACTACGCGCGGTTCGTCGGCGACATCTTCGGCAGCCCGCTCGCCATCGAAGGCGTTTACGCGTTCTTCCTCGAGTCGGGGTTCCTCGCGATCCTGCTGTTCGGGTGGAACAAGGTGGGCCCCAAGATGCATTTCCTCGCGACGTTCCTCGTCGCGCTCGGGGCGCACTTCAGCGCCATCTGGATCATCGTCGCGAATTCATGGATGCAGACGCCCGCCGGCTACCACCTCGCGCGCATGGTGAAGGAGATCGCGAGTGGCCAGCAGTTCCCGATGAGCGCCGACCTCGGCAACGCCGCGTTCACCGTGAAGGAGATCCCGCTGCCGGCCGGTTACATCGTGCAGCCGATCGGAGCTGGGCGACGTGCGCGCGGTGGTGGACGATTTCGCGAAGGCCATCCTCAATCCGAGCACGCTCGACCGGCTCGCGCATACGATCATCGCGTGCTGGATCATTGGTGCGCTCGTCGTCGCGAGTGTGAGCGCTTACTGGCTGCTGCGCGGCCGGCACGTGCCCACGGCGCGCGTGTCGCTCAAGATCGGACTGGGCGTCGCCGCGGCGGCATCGCTCCTCCAGATGATCTCGGCCGACATCACGGCGAGCGGCGTCGCGCGCCACCAGCCGGAGAAGCTCGCCGCGATCGAAGGGCTCGCGGCCACCACCGCGAACGCGCCGATGGCGATCGGGGGCGTCGTGCATTGGCAGCGCGATTCCGACAGGGCGCATCACCGGGCTCGACCAGCGGACGCTGAAGGTGCCCAGCCTGCTGAGCATCCTGGTGAGTGGCGATTTCCTCGACCCGGCGCGCGGCGCGAAGACCGTCGTGCCGGGGCTGAACGAGTTGCCGACCGACTCGTTCTTGCTCGCGCGCCATCCCGGCGCGAGCGCGTCGGAGTTGGCGGCGATCCGGCCGAGCTATTGGCCCAACGCGCCGCTCGTCTTTCAGACGTACCATCTCGATGATCGCGATCGGCGTCTTCCTCGTTGGGCATGACGCTCTTCGGACTTCTCCTATGGAGAACGGGCCGACTCTGGGAAGCGGATCGCCCGAGCATTCGCGCCTATCTCTGGCTGCTCGTCTTCTCGCCGGCGCTCGCGGAGATCGCGACGCAGGCCGGATGGGTCACCGCCGAAGTGGGGCGGCAGCCGTGGATCGTGTACCAGGTGCTGAAGACGGCGGATGCGACGTCGGTCGTGGTGAGCAGCGGGCAGGTGGCGCGCTCGATCGTGCTCTTCTGTCTCATTTACGCGCTGCTCGCCGCGTTGTTCGTCACGCTCTTCACGCGTATCGTGCATAAGGGCCCGCCGCACGACAAACCCGATGCCGGCCTGCCGGAGAAGTTCGAGCCGTTGTCGCTCAAGACGGAGCGCGAGGCATGATGGACCTCAACACCATCTGGTTCATCCTCGTGGGCGTGCTGCTCACCGGCTACGCGGTGCTCGACGGCTTCGACCTCGGCACCGGCGCGCTGATCCTGTTCGTGCGGGATGACACCGAGCGGCGGATCTTCTACAACGCGATCGGTCCGGTGTGGAACGGCAACGAGGTGTGGCTCGTGACGGGCGGCGGCGCGCTCTTCGCGGCGTTCCCCAACGTGTACGCCACCGTGTTCTCCGGATTCTACGACGCGTTCATGCTGCTGCTCACGGCGCTGATCTTCCGCGCGGCGGCCATCGAGTTCCGCGGGCAATATCCCGGCGCGCGCTGGCGCGCGACGTGGGACACGGTGTTCGCGGTGGCGAGCATCTCGGGCGCGCTGGTCATCGGCGTCGCGATCGGCAATCTCGTGTGGGGCATTCCGCTCGACGCGCACCACGAATTCCACGGCGACTTCCTGCACCTGATCAAGCCGTACACGCTGCTCGTGGCCCTCACCGGTCTCGCGCTCTTCGCGATGCACGCGAATCTCTACCTGTCTGCTCAAGACCGAGGGTGCGCTCCAACAGCGGCTCGCGGCCTGGACCAAGCGCACGATCCCCACCTTTCTTGCGCTGTTCGCCGTGCTGAACGTGGTCACGCTCCTCGAACGGCCCATGGTGCACGAGGCGCTCCAGTCACGCCTGCCGGCGCTCGGAGCGATCTTCATCGTGTCCGTGCTCATCACGTTCAACATCGTGCGACTCGTGAAACGCGAGCGATACGGCCTCGCGTTCATCAGCTCTGCCGGGATCGATCGTTACCCTCATGATGCTGTTCGGCGCCGCGATCTACCCCAATCTTGTCTTCTCATGGCCCGAGCCGGCGAACAGTCTCAACATCGTGAACGGCGCTTCCACCGCGCCGTCGCTCAAGTTCATGCTCGTGGTGGCCGCCATCGGTGTGCCGATCGTGCTCGCGTACACGGCGTCCATCTACTATGTGTTCCGCGGCAAGGTCGATGCTCACCGATCACTCGTACTGAGGGCACCATGAAGATCGGCATCGCCACGGATCACGGCGGATTCCCGCTCAAGGAAGCGCTCGTCGCGCGGCTCCGCGCGGCGAAGCACGAAGTGGTGGATTTCGGCGCCCACGCGCTGAACGATGGCGACGACTATCCCGATTTCGTCGTGCCGCTCGCGAACGCCGTGGCCGCCGGACAAGTCGAGCGCGGCATCGCGTGCTGCGGCAGCGGCGTGGGCGCGAGCGTCTGCGCCAACAAGGTGCCGGGCGTGCACGCCGCGCTCATCGCCGACCACTTCTCCGCGCGACAGGGCGTGGAGGACGATCACATGAACATCATCTGCCTCGGCGCGCGCACGGAAGGCGTCGAGCTCGCGTGGGACCTCGTGCAGAACTTCCTGGCGTCGCAGTACAGCAGCGCCGAGCGTCATCTGCGGCGCCTGGCGAAGGTCGCGAAGTTGGAAGCCAAGCATTCATCCAAGTGAACACCGTGGCGAACACCGACATCTCGCAGATCTCGATCAATACCATCCGCACGCTTTCCATCAATGCGGTGCAGCAGGCGAAGTCGGGGCATCCCGGCACGCCCATGGCGCTCGCGCCGCTGGTGTACACGCTGTGGAACCGCGTGATGCGCTTCGATCCGGCCGATCCCATCTGGCCCAACCGCGACCGCTTCGTGCTGTCGAACGGCCACGCGAGCATGCTGCTCTGGAGCGTGCTGCATCTCACCGGCACGCGCGCGGTGAACGCGGAGTACGAACGGCTCGGCGATCCCGCCGTGTCGCTCGAGGACATCAAGCATTTCCGCCAGCTGGGCAGCAAGGCGCCGGGTCATCCCGAGTACCGGTTCACCTCCGGCGTGGAGACGACGAGCGGCCCGCTGGGGCAGGGGATCGCGACGAGCGTCGGCATGGCGATCGCGGAGCGCTGGCTCGCCGCGCGCTACGACCGGCCGGGCTTCGACATCTTCGACTACGACATCTTCGCCGTGTGCGGCGATGGCTGCCTCATGGAGGGCGTGGGCGCCGAGGCCGCGAGTCTCGCGGGACATCTCGCGCTCGACAATCTCTGCTGGATCTACGACAACAACCACATCACGATCGAGGGCAACACCAACATCACGTTCACCGAGGATGTGGCCGCGCGCTTCATGGGCTACGGGTGGAACGTGCTGCGTGTGGGCGACGCGAACGATCTGGGCCTCATCCAGAACGCGATCGCGACGTTCAAGAAGACCGTCGGCCGTCCCACGATCATCATACTCGACAGCCACATCGGGTACGGTTCGCCGAACAAGCAGGACACCGCCGCGGCGCACGGCGAGCCGCTGGGCGAGGAAGAGGTGAAGCTCACCAAGCGCGCGTACGGATGGCCCGAGGACGCGAAGTTCCTCGTGCCGGATGGCGTGCGCGAGGATTTCGCGAATGGCGTCGGCGCGCGTGGCGCGGCGGCGAACGCGGCGTGGAAGGCACTCTTCGCGCAGTACCGCGCGAAATTCCCCGCGCTGGCGGACGAGATCGACCAAATGCAGCGGCGCGAGCTGCCGGCCGGCTGGGACAAGAACCTTCCGGTGTTCCCGGCGGATGCGAAGGGCATTGCCGGCCGCGATGCGAGCGGCAAAGTGCTCAACGTGCTCGCGCAGAACATCCCGTGGCTGCTCGGCGGATCCGCCGACCTCGGATCGTCCAACAAGACCACGCTGCTCTTCGAGGGCGCCGGCGATCAGGAACCCGCGACGCCGCAGGGGCGCAATTTCCACTTCGGCATCCGCGAGCATGCGATGGGCGCGGCGCTGAATGGCATGTCGCTCACCAAGCTGCGTCCGTTCGGCGCGACGTTCTTCATCTTCAGCGATTACTGCCGGCCCACCATCAGATTGTCGGCGCTCATGGAATTGCCCGTGATCTGGGTGTTCACGCACGAAGCGATGAGCGACGGCGAGGACGGCCCCACGCATCAGCCGGTGGAGCATTTGGCGTCGCTGCGCGCGATGCCGGGCATCATCGTATTCCGGCCGGCCGATGCGAACGAAGTCGTGGAGGCGTATCGCGTGATCATGGGCCTGCGGCACGAGCCGGCCGTGCTCGCGCTGAGCCGTCAGCCGCTGCCCACCCTGGACCGCGCGAAGTACGCGAGCGCGCGCGGCGTCGCGAAGGGCGCCTATATCCTGGCCGACGCGCCGGGCGGGAAGCCGGACGTGATCCTCATCGCGACGGGCAGCGAAGTCGTGCTCGCGACGCAAGCGCATGAACAACTCATCGGCGGCCGGGATCAAATCGCGCGTCGTGTCGATGCCGAGCTGGGAACTGTTCGATCATCAGAGCGCCGGAATATCGCGAACAGGTGCTGCCGAGGGCGGTGCGCGCGAGGGTTTCGATCGAGCAGGCGTCAACGATGGGATGGGAGCGTTATGTGGGCGACGGCGGAAGGATGATCGGGATGAAGACGTTCGGGGCGTCGGCGCCGCTTAAAGGAGCTGGAGAAGCATTTCGGTTTTGAGCCGGGGGCGATTGTGAAGCGGCGAAATCACTTCTCAGTCGTAACTGCAGACTGAGACTCTTAGACTTGGACTTTAGAAGGCGGGAGTGGTGGGGAGGCGAGGGATTTCGTGAGGCCGCCTAAAAGCCGCGCGACATGGCCGATCAGGGCAAGCGCCGGCGCGATATCTCTCGCACTGAGGTAGCCGTTCATCATGGCGAGCTCCAAGTGCGTGTCGAGTTCCATGAGAGAACCGCGCGCGATCGATAAGTGGCGCGTGAAGGCTCGGCGATACAGCTGCCCGTTTCCCTCGGCAATATTCGCCGGAATCGATGACGCGGCCCTCCTGATCTGATTGGCGAGCGCGAAGCGCTCATCCTTCGGAAGGCGCCGCGCGAGCCGATGCGCTTCGCGCGCGAGCTCCATGGAACGCTGCCAAACAATCAGCGCCCGGTGTCCGCGCCTCGCGGAATCGTTCTCCATAATGCGAAGATATGACGGAAGACAGTGAGTCTCCCGCCACCATTCGAGCGCGTGCCGTACCGCCTTCTAAAGTCCCAGTCTATAGTCTCAGTCTGTAGTTACGACTCAGAAGTGGAACCCAAACGCAATCTCCGGCCCAAAGATGTTCATGTCGTAAATGAACGTGTCACTCCCCGAGCCACTCGAGTACGTGAGTCCCAAGCCACCGATACTGGACCGAAGTCTCGAACAGCTTCGAGAACCTATACCCCACCGATGGCATCACCTGGTAAGTCCAATTATTCCCGCTCGTCGCGCCGATATCGGCGAACAGCAGCACGTGCCACTTCTCGGCGTCCACCGGGGTCCAGCGGAATCCGAGCACCGGCAGCGCCCAGGTCTTGCTCTTCGTGGCCTCGCGCGGGGTCGGGCCCGGCGTGAGCAGTTCGATCTCGCCGTGCGCCTGGATGCTGTTCACCAGGATCCCGGCGGCCACCTCGAAGCCGTGGCTCAGCTCCTTGAGGATGAATCCCTCGCCCGCGTACTGCTTCATGGTCACGGAGCCGGTCACCCATAGCGTGCCCGGATCCGTGGGCTGATTCAGATCCATGTAGATCTGGTCGATCACGAACGACCACTGCCCCTTCCGCGCCTGCACGTAGAGCATCGCGCCGAAATGCAGATGCGAGAAGATGTCGTTCGCACTCGCGTCCACGTGCAGCAGCGGCAGATTCCCGATCCCCGTGGTCCCCTGCATGGTGGGCATGAGCAGATACGGCGCGATGGTCCACTGCCAAGCATTCGGATCCGCCGGCGGCGCCCACTCACCCACCGCCGGCGCCAACGCATACCGAGTCCCCTGCGCCGCCACCGGCGACGCACCAACGATGCTCGCCGCGAGGAAAATGAATAGACGTCGTGATCTCATAGAAACCTCAGAGAGAAAGCAGTCTAACGTCTAAGTCTAACGTCTCAGTCTGCAGTACCGACTCAGAAATGAAGCACGACGGCAAGCTGCGGCCCATACGTCGTGGTCCGGTACTGAAGATATCCCTCATCATGCGTCGTCGGCGTCGGCGGCGCGCCGACGCTGTAATCCATGTAGAGCACCCTGTACTGCGCCGACATCTCGAACGCGCTTGTTCAGCTGATAGCCGGCCGCCGGCAAGAGTTGCCACGTGAAATTATTGCCGCTCCACGCGCCCACGTCGCCGAACACGGTCACGTGCCACCGCGCGCCATCCACCGGCGTCCATCGCGCGCCGAGCGACCGGCGTGAGCCACGCGTGCGGATAGTTCTCGTTCACGTCCTCCAATGTGACCAGATCGCCTTCGACCTCGCTGAACGTGCCGTTCAAGATGGTGCCAATGCGATGCCCATTCATGCCAGCCGTCACTTCCCACGCTTTGGCGATGCGCCGGAAGAGATACGCATCGAACATGGTCTGCATTGGTGGTCATCGTTCCGTCCAGCGTTTGGTCGCCATTGCTCACCGAGGGGATACGGCTCGATGGTCTGCGTGAGCGACACGTTGCTCGCGTTGAGCGCGAACGACCACGGACCGCTGTCGCACCTCGAAGAGCACGCCGCCGCCCGCATGCAGATCGCTGAACGGCCCGGGCGACGCCCGATTCACGCTCGCCGCCGGGAATTCCTCGATCGCCACGGTGCCCGTCATGCCCGTGAACATGACGTACGGCGCCACGGTGAACGTGTACGGCGCATCCTGCGCCCCCGCCGCCCTGGCGAATGAAACGAGCGTGATACCGAAGATGACCGAAGAAGTGAGCCTCATGTTCCTCTAGTTGAAGGTTTCGTCGAATTACGCCGTAAGAAGATGACAGGACTGTCACCGATGTTACAAAGGGGTCCCGCCATCTAACGTCTAAGTCTAACGTCTAAGTCTGCAGTTCCAGCCCTTGCCCCGCGCCGAATCCGCGAGGTACGATAAAAAAACACCCAATTCGCCGAGGCACTGGACCATGAGAGAATTCGGCAGCCGGGAGATCCGCAACGTCGCGGTCGTCGGACATGGTGCGAGCGGGAAGACCACATTGGTCGACGCGCTCGCTTTCGTTTCCGGGGCCTCCAAGCGGCACGGCACGATCAAAGAGGGCTCCGCCCTCACGGACTTCACCCCGGAAGAGATCGAACGCAAATACTCCATCAACCTCGGCTGCGCGTACGCCGAGTGGATGGACAGCAAGATCAATCTCATCGACGCGCCGGGCTACGCCGATTTCGCGGGCGACGCGATCGCGGGACTCGCGGCCGCCGACGGCGCGCTCGTGGTGGTGAGCGCCACGCGCCGGCGTCGAGGTCGGCACTGAGACGATGTTCCGCGAAGCGGTCGCGCGGAAGGATCCGGTGCTCTTCGTCGTCTCCATGCTCGACAAAGAGCACGCGTCGTTCGACCACGCGTACGAGAGCATCAAGGCGCGGCTCACGCCGAACGTCATCCCGGTGGAGGTGCCGATCGGCGAGGGCGCCGACCTTCCGCGGCATCCTGAATCTCTTCTCGCGAAAGGCGCACCTCTATAAGAAGGGCACGAAGGCCGGCGAGTACGACGAGACGGACATCCCCGCCGACCAGCAGGCGATGTTCGACAAATACTACGAGCAGCTCATCGAGACGATCGCGAGCACGGACGACGCGATGCTCGAGCGCTACCTCGAAGGCAAGGAGATCGGCCGCGACGAAGCGATCGCCGCCATGAAGGAAGGCATGAAGCGCGGCGAACTCTTCCCGCTCTTCTGCGTGAGCGCGGAGCAGACCTTCGGCACGCGCGCGCTGCTCACGAAGATCGTGGAACTCATGCCCAGCGCGTTCGAGATGGAAGAACTCCACGCGCTCAAGGGCGCCGAGGGCGACAAGACGGTGGAGATCCACGCGAAGGACGACGCGCCCTTCGCCGCCTGGGTGTTCAAGACGCAATCGGAGCCGCACGTGGGCGACGTGTCGTTCTTCCGCATCCTCTCCGGCGTGGTGGTGAACGGCGCCGAAGTGTTCAACGCCACGCGCAACGGCGTCGAGAAGCTCGGCCACATCGCGGTGGCGCAGGGGAAGGACCGCGCCGAGGTGACCAAGCTGCACGCCGGCGACATCGGCTGCGTGGCGAAGCTCAAGAACACGCACACGAACGACACGCTGAGCACCAAGGAACATCCGGTGCGCCTGCCGGCCGCGAAATTCCCGGATCCGCTCGTGGAATTCGCGGTGCACGCCTCGGCGCGCAACGATGAAGAGAAATTGCAGGCCGGCCTGCACCGCCTGCACGATGAGGACCCCACCTTCGAGATGCACTACGATCCCGAGACGCACGAGACGATCGTCTCCGGACTCGGCGAGCGGCATCTCGAAGTGAACATGGCCAAGCTGCACCGGAAGTTCGGCGTCACCGGCGAACTCACGAAGCCGCGCATTGCGTACCGCGAGACGATCCGCGGCAAGGGCGAAGGGCAGGGGCGCCACAAGAAACAATCGGGCGGACGCGGGCAGTTCGGCGACTGCTGGGTGCGCTTCGCGCCGCTGCCGCGCGGCGAGGGCTACGTGTTCAAGGACGAGATCGTGGGCGGCGCGATCCCCAACAAGTTCATTCCGGCCGTGGACCGCGGCATCCAGGAAGCCTCGGCGCGCGGGATCCTCGCGGGATATCCGCTGGTGGATTTCACCGTGGAGTGTTTCGACGGGTCGTACCACTCGGTGGACTCGAACGAGATGAGCTTCAAGATGGCGGGCATTCTCGCGTTCAAGGCGGTGGCGCCCAAGTGCAAGCCGGTGCTGCTCGAGCCGCTGGACGAACTCGAGATCAGCACGCCGGGCGATTGCCTCGGCGACGTGATGGGCGACATCTCGGCGCGCCGCGGGCACATCCTGGGCAGCGACACCCTCGCGGACAACCGCGGCACGCTGGTGCGGGCCGTGATCCCGCGCGCGTCGCTGCACTTGTACGCGACCGACCTGAGCTCGATGACCCACGGCCGCGCGACGTTCACGCGCAAATTCCGCGGCTACGAAGAGGCCCCGGGCGACGAGACGCAGCGCATCATCTCGGAATCGGCCAAGAACACCGACGAGGTGATGGCGGAGGCGTAGTCGAGATCACGAGAACTGCTTTCGACGCGGATGTATGCGGAATCAGGCGGAATTTCGGACTGGCTCCGTGATCGGAGGATCGCTCCGCGCGAATGATCGAGATCCTGTTATTTGTTGTTAACAACACAGACAAAAGCCTGACTTCGCTCCGTGGAGCGCTCATCGCGCCCGAAGCGATCCGCATCATCCGCCAATTCCGCCTGATCCGCGTCGAAGCAGTTCTCGTGATCCCTCGCGCGACGAATGGCATCAAGGTAGAGGTTTCGACCGGATCAACCGGATGATCCGGATCGATCGGATACCTCTGCGACGCAGAGCGGTGCAACGCGCGCAGTCAGCTCTGTGTCGTTGTTGTTAACAACAAGACAAGAACCCGACTCTGCGCCGTGGAATCGCTCGCAACACGGGCGTATCCGATTGATCCGATCATCCGCTCGATCCGGTCGAAACTTCGAACCTTGATGCCGGTCGTGCAATCGCGAGCGCGACGAGCGCTCGGTGCCGATGTTGCCGTTATCGTGCGCGCGAGCCATTTTCGGGGTCCGGAAAGCCGGCTGCATGAACCCATCAACTCAGGTATCTGATGACTCGTGATCTTCGCGCCCTCTCCTTGCTCGCTCTCCTCGCAACGGTCACCGCGCTCGGCGCTCAGGCGCCGGCCAAGAAGGCCGATCCGCTCGCGGGATTCGATGCCTACGTCGCGAAGGGGATGAAAGACTGGGACGTCCCCGGCATGGAGATCGCCATCGTGAAGGATGACTCCGTCACCTTCATCAAGGGCTACGGCGTGAAAACCGTTGGCGGTCACGATTCCGTGAACATCCACACGCTATTCGCGAACGCGTCCACCACGAAGGCCTTCGGCTCGTACGCGGCGATGCTCATGGTGGACAGCGGCAAACTCTCGCTCGACACGCGCGTCGCCGACCGGATGCCGCAGCTGCAGCTCATGTCGCCCTACGTGACGTCCGAGCTCACCGAGCGCGATCTGCTCACGCACCGCAGCGGTCTCCCGGAGGCGGGCTATCTCTGGTACGGCACGTCGTACGATTTCAACGAGATCGCCAAGAAGCTGCGCCTCGTGAAGCCCACGTACTCCTTCCGCGAGCATTTCCAATACCAGAACGAGACGTACGCCGCGGCCGTGTTCATCGCCGCGCTCGCCGCGAAGCAGGATTGGGAGGCAATGTTCAAGAAGGACATCTTCACGCCGCTCGGCATGAACGAGACGGTCACGAACACGCAGGCCGCGGTCGACTTCAAGAACGTCGCCACGCCGCATTTCCGCATCGACGACACCGTGCGCGCGATCGATCGCTATCAAACGGACAACATCGGCCCCGCCGGCGCGATGTACTCGAACGTGTCCGACATGACCAAGTGGCTGCGCTTCCTGCTCGACAGCACGCGCATCGGCGGCAAGCGCATGCTCAGCGCCGCGAATTTCGCCGAACTCTGGCAGCTGCAGCAGATCGTCGGCCCCGATGAGTTCTATCCCACCGCGCGCCTCACGCATCCCAACTACACCGCGTACGGACTCGGCTGGTTCCTCGAGGATTATCGCGGCGAGGCCGTGGTGTTCCACACCGGCAGCATCGACGGATTCGTCGCGATCGTCGGCCTCATCCCCAGCCGCAAGCTCGGCGTCGTGATCTTCGAGAATCTCGATCACGCCGAGCTGCGTCACGCGCTCATGTACACCGTGTTCGACCGCTACATTGGCGGCGGCACGCACGACTGGAGCGCCGAACTGAAGAAGATGTACGACGCGGCGCATGCGCGTCGCGCGGAGGCCGTGGCCGCCGAGGCGAAGAAGCGGGTGATGGGCACCAAGCCGACGCTGCCGCTCGCGGCGTACGCGGGCACGTACAAGGATGAGCTGTACGGCACCACCGTGATCAAGCTAAGGACGGCAAGCTGTGGGAGGACGATCCGTTCACGAGCGCGACGATGGAGCACTGGAACTACGACACGTTCGAGATGAAGTACACGAAGCGCTGGCTCGGCACGCAGCTGGTGACCTTCGTGATCGGCACCGACGGGAAGGTGTCGGGACTGGATGTGGGCGATGGCGTGATCATCGCGCGTGCGCCGGACGGGAGTAGCAAGTAGGGACAAACGCTTTGACATGATTAACATGATTTACATGATTGAACTGCAGGCTCAAACGGTTGTTGCCGTTCATCAATTCATCGTTAATCCTGTCGAATGCAGTTGTTCGCGATGCTGTCTGGCGTCGATGGAAGAGTTCGGCGTACATGGGACTTCGTCGCGAAAATTTTCCGTCGTCTTCGGAGTATCTTCGGTTTTTCGGCGCTACTATAGTTAAGTGTGAGGATCAGGATGCCTGTCTCTAAGCTGGCTGCGAAGATGAAACTGAAGCCGGGGCATCGCGCGGCGTTGGTCAACGCGCCGAAGGGGTACGCGAAGGAACTGAGTCCACTGCCCGCCGGCGCGAAGATCGCGGCGAAACTCACCGGCGAGTTCGACTGGATCCAACTCTTCGCGCGCAATGAAGCCGAGCTACGCGAGCTGGTGCCGGGCGCCGTGAAAGCGCTCAAGCCCGAGAGCATTCTCTGGCTGTCATTCCCGAAAGGCGGCTCCAAGACCCAAACGGATCTCACGCGCGACCAGGGGTGGGACTCGCTCAAGCCGTTCGAGATGAAGTGGATCACGCTCATCTCGGTGAACGACACATGGAGCGCGTTCGCTATCAGGCCGCACCGCGCGGGCGAGAAGAAGCAGGGGTTCCGATGACCGCGCGATTCGGACCGTCGCCGCTTTCTTGCTTTGCGCCAGCTATCGCCTGCGCGCGCGAGTCAGCAGCGCAAGCCGAAGCCGAAGCCGCAGCCGGCGCCGCTGTCACCCGAGGAAGTCGTGTCAGCGATCCTAAGCGCCGTCGCGCCATCCTCGGCGGAGGATCCGTCGGACTCGCTATTCTCCGAGGCGCCGAACTGCGACCAGGAATATGAGAGCGACGTGCTCGTGTTCCCGGCGAAGTTCAAGATCACCGGCTCGCAGCTGCTCCACGACACCGCGGTGGTGCGCACGCAGATCGTGTCCGTAGGCGAACGCGTCGCGAACGCCGCGAACGACAGCGTTGTCGTGCGGCAGATCACGCGCGTGGGCGACGCGACCTGGACGCTGCTGCGCGACGCGCAGTCGGGACGCTGGCAAGTGTGCGGCGATCCGCGCGGCGTCGCCGTCTACTTCGGCGTGCTCGACGATTTCGACAGCGGCGTGGACTTGGGCCGGCCAGGCATCCGTCGCGCGACTGCGCGCCTCGGCCGACTCCGCGAACCGGACTCCCTAAGCGGGTGCTGGCGCGGCCTCCGACACTCGGATAACTTTGTTCACGATGCCCAGCGCTGAAGAATTCCGCCTCGCGATCCTCCGTCGCCTCTCGGGCGCGGAGCGCGTCCGGATCGCCGTCGATATGTCCAATGCGGCGCGTGAATTGGCGCTCGCGGGACTACAGCACCGGCATCCAGAATGGAGTGCGGCACGCGTGCGAGAGGAGTGGGTGGTTTCCGTGCGCGCGCACGCTGCCGGACCTAGTCGCGCGGAGTGACGGCCGACGCACTCGGCCGGCGCATCCAGAAGGCGCTCGACCGCGCCGGCATCCCGCACATGCTCACCGGCTCGTTCGCGGCGGCGTTCCACGGAGTGCCGCGCGCGACTCAGGACATTGATATCGTGATCGCTC
Organism: uncultured Gemmatimonadaceae bacterium; assembly: GCA_963732065.1. Classification (GTDB taxonomy): domain Bacteria; phylum Gemmatimonadota; class Gemmatimonadetes; order Gemmatimonadales; family Gemmatimonadaceae; genus DATKOH01. Next base: position 40,886 of record CAVSYH010000019.1, on the reverse strand, counting down.
CATCGGAGGATCAACTGCGCGCATTCGTGCGCATGTTCCCACCGTCCGAGTTCTATGTGGATGAGGCCGCGGCGCTCGAAGGCCTTCGCACCGAGGGCCAGTTCGACATCATCGAAGCCGACAGTGCCTGGAAGATCGACCTCATCTTTCGGAAAACGCGGGCGTTCAGCCGCGCCGAGTTCGACCGGCGCGAGGAAGCCGACATCTGGGGCGCGACGATGGCGGTCGCCACGCTCGAGGACCTGATCCTCGCGAAGCTCGAGTGGGCGCGCGCGGGTAGATCGGAACGACAGATCGAAGATGTGGCAGCGCTGATTCGTGCGAGACGAGGGGACTTGGACCAAGCATACCTCGACCGATGGCTCGCGGAGCTGGGTCTAAGTGCCGAGTGGAGTCGAGCCCTGGCACGCTCCGACATTAAGGAGTAAGCGAGACACCGTCCGCTCATGGGACGCCCAGTCCCCACTCCGAACACCCGCTCGCCAACCATCGGTCCGGTCGCGGAGTCTAACCACCCGTTAGCCCGCGTCTTAGGCAGTTAACGAAGGCCGATGGCCGATGGCCGATGCACGAGCATCACGGCACACGTTTTGCTTTTAGGGAGGTGAACATCCGTGGTGCCCCCAGCCTAAGGTCAGAGTTTGGACGTCGCTCGCGCCCCCAAGAAGAAGACCCCGAAATACCTCGCCATCGGCGGCGGTATCTTCGCGCTCATCATCGTCACGGTCGCACTCGGCCGGCTCAAGCCGGCCGCGCCATCGGTCGAGATCGCCACGCTCCTCATCGACTCGGTGAAGCAGGGCGATCTCTCCATCGAAGTGCGCGGCCCCGGCAACCTCACGCCGGAACACATCCGCTTCATCACGGCGCAGGCGAGTGCCCGCGTCGACCGGCTCATCGCACAGAGTCGGCCAGAGCGTGCCCGCCGGCGGCGTGCTGCTCACGCTCTCCAATCCCGACGTCGAGATCCAGGCGCTGCAGGCCGACCAGGCCTACAATCAGGCGCGTTTCGATCTCTTCGCGATGCGCACGAACCTGAACGCGGCGCGACTGGCGCAGGAAGGCCTCGTCGCCACCACGCGCACGAATTACATTGCCGCCACGCAGGACGCGGCGGCCGCGGAGTCGCTCGTCACGAAGAATCTCATCTCCCCCTTCGACGCGAACCAGAAGAAGGCCGCGGCGCAGGAATACGAGACGCGTCTGCGCGTCGAGAAAGAACGCCTTGCGCTCATGACGTCGAGCGTGGACTCGCAGATCGCCGTGCAAACGGACCAGGTGAAGCGCCTCAAGTCGATCGCCGAACTCGACCGCTCGCGCGTGAATGCGCTGCAGGTCACGCGCGCCCGACGCCGGCATCGTGCAGGACCTCACGATCCAGCTCGGCCAGTGGGTCACGGAAGGCACGACGCTCGCCAAGGTCGTGCAGCCCGGCACGCTCAAGGCCGTCATTCGAATTCCTGAAACGCAGGCCAAGGATGTCGCCGTAGGCCAAGAGGCCGACATCGACACACGCAACGGTATCGTCCACGGGCATGTCTCACGGAAGGACCCCAGCTCCGTGAACGGCACGGTCACGGTGGACGTGAAGCTCGAAGGCACGCTCCCGCCGGGCGCGGTGCCCGATCTCTGCGTGGACGGCACGATCAGGATCGAGTCAGCTCAAGAACGTGCTGTACACCGGCCGCCCCGCCTACGGCTCGGGCACGGGCATGGTGGGTCTGTTCAAGGTCGTGGAGAACGGCAGCGCCGCGATCCGCGTGCAGGTGCTGCTCGGCAAGAGTTCGGTCACAACGGTGGAGATCCTGAAGGGCCTGAACATCGGCGACAAAGTGATCCTGTCGGACATGTCTCAGTACGACAACGTGGAACGCGTACGCCTCAAGTAACTCCGGAGCGCACAATGGCAACGACTGGCGATGCAGGCGCTTGATCAGACTGCAGGGCATCAAGAAGGTCTTCTATACGGACGAAGTGGAGACGCACGCGCTCGCGGATGTCCATCTCGAGATCAAGCAGGGCGAGTACGTGGCGATCTCGGGCCCGTCGGGTTGCGGGAAGACCACGCTGCTTTCGCTCCTCGGCCTGCTCGACACGCCCACCGGCGGCGAATACCTGCTCGAAGGCCAACCGGTAGCGAAGCTCGAGCCCGCCGAGCGCGCGCGCGTCCGCAACCGCCAGATCGGTTTCATCTTCCAGGCGTTCAACCTGATCGGCGATCTCACGGTGTACGAGAACGTCGAGCTGCCGCTCACGTATCGCGGCATGAGCGCGGCCGAGCGCAAAGAGCGCGTGCAGAACGCGCTCGAGAAGGTCGGGATGTCGCACCGCGTGAAGCACTATCCGGCGCAGCTCTCCGGCGGTCAGCAGCAGCGCGTCGCAGTGGCGCGCGCCGTGGCCGGCGATCCCGCCATTCTCCTCGCCGACGAACCGACGGGTAACCTCGACTCGGTGAACGGCGAGAGCGTGATGGAACTGCTCCGCGAGCTGCACCGCAACGGCAGCACGATCTGCATGGTGACGCACGACCAGCGCTACGCCAAGCACGCCGATCGCGAGATCGACCTGTTCGACGGCCGCGTCGTGGACGAACAGTCGGCCGCCGCGCACGCATAGACGTTCCACCCCCGAGGGCGACAATGGGAATGCTTCTGCAGGATCTGCGCTACGCCTTTCGCGCTCTGCGGAAGAGCCCGCTCTTCACCGCTGTCGCCGTCGTCACACTCGCCCTCGGGATCGGTGCCAATACCACGATCTACACCTGGCTGGAGGGCATTGTCCTCCGGCCCCTGCCGGCCGTCAGCGATTACGACCGGCTCGTGCTCGTGATCACGCGCGGGCCGAACAACGTGCGGTGGAGTTTCTCCATCCCCGATTGGCAGGACGTGGCCAAGAGTGCCACGCTCATTGAAGGGCCGGCGATCACCACCGGCCAGCCGCTGAGCGTGCGCACGGAGGGCCAAGCCGAGCGCGCCTGGGGCGAGATCGTGAGCGCCAACTACTTCAACGTGCTCGGCGTGCGTGCCATGCTCGGCCGCGGATTCCTGCCGGCCGAGGACAGCGCGCTCGGCGGGCATCCGGTGGTGGTGCTCTCGTACAACTATTGGCGCCGGAAGTTCGGTGCCGACTCCGGCATCGTCGGCAAGACGATCACGCTGAACAGTCATCCGTTCACGATCGTCGGCGTCATGCCGCCCTTCTTCACGGGCAAGACGGCGGCGCTCGCGTTCGACATGTGGGTGCCGCTCTCGATGGTGGGCGTCGCGAATGGTTCGCCGCAGCAGTACACGTCGCGCGGCTGGCAGAGTCTATGACGCGATCGCGCGGCTCAAGCCGGGCGTGTCGTTCGAGCAGGCGCAGCTCGAGATGCGGAAGATCGGCAAGGAGATGGCGGCCACCTACGACGCCGACCGCGGGATGGGGCGCGAGCTTCTGCCCATGAACGAGGACTACGTGCAGGCGATGTTCAAGCCGGCGCTCATCGCGGTGCTCGGGATCACGGCGGTGGTGCTGCTCATCGCGTGCGCGAACGTCGCGAATCTCATGTTGTCGCGGGCGGCGGCGCGGAAGCGGGAGATGGGGATACGGCTAGCGCTTAGGCGCTAGGCGTTGGGCGTTGGTACGGCAACTGCTCGTGGAGAGCGCGATCATTGCGATCGCGGGCGGCGGGCTTGGGCTTCTCATCGCTTCGTGGGGGAGCGGGATGCTCCGCGCGCTCATGCCGCCGGTCGCGTACCCGGTGAGCTTCCACACGACGCTCGACACGCGGGTGCTCGTGTTCGCGATGCTCGTCACCGTGGGCACGGCGTTGCTGTTCGGCGTGGTGCCGGCGATGCAGGCGTCCAAGCCCGATCTCGTCGTGTCGCTCAAGGACGGCGTGGGCATGGGCGGACGCGGACGCGGATTGCTGCGCGGCACGCTCGTGGTGACGCAGATCTCGCTCTCCGTGATCGCGCTCGTGGCGGCCGGATTGTTCATTCGCAGCCTGAACGCGGCGCAGCGCATGGACGCGGGATATCGCGAGCCGGAGAGAGTGCTGCTCGTGTCCACCGACCTGCTGCTCGCCGGCTACAACGCGAGCTCGGGGCGCGTGGTGCTGCGGCAGATGCTCGATCGCGTGCAGGCGTTGCCGGGCGTCACGTCGGCGACGATCTCCGGGATCGTGCCGCTCGGGTTCGGCGGGAACAACTCGACCAGCCTCACGATCGAGGGCTACACGCCGCAGAAGGACGAGAACATGTCGCTGAACAACGACGGCGTGGGGCCGCGCTTCTTCGAGACCGTGGGCACACCGCTGCTGCAGGGACGTGATTTCACCGCGCAGGATGATTCCGGCACGGCGCGCGTCGTGATCGTGAACCAGGCGTTCGCGAAGAAGTATTGGCCGGGCCAGGACGCGATGGGCCGCTGGATCGATTTCGGCGGCGGAAAGCGTACGGTGGTCGGCGTGGTCGCGACCGCCAAGCAGAAGCAGCTCGGCGAGACGCCGCTGCCGTTCCTGTTCCTGCCGCACGCGCAGGACTATGACGCGGCGGTCACGATGTACGTGCGCACGAGCGGCGATCCGAAGCTGCTCACCGAAACGGTGCGCCGAACGTTCGCGTCCATCGATCCGAATCTCCCCTTCCTCGATGTGCGCACCTTCGCGGAGCACATGGGAGCGGCGACGTTCTTCATGAAACTGGGCGCGATCATGCTCGGACTGTTCGGCGGCGCTCGCGCTGTTGCTCTCGAGCATGGGCATCTACTCGGTGATCGCGTACTCCGTGAGCCAGCGCACGCGTGAGCTGGGCATTCGCACCGCACTCGGCGCGGCGCGACAGGACATCCTGTCGCTCGTGGTGGGAGAAGGGATGGTGCTCACCGCGATCGGACTCGCATCCGGCGGCGTGCTCGCGTTCGGCGTGGCGATGCTGCTTCGCAGCCAGCTGCTGGGCGTGAGCGCGGCGGATCCGGTCACGTTCCTCTCGATCGGCGCGCTGCTCGCGGCGGTGGCGCTCCTCGCGAGCTGGATCCCGGCGCGGCGCGCATCGCGTACCGACCCCATGGTCGCGCTTCGCACCGACTAGGAGATCCCAATGGAATCGTTCTGGCAGGACGTGCGCTACGCCGTGCGGCAGCTCCGCACGCAGCGCCAGTTCACGATTGCCGCGCTCCTCGTGCTGGGGCTCGGCATTGGCGCGAACGCCACGATCTTCACCGTGGTGGACCGCGTGCTGCTCTCGCCGCTGCCGTACCGCGCGCCGGGCGATCTCGTGATGATCTGGGAGCGCAACGCGCGCGGCAACGTCGAGCACAACGTGGTGAGCCCGCAGAACTACCTGGACTGGAAGGAGCGCGCCACATCGTTCACCGATCTCGCGGACTTCACGTGGAGCTCCATGACGCTGCTCGGCGGCACGGCGCCCGAGCACGTGTACGGGCGCTCGCGTGACGCCGAACCTCTTCTCAGTACTCGGCACCGCTCCGGCACTGGGCCGGACGTTCACCGCGGCCGAGTCGAAGCTGGGCGCGCCGAACGTCGTGATCCTGAGTGACGGCCTGTGGCGTCAACGGTTCGGCGCCGACGCCGCGATCGTGGGCAAGACGATCCGCGTAAGCGGCGGCGATGCGACGGTGGTGGGCGTGATGCCCGCGAACTTCCGGCCGCTCGCCAACGAAGTGTACTGGGATCCGTTCCGCTACGACACGATCCCCGCCGGCCGGCGACGGGCGCTACACGATGGTGCTGGGGCGATTGAAGCCCGGCGTCTCGGTGGCGAAAGCGCAGGCCGAGATGTCGATGATCGCCAAGCAACTCGAAGCCGAGGCGCCGCAGGCGAACACGGGCTGGGACGCGTCGGTGATCACGCTCGCCGACCAGGTGGTAGGCTCGTCGAAGCGCGTGATCTGGATGCTCTTCGGCGCCGTCACGATCGTGCTGCTCATCACCTGCGCGAACGTGGGCAACCTGATGCTCACGCGCGCGGCGTCGCGCCAGCGTGAGACCGCCGTGCGCACGGCGCTCGGTGCACCGCGCTGGCGCATTGCGCGGCAGTGGGTGGTGGAGAACGTCATTCTCGCAATGGCGGGCGGCTTCGTGGGGATCATGCTGGCGTCATATGGCGTGGACCTGTTGGTCGCGTCGGGGCCGCGCGGCGTGCCGAGGCTCTCGGAGATCGCGGTGGATTGGCGCGTGATCGGCGTGACCGCGGCGGCGACGATCGTGATCGGCCTGCTCATCGGATTGCCGGCGGCGTTCAACCGGCGGTCAGGAATGCTCGCGTCGGACTTGCACGGTGCGAGCGGCCGCACCACGGGCGGCGTGCACGCCGCGCGATTCCGCTCGGGGCTGGTGGTGACGCAGATGTCGCTCGCGGTGGTGCTGCTGCTCGCGGCCGGCCTGCTCGTGCGTTCGCTGGGGCGGCTCGCCGCGGTGGATCCCGGATTCCGCGCCGATCATGTGCTCACCGTGAGCGTGAGCCTGCCGGGCGACAAGTATCCGGACGAGGCGCGCGCGGCGCAGTTCTTCGGCGCGTTCGCGGATCGGATCAAGGCGCTCCCGGGCGTCGCGGCGGTGGGCGCGGTGAGCATGCTGCCGCTGCAGAATGGCGACGCGGCCACCAGCATCCACGTGGTGGGCCGGCCCGAGCCGCCGGCGGGGCAGGCGCCGATCGCGTCCGTGCGCGTGGCCGACGAAGGCTACTTCGGCGCGATGAAGATCCCGGTTCGCCGCGGCCGGACGTTCTCGCCCGTGGACAACGCACAGGCGCCGCGCGCGATCGTGATCAGCGAATCGCTCGCGAACAAGATCTGGCCGAACGAGGACCCGATCGGACAGCGGCTGCGCGTGGATTACGCGCGCAACAAGGATGACGAGCTCGAAGTGATCGGCGTGGTGGGCGATGTGCGGCACGCCGGTCTCGATGAAGACACGCGCGAGACGATCTACTATCCCGTGAATCAGTTCAACTATTCGAACCTCACGTTCGTGGTGCGCGCTGCCGGCCGCGCCGATGCGCTCGCGCCCTCGGTGCGGGGCGTGTTGCACGAGATGGATCCCAATGTTCCCGCCGAGGATCTGGCGACGATGGATCATTGGCTCGCGCGTTCGATGAACGACCGGCGCGACCCGATGCTGCTGCTCACGATCTTCGCCGTGCTCGCGGTGACCATCGCCGCGGTGGGCGTGTACGCAGTGCTGTCGTTCGGTGTGAGCCAGCGCACGCGCGAGATCGGCGTACGCATGGCGCTCGGCGCGCAGCCGCGCGCGGTATTGGCGATGGTGCTGGGCGGCGGGCTGCGACTCACGCTCGCTGGCATTGCGATCGGCGCCGCGGCGGGCATGTTCGCCACGCGCGCGCTCGACAAATTGCTCTTCCATGTGCAGCCCACCGACCCGGTGACCATGGGCGCAGTGGCGTTGCTGTTGGCCGTGGTCGCGCTCGCGGCGATGTACGTACCCGCGCGCCGGGCGGCGCGCGTGGATCCCGTAGTCGCACTTCGTTCCGAGTAGGAGGCGACATGGAAACGCTGATCCAGGACCTCAAGTACGCCGCGCGCGCTCTCCGGCGGAATCTGGTGTTCACCGTCGCCGCCGTGCTCACGCTGGCGATCGCGATCGGCGCGAACACCGCGGTGTTCTCGATGGTGAACGCGGTGCTGCTGCGCGCGATGCCGTATCCCGATCCCGACCGGCTAGTGGTGATCTGGGGGACGATGCCGACCGAGCCGCGCACGCTCGTCTCGCTGCCGCAACATCGTGGAGTGGCGCACGCGCAGCCGCAGCTTCGACGAGTTGTCCATGGTGCGCTCGCAGAGCGTGAATCTCACGGGCGTGGACGCGCCCGACCGGCTCGTCGGCAGCTTCGTAAGCGCGAACGCGCTCACCGTGCTCGGCGCGCGCGCGGAGCGCGGCCGCTTGTTCACGCCGGAGGAGGGAGAGGGCAACGGCGCCGCGGTGGCAGTGCTCTCGCACGCAGTGTGGGCTACGCGTTTCGGTTCCGATCCGAACATTGTGGGGCGCACGCTCATCCTGAACGGCAAGCCGCACGTGGTGATCGGCGTGACCGCGGCGGACTTCCGGGACCCGATGGGCGGTGCTGATGATGTCTGGCTGCCGGTGACTTCGGCGCCCGGCGCGAGCCTGACGACGCGCGTCGATCCCACGGGGAATCTTTTCCGCGTGTGGAGCGTGGCGCGGCTCAAGCGGGGCGTATCGCTCGCGCAGGCGCAAGCGGATCTCAGTGGCGTGGTCGCGGGCCTCGCGAAGGAATATCCTACGAGCGACGCCGGCCAGGGCGTGATCATCATCCCGCTCAAGCAGGAGGTGGTGGGAGCGATCCAGCCGGTGCTCGTCACGGTGTTCGCGTTCGTCGCGGTGGTGCTGCTCATCGCCTGCGCGAACGTCGCGAACCTGCAGCTCGCGCGCGCGGCCGCGCGTGAGAAAGAGCTGTCGCTGCGCGCGGCGCTCGGCGCCGGACGCTGGCGCATCGTGCGGCAGCTGCTCACCGAGAGTCTGCTGCTCTCGCTCGTTGGCGGCGCACTCGGTGTGCTCATCGGCGTGTGGGCGATGCGCGCCCTGGTGGCCGGCGTCCCCGGCGGATTGCCGGGCTACGCCGATGTCGGACTCGACATGGGCGTGCTCACGTTCTCGATCCTTCTGACCGTCGGCAGCGGCATGCTGTTCGGACTCGCCCCCGCGCTCTACGCCTCGCGCACGAATCTCCGCTCCGGCGCGGGCAGCGGAGGCAACAGCCAACAGCCGACAGCCCGCCGTTGGCATTCGAGGGATCTCCTCGTCGCCGCGCAGTTGGCATTGTGCGTCGTACTGCTCGCAGGCGCCGGCCTCCTCACGCGAAGCCTGATGGCGCTCAGTCGCGTGGACGCCGGCTTCGACGCGCACAACGTGATCACCGGCGAGTTCCGCCTGCCGAGCACCAAGTACGATTCGCCGGCGAAGATCAATCTGTTCATGTCGCGCGCGCTCGCGGCGATCCGTGCGGTGCCGGGCGTGAGAGATGCGTCGCTGGTGCAGGCGGTGCCGCTCAGTGGGAATTTCGGGCTCGTGACGTTCGAGGTCGACGGGAAAGGCCCGTCCACCACGCCGCCCACCGCGCTGCAGAACGTCGTGGCCGACGGCTATTTCCGGACGATGGGCATCCCGCTGCGCGCGGGGCGTGACTTCGATGCGCGCGACCGTGTGGACGCGCCGCCGGTCGCGATCGTCAGCGAGGCGTTCGCGCGCGCGGCGTGGCCGGGCGAGAACGCGATCGGGCGGCGGGTGAAGGTGTTCGGGCCGCCGGATGTGTGGGTGACCGTCGTGGGCGTCGTGGGCGATGTGAAGCAGCGGTCGTTCGACGATGGGCCGGATGGCGGCCAGATCTATCAGCCGACTGGAGCAGGGGATCAGCATCTTCAATTCGGTGGTCGCGCGCACCGAGGGCGACCCGGATGTGCTCGGCAAACAGGTGCGCGCCGCGATCTGGAGCATCGACGCGGACCAGCCGGTGTGGAAAGTGCGGTCGCTGCAGTTCCTGGTGACGCGCGGCTTCGCGTCGCGACGATTCGCATTGACGCTCGCCGGCGCGTTCGCGCTGCTGGCGGTGATCCTCGCGGCCATCGGCGTATACGGCGTGATGAGTTACATGCTCGTGCAGCGGACGCGCGAACTCGGCATACGGCTCGCTCTAGGCGCCAAGCGCTCGGCGCTGGTCGGGCTCGTGCTCGCGCATGGTACGCGCGTTGCGCTCGCGGCCACGATCGTTGGCGTGATCGCGGCGTTCGGTGTGGCGCGATTGATGCAGAGTCAGCTGTACGGCATCAGCGCGGCGGATCCTGTCACGTTCATCGCGGTGCCGTTGTTGCTGTTCGCGGTCGCATTCCTCGCCACGTACATCCCCGCGCGCCGCGCGGCGAGCGTGGATCCGTTGATCGCCATCCGCTCGGAGTAACGCGTGGACACACTCTGGCAGGACATCCGCTATTCCATTCGGCAGCTCGCGAAGCATCGCCAGTTCACGTTCGCGGCGCTGCTCGTGCTGGGGCTCGGGATCGGCGCGAACGCGACGATCTTCGGATTGATGCAGGGGATGCTGTACCGGCCGCTGCCGGGAGTGGCGCACTCCGACCGGCTGGTATCGTACACCGAGAGCGTTGTCTCGTATCCGGCGCTGCGCGACCTGCGCGCCGATGCGCGCGCCGTAATGGACATCGCGGGTGCGAGCGGGCGGAGCATGACCTTGTCGGGCGACGGGCGCGCGACGCTCATATCCACGCAGGTGGTGAGTGGGAATTATTTCCAGGTGCTGGGCGTGCGCGCGCTGCACGGGCGGCTGCTCACGAACGAGGATGATGTCGCGGGCGTGGCGCCCGTAGCGGTGCTGAGCGCGAACTATTGGCGCCGCGAGTTCGGCAGCGACCTGAGCGTGATTGGACGCACCGTGCTGCTGAACGACCGTCCGGTGATGGTGGTGGGCATCGCCGCGCCGGAGTTCCGCGGGCTCTGGCTCGAGAGTTCGCCGGCTTTCTGGGTGCCGATGAGCGCATGGCCCGGTCTCGCGCCCACGAACATGGCGCGGTTGGGCCTCGAGAATCGCAATTGGGGCTGGATCCGAGTGTTCGGGCGTCTTGCGCCAAATGCGACGCCCGCGGCGGCGGCGAGCGCGATGACGGCGTCCATTGAGCGACAGCGCCTCACGTATTCGCCGTCCGATAAGCCCGATCCTCCGGTGGTGTTGGAGTCCTCAGTGCAAGCGTTCGCCGGCGGCTCGCACGGCAGCATCGCGCGATTCACGGGCGTGCTCATGGGCGTTGTTGGCATCGTACTGCTACTCGTGTGCGCGAACGTCGCGAATCTCCTGCTCGCGCGCGGCGCGGCGCGACGGCGCGAGGTGGGTGTGCGTCTCGCGCTCGGCGCCACGCGCGCGCGCCTGATGCGTCAATTGCTGACGGAGAGCGCAGTGCTCGCGCTCGCCGCCGTCGCGATCGCCTTCGGCGTCGCGAGCCTGGCGGGCGACGCGCTGGGCCGCATGTCGTTCGACGGCACTTCGTTCGCAGGACTCAACATCGCGCCCGACGCCGCCACGCTCGCCTTCATGTTGGCGCTCGCGGCGGCATCGATGCTGATCTTCGGCTTCGCGCCGGCGCGGCAGACGCTCGCCGTGGATCTCACACCGGCGCTGCGCGATGGCACGGCGGGCGCCGGACAGCGGCGCACGCGGTTGCGCGGCGTGCTGCTCGCGTCACAGGTGGCGCTCAGTCTCGTGCTGCTCGTGGGTGCGGGGCTCTTCTCGCGCGCCCTGCAGCGCGCGCTCACGATCGACCCGGGTTTCGCCGTGGGGCACGTCGCCGTCGCGGCGGTGAACATGGGGCTCTCGCACTACGACGCTCCGCGCGCAACGGCGTACTACGCGCAGGCGGCGGACCGTCTCACGGCAGTGCGCGACGTGACCGCGTTCGCGTGGGCCACCGATACGCCGCTCAGCAGCGGATTGGACATGGAGTCGTTCAGCATTCCGGGATACACGCCCGCCGCGGGTGAACGGCTGTTCGTGGAGAACGCCGTGGTGAGTGCCGGCTATTTCCACGTGCTCCATGTCCCGGTCGCATCGGGCCGTGAGTTCGACGAGCACGATACGCCCTCCAGTATGCCTGTCACGGTGATCAACGCGACGATGGCCGCGAAGTATTTTCCCGAGGGCGCCGTGGGGCGGCACATCACGATGGGTGACGCGGACCTGACCATCGTGGGCGTGGTGAAGGATGTCGCATACCACCACTTGGGCGAAAAACCGCGCCCGTATCTGTACGGCGCGCTCTCGCAGCACCTGGGCGATGTGGGCCTGGGCGGTATAGTGCTCCTCGCGCGCACGCAGGGCGATCCGAACGCCGCCGGCCCCGCGATCCGCGCCGCGCTGCTGGGCGCCGATGCGCACGTCACGCCCTTCGCGTTCGGCGCGCTGGATGACCGGCTCTCCGAAGTGCTCTTCCCGCAGCGCGCCGGTGCGTTCGTGCTCGGCGCGTTCAGCCTGCTCGCGCTCATCGTGGCGCTCGTGGGCGTACATGGCGTGGTGAGCTACGCCGTGAGCCGCCGCACGCGCGAGATCGGCATTCGCGTGGCGCTCGGCGCGCGCGGCGACCGGGTGGTGCGCGAGCTCGTGCGCGAACATGTTCCGTACATCGCCGCCGGCGTGATCGCGGGGCTCGCGCTCTCGATCGCCGGCACGCGCGCGCTCGCGAGTTTCCTGTATGGCGTGAGCGCCACCGATCTGCCCACGTTCGCCGGCGCGTCGCTCGCGCTGGCGGCCGCCGCACTGCTCGCGGCCGCGATCCCCGCGCGCCGCGCCGCCAAAGTGGATCCCATGACCGCACTGAGGTACGAGTAGATGATCTCGCTCAAGAGTGTCGAGAAGAGCTATCCCATTTCGGGCGGGCAGGTGTACGTGCTCCGCCACATCACGCTCGACATCAAGAAGGGCGAGTTCGTGACCATCATGGGTCCGTCGGGCGCGGGGAAGAGCACTCTGCTCTCCGTGATCGGCATGCTCGACGGCGCGTGGACGGGCGAGTACCAGCTGATGGAGCACGCGGTGCACAAGCTGGACCCCAAGCGCCGCGTCGCGCTGCACAAGCAGTACGTGGCTTCGTCTTCCAGCAGTATCACCTGCTCGACGATCTCACCGTGGCCGAGAATCTCGACCTGCCGCTCTCGTACCGCGACATCAAGAAGACGGAGCGACAGGCCGTGGTGGCCGACACGCTCGACAAGTTCGGCATCGTCGCGAAGAAGGATCTCTATCCCACACAGCTCTCGGGCGGCCAGCAGCAGCTCGTCGCCGTCGCGCGCGCGGTGATCCACCAGCCGTCGCTCATCCTCGCCGACGAGCCCACCGGCAATCTGCATTCGGCGCAGGGGCGCGAGATCATGGAGCTGTTCAAGCGGCTGAACGCCGGCGGCACCACGATCATCCAGGTGACGCACTCCGAAGAGAACGCGACGTACGGCCACCGGATCATCCGCCTCAAGGACGGCTGGCTGGACAAGGAGGCATCGTGAATCGACATCAAGCTCGCATTCCGCCGGCTGATCCAAGCGCCCCGCTCTTCACCGGCGTCGCGGTCGCTCACGCTCGCGCTCGGCATCGGCGCGAACAGCGCGGTGTTCTCGGTGGTGAACGCGGTGCTCCTGCGCGCCGCTGCCGTATCCGGACGAGCGCAAGTTGATGATGCTCTACCCGCACGACGCCGGCGGCGAGGAGACCTTCTCCCCAGCGGACTTCGTGAGCTTCGAGCGCGACAGCCGGCTCATCACTCCTGTGGCCGCTTTCCGCGAATGGACCTTTAACGTCGGCACGGGCGGCCGCCCCGAGAAGGCGGACGGCGCGATGGTGACCGCGGGATTCTTCAAGACGCTTGGCGTTTCGCCGGAGCAAGGCCGCTGGCCCGAGGAGACGAGCCCGGGCCGGCTCAACACGGGCGAAGTCGTGATCTCCGATGGCTACTGGCGCAGCAGCCTCGGCGCGCGCGCCGGCGTCCTCGGCACGGTGATCGAGCTGAACGGCGAGCCGGTGGCGATCGTTGGCGTGATGCCGCCGGGCTACGACTTTCCGGTCGGCGCGGAGATCTGGCGGCCGTCGCCCTTCGCGGTGCCGCCGACGCCGCTGCGGCCCACCGAGGATGTCTCGACCGAATCGGACACGCACTATTTCGAGTCGATCGGACGCGTTCGCCGCCGATGTCTCTATCGAGGCGGCGCGCGCCGAGGCGAGCGGGATCGTGAATCGCAACGCGCGCATCGAGAATGGCAAGCCGGAGTTCGATGGCGCGACGCTCATCACGATCCACGAGGACCGAGTGGGCGACAGCCGCGCGGCGCTGCTGCTGCTCGTCGGCGCGGCGGGCGTGCTGCTGCTCATCGCGAGCGTGAATCTCGCGAACCTGCTGCTCGCCCGCGCCGCGTCGCGGTCGCGCGAATGGCTCGTGCGCTCGGCGCTCGGCGCCGGCCGCTGGCAGCTGGCCAAGGAGCAGCTCATCGAGAGCGTGATGCTCGCGCTCCTCGGCGGCGGGGCGGGGCTGCTCATCGCGACGTGGGGCGTGGCATCGCTGCGCTCGCTCGCGCCGTTCGACCTGCAGTCGCTCATCGATGCGTCGCCCGATTGGCGCGTGGTCGGCTTCACGATGGCGGTGGCGATCGCGACCGGCATCGCGTTCGGCGTAGGGCCGGCGCTGCAGACGGCGCGCGGCGATATCGCGACGGGCATGCGCGAGGGCGGCCGGGGCGCGGTGGATTCGCGCGCGCGGCGCCGCGTGCGCGACACGCTCGCCGTGAGTGAAGTGGCGCTCGCCTGCGTGCTGGCCGTGGGCGCCGGCCTGCTCGTGAAGGCGTTCGTGTCCGTGCAGAACGTGAGCGAGGGATTCGAGACGCATGGCGTGGTCACGATGGCGCTCACGCTCCCGCAGGTGAAGTATCCCGACGGCGACCGGCGCGCCGCATTCGTGGACCAGATGGTGCCGGCGATCGCGGCGCTGCCGCAGGTGACGTCGGTGGGCGTGATCAGCCGCCTGCCGCTCAATCCGGGAGCCAGCCGCAGCGACCTGAAGATCGAAGGACGCGAAACGCGGCCGGACGATCCGAATCCCGATTATCTCGTCGCGTCGCCGGGCTACTTCAAGGCGCTCTCGATCCCGATCGTTCGCGGGCGCGATTTCGACGAGCGCGACCGGTTGAACGCGCGCGCAGGTCGCGATCGTCACCGCAGAGCACGGCGCAGCGATTCTGGGGGAAGACCGATGTCGCTCGGCGCGCGGATCCAGATCCGCGACGACCGGTGGCGCACGGTCGTGGGCGTCGTGGCCGACGTGCGCCAGCACGAGCTCGATCGCAAGCCGATCCCGGGCGTGTATCTCCCGTACGATCAGGATGCGTGGGCGAACTTCACGATCGCGGTGCGCGGCACCGGCGATGCCGCGTCGATGACCGGCCCGATCGAGCGCGCGATCCATGCGCTGGATGCGGATCAGGCGGTGTACGCGATCCGCACGATGGATGAAGTGGTCGCGCGCTCGCTCGCGGCGCGGCGGTTCACGCTGATGCTCATCTCATTGTTCACGGCGGTCGCGCTCGCGCTCGCGGCGGTCGGCGTCTATGGCGTGATCGCCTACGGCGTCGCCCAGCGGACGCGCGAGATGGGCGTGCGCGTCGCGCTCGGGGCGTTGCCGAGCGACGTGGTGCGTCTCGTGGTGCGCGACGGCATGCTCGTCGCGGGCGCGGGCGTGGCGGCGGGATTGCTCGTTGCGCTCGCGCTCGCACCGGTGCTCAAGGCGATGCTCTACGCGGTGCAGCCGCGCGATCCGGCCACCTTCCTCGCGGTAGGTGGCATGGTGGCGGCGGTCGCGCTGCTCGCGAGCTGGATCCCCGCGCGGCGTGCCTCGCGCGTGGATCCGCTGGAGGCGCTGCGCGAGGAGTGACGCTCCGCCCTCGCGGGCGATAATCTTAGCACCATGCGCTCCGCCTCCGCCCGCCTGCTCGTTGCCGACGACGCGCGCGACATCCTCGACGCCCTCGACTGCTCTTCCGCAGCGAAGGCTACGAGGTGCAGACCGCCGCGAGCCCCGCCGGCCGTGCTCGCGGCCGTCGAGGAGCGCGATTTCGACGCGCTGCTCATGGACATGAACTACATGCGCGACACCACCGGCGGCACCGAGGGGCTCGATCTCCTCTCGCGCCTGCAGCATCTCGACGCAACGCTGCCGGTGGTCGTGATGACCGCGTGGGGAAGCATCGAAGGCGCGGTGGAAGCGCTGCGCCGCGGCGCGCGCGACTATATCGAGAAGCCGTTCGACAATGACGCGCCTCCTGCAGGTGCTGCGCACGCAGGTCGAACTCGGCCGCGCGCTGCGCCGCAGTCAGCGTCTCGAGAGCGAGAACCTCGCGCTGCGCCGCGTGGGCGCGCCGCAGCTCATCGCCGAATCGGCGGCGATGCAGCCGATTCTGCGTCTCATGGAGAGGATCGGGCCGTCGGACGCGAACGCGCTGATCACCGGCGAGCACGGCACGGGCAAGGAAGTGGTCGCCGACTGGCTGCACGCCGCTCGCCGCGCGCGGCGCGCCCGATGGTCACCGTGAACCTCGGCGGACTCGCCGAGGGCGTGTTCGAGAGCGAATTGTTCGGCCACCAAAGGGCGCGTTCACCGACGCGAAGGCCGATCGCGTCGGACGGTTCGAGTTCGCCGACGGCGGCACGCTCTTCCTCGACGAGATCGCGAATCTCTCGCTCGCGCAGCAGGCGAAACTGCTGCGCGTGCTGCAGGCGGGAGAGTTCGAGCGCGTGGGCTCGGCGCGCCGCGGCGCGTGGATGTGCGCATCATCGCGGCCACGAACGCCGACCTGCGCGCCGAGGTCGCGGCGGGGCGTTTCCGCGAGGATCTGTTCTTCCGGCTGAACACCGTGGAGCTGCATCTGCCGCCGCTGCGCGAGCGGCGCGAGGACATCCCGCTGCTCGCGACATTCTTCCTCGAGCAGTCGCGTCGCGCTACCGGAGTCCGTCACGCGGATTCGTCGCCGGAGGCGATGCGCGCGCTGCTCGCGTATGGTGGCCGGGCAACGTGCGCGAACTGGGCGCACGCGATCGAGCGCGCGACGCTGCTCGCGCGAAGAGCGACCGCGGTCACGCCGGCGGATTTGAACTTCCGTCCGATGACCGACGCGAGCGCCGAGGCTGGACGAGATGAGCCTCGAGGAAGTCGAGCGCGTGCTTGATCACGAAGGCGCTCGCGCGGCATCGACGGGAACGTGAGCCTCGCGGCGCAGGCGCTGGGATTGTCGCGCAGCGCGCTCTACCGGCGGCTGCAGCGCCACGGGCTCTAGCGCCCGGCGCATGGCGGGTCAGCCACGAGCGCAGGTCACGCGCATCGCGGTCGCCGGCACGCTGTCGCCCGCGCTCGTGCTCGCTCTGTCCTGCTGTGGACCGGCGACTTCGCGCCGCGCACGCAGTGGACGCTGACGATCATCATCTGCGCTCGTGTTCCTGGTCGGGGTCGTGTCGCTGCGTGAGCGCGTGATCCGGCCGCTGCAGACGCTCTCGCAACATGATCGCCGCGATCCGCGAGCAAGATTATTCGCTGCACGCGCGACACGCGAACGCCGACGATGCGCTGGGCCTCGCGATGCTCGAGACTGAACACGCTGATGACCGAACTGCAGCGAGCGCCGCCTCGGCGCGCTCGAGGCTACGGCGCTGCTGCAGCGCGTGATGGCGGAGATCGACGTCGCCGTGCTCGCGTTCGACGACGCGGGCGCACTGCGCCTCGTGAACGCCGGCGGCGAGCGGCTGCTCGGGCAGCCGTCGGAGCGATTGCTCGGCACGCCGCGCCGAGGAACTCGGACCTCGCCGACTGCCTCGACGGCGATGCGCCGCGCGTGCATCGATCTCGCGCTCGGCGGGCAGCGCGGGCGTTAGGAAATGCGCCGCGGCACTGTTCCGGCAGGGCGGCACGCCGCACCAGTTCGTCGTGCTCGCGGACGTGAGCCGCGCGCTGCGCGAAGAAGAGCGCCTCGCGTGGCAGCGACTGATCCGCGTGCTCGGCCACGAGATCAATAATTCGCTGACGCCGATCAATTCGCTCGCCGAGCGCTTGAGCACGCTGCTGCAGCGCTCGCCGCCGGAGGGCGAGCTGCGCGAGGATTTGCAGCGCGGACTCGGCGTGATCGCGAACCGCTCGGAGGGGCTTGACGCCGTTTCCTCGCGTCGTACACGAGCTCGCGAAGCTTCCGCCGCCGAAATTCGCGAGCGTGAGATGTCGCGACGCTGGGTGCAGCGCGTCGTGCGACTGGAGACGCGACTGCCGGTCGAGATCGTGCCGGGCCCACAGATGACCCTGCAGGCCGACGGCGATCAGCTCGACCAGTTGCTGATCAATCTCATCGCGAACGCCGTGGACGCCGCGCAGAGCACCGGCGGCGGCGTGCGTGTGCGATGGACGCGCATCGACGGCAATTTCGAATTGAGCGTCCAGGACGACGGGCCCGGGTCTGCCGAATTCGGCGAACCTGTTCGTTCCCTTCTTCACGACGAAGCCGGGCGGAACGGGAATCGGTCTCGTGCTCTCGCGCCAGATCGCGGAGGCGCATGGGGGCCTGGTCACCCTTACGAATAGGCCAGACGCGAAGGGCTGTGAGGCGCGACTGACGCTGCCGCTGAACTGAGGAGCGGGGAAAAGGGAAAAGGGAAAAGGGAGCGAGTAGATCCTGGGCCCGCTTTCTGATGACTGATGACTCATGAGTGATGACTGCCGTGTACTGAATCACTGTTGACTGTTGACTGCAATTCTAAGAGAGCAGGTGGCATTAGTTAGCAGTTCCGCGTTGGCGGCACGACCTATGCATTACATTGCGCCCATGCGCCTCCCCCCTCTCTCCGCCCTCGCCGCCCTCCTCCACATGTCCGCTTCCGGGATACACCGTCCGCCAGCGAACAGCGAGGCCCTGAAGCCAACCATCTACTCCCCAAGCCTGTCCAACGGGCGACCGGAGCGCGCCGCCAGCACCGAAGCGTGTCTCGAATCGCAGGACCACGAAGCCGCAAACGAGGTGGCGAAATGAGCGACTTGCTGTTCGACCTGAAATACGCACTCCGCCGCCTCACGAAATCGCCTGTCTTCTCCGCGATCATCATCCTCACGCTGGCCCTCGGCATTGGCGCGAATTCCGCGATCTTCTCCGTCGTCGACACCGTCCTCCTGCGTCCCGCTCCCTACCGCGAGCCTGACCGCCTCGTCGAAGCGTTCCATTGGTATGACGGGCTTAAGCTTCACGCCAACGTCTCCGCGCCGGGCTTCAAGAGCTATCGCGACGACGCACACCTCTTCGAAAGTGTCGCCGTCACGACGGGCTGGGGCGTCAATCTCACCGGGGCCGGCGACCCGCAACGGCTGAACGGCATCCGCGCGAGCGGCGATTTCTTCACGGTGCTCGGCGTGCCGCCGGCACTCGGACGCACCTTCGGGCGCGACGAGGATGAGATCGGAAAGGAGCGCGTCGCTGTCATTTCCGATGGGCTCTGGAAGCGCGTGTTCGGAGGCGACCCCGGTGTCGTGGGCAAGATCGTTTCGCTCAATGGCGAGAGCTACACGCTCGTCGCGGTCATGCCACTGTCGTTCGTCGATCCCTGGAATGCCAACACCGAGATCTGGCGCCCGCTCGCGCTCGCGCCCGCGGTGTTCGCCGCGCAGAACTTCACCAACGAGAACCTGCGTCTCATTGCGCGGCTCAAGCCGGGTCTCACGGTGGAGCAGGCGAACCGCGACATGGGAGCCTTCGCCGCCTCCTTGGCGAAGCAGTATCCCAATTTCCTCGGTTCGTGGTGGACGGTGCGCGTCACGAGTTACGCGGAGTCCACCACCGGCAAGGTGCGCGCTCCGCTCCTCTTCCTGCTGGGCGCGGTAGCAGTGGTGCTCCTCATCGCCTGCGCCAACGTCGCGAACATGCTTCTCGCGCGTGCCGCCTCTCGGAATCGTGAAGTGGCCGTCCGCACCGCGCTCGGCGCGGAGCGCTGGGCCCTGATGCGGCAGTTCCTCGTGGAGAGCGTGACGCTGGCGCTGGCCGGCGGCGCGCTGGGACTGTTCATCGCTGACAGCAGCCTGCGCGCGTTGGTCGCGATCAATCCCGCGAGCATTCCCGGCGCAGCGAACCTCCACATGAATTTCGCCGTGGTCGCCTTCACCATGGGCGTCGCGATCATCACCGGCGTGCTCTTCGGCCTCGCTCCGGCGCTGCACTCTTCCACCGGCGATCTGCACGCTGCGCTCAAGGAGGGCGGGCGCGGCGGGACGACCGACAAGCGGGGGCAGCTCGTGCGCTGGTCGCTTGTCGTCTCCGAGATGGCGATGGCCGTGGTGCTGTGCTTCGGCGGCGGGCTGATGCTCAAGAGTTTTGCGCGACTCGCCGATGTCGACCCCGGCTTCGATCCGCACAATGTGCTCACGTTCAACCTCTCGCTGCCGAACTCACAGTATCCGTCGGACACTGCGATGCGCGCCTTCTATGCGGGCGTGATCCCGGCCATTGAGCAGGTTCCCGGTGTGCTCGCCGCCGGCGCCACCTCGGTACTTCCCTTCGGGGGCGGTTGGGCCACAGGGAGCTACAGTGTGGAGGGCTTCATCGTCCGCCACGCGGCGATCAACCGTGGGGCGACATCCGCTACGTCTCGCCCGGGTTCCTCGCGACGCTCAAGGTGCCGTTGCTCGCCGGGCGCATGTTCGATTCGCGCGACGTGCACGCGGCGCCCGCGGTGATCATCGTGGACGACGAATTCATTCACAAGTTCTACGGCAAGGACAAGACCGCCGAGTTCGCACTCGGAAAACGGATGACCTACTCGAGCCCGCCGTTCAATGACTCCACGCAATGGAAGACCATCGTGGGCGTTGTCGGCCATACCAAGCATGAAGGGCTCGACGCGACGCCGCGCGCCCAGCTCTACCTCCCGGTGGACCAGGCGAGCTTCCCCCTCAACTTCATCAACGTCGTCGTGCGCACCTCGGGCGATCCGCTGGCCTCCGTGAGCGCCGTACGGGCCGCAGTGCAGCAGGTGGACCGCAACATGGCGCTCTCGGCCATCAACCCGTTCGAGAAGCTGGTCGACAATTCGCTCGGACCGCGCCGGATCGCGGCGATACTGCTCGGCGTCTTCTCTTCCCTCGCGCTGCTGCTCGCGTCACTCGGGATCTACGGCGTCATGAGTTACATTGTCGCGCAGCGCACGCGCGAGATCGGCGTGCGCGTTGCGCTTGGTGCGAGCCGCCGGAACGTCTTGCAGCTCATCGTCGGCCAGGGTGCCGTGATCGCCGCGATCGGCGGCGCGCTCGGGATCGGCGGGGCGCTCGGCGGCGCATGGCTGCTGCGTTCGCAGTTGTTCGCCGTGCAATGGTGGGACCCGGGTACGCTGCTCGCGATCGTGGCGCTGCTGGCAACGGCGGTGATCGTCGCGAGCGCCATTCCAGCAATGAGAGCGGCGAGCATCCATCCGACTGAAGCGCTGAGGGAAGAGTAATGACCAACGACGCGGGAAGCGGGAAGCGGGAAGCGCGACTGCTGAACCAAATTCGCCAGGATATCGCGTACGCGCTCCGTTCGCTGCGCAAGGCGCCGGGATTCGCGGTGATCGCGATCGCGACGCTCGCGCTGGGGATCGGGGCCAACACCGCCATTTTCTCGGTCGTGAACGGCATCCTGCTGCGGCCGCTGCCGTTCCAGGACCCCGACCGCCTCGTGCTCGTGGCCGCCAGCTACGACGGCCGCCGCGCCGCGCCGGCCTCGCCCGCCAACATCGCGGACTGGCAGACGCAGAATCATTCGTTCACCTCCATCGCCGTCGTCGGCGGGCACTCGGTGGTGCTCACCGGGAGCGGCGATCCGGAACGCATGCGGGGCGCCGATATCGGCGCCGACATGTTCACGATCCTCGGCGTGAAGCCGGTGCTCGGCCGCGTCGCCTTCTCGCCGCAGGAAGCGGCGTTCAACGGCTCGAAGGCGGTGCTGCTCAACGAATCGCTCTGGAAGACACGGTTCGGCAGCGATCCCGCGCTCGTAGGCAAATCGATCATCCTCGACAATGAGAGTTATCTCGTCGCGGGCATCGTGCCCGCGGCCTCGGCATGGCCGGCGAACGCCGTGCTCTGGATGCCGTACAGCTACGATCCCGCGCGGCTCGCGCAGAGCCGTGGCGCGGTCTATCTCAACACGATCGCGCGGCTCAAGCCGGGCGTCTCGCTCGCGAGCGCCGCGGCCGACATGCGCGCGGTCCAGGAGCGTCTCGACAAGGATTACCCCGAGGCGAACGCCGGCGTTGGGTCGAAGGTCATCACCATGCAGGAGAGCATCACCGGCGACCTGCGGCGCCCGCTGTACGTGCTATTGGGCGGCGTCGCGTTCGTGCTGCTCATCGCCTGCGCGAACGTCGCGAACCTGCTCCTCGTGCGCGGCGTCGCGCGTGAAGGCGAGATCGCCGTGCGCACCGCGCTCGGCGCCGGCCGCGGACGGTTGATCCGTCAGCTCGTGACCGAGAGCGTCGTGCTCTCGCTGCTCGGCGGCGGGGCGGGGCTCCTGCTCGCGCTGTACGGCACGCAATTGCTCGTGAGTCTCGCACCGAGTAGCATCCCGCGACTCGATTCCATTCGTGTGGACGGGATCGTGCTGGGGTTCACGCTGCTCGTGGCAGTCGCGACCGGCGTGATCTTCGGTCTCGTACCATCGCGCCAGCTCACGCGGCCGGACGTCGCGAAGACGCTGCGCGAGGGCGGGCGCGGCGGCGGCCGGGCCGGGACGCATCGCGCACGCAGCGCGCTCGTGATCGCCGAGGTGGCGCTGAGTGTGATGCTCCTGGTGGGCGCCGGCTTGCTCATTCGCAGCTTCGAGCAGCTGACATCTGTGGACCCGGGATTCCGCACGGAAAGCTCGATCGCTTTCAACTTGAGTTTGCCGCAGACCAAGTATGACACGCCCGAGAAGACGGAGCTCATGCTCTCGCAGATCATGGAGCGTGTACATGCGATCCCGGGCGTGGCGCAGAGTGGCGCGGCGTTCGGACTGCCGCTCACGAACTTCATGTTCGGCTTCTCCTTCTCGATCGCGGGACGTCCGCCGGCGAAGGCCGGAGAAGAGCCGGATGCGCAGGTGCGCATGGCGACGCCGGATTATTTCTCGACCATGGGCATCAAGGTGCTGAAAGGGCGCGGCATCACCGCGGAGGATCGCGCTGGCGCGCCAGGCGCCTTGCTGATCACCGAGACCGGCCGCCAGCGATTCTTCCCGAATGAGGATCCGATCGGGAAGCACATCACGCTCGGCATCGGACGGAACGGTCACAATCTGGAAGGCGACATCGTGGGCATCGTCGCCGACACGAAACAGATGTCGCTGGCGACCGTCACGCTGCCGCAATTCTGGATCCCGTACGCGCAGTGGCCGATGAACACCGTCACCGTGGTGATGCACACCACGCGCGACCCATTCGCGGCCGTCGCCGATGCGCGGCGCGCGATCAAGGAGCTCGATCCCGATCTCGCGACTCTCGGGCATTAAGACGCTGGACCAGGTCGTGAGTGAATCCGTCGCGCAGCCGAGGTTCTACATGGTGCTGCTGGCGGTGTTCGCGGGCGTCGCGGTGTTGCTCTCCGCGATCGGCATCTACGGCGTGATCGCATATCTCGTGGGCCAGCGTTCGCGGGAGATCGGCATCCGTCTCGCACTTGGCGCGAGCCAGACCACCGTGATCCGCATGATCGCCCTCGACGGCGCGATCATGACCGCGACGGGCATCGGCGTGGGACTCGTCGGGGCGTTCGCGTTAACGCGTTCGATGACGGCGCTGCTGTTCGACGTGAAGCCGAGTGACCCGATGACTTATCTGGTGGTGACGGCGCTTCTGGCGGCAGTCGCGCTCGCTGCGAGCTGCATTCCAGCACTCCGCGCGGCGCATGTCGATCCGGCGCTGACGATGCGCGCGGAGTAGGGAACTCACTGCGCTCGTCGTTTTCCTCGTGGTGGAACACATGAATCACGGTTCATGTTCAGGGGGATGCGGCGGAAATTGCACGGATTGACTCCGAGTGGCGGATCGGCGCATTGCTCACGGTCGGCGCTGTGTTGTTGTTGTTAACAACAAAAACACGACGCCGACTCTGTCCGAGAGACCATTCCCCCACTCGGAGTCGATCCGTGCCGTTTCCGCCGCATCCCCTTAAACATGAACCGTGATCCATGTGTTCCAGCGCGATGAAGGCGACGGGCGCGCGGGCGCATGGGCGCCGATTCTTGCGGCCCCAGTCGCAAAGCCGTACCTCACAGCACCCTTTTCCAGTCCGGAGCCCTCATGCGTCGCGTCGTGTTGCTGTTTGCTGTCTCCATTCTCACGATCCCTTTCGCAGCCCGATCGCAGGATACCGCGCTCGCCGCGAAGATCACCGCCATCACCAGCCGGCCGGAATTCCGCCACGCGATGTGGGGCATCAAGATCTATGACCTCGACGCGAAGCAGACCCTCTACGAACTGAACGCCAACAAACTCTTCTTCCCCGCCTCCACCACGAAACTCCTCACCGAGGGCACCGCACTCGCCCTCCTCGGCCCCGACTTCCGCTTTCGCACGAACGTCTACGCCGTTGGCACCTGGGGCCCGAATGGCACGCTCAATGGCGATCTCGTGATCGTCGCCAGCGGCGATCCGAATCTGAGCGGCCGCGTCCGTCCCGATGGCACGCTCGCATTCGAGAACGAGGATCACGCCTACGCCGGCAACGACTCCATGGCGCGCGCCGTGCCCGGCGATCCGCTGCTCGTGATCAAGGAAATGGCAAAACAAGCCGCGAGCAAAGTGAAGACACTCAATGGCCGCGTGCTCGTGGATGTCTCGATGTTCCCCGAGGGACAAGCCGAGGGCGGCTCCGGAGTGATCATGTCGCCGATCATGGTGAATGACAACATCATCGACATCACCATCACGCCGAGCGCGACGGCGGGCTCGCCAATGACGTTCGTAGCCTCTCCCATGACCGCGTACGCGACGTTCGTGAACAAGACCGTCACCGGCGCCGCCGGCTCGGCGAATACGATCACATTGGCGAGCGACAGCGTCACGCCCGAGGGGAATCACGTCGTGACCGTCACGGGCTCGTTGCCGGCGCATGGCCCGGCGATGCTATTCCCCTATGACGTTCCGCTGCCGAGCCGCTTCGCGGCAGTGACGTTCACCGAAGCGCTCACCGCCGTCTGGCACGAAGGTGAACGCGCCCGCGCGCGCCTGCGAAGCCGGATTGGCCGAAGCTGGCCGCGAGTTACACGCCGGCGAACGTCGTCGCCGAGCACGTTTCGCCGCCGTACAGCGAGGAGGTGAAGGTGACGCTCAAGGTGAGCGACAACCTGCACGCGGCGGTCACGCACTACATCCTGGGCGCGGTGATCGGGAAGAAGGACACCGCGAAGACGGGCTTCGATCTCGAGCGGGAATTCCTCACCAAGGGCGGGCTGGATCTGAGCGGCGCGCAGCAAGCCGACGGACTCGGCGCGGACGATCATTTCACGCCCGACTTCATGGTGAGCTATCTCAGTTGGTACACCACGCTGCCGACGTATCCGGTATTCCTGAGAGCGCTGCCGGTGCTGGGGCGCGACGGCACTCTGTACAACATCCAAACAACTTCGCCGGCGGCCGGCCATATATTCGCGAAGACGGGGACGTTCGCGAGCGGCGATCCGCTGAACAAGGATCTGCTCGTGACCGCCAAGGGCCTCGCGGGCTACATCACGACCGCGACCGGCCGGCATCTGGTGTTCGCGGTGTACGTGAATAATGTGGCGGTGCCGAGTGGGGACGACGTGACGAAGATCGTGGGGCAGGCGGTGGGAGCGGTGGCAGCGGCGGCGTACTGACACGGCAGACAGCCGGGAACCGGTTACCGGGAACCGGTATGGCATAACAAAATATGTTGTCATGCCTCACCGGTTCCCGGACACCGGTTCCCGGAAGTCCGCCGTGAAACTCCGCCCTGCGCAGAAACGTAGAAACATTATGACCACTACTATCTTTCGGGCCGCGGCGGCGATGGTGGTGCTCGCCGGCTCCGCGGCGCAGGCGCAGGGGACGTTCCGCGGCAACGATCTCCGGCAGGGGACGTATCCGGCGAGCACGAAGGCGCAGCTCGCGGGGATCGCATGGCGGATCTATACGGGCGGCGAGGTGATCGCGAGTCCCACGATCGTCGATGGCGTCGTCTACATCGGATCGGGCAACGGCGTCATGTATGCGATGGACGCCGCCACGGGAGCCAAGCGCTGGAGCGTGTCCCTCGGCAGCCCGATCAGCGCCACGGCGGCCGTCGAGGGCGGCAACGTGTACGTCGGCGGACGCGACGGGAACTTCTTCGCCCTCTCCGCCTCCACCGGGAAGGAGATCTGGCGCTTCGCCACTGGCGCGCCCATGGAGCTCCATTGGGGGCACGAGAGCGGCGACTACTGGACGTCGTCGCCCGCGGTGCAGGGCGGCACCGTGGTATTCGGCGGCAGCGACGGCAATGTGTACGCGGTAAGCGCCGCCACCGGTAAGCTGCTCTGGAAGAGTTTCACCGAAGGGCGGGTGCATTCATCGCCCGCCATCGATGGCGACAATGTCGTGATCGGCTCGTTCGACGGCACCGTGCGCTGCTACTCGCTCGCGACCGGCAAGGAGCGCTGGAAGTTCGCGACCACCGGCACCACGCTCGAGTCGAAGAACTTCGGCTACGACCGGCGCACGGTGCAATCGTCGCCCGTGATCGTGAACGGCGTGGCGGTCGTCGGCGCGCGCGATGGGTTCATCTACGCGATCGATGTCGCTACGGGCAAGGAGAAGTGGCACTACGATCACAAGATCTCGTGGATCAATTCGTCCGCCGCATTCATGGACGGCACGCTCTATGACGCCAGCTCCGACGCGGCGTTCGTGCAAGCGCTCGACGCCGCCACCGGGACTCAGAAATGGCGCTACACCGCCGACGCGCCCGTGTGGAGCTCTCCCGCCGCGACCGGCGACTGGCTCTATGTGGGTGACTTCGTCGGCCGCCTGCACGCGATCTCGCGCGCCGACGGCAAACGCCAATGGCTGCTGCGCACCGGATCGATGATCCTCAGCTCGCCCGTGCCTTTCCGCGACCTCGTGATCGTCGGCAGCACCGACGGCGCGGTGTACGGCGTGCGCACGTCGGACATCTCGGTGCAGCGCGTCGTCTTCTTCGACAGCGCGTATCTCAAGGCCGCGCACGTGGACGAGCCGGGCAAGACCGCCACGTATTTCTCGCGCCGCGGCTACACGCAGCTCGATGCCGCCGCGCTCAAGACGTGGATGGAGGCGCGCATCTCGGACAAAGCGCCGAGTACCGTGGTGTTCGCGGTGGACTTCGCTCCGGAGGCGATCGCGGCGAAGCCATACGCGTCGAGCGTATTTCGCCGCTATCTCGACAGCGGCGGCAAGATCGTGTGGGCCGGTCTGCCGCCCGCGCTCTGGCCGCGCGACAGCACCGGCGGCCCGGTGCAAAGCCTGCTCGCGATCGACTGGAGAGCCTCCGGCGAGCTGCTCGGCGTGAATGTGGACGACGCGATCTTCGACGCGCGCGGCGTGCAGGCGACGGCGGCGGGCCTCGCGTGGGGCCTCACGCCCGGTCACTATCGCGACGCGTGGAGCGTGGACGTGCGGGGCGTGACGACTGTGCTCGCGCAGGACGAATGGGGGCTGGCCGCCGCGTGGGTCAAGAATTACGGTGGAGCGCCGGGCACGGGGTTCGTCAAAGTGCCGGGCGCGGATCCGTTCGTCATGTACCTCGCGGCGGAGTACCGACCCTGAAGGGCTGACTACCGGGAACCGATGACCGGGAACCGGTGAGGAATAACAGAATATTTTGTCATGCCTCACCGGTTCCCGGAAATCGGTTCCCGGTAGTTAAAGTTCGGTATGTTCGGCCACGTTGTGATGCGATGGTGATCGAGACACTGCTGCTCCTGCTCGGATTGCTGGCGCTCGCCTTCCTCATTCTGGCGGCGCGCGAAGCCGATCTCCGCCGCGCATAAGGCGCGCGAGGAGCGCGAGGCAGCTTCACGCGCCGAGCATGCGCGTTTGCGCGAGAAGGGCCTGGTGGTATTGCACGTCTTCGGAGCCGACCTGGAGCCGGAGAAGGCGTGGGAGCTGTTCGCGTGGTGCCTGCTCCGCGGGGCGGACGAACTGACGCTCCATGCCGATCGTCATGCAGGGCGGCTCAACGAAGGAGCTCGAAGGGTTCGAGAACCTGGCCGCAGCGGATCGGCTGGCCGACGCAGCGCGACCCACGATGAACTCCTACAGCGCGGAGAAGAGCCCGCTCTGGCGGCTCACCCCGGCGACGCTCGGCGCGCTCCGGTTGGCATTCCCGCGCGGACCGTTCGAGTATTTCCCGAGCGACGCGTGGTATGAAGACCCGATCCTCTTTCGAGAGGGTGAGATGATGCTCGGGATCATCACGCACGAGAGTGAAGGCGTGCTCATCGTGAGTGCGGAGGAGCGCGATGAGCTCGATCTTCTGGGGATCGTGTACAGAGCCGAAGGGGAGTGGGTCGGCGACTAGAACGATGGACAGGCGGCGCGCAATGATGCACCTTCCTGCGAGGTAGGGCCCTCTCCTCAGGACAGATCCCATGGATGCCGGTGAGAAGAAGATCCACAAGAAGATCGTGTTCGGCGGCGTGATCATCCTGATCGCGATGGCGGCGTGGATACTGCTGTTGATGTGAGCGCATCCGCGGCGATGAAGGAGCCGTTGCCGACCGCAATGCGCGTTGCGCGCGTAGCGCTGTGGTATTCGGCCGCATTCTCGATCTTGTTCATCCTGTTCATTCCGTGGCCGTTCAGCCACGGCGGGCAGGAGGCGCGAAGCTGGTTGATACTCGCCGCGTACGTTGTCCTCTCGATCACCGCGGCGACCCTGATCACGCAACGGCGGCGTGCTGGGTGGACGCTCGCGATCGGAACGAGCCTCTTCGCGCTCGCCAACGCGATCATTGCGAGCGTTCAGGCCATCACTGGCGGGATCCCCGAACCTTCCCTCTCGGCGAGAGTCGCCGGACTCATCGGCGCGGGGTCGATATACCTCGCGTGGTTGCTCGTGCTCGGGGGATGCTTGCGTGAGCGCCACTGGATGGCGGCCGTGAGATGACGCCAGTCGCCAGCGTCACACCAACGAAGCAACTCGCCAGCTTCATCGACAAGTACGATCCGTCGGTCGCGAAACTCGCGCGCTCGCTCCGCGCCGCGATGCGAAAGCGCCTGCCCACGGCCAACGAATTGATCTACGACAACTACCAGTTCCTCGCGATCGGCTACTGCTCCACCGAACGGGCCTCCGACTGCATCTGCTCACTCGCCGTATCGCCCAAGGGCGTCGCACTCTGCTTCACCTATGGCGCGAAGCTGCCCGACCCGGCGAAGATCCTCTACGGCGGCGGCAACCAGGTGCGCTTCGCGCGTCTCGAGAACGCCGCCTCGCTCGCCAAGCCCGCACTCGCGAAGCTCATTCGCGTGGCGGCCGAGCACGGGAAGGTGCCGCTGCCCAAGGGCACGCGCGGCAAGCTCATCATCAAGTCGGTCTCGGCCAAGCAGCGGCCGCGGCGCTGACGAGCAATGGATCCGATCGCCTTCGATACTCAACTCACGGCCGACGACTATGTCGCGGCCGCCGAGTGGCATTCGCGCCACTCTACCTTCATGGGCAAGCATGGCGTGGCCTTCGTTGTCGCTTTTGCTTGTGTCGCCGGCGCGCTCGGCGCCACGCAATCCATCCTGACTGCGGCAGTCGAGTTCGTGCTCCGTGATGACATCAGTGGGTCTGACAGTCTGGATCAGTCTGCGATTCTGGCTCCCGTGGCGTGCGCGGCGGACTTTCGAACAACACCGGCCACTCCGCGACGCGCGCCGCTACGAATTCAATGGGCAGGAAGTCAGATTCACTAGCGCCACCGGCGACATGAAATTCCCATGGTCCTACTTCGAGGAGATTCAGCGAGAGCCCGGATCTTTTCCTCTTGTATATGTCTGACAGCGGATTTCTCATTATTCCGGAGCGCTTCGTCCCGTCGCCTGCCGCGTTCAGGGAAATGCTGTCGAGATGCATTGGATCTGCGTCGCTAACTTCTACAGGGATCACATGACCTCTGCCCTCAAGTTCCGTGTCGCCCTTTTTCTCGTACTGGCTACGGCTCCGGGGCACTCGTTTGCGCAGACGGCCCCCGCCCACGTCGAACTCCGCGGCGCCGCCGGCCAGCTTCGCTTCATCACGGACTCCGACCTCGCTACAATGCCGCACACGGAGATCAAAGCCACGGCTCACGAAGTCACCGGCACCTTCAGTGGCGTCAAACTCTCCGACCTCCTTCACCTGGTCGGCATGCCGGGCGGCGATTCCCTCCGCGGCCAGGCGCTCGCGCAGTACGTTCTCATCGAAGCGGCCGATGGCTATCGCGTCACCTTCTCGATCGCCGAACTCAGCCCGAGCTTCACGGACAAACTCGTCCTGCTCGTGAATCGCAACAACGGCGCGCCACTCTCCGCCAACGACGGACCCTTCCGCCTCGTCGTGCCCGACGAGAAACGCCCCGCGCGCTGGGTGCGGCAAGTGACGCGCATCAGCATTATCGCCGCCCCCAAGACCGCCGCGCCGTGACCTCCACGCCGGACATACGTGCCGCCACGGCCGCGTATGAGAAATGGCTCGGCGCGCGCGTGCCGCTCATCGCGCCCGACCTCGCGCGCAAGCACGACGCGATGCGCCGCGACCGCTTCTCCTTCATGCGCGCGACCTACTATCGCTGGGCGCAGCTGTGGGCCGGCATGTGCGATCATGAAGCTGCCGCGCCGCGTGTGCTCGCCGTCGGCGATCTGCACGTCGACAATTTCGGCACCTGGCGCGACGCCGAAGGCCGTCTCGTGTGGGGAGTGAACGATCTCGATGAAGCCTGGCGCCTCCCCTTCACGAACGACCTCATTCGCCTCGCGGTCTCGGCGCGCATCGCCGTGGAAGAACATGCGCTCGCACTCGACGCCGACGCGGCGATCGACACGATCCTCGAAGGGTATCGCGAGGGGTTGGCGGCACCGCCAACACCGTTCGTGCTCGCCGAGTCGCATCCGACCCTGCACCGAATGGCCACCGCGCGCCTCAAGGATCCCGAGCAGTTCTGGGACAAACTGCGCGCATCGCGATTCGTGACGGCGCCCGTGCCTGCCGCGGCGCTCGTCGCGCTGCGCCGCGCGATGCCCGACCGCGAGAGTCCCAAGCGCATCCAGCATCGCATTGCGGGACTTGGATCGCTGGGCCGGCCGCGTTATGTAGCCGTCATGGAGTGGCACGGTGGCCTGGTCGCGCGCGAAGCGAAACCGATCATCGCGTCGGCCGCGGCGTGGGCGGCGGGGAAGCGCGCGAGCGTCGCGCCGCTCTACGGCAAGTTGCTGGCGACCGCGGTGAGGTGTCCCGATCCCTTCGTGTTCCCGAGCGGACGCTGGCTCGTGCGGCGGCTCGCCCCCGATTGCTCACGCATCGATCTCGAAGCGCTGCCGCGCGAGCGGGACGAGGCGCGATTGATGCACGCGATGGGCCGCGAGACCGCGAACATCCACCTCGGGTCGATCGACGCCAAAAAACTCGCGGCCGACCTGCGAAAGCGCCCCAAGCGCTGGCTGGGAAAGGCGGTGGACCGCATGACCGGCGCCCTCGAGCGGGACTGGAAGGAGTGGCGCCAAGGGCGGTAAGTTGGAGGCCATGATGCCCAACGAATCGCGCGCGCCGATCACGGTCCGCTTCAAATTCACGCTCGAGGAACTCGCCGAAGTGACCGAGCGGGGGATCACGAGCCGCCCCTCGCATCTCCAGCGCCGCCGCAACACCGCGATCTTCATCGGCCTCATCGCGGCGGGTGGCGCGTATCTCGCGACCATGTCGCGGCCGAACGCAGGATTGCTCCCCATGCTCGCCGCGTTCGTGTTCGCCGCCGGCGGGATCTACTTTCTGGTGCCGCAACTCTACCGCCCGCGCATCATGGAGCTGCTGCGCGAGCGCGTGCAGGGCGAGGGTCCCTTCGAATGCGTGGTCACGCTCGACGCGAACGGCTGCACCTTCGAGCAGCTCGACATGATCATCACCCGGAAATGGCGCGCGATCCGCGACGTGCAGACCGGAACCGCCGGCGTGGACGTACTCGGCCGCGATGGCACGATCTCGCTCGTGCGCGAGCGGGCATTCACGACTCCGTCCTCGAGGGACGAGTTCGTTGCGTACGCCCAGGAGATGATCGGAGCTCAGTGAGGCTGATCTGGATCACGAAAACTGCTTCGACGCGGATTATGCGGAATCGGCGGACCACGCGGATCGCTCCGTGCGCAATCGGGCCGCCCAATCGCCAATCGAGGCTTTTTTCTTGTTGTTGACAACAAGAGCAGCAAGCTGAGTCCACTTGCGGAGCCGTGCCGCCGGACGGAGCTATCCGCATCGTCCGCCGATTCCGCATAATCCGCGTCGAAGCGGTTATCGTGGTCTCGGCGCGCCACAGGAACCCGTTGATGAAAAAGCGGCGGGCGAAGATCTCGCCCGCCGCTTTGCTGTTGCCCAACGTCCAACCACTACATCGCCGTCTCCTTGCCCAGCATCTTCACGACGCCCGCGAGCACGCCGACCTTCGACGCGTCGCTCGAACCCTTCTCGTCGGCATCCAGCGTCGCCGCGAGCTTGTTCAGTTCGTCGCTACGCGCCGCGCCCGACGCCTTCTCGGCGCGCTCGAGCGCTTCACGCGCGTCCTTGACCTTGCCGCTCGAGAGTCCCTCAGACCGCTCCAGCTGGTCGAGATAGGCCTGCGCGAGCACGAACGTCGCCGGCCACACCAACTTCGGCTGACCCTGCATGTTGAGGTAGTCGAGGTGCACGGTCTTGGCGGCGGCGATCTCGTTCGCCGAGAGGAACGGGCTCGGCGTGAGCTCGAAGATGTCGAGTCCGCGCGCGATCTCGGAGCTGACATGTACGCCGTTGTACCAGTAGGCCGACCAGCTGCCGCCGATCGCCATGCGAGTCGGAGTCCACCGGCCCGCGGTCGAAGAACGCGATCTCCTTCGGGTGCGCCGCATCGGTCCAGTCGAACACCGACACGCCGCCCTGGTACCACGCCTGCACCATCACGTCGCGGCCGGGAATCGGGATCAGCGACGCCGTTGTGCGCCACGCAATTCTCCTGCGCCGTCTGCGCCGCCGGCATCTTGTAGTAGCCCTGGAACACCAGCTTGCCGTTCACGATCGTGAAGATCGCGTCGGCACCCCAGTCCTTCGGGTCGGTGGCGCGGCACTTCGGCTGGCCGCCGCCGCCCCACTCGTCGGAGAACAGCAGCTTCGTGCCGTCGTTGTTGAACGTGGCCGAGTGCCAGTAGGAGAAGTTCGAATCGCTCGCCGCGGCCAGGCGCGTCGGGATGCGTCGGGTCCGAGATGTCGAGCAGCAGGCCGTAGCCTTCGCACGCGCCGCCGGCGAGCCCGATCGCCGGATAGACCGTGATGTCGTGGCACTGCGTGGGACCCGGGCGCGGCCCGAGCCCGGCGTGGTCGGCGTGACGCCGAACATCTTGTCGATGATGCCGGCGAGCGCCGGCACGCAGCGCCGCGCTGTCCGCGGCCGTGGGCGCGCCGGTGCCGCCGCGCGCCTTCACGATGCTGTCGAGCAGCGGATCGATCGTGCGCGGCGAGAGGATGCGCGGCATGCCCTGGTAGACCCAGATGAACGCGCCCTTCGCGCTCGCCGAATCCGCGGACTTCTTCGCCGCGGCCATGTCGGTCGCGGTCTCGCCGTGCCGGGCCGGCGCCATGAGGTCGTTGAAGATGCGCGGCGAGCTCACGATCGCGGCCTGCTCGGGATGCGCGAGCGGCACCTTGATCACTTCGATGCGGAAGAGCGCCGAGTTCGGATCCTGGTCGCGGCGCCGCCTTCGACGCAGCCGGGCAGTCTCGTTCGGCGAACGCACGCCGGCCGAGCCCGAGATGTACACGTAGACGTTCTCGGGATCCTTGGGATCGTACGAGCACCGTGTGCGTGTGCGAACCGCGGCACGTCTGCACGTTGGCGACGTTCACTCGGGTGCGCGATGTCGGTGATGTCGAAGATGCGGAGGCCGCGGAGGCGCTCGGTGCTCACCGTGTCCTTCACGCCCTGGGCGCCGCAATCGAGGCGGCCGCTCGTGCCCTCACCCGACACGAACAGCAGGTTCTTGTACACCGACACGTCGCTCTGCGACGCGGGGCAGTAGAACGCGACCTTGAGCGCCGGCTTGCTCGCGTCGGACGATGTCCCACATCTGGTAGCCGTCGTAGTTGCCCTGGATCACGTAGTGGCCGGTGAAGGCGAGGTCGGAATTCGTCTGGCCCACGAACTTCTCGGACGGCGGCGTGTTCGAGACACGAGCTTCATGTTCCACGACGCTTCGCCGGCGTCGTTGAGGCCGGCCTTGAGTCCGACGCGCGGGTCGGGGTTCGGCGCGACGACGTTCAGCCCCTTCGACGACGGATGCGTGCACGCGGCCACGGACAGCAGGCCGGCGGCGAGCGCGAGGGGGAATGAGCGGCGGATCTGATGCAGCAATGCCATTGTCGGTTCCTCTGAGAGAAGCCTGCTCAGGGTGAGCTGGACGCGGGCGGGAGAGCGGCGAGCATCTTGTTCATGCGCGCGATCTCCGTGGTCTGATCGACCTGCACATCGTTCGCGAACTTGAACACCAGCTCGTCCTCGGCCGGCGCCGGTGGTGCCGAAGAGCTGGGTGACCATCTGCACGGCGCCGGTGTGGTGCTGGATCATGAAGGTCAGGAAGAGACGGTCGAACTCGGTGCCGCGCGCGGCGTCGAGCGCCTTCATCTGTTCGGGGGTGAGCATGCCGGGCATGAGCATCATCTGCTCCGTGCCGCCCATCTCCATCTTCATGCCGTTGGCGTCGGCGGCCGGCACGGGGAGCTGGCGGTCCACCAGCCACTGCTGCATGGTGACGATCTCATCGTTCTGCGCATTGATGATGCGCGCCGCGAGCGTCTGGATCGACGAGCTGGCGCCGTGCGTCGGCGCCCACTTGGCCATGACGATGGCCTGCGCGTGGTGGCCGATCATCCCCTGCATGAAATAGACGTCGGCCTCGACGTACGGATGCCGCACGCTGTCGGCCTTGGCCTTGGCGATGTGGGCCGCGTCGGGCGCGACGACGCCGGGCTGCGTGTTGCCGGGCGAGACACCCTGCGCCGCGACATCCATGGAACAGACCGCGAGCGCCGCGAGGGCGGCGCGAATGGTGACTGAATTGAGACTTCGCATGATCGGGATTCTCCGGCTGGGACGCGGGAAACGCGCCCCCTACTATAGACAACTATTCGAACCCTAGAGATTGCCACACTGCTGTCGTCCACGCAACCCGCATGGGCATGACGGAATGAATACGCTCGGCGGGGCGGGTTCGTTGGGGGCGGCGGCCCCGTCGAGATCACGAGAACTGCTCCAACGCGGATCAGGCGGAAAAAGCGGATCATGCGGATCGATCAGCGAGCCGAAGTGTGTTCTCGCCTCGAGTCGGCGTTCCGCAGTTGTTGTGAACAACAGAACAAAGACCCGATCATTCGCCGGGACAGATCCGGTCCTAGGCGGGATCCGCCGAATCCGCTCATTCCGCCAAATCCGCGTCGAAGCAGTTGTCGTGATCCTCATGCCCGCGCAAGAGGTTTCTCGGCGCCTCAGCCTCGCCACCGGCTCCTTTCGCCGCCTCATGAGTAGCGTTCTCGACGATTCTTCCATATGCATTCAGCGGCACTCCACGGAGGCACGACATGCGGGCGTACATCATGGCGGTCGCGGCGCTCGGCATCGCGTCGCTCAATCCGCAGAAGGATCCGCCCATCTCGCTGCATCAGGTTGTGCAGTTCACCGTCGGCACGAAGCAGGTGTACGACGTGCTGCTCAGCAGTAAGGACTTCGCTGCCTTCTCCGGGCGCAATGCGACGATCGATCCGCACGTCGGCGGCGCGTTCCTCTTGTTCGACGGCCACATCTCGGGCGTCAACGTCGAGCTCGTGCCGAATGAACGGATCGTGCAGGCGTGGCGCGCGGCCGATTGGCCGGCCGGTGTCTACTCGATCGCACGCTTCCAGTTGAACGCGCAGGGCGCGGGCACGCAGCTCGTGTTCGATCACATCGGATTCCCGCCGGGACAGAAGGACCATCTCGCCGCCGGCTGGGAAGAGAATTATTGGTCGCTCATGAAGCAGTACCTCAAATAGGAGACGGGATCTCGTGATGCTTCGCTTCCCCATTCGAGTCGTGGCGACGTGCGCCGCGCTCGCGATCGCCGCGGCCGCGCCGCGCGCCCAGACCGCGCCGGCCTCGGGCCTCGCGCTCTTCGATCAGAATGTACCAGGCCTACAAGGGGAAGTGGTATACGACGCTCACCTTCGTGCAGAAGACCACGAACAAGCGCGCCGACGGCACCGATTCCGTCGCCACGTGGTACGAGAGCATCCGCTATTCGCAGCCGCGCGGGTCGCAGCTCCGCATCGACTTCGGCTCTCCCGCGCTCGGCAACGGCGTGCTCTACACCGCCGATTCGCTCTGGGTGATGAAGGCGGGCCAGCTCTCGCTCACACGCGGACACGGCAATGCGCTGCTCCCGCTCATCGATGGCGTGTACATGCAGCCCGCGTCGCGCACCGCTGCCGAGCTCGCCGGCACGGGCGTGGACCTGACACGCAAGCCCGTGCTGGGCCACTGGGAAGGGAAGCCCTCGTGGATCATCGGCGTCACTTCGCTCGCCGACACGACGTCGCCCAGCTTCTGGGTGGATTCCGCCACGCTCAACGTGGTGCGCGCGGTGTTCACGATCGCACCGGGCCGGATGATCGACGCGCGGTTCGAGAACCTCGTGCGCGTGGGCGGCGGCTGGCTCGCGGTGCGTTGCGAGTTCTACGAGCACGGCTCGCTCGCCACCACCGAGGAATATTCCGACTGGAAGGGAAACGTAGATCTACCGGCCTCGTTGTTCGATCTCGCGCAGTGGACCACCGGTCCGCACTGGGCGGCGGCGCGCGCACCCTGATCGTTCCAGCCGTGTCCTGAACGAGAGCTCTTCCATGCCACACCCATCGCTCGATCCGCCGGGCCTGAACCCGATCCACCGTGCCGCATGCGCGACCCTGCGCGTCGAGCTCGCGCATGTGTTGAAACAGATCCAACAGACGACCGACGTGCGGACTCTGCAGAACCTTCTGAAGCAGGCTGCCGTGCTGGAGATCGCGATCCAGAATTGCCCCGCACCATCTCCTCCAAAGACGTCGCCTCCGGATCTCAGCGATTGGCTCGCCCACAATCCGAAGGTCACGGGCTCGATCCTCTGGCAGAAGCAGGCCGCGAGTCCGGGGAATGCCTACGTTCCGCCGGCTGCGGGCGACAAGGTCGCGTGGGTGAACTGGACTCCGACGCAGAAAGCGCAGCTCGAAGCGGTCTACCTCGATTGTTGCATCTGGCTGGACGCGGGGGCGCCATCCGTTCTGCTCGATCCCCCCGGGTTGACCGATACGCCTCAGAACGTGGATCCCGGGACCTCCAACGATCTTGGGAGCGTGATCGAGAAAGTGAGCGCGACATACATGTGGGAGATCTATCTCGCGCACGTCGGGTTCGCGTTGGCGGCCGAGCTCACGAACCTCTTCCCGTGGAAGATCGCTGCATACAACGCGCTCGAGTTGCGCTACGTGTTCGACAGTACGACCATGGCGTGGCTCATGCCCTCCGGCGAATTCTGGATGGGCACATACGACGTGTATGTTCCGGCACTCCGGGCAGACAATCGTCCGCAAACGGCCTTCGCGCCCCCCGAATGGAGTTATCGCTTTCTCAAGCAGAACGGTCTCATTGGGGCATCGAAGATCGAGACGATCGGCCTCGTGTTGGAATGGGCGCGCCAGCATCTGGTCCATTTCTACGGAGCTGAGACGTTCGGAACGTGCGACAATGTGTGGCACTATCGTGGCTTCCCTCCCATCTCGCGCGTGACCGGCGGCACGATCGACTCCGCGAATCCAGGCCTGGGGCCGGCGTGCTACACGATGGGCTGCCACGGCACGGTCGGATTCCTGAACGCGATCCTTCGGGCGGTGAACATCCCGGTGCAGCCGATCTGGGTCGCCGGCCACGAGCTGGCGTGTTTTCTTACGGAGGGCAAGTATCTCGATCATGGGGACGACCCGTACAACAGCATCGTGCGGGCGTCCTCGCAGCCGATCTTGGAAGTGCTCATCGATGAGGCCACGTACCAGGCGCGATTCACGACCGACCTGACGGCGAACATCGTTGACCTGAACAGCCCGGCTCTCGCGTATGTGGGTTACAGCGCCGTCAATTTTCCGCCGTGAACGCGACTCACAGAGTGTGACATGACCCTCACCTTCCACGGCGCCGTGCCGATCCTTCGCGTCCGCGATCTCGCCGCGAGCGTCGATCATTACGCCAAGGTGCTCGGATTCTCCGTGGACTGGCACGATCGCGGGATCATGGCCGGCGTGAGCCGCGGGAAATGCCACATCATGATCTGCGAAGGCGACCAGGGGCATCCCGGCGGATGGGTGTGGATCGGCGTGAGCGACGCGGGCGCGCTCGAGAACGAACTGATGGCGCGCGGCGCGAAGATCCGGCATCCGGCCACGAACTATCCATGGGCCTTCGAGATGCAGGTGGAGGACATCGATGGAAACGTGCTGCGCTTCGGCTCAGACGAGAAACCCGACGAACCGGCCGGCGAGTGGCTCGAATGCGACCGGAGCGCGCTGGGAGATGAGGCCTGACGGAGGATGGAAGCGCGTGGAGGGTTGACGTGATCGCCGTCCTCTCCGAATCGGATGTCCGCGCCGCGCTCCGCTGGGACGAACTCATTCCCGCGATGCGGCGCGCCCTCGCCGATTTCTCCGCCGGACGAGTCGTGCAGCCCACGCGCAGTTGGCTCACGCTCGAGGCCGGCCAGCGCCACCTCGGCGCGATGCCCGCCGCGTCCGAGCGCGCGGCGGGCGTGAAGCTCGTGAGTCTCTACGCCAAGAATGCGGGCACCGCGGTCCCCACGGTGATGGCAACGGTGTTGCTGGTGGACCCGCAGACCGGCGCGCCGCTCGCGGTGGTGGACGGCACCTTCCTGACTGCGATGCGCACGGCGGCGGTGTCGGCCGCGGTGGCCGACGCGATCGCGCCGCGCGACTCAGGGATCCTCGCGATCCTCGGCAGCGGCGTGGAAGCGGGCACGCACTTCGAAGCGATGTCGAGCATTCGGAGATTCCGCGAGGTGCGCGTATGGAGCCGCACGCCGGAGCACGCCGCGCGATTCGCGTCGCGCTACGGCGCGAAGGCGATGGGCGCCGAGCAGGCCGTGAGGGGTGCCGACATCATCGTGTGCGCGACGGCGACGCGCACGGCCGTGCTCGCGGGCGCGTGGCTCAAGCCCGGCGCGTTCGTCGCGTCGATCGGGGCGCCGATGCCCGAATGGCGCGAGGTGGACGACGATGCGATGTCCAACGTGATCGTGGTGGATTCGCGCGAAGCGTCACTCGCCGAGGCCGGCGACATCATCCGGACGGGCGCGATGATCCACGCCGAAGTGGGCGAGATCTTCGAGGGCAGGGCCTCCGTCCCGCCGGGCGCCACCGTGATCTTCAAGTCCAACGGATTGGCGGTCGAAGATGTTATCGCGGCGCAGATGGTGGTGGAGCGTTCATCGTTCCGCGTGCCTCGTTCCTCGTAAGGTTGGAGGTCACTTCGGCGGCGGCGGCCGCATGGGCGCGGCGCGATCCACCTTGGTATAGCCGGCCGGTACGTCGAACACGCTGGCGGGGATCGGTCCCTTCTTCACGTTCGAGAGGAGCGTCGTCGTGGTGCTCGTGTGTGGCTTGCCGCTCTGGGTGCTGACCGACGTGCTCACGCGTTTCATCATCACGCCCGGCTTCACATTCGCATACGCTTTGATGATCGCGCTCGTGAGCGGCGCCATTGGGCCGGTCGCGTCCGCGATCTTTCCCACATCGGGCCGCGCCGATGGATTCATCAGCGCATTCAGAGCGGGCGCGATCCAGATGTCGGAGGTGGTATGCGTCGGTGTCTGCGTCTCACTGCCCATGACCGTGAGGTCCATGGTGTAGTTCTCGGTGAGGCGATATTTAAGGGTCGAGTAGCCCTCGATCTTCTCGCCGGCACCGAGCGACTCCATGGTCACATGCACGTCGGAGACCTTCATCGACACCATGCTCGGCGCGCTCTTCATCGCATTGCTCGCGTCCCGGGAGAGTTCCGCGAGGTCGAGCTGCATGTACTGTCGCTTCGAGGGGTCTACGAAGGTCACGGTGCGAGCGGCGCTGTTCGAGATCATGTAGTTGCCGGCGCCCATCATGCTGGCCCGGTTCATCGATTCGGCGAAATCGAGGCGCGACACACCCTTGGCGAATTGCCCGTGCGCCCGCAGGAAGGTGACCGTGGTGTCCTTGCCGGTCGCGCGATCCGCGCGCGTGACGGTCGTGGTGAGGTCATAGCTATAGCCCTGCGCCGCGAGCGGTGCGGCGAGCACGAACGCGAGCGCGGTCGCGGTGCGGCGATGGGGCGCGGAAAGTGGGATTCGCATTGAGGAAAAGTAGCGCCCGTCGCCGGCGGCCGCCATTCTACGGCATGCGAGTCCAGGACCTGCTGCTCGACGCGCTGCATGCCAAGCGAGAGAACCGGCTGGAGGACGCTCGCCGTGACCTGCGCGACGCTGCGGCGCAGCTGCGCGAGAAGAACGTGGCGAGCGAATTGGCCGACGTCCTGCGCGACCTCGGCGAATTGGAGCGCCGGCTGCGGAACGCCGATGCGGCGCGCGGGCACTATGAGGAAGCGGTCGCGATCCTCAGCGGCGTGGACGATCCGCTGCGCCTCGCGCACACCATGCGGCACCTGGGCGACGTGCACTACGAGGCGGAACGCACCACCGCCGCCGAACTGGCCTACCGCGAGTCGATCGCCCTCTATCGGAACGCGGGCCGCACCAAGCCCCTCGATCTTGCGAATGCGATCCGGAGCATGGCGATCTTGAAGAGCGAGTTCGGCCCGGCCGAGGAAGCGCGCGCGCTCTGGCAGGAGGCGATGGAACTCTACGCCGACTCCAACGTGCAACCTGGAGTGGCGGAGTGTCGCGCGAGGCTGACGGTATTGGGGCTCAGAGCGGGCCATCGGCCATTGACCATTGGCCATCGTAAGAGCGGTTCCGATGGCCGATGGTCGATGGCCTCAGTTCATTGCCATCGACGCCTGCCCGAACACGTATCTCCATCCGTTCGGAGTGCGAACG
>CAVSYH010000018.1:0-629327 GCA_963732065.1 uncultured Gemmatimonadaceae bacterium | reverse complement strand
ATCCTGAGATGGCTCAGCCGGTCTTCCGGTAAACCCGCCGCGAAGGACGTGGCCTTGGCAATCGCGGGCTACTCGGCCTCCGCGAGCAGTGCGCGATCGCCTCCCGCCGCTCCGCCCGCGACTGCGGCCTTTTAGTGAGAACGTCCGCTATGGGGAACGACGTGTCGACGACGGCTTGCCCGAACAAGACCTTCGGTGGCTCGAGGAACGAGCAACCCCAAGGCGACACGGTAGGCCTATTGATGTGACAGGTGACGATCGCCAAAAGGCTCTTAGGATAGCCCGTAGGACTATCGAAAGCATTGTCTAGCTCACCGGATGTCCACGACGTCAGGAAACGATATCGTTGCAGAAGCATCGGACGATGCGCCGGACAGCTGATGTTTCATCTCGTGCTAAAGGGTGCGGGACGGTCAGACAGGTGACCGTCCCGCCTTACTTCGATGTACTTACTCACTTATTCGGCTTCGGTATAGCTGCTATAAACGTCTACCACACGTCACCACAAGTCACCACAGGGCCGACCTTCGGCCAATCCGACTTGTTCCCCCTGCCAGGTAAGCCCGGGCGGCTATGGCGCTCGCCTCGCTATTGGCGAGCTAGTTTCCACAACACATCGACAGTCTTGTCATCCAGACACTGGTCCAGCTCGGGAAACGGAATCTCGTGGCACGTGAAATGAGCCTCGGGATAGCTGCGACGCAGATCGTGAGCGATCTTCGCCAGGCCCATCCCGGCCAGGGACGGGCGCGCCCCGGCTGGAACACCGATCCTGACCGTGTACCGCGATGGACCCTGCCTGGCCGCCTGGCGAGCAGCCTCGGCATGGGCAAGCAATGGTCCGGCCGCCTCGGCAAATCTCAGGCCCGCGGCGGTCACCCGCAGAACCCCCGCAGGGCCGCGCTGGAGAAGTTCGACTCCGAGCTGCCGTTCCAAGCGCTGAATTCGCTTCGTCAGGGCCGGCGACGTCAAATGCAACCTCGCCGCGGCCCTCCCGTAGTGACCTTCCTCCGCGAGAACCAGGAAGCTCGAGGCAAGGCCCAAGTCCAGTTCCATCGCTAACCCCCGCATCAGCGATCGGCAACCGGGCCGCAGAGCGGCAGCGCGCTGATCGACCGCCACTTCAGTATCTATCTTCTGCCAGGGATCCTCAAATGGAAATATCCACGTCCGGGGAGGTGGTGTATGAAATTGCCACCTCAATTTATTTCCACTAACCAAGAATTGCCTCTACTATCAATCCAGGCCCACTAACCTCGATCGTTCAGAGGGCTTGAGGTTCGCTTACTGATTGTGCTGCTGCCGGGTTTCGGGTGTGGTGTCTGTTTGGCTGGCGGTGGCGGTCGCACGGTGGTGCCCGGGGTGCCCGGGTCCGCACCGGCTCCGACGGCGCCGGGGGCGTGCTCCTTTCCGTCGCTGGGGTGGTTCGTGCTGGTCAGGCGGGTGCTGGCAGGACGCAGAGTCGCTGCCAGCAGGCGATGAATGCCTCCTTCCATGGCCAGTCCGGGCTGATTTTCAGGATCCGCTGCCGGGCGTGACGGGCGAGGCGGGCGGGGATGTGCCAGATCCGGTAGCGGAGCGTGTCCGGGTCGGCTTCCCTCAGGTCAGAGTCATCGCAGTGGCCGAGGAGGCGGGTCCAGGCGGCCAGGTCGGCGGCGATGTTCGCGGCGATGACCCAGCCGCAGTTGACCTGCCAGGTCTTCGACGGGAGGTTCCGCAGGCCCATGGCCTTGGCGGTGCGGACGCCGCTCGTCTCCACGACGGCGTGCTCGCGGTGGACGGTGTTGATGTACTGCGGGTGGTGGCTGCCCGCGACGCCGGCGATGCCGGCACCGGGGATGTTCGTGCAGGTGATGGAGTATTTCCAGCCGGTCTTCTTCTCGTAGTCCGTCAGGTTCCTCAGGTGGCGGCGGGACGGCTTCACGCGGCGGGCGATCCACCGCAGCCCTGCGGGCCAGTTCCCGGCCCTTGTCATCAGCTCCGTGATCTCCGCGACGTCCTTGTCGTCCTCGGCGCTGCCGTCCTGGGCGGTGCCGGGCTTCCACGCGCTGGCGGGGACCTGGCGGATGGCGTCCTCGTCGGCGGCGGTGATCATCCACCCGCAGGTGAACAGCACGGTCCGCCGCGCGGATGACAGGGACAGGAGGTGGTTCACGAGTTCGTGGCTGGCGCCGGCCCCGTCGACGCGGATGAGGATCTTCTTCCGGAACCGGGCCGGGATCTGCCGGAGGGCGGCGGCCAGCACCTCCTTGTGATCGGTGAACGTGTTTGACCCGGCGTTGCCGGGACGGAGCAGCATGGCCAGGCACTCGCGGGTATTGGCGAGCCAGGCGCCCAGCGGGTGGAAGCCATAGCCTTTCTTCTTCTCTGAACTATGCGGATCATGGTTGTGTCTTGGTGGGCATGCCGAGGTCGATGGTGCTGTGGCGGTTGGTGATCTGGTCGAGTTGGGTGAGTTTGTGTCGGGCTCCGGCGAGGCTGATCTGTAGTCCTTCCACTTCGCCGAGCCAGCCTTCGCGGCGGGCTTCCTCGATCCGGGTGATCAGGTTGTCGCGGACTTCGAGGAGGCGGGGGCGCTGGGCAGGCTCCGGGCGAAGGAGTGGACAGCGTAGGCATGAGTGCTCGTGGATGCAGGCGGTCGCGTAGGAGCGTCCGCAGGTGCCCAGGGCGACCTTGCGGTGTTCGAAGTGTCCGAGGAACTCCTGCCATTCCTGGTCGGTGGGGGTGCGGTATTCCTCGCTGGGTCGCAGTGCCCGGCGTCGGGCGATGAAGGCCCGGTGGCCATTGATCGCTTCTTCTGGATAGACGGCCTTATAGCCCATGGTGGTGTTGATGTCCCGGTGTCCGGCGACGAGTTGGGCGATATGGGGTGGCATGCCGTGGAGCACGGCGTCGGTGATGAAGAGCCTGCGGAAGTCGTGCGGGGTGAACCTCAGCAGCTGGCCGGCGGCGTCGGTCAGACCGCTGTCGTCCAGGGCCTGGCAGATCCAGTCGCGGATGGTGCCGCTGGGGATGGAGCGGGCGGACATGGCAAATCGGCGTTGGAACAGCAGTGGCATCGGCGGGTTCCATACCCGCTCGTGGGTGTCGTAGGAGGCCACGCAGGGAACCTGGCTGCTGGGCTGGCGGATGCGGCGAAGGACGGCGGCGAGGGTGTCGGCTAGTTCGGGGCTGACCACCAGCAGTCGTTCGGCGTCGGTCTTGGAGGGGGCGATCTGCAGCAGCGGGATCAGCTCGGTGCTGGTCGGCAGTGTGTATTGGATCAGGCTGTGGTGGCTGAGCTCGGTGAGTTCCTCGATACGCATCCCGGTGTGCCGCAGAGTTTCCACGGCCGCCCAGGTCCAGAACGCCCGGTCCTCCTCGCCGGTCAGGTCCCGGCGGGTGTGGGTGTCTGGGTCCTCGGTCCAGATCCGGGCGCTGGGCCCTGCGCTGCGGAGCGGGGCCCGGTGCAGGGTCTGGCCCTGGCAGGTGAAGGGTTGGCCGAGGAGGGTGGAGCCGGCCAGGTTGAGGCGT
The DNA here is from genome assembly GCA_963732065.1 of uncultured Gemmatimonadaceae bacterium. GTDB lineage: Bacteria > Gemmatimonadota > Gemmatimonadetes > Gemmatimonadales > Gemmatimonadaceae > DATKOH01. Next base: position 625,814 of record CAVSYH010000018.1, on the reverse strand, counting down.
TCGGCGCTGGCCTGGGCCCGGGCGAGGAGGCGGGCGGCCAGGGTGGGCAGGACCGGGAGGCGTTCTCGGGTGCGCTGGTCTATGCGGGACTTGCGGCGGCGTAGTTCCTTGCTGTGGACCAGATCCTCGCGGCGAACCGGGCTCGGGGCGGCCCACGGTCCCCAGCGGGCGGGTTCCTCCATCGCCCACTGGGCGATGTCGAGGTAGAAGGCCCGGACCGTGCCGAGTTGGCTGCGGCCGTCCGCGCGCGGACTGCGGTTCTCCAGAATCTGTCCGTCGGGGCCGGTGGTGCGGGTGGCCTTGGTCAAGATGCGGTGCTTCCAGGCGGAGGCCACTTCGGGGGCCAGGTTGAGTGAGGCGATGCCGGGGTGGTGGAGTTCCAGGTCGCGCCAGAACAGGCGGCCCAGGGTGAAGGCCAGGCTCCGCAGGCTGGTGTGGTCCAGCATCGGCTGGCGTTCCAGCAGGTAGGCGTGCAGCAGTTCACGGACCGGTCCATTGGTGATGTTGTAGCGCTCCAGCATCTGGGCTGGGCTGAGTTGCCCCTGGGTGGCGAAGGCCCGCCGGGTGGAGGGAGCGTCGGGGCCGAGGACGCCCATGGCGTGGAGGTGTTCGTAGAAACCCAGGCCCTTGTTCTTGCGCCGCCGGTCGCCGTCCAGGAGCTGGGACAGTTCTAGGCAGTCGCCCACGGTGATGTCCGCGATGCTGCCGCCCTTGGCGGCGACGATGGTCGCGATCCGGCGGAGCGCGGTTGTCTTCATCGTCTGCCCGGCCGGGGACGCATCGCAGCGCGCGGCGAGCTCGGCGAAGCCCTCCGGGTCACGGGTTCGGGCCAGGTCGGTGACCAGGTTCTGCGGCGCGCGGGGCGTCAGCAGCCAGGCCAGGCTGGGGCGGATGGCGTCCGCGCAGACCAGCAGCACCAGGCAGACCCGCAGGTTGCTGGTCACCGAGACCGAGGCCCCCGAGCGCAGGTTGCCCCTCTGGAGTGGGGCCAGCACCGGTCGCCACCAGTCGGCGTTGCCCAGTTCCTCGCTGCCGCCTGCGGTCCAGCGTTGCTGCCAGGTGGCACCGGGCTGGCCGGCGAGCCAGTTCACCACGCCCATCAGTCCACGCCGACGACGTTGCTGCAGGTCGAGGCCGCCGTCGATGAACGGCGCTGCCAGCACCCTGGCCAGGAGGCGGTCACGGTCCAGTTCGGTGCCGGGCCAGGAAAGGGGGACGATTCGGGGCGGGAAGCGCCCGTGCAACTGCTGCATGTCCGGACCGCAGCGGCTGGCCGTGCTCGCGATCAGACCCGTGAGCGGTGCCGTCATCGTCTCGGCGCGGTTCACTGCGACCGCCCCTCGAACAGCGTCTCCATCGTCTCCGGCCGGTAGCCCGGCGCCGGTGGAGGAACCCGGCTTGACGTTGCACCCTGTGCTGCCTGCCGTCGGTGGTGGGCCAGGACCTCGGAGATCACCTCGTCGGGTGCGGGCGTCAGATACAGCTGAGTCGTGGACAGATGGACATGTCCCAGGACCCACTGGACGTCGGTGAGCGGCAGATTCGGATCGCGCGCCATCCGGTAGGCGGCTGTATGGCGAAGATCGTGAAGCGACCAGTTCGCGCCCAGTGCCGCATTCGCCCGCACGAACATCGCGCGCGCTGCATGGTAGGTCAACCGCCGCCACGGGCGACGCAGGGTCCACCAGATCGGATCATCGCGCCCCGTGGCCACCGCCGGGTCCAGCTCGCTCTGGTAGAGCCGCAACCAGACGAACGCATCGGGCGAGGCCGGTAGTTGCTGCACGGCCCGCGAGCCCTTGCGGACCACCGTGACCAACTGCTGGCCCGGATCGACATCCCCGCACGACGCCCCGAGCAGTTCCGAGGCCCGTGCCCCTGCCGACACCCACAGCGCGACCAGGGCCCGGTCGCGGTTCGAGTCCAACTGGGCGAAGAGCTGGTTGAACCGCTCGTCGGGGATGCGTCGCGGGATCCGCCGGGGCAACCTGGGCCGGTAGCGGCCTGCACGCTCGTTGCGGAACGGCTCCATCGGATTGTGGTGGGCATGGGCCCGGACCTCGCCTCGCTCGCGGACCAGCGGAAACGGGTTGACCATTGGCCCCGACCCGGCCTCCTGATGGAAGTCGTAGAAGCTCCGCAGCACCGTCTCACTGTGAGCCAGTGTCGACGCCGCATAGGTGCGGCCAGGACTGCGCTTGCCGGTCACCGGGTTCGCCGCCCCGGCCGGCCCCGCCCCGCGCCGCGGCTTGTCGACCGCGGCCAGCCAGCGGCAGAAGTCCCTGGCCTCCACCCGCGTCGCCTGCCCCCACGAGACCTCAACTGCCCGCAGGAACCGGAACCAGCGCAACAGGTCCAGCGCATAGGACCGCTGAGTCGCCGCCGCCCGGCCCGCTGCCTGCAGCTCCCTCAAGAACGCCGATACCGGAACAACCGTCGCACCGGCCTGATCAACCAGACGGTATGGCTCCCACGGATCACCGGTCTCCACCAGGCCGCCCGAACCCGCCACCACCAGCACCGCCAGATCGCGGCCGACCTCGTCTCCGCTCATGCCCCGGCACCGTAGCCACCATCCGCACCCGCCATCCCCAGAACACCGGAGAGAGCAGGCGTAGTTCAGTCAACGGTTACAGGTGGGGGCCGCCCCTTCCTTGTCCGAGCTGGCGGTGACCAGAGTGGCGTCCATGTCGATCACCAGCCAGCCCGTCAGCGTCTTCCCCGCGATCTCCAGCCACGGGAACCCGGCCGGCGTGTCCTCGATCAGCGTCCACACGTGCGCGCGGGCCTTTGCGCGGGCGCGGGCGATCCGGTCCAGCACGGCCGGGGTCCCGGCCAGGTCCAGGGCGCGGCGCACCGTCGGGCCGCTCGGCGCGTCCCCGAGCACGGGGGCCAGGTGCGCGAGCAGGGCGATGTCGCTCATGCTGGTGGCCCCGAGCGCGATCGCCGCGGCCAGCGAGACCAGCACAATCCCCCGGTCGAAGACGGGCGAGGTGCCTGCCTTCCGCAGCGCCGCGCTCAGGACCGCGGTGAGTCCCACCTGGTCGGCGGCCTTGCGGAGCAAGACCGCGCCGGCGTGGCCGACCAGGCCCGTCCCGTCGGCGGTGACCTTCAGGGCATGGTCCCACCCGTTATGCTGCATGGCGAAGAGCGCTCCAGTCCCGGATATTGCTAGGTGTGGTAACCCGTAATCTCCCAGGACCAGGGCGCTCTTCGCTCTTAAACCAGCAAGGGAGGCCGCTCCGCGGCCGGCCCTTCGCATTCCCCGTGACACGCTGATCGTCCCGCACCCATAAGGTGCAACCGAAATCCAGCCCACCGCGGCGTGAAACCCCAGCTCACAGCCACAGGCAGTCACCGGACCGCTTAGCAGTCCATCAGCGATGAATAGCGGAGGTTAAGCGCTCTGCCGACCGCGGGTTGATCTACCTTCATCGGCCACCTCCTGATCTCTTGCGGAGCACGACGTTTTGCGAGCCGCCGCACGACATCAGGTATCGCCAGGCCGGTCCGTGGCCGGTGGTATTAGGCCTGTGGCCATCACCACTGCGCCCCCTTGGCCGGTGAGTAACTAACTGAGTAACAACCGCCACAGACACCGGCGGACGCCAGCGGACGTCCACGGACGGCGCGAGGCAGGTCAGACAGAGTAAGGGTGGTGCTAGGCGACCTCGCGCGTTGGCTTCGGGACGAAGAGGCCGCCGGTTCAAATCCGGCTAGCTGATTTCTGTCCGGCCGGGATATGTTCCACTAGTGAGGGACTGGAGAGCGGGCGTTGTCAGGCTCCGCACGACGAGCGGTGCTAGCGGTTCGGCTTGTCATCGTCACCGGGATGGGTGCGACTCCTGAACTCGCTCTGGAGGTGCTGCGGCAGGCAGCAGAGGAGGAAGCACAGCGTGCGGGTGAGTCGGCGGCTCAAGCCGCTGCGGCGCTTGAGGCGGACATAAATAGGGAGAGGGAGGCGGGGCGAAAGCGGGCGGAGGAGGACAGGAAGCGCTCCCGGGCAAAACGCCTCGAGGAGTATTACGAGCAGTATCCGGAGGATCGTGGCCGCGGGTATCCGGCGTGGCTTTCGCCTCGAACAGAGAAAGTCGCTGGTGACAGGCCGCGGCCGGTGAAGCCGCCGGATGACGCGCCGCGCGGTGTTGGGCCGCGCGGATATTGGTTCGAGGTTGTCGATGTCCGCTTCACGCCCGCCCCCGGGGAGGACGGAGGGAGCGGATGGCTGGCCTACGGGACGTTGGCCTGGGAGGGTCTTCCAAGGCAGGTGACCGCCACCGGCTCTGGGAGGGGCTCGGATGCTGGTGGCCCGGCTGACAGTGGGCACCGGGATGACAGAGGTGACAGGGGCGAGGCGGCCGTGACACACGTTGACAGGTCGAGGCAGCCAACCGCGCTAGCTTTGTGGCCCGGGCGGCTGGTAAGCCTGCGTACATCTTTAGATCGCGACAGGATCTAGCGGAGGACGTCATGCCCAGACGGCGGTGAAGCGATCTCAGCGAGCGGACCCGCAGACTGCTGATCACCGCTGCCGCTGCTTGAAAACGCCCTCCGGATTGTGGCGCTCATCGACATCAAGCGCCACCGGCCAGCCAGATCCGGGGAAAAAAGGGTATAGGCCGCAGTCGTCGCCCTCGTGATCTGCGTCGGACACAGCCGCGCAGACTTGGAAAGCGTGTTGGAGACAGTGTCGCTCACAACCGGCATCGTCGGCCGCACAAGCGCCGGGCGTGCGGCCCCGGGGGCCGACCCGGCGCGGTGCGGCAAGGATGGAAGCCATGGGGCCGACGGCCTGGGATCGGCCGTGCTAACGGATTTGCTAACAACGGCCCTGGACCATCACGGACACGGGCGGACTGAGAAGCCAGGCGAGCAGGGCAGACGTGACCGGCTGGACAGCCGTGGACGACTCTAATCCTCCTCGTAATGCGTAGGTCATCGGTTCGATTCCGATAGGCGGCTCCAGCTAGAAGCCATAAATCGAACAGAATTGTTCGATAGTGTGGACCGGGTTGTGGACCGAAACGGTCTGATCCGGGTGCTCGTTTCGTCATGGCCAAAACGAGCAAAGGTCATATACAGCAGCTGCCAAGCGGCTCGTTCCGGGTCAAGGTCTACGCGGGAACCGACCCGGTCACCGGCAAGGCGCGCCTCCTCAGACAGACATGCCCCGACGAGGCTGCCGCCTACGCAGCGCTCAGCCGGATGCTCGTCGAGGCCGGCGGCGGCCGGTTCCCCGACCAGCACGCGACTCTCGGCCAGGCGCTCGGCAAGTACCTGGAAGTCGCCGACCTGGAGGTGTCGACCCGAGAGGCGCACCAGGGCTACGTCCGCCGCACCATCGGGCCGGTGCTCGGCGAGGTCAAGATCCGCAAGCTCGGCGCCGACTCGCTCGACGCGCTGTATACCGCGCTGAAGAAGTGCTCCCGGCTGTGCGGAAGGCTGCCGCGGACCGAGCACTATGCCGACGGCGAGCACTCGTGCGACCAGCGATGCGGCCCGCTGCGTGACCACCGCACCACCCGGTCCCATGTCTGCGACGCCCGGTGCCGTCCGCACGTGTGCAAGCCGATGAAGCCCGCGACGATCCTGCGGATCCACTCGATCATCTCCTCGGCCCTGGACCTGGCCGTCCGCTACGACTGGGCAGACCGCAACGTAGCCAAGAACGCCCGCCCGCCGCATCCGCGCAAGCGCGAGCCGGACCCGCCCAGCCCAGACCAGGCCGCGCGGCTGCTCAACCTCGTCTGGGCCGAGGACGAGGAGTTCGGCCTGTACCTGTGGACCGCGTTCACGACCGGAGCCCGCCGCGGTGAGGTAAGCGCCCTGCGCGAGAACCGGTTCGACTTCAAGAGCCAGCAGGTTCGCCTGGCCCGCAACTACCTGGTCAAGCAGGGCCAGCACATCGAGAAGGCGCCCAAGGACGGAGAGGGCCGCGTCCTGTCCTTGGACCTCCTAACCTGCGAGCTATTCCAAGAGCGGTTCCAGCGCCGCCGCGCCGAGGCCCGGGCGCTCGGCGTCCAGGTGCCCGAGGATGCGTTCGCGTTCTCGCCCGACCCGGCCGGCCGCGAGCCATGGAACCCCGACACGATGACCCACCGGTACCGCCGGTACGCCCGCCGGGTCGGCATCACCAGCTCGCTGAAGGAGCTCCGCCACTACTCCGCCACCCAGCTCCTGGCCGCGGACACCGACCTGAACACCGTCGCCGGCCGCCTCGGCCACGCCGAGGGCTCGACGACCTTGAAGTTCTACGCCCAGTTCACCCGCCCCGCCGACCAGGCCGCCGCCACCGTCATCCCCTCCCAGCTCGACGGCCTCCGCAAGAAAGAACGCCTCCGCGAGTTGTACCAGCAGCACACGCCGCGTTCCGGCGCCGACGAGCTAGCTGTTCTCGCCTCGGTCATCGGTCCGCAAGCCGGTCTTGACGAACACACCACCCTTGCCTGGCTCACCGAGTTCGCATCGGTGGATTAGCTGGTTCGCAGAAGTGAGCACCTCGGTGTGAACGAGCTGCATAGAGGTCGATGCTGGTTGTTGACGCAGATCGCAGGTCTCGGTCGGTCGGATGTGGTCGGTGTTGAACGGCAGGGTTGCTGTACTTTCCTGTTGTACTGTCCTTCAGCTCCGCCGAACTGCCGTTGACGTCTAATAATCCTGCAACGGCGTTTGTGCGAGACGCCCTCTGAACCTTCACGTCAGGGCGCTCAGCCCGCTACGGCTCTCTCGCCAGGAACCGCGTTCTCGCAGGTCAAGCCGTCGGTATGAGACTGGTGCCGTTGCAGCATCAGCCGAGTTGGGAAACGATCTCGGCCGTTTCATCGTCGGTGAAGGCCCGCATGGTCTTGGCGCGGACGTTGCCGAGCGAGGCGAGCGTCAGCACCGCGGCTGCCGCGGTGGCATCGTCGGGGAACTCGGCCACCGTGATCATGTCGTACTCGCCGAGCGTGTACAGATGTTCCCGGACCTTGCCGCGACGGCTCTCAATCAATGCGCGGAAGGTCTTGGCGCGCTTGACGGTGCCGTGGCTGTTCTTGATGCCCTGGTTGGTCCAGTTCGACAGGATGACGTAAGTGCGCATCGCTGACTCACCTCCTAGCGGGGTCGTTCTTGCCCTCACTCGCCGTTAGCTTGGCCATGAGCGTACGGTCCTGGCGGCGGCCGCTACAGGGCTGAAGGTCCCTTCTCCGGTGACACCCTGGTGATCGGGACGTGCCCGGCAGCCCACCGGCCGGGGGTGACCGATCGCTCGCCGCGCGCAGGGCAGGCCATGGCCAAGGGTGCTCGCGGCTGACAAAACATGTATCGGCACGCCCAAATCCTGGTCTTGACGTCTCTGTGCCCGGCGCTCACGATTACTGATGGGCAACTATTGTCAACATCGTATCCCGAGGGGCCGATCATGAAGCTAACCTTCCTGGGCAAGGACAGCACGCCGAACGACTCGCCGACGCTGTATGCGACCGACCGGGACACGTACCTCGTGCAGGGCTATACGGTGACCGACCCGGATGCCCTGGCGCAGATGCGGATTCCTGACGGTGAGACGGTTGTCGAGGTGCCGAAGCGCCTGATGAACTACCTGCCGCCGGAGGAGCAGCAGCATGGAGAGGACCACAGCTGAGCTGCGCGACAGCCTGATAGCCGGTTTCCGCCGCGAGGCCCTGCACCTGGAGATGCGCGACCTGTACGCGGCGGCCGATCACGGCAGGTTCCGGACATGGCTCGCGGGCGAGCGGCTGGATCCCGCGGCCGAGGAGGAGTGGTGGCGGCCGTGGCGCGAGATGATGCGCGGCCACCGTGAGGCAGGCCGGACCCTGCGCCGGCTGCGGGTCGTCTCCGAGCCGGTGACCGATTACATCCGGTTCGAGTGGCGGGACGCAGACGAGCTGGTCAAGGCCGGCGAAGACGTGCGGTGGCTACCGCGCCAGCAGGCGTCCGGGCTGCTCCTGCCCGGCAACGATCTGTGGAGCTTCGACGCCGAGACCGTCGTGTTCACGCACCTGTCCGGCGATGGCGCGGTCCAGGGCTATGAGCTGACCCGCGATCCGGACCTGGTCGCCCGGTGCGTGACCGCGTTCGAGGCCGCTTGGCGGGTCGCGATCCTGCACATCCAGTACGCGCCGTCCTGACTGTGACCACACCAGTCCAGCAGGCGCGGGAAGCCCTGGGTGCCCGCCTGCGTGAGATCCGCAAGGACGCGAACCTGACCGCACGGGCGCTCGCCGCCGCCATGGGCTCGCATTTCACCAAGGTCAGCAAGATCGAGAACGGGGCGCGCAGCCCAACGGAGCAGGACATCCGCTCCTGGTGCACGGCATGCGGGGCGGCCGGGCAGATTCCCGACCTGATCGCCACCGTCCGGCACATCGAGGCGATGTACCACGAATACCGGCGGCAGATGCAGGCCGGGCTCAAGCACCTGACGGAGTCCTCGGTCCCGCTGTACGAGCAGACAACCCTGTTCCGCATCTACGACACCACGGTCATCCCGGGCTTGTTCACCACGGCCGAATACGCCGCCGCGCTGTTCCGGTTCTGGACCGGGTTCATGGGCCTGACCGACGACGTCGACGCGGCAGTCCAGGCGCGCATGGACCGCCAGCGGGTGCTCTACACCGGCCAGCGCGAATTCCAGGTCATCGTGGAGGAGCAGGTGCTCCGGACCCGGGTGGGCGACGCCGACGTGATGGCCGGTCAACTCGACCGGCTCCTCGCCGTGATGTCGCTGCCGAGGGTCAGGATCGGGATCATCCCGGCTGCGGGCGAGCGGCACAGCCTGACCCAGGGGAGCTTCTGGATGTTCGACGACTCGCGGGTCCGCATCGAGACCGTCTCGGCCAGCCTGACCATCACCCAGCCGCGCGATATCACGCTCTACGCCCGGGTCTTCGAGCTGCTCCAGCAGTCGGCGCTGTACGGCCGCGACGCCCGGCGCCTCATCGGCCGCGCGCTCCGCGACCTGGCCGCCGACCCTGACTAACTGCTCGTCAACTTTTGTCAACTCCCTTTACCCGCGTGTTCGCCGCGCGGCACGCTGCCATTAACCACGTTGGCACGCGATGGTGAGGAGGCGTCCGCCATGGACCGGACGGCGGGAGTCAGCAGCAGCCCGTGGAGCCGGCCGTGAGGTTCCGGGACGACAACCCCGCGGACCTGGCCCGGGCCCGCGCCGCCGTCACGGCCTGGCGGGACCAGAACCCGGCCGGGACAGGCGACGAGCTGGTCGCCGCAGTCGGCCGCCAGTTCCACCCGGACTACGGCGTCGTACTCCGTGCCGTGCTGTTCGCCATCGACAGGCACCGGGCCCGCGAGGTCACCGGGATCGCCACCGGGCACTTTTCCGCATCGCGGGGCCGTAGGTGAGCGGCTTCGGCGTCCGGCTGGTCCGGCACGGGCTGCCAGGCGCCCTCGGCGAGCCGGACCAGCTGCTGCGCCTGGCACGGTTCAGGGCCGCGCACCCGGAGGTGATCATCGGCGACGGCGGGTTCGGCACCGTGCAGGCCCGCATCCCCGAGCCGGACGGCGAGACCGTGATCACCAGGTACACGCTCAGCGAGCTACTTGACTGGCTTGATGAACTGACCACCGGACCGAACGGCCAGCCGGGCTGCGAACCTAGCTGACTGCTACCCGAGAATCATGACTTCCCGACAAGCTGCTAACTCGTTGGGGCGATGAGCTTCACGCCGTCGTGATCCCGGATCGATGGTTCGGCGTCATTCCGGTAAGCATCGAGAATACGGATCGCGAAGGCTTCTGGCATGATCGCGCTTGCCTCAGATTCCTGTATCCAGCGGAACCCGGCGGCTTCTGAGTTCTCAGTCAGAGTGCCGCCAGCTGGGCGGCATCTGAAGACCAGGGCTACGACCCCAAGTCTCATGTTCTTATAGACGCCGGTTAGTGCCATCGGCTCGACGATGAGCCCGGTCTCTTCCCTGACCTCGCGAAGCAGGCCCTCGATTATCGACTCTTCGCGCTTAAGAATTCCGCCGGGCGGCTCCCAGTGTCCATTGTCTCGCCGCTGAATAACCAGGGTGCGCCTGTTCTCATCGATCACGACGCCGGCCACGCTCACCGAGTGGTACGTGGCCTCGCCAGTCATCTCGCGTCTCCAATCAGGCAGGTGGCTGCCCCGAGACTACTTGCAGCACCCGAAGGCTAACGGCGCTGAACGTGAACCGTGTCACCCGGACGGCGGAGCATGACGCATTGCGTCACGCACGCCCGGGTTATGCCAGCAATGCGGCGCATGGTGTTCGGGAGCCAGCGGTCGTAGAACTCTAGGGCCCGGGCCAGGTCGGGACGGCTGCCGCTGTAGGTCCGGTGCCACTCGGCAGCCAGGGTAGACAGTTCCCAGACCGCGTGGATGTGATGGGGCCAGCAGTCCCGGAGCTCGTAGCCGCCGTAGTGCTGGCAGAGCACGGTGTCGGCCCACCACCGCAACTCGGCCAGCCGCGCGTGGTAGGTGTCGCGGTCCAGGCCGATCCAGCCCGGGGCAGCCGGTCCGCGCGGGGCCGCAGCGTCGAGCGCGTCGGCGACCGTCTGGGTCAGATCCTCGAACCGGGCGGCCAGCTCCAGGTCGGCGCGAAGCCCTGCTTGGTGAGTGCGCGATCACGATGGTCGCGTCCAGGTCGATGATGACCGGCCCGCCGTCTCCGCCGGGCGCGGCATCTCCGGCCAGCGCCCAGGCCCGCTCGCGCGCCGCCGCCCGCGCGGCCCGGATCGCCGCCAGCGCCCGCGGCCCGTCCGCCGCCAGGTACCTGACTAGCCGGGATACCACCGGATCCGATGCCACCGGACCGGCTAGAGCGGGCTGCCCGCGCGCACCGCGATATCGGCCAGGCAGTCCCGGCCCAGCGCCAGCGCCGCGGCCAGGTCGGCCACGATCTTGCCCGGATCGTGCACCGCACGCGGCGCCCGCCACGGCTCCAGGGCGGCGGACAGGCCCCGGCCCAGCCCGGTCACCCGCAGCGTTTCCCACAGCAGGACCGCCCCGGCCTGGGACACCAGGCCCCGGCCGTCAGCGGACACCGTGACCTTGCTGCTGCGTGCGCTATTCTGCATCTGGAAAGTGCCTTCGGCTGGTAACGGACAGGACCTTCGACAAGCCCTATCCTCCCAGGCCAAAGGCACTTTTTCATTCAAATCATTAGCGCGGCTAACTCCAGGCGAAAGCCCGAGGCTAGCTACCGGAGGGTTCCGCGCGGCCGACCCAGCACTCGACCTGGTTTCAGTCTGGCATCTCCTGGACGCGACCCAGCGCAACGTCGTGCGCGCAAGATTGAACCCCGGTGAGGTGCAGTGGCGGCGCGGCATGGCATGGGCATTTGAACAGGCCATGGGCCTCGTTTGGTACTACGAGGTCAGTAATTCGCTGGTGAGTGTGACGGCCATCCAGCAGCCGGGTCACTGCCTCTGGCGGGTTAGAAAACCCTATCGCCGCAGGCCCCTGACGAATAGGCTCGCGCTCATGACCGACGGCGACTGGAGGGATGGCGGGTTCAGGCAGCGTCGGCCCTCCGCGGAGACTCTCGCCTGGGTTGCGGCGTCGATGGGTCGGGGCAGTCGCATCGTTGGCTATCGCCGATTGACCGGTGGCGTCTGCTCCGCCGTGAATCGGCTGACTGTCGAGCGACGTGGAATGCGAACGTTCGTCGTACTTCGGCAGTACCCGGGCGGGCTTGGCCTGCAGGGGAGCTTGGAGAAGGAGATCGCCAACCTTGGTGTGGTGGCGGGAAGCGGGCTCCCGGTTCCGAGCATCCTGGCTACTGATGTTGCTGGTGCTTCGACGGGGGGCGCGCCATCGTTGCTGATGACACGGTTGCAGGGGCATGTTCACCTCAATCCGGCGGAACCTCGGTCGTGGATGACGAGGATCGCGGAGATTGCTGTATTGCTGCATTCCCTCGATCTCCCCGCGAAGATGTTCAGACCTTGGACGGATTCTTGGATCGCTCCTCTAGACGGGTTTCAGGTGCCGGTCGACGCACAGAAGCCGGCTGTGTGGAAGGCGGCGTTTGGTGTCATGGCGGCGCCGCCGCCAAAGGACACTGCCGTCTTTCTGCACTGCGATCTCCTGCCTGTCAACATGCTGTGGTCGCGCGGGAGGATTACTGGACTGACCGACTGGAACTCCATGCATCGGGGGGCGCGCGCGATTGACGTCGGGCACTGCCGGCGATACTTGGCGGCGCTCTACTCGCCCGAGTGGTCGGAGCAGCTTCGGTCGCTCTATGAGTCGATCGCCGGGGTGACTCTCGATCCGTGGTGGGACCTGTATGCCCTGCTGCACTATGACGATAGCGGGCCGAAGTGGATCCGTAGTCAGGTCGCTGGGCGCCGTCCCGTCGATGTGCCCGGCATGACTTCCCGGGTCGAGGTCGCTATCGAGACAGCGCTACGGCGCCTCGGATAACTGCGGGTTCCCTGCTGGTCGCCCTTCCGGTTCTGGCATGCCGCACAGCCCCCTGCACGAAGGCCGGTCGCACTCGCATCAATCACCGGCTAATAACGAGACACCACACTAGAGTCCGTATACGCAGGTCAGCGTCCTGTCTAGTGTCCGGCATTGCCGCCTGAGTCTGGTGTTGTCCCACCAGTCCGTGAGAAGGCTGTGAGAGATTTGCCTAGCTGACTACAGCGGCTCGCTGAAGTACCAGCGACGGCCCTCAAGGTCATCGGCCGTGTAGCTGTGCGCGCGGTCAGCCCGCATCGAGATCTCGGACACATCGGCGCCCGCAGCCTGCGCCCGCTCGCGGTGCGCCAGGACGTCGGCGATCGTGATGTATTGCAGCTGGGTTACCTCGCCAAGTTTGGCAGGTCCCCGAAATCCTGCTCCAGGGGAACCCAGCATGATGACGCCACCGTTGTTGAGCACCAGCTCGCCGTGCCGCACCGTCCCGTCGCTATGCCAATCGCGTGCTCGCTCGGTGAAACCGAACACCCTGATCAGCCAGTCCATCGCCGCGTCGGCGTCCTCGTACAAGAGATACGGAATGATCTATGGGTCCGCGCCGAAGTCCGGCATGACAGTCACGACAACGCCCCGGCAAGGCTCGACCCTGCGGGCTGCTGATGGATTTGAACCAGTGACCTCTTTCGTGTCAGTTCTGGCCAACCGCGGGTCACGGCGCCTGGCCTCGCGATTCTCGATCGCAGGGGACTGCTTAGTCCGTCCGTTGTGTGCGGGCGTTGCTGTTACCACCGCTGTCAGGCCATGGCGCGGCAGGCAGAGTGTACTCGTGCGCGGACATGGTGATCCCTCGCTTGTAAGGAGCCGGTTAGAGAGCCGCTTTAGGGTATGACCTGCTGATTGAGTGTCGTCAAGTGGTTTGGCCCCACTGATCGGCGGGCGGATTCCAGCCATCGTCGCAACACTGGCCACTGATGGCTGGAATCCGCCCGCCGAAACAAGGCCAAACCGGGGCCAGTTCAGGTGATCACACTCAGCTGATCTGAGTGACGCCAGGTGACCGGAGTTAGCCGCTCATTGCCCTGACTAATGGCACGTTAATGGCATGACGATCTTGCATGTACGCAACTGCCATCGCCGTTGGCATGGCTACTGCAGAGTGAGAGTGCGCGCTATTGTCCGTGGCGGTGCAGGAGGTAGCTGACCGCACAGCTGGCGGGAATCAGCCCGGCGGGCAGCAGGTTGAGGGGCACCCCGGCGACGCGGGGCAGGTGGCCTGGCTCGTCTTCAACGTCGGCGCCGGATATGGCCAGAGCGGGGAAGAACGGCACCCATGCGATCGTGGAGAGCAAGGCGGCGGTGGTCACGGCCGTGTCGCGGTCTTTTGCTTGCTGGCCGGGCCGCCACAGCAGCCATAGGGCAAGGAGCTGGGATCCGGTCACCGTTCCCCACCCGGTGGCGTTGTGGAACCGGGCATGCGGCGGCCAGGCCGGGTTGAACACATGGGTGGAGTTGAGATCGGCCCGCCCGGTGCCGATGATCGTGCCGATCGCCGCGCCGCTGAGGATCAGACGGCTGATTCTCATGTCCGTACTTGTCCTTCCGGCGGGTTCGGCGCTTTGGCTGCGCCCTTGGCGGTGCTGCGGAGCCGCGTGGCGGATCGGGCGGCCTGACGGCGCGACAGCTCGCGGGGCAGCAGCGGGAGCGCACGCATCGCGATCCGGTAGGCCCGGCCGGGGAAGACCAATGGCACGCCGCGGCCAAAGCCCGCCAGTGCCTCGCGCGCACATTGGGCCGCGCTGATGCGCAGGAATTGCGGCGGGCCGCCGGTCATCCCGCCCGCGGACCCGGCGAGCTGGTCGAACTCGCTGTCCACCGGGCCGGGGCAGACCTGGGTGACCGCCACCCCGGTGCCGGTTAGATCCGCGCGCAGTGCCTCGCTGAAGCCATCCATGAAATGCTTGCTGGCCGAGTACGCCGCAGCTGCGGGCATCACCGTGAGCCCGGCCCCCGAGCCCATGTTCAGCACTCCCCCGCGCCTGCGGTCCACCATCGCGGGCACCAGGGCCGTGGTCAGCTGCGCGACCGCCAGCACATTGGTGCGCAGCACGTTCCGGACTCGTGCCCAGTCTGCCTGATCGGCCAATGCCTGATCGCCGACACCCGCATTGTTCACCAGGACATCTATCGCCCCGGCCTGCTCACCTGCTTCGGCTATGGCCCGGTCTACATCAATCTCATCGGACAGATCGACTGGCAGGGTCAGTACCTGCAGCTGCGGGTGCTTTGCCACCAGAGTGGTCCGCAGCTCTCCGAGCCGCCCGGCCCGCCGGGCCAGCAGAATAAGCGTTCTGGCCCGCGGCGCGAGCTGTACGGCAAGCTCACGGCCGATACCCGCCGAGGCGCCGGTGATCAAGACGGTGCCGCCATCGATTGGAGGACGCGCATTCTCAGCCACGATCACACTTCCGTCCGCTGATTACGCAGTGAGCAAACCGATTACCAGATTACCGAGATTGGGCCGGGGATGCAGGACTGTGCCGGGTGCTGCGCTGAGCTTCGAGTATCGCGCCCGCAGAGCAGTGACAACCATGCGGGCGGTCCCGCCACGACCGCTGTTCAGAAGGTCGGTTCGCGCAGCGGGTCAGCCTGCCTGTACGCAGGTGAGCCGGTGTATAGGGCCGCCCGGGAATGACCGTAAGTTTCCCGGCGTTGACCGGCCGATCGGAGGCAACACTTCGTCTGCGGTCGGGCACGACGCTCTGTCAACGGCGGTTCAATGTGGACCCGGCTGCGGCGGGTGAAAACGGACAGCTTTATGGCCGGGAGCGTCCTAAATCTTTCCGGCAAGCTCACCTATAGCCGCTCAGCTGGTGTTCTGGCAGGCTGGCACGGTGGCAGGCTTTGACGAGCTCGTGACCGAGGCGCTGACCGCACCGTTCTCCGGCTGGGATCTCTCCTGGCTGGACCGCCGCTCCTGGACCGAGCCGCTGCCGTGGGACTACAGCGCCCGCGTCGCGGCCCTGGCCCGCAGTGCCCGGACGATGCTGGACATGGGCACGGGCGGCGGCGAGGCCCTATCCGCGCTTCCGGACCGCGCGCCGCGCACCATTGCGACCGAGGCATGGCCGCCCAATGTGCCGGTGGCCGGACAGCGCCTGCTGCCGCTCGGCATCCCCGTGATCCAGGACGAGGCAGCTCGCGACAACACGGATCAGAACGGGGCCGACGACGGCGGTCGCCTGCCGTTCCGCGCCGGGTCGCTGGACCTGATATGCAACCGGCACGAGTCATTCCTTGCTCTCGAGGTCAGCCGCGTTCTCGCGCCGGGCGGCACCTTCGTGACCCAGCAGGTCGATTACCACGACAACGACGACCTAGCCCAGATACTTGGAATCGAGACGCCGGAGGAGCCGGACAGCTGGATCGGGCTGGCCGGGCAACAGGTCACCGAAGCGGGACTGGTGATCGAGGAAGCCGCTAGGGCCGACCAGCGCATCCGCTTCGACGACATCGCGGCCGTCGTCTTTTACCTGAAGGCCGTCAGTTGGTCAATGTCGCCGATGTGATTCTCCACCGTGGCCGCCGCGATCCCGGCGTCGAGCGCCTGCGCGGTGATCGAGAGCAATTGGCGCGACGTCTCATCCACCGGACCAACGGGCACGGTGATCGCGGCATCGGTGAAGAACCCCTTGTACTGCACGCCGATGTCGATCGAGAGGAGGTCGCCCGCCTCGAGCACGCGCTTCTTGCTCGGGATGCCGTGCACCACCTCGCTGTTGATCGAGAGGCAGATGCTGCGCGGGAATCCGTAGAGGCCTTTGAACGCGGGCAGCGCACCGTCGAAGCGGCGGATGTACGCGTCGGCCACCTCGTCGAGCTCCAGCGTCGACACGCCCGGCGCCACGCGGCCTTTCACTGCGTCGATCGCGCCGGCCAGGATGCGGCCGCCCTCCGCCATCAGATCGATCTCGCGCGCGCTCTTGAGCTGGATCATTGCTCCACCGCCTTCAGGACTCGTGCCGCGACCTCGTCCACCGTGCCCTCCGCGTCCACATGCGCCACGCGTGCGCCGCCATTCTCGTGCGAGCGGTACCAATGCAACACCGGCGCCGTCTGCTCCTGGAACACGCTCAGCCGGTGCCGGATCGCATCCGGCTCATCGTCCTTCCGCCGCACCAGCTTGCCGCCGCATTTCGCGCACTTCGTTCCCGGCTCGAGCCCCTTGTACGGCGTCGAGCAATTCTCGCACACGGTGCGGCTGCCGAGCCGACGCACGAGCTCCTCGTCGTTCGCGTTGAACACCAGCACCACGTCCACTTTTCGCCCCAGCTCGGCGAGCACTGTCGTGAGCCCCTCGGCCTGCGGCAGCGTGCGCACGACGCCGTCGAGCACCACGCCCTTCGCGGCCTCGGCGCTCGACAGGCGCTCCTTCATGATACCGAGGATCACCGCATCCGGCACGAGGTCGCCACGATCCATGTAGCCCTTGGCCGCGAGCCCCTGGGGCGTGCCGGCCCGCACCGCTTCGCGCAACACGTCGCCGGTAGCGAGGTGCGGCACGCCGAGGCGCGCAGCAAGACGGGCGCCTTGTGTGCCCTTCCCGACGCCCGGCGGTCCCAAAAGCACGATGTTCATTGCGGGGAATATGTGCGATGCGGCGCGCCTCCGCGACCGGCGCGAGGCCGGCCGCGGGGCGGCGCTTAGAAGCCCATGCCGCCGCGGCGGCTCATGCTCGTGCGGCCCTTCTTCATGAAGGTGTCGTACTTGCGCAGCAGGAGATGCTGCTGGAGCTGGGCGACGCGTATCGAGTCCCACGCCAACGACGATCAGCAGCGACGTGCCGCCGAAGCGGAACGGCACGTTGATCATGTCGGAGAGGATGATCGGCAGGATCGCGACCGCGGTCAGGAAGATCGCGCCCGGCAGCGTGATGCGCGTGACGATGCGGTCGATGTACTCGGCCGTGCGCGCGCCGGGCTTCACGCCCGGAATGAAGGCGCTCTGCTTCTTCAGGTTCTCGGCGATGTCCACCGGATTGAAGATGATCGCCGTGTAGAAATACGTGAAGAACAGGATCAGCACGGCCGTCAGCACGTAGTACCACGCCGTGCCCGGCTGGAGGTACTCCACCATCGACTGCAGCCACTGCGCCTTCCACACCTGCGCGATCAGCCCCGGCACCACCACCACCGTGGACGCGAAGATGATCGGCATCACGTTCGCGGCGTTGAGCCGGAGCGGGATGAAGTTCTTGGCCGACTCACGCTGCCGTCCGCGCGCCATAGTGCGCTGCGGGATCTGGATCGGCACGCGGCGCGCCGCGACGGTGATCGCCACCGTGACCGCCACCACCGCCACCATGATCACGCCGAGCAACAGCAGCTTCACCACCGTGAGCGCGCCCGTCTGGATGAAGCCGTACGTCTGGCCGATGCTCGGCCAGATACGCTCCACGATCGAGAAGAAGATCAGGAGCGACGCGCCGTTGCCAATGCCGCGCTCCGTGATCTGCTCGCCCAGCCACATGACGAAGATCGCGCCGGTGGTGAGCACGAGCACCATCTCGAGCCGGAAGGGCAACCCGGGATTCTGCACCGCGCCCGCGAGCGACTCGGTGAAGATCGTGTAGCCGAGGGCCTGCAGCACGGCGATCGCCACGGTGAAGTAGCGCGTCCACTGCGTGACCTTCTTCCGGCCCTCTTCCTCGCGCTGCATCTTCTCGATCGTCGGCACCACGGCGCCGAAGATCTGGAAGACGATCGACGCCGAGATGTACGGCACGATGCCGAGCGCGAACACCGTGGCGCGCGAGAGTCCGCCGCCCACGAACAGGTCGTACAGTCCGAGCACGCCGGCGCCGCCCTGCTGGTTCTGGAAGAACGCGAGCAGCGCGCGCGTGTCGATGCCGGGCGCCGTGATGTGGCCGCCGATCCGGTAGATCAGCAGTGCGAGCAGCGTGAAGCCGATCTTGGACCTGAGTTCCGGCGTCTTCCAGGTCGCGGAGATGGCTCCGAGAGGATTGGTCTCCGCCATGCTACTCCTCGACGCGGCCTCCGGCCGCGGCGATCGCCTCACGTACCGACGCGCTCATCTTCACGCCCTTCACGGTATAGGCCTTCGTGACCTTGCCGTTCGCCAGCAGCTTCGCCGGACCCTTGGCGTCGCGGATCAAGCCCGCCTTCGCCAGCGATTCGCGCGTCACTTCCGTGCCCGCGGGCAGCGCGTTCAGATCGCCGAGGCGCACGATCTGCGACTCCACGCGGAACGGGTTGGTGAAGCCGCGCTTGGGCAGACGGCGCGTGAGCGGCATCTGGCCGCCTTCGAAGCGCGGCTTGCCGCCGCCGTGGCCGTGGTGGCCCGAGCGCGCCTTGATGCCCTTATGTCCCTTGCCCGACGTCTTGCCGGTGCCGGAGCCCGGGCCGCGTCCCAGCCGCTTGCGCTCGCGATGCGAGAACGGCGCGGCGTGCAGGTTGTGCAGCGTGAGCTTCTCGACGGCGGTCTCTTTCTCTTTGGTCTTGGCCATGGTCATCCCTTCACCGGCGTCACCTTCACCAGGTGACGCACGCGCTTGATCTGTCCGCGGAGCGACGGCGAGTCCGTCTTCACCACGACGTCCTGATGATGCTTGAGGCCGATCGCCTCGAGCGTCTGCTTCATCACCCACGAGTGGCCGATGCCGCTGCGCACCTGCTCGATGCGCACCTTGCCCTTCGTGACCTTATTGCTCGGCGTGACCTTGGGTCCACGCGCCCGGATGCCAAACGAATGTGCGCGGCATTTACACGGCCTCCTTCGACTTCGCGCGCGACTTGTACCGGATGCTCGACACCTCGATGCCGCGCTCGCGCGCGATCTGCTCGACGGTCGTGAGGTGCGTGAGGCCGTGCATCGCCGCGCGCACCATGTTGTGCGGATTGGTGGAGCCCAAGCTCTTCGTGAGGATGTCCGTCATGCCGCAGCACTCGAGGAGCGCGCGCACGGCACCGCCGGCGATCACGCCGGCGCCCGGCGCCGCGGGCTTCATGAGCACGCGACCGGCGCCGTGCTTGCCGACGATCTCGTGCGGGATCGTGCTGCCCGTGCGCGGGATGTGGATCATGTTGCGGCGCGCGGCGTCCACCGCCTTGCGCACCGCTTCGGTCACCTCGTTCGCCTTGCCGGTGGCGACGCCCACCTTCCCCTGTCCGTCGCCCACGGCGACGAGCGCGTTGAAGCTGAAGCGCCGGCCGCCCTTCACGACCTTGGCCACGCGATTGATCGCGATGACGTTCTCGACGAGATCGCTGCCTTCGCGCTCGCCGCCGCGGCCGCCATCACGGCCGCCGCCACCGCCACCGCCGCCACGTCCACGTTCGGGCCGCCGCCGGGGCCGCCGCCCGGTCCGCCGCGGCCACCGCCGCCGCCACCCGGACCGCCGCGTCCACGACCGCCACCCGGACCGCCGCGACCGCGGCCGCCAGGACCGCCGCCGGAGCGCGCGCTGCCGCCGCCGCTCCGCGCGCTGCCGCCCGTGCGTGGCGCCGGAGCGCCGCTCGAAGCGCCCGTGCCGCCGGCGCTCACCGTTTCCAGACTCGGATTCTCAGCCATTTAGAACTCCAGACCGCCCTCGCGGGCGCCATCGGCCACCGCTTTCACGCGGCCGTGATACTGGTATCCTGCGCGGTCGAAGACCACCTGCTTGATCCCCGCCTTCTTGGCCGCCGCCGCGAGCGCCTTGCCCACCGCCGTCGACCGCTCCGCCTTCTTCCCTTCGCCAACGGTCAGGTCCGACACCGTCATGAGCGTGCGCTGCGCCATGTCATCCACGAGCTGCGCGTAGATGTGCTTCAGCGAACGCTACACCACGAGGCGCGGACGCTCCGCCGTGCCTTCCACCTTCTTGCGCACACGCAGGTGCCGGCGCGAACGGCGCTCGGCACGCGTCTTGGGCTTATGAACGGACTTCATCGGTTACTTGCCTCCCGCCTTGCCGGCCTTCCGCCGAATCAGCTCGCCAACGTACTTGATTCCCTTGCCCTTGTACGGCTCCGGCGGGCGCAGCGCTGCGCATTTCCGCCGCCACCTGGCCGACCATCTCCTTGTTCGCGCCCTCGATCGTGATCGACGTCGGCTGCGGCGCCGTGAGCTTGATCCCCTTCGGCGCCTTGTACTCGATCGGGTGCGAGAAGCCGAGCGCGAGCTGCAGGCCGTACGGCTTCTGCTCCGCCTTGTAGCCGACGCCCACGATCTCGAGCTGCTTCGAGAATCCCTTCGTCACGCCCTCCACCATGTTGGCGACGAGCGTGCGCGAGAGACCGTGCAGCGACTTGTGCTCGTTCTCGTCGCTCGGACGCGTCACGACCACCGTCTCGCCTTCGACCACCACTTTCATCGCCGACGGGAGCGATCGCGCGAGCTCACCCTTCGGTCCCTTCACCGTGATGTTGTGGCCGGACACGGCCGCCGTGACGCCCTTCGGCAGCTCGACCGGCTTCTTTCCGATTCGCGACATGTCGGCCCCCTTACCAGACGAGGGCGAGAAGCTCGCCGCCGGTGCGTGCCTGACGGGCCTGGCGGTCGGTCATGAGCCCCTTGGAGGTGCTCAGGATCGCGATGCCGAGTCCGTTGCGGACGCGCGGGATCTCGGTGGCGCCGACGTACTGGCGGAGCCCCGGAGTGGAGATGCGCCGGATCTCGCGGATCACGGGCTGTTCTCCCTGCGCGTACTTGAGATAGAGGCGGAGCACCGGGCGTCCGTCCTCGGCCGCGACCGTCTTCAAGTCCTTGATGTAGTTGTTCTCAAGGAGGATGCGGGCGATCTCGGCTTTCAGCTTCGACGCCGGGATGTCTACGCGGCGATGCTTCGATCCGCAGGCATTGCGGATCCGCGTCAACATGTCGGCGATCGGGTCGGTCATGCTCATTCGTTATTTCCCTTGCTCCTATCGTATCCCTTGGGGACGCATAGGAATTGAAGTGGATGTTGCGTGCATCGTTCATCGTGCCTCGGTGATTGCCGCGGCCGTTGCGACTGGCCGAGGCACGATGCCCGTTGCACGCTTTACCAGCTGGACTTCGTCACGCCCGGGATCAGGCCATTCAGCGCCAATTCCCGGAAACAGAGACGGCAATGCCGAACTTGCGGAGGAACGCGCGCGACCGGCCGCAACGCTGGCAGCGGTTGTGCTGGCGCACCTTGAACTTCGGCTTCCGCTTGGACTTCTCGACCATGGCCTTACGTGCCATTGGGACTCTCTCGAAAAAAGTTCGGAACGACGGACTGTCGGCTGTCGGCTGTTGCGAACGTTGGCGACAGCCAACAGCCGACAGCCCGCTGTTTACATCTTCACTACGATCGGCTTGTCGTCCCCGCGGAACGGCATGCCGAGCTCGCGGAGCAGCGCGAACGCCTGGTCATCCTTGTCGTCGCTCGTGACGAACGTGATGTCCATGCCGTGCACCTGCTCCACTTGGTCGTAGTTGATCTCCGGGAAGATCATCTGCTCCTTGAGCCCACGCGAGTAGTTGCCGCGGCCGTCGAACGCGCGCGTGTTCAGGCCGCGGAAGTCGCGGATGCGCGGGATCGCGACCGCGATGAAGCGGTCGAGGAACTCCCACATCCGCGCGCCGCGCAGCGTGACGCTCGCGCCGATCTCCTGCCCCTGACGGAGCCCGAAGTTCGACGATCGACTTCTTCGCCTTCGTACGCACCGGGCGCTGGCCGGAGATGATCTCCAGCTCGTCGACGATGCCGTCGAGCACCTTGGGCTGCTTCACCGCCTCACCCATGCCGACGTTGAGCACGATCTTCGCGAGGTTCGGGATCTGGTGCACGTTCGTGAGCCCGAACTGCTGCTGCAGCTTGGGCCGCACGGTCTTCGTGTAGTACACGTGCAGGCGCGCGGGCACGACCGGCTTGTCGACGCCGGTGTGCGGGCCGCGCGGCGCCGCGGCCGCGGCGCCCTTCTTCGCCTTCTTCTCGCGCTTCTCGGCCTGCTCCGGATTCGCCGTCTTGGCCGGCTTGTCCGTCTTTTCCTTCTTCTCGGTGGTCGCCATGGCTATGTCCTCGCTCAGCGCTTCGCGACGCGGGATGGCGTCGCCGCTCTTCGCGCTGATGCGCTCCTTCGTCCCGTCAGTCGTCGATCCGCCGCGCGATGCGCGTCGGCTCACCCGACTTCGGGTCGAGCAGCATCACGTTCGACTGCGTGGATCGGCGCCGGGAATATCGATGATCCCGCCCTGCTCCTCGGCGCTCCGCGCCTTGCGGTGCCGCTTCACGATGTTCACGCCGTCGATCACCACGCGCCCCGTCTTCGGGTACACGCGCATGATCTTCCCTTCCTTCCCCTTGTCGTCGCCGCGCACCACGCGCACGGTGTCGCCGCTCGACGACCGGCATCGTCACGCGCTCGGCGTTGCCGGATGACGCGCCGCGTTCTTCACGCTGCGGCGCTGCGTCTTCCGGTATTTCAGGATCCGCATGTTAGAGCACCTCAGGCGCGAGCGAGACGATCTTCATGTACTTCTTGTCGCGCAGCTCGCGGGCCACCGGCCCGAAGATGCGGGTCGCCCGCGGCTCGCCTTGTTCGTTGATGATGACCACGGCGTTCTCGTCGAAGCGGATGTAGCTCCCGTCCTTGCGCCGCGTCTCCTTCACCGTGCGCACCACGACGGCGCGCGCGACGTCGGACTTCTTCACCGTGCCGTTCGGCAGCGCATCCTTCACCGCGACGATCACGGTGTCGCCCAGTCCGGCATAGCGGCGGCGCGTGCCGCCGAGGACGCGGATCACGAGCGCGCGCTTCGCGCCCGAGTTGTCCGCGACCTTGACGATGGATTCCTGTTGGATCATGGTCCCGTCTCCTTAGCGCGCGCGCTCGAGGATCTCGACCACACGCCACCGCTTGTCCTTCGACAGCGGCCGGGTCTCCATGATGCGAACGCGATCGCCCGTCTTCGCCCCGTTGTCCGCGCAGTGCGCCTTCAGGCGCTTGCTCCGCGTGATCATCTTGCCGTACAGCGGGTGCGGAAAGCGGCGCTCGATCGCGACCACCACCGTCTTGTCCATCTTGTCGCTCACGACGAGCCCGATGCGCGTCTTGCGCGCGCCGCGGTGCTCGGTCCCGGTCTGCTTCATCGTCTCTTCCATGGTGTCCTGTTATCCTGGCTAGCGTGCGGTGCGCGAATCGGACGCGCCCAGCGCGCGCTGCCGCAACACCGTATTGAGCCGCGCGATGTCCTTGCGGAGCGCGCGGAAACGCAGTGGATCGTCCAGCGCTTCCGTCGCCGCACGGAACTTGAGCCGGAAGCGCTCCTCCCGGAGCTCCGCCAGGCGCGCGCGGATCTCATCGTCTTTCAGCTCGCGAATGTCCTCAGCTTGCATCGGTATGCGCCTCCTCTCGTGCCACGAACTTGGTGCGTACGGAGAGCTTCGCCGCCGCCAACGCCATCGCCTTCTCGGCGAGCGGACGGTCGATCCCCTCGAGCTCGAACATCACGCGACCCGGCTTCACCACCGCCACCCACCCTTCCGGCGAACCCTTGCCCTTGCCCATGCGGGTCTCGGCCGGCTTCTTCGTGATCGGCTTGTCCGGGAAGATCCGGATCCACACTTTGCCGCCGCGCTTGATGTGCCGCGTGAGCGCGACACGCGCCGCTTCGATCTGGCGCGCGCTCACCCACCCCGGCTCCAACGCCTGCAGCCCATAGTGGCCGAACGCCACCGTGTGACCGCGCGTGGCGATGCCACGGGTGCGGCCCTTGAACATCTTGCGGAACTTGACGCGCTTCGGACTCAGCATGGTGACCTCACGCGCCCGTCGAGTACGTTGAACCGCGGCGGCCCACCGTGTCCTCGCCGTGGAAGATCCAGACCTTCACACCGATCGTGCCGAAGGTGGTCTTCGCCGTGGACGTCGCGTAGTCGATCTTCGCGCGCAGCGTATGGAGGGGCACACGGCCTTCGTGATAGCCCTCGACGCGCGCGATCTCGGCGCCGCCCAGCCGCCCGCCGCACTTGATCTTGATCCCCTGCGCGCCCATGCGCATCGCGCTCTGCACCGCGCGCTTCATCGCGCGGCGGAACGAGATGCGCTGCGCCAGCTGGTGCGCGATCTGTCGCCCACGAGCTGCGCGTCGAGCTCCGGACGCTTCACCTCTTCGACGTTGATCCCCACTTCCTTGCCGGTGAGCTGCGCGAGTTCGTCGCGCAGCTTGTCGACCTCGGCGCCCTTCTTGCCGATCACGACGCCCGGACGGCCCGTGTGGATCGTCGCCACGACCTTGCCCGGCTTGCGCTCGATCGTGATGTCGCTGATCGCGGCATGACCGAGACGCGCCTTCAGGTAGCGGCGCAGCAACTCATCTTCCTTCAGCAGCGCCGGGAAATCGCGGTTCGCGTACCACTTGGAACGGTGGTCGCGCGTGATCCCGAGGCGGAAGCCGATCGGATTGACTTTCTGACCCATTAGCGACCCTTCCTCTCGGCGACCACGATCTCCACGTGGCTCGTCCGCTTGGCGATAGGTGTGCCCCGGCCCATGGCCGCCGGCATGAAGCGCTTGAGCTTCGGTCCCTCGTTCACGATCGCATGCTTCACGAACAGCTTGTCCGTATCCAGCGACTCGCTCGCGGCGCGGGCGTGCTGCTCCGCGTTCGCCACGGCGCTCTTGAGCACCTTCCCGATCTGCTTCGCGGCGTGCTTCTTCGAGAACGTGAGGAGCGCGAGCGCCTCGTTCACGTTCATGCCGCGGATCTGATCGATCACCAGCCGCATCTTGTACGGCGACTGGCGAGTGGTGCGCTGGATCGCGCGCACGTCAGCCATGATCACTTACCTCCCTTGGCCGGAGCCGCTGCCGGCGCCGCGGCCGGAACCGAACCCGGTCCGCCGCCGCCCGGAGCACCGGTGCCACCCGGCGGGCCCGCCTTCTTGTCCACCGCCTTCATGCCCGTGTGGCCGCGGAAGAGCCGCGTCGGAGAGAACTCGCCGAGCTTGTGCCCGACCATGTTCTCCGTGACGTACACCGGGATGAACTTGTTCCCGTTGTGCACCGCGAACGTGTGCCCCACGAACTCCGGGGTCACCGTGCTCGCGCGGCTCCAGGTCTTCATGACCTTCTTCTCGTTGGCCTTGTTGAGCGCGCGCACGCGCTTCAACAACACCGGCTGGACGAAGGGGCCTTTCTTAATGCTTCGTGCCATAAACTTTGAGTCCTCTAGGAGGCGAACTTTGTAGAGCCAGGGAAAGGGAAAAGGGAAAGACTGCTCGTCCCGATTCCGCGGTTTCCCTTCTCCCTTTTCCCTTTTCTCTCGGTTACTGCGTGGCCTTGCCGCGCTTCCGGCCGCGCACGATGAGCCTCTGCGAACCCTTCTTCTTGTTGCGCGTCTTCACGCCTTCCTTCTTGCCCCACGGGCTCACCACGTTCCGGCCGCCGCGCGTGCGGCCGCCGTGCGGGTGGTCCACCGGGTTCATCACTTCACCGCGCACCTTGGGACGGCGGCCCAGCCAACGCGTCTTGCCCGCCTTGCCCCACGACAGCAGCTCGTGCTCCGCGTTGCCGACCGTGCCGATCGTCGCCATGCACAGGCCGTGCACCAGGCGCATCTCGCTCGAGCCCAGACGCAGCGTCACGTAGTCGCCTTCCTTCGCCACGACCTGCGCGCTCTGGCCGGCCGAGCGCGCCATCTGGCCGCCCTTGCCGATCTTGAGCTCGATGTTGTGCACCGTCGTGCCGAGCGGCACTTCCTTGAGCGGGATCGCGTTGCCGAGCCGGATGTCCGAGCCGGGCCCCGATACGATCGTGTCGCCCACGTTCAGCCCCGCCGGATGCAGCACGTAGCGCTTCTCGCCGTCCGCGTACTCCACCAGCGCGATGCGCGCCGAGCGGTTCGGGTCGTACTCGATCTCACGCACGGTCGCCACGACGCCCGGCTTGTTCCGCTTGAAATCGATCATGCGGTACATCCGCTTGTGGCCGCCGCCGAGGCGGCGCATCGAGATGTGCCCGTGATTGTCGCGCCCGCCGCTCTTCTTGAGCGGCTCGACGCAGCGACTTCTCCGGCTGCGTCCGCGTGATCTCGGCGAAATCCGAGACGGAGCGGAAGCGGGTGCCCTTGGTGACGGGCTTGAATTGACGGATGCCCATGGTCGTTAACCCTCGAATACCGCGATCGATTCGCCCGCGCGGAGCTTCACGATCGCCTTCTTCCAGTGAGCGCGGCGGCCGGCCGACTTGCCCATGCGCTTGGCCTTGCCCCGCTGATTCGATGTCCACACGCCCGTGACGTGCACGCCGAACAGCTGCTCGATCGCGCGCCGGATGTCGCCCTTGTTCGCCTCGGGATGCGTGCGGAACGTGTATTCGCCGCGCGCCTGGTACGCCTCGGAGGTCTTCTCCGTGACGACCGGCTTCACGATGATCTCATGCAGTGTCGGCATCTATTTCCCCTTCTTCTTCTTGGGCTTGGCCTGCGCCTTCGCGGCCTTCTTCGCCGCCGGCTTCTTTGACGCCTTCTTCGCCTTCGGAGCCGCGGCCTTCGCCGCCTTCTTCGCCGGCGCCGCCTTCTTCTCCGCCTTCGGCGCCTTGGGAGCCTTGGGCGCCTTCTTCGCGGCCGAACTCTTCTTCGCCGGCGCTTCCGTGTCCGCCACCGGCGCGAGCTCGTGCCCGATCGCCGGCGCCTCGATCAGCACCACGTCGCTCCACAGCACGTGGTACGCCGAGACATCGGAGTACGGCAGCACGAGCACCTTCGGCAGATTGCGGCCCGAGAGGTACACGTTCTCATTCACGCCGTTCGTGAGCACGAGCACCTTGCGGTCGCTCATCTCGAGACGCGCGAGCATCTGCGCCATGCGCGACGTCTGCGGCCGCTCGTACGAGAAGCGGTCGACGACGATCACCGCGCCTTCGCGCGCGCGCGCGTTGAACGCGCTCTTGCGAGCGAGCGCGCGCACCTGGCGCGGCACGTACTGCGCGTAGCTGCGCGGGATCGGACCGAACACCGTGCCGCCGCCCACCCAGTTCGGCGCGCGGATCGAACCCTGACGGGCGCGGCCCGTGCCCTTCTGCTTCCACGGCTTCTGGTTGCCGCCCTCGACGAGACCGCGCGTCTTGGTCTTCGCGTTGCCCTGGCGCTGGTTGGCGAGGAACGCCTTCACCGCCTGGTGCATCACCGGCATGTTCACCGTGCCGTCGAACATCTCGGCCGGCAGCGCGACCTGCTCGCGCGCGGTGCCGTTGGACGTGAACGCCGAAGCGTGGATCGTATTCGTGTCAGCCATGGTCGTTAACCCTGCTTGCGGACGAGGACGATCCCGGTCTTGGGACCGGCCACCGCGCCGCGGACATAGATCAGGTTGCGCTCCGCATCGATCTTCTCGACGCGGAGGTCGGTCTGCGTCGCACGCTCGGCGCCGAAGTGGCCGGGCATCTTCTTGCCCTTGATGACGCGCGACGGATCCGTGCCGGGCCCGATCGAGCCGGGACGGCGGTGCTTCGTGTTGCCGTGCGTGTTCGGACCGCCGTGGAAGTTCCAGCGCTTCACGACGCCCTGGAAACCGCGGCCCTTCGACGTGCCCGTGACCTTCACCCGCTCGCCGACCTTGAAGATGTCGACCTTGATCACGTCGCCCACGTTGTACGCCGGGATCTCCGGGATCCTTGCCCGGCGCATCATCCAGCCGGAAGCTGCGCAGGATCGCGGGCGGCACATCGAGCCCCGCCTTCTTGGCGTGGCCGATCTGCGCCTCGTGCGCGCGGCGCCCCTTGCGGCGTCTTCTCCTTCGCCTTCGACTCGCGCTTCATCACCTGCTTGCCGAGTCCGAGCTGCACCGCGGCGTAACCCATCTTCGCCTTGTCGAGCACCTGCACCACGGGGTTCGGCTCGGCCTCGATGACCGTGCACGGGATCTGCTGCCCCGCTGCGTTGAAGATCTGGGTCATGCCCAATTTCTTTCCAATGATACCGATCATCACGTGCCTCGCTGAGTCGCAGGCGCCGGCGAATACCGCGCGCGCTGTTGGACCATGGGGATCACCGGGGCGCCCTGTGCGCCGCGGATGTATCCCGAGCTATTCGACCTTGATCTCGACGTCCACGCCGGCCGGAAGATCCAGCTTGGTGAGCGCATCCATCGTCTGCGCGCGGGAATCGAGGATGTCGATCACGCGCTTGTGCGTCTTGAGCTCGAACTGTTCCCGCGACTTCTTGTCGACGTGCGGCGAGCGGAGCACCGTCCACCGCTGCGTCTTCGTGGGCAGCGGGATCGGGCCGGACACCTGCGCGCCCGATCTTCTCGGCGGTGCGCACGATGTCGGCGCTCGCCTGGTCGATCACCGCGTGGTCGAAGGCTTTGAGACGGATTCGGATTCTTGCCATGTGACTGTCTCTCAGTGAAAGCGTTCATCGGGCATCGTGCCGCGTGCATCGCTGTTGCGATGCCCGATGCACGATGTGCGATGCACTATTTGATGATCTTCGTCACGACGCCAGCGCCGACGGTGCGGCCGCCCTCGCGGATCGCGAAGCGCAGCCCCTCGTCCATCGCGATCGGCGTGATCAGCTCGATCTCCATCTGCACGTTGTCGCCCGGCATCACCATCTCCGTCCCCGCCGCCAGCTTCACACTCCCCGTCACGTCCGTCGTGCGGAAGTAGAACTGCGGCCGGTACCCGTTGAAGAACGGCGTATGCCGCCCGCCCTCCTCCTTCGTCAGCACGTACACCTCGGCCATGTAGTGCGTGTGCGGCGTGATCGTGCCCGTCTTCGCCAGCACCATGCCGCGCTCCACATCTTCCTTGCCGATGCCGCGGAGCAGCAGGCCCACGTTGTCGCCGGCCTGCCCGTCGTC
Organism: uncultured Gemmatimonadaceae bacterium; assembly: GCA_963732065.1. GTDB lineage: Bacteria > Gemmatimonadota > Gemmatimonadetes > Gemmatimonadales > Gemmatimonadaceae > DATKOH01. The sequence goes on along the minus strand of CAVSYH010000018.1, from coordinate 596,565 downwards.
CAGGAGCTTCCGGAACATCTCGACGCCCGTGACGACCGTCTTCTTGTCGCTGTTGAAGCCGATCAGCGCCACTTCGTCGCCGACCACGATCTTGCCGCGCTCGATCCGGCCCGTCGCCACCGTGCCGCGGCCCGTGATCGAGAACACGTCTTCGACCGGCATGAGGAACGGCTTGTCCACTTCGCGCTTCGGCACCGGGATATAGGTGTCCAGCGCGTTCATGAGCTCGCCGATCTTCGCGCCCCACTCGCTCTTCGGGTCGCCGCTCTCGAGCGCCTTCAGCGCCGAGCCCCGGATCACCGGGATCGCGTCGCCCGGGATACTCGTAGGCCGCAGAGCAGCTCGCGGACCTCGAGCTCCACCAGGTCCAGCAGCTCCGGGTCGTCCACCATGTCCACCTTGTTCATGAACACGACGATGAAGGGCACGTTCACCTGGCGGGCGAGCAGGATGTGCTCGCGCGTCTGCGGCATCGGGCCGTCCGCGGCGCTGACCACCAGAATGGCGCCGTCCATCTGCGCCGCGCCCGTGATCATGTTCTTCACGTAGTCGGCGTGGCCCGGGCAGTCGACGTGCGCGTAGTGCCGCGCCGCCGTCGAGTACTCCACGTGCGCCGTCGCGATCGTGATGCCGCGCTCGCGCTCTTCCGGCGCCTTGTCGATCTGGTCGAACGCCACGAAATCCGCCAAGCCCTGCTTGGCCTGGATCGACGTGATCGCCGCGGTGAGCGTCGTCTTGCCGTGGTCGACGTGGCCGATGGTGCCGACGTTCACATGCGGCTTCGTGCGCTCGAATTTCGTCTTGGACATGATTCCTAGAGAGTTGAAAGTTCCTGGTGGCGAGGGAAAAGGGAAAAGGGAAAAGAATACCGATCCCCGATGCCGTCTCTTCCCGTTTCCCTTTTCCCTGCCCTTAAGTCTTGACCTTGCTGATGATCTCCTCCGCCTTCGCCTTCGGCACTTCCTCGTAATGGCTGAACTCCATGCTGTACACCGCGCGGCCCTGTGACTGCGAGCGCAGCTTCGTGGAGTAGCCGAACATCTCGGAGAGCGGCACGCTGGCCGCGATCACCTGCGCTTCACCGCGCTGCGTCATGCCGCCGATCTTGCCGCGCCGCGCCGAGAGATCGCCGAGGATGTCGCCCATGTAGGCATCGGGGCACACCACTTCGACGTTCATCATCGGCTCGAGGATCACCGCGTGCGCGCGCTTGGCGCGCTTCCTTGATCGCCATCGAGCCCGCGATCTTGAACGCCATTTCGCTCGAGTCGACGTCATGGTACGAGCCGTAGATCAGCTCGACCTTCACGTCCACCATCGGGTAGCCGGCGAGGATGCCGTTCTCGAGCGCTTCCTTGATCCCCTGCTCCACCGGCTTGATGAATTCGCGCGGGATCGTGCCGCCCACGATCTTGTCCTCGAACACGTAGCCTTCGCCCGGCTTCGCCGGCTCGGCGTTGATCACGACGTGGCCGTACTGTCCCTTGCCGCCCGACTGGCGGATGAACTTCCCTTCCACCTTCTCGACGCGCTTGCGGATCGTCTCGCGGTACGCCACCTGCGGGCGTCCCACGTTCGCGTCCACCTTGAACTCGCGCATCATGCGGTCGACGAGGATCTCGAGGTGCAGCTCGCCCATGCCGGAGATGATCGTCTGCGACGTCTCGGCGTCGGTGTGCACGCGGAACGTCGGATCCTCTTCGGAGAGCTTGTAGAGCGCGATCGCGAGCTTGTCCTGGTCGGCCTTGGTCTTCGGCTCGATCGCGACGTCGATCACCGGCGCCGGGAACTTCATCGCCTCGAGGATGATCGGCTTCTCTTCGATGCAGAGCGTGTCGCCGGTGCGCGTGTCCTTGAGCCCGATCACGGCCGCGATGTCGCCGGCGCGCACTTCCTGGATCTCCTCGCGCTTGTTCGCGTGCATCTGCAGCAGACGGCCGACGCGCTCGCGCTTGTCCTTCGTCGCGTTGTACACGTAGGAGCCGGCGGTGAGCACGCCCGAGTAGACGCGGATGTACGTCAGCTTTCCGACGAACGGGTCGGTCGCGATCTTGAACGCGAGCGACGCGAACGGCGCTTCGTCGTTCACCTCGCGCGTCTCGAACGTCTCGTCGTGCAGCGGCACATGGCCCTGGAGCGCGGGCACGTCGATCGGCGCGGGGAGGAAATCCACCACCGCGTCGAGCAGCGCCTGCACGCCCTTGTTCTTGAAGCTCGCGCCGCAGAGCACCGGCACGATGAATCCGCCGACGGTCGCCTTGCGGATCGCGTGGCGGATCTCGTCGTGCGTCAGCTCGGCGCCGCCCAGGTACTTCTCGATGAGCGTCTCGTCGTGCGCGACGGCGGCATCGATCACGTCGTGGCGCGCCTTCTCCACCGCGTCCTTGAACTCGGCGGGCACATCGACCACCGAGAAGGTCTTGCCGAGCGTCTCTTCGTCGAAGATGTACTGCTTGCGCTCGATGACGTCGATGTGGCCCGGTGAACAGTTCGCCGGAGCCGACGGGCAGCTGGATCGGGAACGCGTTGCGCGAGAGGCGGTCGCTGATCATCGCGAGGCAGCGATCGAAGTCCGCGCCGACGCGGTCCATCTTGTTGGCGAAGATCAGCCGGGGGACGCCATAGCGGTCGGCCTGGCGCCACACCGTTTCCGTCTGCGGCTCGACGCCGGCGACGGAGTCGAGCAGCGTGACCGCGCCGTCGAGCACGCGGAGCGAGCGCTCGACCTCGACCGTGAAGTCGACGTGGCCCGGGGTGTCGATGATGTTGATGCGGTACTCGATGCCGTGGCGCGTCCAGAAGCACGTGGTCGCGGCGGACGTGATCGTGATGCCGCGCTCCTGCTCCTGCTCCATCCAGTCCATGGTGGCGGCGCCATCGTGGACCTCACCGATCTTGTGGCTCTTCCCCGTGTAATAGAGGATCCGCTCGGTCGTAGTCGTCTTCCCGGCATCGATGTGGGCCATGATGCCGATGTTGCGGTATTCCTGAAGCGGGATCGTGCGTGCCATAGACTCAGTTCGCCGCGGGGCGAGGTGTAGTGCCAATCAATAAAAAATCGGCTGGACCGGGCGCTCCGTGAGGAGCCGGTATCCATCCGCTGCCGTCCGGGTGCGCTCGCCACTGTCGCGCGAACGGGGACCCAAGGGCGCGTCGCGGCACGATGCCGCGGCGATCAGTTGTTCGAACCGGGTAAAGCGATTGTGACGGTTCGGGTTAGCCTGGGAAAAGTACTCGGAAAATGGGCGGTGTCAACCCTCGCCTACTCCCGAACAGCCGGGAACCGATTACCGGGAACCGGTGTGGCATGAACACGCATGGCATCACGACTTCGCGCGACGTCGTGATGCCATGTGTTGTTATGCATCACCGGTTCCCGGCAATCGGTTCCCGGTGGTCGCAGTCATTCTTTGGCCGCCCTCTTCCTCTCTCCTTCCTGCGCCAAGTGCAGTGAAAGCAGTCTCCCAATGAGCAGCACGATGTACATCTGCCCCGTGATCGCCTCCGCGTTTGCCAGCGCGCGCGCGATCGGGTTCACCGGCACGATGTCGCCGTAGCCCGCCGTCGTCAGGGTCGAAAAGCTGAAATACATCAGTTCCGCCGTGTACTTCAGACTGTTCACATCGCGCGCCGCCACCGAGAGCGCGCCGGGCGCCGCGATCGAGACGACGCGGTACAACTCCTCCCAGATCACGCCCAGCAGCAGATAGACCGCGATCGCACCCTTGAGCCGTGCTCCAGTGACCGGCCCCTCCGCGAGCACGCGTCCCAACAGCACCGCCGCGAAGACCGCCACCATCGAGAGCCGGATGCTGCCGCTCGCAATGGCGAACCATGGCTCCTTGTAGAACAGCTCCAGCCAGAGCAGCGAGAGCGGCAGCAGCGCGGCGACGAAGATCAGTCGCCGCGTGTGCTTCTCGCTCCACGCCGAGAGCACCGCGCTGACCATCACGAGCGAGAAGAACGCCGTGAGCGTCTCGTGCTCCCAGCCCGGCAGCGCCTCGAGTCCGAGCACCGGGATCACTCCGAAGATCGTGATGCAGAGCAGCCAGAGCAGGACGTTCAAGCTCCGGTCGCTGGTCCAGAAGGCGCGGACGCGGTTCTCCATGGCGGGAACGGTACGAGCGGCTCGCAAACCGCGCAATCGCACGGGAACGGTGGTAGTCGAGAGGCAGTCGTTAGTCGTATGCGTTTAGAACAGCCGTCGTTCGTCGTGCTAAACGCGTACGACCAACGACTGCCCCTTCAGGCTGCCCTCTCACTTCTTACTGTAGGGGTTCCCACCCAACGCATTCGATATGTCCGCGATCGCCTTCTGCGCCCGGATGCTATTGCCGGCGTCATCCAGCGGCGGCGACACGACGGCGATGCCGAACTTGCCCGGCGACACGGCGATGATCCCGCCGCCCACGCCGCTCTTCGCGGGCAGCCCCGTATTGAAGAGCCACTTCCCCGAGTTGTCGTAGAGGCCCGCCGTCGCCATGACGGCCAGCACCTTGGGCACGATATTCGCCGGGACCACCTGAACCTTGCTCACGGGGTTCGCGCCGCCGAACGCCAGCGTCGCGGCCATGTTCGCGAGATCGCGCGCGTTCACCCCCACCGAGCACTGCCGCGTGTAGATGTCCGTCGCGCGCGCCGGATCCGCCTTGATGTACCCGTACGCGTACATGAGCGCGCCGATCGCCTGGTTGCGCTGGTTCGTCGCCGCCTCCGACTGGTACACATCATCCAGCACCTTGAGCTGACGCCCCGCGAATGTGCTGTACGTCGTGAGGATGCTGCCCCAGATCTCATCGTAACTCTTGCCCTGCACCATGCTCGTCGTCGCGATCGCGCCAGGGTTCACGAGCGAATTCATCTCGGGAGCTCCCTTGCTCATCTCGACCGACACGATCGAGTTGAACTTCATTCCCGTCGCGTCCGCGCCGATCGTATTGAGAACGGCGTCGGGCCCCTGCTGCTGCATCACCAGCGCCATCGTGAACACCTTCGAGATCGATTGGATCGAGACCTCGGTGCTCACGTTGCCGGCGCTGAACGTCTTGCCATCCGACGTGATGAGCACGATGCCGAATAGCGCCGGATCCACCTTCGCGAGCGCGGGGATGTAGTCCGCGTTCTTCCCCTCGGCGAGCGTCTTGTACTTGGTGTAGGCGGCATCCACCGCCGCCTGGTATTGCGCTGGTGTCTGCGCCACCGAGGCCGCCGCGAAACCAAGCAGCAGCGCAACGAGCGCCGCCGAGGCCTGCACCCGCCAACGCGAAGCAAGGCTCTTCATGGTGCTCCCCCGCTCAGGACTGAATGCGGAACTTGGCCGCCGCGCAGGCGTGAAGCAACAAGCCCCGCGAGATCTCGTCTCGCGGGGCCATTGTCGTTCCAAACGCGTACGACCAACGACTCGCCGTTACCAGCGGTAATGGGCAAAAGCCTTGTTCGCTTCCGCCATGCGGTGCGTGTCTTCCTTCTTCTTCACCGCGTTGCCTTCGCCCTTGCTCGCGGCGATCACTTCGGCGGCCAGCTTCTCGGCCATCGACTTCTCGCTGCGTTCGCGCGCGAACGACATCAGCCAGCGCATCGCGAGGGCCGTGCGGCGCTCGGGGCGCACTTCCACCGGCACCTGGTAGGTGGCGCCGCCAACGCGGCGGCTCTTCACTTCCACCACCGGCTTGATGTTCTGCAACGCGGCCTTGAACACGGTGACGCCCGTCTGGCCGGTGCGCGTCTCAACGAGGTCCATCGCGCCGTAGAAGATCGACTCGGCGGTGGACTTGCGGCCCTCGATCATCAACGTGTTGATGAACTTCGAGACCGTCTGGCTGTCGTAGCGCGCATCAGCGAGGAGCGTGCGCTTTACGGACTTCTGGCGGCGGCTCACTTCTTACCTCCCCCGGCCTTCGGCTTCTTGGCGCCGTACTTGGAACGGCTCTGGTTGCGGCCATTGACGCCCGATGCATCGAGCGTGCCGCGCACGATATGGTAGCGAACACCCGGCAGGTCCTTCACACGGCCGCCGCGAATGAGCACGATCGAGTGCTCCTGCAGGTTGTGGCCTTCGCCGGGAATGTAGGCGCTGACTTCGAAGCCGTTCGTGAGGCGCACGCGCGCGACCTTGCGGAGCGCGGAGTTCGGCTTCTTCGGAGTGGTGGTGTACACGCGGGTGCAAACACCGCGCTTCTGCGGATTCCCCTTCAGCGCCGGCGCCTTTTCCTTCTTGGCGACGTCGTGCCGGCTCCGCCGGACGAGCTGGTTGATCGTTGGCATTCGACTCGTATTTGTTCGTGGATCTGATCCTACGTGGATCGCCCGATGGGCGGCACGGAACAGAAAGTGGAAAGTAGACGGGGAGAGGGGGTAAGTCAACGCAGGGGCTAACGGCGGACTGTTGGCTGTCGGCTGTGGCCTACCACTACATTCGTGCGCATGAGACTCTTGCTCGGCGCGGCCGTCGCGGCCGCACTCATTGCCGCGTTCCAATCGCGCGAGCCGGCGGAGGCGGAGTTCGCGATCCGGTGGGCGCCCGCGGATGGAGGGCCGCAGACGCCGGCCGCGGTGCTCGAGTTGCTCGGCGTGTCGAACGCGAAGCAGTCGGACTACGAGGTCCGCTACTTCGACGAGCCGCCGGCATTGGCCCCGCCGGAGAGCACAGCGGTGATCCTCCGCCTGCGCTCGTCGCACGATGGCGAGGCCGAAGTCCGGCTCAAGTACCGGCGGGCCACGCCGTGGCCCGTGAATTGGAGGTGCCCACCCGCGTTGCAGTTCGAACGCTCCGAGCAGCTGGACATCACCATACTCAATGGCGACTCGCTCGTGCGCGCGTACTCATATGCGTGCACGCTCGAAGCGGCCCAACCCCCGCCGGCGCTCCACGCGATGCTCAAGGCGTGCTCGGCGATCATGGTGCGCTACGACTCCAAGCGCGCGCGACTCGAAGAGTGGACCATGCCTGGCGGGCGCGTGATCCTGGAGGTGTCCCACGCGGCGAAGAACACCGCGGCCGAGCTCGCGCGTTTCCGGCACATGGTCCACACGCTCATCGTGCACGGCGCCGATCCGTCGGCCTTCAGCAAGTCCAAGCTCGCGAGCGACTGCCCGGAGTGACGCGTGCGCTCAGAGAGCGCCGCGTCTCATCTCCTTCACGGCATGGTCCACCGCGCGCGCGGTGAGCGCCATGTAGGTGAGGCTCGGATTCTGGCAGCCCGAACTCGCCATGCACGCGCCGTCGGTGATGAAGAGGTTCTTCACGTCGTGCGCCTGGTTCCACCCGTTGAGCACCGACGTCCGGGGATCGCGCCCCATACGCGCCGTTCCCATCTCATGGATGCAGAGTCCCATCGGCGTCGGCGTGTTCTCCGATTTGATGTTCTTGGCGCCGGCCGCATCGAGCATCTCCGCGCCGCAGAGCGCGCCGTCGTTCACCAGCTTGATATCGTTCTCCCCCCACTTCGCGCTCACGCGCAGCGCGGGCACGCCCCACGCGTCCTTCTTGTCCGGATCGAGTGACACGTGGTTGTCGTGGTTCGGCAGACACTCGCCCCATCCGCCAAGCGAGAAGGTCCACGGCCCCCAGGAACGGAGCGCTTCCTTGTACGCAGCGCCGAAGCCGGGCGTGTCGTCGGCGTTCGGATGTCCGCGGAATCCCCCGCCCTGCATGCCATAGCCGCGCAGGAAATCGGGGTGCTGCTTGGACACGTTCCGGAAGCGCGGGATGTACGTGCCGTTCGGGCGGCGGCCGAACGTCTTCTTGTCGGTCCATCCTTCGAACGTGCCGCTCGACCAGCTGCCCATGGTGTGGTCCATGAGATTGTGCCCCACCTCGCCGCTGGAATTCGCGAGGCCATCGGGCCAGTCGGGGGACGCCGAGAGCAGCAGCAGGCGCGCCGATTCCATGGTGGAGGCGCAGAGGAAGACGACGCGCGCGCGGAACTCCATCGTCTCTTTCGTCTTGGCGTCGATCACTTCGACGCCGCGCGCTCTGCCCGTCTTCTTGTCCCAGATGATGCGCGACACCACGCTGTTCGGGCGCAACGTCATGAGCCCCGTCTTGCGCGCGGCGGGGAGCGTCGCGTTCACCGAGGAGAAGTACGACCGCGTGATGCATCCGCGCTCGCACGGCCCGCAGTAGTGGCACGCCGCGCGGCCATTGTGGTTCACCGTGAGCACCGCGGCGCGGCCGATCGTGAGCATCCGCTCGCCATTGTACTTCTGCGCGAGCGTGTCGCGCATGTGTTCTTCGACGCACGTGAGCGCCATCGGCGGCAGGAACTCGCCATCGGGGAGTTGCGGTAGTCCTTCCGGGTTCCCCGTCACGCCGATGAACCGTTCGACGTGCGAGTACCACGGCGCGATGTCGGCGTAGCGGATGGGCCAGTCGACGCCGTGGCCGTCGCGTGCGTTCGCTTCGAAGTCGAGATCGCTCCAGCGGTACACCTGGCGCCCCCACATGATCGAGCGGCCGCCAACTTGGCGCCCGCGGATCCACATGAATTCGGTGCCGGGCTCCTGCACGTACGGATTCTCAATGTCGCTCACGAAGAAGCGCGAACCCATCTCATCGCACGCGTAGCATTCCTTCTGGATATGCTGGTCGCGATCGAGCGCCTTGCGGTCGCCCATGTCCCGGAAGTGCATCTGCCAGGGCGCGACGTGCTCGTTGTAATCGCGCTCGGGCACGATGTCGCGACCGGCTTCCAGGACGAGCGTGCGCAATCCGTGCTCGGTGAATTCTTTCGCGGCCCAGCCGCCGGTCATCCCGGAGCCCACCACGATGGCATCGAACGTTCGCGGCGCCACGGTCAGCGGTGCTCCACGGGCGTGCACGCCTTGTAGATGCCGGGGATCAGCACCTCCTGCCGCTCCACGGTGTAACCGATCTCGCTCGTGTAGTAGCCGGTGACGGTGAGCGAGCGCATCTGGTGCCAGAACATCTTGGTGTGATCCGGCGGCGGCGGGCCGGCGCCGCGCTTCCAGGCCTTCCGCGCGGCGCGCGCCGCGGTCAGCTCGTTGTCGAGATTGGTCAGCAGGGCCGCGCGCTGCTCCGCCGTAGCGCTCACGAACGCGACGCCGTTCGCCTGCATCGATAACGCATCGAGGTCCGCGAGTCCCTTCAGGAACGCCGCGCGATCCGCATCGCGGCACCACTCGTCGAGGATCACATCGATGAACTCGTCGACTTTCACTGCCTTCGCGCCGGGCGTGTCGGTGGCCGGGATGATCATGTCGCAGAGTTCGGCGATGGTCTTCTGCTGGTGCGCGTCGAGCACCTGGAAATGGTAGTCCACCCCGGCGCCGGCGCGCGGCTCACTATCCAGATGCGGGCGGATCGCCGCGATGAGCGCCTCCGGCTCCCAGCGCAGCAGCGCCGATCCGGCCACCGATACGGCGAGCAACCTCAGAGCGTCACGTCGTTCCATCAGTTGCCGCCGGTCAAACGGTGCACACGAGCACTGCCTCGCGCAGCGAGGTGAGCGGATCGCGTGTGGGAAGGAACTCGTGCGCGACGAATCCGGTGTAGCCGGTGTCCGCGATCGCGCGCGAGATGCCGCGCCAGTCGAGCTCCTGCGTGTCGTCCAATTCGTGCCGGCCCGGCACACCGCCCGTGTGATAGTGGCCGATGTACTGCGCGTCCGCGCGGATCGTGGAAATGATGTCGCCTTCCATGATTTGCATGTGGTAGATGTCGTACAGCAGTTTGACGCGCGGCGACCCCACGGCCGAGATCACGTCCACGCCGAACGCGGTATGATCGCCGTGGTATCCCTTGTGATCCACCTTGGAGTTCAGCAGCTCCACGCAGATCGTGACGCCCGCCTGCTCGGCCATCGGCGCGAGCTGCTTGAGTCCATCGATCGCCGCGCCGATCGCGTCGGCGTCGCTCCGGCCATCACGATTGCCGAACATCGCAATGAGATTCGGAACGCCTTTCGCCTTCGCTGCGGGCAGCGCCAGCTCGTACTCCTTGAGCAGCATCGGGTGGCTCGCGCGGTTCGTGAATCCGTTCCGAAGGAAATCCTTCCGGTCGGACGCGTAGCCCATCGAGCATATGAGTCCGGCATCGTTCACCGAGCTCCATTCGTTCTGCTTGCAGCAGATCGATGCCGGAGAGCCCCATTGCCTTCGCAGCCGAACAGAATTGCGGCAGCGGAATGGATTCGTAGCACCAGCGCGCCACCGACTGTTTGAGACGCCCCGCACCGGGCGCGCGGTCCTCGCGCGACGCCGCGGATTCCGCGGCGGCTCGCGGATCGACGAGCGCGAGCGCGCCGAGCGCGGCGGTGGCGGCGAGCATGTCGCGGCGGCTGACATCGGTCATGATCTGCTCAGAACTCCAACTGCTTGAGATACGCGTAGCTGGCCGCGATGGACTTGTATGCATCGCCGGGATCGTCGTGCTCCACGAAGTAGTGCGTGATGCCGGCTTGCTTGCTCATCTTGAAGACCTTCTTCCAATCGATCGTGCCCGCGCCCACATCGTGCATCACGTACTTGGGCGCAGGCCCCGCGTCCTTCACGTGCACCAGCGGGAAGCGGCCCGGCCACGCGGCGAACCACGCGAGCGGGTCCTGCCCCGCACTGGTGATCCAATAGATGTCCATCTCGAACACGACGCTCGATCCCGCAGTGCGTTCGAGCATCACCGCGAGCCCGCTCTTCCCATTGAGCGGCGTGAATTCATAGTTGTGATTGTGGTAGCCCATCGTGATGCCCGCCGCCGCCGCGGCGGGGCTCGCGCCGATCAGCGTGTCGGCGGCCGCGCGATAGCTGTCCTGCGATACGCGATCGGCGTCGTCGAGCGAGGCGACGATCAGATAACTCATGCCCATCGTGTGCGCGCCTTCGATCGTGCGCGGCCAGTCGGGAGAGCGAACATCGCCAATGCTGATGTGCGCCGAGGGAGCGACGAGGCCGTTCGCGTCGAGCGCCGCGCGGATCTGCTTCGGCGTGCGCCCGAAGTATCCCGCGAATTCCACTTCCTTGTACCCGATCGACGCGACGCGCGCGAGCGTGCGGTCCACATCCTTCTGCATCTCATCGCGCACGGTGTAGAGCTGAAGCCCGATGCGCTCGATGTGTTCGCCGCTCGCCGCATCGAGCGCGCTCAAGAGTCGCGGAGCGACCGCGCTCGCGGCGAGCGCGGCGCCGGCGCGCCGCAGGAATTCCCGCCGGCCGGTCACTGCTTGGGTGTCACGTAGGGCGGCGGTTCCGCGGAGACTTCGCCCACCACTACCAGCGCGGCGCCCTTCCACGTGCTCGGTACGCCTCGGATGAACGTCACCACACCGGTCACCGGTGCGACGATGTCGCCGGTCGCGCGGCCGAGGTAGTCCGTGGTGTAACCGATGCGCGCGCCCGCGATCACGTACTCGCCGCGCAGCGCCGTGGCGTAGAACATGCCGGGTCCGGCGGCGGCCACGCGTTGGTCGTTCGAGACCCACACGGGATGCGCCACCGGCTTCGCGGTGCGATCGATCATCTTCATCGAACCCATCACGTTCAAACAGCCATCGATGAGCGAGTTCACATCTTCACTCGACGACACGCCCGAGCGACCCGCCTCCGCGACCACTGCCAGCTTTCCCTGCGATACGGCCCAGCTGCTGAGATTGCGGCGTCCCTCGGGCTTCGTGACGTCCACGTCGAAGAGGATGATGTACTCGAGCCCGAACACGAGCGTGAGTTGCTTGTTCGCGGAGTCGAGCTTGGCATCGCCGGTGCGCATCCAGTAGCTGTAGGGGCGCAGGTCCTCATCGAGATCGCCGCCATGCAGATCGATCACGGCGTCCGATTGCTTCACGATCTGGTCGGCCACCATCGCGAGCGCGCGCTGCGTCTGCGTGCCGGCGGGATCGCCGGGATAGAAACCGTTCATGCTCTTCCGGTCGGCCGGATTCACATGGGGGATCATGTGCTCGAAGCTCGCCGGATTGAGCAGTGGCGCGACGATCACCGTGCCGGCGAGCGTCTTGGGATCGATGCGGCCGATGATGCGCGTGAGTGCGACGATCGAGGCGTACTCGGTGCCATGCGCACCCGCGACGAGCGCGAGCACCGGGCCGGGCTTCGCCCCGTGGATGATCGCGACGGGCATCGACGTGGCACTGTCCACGCCGGCGGGAACGTTGAGCGCGCCGTACGCGATCTCACCGCGCTTCGCCGTCGCGGTGCCGACGGTGAACGTGGCGTGCGGATCGGGATGCTGGGCGGCGGCTGATACGACGGCCAGAGCGCACGCGGCAACGACATTGAGTGTTCTCATGCGCAGAGTATGCGCCACGCCTGCTCTGACAGCAACAACCGGGAACCGCTTTCCGGGAACCGGTATGGCATGAAAACGCATGGTGTACTGCCTCGCGCGGGGTAGTACACCATGTGTTGTCATGCCTCACCGGTTCCCGGCAATCGGTTCCCGGCAGTTGCAGTCAGTTACTACTTCCCTGCCGCGAACCCCGAGAACGTGAAGTGGTACGCATTCGCCGTGGAATCGTACGCCGCGTGGAACGTGTGCGGGTACGGTCCCACGAGGCCCGGGATCGTCGGAACCGCCAGGTCGAACGACTTCTTCTCCATCAGCATCGTCTTCGAGAGCATTGGTTCGATGAAGATCGGCTTGCCCTTGTAGTATCCGACCACCATGGAACCGTTGAACGGCGTGGTGCTCGCGAGCTCGGACCCGAGCATGGAGTGCATTCCCATCGCCGGCACGCAGAGGCCGACGAGGGTATCCACCTTGAGCATCTTGGCGACCGGCGGCGGCAGCGGCACGTCGGGGAGCTGGTAGCCCTGCGGCAACGCGGCAGGCTTCGAGAGATCCTTGCAATCGATGGCCGCAATGTCCTCGGGGCTGATCAGATTGAAATGGAAATCGAAGTGCGGCGTGAGGTACGGGCCCGGCGGATGACCGTCCGGCTCCCAGAACGTCGTGATGCCGGAGAATCCGGTCTGGGCCTGCGAACCGGCGGGCATTTGGGGCGACGATTCCGACACCGGCGGCCACGTCATCGGCGCCGCCTTCGGCGCGTTCTCGATGCTCGCGAGCGGCACCGTGGCGCCGGCCTCGATCACCGTGTCGCTCCGCGTGCGCGTCCACGTGCAGACTTGTGCCTTGTTGAAATCGGTGCACTCTCCCTTCACGTCTACCATCGCGACTTCCTTCTTCGCGCACGCGGTGAGTACGACCGCGAGCGCGGCGAGCTGGTACGAGCGCATCGAATCTCCTTCGCTGTGGGAATTGCAACTGCTCGAACGAGGGCGAAAATACGATTCCGCGAGGCGTAGCACAATGCGCTGATGCTGACGAAACGCTAACTTCTCCCGACCCTCACACCGGCTGAACGTCACGCATGCGCCTATCTCGTCTGCTGCTCGCCGCCGCCGTCGCGTTCGCGACCGCAGGCACTGCCTCCGCCCAGCGCGACACGCTCTTCACCCACGCCGACACGCTGCGCGGATCCAACACGCCGCAGCGCGCGTGGTGGGACGCGACGTTCTACGATCTGCATGTCACGGTGCATCCGGCCGACAGTTCGGTCAGCGGCTGGAATGGCATCACCTACCGCGTGCTCGCAGCACCGAAGATGAAGAAGGAGCAGATGCAGATCGATCTCCAAGTGCCGCTTGAGATCGACAGCATCACAATGATGGGCAAGCGTCTCACCTCGCGGCGTGACGGGAATGCGTTCTTCGTCACGCTCCCCTCCGCTCCGAAGCTCGGCTCGACCGGCACGATCGCCGTGTACTTCCACGGCAAGCCGCGCGCCGCGAAGCGCCCGCCCTGGGATGGCGGACTCATCTGGCAGCACGACTCGCTCGGCAATCGCTGGACCGCCACCGCCAACCAGGGACTCGGCGCCAGCGTCTGGTGGCCGAACAAGGACTACGCCGCCGACGAGCCCGACAGCCAGCGCATCGCGATCACCGTGCCCGATTCGATGTTCGATGTCTCGAACGGACGCCTGCGCACCATCACACACCACGCAGATGGCACCGCCACCTACGAATGGTTCGTGGTGAGCCCGATCAACAACTACGACGTGGAGATCAACGCCGGACAGTACGCGCATTTCAGCGATCTGTACTGGGGCGAGAAAGGCCCGCTCACGATGGACTTCTGGCCCCTCGCCTATCACCTGGACACCGCGCGCGTGCAGTTCAAGCAGGCCGTCACCATGATGCGCTGTTTCGAGTACTGGTTCGGGCCGTATCCCTTCTACGAGGACGGCTACAAGCTCGTCGAGGCGCCGCACCTCGGCATGGAGCATCAGAGCGGCACCGCCTATGGGAACGGCTACACGAATGGCTACCGCACGCGTGATCTCTCGGCGACGGGCTGGGGCAGCAAGTGGGATTTCATCATCGTTCACGAGAGCGCGCACGAGTGGTGGGGGAACAGCATCACCGCCAAGGACGGCGCGGACGAATGGATCCACGAGAGCTTCGCCAATTACTCGGAGGCGCTCTACACCGAATGCCTCTACGGGAAGGCGGCCGGCGCGGAGTACCAGCGCGGCACGCGTCTGCTCATCAAGAACGACGCGCCGATCATCAACGGCCACTATGGTGTGAACCGTGGCGGCCCGCTCGACACGTACTACAAGGGCGGCAACGTGCTGCACACCATCCGCCAGGTGGTGAACAACGATTCAGTCTGGCGCGCGACGCTGCGCGGCCTGCAGGCCACGTTCTATCACCAGACCGTGACGACGGCGCAGATCGAGAGCTACATGAGCGCGCACACCGGCGTCGACCTCTCGAGGATCTTCGACCAGTATCTGCGCACCTCAATGGTACCGACTTTCGAGTACAGCCTCGCGAACGGCGAGCTGAAGTACCGCTGGACGAACGTCGTGCCCGGCTTCGCGATGCCGCTACGCGTGACACTCAGCGACGCGAAGTACGGCTGGATCAAACCCACCACCGAGTGGCAGACGACGCCCGTGAAGCTCGAGTATCCGGACGCGTTCACGGTGGATGAGAACTTCTATGTGAAGGTGCAGAAGAACTGAACGGCGGGCTGTCGGCTGTTGGCTGTCGCCAGCGAACCGCTCTCACGGGGCCTGCGACAGCCGACAGCCGACAGCCCTCCGTTGACCGCCTCTTATCTCTTTGTCGCCTTCGCCTCCGCCAGAAGTTTGCGAACCACCGCATCTTGTTCCTCGTACTTCCCTTCCCCGAAATGGTGATACCGCACCCGCCCCTTCGCGTCCACGAAGTACGCCGCCGGCCAGTACTGGTTGTTCCAGGCGCGCCAGATGTTGTATTCCGGGTCAATGACCACTGGATAGGTGATCGCCAGATCCTTCACCGCCTGATGCACGTTCGCGACAATGCGCTCCGGCGGCAGTTCCGGCGTGTGCACACCGATCACGATGAAGCCCTGCGCCTTGTAGTCGTCGTACAGATCGAGCACGTGCGGCAGCGCGTTCAGGCAATTGATGCACTCGAATGCCCAGAACTCGACCATCACGACTTTCCCCTTGAGTGAGTCGGCCGTGAGTGGGCCGGAATTGATCCACTCATAGCCCGCGGGGAACGGCGGCATCGCACCCTCATCCTGCAGCGCGGGCGCGGGGGTCAGCACGATTCCGTCGAGCGACTCGCCAAGCATACTCGCCTCGCTCGGCGCTTTGCCGAATCGTTTCAGCAGCAGCTCCTCGGCGGCAGCCGTGCGGATGAAGTCGCCCTTCGCGAGGAATGTCTTGTCCCATCCCAGCGCGATCGCGATCACGGCCGCGAGCGCGATCACGCCGAGCGAAACACGCACGATCCGGTCGGCCGCGAGACTGCGGCGCAGCACGTTCATGAGACGCTGGCCGGCGAAGAGCACGACCGCTAACGCCGCGCTCGCGCCGAATCCGAACGACTACGAGCAACGCGAGTGTCATTGTGGTGTTCCCGGTCGCCCGCCCGCCTGACGATGAGCAGCGCAAGGATGGGACCGGCGCACGGCGCCCAGAGCAATCCGATCGCCGAGCCGGTGAGCAGCGCCGCGGTGCGACCGCCGGTGCGGCGCGCCGCGCCGTCCAGCCCCGCGCCGAGCCGCACGAACGGCCGCGTGAGCACCGTCGCGGCGCGTTCCGAGATGAGCGTGAGCGCCACGAGTGCCAGGAACACGAGCGCGATCCAGCGGGCGCCCTCGCTCGCAGCGGCGATCCATCCGGCGCTCAGCGTGGCGGCGGTCGCGAGTAGCGCGAACGTGACCGTGAGCCCCGTGAACATGAGCGCGCGCTCGCCACGCGATCGGCCGGCGTTCGAGAACGCGATCGGCACGATCGGCAGCACGCACGGGCTGAGGATCGTGAGCAGACCGCCGAGGAGCGCGAGCACGAAGATCATCATGGGAGAGTTACTCCCGAGTCGTGGTTTCGGTTCCGCCCATCACTTCGCCGTGGCGATCTCGTAGTCGAAGTCGTAGAAATGTTTCCCGCCCTCGATCCGGATGATCATCGTGCCCGAGATCCCGGCGAGGCCACCCGTTCCGGAGTCGGGTACCACTCTTGATCACCAGCGACTGCTCGCCGCGGTCCATCACGCCCACGTGATGCAGCACGAAGGCTCCGGCCTTCCCGTCGAGCGTGCCGTTCACGTATTCCACCGCGACGTACGCGCCCGATCCCTTCACGTGCCCCATGGCACTCGTCATCTCGCCGCGGCCCGGTCGCGTCGAGCGCACCATGATATTTCTTGTCGAGCGACATGCGGCCGATGACGTTCGTGATATCGTCCGGCATCGCCATGGGCGCGAGCTTCACGTCGAAGGCGCCGCTCACACGGGGGCTCACTGAAGAACCTGCGAGAACGAGACAGCGGCCATCTTGATCTCAACCGCCACCAACGCCGGTGCGCAGACGCCGGCGATCGCGACACCCACCGCGATCCATTGGATCATCCCGCCGATCGCGAGCTTCACCGTGAACGCCGCTCCGAACGGCATCGTCACGAAATTCTCCGCGATGTGCGTGCCGATCATGAGCGCACCGACCAAAGCGCCGAATCGCACACCTTCGATCCACGCGACGCCGCCGCCGTAGAACTTCGCGAAGAGCGCGCTGAGCACCACACCCGCGAGCAGCGTGCCGAGCATGCCAAGTGGCATGCGCCGCATGATGTCTTCCTGAGTGCGAAAGAGCGCCTTGTACGGCGGGAATTCGTTCTTGAGCCAGAGTCCGTTGAGCACGAATCCGAGTACATAGTAAACGATCGTCGCTCCGGCACCGCTGAGCAGCAGACGTCCGAACGTCATGTTGGCTCCGGGCTACTTGAAAGGCAACAGGAACGCGCGCATCTCCCACACTACGAGATCGCGCTGATCGAAGAATACATAATGTCCGCTGTCGACCTCGATCACGGTCGCGCTGTGTGAACGCTGCGCGAATCGAAAGCACTCGGCGCGCTGTTCCTTCACATCGTCATCATAGAAGCGCTTCGCGTCGGCCCATCGCGCCGAGTCGGGCGTGAGCCAGCCGATCGCGCGATCGACGCCGCGAATGGAGCAGAGTGCGAGCGACGGCGCCGGGTTGCGCCACGGTTCGTGCGGATGCGAGCGGACCTCGGTGCGCAGTGGCTCGGTGAGCACGAGCCGTCGCGCGACGTCCGTCGAATCAATGTCCCAGGCGTCGCGATCGGCTTGGGCCGCTGCCTTCACCGGCGCGGACCACGCGGCATCGGTGTACCGGTGCGCCCACTTCTCGTAAGCCGAGCTCGTGACGTCCACGGGCACCGGCCTGCCCGGGCGCGTACCGCGTCGCGCCGCGGACGCGTAGTCGAACGACGCATCGAGATAGAATGGCCGCGGTGAGTTGCGCGGGATATGCCTCGCCGAAGCGCGTCATGATGGCGCCGGCGATAGAGTGGCCCGCGAGGATCGCTGAATGAACGCCGAGCGAGTCGAGGAGCGTGTGCACGTCGGCCGCGAGTTGCGCGATCGTGTAGCCCGAATCGGGCGCACCCGACACGGGGATCCCGCGCGGCGTGAGCGCCACCACGTGGAAACGGTCGGTGAACTCCGGCGCGAGATCGTCGAATACATGCGCCGTGTTCCGGAATCCTGGCAGGAAGACCATCAGCGGACCGTCGCCGCCGAAGTCGAGCAACTCCAATCGCGCACCATTCACCTCGACGAAGCTGCGCGTGTGCGGGGCGTTGTCGGGCGGCGCACTGAGTGCGATCAGCGAGGCGAGTACGGCGAGCGCCGCCCTGCCCGCGGCGAACATCAGGCGGGCGCCGCCAGCGAGAGTCGCTCGATCGAACCGGTGATGGAGTCGCCGTCGAGATCGAGGTAGAGGGAGCCGTCGGTCACCGTGAGCGAGAATTTCATGCGGCGGTCGAGGCGGCGCACGAACTCCTCGAGCAGCGCGCGGTCCATCGCGTACAGCTCCACCGACTCGGCGCGGTGGATCCGCTCCCCTTCGAACGCGCGAAGGAACAGTCGCGGATCCTTGTGCGTGTACACCGCCACGCGCGGGCTCGCCTTGCTCGCCTTGTGCAGTCGCGCGGCATCCGGCGCGCCCACCTCGATCCACGCTTTGAGCGCTCCGGTGAGATCGCGGATCACGATCGCGGGTTCGTCGGGTTCGCTCAGGCCCTTCGAGAAGGCGATCCCCTCGGCGTACTCCAGGCAGTACGCGAGCACGCGCGTCGCGAGGAATTCTTCGGATTCGGAAGGATGCTGCGCAGCCTTGATGACGAGACTCTCGTACACGCCGCGATCGACGTGACTGAGCGCCACGTCGAAGGTGAACATCGTGGAGGTCAGCGCCACGTGATCACTTTCCGGTGGCCGCTCCCTTCATCGCATGGAACACGAGCGACTGTGCACCCGCGCCCTCGAATGTCACACTATAGTAGCCGTAGCTCTTGGGGTTCACTTTCACCAGCGCCGCGTTGAGCGCGGTGAGCGACGGCGTGACGCGTTCGCGGAATTGCGGCAAGTTCAAACGTTGCTTCTCGATCCCCGCGAGCGCGTTCGGGAGCATCGGATTCAAGATGGCCGTCACGAGCGGCGACCCGCGAAGCGTCATCGTCGGCTTCACGTTGTGCCAGCCGGCCGTCACGGCGTGGATATCGAGCGGCATCCCCGGCGGCGGCACGAGCGCAGTGACGATCACGTTCATGTCGAACGTCGCCGCGTAGTCGGCGCCCGCCGCCTGCACCGGCAGCATCGAAACAGGGCCCACCGTGCCGTCCGCATTGCCGGCCAGACTGTTCCCGGCCACGTCGTAGGCGATGTGGATCGTATCGCCCACGATCCAGCCGGTCGCGACGATGGACGGCCCGATGGTGCAGCTCGTGATCTTCGGGTGCACGGTCATCGGAATGTCGCCGGCCGGCGATTTGATCACCGGCGGATAGTTCTTCGGATTCTCGATCTCGGATGCAAGCTCCGAGCAGAGCTGCGCTCGCGTCGCGGGCCACTGCGCGAGCACCTGCTGCGTGAGCAGGCGCGAGAAGGTCTGCGTGTGCAAGCCGGCGCCCGTGAGCTGCACGTCGCCCGACACTGGCGCGCCGAGTCCCAAGATCGCCAACAAAAGCAGAGCCAATGAACGGATCATTCAGCGGAGCCTCAAGGAGCAGAGTGATGCGGGACGAGAGCCCGTCATTCCCGCACATCGCGGCGAGTCCATCCCGCGCCGTTCCGAAATCTACCCCGCGATCACGCCGATGTCCCGCGCTAGTCCGGCAGCCACTCCAGCGGCAGTTCGCCCTTCCGCGTGTCGACCTCGGCGGGCACGACGCGCGCGCGCTTGGATGCGACGGTGCGCCACCACGGGTCAACGATCCGCTCGCGTGTCGGCTCGATCGGCTGGCCGAGCCTGGGCATCACGAGCGGTGCGCCGGCGGCCGGCGCGAGACGCACGATCACCTCGGGCGGCTCATCCCACGCATGCACCGCGAGATTGAACGTCCCCCAGTGGATGGGGAGGAAGGCGCCGCTGCCGAGCATTCGCGTACGCCTTCACCGCATTCGCGGGGCCCATGTGGATGTCGCCCCACGACGGATGGAACGCGCCGATCTCGAGCGCCACGGCGTCGAACGGTCCGAGGCGCTTCGCGATCTCGAGATAGTCCGGCGTGAGACCGCTGTCGGCACCGAAGAAGAACGAGTGCTTCGGCCCGCGCAGGTGGAAGGACGACCAGAGCGTCGCATTGCGATCCTTGATGCCGCGCCCGGAGAAATGCTGTGCCGGGCCGGCGGTGATCTTCACGCCGCGCACATCCACGTTCTCCCACCAGTCGAGTTCCGTGATCCGTTTCGGCGGCACGCCCCAACGCTCCAAATGCGCGCCAACGCCCAGTGACGTGATGAACGACGTGCCCATGCGCGCGAGCGCGCGGATGGTGCCGCGGTCGAGATGATCGTAGTGATCGTGCGAGATGAGCACCGCATCGAGCGGCGGCAGGGCGCTGAGCGGCGCCGGCGGCGGATGGAAACGCTTCGGTCCCGCGAAGGGGAGCGGCGACGCGCGGTTGCCCCACACCGGATCGGTGAGCACGCGAATACCATCGATCTCGATGAGCAGCGTCGAGTGGCCGAGCCAGGTGACGCGGAGGCCCGAGTCACTCTTCTTCGCCCAATGCGGCGCGGGATCGACCAACGGGAATTCGCCCGCGGGGATGCGCGGCTCGGTGGCGCAGAGGAATTCACGCAGCGTCGGCCGCTCGACGCCTTTCTTGAATCCCGACGACACCGGCTGCGTGTTCACGAACGTGCGCCCGTTGAAGCGCGGCGATGCGGCGATCCGTTCGGCGCGAAGATCTCTCCCTTTGCCGCGGCGGGTGTGTCTCACAGCTGCTTGGTCTTGAGCCATGAGAGGCACGCATCGGCCACCTCGCGCCAACCACTGTCGATCGTGAGCGAGTGCCCGCGCCCCGGGAATTCCTTCATCTCGGTGACCGCCGCCGAGTGACGATAGCGATGCTGCGTGCTGTGCGAGAGCACCGGCGGCACCGTGTGATCGTCGAGACCGGCGGTGATGAGGAGCGGCCCGCGCTTCGCGTTGGCGGTGTTCACTTTCGTGGCCGACCACGGATTGAACGCCGCAGTGGCCGCCTGGAAGAGCGGACGCGCCGGCGACGGCATGTTGTACTTCGCGTACAATTCCTTGGCCTCCGCGTCCGGTACCGCGTTCGTGAAGGCGTACCGGAACTGCGCCTCCGTGAGCGACACCGCCTTCCCATAGTTGAACGGATTCATGAGCGCGGGCGACGCCGCCTTCAGCGCCGAGAGCGGCAGCTGCCAGACGCCCTGGATCGGCGCGGGATCGATCGCGATGGCCGCCGCGGCGAGATCACGACCGAGCAGATTCTGCGCGAGCAGACCGCCGAAGGAATGCCCGATCACGATGGGCTTCCGGCCGAACTTGGTGAGCTGCCCCGCGATGTGGATCGCGATCTCGGTCACGCCGTAGCCCGCGACCGCCGTCGGATTCAGGCGCGTGGCCTGCGTCGTCTCGCCATCGCCCGGCCACTTGGCGGCGGACGCGTCATACCCCTTCTGGCCGAAGTAGTCGATCCAGTTCTTCCAGGACTCCCCGTGGAGCCAGAGACCATGGATGAAGACAACGGGAGTCTTTCCGGAGTTCTCGGCGCTCATTCAGGTTCCTCGTGTTGTCGGAGACCGCGAACAAACCGCTTTGACAGGATTAACATGATCTACTTGATGGAACGACCCACGCCGTGCCATCAAGATAATCATGTTAATCCTGTCAAAGCCTTTTTTGGTAGTTGCGAGGAAACAAAATGGCCGCGAACGTTGAGTGTTCGCGGCCATTGTGACACAGCGGAGCAGTTGTCTACCGCCAGGAAACGGGCACTGCCTCCGGCTTGGTCGCGAGGATCGCGGAGCCCGCGGCGATCTCCTTCGCGATCCTGTCCCTGATCGCGCGCAAGATCCCCGAACCCCACCAGCTTCCCCGAATCCTCGTCCCACAGCGTGAGGCGCAGCGTCCTGATGCTCTTCCAGAGCGACAGTCGCGTCACGTTGCGCAGCTCGGGATTCTCGTCGTACGCGCGCTGCAATTCGTAGTTCGGGATGCGGCTCGCGATATGATGGATGTGATGCAGGCCGATGCTCGCCGTGCACCACTGGAAGAACCTGGGCATCGTGAGGTGCGACGCGCCTTCGAGGCCGGCGGCGTAGTAATTCCACTTCTCGCGATAGCGCCAGTACGTGTCCTCGTACTGATGCTGCACGTAGAAGAGGAACACGCCGATCGATCCCGCGACGAGCGTGATCGGCAGCTGCACCTTGAGGAAGTTCACGATCCCGAGCTGCCACCACATCAGCGCGATCAGACCGAACAGCGCGAGGTTGGTGATCTGCACGCCGATGATCTCGCGCTTCCAGCCGCGCGGGATGTCGAGCGGCATGCGGTGCTTCAAGATGAACTGCCACGTCGGACCCACCAGCAGCAGCACGGTGGGGTGCCGGTACATGCGGTACAAGATGCGCTTGTAGCGCGAACGGCTCAAATACTCCTTCACGGTGAGCGTATCGATGTCGCCGAGTCCGCGCACGTCCAGATTGCCGCTGGTGGCGTGATGGATCGCGTGCGTGCGGCGCCAGTACGCGTATGGCACGAGCGTGACGACGCCGAGCACGCCGCCCACGAGATTGTTCATGCGCTGCGACCGGAAGAACGATCCGTGTCCGCAATCGTGCTGCAGCATGAACAGCCGCATGATCATGAACGCCGCGGGCACGCTCAGGATGAGCGTGAGCCAGTAGCCGACTTTGAGGCTCCACACCGCGCCGAACCAGAAGGCCGCGAGGAGCAATAGGGTGCTAATGAGTTGGAACGCGCTCTTCCACCCGACCGGATTCCGGTACGGGGCGAGCATCTTGTTCCAGTCTATTGAGTTAGGGGTGCTTTCGGTCATCGCGTTCAATATAGCTCCTTGCTCATCGTATTTGCACCCTCTATAGACGATTAAGAAGGCGACTGTGACACCGCTGACGGCGAGTGTAACGCCGCTGACGGCGCGTCTGGTCGTTGACCTGTAGCAACCGCGAATGGCGCTCGTGGCGTTGTTGCCACACGTCGCACACGTCACACGCGCCGTTAGAGCGGTTCCAGTTTCGCCGTCAGCGGTGTCACACTCGCCGTCAGCGGTTCTACCGCGCCGTCAACCGTTCCCGCAATTCGCTCGGCGTCACACCGAACTCCCTCCGGCACACCGCCACCAGATGTGCATGACTCGCGAATCCCGCCTCATGCGCCACCGCGGAGAGATTCCGCGATCCCATCTCGTCATCACGTGCCGAAGCCGGATCCCCACGCGATAGGCGTGCATCGTCTGCCCAGTGTGCTCGCGGAACACCCGGCACAGGTGATACGGCGACGCGCCGAGCGTGCACGCGATCTCGCGCACCGAGCGGCTCTCGTGCGCGGTGCGCGCCAGCTCCGCGCGCGCGGCCTCGGCGAGATCCGCGGCGGCGCGAAGCGGCGCGCGAAGTCCGCGCCGGCCTTCCGCGCGACCCGCCGTGCGCGAGCCCGAGCACCGCGCTCACGATCTCCATGCTCTCACTCTCGATCTCGACCGCACTCGCGCGCTCCGACTCGGCGCGCGCGCGCAACGCGCGCTGCCGCGCGTACAACTCGGCGCTGCCCGCGGTGCGCTCGAATCGAAAGGGCCGATCGGGCGACTCCGCGGCTGCCTCATCGTGCGCGCTGGCCACCTCGCGCGCGAGCGCATCATCCAGCGCGATCCAATCGCAATGATCGCCCGACGCGGCGATCGCAAATCGCTCGTAGCGCTGCCCGCGGTCGTAGATCGTGATCACGTTCGGGTCGGCGACGAACGGCTCCGAGCCCTCATGGCGGATCCACACGCTCGTACGCGGGAACACCACCACGGCGTCGCGGATCGGGCCGGTGTCGCGAAAGGATGGATGCGCGCGGTCGCAGCGGAAGCGCCCGATCGTCACCCCGCCGCCCTCGTAGATAATGGTGTCGAACGCCCACGGCTCCGGGCAATGGCGTGGAAGCGGCGCGTCGCGCGCGACGCTTGATTGCGTCACCGTCATCTTGGAGGCACTCGCATGCGCCACATCCCGTTCGCGTTGCTAGCCTTACGTCTCGCGCTCGCGCCCGGTGTCAGTGCCCAGGCCCCGGACACACCGCCCGCTGACCAGCTCCAGCGTGCCGCGGCCGCGTTCAACGCATTGAAGTGGAAGGAGGCGAACTCGCAGTACGCGGCGATGGCCAAAGAATATCCCAAGAACGCCATCGCGCATTTCCGCATGGGTATCACGCTCACCGAACTCGGAAAACCCGCCGACGCGCTCCCGCATCTGCGAA
Organism: uncultured Gemmatimonadaceae bacterium; assembly: GCA_963732065.1. Taxonomy (GTDB): domain Bacteria; phylum Gemmatimonadota; class Gemmatimonadetes; order Gemmatimonadales; family Gemmatimonadaceae; genus DATKOH01. The sequence goes on along the minus strand of CAVSYH010000018.1, from coordinate 572,269 downwards.
TGGGGGAGACGCTCGGCATCCCCACGGGGAACGCGGCGTTCCGTCTCGCGGAAGCCTTCGCCGAACTGAAGATGCCGGACTCCGCGATCGCCGAACTCGTGCGCGGCGCGGCCACAGGCTACTTCTTGCCGCCACCCTTCCTCACCGGCGACGCGCACTTCGCGAGCCTCAAAAGCCACAGCGAGTGGACGGTCGTGATGGATGCCTATGACGCGATCGCGCATCCGTGCCGCCACGACGCGCGATTCCGCGAATTCGATTTCTGGGTGGGCGATTGGGATGTGCGCCCGAACGGTGCGCCCGCGGGCGGGCCGTCATCGAGCAACCGCGTCACGATGGAGGAGGACGGCTGCGTCGTGATGGAGCACTGGGACGGTATCGGCGGCTCCACCGGACAGAGCTTCAACATCTTCGACCGCTCGATCGAAAAGTGGCGCCAGACGTGGGTGGACAATCTCGGCGGCCAGCATGACTACGCGGGATCGCTCGTGAACGGCAACATGGTGTTCGAGGGAACCACGCCGGCATCGGGCGGAAAACTCGGCCGCGTGCCAACGAAGCTGACGTTCTTTCACATCAGCGCCGACACAGTGCGGCAATTCTCGGAGACGTCCGCCGACAGCGGGAAGACATGGTCTACTTCATATGATCTGATCTACGTGCGCAGAAAACCTTGACCGCGAGAGGCGGGGCTAGTACCGCGAGAATCGTGTGTGGCGTTGGCGTTGGGGCGTGCGAATCCCGCGGAGCCAGGCAGTCCCCAACGCCAACGCTAACGCGCCTCTCGCGGTACCAGCCCCGCCGTCTGCGGTTAAAGAACCGGCCGGCTCAACTCAGTACGAATGGCCGCTGGATCCTTCGTAGTCTCGGTACCAACCGCGTAAATCTCCCAGAATTCTCCCGTGGTCTGGTGGCCATTGGCTTTGATCCACGCGTCGAATTCCCCCCACGCCGCGCCGAGTCCTTCGTAGCCTCCGTGATACACCGTGCGTATGACACGCGTGGCGGGGAGTTCACCCATCTTCACACGCCCCGCGGGCTTCACCGGTGATGGCACCGGCACGCCGATCTCGAAATCGAATGTCGCCGGATCCAGTCTTGAAGTGATGGCTGAACCACGGCCCGGTGGGCTTGATGCCCTGCGCCGAGACCGCCGCCATCAGCTCCTTGTAGGCCGGCCCCATCTCTTTCTGAATGTCCGCGCGCGGGATGGTCAGATGGATCACCGCCGCGAGTTGCTTCGTCGATTGAACGATGCTCGGCGTCTCGATCATGCGCCCACCCCTGGATGCTGTGCGACGTAGATCTTCCCGCCGATCCAGCACTGTGGCACCGCGAGCACGGCGAGCGCCACGGCGTACCATCGCGGGCCAAGGCCCATGTTCCACGTGAGCACCACGCCGAGCAACCCGAGCGCGGTGCCGACGACGCCGAGGATGATCGCATGCTTGAGCGGCGCGCTCGGCGCGAGGCGCGCAGTGAGCCACGCGCCGCCAACGCTGATGACGAAACGGTAACCCGTCGCGACCGCGGCCTGCGCGTCCGTGATCGGCTGATCCATGGGCGGAAAGAAATGCATGGCATGCAGAACGAGATCCACCACGGTCGAGCCGATCACGATGACCAGTACGCCGGCCGCCACGGCCCAGAGCGATCTTCCGTTCATGCGCGAACTCTCCGTTGGTGCGAGTTAGAGATAACTGAGCCAAGGGTCGGTGCGTCGTTGCTTAAGATCCGCGAACCGGCGGCAGATCGGGAAGCACAGGAACATTACCACGAACGCCCAGATGACATACACCACCGGCAAGGAATATCCCCAACCCGGCGGTGGCGTGAACGGATAGTTGCCCAGATCCGGCGACTCGAACATCCAGTGCGCGCTGCCGTAGCGCACGAGGCACACGATCACGGCGAGCAGATGGATGAGCGAGAAGTGGAGTATATAGTAAAAGAGCGGCACTTTGCCGTAGATCAGCGCCGGCTTGAGTACGCGCGGCGTGCCGCGATCCACGGCCCAGAGGAAGATCAGCGCCGGGCCAAGCGTCATCAGTAAGAAGGAGAGCGACGGCGGATATTTGGTCACATTCAGGAATGAGAGCACGCTATAGAGCGGCGTCGCCATCGCCTTCCACGGCCGGGGATCGCCGTAGAGGTTGAACCCGCGCACGATCACGAATGCCGCGGTCGTGGCGAGACCGGTGCGCAACAGGAATGGACGCCGGCGATCGGCGTCCCAGTTGTACACGGCGCCGAGCGCGTAGCCGACCGCGGTGACACCGATCCATGGGACGAGCGGGTATGCGACGAACACCACGTGCTCCGAGGTATTTAGCACGAAGCCTGGCTGATGGAGGATGTTCCAGAGCGGACTGTTGATCCGAAGACCGTCGAGCGCGTTGTGCCCGAGGATCATTACGGCGCCGATCGTCGCGATGGCCGCGATCGGCAATCGCACGATGAGCCCGAGGAAGATCATCGCCCAGCCGAGCGCCCAGAGCACGAGCAGCATCGTCACGTGATAATCGAAATTGAATTGGTAGCTCAGGCAGCGGAGCACGACGATCTCGAGGAAGATCAGCCAGATCCCGCGCGTGATGAGGAACTTCGAGAGATCAGCGACCGTGCGGCGGCGCAGCGCGAGATAGGCGCCGGTGCCCGTGAGCAGGAAGAACACGGGTGCGCAGAAATACGTGATCCAGCGCGTGAGGAAGAGCCCGGCGCTGGCGGTGGAAAGATCGACGGGATTCTGGCCTGGGATGCCGAAGAAATCGCGCGTGTGATCGAGCGCCATGATGATCATGATCACGCCGCGTACGACATCCACCGACTCGATGCGGGCGCGCGGCGCGGCGCTCGTGGTCATCAGGCTTCCGGTGTGTACGTGAGCAGCACCGTGCCGCTCTTCTTGAAGACGCGCGTGCCGGTGAGCTTCAGCTTGATGGGGCTGGGAATACCTTGAAGGATCGGCGTTCCGGCGCCGAGCGCGACCGCGTCGATCATGAATTGGAACTGGTCGATGAGCCCGGCGGCCGCGAGCTGCGTGACGATGCTGCCGCTGCCCAGGATCGTCATCCCCATCCCTGCGCCGGCTTTCATCTTGCGCACCTCGGCGGCAGGTTCGGTGCTCACGACGCGGGTGTTATTCCACGAGGCTGACTTCATGGTGCGCGAGAAGACGATCTTCTCAGCGGCGTTCATGCCGTTCGCGACCGCGGCGTCCATGTTCTGCGCGGCCTCCGTCGGCCAGAAACTCATCATCATTTCATAGGTGACGCGCCCGAACAGCAGCGTGCTGCCCGAGCCCGCGCCTTCGCGCGAGAACTCGGCTTCTTCCTCGCCGTGCCGGTGCCAACTGATGTCGTTATTCGGCCCTTTGTAGAAGCCGTTGAGCGAGAGGAAGTTGAAAACGGAGAGTTGTCGCATCGCTACATTGCGGGCCCGGGCGCGAACTGCACGTCGATGGGCAGCGTGAACAGCGAGTCGGCGACCTCGCCCGGCACTTCGATGTTCTTCGCGTCGTAGATGATGACGGTCTTGTCCGGGTACATGATCGTCGCGTGCACCGGGAAATTCTGTAGATCGGTCGCGAAGTAGTAGATGCGTACGACGCCATCCTCATTGACCGGGCAATCGTACCGCACGAACGGATGGCCGTCGTACGTGCCCGTGGTGCCCTTCTTGCCGTTCGCCTTGCACGCGGCGGCGCGGATCGCGAAATCGGCGGAGGCCACGGCCAGCTGACGCTCGTCGAGCGTGGGCGCAGTGAACTTCATGCCGTTCGGCCGCCCCGTGACCCAGCTGTAGGCATCCTTTCCGACGCGTAGGATGCGGATCTGGTCGCCATTGATCGTGGCGCCGATCAGTGCGCTGTCGCCTTTCATCCAAATGTCGAATTCGGCAGGCGCCCGCCGGCCGACGCTGCCGCCCTCGACGCGCCGGATTGCGGTCCAATGAGCAGAGGCCCAGTCACCTGGAGCGGCGCGCACGAAGCTGTCGTTGGTCTTCGCGCCGCACGCGGCGGCGGCCAAGGCGGCGCATATGCACGCCGAGTTGCGAACGAAGTTTGTCATAGGAGATATCCTAGCGCGGGGCGAGAATGCGCGATAGCCACGCACGCTCAGCTCGACGGCGAGCTCGCCTCTTTCACATTCGACTTTCGGATGCCTAGCCCGTGCCAGAATGACGCCGGATATGTGAGGATTGGCTTGCCGACCCATCCGCGAACGAGGTCGAGCGAGTACCCGTCGGGGAGCTTCTCGTACTTCACGGCGCTTAGCGCGATCGGGTCCCAGTCGCCCGTGAACTCTAGATCCTTCAAGGATTCAGGGTATGAGCCCGTCCGCGTGCGGTGCAATTCGATGAGTGCGATCGCCGTCTTGAAGTTCTGATCGCCGAATTTGACGTCGGCGTCCCGCTGGAACTCGCAACCGGCGATAGCGAGAAGCCAAGCCAGAAGCATGACACGCGCACAACGATTCATACGAGAACTCCGCTAGAGGCAATCGCCGGCGATCCCGCAGGCGAGTACGAGCCCGACCGGCACCAGCAGTCCCAGCAGCGCGATCACTAGGGCAACACTCAACGCGATCTGCGCCGCTGGTCGCCGCGTCAAGCGGCGTATCGAGGCGAGCCCCGCCAGCATCAACACGATCGGGAATCCGGTCCAGACCGCGAACACGACGAGCAGGGGCAATGTGTGCTCCTCCTCGCGAATCGCATAGACAGCGAACGTTCCGATCCAGCCGGATAGTCCGACCCAGATCGCTTGCTTCGAGAGCAGCGACCACGGCGGAGCTCGCAGTTCCACGAACGCCAGGATCACGAGCGTAACGATCGTCGGCCAGTATTCGAGGATCGCTCCCAGCATGTGGCGCATCTGGCTTGCCTACGCGAGCCGCCGTTCCCGTGCGAGGATGCGGTTCTGCACGAGCGAGACGGCCGATCCTGCCCCGAATGAGAGCACGAGCGCGCTCGATGAAGTCCACATGAGCGCCATGGCGATCGCGAAGATCAGGCCGTAGCCGATGATCCGCGCGCCGGGTTGTGCGGGCGCAGCCGCGATCCCCGCGGCCATGAGCGCGCATGTGGCCGACAGCAGCAACAGATCCGGCCGCGCGAGATCGCCCACCCACAGGAATCGCACGCCGGCGCCGAGTCCGTTGCGAATGGCCGCGAAGAATCCCCCGGCGATCGGCATCTGCACGGCGAAGTTCGCGAGCGTCGCGGGGCCGAACGGACGGATCCCGTTCGCCTTGTGGAGCGCCTGCGTCGCCTGCGCGAGCTTCAGCGCATCGTGACCGTGGCGTGCCTGAAGTCTCTTGAGTTCAGGTTCGAGCGCCTTGAGCCGAGCCTGTTGCGCGTTCATCTCGCGCGCCATGCGCAACGTGAGCGGCAGCAGCGCGATGCGGATCGCCGCCGCGATCACGAGGATCCCCGCGCCGAGACTGCCGCCGCACACGTGCGCCGCGCCGAAGATCGCAGCCTGGAAGAGTTCGACCACCATGCTCCACATGCCCGCCTCGCTCGAAGAGGAGTTCGCCGTCGCTCGCTCTATACTACGGCGAGACCTCGCTCTTGGTGCCGCGCAGGGCGGCCAACCAGTGACTCGCCGCCCACACGATCGGCAGTCCCACGAACAGTACGTGCCCCGCGATCTGGATCCACCACCGCATGGTGACCGTGGGCGGCCGGTGCGTGAAGAGTGGGATCCACACGAATGACATGAAGCACCAGATGAGCGGCCCGTACACGGTGGCCACGACCAGCACGCCCGCCGGGTAGCTCGTGACCCGCTGCAGAAATGCCGAGTTCGCGAGCAGCATCACGAACACGCCCGCCCACGTGAACGCGACGCAGATGTGCATCGCGATGCCGACGTAGGTCATGAGCGGGTTGCCGATCGCCATCGGCCCGAACATGACGCTCGCCACGCCCTGCCAGAGGCGCTCGAACGTCGAGTGGTAGCCATACACGCTGAGCGCGCTCGCGAAGAGAAAATCGACGAGCGCGATGGTGCCGCCAGTGCGGATCCACACGGCGAAGATGTTCCGGGGTGGTCTAAGCACTTATCCTCTTGGTCATGGCGGCCATTGGTATCACTCAGTCTCCCACGTGGATCTTCACGTCACGCGGCGCCGGCCGTCCCTTGCCGCTCTCCAAGTCGTCACGGAGACTCAGCAGGAACGTCGCCCCGATCGTGCCGCCCACTTTCGTATCGCCCGTCGTGGAATCGGTCCACCAGTGCCGCAGCCCCTCGGTAGTGGCCAGCGATGAATACACCTGCTCGGCCGGTGCGTTCACTCCGATACGGTGGAGAATATCGGGCATGGCGACCTCCTCTGGCGTTCGGTTCAATCATTGCAATCATGTTAATCCTGTCCAGCAGTTTGTTAAAGGCCTTTGACAGGATTAACATGATTGACAAGATGGATACGGCGCGCGCCCTTGACGGTTCCGTCCGCTTAGACATTGAACGAACGGTTCAACCGTGACATCCCATAGCATGGAGGCCATCATGTATCTCATACGCGAAATCATGTACTGCAAGCCCGGCAAGGTCCGGCCGCTCGTCGAGAAATTCGTCGCGATGAACAAGCTGAGCGCCAAGGTGGGAATGCCGAAAATGCGGATCATGACGGATTTCTGCGCGGATCAGTATTGGATGCTCGTGGGGGAGATGGAAGTCGCGGATCTCGGAGAGTTCGAGAAGATGATGAGCAATCCGCCGGGGTCGAAGGAGGATATGAAGAAATTCGAGGAGATCATGAAGGGGTATCATGATCTTGTGGATTCGGGGAAACGAGAGATCTACAAGATCGAAGGGTAACTGCGGGCTGGCCACGAGGACGGTAAAGCTTCAGTGAACAGCAAACAGTCACGAGTGACTGCCAGTCTACAGTCTACAGTCGAGAGGTCTCAGACAGCGGATCGCGAAATTAGCGGGCCTCTCGATGCTGAATCGGCATCAAGTGGCCCGCTCTCGCATCGCAACGTTTTCTGTGAACTGTAGACTGTGAACTGTAGACTGGCAGTCACTCGTGACTGTTTCCTGTTGACCGCCGTGGCAGTTAAGCCGTTTCGCCGAGCGAAGCCCCATGCGCCTCCGGCCCAATCGCAGTCAATATCGCGATCGCCACCGCCGCTCCCGCCGCGATCACGGCGAGCGCGAACGCGTAATCTCCACCGTGCGACTCCGCGAACGCCGCTTGCCATGTGGCGTTCACTGACGCGAGCAGATTGCCGAGTTGATAGACGAATCCCGGGAACGTCCCGCGCACTTCGCCGGGTGACAGTTCATTGAGATGCACCGGGATCACTCCCCATGCTCCCTGCACCGAGATCATCATCAGGAACGCGCCGAGCGCGATGAGCACGAATGTTGATGCTGAACGCCCATAGATAGAATGATCGGCAGCGCGAGAAGTGCCGCGAAGATGATCGCGCGCCGTCGCCCGATGCGCTGCGAGAGCATGCCGAACGTCACGCCGCCGATGATCGCGCCGATGTTCGCGATGATGGTGATGATGCTCACCTGATGCGTGCTCAGCCCGCGCTGCGCCTGCAGCATCGTGGGATACAGATCCTGCGTGCCGTGGCTGAAAAAATTGAATGCGGTCATCAACACCACGGCGTACGCGAAGAGGCCGGCGCGCTTCTTGAGCACGGCGCCCAGCGGCTGCCGCGGCTTCGCGCGCATCTCGTGCCACACGGGCGACTCTTCCACGTTGCGCCGGATGTAGAGCACCAACAGCGCAGGCAGCACTCCCACCATGAACATCCCCCGCCATCCAATGCGCTCGAACAGCAGTCCGTACGCAACCGCCGCCAGCAGATAGCCGATCGCATACCCTTGCTGGATGAACCCGCTCGCCATGCCGCGCGCGCGCGCGGGAATGGTCTCCATCGTCAGCGCCGACCCGATCCCCCACTCGCCACCCATCGCGAATCCGAACGCCGCGCGGAGAATGAGCAGGGTCACGAGCGTCGGCGCGAACGCGGACGCGAGCTCGAGCACCGAGAAAAGCAGGATGTCCACCATCAGGACCGGCCGCCGCCCGTACTTGTCGGCGAGCATCCCGAACACCAACGCGCCCAGCGGCCGCATCGCGAGCGTCAGCGTGATGCCGAGCGCGACGGACTTCACGTCGGTGTCGAACTCCGCGGCCACCGCGCGGAGGATGAACACCATCAGGAAGAAATCGAATGCGTCGAGCGCCCAGCCGAGCACACTCGCCGTGAAGGCGGCGCGCTGGCGACGGTCGAGACTGTTCCAGGTGTCGAGCAGCCCGAGGGGCTGCTCGATCTCGAGAGTCGGGCCGGTCATCGCGCGAGACGGATTGTCATGGAGGGTGATCCTAGCACTGGTCGATTCTCGCGGTAAGGCGGGCTCGGTTCGGAGTCTCGATGGCGCTAGCGCGCACGATTCAACGTCGCCCGCCCCACGGGACAATCGGCGCTCAGCGGGCACGGCGCGCAGCGCGGAGCCGAACGCCGGCACAGTTCCTGCCCGTGTTCGCGAAGGAGGTGATATCCCTCAGCCAAGGCCGCGTACGTTCTCGGAAGTTGCCGCGCCACCCCCGCCTGTGCCGCGCGATATGCCGCGCGATAGTCCCTCCCGCCCGGCGCGATGCCGAGTCGCTCCAGCACGCGCAGCCCATTCGAGTCGACCGGGAGCAGTTTGGCCGACTTGGTGAATACGAGGATCTTGTCGGCGCCGGGCTCGCCGATCATCGGGAAGGCGGCGAGCACCCGCCGCGCCTCCTTCACCGGCAGTCGGAGCGACGCGCGAAGCGTTCGCGGCGCATCCAGCGCACGTTCCGCCGAGTCTCTCATGCGCGCCGCGCGAGTCGGGGCCGCGATCGAACCGCCGAGCCTGGCGATCTGAACGAGGGTTGCATTGGGTGCGGCGAGGATCTCCACCGGAGCGAGTCCCACGCGATCGCGCAGCGCGGCGTACGCCTTCCGGCGCCGGCTGTCCGGAGCCAGGTAGGCGACCTGTTCCCAAAGGATGAGCCGGAAGGGATCAGTACTGATGGGCCGCGGCGGCCTACCATAGTACCGTCTCAGCTCTCGGAGGACCTCGGCTAGCGGCAGCGGAGTGACCATGGTGGTCGCGAATGTAGGGGGTTGCCGCCCGGGCCGCGACTGCGCACAATCACTCCATGCCCACCGCAAAGAAGAAACGCCCCGCGAAGAAATCCAAGAAGGCCGGCGCCGCGCACTCGCGCGGGCTCGAGGCCACGAAACTCACCGCCATCGCCGCGCCGGCCGCCGTCGAGGCGCTCGCCAAACGCATCGATGCCGACGGCGGCGTGGTGCTCGCCTCCTACCGCGATCCGCTCGGCAGCCGCTGGCAGGTGCTGGCTTCCCTGCCGATCGACATCGTGGAACCCACGCCGTACCAACGCGATCTCTCCGAAGCGCACGTCGCCCGGCTCGCCGATGCGATCGACAAGCTCGATCGCTTCCTCGATCCCATCGTCGCCGTGCCCGCCGCCGACGGGAAATATTGGTCGCCCAACGGCTATCACCGCCTCGGCGCCATGCGACAGCTCGGCGCGAAGACGATCGTCGCGCTCGTGGTGCCGGAGCCCGAAGTGGCGCACCGCATCCTCGCGCTCAACACGGAGAAGGCGCACAATCTTCGCGAGCGGTCGCTCGAGGTCTCACGTCTCGCGCAAGCGCTGGCCGAGCTGGATGACCGGCCCGAAAAGAAGTACGCCGAAGAATTCGAAGAAGCCGCGCTCATCACGCTCGGACTCTGCTATCAGGAGAACGGCCGTTTCTCCGGCGGCGCCTATCACTCGATCCTCAAGCGGATCGATCAATTCCTCGGCGCCAAGCTCCCGGCTGCGCTCGAGACGCGCAAAGAGCGCGCGGCCAAACTGCTCGAGATGAACGAGCATGTGAACGAGGCCGTGAAGGGGCTCAAGGAGAAAGGCCTCGAGAGTCCCTACCTCAAGGCCTTCGTCGTGTCACGGATCAACTTCCTTCGCTTCGTGAAGGAGAAGCACCCCGATTTCGACGCTACTATAGAGAAGCTCCTGAACTCCGCGAAGAAGTTCAATGTCGGCAACGTGAAGGCGGACCAGGTGGCGCGCAGCGGCGGCGCGCCGAGCAGCGAGGAGTAGAGTCAGTCCACCGGGATCGCCGCGCCCCAGCTGCCGTCGGTCTGTTTCACCGAATACATGATCGTGATCTTCGTGATGCCGGCATCCACGCATCCGAAGTAGATCGTCTGGCCGTCGTCGGGCATGCTCGCTTCAGCGGAGTACGCGCAGCCGGGGATCGGCACGACGGCCGGCGCATTCGTGCAGGTGAGCGCGGTCATCGCGCAGTGCGTGATCCCCTGCGGACCGTTCCAGTACGCGTCGGTGCCGGGGCCCGAGCGCCAGAACTGATCCTCATCGCCGGTAGTGTTGATGGGAGTGCCGAGGTTCGCGGGCGAACTCCAGACGCCGCCAGACTTGGCCGATATCCAGAGATCCTTGCCGCCATGTCCGCCCGCGCGCGTGGACATCCAGACGAGCGTATCGCCGCCGGGGTGAGGAACGGATTGTCCTGCACCACATTCGGCACGTGATCGTTGATGCCCGGATCGGTGGCGGGGCCCCAGCTGCCGTCGGGATTCTTGGTGGCGATCACGATATTGTTCGCGGTGACGCCGTTCCCCTGCAGCCAGACGAAGGTATTCCCGTTGTCGATCTCCATGCCGCCGGCGTCGCCATAGGGACCGTTGAGCCCGAGCGCGACGGGCTCGCCCCACGTGCCGTTCGAATTCTTCGTGGACATGTAGATGTCCGACTCATCCCACGGATTGTTGCTGTGGTGGAGGCCGGGCCGATCGGGGCCGCTGAGCACGGGCGCGGTCTTGCCGCCGCTCTTGATGTACGGCGCGAAGTTGTAGCGCGAGTACATGAAGTACAGACGCTGCCCGTCGCGCGAGATGAAGGGCGAGTCCGACCAGCCGGTGCCGGTGTTGATCGGCACGGGCGCCGTGGGCGAGGCGTTCGAATTGGAGCACGCGGCGCAGAGGAGTACGGCGGCGACCAGGGATCGGTAGTTCATCAATTCCCTATACGAATCGGGGCGGCCGCGGTTTCCGCAACGCGCGCGACGTTAGCGCTTCTTGAGCTTCGCCTTCGCCTTGGCCTTCGCGTCCCTCACCCGGAACTTCACGATGCGCGTGATGAGCGCGAAGGGGATCGGCTCGTCCAGCGGGAACCGCACGGTGCCCTTGGAGGTGGCGTAGCCCGCAAGCTCCTTCTTGAACGCTTGGATCGGTTTGCTCGTGGGGAAGAATCCAATGTGATTCTTGAAGCCGCCGAAGTACACGAGATTCCCGTGCAGCTTGAATACCGGGATCCCATAGCTGATCCCCTCCTCCGCGCCGGGCGCGGCCTTCGCGATCGTCGCGCGCACTCTCTTCGAGCACGGGCCGCACGTCGATCGGGAAACGCGCGATATACTCGTCGATGTCCTTCGCGGCGGGGCCCATCCTCATTGCTGCACCTCCACTCGGTAGCGTTCAGGCGCGTAGCGCTTCGCGAGCATGCCGGTGGCAGTGGCGAGATCGAGGTCGTACACGAGCACGCCCGGTTCGTTGTACGGCAGATGCGCGACGCATTCTCCGTTCGGCGCGATGATGCTCGTCGCCGCCTCCTGGTATCGCACCGCGTAATTCACGCTCGCGAAATAGATCGCGTTCTCGATGCTGCGCATCATCATCGCGCGCTCGTAGTACGGCGCCTCGGTAGACCCCCACGTCGTGAGCCGCACGCCCGATCGCTCGTTCCCCGTGAGCTGCGGGTGGAAGACGATCTGCGCGCCGCGCGTTGCGGCCCACCGCACGGTCTCGGGATAGCGCCACCCCTCGTGACAGATCGCGATGCCGAACGTGAGCCCCTCGATCTCGAACATCGTGCGCGAATCGCCGGGCACGTAGAAGCGATCCTCGCTCGGATCGAGCTGCGTCTTGAATTGCACGCCGAGTTGCTTGCCGTGCGCATCGATCACCGCGGCAGCGATCTGACGGCCGGCCGGCGCGATCCACTCGAGTCCGAGGATCACCGCGATGTGATGTTCTCGCGCCAACTGCGCAGCGTCGCTCAGCACGCGCGCCTGCGTCGCGGCATCCCATGGGATCACGTCGAAATCCTGGCCGCGAAGCCCTGGCAAATACGCTTCGGGAAAACAAACGATGCGCGCGCCGCGCGACGCCGCATCGGCGATCGCGCGCTCGATCTTCTCCAGGCCGTCCTCGAGCGATGTGGCCGGCCGCGGCGACGCGAGTGCGACGATCAATTCGCGAATCGCTCGGCCGCCCGGGCGCGCGCCTTCGCCGCTTCTTCTTCGCGATTCCGCGGCGGCGCATTGGTGCGGAGCGAATCGAGCAGCGTGCGCGAGATCACCGCGATCTCCTCGACGGCGGCCGCGAACGCCGCCTCGTTCGCCTTGGACGGCGTGTTGAATCCGCTCACCTTGCGCACGAACTGCACCGAAGCGGCGCGGATCTCATCGTCCGTGACGGGCGGGTCGAAATTGTAGAGCGTCTTGATGTTCCGGCACATGGCACGCGCTCCATTGAGTTCTCCGGGCGGCGCGGGGTGCGCGCGCCCGGAGATTCAATGTTATCCGGCTGCGGCGTGACTACAATGCCGCGAGCACGGCGCGCAGCTTCGAATCGATGTTCCCCCTCCACCCGCCGTTGACAGCGTCGTACGTATCGCTGTCCTTGGGCAGGAAACCGGAGTGCACGATCGAGAGCTTCGTGCCGCCATCCGGACGTGGGCGTGAGCGTCCACGTCACCACGGTGTCCACCATGTTCTCCGGCGGTCCGCTCTGCCACGTGTAGCTGAGCTTCTTGTGGGGCACCGATTCCAGGATCTCGCAGCGGACTGTTCCGTCCCACGAGCCCATGGGTTTAGCGGTGAACGTGAACTTGGCGCCGACGTTCGACGTCATGTCCGACTTCATCAGCCATTTCGAGACCAGCTCGGGATCCGTGAGCGCGCGCCAGACTTTGGCGGGCGCGTGCGGCAGATCGTACTCCATCGTGACCGACTTGGTGTTCGCCTTCGATGTCGCGGTCATTCGTCCATCTCCTTGAGCAGGGCCTGGAGTTTGCCGAGGCGGTCGTGCCAGAACGCCTCGTAGTGGGAGAGCCAGTCCATCAGCGGGCGAAGACCCTTGGGCTCCACGCGGTAGTACACGAGCGGCCGTCACGTCGCTCACGCACGAGGCCGGCCTTGCGCAGAGCGGCCAGGTGCTGGGAGACGGCCGGCTGCGAGATGTCGAAGCGGGCGGTGAGGTCCTTCACCGCCGCTTCGCCGCGGGTGAGCCGTTCGAGGATGCGCCGCCGGCTGGGATCGGCCAGGGCGCGGAACAACGTGTCTTCGCGTCGCATGCCACTATGTATAAGTGACGACTTATGCATTGTCAAGAACGGCAAGAGCGTGAATCCGCGGGCATGGCCGCGGAGACGCGTGCGTGAGACCACCAACTACGCGAGTGGGAGGGTGCTGTCGGTGTGGGCGGAGCGGTCGTGGCGCGCGATCAGGCGCAGGGCGGTCTCGCAGGCGCGGCCGCGGCCGAGTGTGCCTATGAAGCGGCATGTCGCATAACGGGTGCTGGCGGCGTCGTAGCGCTTGAGCCATTCGTCGTGGGCGCGGTCGGCGGCGGCGTCCTCACGCGGGAAGAGGCGATCCGGCCGCGGAAGGCCACATCGCCACGGCTTGGGAGTGAGTCGCGCACGAAAGCATTCCTGCACGCGCGTCAACTCCACGTACTTGGGATCGGAGCCGAACGCGGCAAGTGTCGCGGCGGTGTCGCGCGACGCCGGATCGAACAGGGCGTGCGTCACGAGCACGCGCCAGCCGGCGCGCGTGCGGTAGACGCGCAGCGCCCAGTCCGGATGCGCGACCGCGAACGCCGAGATCGTTTCCGGCATCGTCGGCTCCGCGGGCGGCGGTGCGCCGCCGAACATTCGCTTGAGCAGCGCCACGAGGCCCCCCTGCCCCGGCGGATCATCGACATCCACGAACATCAACCGCGCCGTATTGAGCACCTCGGCGCCATACCCGTTCCGCGTGACCAGCGCTTCCAGCTCGCCCGACGGATCGCGTAATTCCTCTAGGATCTGCTCGCGGATGGGGCGGTTGGCGTAGGTATACGGTTCCGGGAAATCCGCGCCGCTGGTCACACGCGCCGAGAGTCGCGCGAGGGCGTCCTTTGCGCGCGAGCGCGCTTCGTCGAGGCTCGCATCGGACCAACCGAAGCACTTGAGCGGCAACTCCTTGCCATCGCGCGTCGAGACCGTCGCGGAGGTGGACGCCCACATTTTCGGAATGCGCATGAGGTCTCCCTCTAGCCGCAGAGCGCGTGAACCTGGGTCCAGCTCGCATCGAATGCCGCGCGATAGCGAACGCCGGCGGGCGAGACGAGATCGAAGTCGCCGCGCACCGGCGCGCTCGCCATCACGCTTTGGAATGTGACTCGCCCACCGAGCTCCACGGGCATGTTCTTTCCGACAGCATAGTATGCGTTACCCGTCTTGCCATCGCGGTCCGGAAAACGAAAGCTCACCGAGTCCTTCAGATTCGGCGCCTGCCAGATCGAGATTCGGATCACCGCGCTGTCGCTCGCGCCGGCGAGACCGTGGGCGGGGACAGCGATCATGAAGGCACTGCCATCCCATGGCGCGCAGGTGTTGGATATCGTCGCCTTGATGGGTGCGCCCGCCTGATGAGCTGTCGCGAGCACGAGACTCAGCGACAACCGTGCGATCGCGACTCTCATTCTGGCTGCTACCCTTGCCGCTTGAAGAATTGGACCGCGCGCTCGTGCTTCTCGGCGGCCGCACGCGTGCCGAACGTGCCCAGGTTGCGACGCTTCCCCGTGCGCGGGTTCTTCTTGCGGGAGTACAAGCGATACTTCCCGGATTTGAGTTTGCGGATCATGGGATCATCTCCTCGCGTAGTGTTCGGCCCCCAGAAAATGCAGCGAAACGTACGGTTCGTTGCCAATGACCCAACTATCGTGCGGCCGCGCGGGAATGTGGAAGAGATCCCCCGCGCCCATCTCGATCACGGTCCCGTCCTCGAAGGCGGCCGTCGCCGCGCCCGCGATGACGAGGCCCACGTGCTCCACGGTACAAAGCGGCGCGCCGACGACCGGTCCGACGTGCACCGACCACTTCCAGCCCGGCTGATACATCGCGCGCCCGATCGTCATGCCGCCCAGCTTCACCACCTCGAAGCGTCCGAGCGTCATCTCGCGGCACTCGTCGGGCCGCTCGAAGCGCTTCAGTATCATGCCGACGTTCATTGGTCTGCTCTCACGAGTACCCACACGTCGTTGCGGTACACGAAATGTGGCGAACCGTTCTCCAGCACGGAATACTTGCCGCCGGCCATGTACAGCTTGTCGTCGAAAAACCACACCGCCGGCGCGCGGCGCGGTGACGAGAGCGCGCGCTCCTCGCGCCACGCCATCCCGTAGTCACTCGGCCGCCCACGGCCATTTGGCCGTACGGACGCCCCGGGAAATCCACTTCCGTAGCGCCTCAAATGCCGGGATCCTCGAGAAGCGCGCGACGTCGCCGGAGCGTTCGGTTCGGAGGAACGCCACCATGGCGATGATGAAGGCGATCACAGTGCGACTCCGACCCGCTCGCCGATCTGTCGGAGATGGTAATGCAGAATGCGCCACGTAGTCCGCCATGAAATAATCGAGCGTCGCCGGCTGGTCGGCCGGTACCTCGCGCCACGCGAGCTCGTGCAGATTGTGCCTGCGATGCTGTTTCATGCGCACCTCCTCTGGCACACCGGCCATCACGCGCGCGAGGTGCCGGTTGTACGACGACCAGAGCGCCACGAGAACGGGCCACGGCGCGTTCTGATAGTCCTGCGCCGCGACCCACGCGTCCTGATCGTACGGCAGGAAGATCAGATCATCCTGCCACCGCGCGCGAACGAACCGCTGATGATTATTCGACGCGGAATCGATGGAATGGCCGACGATCTCCTTGGCCGACCACTTGCCCGGCGCCGGCCGCTTCGCGTTCACGTCGTCCGGCACGGCAAGAAGCCGCGGCGTCACCCGTGCCACCGTGTCGATGAGATCCGTCACGTAGTCGCCGCTCACCGGCCGATCGCCTCTCCGAATGCCAGGATAAGCCCGTTGCAATCCTTGATCACCAACTCGCGCTGCTGGTACACGCGATCGGTGGTCTCCTCCACGATCTCCACCCCGCGCGCGCGCAACTCGGCGGCGAGCGCGTCCACGCCGGTCACGCGCAGATACGCGTCGTACGCGACTCGTGCGCGATTCGTCGGCGCGCCCGGCTTGTCGGCCCGGCTCAGGAAGATCTCGATCGCTCCACGGCGAACGATCGCGAACACGGTGCCGCTCCCATTCTCAAGATCGAGCTGGTTCGTGATCTCGAAGCCGAGCATGTCGCGGTACCAGTGCGCGGCGCCGAGCACATCGGGCACGCTGAACTGCGGCGCGACAGAGCGGAAGTTCGTCATTGAGGCGTGCTGAAGATCGCGGCGTGCGGCAGCGCCGGACCGTACTCGCCCCCCGGCCACGAGCGCCGGTTGAAGTCCACGCCCACTCGTTTCGTGATCGGGTCGCGGAACGTGGTATCGAGTGCGAGCACTCCCGCCACAGAATCGAAGCGCGCGATGAGCACGCGATGGTCCACGCTATTCGACGTGAGCACGATGCGGTCGGAGTGCGGCTCGCGCGCCGTCCAATGCGGATCGTAGGTGGAGTCCGGCGCGAAGACGCTCACTTGCCTCGGATGGTGCGGGTCCGCAATGTCATAGACGAGATACACTCTCGCCGTTCCCACGGGCATGATCCAGAAATGTGAGAACAGCAGCGGCACACCGCATGCACTATAGCGCGGCTGCGGCAGGGACAGCACGTGCTCCACGGTGGGCGACGAACCCTTGAGCCCCGAGAGATAGAAGAATCCGCAATTCCACGTATTGAGGAACGCCGACGTGTCGCCCGGCAGGAAACGCACCTCGAACGGGAGCCGCGACGTGGAGTCGCCGGCGATCGTCGGCATCGCGACGGTCTTGAGCAGCGAGAGATCCGACAGCCGCCACAGCTGGATCACATCCGCGCTCGGAATGTCGCTCATCGGCGAACTGGTCGTGACGATGCGGTCCGCGCCGGGCGCGATGTCCATGGAGTACGTGCGGATCGGCGCGCCCTTGAACGCCGCGTCCGCGGAACTCACGGTCTGCAGCAGCTTTCCCTGCGGCGAGAAGATCGCGAGGCCGCCGGCATCGCCCGGCGCGCGGCCGTTGCCGAACTGCAGCGTGGCCACCACTCGGCCGTCGTCGAGCCGCGTGTAGCTGTGCGGGTGCGAGAATCCCGGGATGCTGTCGACGGTGGCCGCGATCCGCGGCGCGAGCGGATCCGTCAGGTCGAACAGATACGTGCGCCCCGCCATGAACGCGTTCGCGAACAGCCACCGGCCGCCCGCGGGCATGCGCATTTCGGTGTGATGCGGCATGGTGCCAACGACGTTCAATGGCACCGTCGCCACCACGGTAGCGTACGACGCGCTCCTGGGGTCGGCGTCGATCACGGCGAGCAGATCGCTGCCCGTCCCTTTCACATCATCGGCGCCCGCGAACGCGAAGATATACGACTGTGACGGGTGCGTAATTCGCCTGCCGCCGCACGCGAGCGCGCCGGCAGCGGCCATGACGATCAGGGCACGGCGAATAGTGCGCACCCGGGAATTCTAACGTCTATTGGTGCGGCGCCGCGAGACTCCTGGCCAATTGCGCTCGGAGCCGCGCGCGGACGAGCGTTCCGGAATCCGCGCTCGCGGAGATGAATGCGAGCGCCGGCCTCAGCTCCGCCGCGGCCGCCGGTGTTTCCCCGTGTGCGACGAGGAACGCGCAATACTCCGCGACGATCGCCGGATACGCCGCGCTGTCCACACGCGTACCGCCGGCCAGCGCCGCAAGCGCCGCGCGATAGAGTGAGTCGGCGCCGCTCGCATCGCCGTCTGCCGCCCGCGCGCCGGCCCGGGCGGCCAGGAGCCGCGCGAACGACGGCGGGATGCGCCCGTACTTTTCCCGCACGTACACCAGCACCGGCTTCGCGACGATACCGGCTTCGTGTCCGTTGCCGGCCTGCAACCGAATGAAGGCGAGCCGCTGCCCGGCACTGAGTGCGAGCTCATGCCGCTCGCCGACGCGCCGCTGAAGCCCTCCATACGCGGCCGTCGCATTCGAGATCGCTGGACCGCGATCGCCGCGCGCCGCTTGGTACGACGCGAGCAACGAGAGGCTGTTCAGCGTCTCAGGGTGCCCCGCGCCCATCACGCTCTGGAACATCTCGCCCGCGCGACGCGATGTCGCGACGGCCGCGCTGTCGTGGAACTCCATCGATTGGAACAGCGCCATCCGGTCGAGCGTGCGCGCGAGATTCAACCCACCGCCGACATCCACCTGCTCCAGGCCCGCCACCGCGGTCCGCAGTCGCGGCGCAGCCGCCGCGAGATCGCCGCGCTTCATCTCGATCATCGCGAGGTTCGATTCGCCCACGAGGAATTTCACATCCAGCGGCGCGAGCACCCCGCGCCGGTGCAGCTGCGCCGCCGTGACCGCCGACTCCGCCGCCACGAGCCGGTCCTGTGCGGAGAGCAGCGACCCCAGATCGCTCAACCGCGATGCCGTGATCGTGTCGTTCGCGCCGGTGAGCCGCACCTGCATCCCGAGCGACTGCCGATACAACGACTCCGCCGCGGCCGGCTGGTCCAGTCGCTTCTTCGCCGTCGCGAGGATGTCGAGCGCATCCGACAGCGCCTGACTCTCCGCGCCGCCGGTGACGCGATACGCTGCGAGCGCGCCCGTGAGCAGCGAATCGGCTTCTCGATATTCGCCGCGGTCATTCAGGCCCCACGCCACCGCCATCACTTGATCGAGCACCTCCTGCGATCCCGCGCCGTAAACGAGCCGCGACGCCGCCAATCCCTTCCGATGAAGACTGTCGGCCTGCGCGACGAGATCGAGGTGCGAGTACGTATTCCCCAGCACCTCGTACAACTCGGCGGCAACCGCCGGCTCCTTCGCGACCAGCCCGTCCACCTGATGCGTCCCGTGATCGAGCAGCTGGCGCACCGAGAAGTCTCGCCCCGGCGCGATGTTGGGATCTGCCTGCTGCAGCAGATCCACCAGGAACCCCTGCACGCGATCGGCGCGCGCGGCCTCCAGCCGCGCGGCGCGCGCCTGGTAGACGGTGCTCGCCACACCGCCGATCACGGCGAGCGCGACCAGCACGGCCGCGGAAACGCCCACCCGGTGGCGGCCGATGAATTTCCCCGTCGCGATAGCGGAACGAATCCGGCTGCGCGAGCACGGGCCGTCCTTCCCGGTAGCGACGCAGATCGTCGAGCATCGCATCCGCCAATGCGTAGCGCCGCGCTGGATCCTTCTGCAGCGCCTTTAGAACGATCGTATCCAGATCGCCCGCGAGCGCGCGGCGCGACGGCGCATCCTGCGTCGCGTGGCTCGGCGCCTCGGGATCGGTGGTGCACACAACCCGCTCGATCTCCGCGGCGGTCCGCTTCTCGAACCGGTGCGCGCGCTGGCCCGTGAGCAGTTGATAGAGCACCGCGCCGAGCGAGTAGATGTCCGTCGCCGCGGTCACGCGCTCGCCGCGCACCTGTTCCGGCGACGCATACTCCGGCGTCATCACGCGCCCGTAAGCGAGCGTCGTTTCCGGATCGGAGGCGCCCTCGTCGCCGAGCAGCTTCGCGATACCGAAGTCCAGCAACTTCACGACGCCCGTATTGGTGACGAAGATGTTCCCCGGCTTGAGGTCGCGGTGGACGAGGAGGTTCTGGTGCGCGTACACGACCGCGCCGAGCACTTGCTCCATGAGCGCGAGACGGGCGGGCACGCCGAGCTTGAGGTCGTCGCAGTAGCGATCGAGCGGCCGTCCCGCGACGAACTCCATGGCGAACCACGGCAATCCCGCGCCGGTGACGCCCCCATCGAGCAGGCGCGCGACGCCCGAATGCGTGAGCGTCGCGAGGATCCGCCGCTCCTCGAGGAAGCGGCGGATGAGCAGCGGGTCGTGCTCGCGGCCGCGCCGAATGAGCTTGAGCGCCGCCGTCTGGGAGAACTGCCCGTCGGCGCGCTCGGCGAAGAAGACCTCGCCCATCCCGCCCTCGCCCAGCACCCGCACGAGGCGCCACACCCCCACGGTATCGCCGAGCCGAACACGCGGACCGATCTCCTCTTCGAGCTCGATCATTAACGGGCCCGCGACATCGGCGATCGACCGCTCTAGCGGGCCGTGCGGATCCTCGCCCGCCACGAGCATCCGCTCCACGCGCGCGCGCAGGTCGTGGTCCGAGCCGCACGCGCGCGCCAGGAATGTGCCGCGCTCGGCCGGCGGGAGATCGAGCGCCTGCTCGAGGATCGGCTCGATCCGCTCCCAGGCGCTGAGATCGGCTTGTGTCACGCGCGCCCTTCGTCGAGCGCCGTCGCGAGCCAGCCCTTCGCCTTGATCCAGTCGCGCCGCACCGTGCGCGCGGTGATGCCGATGGCGGCGGCGGTCTCCTCTTCAGTGAGGCCTAGGAAGTAGCGGCACTCTACCACGCGCACGAGTCGCGGATCGAGCGCGGCGAGACGTTCGAGCGCGTCGTTGAGTTCGAGCACCGCGGCGGCGCTGTCGTCCTGCGCGAGCGCGATGTCACTCAGGCTCACGCGCTGCCGCTCGCCGCCGTGCCGTTCGGCGTTCCGGCGCCGCGCGTGCTCCACGAGGATGCGGCGCATTGCGATCGCAGCGACACCCACGAAGTGCGCGCGATCCGCCAGTTCCACGCGTGTCTGGTCCACGAGGCGCAGATACGCCTCGTGCACGAGCGCCGTGGTGGTGAGCGTGTGATCGGGCCGCTCGCGGCGCATGTAGCGCTGCGCGAGCTCGTGCAGTTCCGCGTATACCATCGGGAGCAACCGATCGATCGTGCGCGGGTCGCCGCGCGACAGCTCGAGCACCAGATCGGTCGCGGCGTTCGGCGGCTGTGGCGGCATGGGACGGGGGTCGAGGCGGATGAAGCGACGCCGCACCGGGAAGATCCCGGACGCCGCCCGCTCCACCGCCCCAACATACCCGTCCCACCCGCCACGCGAAATCACCGCCCGCAGCCGGCGGTCACTTGTCGATCGTGATCGTCGCACCGGCGAGCGAGAGGCCGGTCTTAGCGAATCCCGACGCCGTGACGCCCGTGAGCGTCGCCTGATAGGTGCTCGTACTCGTGCCGCCCGGACCGGTGGACGAACTGCCGCAGCTCGCGAGCGTCACGCCGCTCACCATGAGCAGTACGAGCATCGCGAGACGACGGCGCCGGCGCATCGCCGGCACCAGCAGCAGCGGTAGCACCGCGAGCGCCGCGCCGCCGCCAAGGCGCTGCGCGATCGTCGCATTGAAATCGTAGGTGACGAGGATGTTCACCGGCGCCGTGATCGCGAAGGCGGGATTCAGTGTGAGCGTCACCGAACCGTCGTTCGCCGCGAATGCGCCGCTCGCGAGCACCGAATCGGTGGCGTCCACGAGACCGTTGCCGTTCTTGTCGAGATAGAGCCGCACCGCCGTCACGTCCACCTGCTCGTTGCCGCTCCCCTGCGCCTTGATCGTGACGTTGTCGAGCGTCGCGAGCGACGTAGGCGTGAGCGCGAACTCGAGCATCGGCACGCGGGTCGAGCCCTTCTGCACCACCTGGTTCGCCGGCGTGCTGCCGCCGAGCGCGACTGTGACCGGCAGGCTGTGCAGGATGCAGGGTGCGGTGTTGTTGGACTGATTGTTGTCTGGCGGGGGATCGTCGCTGTACGGCGGATTGCCGCTGTACACTCGCACGCCGACGCAGAATTGGGTCAATGTCGGCGGCGGCGCGTTCGGATCGGGGTCCGGCGAACCGCTGTAGCGAAGTGTAAACGTGGTGCTGTCGCCGGCCGGGAGGTAGGCAAGGCTGCAGTTGATGCCGCCCGTCGGATACGTGTAGCAGTTGCCGTCCGATGCGGACCACGCGATCTGCACATCCGGCGCATCTTCGAGGCTGTCGCCGAGTGTGGCGAGGCTGATCGCGTACGCGTTGTTCGGCCCGTGATTCACGACGCGCCAGGTGGAGCTCATGACCTGTCCGCCGTACGAGGAACGGACGAGGGCGACGCTGAGATCGGCGTTGAAGTGATAGTCGGGGAGCGTGCGGGCCGTGTCGACGAAGCTTGCCCCTTTGGGCAGATACTGAATCTGCGAGAAGTCCACCACCTCCGAGTCCGGTTCTGAGAAGTAGAAGGAGCCCGCATCGGGGATCCCGTTCAAGACCGCCGTCGCGCCGTATGCAATGGTGCCGTGACAGGCATGGAAGTCGACCCATGACAGCGCGTTGGTGCTCGTGAGCACGTTGTGGCAGGTCGCGTTCGTCGGGGCGCCGCCGCTCGACGTGGCAGTGGTCACGATCGCCTCACCTGTGCCGCTCGCGCGGCCGCCGAACATATAGACGTCCACCGAGAAGGCGCAGTCCCGCCAAGTGATCGGCACTTCTACGCTGGTCCACTTGTTCGCGACGATGGTGAACGTCACGTTCGTAGCGGTCGCGCGGCAGGGGCCATAGACGCCTTCCACGAGTGCGAGCGTATGGGAGCCGGGGGTGAACTCCTGCGTGAAGATCTCCTCGAGCCCGCTCGGTCCTTGGATCCAGGTCCGTGAGAGACTCGCATCGGGGAATCCGCTCCCGCCCACGAGGTGCAGGCTGACGAATCCGGTTTGCGCACTCGCCGCGATGAGGGGTGCTCCGCACAAGATGACGGCGAGAGTGAGCGTGAGTTGAAGTCGATGACGCATGGCGGTTCTCCGGGAGGGGCCCGACATCGGGCCGTGGTTGACCTCTACCGGAGAAGCGCGAACTCACGCGGAAAAGCGGACATCGGGCGGCGGCGTCCCCCGCCCGTCTCACTCAGTGGCCGGAGGCGCCCCCATGCCGCTCGAGCCGCGTGAGCAAATGCCGCTTCACGTCGGACCACTCCGCGGCGAGGATGCTGAACATCACGCTGTTCCGCACGGTGCCATCGCGCCGCGCCTGATGATGACGGATCACACCATCGAGATGCGCGCCGAGCGCGGCGATGGCGCGTTGCGACGCGAAGTTGAAGTTGTCGGTGCGGAGGCCGACCACCGCGCACTTGAGCGTGTCGAATGCGTGGCCGAGCAGCAGCAGCTTGCACGCGGTGTTGATGTGCGTCCGCTGCCAGCGCTTGCCGTACCACGTATAACCGATCTCCACGCGGTCGATGGGCGCGACGATGTCATGGTAGCGCGTGCTGCCCGCGATGGTGTTCGTCGCGACATCGCGCACCGCCCAGGGCAGCATGTGCCCGGCCTGCTGCCCCGCGAGCGCGTCGGCGATGTACTTGGCGGTGAGGTCGGGTGCGGGCACGGCGGTGTACCAGAGTTCGTAGAGCTTGCCGTCGGATGCCGCCTCCCGCAGCGCCGCTTCGTGCGACGCCGCGAGCGGTTCGAGTCGCACTCCGTGACCCTGGAGAGCGATCGGCGCGAGCGTGATCATGAGGGCGCCGGTGCGTTCACGCGCAGCAGCACTCGGCAGGCGAACGTTCGCGGCTCCGTCCCGATCGTGAGCGTGTCGCCGCGAATGTGATAGACGCGCCGCTGGTCGGTGCCCACGTAGCTCGGCAGCGTTCCGCCCACCACATGGTGGATCACCGTGGAGTCCGACGTGATCGTGTAGGTGCCATAGTACCCGAGGTAGCCATCGCGCTGCATGTGGAGCTGTTCGGCGATGACCGCATCGTCGACGATCGCATCATTCGTGGTCTTGGCCGTGCGCGAGATCTGGATGGAGAGCCGGCCATCGCGCCCATAGACGAAGAGCCCATTAGGGTCCGATCCGAACGGTTCGAAGACCTCGCCGAGTGTATCCAGCATGCAGAACTTCGCGACACGCCACGTGCCGGCGAGCGCCGGTGCGTTCCGATGCGGCTGCCCACTCGTGGCGAGCAGCCCGGCGAGCGCCACCGCGCACGCGGCGCGCACTACTTCCTCGGCGCCGCCGCGCCCTCCGTCAGCGGCATCGATGCGCTCTTCTGCGTGTTCGCGAGATGATCCCAGTTCGCCATCGCGTTGAGCACCATCGCGAATGTGCCCTGCGACTCCCAGCGCCAGAGCGGACGGATCGCGAAGAGCACCACGTTCCCCTTCCCTACCGGCGCATCGATCACCGCCGCCTTGCCCACCAACTCGCCGCCGCCGGCCAGCAGCCCCGAGAGCAGCAACGAATCCGCGCGCGGATAGAATCGCACGATCACCTTCGCGCGCTGCAGCCTCGACCTGCTTGAGAATCGTGGAGTCGATGCCGCTCGTGATCTGCAGCGTGTCCTTGGTCTGCACCTGAAGCACCGGCGCGCCGCCGAAGTACACCGGGAAACTCGGCGCGTCGTCATAGCCATAGAGGATCGGGCTGCTCTTCGTCACTTGCTGCGCGCGCAGGATCGAGCCCTGCGCGCGAAGGCCGCGTGCATCGGCGAGCTGCAGCGTGGGGTTGAAGCCGAGCGCGACCACGAACGCACTCGTGGATCCCTCGGTGATCAGCAGGCCGCCGCGCTCCACGAACTGGCGGAGCGCGCTCGCGCCGGCGAGTCCCATGCCGCCCCGGATGTCGTCGGTCTCATCCCAGAGCCCGAGGTTCGGCGTGGCCGCCGTCTTCTTCCACGGCACCGGCGGCCCGATCATCGGCCGGCCATTGAGCAGCGTGCTCGGCGCTCCGTTCACGTGCGGGAACACCACGACGTCGAACTTGTCGAGCGCGCCCGGCTTCTTGAGCGACTGGTCGGAGATCGAGGTGTATGGCACGCCCATTTGGTCGAACGCGTATCGCACCCAGCCCTCGTTCTGCGTTTCGAGCCACGTGTGCACGACGGCCACGCGCGGCACCGAGAGCGTGTAGCGACTCACCGAGATCGTCTGCTTCGTGGTGACGCCGCTCAATCCCATCGCGGCGATGGCCTTCATGCGGTCGGAGCTCAGCACCGGAGACCATGAACGTGCCCGCCGGGAATTGCTGGCCGCCCACGGCGAACGAACCCTCCGCGACGGCCACCGTTGCGCCGCGCGACTTTCCACGGCAGCGCGGCGGCGCGCCAATCGCCAGTATTGCGGATGATCGCCACGGCGCCGGATCCGCCGGAGTCCGCCACGAACGTGCCCATCGCCACGGCGTCGGCGGCGAGCGGCGTCATGTCCTTGGCGAGCACCGCGGAGTCGCCGATCGGGTACGCGATCACATGCCGCAGGAGATCCAGCGTCCAGCCGGTGTCGTCGTACGGCGGCGGCTCGTTGCGATCCGAATCGCTGCATCGCGAGCAGCGTGCGCACGGTGCCGGTGTTCGGCTGGTCCATGCGCACGATCCAGTCGCCTCTCTGCACGCTCACGTCTTTCGGCTTGCCGCCCATCTTGCGCATGCTGTCCACGCGAACGCTGTCGGCCGGCAGCATGGGCGGCGCGCCCGGTTCGGTGGGCCGCATGTTGCTGCCCACTTCCACCGGACGCGGCGCATCGAAGGTCGTGAAATCCGCGGTCGCGACATCCACCACGGTGCCCTGCGCGCGGAACAAGTTCACCAGCGCCGCCGCTTCGCCCGCGTGGCGCTGATCGTGCGGGATCACGTACGCGTACGGCGCGGTCGTGCGGCCGCGGTGCGACCATGCGGTCCACTTTCGCGGCGTAATTCTCGAGGAACGGTCTGCCGGTGGTCGGCCACGTAGCGCAGCGCGATCAGCACGCCCGACTGCTGATAATTGATGTTCGTGCGGATGCACCACTTGATGCCGTTCACCGGCGGATTCATCCGGTCCCACTCCTTCTGCACCGCGTCGCTCGCGCAGATGCACGATGTGACACTCGGCGCCCTGCGATGTGTACGTCTCGTAGAAGCGGCCGATCGAATTGTGCAGGCTCGCCACCGAGAGGATCGTGTAGTTCGGCGCCCAGCCATCGTAGAAGCCGTGCGTCCACACGCCGGGGAGTCCGCGGCGCGTGAGTTCCGTCATCTCCTGGTACGCGAGCGTGTGCAGCTCGTCGGTCAGGATCGCGTCGAACTCATCGTTGTACGGTCCGGTGCCGGTGCTCGTGTAGAGGAACGGCACCGACTCGTGCAGGTCGTGCGCGACGGTGGGGTGCCACGACAGGAATATCTTCACGACGTTCTGCGTGAGCTTCTGCGACAGCACCATTGCGTCGCGATTGTTGTCGTGCGCGGTGTACTTCCCCCAGTAGATGAGCGGCACGCCGTAGTTGCCGATCTTGAGCGCGCGCGACTCGGCGAACGCGTCCACTTCGCGATCGCGGCCGTCCGTCTCGAGCACGGGCGTGATGAGCGTGATCACGCCGGCGCGGATCGCCTTCATGTGATCCGACTCGTCCACCGCGAGACGGTACGCGAGCTCCATCAGCATCTCGGGGCTGCCGGTCTCGGGCGAGTGGATCGAGCCGGTGAGCCAGTAGATCGGCTTCGCGTCGCGAATGAGCGTCGCGCGCTCGGCGGCGCTCACATTGCGCGTGTCCGAGAGCTTGGCGAGCATCGCGCGATAGTCATCGATGTGCGCGATGGTCGCCGAGTCGCCGATCGCGACGGCGAGCATCTCGCGCCCTTCGTCGCTCATGCCGGCGGAGTAGAGCTTCACGCGCGGCGACGCGGCGGCGAGCGCGCGGAAATACTTGTTGATGTCCGCGACGTGCGACAGCCGGCCGACCGTGCCCGGGCACGTAGCCCAGCACCTTGAGCGGCGACGGCACCGTGGCCGACGCCGGGAGATAATCCACGAGCTCGGTGGTGAACACCCACTTGGGATCGGTGGGGGTGAGCTCGTTGATCTGCGCGGTGTACGCGGAGTCGATGGGCTGCTGGGCGGCGAGACTGGATGCGGCGGCAGCGAGGGCGGCGGCGAGGAGCCGTGAGTGGGATTTCATCATGGGGGAGAATATGCGCGCGGGCACGGGGAGGGCAACTGAACTGCATTGGACAGGATTAACATGATTTTACACGATGAACTGCCGTTCAATCATGTGAATCATGTTAATCCTGTCTAGCAGTTTTTTTCGGTGAACCACGGATTCAAGCGAAACGGGAAACGGGATCGGGTGGTGAGTTCCGCTTCCCGCTTCCCGCTTCCCGAACAGTTATTGCTGCTGCGGCGCCACCGCCACTCCATGCGGCCCGTTGCCCGCATTGAACGGCATGCCGGCCACAGGCACGAGCGCACCGGTGTTCGGATCGTACGTCCACGCCGACACATTGCTCGAACCGTTGTTCGCGACGTACACGTATTTCCCCGATGGATCGATCGTGATGCCGTACGGCCCCGTGCCCGCCGTGAAGGGCGAGCCGCTCAGCTCCGTGAGCGCTCCGGTGGACCCGTTGATGCTGTAGCCCGACACGTTGCCCGACGCATGGTTCGCCACGTACACGAACTTCCCGGTCGGGATCCACCACGATGCCGTGCGGCTGGCTCCCCGACGAGAAGGGCGAACCGGAGATCTGCGTGAGCGCGCCGGTGCTCGTGTTCCGCGAGTACACCGACACATTGCCGTCCAGGTGGTTGGTCACGAGCACGTGCATTCCCGACGGATCCACGGCCACATTGAACGGTGTGTTCCCCGTCGCGAAGGGCGCGCCCGCGACGGGCGTGAGCACGCCGGTGCTGGGATCGATGCTGAATGCCATGATCGAGTCCACCGAGTGGTCGGTCACGTACAAGTGCTTGCCGCTCGGATCCACCGCCACGCCGCGCGGCCCCGTCCCCGCGGGAAATGGCGACCCGGCCACCGCGGTGAGCGCGCCGTCCGATCCGATGGTATATGCCGAAACATTGTTCGTTTGTTCGTTGGCAGCGAAGAGGAATTTCCCGGCGTTGTCGATCGTGATGCCTCGCGTGCCGGTGCCCGCGCCGAAGGCGGAGCCCGAGATCTCCGTGAGCGCGCCGGTGGCGGCGTCGATCGACCACGCGGAGATGTCATTGTCGCCGCTGTTCGCCATGTACACGAACCGTCCGCTCGGATGCACCGCGACGCCGCGCGGGCCGGTCTCGCCCATGTACGGCGATCCCGATACCTGCGTCAGCGCGCCGCCGCTGCTGATCGAGTAATCGTACAGATCGTTGGAACTCTCATTGCTCACGAACGCGAACTTGGGCACGCCCGAGGAGCCGCCGCCCAGGACGTCGTTCGGCGACCCGCCGGAACATCCCGCTATCATTGCCGCCGCCAGCATCGAGCCGGCCGCGGCGAGCCTGACCGCGCGATCCTTGCTCATGATTCCCCCGTTGATCTCTTAATGGCTCGATGGCCCGGTTTGTTTGCCGAATCGGAACACGACGCCGGCGCTGATCCGCCAGTCGTTCTCCGACCCGTTCAGGAAGTGGGTGTCGATGTAGTCCACCTGCGGCACGCGGATCGCCAGCCCCGGCTTCAGGATCCAGTCGATGCCGCCGCCCACCATCCAGGTGTAGTCGCTGGCCGTCTCGGAGAGTCCCTTGGCGCTCCCATTCCCGAAGAGCGCGTGCAGGAAGAAGTCGCGCTTCTCCTTGCGGAAGGTGAACGTCGGGCCCGCCGCAACGGTGTACAGGTATTGCCCGCTGCAGCAGTAGCTCCCGTTGCCATCCAACGTGATGCCGAGCCAGTGGCTCAGGTTCCAGGAGGCCGCGAGCTCCCATCCGCTCGCGCTGAGATTGTTGTCGGCGCTCGCCGACTGGATGACCATGTAGGAATAGCCGCCGTACACATTGAACTTCGGTACGTCCTGCGCGCGGGCGCGTTGCGGTGGCGATGCGATCAGCGCCCCGAGCGCCAGACAGCATATCGTCTTCCTCATCGTTGTCCCCGTTGGAGTGTTCGCGAACGATCTCCTCTAACTCGCGGCGCCGCTCGAGAGCGCCCGGCGCGCCGCGGCCAACTGTTTTCGAAGCGCCGGGACCGCCGCGGCGGTCGCCGGATTCTCGGCCATCTTGTCCAGTGCCATGTCGACGACATCCAATCCCATCTTCGCGCTGAATCGCGTGCTCGCCTGACTCAGCGCGCCCTGGAACGAAGGATCCGCTTCCAGCTCGGTCTCGCCCAATACCTGGGCCTTCCCCACGATATCGGTGAGTACGCGCACTGCGCGCTCAGCGTTCGCCGGCGACGTGAGGTCACCCGAGCCGGTGAACTCGGCCACTTCGGGCAGGCTCGTGGCGAACGTGCGGAGCGCGGCGGCCTGCTTCGCGTTGCGCGGGTGGTCCTGATGCATGACGGCCTGCGCCGCGCCCATGATCGCGAACGGCGCCATCGCGGCGTGCGTCATCAGGTGGCCGCCGGACACGAAGCCGCTGAGCGGCAGGCCGAGCAGCGCGAGTCCGCCCAGCCCGTGCACGAGATGCAGCGTGCGCCCCTCGATAGCGAAGAAGAGGTGGATCACATCGCGAATGGGCGCGAACGCGAGGAGGCCCGCGCCGGCGAGGGCGACATATGAGGCCGTGTGCTGGCCGGCGACCTTGAAATGGAGATACGCCATGAAGCAGCCGACGGCGACCACGAGGAACACGCCGTGCAGCAGGAGACGAAGCGCCGCCTTCGCGAGCGAAGAACGCGGCGCGGCGATCGGCGCACCGGCCAATGCGGCGGGTGATGCTGCGGCTGCGCCAGCCTTCTGCGAGAAGGGGAACATGGTCGTCCTTTCCGAGACTCCCGAAGTACTACGCGCGACGGGGCCGATGGACAAGCCCCGTCGCGGAGACGCAGTCTAACGTCTCAGTCTAACGTCTAAGTCTGTAGTTAAAGACGTCTCAGTCTGTAGTTAAGACCGCGGCGACGAGATCACGAACTTGAACCCATCCGGATCGCGCACGCTGAAGGACCGCGCCCCGTACGCGTCGGCCGGCTGCGACTCGAGCACGGCTCCGCGCTTCTCGATGGCGGCAGCGAGCGCGTCAATGTCCTGCGACGTGGTGAATTGCAGCGACATCCCCTGCCCCTTCACGCGGTTCGCTCCCTTCGCGCCGTCGTCCTGGCCGATGACGATGCGCGTGGAACCCGCCTTAAGCGCAACGGCGCGCAGCTTTCCATCGCGCTCGTAGGGTTGGTCAACGACGAATCCGAATACGTCGCGATACCAGGCGAGGCTCTTCTGGATGTCGTTCACGCTGAAGGACGCCTGGAGTGCGGTGGCGCGGAACGTCTCCGGCTGCGCGCGCTCGCGCTGGCCGGACGGTGCTGCAGTCTTAGTGCTCATCGATCTCCGGAATGGATGGAATAGCCGCGTGTCGCGGCCACGAATTCTAGCACAGCCCATGGGAGTCGCGAAAGCGCCTGGAGGAAAACAAAGTGGCGCGGCCGAAGTCCGGCCGCGCCACGTGATCGCCATGCTCGTGACCAGCGCCAGCTCAGGGCGATACGACGATCGACCCCACCATGTTCGGATGGATCGCGCAGTGGAACGGGATCGTTCCCGTCGCGGAGAAACTGATGGTCATGGTATGGCCCGGCGCGAGCGTGCCGGCATTGAACGTCGTGCCGTCGTCCGAAACGATGTGGTGGGTCGTGCCGGTCGAGCCGTAGTTGCTCGGATCGGAATCGTTGTTCACGAACCGCACCGCGACGCTCGCCCCGCCGCCCAATGCGACGCTCTTCGTATCCGGATTGAACGCGGTGTTCGTCAGCGACGATGCGCCGAAGACGATGTCCACGTCATTCGTCATCGGCGTCGGCGGTGTGGTCGTGGGGGATGTGGAGGAACTGCACCCGGCGATCGCCAATGCGGATGCCAGGAACGCGACGGAGGAGAAGCGTCGCGCGAAGGACGGGGTCTTCATGATGCACCTCGAACGCTGCCAACGGTATCGATGCCA
The DNA here is from genome assembly GCA_963732065.1 of uncultured Gemmatimonadaceae bacterium. GTDB lineage: Bacteria > Gemmatimonadota > Gemmatimonadetes > Gemmatimonadales > Gemmatimonadaceae > DATKOH01. The sequence continues at coordinate 541,338 of CAVSYH010000018.1, read as the reverse complement.
ACAACCGGCCTGAAGCCGGCGTCCTTCAATACTCCGCGGCATCATGACGGTTCCCAGCTCATTTTCTCTTGTAAGGCACCGTGGCGATCACGATGACATTGTCCTCGGGCAGATGCGCCACGAACGTGTCGAAATGCTGGGGCGTGCCGATCTTCACGTACACCGAGTCGCCCTTGATCACGTACTTGCCCGAGTTCGACGGGTCGGCGCGCTGCGCGCCGGCGAAATCGAACTGCGCTGGATCGTTGCCCGGCACCGCGAGCGCGTCATAGTGCCGGTACACGAGTCCGTTCGCGGAGAACAGATAGTAATGCAGCGCGTTCTGGTACGTACCGTACGCGGGACCCATCATCAGGTTTGTCATGTATTTCTGTTTGAATCCCTGATACAGACCGGCGAGCTGCTGGCCGGCGGGTCCACTCGGCGCGCCATACTCGGGCTGCGGCGCGCCCGCTCCGATCTTCACGGTCGCGATGAACGCATTGAGCTGCGGCACGACGTGCTGCCAGCTCTGCATGCTGACGGCTTCGGCGTCAACGATGGCGATCTGATTGCCCACGACGAGCACGAGGCGCATGTGCTCCCGCCCCGGCGGTCCCACCACGATGTCCTCGAACCGCGCGCGTAGGTAGTAGTCGGCGCCGTTGAACGAGCCCGAGTCCAGCTTCAGATTCACGACTTGCGTTTCTTGATAGCGCGGGTCGATCAACGCGCGGAACAGGCCGTGCTGGAACGACGCGCGCGGATCGCTGTCCACCTTCTGGAAGGGATAGATCTGCAGCGACGCGTTCACCTCGCGCGAGGAGAAATCTGCCGGTGGATAGATCGCGCTGCGGTAGAACGCGGTCGGATCGGTCCAGCTGATCTCGGGATTCGCCACGCTCTGCGCGAACGATGGCGCGGTGGCGATGAGCATCACAATGGCGAATGGAATCCGCGTGTGCGAACGCATGACGGCATCCTCCCGATAGTTAGGCGCAACTCAGTGCGTCGAGAATCCTTGGAACAAGTGGAGATCCACCAACAAGCGCTAAGGTCGGCGGCCCGAGCTTCTGGCCAGCCACACATTGCCGCGAACCTCCGACGTAATGACGCCGACCTGCCGCCCATCGTATGACCAACTCACTAGGGTGGCCCGCGGGATGGTGCCGAGCCGTTTGGCGTGATCGGGAGCGGTGACGCGATACAAGGTGATGGACCCTGACTCTCTTACCTCAGCCATGAGCGACCCATTGCTGAGCCAGCGGGCGTCCAGAACGGGGCCGTTCAGCGTGATCCACCGGGTGGCTTGTCCCCCGGGGAGGGAGATCGCGCTCAAGATGACCGAATCCGTCGATGGGATGCTCGCAAAGGCTACCAAGCGAGTACCATTGGGGCTCGCGTTGACATTGAATACGCGTTTCCCCGCCGGGAGGGGAAAGTCGACCGGCTTTTCTCCCTGCTTCCGCTGGAATCTCACACGATCGTGTGACGGTGGGATCCAGACCCAACCGCCGCCGGCGAGCGCGTCATAGCTGGTATAGGCAGTGTCGCCCGTCGCGAAGGATCGTGCCTGCTGTCCCGTCCGGGGATCGATCAGCACGAACTGGATCCCGGTGGCAGAGCGCGATTCGTGAATGATCCACGCGCCATCTTCCGACCAGCCAGCCGCGAGCGAGTTCCCTGGGGAATTGAAATCCACCCCGGAGCCCCCCGTCGTGGGAAGGATGGACATCACCACGCGGCTTCCGGCGGACCCCGCCTCCGAGTGCTCCACAAGCAACTGTCTTCCGTCGGGGGACAACGCTCCACCAAGCTGCGACGTCGACCCAAAGATGTGACGTTCCGGCGAGAAGCGCCCTTGCATGGCCTCCGCCAATGGCAAGACCCACATGTCGTACTGACGGCCGCCCTCCACATAGGCGATCGTACTTCCGTCCGCCGACACGTCGAAGAAGTCGCTCGCGGCATTGAGCACGGTATCGGGTGGGAGGCGGAACTTGCCCGTTCCGAGATCAACCGGGAGGCGAACGATCCCCTGACGGCTCCCGCCGAGCGGCACCCAGGACCACGCTGCACTACCACCTATCTGAAATCCCTGACGTCCTCCGATGAAGACATCACGCTGTTGCCCCTGCCGGTCCACGATCCGCGCCTCCTGACCGTGTCGCCCCTCTCCGGCCAGCAGCAGCCACTGGTCTCCCGGGAAGGCCATCGCGTACCCGCCCCCCTTCAGCCCGTGCAGACGGATGCTATCGCGCGCCTCGCCGTCGAAGGGCCGCGTCTTGAGCCAGCCCACGGTGTCCGCGAAATCACCAGCGGTCTCGACGAGAGAGTCACCGCTCCACAAGAATGCGAAGGACGACGAGTCCGAACCCACTCGCCGGGGAGCGCCGCCCAGAGTGCTGACAAGGAAAATGCCGATTTTACTCCCGTGGGTCTGCACGAAAAGGAGAAAGCGGCGATCGGGACTCCAATTCAGAAAGTCGATCGCCGATACCCCGTCGACCAGCCGCCGCTTCGCGCTGCCGTCCACGTCCTGGATATCAATGGCATCCTGGCACCCCGAACTGGTGCAGTCGTGCACGACGTACGCGATCTGGGTGCCGTCCGCGGAAAGCGCCGGTCGGGCCGCGTTACCGGTGAAGGTGACCTGCGTGCGCGCGTTGAAAGACGGCGCCGCCGAATCGCGCCGGTGACTCCGCCAGACGATCCACCCCACCGCCGCCACCACGAGCACGCCCGCCGCCACTCCTATCACCACCGCGCGCCGGCGCGTGCCAACAGTCGCAACCTGCGGGGCCGCCGCCCGCGCCGCATCCAGCGCACGCGCGAATTCCCCCGCCGTCGGGAAGCGGTCCGCGGCCACCGTTTCCAGCGCTCGCGAAACGGCGGCGTCCACTCCCGGCGGGAGCGATGATCGGACGACGCGCAGAGACAGCGGCCGCTCCGTAAGCAACTTGGCGATCACCGCGTGCGCGGTCGCCCCGGTATGAGGCGGCTCGCCCGCGAGCATCTCATAGAGCACGGCGCCCAGCGAATAGACATCGCTTCGGGCATCCAGGGCGCGGTCGGCGGTGGCCTGCTCGGGGCTCATGTACTGCGGCGTGCCGAGGGAGAGCCCCGTCTCGGTGAGCCGGTTGCCACCCGCTTGCTTCACGGCCAACGCGATGCCGAAGTCGGCCAGCATCGCCTCCCCTTCGTGGAGCAGGATGTTCTCGGGTTTGATGTCGCGGTGGATCACGCCCTGGGCGTGCGCGTAGTCGAGCGCGGCCGCGACCTGGCGCGTGATCGCCAGCGCGTCGTCCACGCCGAGTTGCCGTTCCCTGGTCAGCCGGTCGCGCAGCGATTCGCCGCGAATGTAAGGCAGCACGTACCAGAGCGTGCCGTCGCTCTCGCCCGAATCGATGAGCGTGACGATGTGGGGATGCTGGAGATTGGCCGTGACTTTGATCTCGGCGAGAAAGCGCTCGGCGCCGATGACCGCGGCGAGTTCCGGGCGCAAGGACCTTGAGCGCGACCGGCCGGTCGTGTTTGACGTCGTGAGCGAGATAGACGGTCGCCATCCCGCCCGCACCCAACTCCCGTTCAATGATGTACCGGTCAGCCAGAGCGGCGGCGAGGCGGGTGGTGTCGGCCATGCTATCTCAAGAATGGGGCAGCGAAAGCGCCGAGGCCAGATAGCGCGGCGAAGCCCGTTGTAATTGAATGCGCATCCTAGATCTCCATCAGATCGCGCGCTACGATGATTTCGCCGGAAAAATACTTCTGGGCTGCATCGATCCACATCTGCTCGGTGATCGCCGGATCGTCCGACGGCACGAGGTGCGACAGCACGAGGGTCTTCACTCCCGCGGCCGCCGCCACGCGGCCGCAGTCCTCGACCGGCGTATGGCTATTGATGAGATGCGCCCTGAGCGCCGCCAGATCGGACGCATTCGAGCTGCCGATGATCTTGTCGACGGCCGGCACCCAGAGCGCTTCGTGCACGAGCACGTCGGCGCCGCGCGCGAGCGCCTCGAGGTTCGCCGAGCGCCGGGTGTCGCCGGAGATCACGATGCTGCGGTCGGCACTCTCGAAGCGGAACGCATATGCGGGCACCAGCGGCGGATGATCCACGAGCGCACTGGTGACACGGACATTGTCGTCTTGCATCACGAGCCCGGGGCCGCTGAGATCGTGCGCACGAATGAGCGGCGCCAGTGGCACGTTCCCCTGATCCGCGATGCGCACATCAATGTCGGTCTTGCTCATCTCGAGAAAGAGTTGCGTGATCTTCTCGATCGGCGGCGGCCCCCACGTGTCGACGCGCGTGTGCAATCCGCTGGCCCACGCGAGCAGAAGCAGGTTGCCGTAGTCCGCGTTGTGGTCGGAGTGATGGTGCGTGATGAACACGTCGCCGATCGTGCTGAGGGGTACGCCGGCGATCACGAGCTGCCGGGCTACGCCGTCGCCGCAATCCACGACGTACGCAACGCCGTTCACGACGATCACCTGCGACGACGAATAGCGCCCTTTCCGGGGGCGCGGGCCGCCGCCGGTACCGAGGAGGATGAGCCGCGTCTTCGCCGGTGCGGCGAATCGCCAGCGCGGCAGCAAGGCGAGCGCAGCCAAGCCGGTCGCGGCGCCGAGGAACTGCCGACGATCGATCTCTGCCCGCGCGATTGCCGAATCGGGTGGCATGGCCGATACGATGGCGACCTCATGGAGGCGGCGATAGGCCTTGAACCATGGGGCCTGCATGGGGTATCGTGCATAGGGCGCCGGGACGCCGGATCCGGTCCGTGAGTGTCGCCGCCGCTCGCCCTACATAGGTTACGGATAGGGAAACTCTCACGGCGCATGCCGAACCACTCGGCGTCGCGTCGCGTTTCGCCATCTCATTCCGACAGGAGGATCCCCATGCGGATGCCGACCCTTGGTATCGCGGCGGCCGTCGCGCTGTTCCCCGTATGGAACGGCTCGCCCGCGGCGAGACAGCACGCCGAATATTCAGCGCACATGAATGCGAGCGAGGAGACGCCGCCGAACATGTCGCACGCATCCGGCACGGTGACGCTCACCGTGGCCGGGAACGAATTGCATTACATGGTTACCGTGGGCGGTCTCAGTGGACCGGCGACGGCAGCGCATATCCATGTTGGAGCGCCCGGCGTCGCGGGACCGCCGGTGCTCACCTTCACCGTCAAGGCGGTAGCCGAGGGAACGGTCGCTGACGACTCCGTCGACCTTACAAAGGAAGTGAGCAAGGGCGTGAGCGGCGATTCGCTGCGCGCGCTGATGGCCAACGGGAACGCCTACGTGAACGTGCACACGGCGAAATACCCGGCGGGGGAGATACGCGGGCAGGTAATGAAGCCGTAGACAGAGGCGGGGGTACGCCTCCAGTACGCGCTGAAAAGGCGCGTATCGCAGCTGAGCGTATGGTACTGCGGGGCGTGAGTGCACTGCGCGCGCCGCCCACTCACGCAGAGTCGTACCACACGCTCAGCCGCAACGCGCTGTTTCAGTCGTACTAAGGCCCACACGCGTTAGCAGTTAGAGCTTGCTGACTCTCGGCATCGAATTCTTGATGGCGATGCCGATGATCGCGATCGCCGGCACGGCAATCCAGGCTGGGCCGAGGTAGAACCACGCGGCCACGGAGGCGCCCGTCCAGATCACACGCCAGAGCCACGACGTGAGTCCTGTGATGATGGCATAGAAGAAGAGCGGTACCACGAGGATGAGGGCCATGGGATATTCTGCGGCCGACAGGTCACGGCGTCAAATCGCGCATACCCGCTCCAGTAGCGCGAACGAGTTGCCGTGATAGTGCGCGGCCAGACGCGGATCAGCTCCCAAGCGCCGCTCCTCCACGAGACGGAAGCCGCGCTCTCCATAGAATTCGATCAGCACCGTGTTGCGCGCCCACGTGTCCATCCGCAGACCCTCGCGGCCGAGTCGCTGGCACTCGGCGTCCGCCCATTGAAGAACGACATCCACCAGGCCGGCGGGACTTCTCGCGGCACGCGCGATGCGGTGGAGATAGATGTGCGTCCCGCGCTCATGCGGGCCCCAGATGGCAGGGTCCTCGTACGCTACCGTGAAGATCCCCGCGATCGCATCGTCGGCTGAGACGCGCATCAGCCGTCCCTTCTCGATCTCCGACAAGATCGTGGCATCGCTGAATTCCGGCCACTGGATCGAGCGTCGCGCCCGCTGCACGACGCGAGCATGCTCGTAGATACCACGCACGGCAGACAGGTCATCCGGGCTGGCAGGCTCAATGAGCATTGCTGGGATAGTTCATCATTTGAATCATGTTAATCCTGTCAAAGTATTTTCGAAAACTACTTTGACAGGATTAACATGATTCACCTGCAGTGAACTGCAACTGCAACCACTCACGGCTATGGCACCTGCGCCGGCGTCGTCTCCTTCCACGACTTCACCTTGAGCCGGAACTGCTCGGCGATCGCCACCACATCCACCTCGGCCGCCGCCGTCGTGTCGCTCACGGTGGGCGTGAGGCGCTCGACGTTCTTCACCGCCTTCACATACGAGGAGTCGCTCTGCACCGCCAGCTGGTACCGGTGCAGTGCCGCCACCGGGTGGCCGGCTTTCTCGAGTGCGATTCCGAGGTTGTTCAGAAACACCGGCGCGGTAGGCCGCAGCTGCACGGCACGCGCGAGCGGACCGATCGCGTCGTCGAACTCGCCGCGATCGACCAACAGCATGCCATAGTTGTTCAGCCCCCACGCGTCGGTCTCGTCGCGCGTGAGCAGATCACGATACGTCTTCATCGAGCCATCGATGTCGCCGCTCTGCATCTGCGCGCGGGCCGTGAGGCGCAGCCCGTCGCTCGACGCGGAATCGATCTCGCGCCCCTTCGTGATCAACTCGAGCGCCTCGGGCGCACGCTGCATGTCGAGGAGCACGCGCGCCTCGTTGAAGTACGCTTTCGCGAACTTCGGATCGAGCTCGATCGACTTGTCGAACGCTTCCTTCGCGCCGTTGAAATCGCCGGCCTTCCAGCTCGAGAGACCGAGCATGTAGTGATCGAAGGCGTCGTCCGGCGTAGACTCGACCTGCGTCTTGTACATCCCGGCGGCGGCGCGGAAATCGCCGGCCTTGTACGCGGCCTCGGCGCTCTCGAATGCCGGCGCCGCGGATTCCGGGGCAGTCACCGCGACGGGCGTCGTCGCCGGGGGGAGCGTCGTTACGCCGTGCGCTTCGGCGCTGGTGACCGTCGGCTTCGGCTTGTCGCCGCCGCACGCGAGCGCGGCGAGCGCGAGGACGATCAGCGTTGGGGTGTGGATGGTGCGGGTCATACGAACCTCCTCGTGGGGGCGGGAATCATTTCCCGTCGCCCCGTAGGAGAAGCACGACCCGCGCCACATCCCCGCGGGAGTCGCTGTCACGACCGAACCGGCTGCCGCCGTTCGACTTGCGCGCCCCGCCGCGTCGCGCGCTTCGAACGCAACGTGTCCGGGCGGACACGAATCCGCGCGCCGCGAAGTGTCGAAGCGGACACGCGACAGCCTCATTCGCTGGAGGCTGGGGTCCTTCAAGTCTCCGGCGCTTTATATCCCCGGCGCCGCGATCACCTTGACGACCAGCCATTCCTGCGCCGTGCCATGCGGCTCTTTGAGCGTTTCCTCCTTCGTCGCCCCGCTGTCCGCGGGCAGCACGATCTTGTTGAGGTCATGGAACAGATAGGGATCGAGCGGATTGCGAATGACGTACCCCCCGACCTTGCATTCCGACGAGCCGCTGAAGTCCGACGCAGTGAAGCCGAACGTCAACTCCATTGCCTGCGACGTCTGGTCCACCTCGGCGCTGAACCACCAATGCTCGATCTGCGAGGCCGTGCCAGTGCACGCACGATTCACGATCTGCGCCTGCATTGACCGGACCACCGTCGTGTCGCCGCTGTAACGCCCCTCCATCCCCTGCATGGGAACGAGGTTCACCCGGAAATTCGCGATACCGTGGAAGCCGACTCTTCCAGCCTTGAAAGTGGGGTTGTCCGTGTTGAACATGCTCTCATGTTTTATCTCGAGTTGGATCTTCGGCAGGGCACACCCGCACTTGGGTGAGCCGACGTACTTGCCGCCCATGGCGGCCACCCATTTCCTGGCCTTCGCGGTGAGTTCCGCCTGGGTTCCCGGCGGCTTCTCAGCGACGAGATGGTTGTCCTTCAGTCCCTGCGCGCCGAGCGCGCGGTCGCCGCCGAATCCCGCCTCGATGAACTGGGTGCCCCCGTGATCGTCCTGGATGTGCGACACGAATCCATCTGCGGTCGGCTCCATCTCCTTCATCTGCAGGCACAACTCCTCATCGCTCTTGCCGACGAAGAACTGCACCTTTTCCGGTACGGTCCACCCCTCTAGCCCGTCATGACAGTCCTGGCATTTCTCAAACAGCGTGTCGCGGTCCGTGATCCCTTCCAATTGGTCACTACCCGGATGCCGCTTCGACATCGGATCGAGGCCGCCGTGACAGTTGAGGCAGCGCGGGTGGCGGAAGACCGGCATCATCTCGCCGAATGCCTTGACCGCGGCCACCTGCTGTTGCACTGAGAGCGGGCAGGATGGGCCGCTGCGCGCGATCAACGATCGAGGCGCCACGGCCAGCGCCGATGCAAACGCGTGGCGCGGACGGGAAGTCGAGAACCCCACGGATGCCGCCGCGATCACGCCGACGGCAACACCGAAGAGGAGCCCGTGAACCGGAGCACTGATGCGAGAGACTCTGGCGCTGTCTGAGAGCCGCATCTTGAAGGCTCCAGGAATTTAGACATCACTAGCATGACGGGAGCGCGAGGGACGTGCAAGGGCGCGCAACGCTGCCCCTAATCGCGCTGGATCCCGAGCCTTCGCATGATCTTGAGCAGGCTCGCGTGGTCCGCGAGGTCGAGCGACTCGGCGGTACGCGTGATCTGCCACTTGTGCCGCTCGAGCGCCGCGAGCACGATGCGCCGCTCGGCGTTCATGCGCTGCACGTGAAAGGACGCGATGTCCGCATCCACGGTATCGGGCGCATCGCCTCGCACCACGGCCGGGAGATCGGCGGCGCGGATCGTCTCCCCGTTGGCGTTCACCACTGCGCGCTCGATCGCGTTGCGCAGCTCGCGCACGTTGTTGCGTTCCCAGTCGTACGCGACGAGCCGTTCGCGCGCCTCGGGGGCGAGCTGTTTCGGGAGCATGCCGAACTCGCGGCACGCGATCTCCGCGAACCGCTGGGCGAGCAGCGGAATGTCCTCACGCCGATCGCGCAGCGGCGGCGTGTGGATCACGAGTACGTTCAGGCGATAGAACAGGTCCTCGCGGAACTCTTGCTCCTTCACCATCGCGTCGAGATCGCGATTGGTGGCCGCCACTACGCGCGCACTCACTTTGATCGCGGCGTTGCTGCCGACGCGCGTCACGGTGTGCTCCTCGAGCACGCGGAGCAGCTTGGGCTGCGCGGCCAGCGGCAGCTCGCCGATCTCGTCCAGGAAGAGCGTGCCGTCGCCGGCGGACTCGAACGCGCCCTTCCTCGTGGCGATCGCCCCCGTGAACGCGCCGCGCTCGTGGCCGAAGAGTTCGGCCTCCACGAGGTTCTCGGGCAGCGCCGCGCAGTTGAGCGCGATGAAGGGCGACGCCGCGTGCGCGCCGCGCCGGTGCAGCTCGCGCGCGACCAACTCCTTGCCCGTGCCGCTCTCGCCCGTGATCAGCACTGCGCTCGGCACCGGCGCGATGCGGCCGATCTGCTCGTTCAACTTCGCGATGGCCGCGCTCCGGCCAACCAGCGCCGAAGCGCCCAGCTCCGCCTGCAGCACGAACACCTCGCGGCGCAGCTCATGACGCTCGATCGCGTGCTCCACCTCCTGCGCCACTCGCTCCATCGGCTCCGCTTTGTCGATGAAGCCGGCGGCGCCGAGCTTCACCGCCGCGATGCAGCGCTCGAAATCGCCCGTGCCCGTGTAGACGATCACCGGGGTCTCGTCGCCGCGATGGCGCAACGCGCGCAGCACGGCGAATCCGTCGGTGCCGGGCATCTCGAGGTCGAGGATCACACAGTCGAAACCGCCCGCCTCAAGCATCTTGAGCGCGCGCTCGCCGTCGTTGGCGGTCACGACCTCGTGCGCGCCGATCCGCTTGAGATCGTAAGCGTACTGCTCGGCGAGCGCCGCCACATCGTCCACGACGAGGATCCGGCTCATAAGGAGAGAAATCTAGCTCGGGATCTCTACCGTGAAGGTCGTTCCCTCCCCCGGCGCGGTATCCACTTTCATCGAGCCGCCGACGTCGGTGAGCAGGCGCCGCACTACCGAAAGGCCGAGCCCGGTACCTGTGGCTTTCGTGGTGTGGAAGTCGTTGAAGGCGAGACTCAGCTCCTCGCGCGTCATCCCGCGGCCGGTGTCAGACGACCGTAAAGCGCACGCGGCGTTCCGAGTTCTCGCCGACCGATTCGGCGCCGATGGTTACCGTGCCCGGCTTACCGTCGAGTGCGTCGACGGCGTTGGACACGAGGTTGTCGAGGATCCGATGGAGCACCACCGCGTCGGCGCGCACGGGCGGCAGCTCGTCGGGCATGAGCACCGTGACAGTGACCCCGGCGACGCCGTGCGCGATATCGAGCACGACGGCGCGCGGATCCGTGGGCCCGCGCGTGAGCGCGGGAGAGAGCTTCGCGTAGTTGCGCGCGAGCGAGTCGAGATATTCCACGCTCGACTCGAGCGTACCGGCGCGCTCTTTGAACACCGCCGCGAGAGTGCCAGGCTCGTGCTCGGCCGTCTGCACCAGGTGGCGAAGCACGTTCCGAATGGGCGCGAGCCCGTTCTTGATGTCGTGATTCACTTGCCGCGCGAGATCGCCGGTGACGGCGGCGCGCTCGGCCTCGCGCAGTCGCGCCACGCTCGTGCGAAGGCGGCGTCGCCAACGCGTCGAGCGTGCGTTCGAGCGCGCCGAGTTCGTCGCTGCGGCCGGAGGCGAAGTGCGCGTCGAGGCGGTCGAGATCGAGTTGCGCCGTGCGCTCGGAGAGTTCGACGATCGGCGATGGAGATGAGCCGGCCGAGCAGCGCGGCGATCGTGACGGCGGCGAGCAGCGTGAGCCCGAGCGTGATGAGCAGCCAGCGGGTGACGCCCGCTTCGAGCGCGCGTGTCGGGCCATTGTCGGGAACGAGAACGATGCGCGCCTGCTCCGGCTGCCCGGTGGACGCTTCGTTCACATAGGGAAGCGTGGCCGTCGCGATCGCGCCCTTGGGGAGCGGCGCGCTATCGGTCACGAGCAGCGCCGCGACCGTGGGCTCTCCGGAGAGCACGGCCACGCGCGCGGAGTCGAAGTTCGCGCCTCCCGTGACCGCGTACGACTGGCCGCGCACCGTGAACGCGACCGTCGTGACGAGTGCGCGCACCGGCGCGCTCGCGGTGCGCGCGTCGAGCACCGCGGCCCGCGGCACCGTGGGCGCCACGCGATCGTAGTCGTTCCGGAACTGGCCCGAGCTGAGAATGCGGCCGCTCGAATCCTGCACCTGCAGCACGGCGAATCCGGTGAGCCGCATGGCCGTGGGCGCCCAGTCGAGCAGCCACCGGCGCTCGGCCGAATTCGAATCGGCGAGCGCGATCCGGAACCGATTGTCGGCCGCGAGGTCTGAGGCGAGCGATTCGAGACGGCGATGTTCCGTCTCGAGCATGGCCGCCAGCCGGTCGTGCGACGCCAAACCGGCGGCGGTCACGCGTCGTGTCGCGTCGGCGTCGAGCTGTGTGGTCATCTCGCGGCGAATGCCGTAGCCGAGGATGAGGAGCGGGACCGCCGCGATCGCGAGCATCGCGAGCGTGAGGCGCAGGCGGAACGTCATCGCGCGCTCTGGCGATAGAAATACAGGTCGCCATTCGGCGCCGATCACGAACGCCGCGCCGCTCCCGCGCCGTACGATGGCGTGCGCGCGCGTGTCGACGAGCGGGATCGCACCTGCGTCACGCGAACGTCGCGCGTTGCCGGCCGCGTGTCACGGGCGCTGGACGACGCGGTCGGCGATGCGACCGCGGGAGCGCTGCGGCTACCGATCGGCAGCGACGCTCGGCCAAGGGCGCTGTGCCGCGAGAGCTGTCCTGGCGATCCATGGAGTCCACGTCCGTTTCGCGTTCGTGCCCGCGAGCGAGACGATCCGCTCGGCGAGTTCCTGCGCGGTCGCATTCCGCCCTCGCGGGTAGCCGATGACCTGACCCGCGCGGTCCATCGGGACAGCGGCGATGGCGCACGCCGAATCCGTGAGCCACGGGAACGGCTCCGCAGCGCCGCGAGCGTCGGCCGTCAGGCGTTGCGCGCGATCGCGTTCGCGCTCCCGCCGTCAGAGAGCCGATCACGGGCGTTGCGCGCGCGGTGACGAGCACGTAGGTGACGCTCCACGGCAGCGCGACGACGAGGTAGTTCGCGCGCCGCGCGGCGTACGCGATCACGTTGGCATCGTCCGTCACCAGCACGTCGAGGCGATACGCGCCGCCGCCGTCGAGGAGCTCGCGGAGATCCGCGCCAGGCGGCGCCGCGTATGGCACGACGATTGCCGGCGAGACGTTATTCGGAGGGCGAGTGTCGCTGCATTGCAACGGCGGCGGCTCGTACGCCTGCAGAGCGCCGATTACATATAGCGTATCGGCAGTGCGCGCGCTGGTGTCGACGACCATGCATGGATCAGTCGCCCATCGGCGGAGGGCGCTACGACCGGAGGATTGGGCGGCGGCGCGCTCCTCCTGCCGGGCGCACAGCCGAGCACGATCGATCGTGGCCGCGATCAGGTCGCGGCGCAGTGCGCGGGAGGCTACCCATGAGAAGATGATATGCCCAGCGTTCGTTAGCGGCCAACCGGCACGACTACAGGCTCATACTGTTCGTCAACGCGATCCGGCTAGGCGTTGCCTCGGCGCGTGCCCCACAGCGCTCGAATCGCCAGCACGACGCCGAAGGCCCCCGACGTGCAGACCGCGAGGTCCGTCCAGACGAAAAGCGGAGCGCTGGCCGTCGCGATCCCCCTCCCGGCCATGTGGAGAATGGGGATGCCCGTTCCGATGATCGAGCCGATGAGCATGATGATGTAGCCCGACCGCCGTTCACCCAGCACGAGCACGCCGTATAGCCAGAGTACGAGAACGACCACTGCGGTGAGAAGAGTGAGTCCGGACGGCGATACTCCGCGGACGATGTCGTCGGTCAGGTGAACAGTGACCAGGACGATGGTGAGCAGATTCGTGATGACGAGCGTCGCGTGCTGCTTCATTTGCCCGGCTCCTTGATCGACATGTAGTAAGGGCATCCATAGAGTGGGTTCCTAATCGCGGCCCGACGACTTGTTGAATGCCACTGCGGCTCTGATCAGCGTCTTCAGCGCAGCAACGTTCACCTTATCCCCCTCGTGGAAATCGATCGCGCGGCGCGTGTTGCCTTCGAGACTGGAATTGAACAGCCCCGCGGGGTCCTTGAGCGAAGCGCCCCGGGCGAACGTCGTCTTCACGACTTTCTTGTAGACCTCGCCCGTGCAGATGAGCCCATCGTGCGACCAGGCCGGGATCGCCCACTTCCATTCCTCCACGACTTGGGGATCGGCGTCCTTGATGATCGCGCGGAGCCGGGCGAGCATCTCGCCCCGCCAATCGTCCAGCTCCGCGATCCGCTTGTCGATGAGTGCATGCGGCGGCTTCGGCGCTCGGAGCTGCGCTCTTCTTCATTGGCATGCCCCTCCTCTCAGACGAACTCGTACTCGAGCGCGAACGGAAACTCCATCCCATGGCCGACCGAGGTGCGGCCTTCGCCGCGCAGCCCGGCGAGTTCTCCCGTCCCCGATCCCGGGAACGACAGAATACGATTCCTTGGCCTCGCCATTCTCGAAGACACCGGTGCGTTGGAGGACGAACGTTCCCGCCTTGCCGCCGAGCCGTCGCGACGACGCGCTCGAAGCCGAGGAACGTCGCCGTGCCGTCGGCGCGATACATCATGAGGTACTCGGCGTTTCCCTCGCCGGCGATGTCGCCCGTGAGCGTCTTCGCGACGCTGGCGCGCGTGAGTTTGGGCAGGCCTTCACCCTCGGAATAGGGCTTCTCATCCCAGGATTTGATCGCGAAGTGGGCGTTGGCGGTCCTCTTCATTCACCACCCTCCGTGTACGTGCATCTCAAGTTCGACAAATCATGTCAATCATGTGAATCCTGTCAAAAGGCCTTTGACAGGATTGACATGACTGAGATGATTGCAACGGCGGTCATTTCGCGCTCGGCACTCTCTCCCAGATCAACTCCCAGACGAACTGCCTGCCGTCCCCCTCGTCCGCCACGGGATCGGTGCTGATGTAGAGCTTGGCTCCTTCGAGCTTCACGCGCCGGACTTGATCGGTGCCGTTCCAGCTCTCATTCCACGAAATGTCGACATGATGCGTGACGGTGTTGCCATCGAATGAGAACGTGCCGCCATAGGCATAGATCGTATCGAACAGCTCCGCGCGTTGCGCATAGCTCAACTCCACCGTCGGCGCGTGTCGCGGGCGGCCGTCACTCGCGATGATGGCCGACATGCGCCCGTCGCGCGCATAGCTCAGGAATCCGCGCGGATGCTTGCCGAAGGAATCGATCTTCTCTCCCGAGACCGTGAACCGCTTCCCGAAGCTCAGGAGTCGCCACGTGCCGTACAGGATGCTCAGCGGGTTTTTCAATCATGTCGATCATGTCAATCCTGTCCAACAGTTGTTAGCTAGTGGACCACAAAAGCTTTGACAGGATTAACATGATTCACATGATTGACCCCCGTCCAGTCCACGAACAACCACTCCGTACCGGTGTAGATTCGAGACAACCCGTACCATAGGGAGAATCGCTCATGTACAGGATTCTTCTGTCGATCGCGGCACTCGTGGGCTCCGTTATCCTGTCTCCTGTCGCCGACGACAAGAGCTCCTTCGTCACCACGCTCGGCAAGGATACGGTCGTCATTGAGAGCGTCACGCGCACGAGCGACCGCGTCACCGGCGACATCGTGGTTCGCGTTCCCAGCACGGTGCTGGTCCACTACGATGTCCAGCTGCGCCCCGATGGCTCCGTCGCGCGCGCCACGTTCGACCAGGATCCGATGGGCAACGCGAACATCGCGACCGCACACAGCGTCATCACCTTCGACGCCGAAGCCGTGCACATCGCCTTCGACTCGAGCGGGCGGAAGAGCAACGTCACGCACGGCATGCCGGGCGGCACCATGCCGATGCTCATGACCGGCTTCAATGCGTCATACGGTCTCTACAGCTCGCTGGGCCTGTACGAGTTGGCGCTCTCGCGAAAGAAGCCTTCGGGCAGCGACACGCTCAAAGTGCCCTCGATCGACATCGCCAGCGGAAGCATCTCCAATCGCAAGTTCCTCGCGCGATCGGCCACGATGATCAATGTCGATTACTTCAACATCCTCTGGACGCATCTCACCGTGGATGCGAGCGGCAACATCACTGCCGCCAATGCGCGCGGCACCACGGAGAAAACGGAGACGCAGCGCGGCGCGTACCTCGACGCCGCGGCAATGGCGAAAGCGTTCGCCGCCGCCGACCATGCAGGTAAGGGACTCGGCGCCGCATCGCCCGACCTCGTCGTGAAAGGCACGATCGGCGGCATGCCGGTGAGCGTCGCGTACGGGAGTCCCCGCCGCCGCGGCCGCACGATCCTGGGCAATGTCGTTCTATACGATAAGGTGTGGCGCACGGGCGCGAATGCGGCCACGACGCTCAGCTTCTACAAGCCGATGGTCATCGGCGGCGCCACCGTTCCTCCGGCCATCTACACGCTGTGGACCATTCCGAAGGCCGACGGCACGGTGACGCTCATCATCAACCGTCAGCACGGCCAGTGGGGCACCGACTACGATCCCGGCGAGGATCTCGTGAAAGTGCCGATGACCGCGAGCACCGCGCCGTCGCCGCAGGAGAATTTCGTGATCGACATCTCGGGCTCGGGGAACAGCGGCGAACTGCGCATGAGCTGGGACACGTTCGTCTGGACCGTGCCGATCGCGCTCAAGCAATGATCTAGTACGCGTACCCCATCTTGAGGTAGATGCCGTAGTTGCTCGCCTTTCCGGCGGCGTACTCGAGGTTCATCACGATGCCTTCTTTCGGCTTCATGATGTACTGGATGCCGACGCCGCCGTTCGGGTAGAGGTTCGCGTCGTCGGAGCAGGTCTTGCCGTCTCCGTAGAGGCAGGCCAGTCCCGCGAACAGTGTCGCCGTGAATTTCTTGGCGAACCGCCACCGCTCCTCGGCTTCCACCGACGACATGAACTCGCCGGTGTACTGGCCGATCTTGTAGCCGCGCAGCATCACCGGCGCCAGCGCCGCGGCGGGAGCGCCATCGGTCAGATGGTTGAGCGTGCGCAGCGCGAGGGTGCTGCTGTCGCCGTGCGGGATGTAGTACCGCAGCTCCACGCGGTACACATTGTAATTGTTGTCGCCACCGAGGTTCTCGCGGAAGGCCATGTTGTTCAGGTTGAGGAACCACCCGCTCAGCGGTGAGGACTCGTTGTCGCGCGAATCGTACTGCGCCACGAGGCCCAACCCGGCGGACTTGTAGCCCTCGAGCCCCAACAGATCGAGCACTTGGTCGTCGAACTCCGATTCGCCGGCGATCTCGAAGTTCTGCTTCATTCCCTGCGCTCCCACGAACCAGTCACCCACCACGCGGCGCGTATAACGCCCGATCAGCGAGTACAACTCGGCGGTGTTCTTGAGCGGAACGCCGGTGCCGAGGTAATCGTCGTAGTCGTTCTTGATGTTCCCGTAGAGAACGCCGGCGATGATGCGATTGTGATCCTCGGACCAGGACGTGCGCGCGAACACACCGGCGATGGCCGAATTGGTGCTCGTGTATTGGCCGGTGAGGAAGAACATCGAGGGGCGCGACTTCTCGTCGAATAGTGGATGTAGCCGCCGATCGCGCCGAACGCGGTGCCGAGCTTGGGATTGACGTTGAAGACGGGCGCGAGGAGCCAGGGGGAACTCTTCTTGGGCGCGGCCTTTGTGGTGTCGGCCTGGGCCATCGCGGAGATCGCGAAGCTCACAATGGCGGCGAGGGAGAGCAACTGCAATCGGCGCGGACCTGCGAGCATTTGCGACCTCCCTGCTGTGAGCCTGCCGGCGAGCGTCAACTCACAGAAAGGAAGAGCGAGTCGCGGCCACGTCAAGGGCGATGGGATGTCAGTCCCAGTCGAATGGCATCAGCGTCCTTCGCGTTGCCCGCGCACCTCGTAACGCAGTTCGACCATGCCGTTCTTGTAGGCTTTGACCTCCATCAGATGGAGGGCGATGTCCTTGTCGAGCCCCTCGAAGAATGGGATCCCCTCTCCGATGAGCACCGGCACGATCGAGTAGCGAACTTCGTCCGCGAGGCCGAGCCGAAGGCACTCGCCGGAGAGTTCGCCGCCGCCGACAAACCAGATGCTGCGGAACGTGGGGCGCAGCCGCTCGTTCACGAGCCGCGCGAGATCGCCAGAGTAGAATTCCACCGTGTCGCGGGTCCGCGGCAGTTCGCGACGTCGTGAGGACGAACGTCGGCTTGTCGCCGTACGTCCAGCCGAACCCCTTCGCCTCGAACGCCAGGCGGTTTCGTACGTGCGCGATCCCATGACGTAGCAATCGATCGTCTTGAGGAACTCCTCGACGAATCCCGGCGCCAGGTCTCGCCGTCCGTGAATTCGTCGGAGGTCTCGAGCCAGTCGACGCTCCCGTCCCTGCGAGCGATGAAGCCGTCGAGGCTCGCGACCATGTGGATGGTGACGCAGGACTTCGTGCCTGGCATTGTCGGCGTAGCCCCCTATTTCTTATCCAAGACCCGCCCCGCATTCAAACTATCCCAGTTCATGATCGCGTTGAACACGAGCGCGTACGTGCCGATCGTCTCGCCGCGATACACCGGGTCGTTCGCGAACATCACGACGTGTCCCTTCCCCACCGGCGCGTCCATCACGATCGCGCGCTGCGCGATGTCGCGCGCCGCCGTCGAGCAGGCCCGACACGAGCAGGTCGCTTTGATCGGAGAAGCGCATCACCACGCGCGGCCGCTGTTCGGGCGGGATGATGTTGAGCGCGTTCCGCAACTGCTCGTCGGTGATCGGAGCGGCCTGCCACGGATCCATTCGGCCGCACGGGCGCTTCGAACTCGGGCGCGAGCGCCGGCCGGCCCTGCACTGTCTCCGTGATCACCCGCCGTGCCGCGCCCTGTCTCGCGCGTGGTGCCGCCGTCGCCGCCGCCGCGCCGGCCGAATCCCGCGACCGCCCAGAATGTTGCTCACGCCGAAGCGTCTCGCCGTTGTCGCTGTACGCCGCCAGGCTGTCTCTCACGCCGTACATGATCGGGCTCGCGGCGTCCACCATGCGCGTGCGCAGGAACGTGCCCACCACTTCCTGCTTGCGGGTCTGCTGCTGCTCACGCCGCTCGTGAATCCGAATTGCATCGCGAAGTCACGTGTTCGCCGACGTGATGAGCAGCCCGCCCTTGGTGACGAACTCCTTGAGGTGCCGCAGCCCGTCGTAGCCGAGCCCCGGACGGATGTCGTCCGTTTGCGCCCACGCGCCGATGTTCGGCGTCTCGGCGCTCTTCTTCCACGGCATCGGATTGCGCCACATGGGCATGCCGTCGACGATCTGCTGCGCGCTCGCGCGCGCCGGCGGAAAGACGATCACGTCGTACTTCGCGTTGAGGTCCGCGATCTTGGCCACATCCTGCGTGCTGATGTAGTCGTACGGCACTTGCTGCTTGTCGAACGCCAGACGCCACCACCCTTCAGTCTGCGTGCCGTGCCAGGCATGCAGGATGGCCACGCGCGGCGCGCGCAGCGCATGCGTCTTCACGTTGGGCTCCGCCGAGAGCGCGTAGACTGAGATCCCGAGCGCCTTGGCGGCCTTGTCGAGATCGTCGCGAGATATTCCACGCACGACATACGACCCGCGCGCGAACGACCGGCCCGCGCCGCTGAACGTGTCCTCCGCCACTTTGAAGTCCGCGTCGCGAAACTTGTAGCGCAGCGTCGCGAGCTGGTTGTCGCCGTTGTTCGCGATCGCGAACACCGAGCCCGAGCCGTTCACGCCGCCCGGCGCCACGATCTCGCCCGTCACCATGGTCATTGGCGCCTTGAGCACAGACACGTCGACCACGCGCACGGCATTCCACGGCGAAGCCTTCGGGGAAGGTCCAGCCGGTGTCGTCGTACGGAGTCTTCTGCGGATCGTTCGGCGACCAGAACTGATAGTCGAGCAACGCGTCGGCGATGCGCGAGTACGGCTGGTCCATGCGAATGATGTAGCTGCCGGCGGGGAAGGTGCGCGATTCCATGGCGGGGCCCTTGGCGCTTCGCCGCGGTGTCGCCGCGCCGCGCCCTTCGCTCCCTTGCCGCGGCGCTCTTCACCGGCACCTGCACCGTGAACGCCGCCGTGGCCCGCGAGATCTCCACGTGCTGACGCTGCAACACGTGCAGCAGATCCGCCTGCGAGCCGAGCCGGGGATCGCTGGCGGGCAGAACGTACGCCGCCGGCCCCTCGGTGGCGGGCTTCGTTATCGACCGCTTGGCCTTGGTGTAGAAATTCTCGAGGAATAGTTGCCGGTTGTTCGCGAAATACTGCAGCGAGACCAGCAATCCCGTCTGCTCGTAGTTGTTGTTGTCGCGCAGCGACCAGAGCACACGCGGCAGCGGCGGATCCTGCCGGAACCACGTCTTCGCGGTCTCGCTCGGATCGAGCGTGCGCATCGACGGTCTCGGCGGTGCCGCCATTGCCGAACGTCTCGTACAGGCGGCTGATGCCGTTGTGCGTGGCGGCGATGAACATGAGGTAGCCGGGCGACCAGGTGTCGAAGTCGCCGTGGGCGAACACGCCGGGCATGCCGAAGCGCGTCATCTCCTGCACGTTGTTCCAGCCGAGCATTTGCCACTCGTTGGTGAGCAGCGGATCGACCCACGCGTTGTACGGGCCGTCGCCCACCGTGTTGTCGTACAGGAAGGGCACCGATTCGTGCAGATCGTGCAGCACCTGCGCGTTCCAGCCCACATAGGTGTTGAGCACGTTCTGCGTGAGGTCGAGCGTGAGCGCCCATGGCGTCGCGATTGTTGTCGTGGGCGACGTAGTGCCCCCAGTAAATGAGCGGGAGCGGCGTGTCCTTGGGGTGCGCGAGGTGCCAGCGCTGGATGTCTACCTCGCGATCGCGGCCATCGACTTCGACGATGGGCGTGATGAGCGTGATGAGGTGATCGCGGATGTTCTTGACGTACGGGCTTTCATCGACGGCGAGCCGGTACGCGAGCTCCATGAGCGCCGTGGGCGCGCCCGACTCGGGCGAGTGGATCGTGCCGGTGATGTAGTAGACCGGCGTGGTGTTCGCGATGAGCTTCGCGGCCTCGGCGTCGTTCATGCCGATCGTGCGCGGGTCGGCGAGCTTGGCGAGGTTGGCTCTGTTGGCGTCGAGGTTCTTCCAGAGCGATTCGGAGGCGACGCCGACGGCGATCATCTCGCGCCCTTCTTCCGTGTGACCGATGGACCAGACGCGCACGCGCGGGCTCGCGGCGGCGAGTCTGCGCATGTAGTCGTACACCTGCGTGGAGTACGGGAGATTCTCCTTGGCGCCGGCGATGTCGCCGAGGACGGCCATGGGCGTGGGGACCGTTTTCGAGGCCGGCAGGTAATCGACCAGCGGCGACGTGAAGAATGGCTGCGTGGTGTACTCGTGGATCTTGGCCGTGTACGCGGAGTCGATCCGCTGATTGGGATCGCGGCCGGGCTTGAGGCCCTGCAGGGTACCCTGCGCAGCGAGTGACGGGGCGATCGTAGCGAACGCGAGGATTGCGAGGGCGGAGCGGCGCATCAGGGGCCTCGAGAGCGTGTGGCGGGAGTCGGGATCGTGGCGGGGAAAGTGGTGCGTGGTGCCGGCCCACGCCAGAGTCAGCGCTTCTCGGCGCGCCTGCGTGCGGCGTCGGCGGAAGAGCGAGCTTGTTCGAGGAATTCGTCGATGATCTTGAGGTGGCGAGTAGGCCGGCGCGCCAGCCACTTGGCCGACTCCCGGGCGAGCGGCTCGAAGAGTTCACGCTCTTGCTGGGCGCCCTCCGCGGTGAGCATGATGATCCAGCGTCGGCGGTCATGCGGATCAGCGACTCGAGCCAGCAGCCCGTTGACCTCCATGCGATCCAGCAGCGTCGTGACCGCACCGGACGTGATGCGCAGATGGCGCGCGAGAGCGCCGGGCGAGCGGTGGCCGTGTCGAGCGATGAACTCCAGGGCGCGCATGTCATTGCGGCCGATCTCGAGGGCGGCGGCGGCGGACTCGTCGAGTTTGCCGAGGCTCGTGTTGAGCTCACGAATGCCGCGCGCGATCCGGAGCATGAGGTTGGGTCTCGCGTGCGTCTTCATTCGAGGTATCTTGATGATCAAGCAGTCAGATCGTCAAGATACCTCGAAAAAATCGCAGTCCACTATCGCAGCCTGTCGCGCAGTCATTTACTAGCAACGCGACTTCGCGGCGCGCAGACTGCCGGCGCGCCGGCGTCCCGCTGCGATCCTACTGGTACGGCAGTCCGCTCGGCCCCGTGATCGTGATCGTCAACGTGTACCACGCCTCGCCGAATGGGTTCAGCCACCAGTGCACCTTGGCGTACGGCGAGTCCGACCCCGGCCGCTCCTCCGCGAGATACGCGCCGCCGCCGGCGCCCGGCTCACCCCGGAAATCCACCTCGACGGTGGTCCAGCCGTTCTTCATTCTCAGATTCTGGAAGAACTCATCATCGTTGTTCGTCCAGTTGAACGCCGTGTTCGGCGACACCGAGTGGTCCACGCACGTGCCCGGCTCCCACGGACCCGTGTCGGTGAAGCGGCAGCTGTTAGGACCCTTGATGCTCGCAAAACCCCCAGCCGCCTGCACCAGGTTCTGCTGCTTCAGGTCCAGCACGACGAACTGCATCAGCGGGTCGTACTCGAACTGCACGAGATTGCTCTTCCCGTTCGCCCCCTGGAAATACATTTCGCCGCTGAACTTCTGCAGCGAGTCTTTGAACGGCACGTACGTCATGATCTGATTGTCGGACCAGAAGTCCACCTGCCCCGTGGTCACATCCTTCCCCGGTCCCACGATCAGGTGGACTTTCGCCTGCCCCTGCGTCGCGCCGAATCCGGAGCCGTTGATCAGGATCGGATCGCCCGGCTGCCCATGACTCACGCTGAGCGACGTGATGACCGGCGCCGCTGCCGGAGCGCTGCTGGTCGTGGTTCCGCTCCCGCTATTGCCCCCCGAATTACCCGACGTCCTCACCCCCGGCGCCGTCGTCTTCGGCGCGGTCTTGGCCATCGGCTTCGCCGCCATCGGCGAGACCGGCGGATGCTGATGGATCTGCCCCATGAGCGCCTGTTTCTCGTGCGCCTGATTCATGGCGAGCTGTTGCGTGTAAGCCGCCTGCATGGGCGATACGACGTGCGTGCTCACCGCCGCCGTCGTCGCGACCGGCCAATGCGCCGACAACTTGCGCTGCACCTCGGCCTCCGCCACCCGCATGTCACCGTGCGGATGCGTCACCGTGATCATGCCCGAAGCCACGACCGGCGGCGCCTTCCCCTTCGAAGGCGCGCCGCTCCCACTCGAGATGATCACCAACCAGATCGCGCTCCGCTGCACTTCGGCCGCGGTCTCGGAATGCGAGATGTTGATCGTGCCCGATCCCGTCTGCGTGAACGGCTCGGCCGTCGGCCCCGAGAGCGTCACCGTGATCGGCGAGCCCTGCGACGTGATGTTCACCGACACGGGCCCCGGCTGCGTCACGACGAACGCGAATCCACGGTTCTCACCCTGCCGGATCTCGAATTTCTGCGGCCACGTGGGTTCGCCACCGGCCTGCGCCTGCGCGGATCGCGGCATCGCGAGCGCGATCGCCGCCACGCCCGCGAACAAGATCCGCGTCAACAACTGTGCTCGGTTCATCAGCCCCCCTTGTGGGAGAATCACTGATACGGAAGTCCCTTCGGTCCCTTGATGACCACCACGATCGCATAGTTGACACTGGTGAGGGCATCCATCCACCAATGGACCTTGGCATACGGGTATGCTGTGCCCGGACGGCTGTCGACCAAGTAGTTGCCCGCCGAGCCGAAGCCCTCGACCTGCCAAGGCCCGTTGGCGTTCGCGTCCTGCACCACCCAGCCGTTCTTGAGCATCTTCGTCGCGTAAAAAATGTCATCGCCTTTGTGACCCAGGAAATCGCCGCTCCCATCCCTGCAGACACCACCGTCAGCCGGACACACCGAGGCGAGCGCGATGCGGTCGATCCGGGCATCGGGATATTCACGTTCGGGCGCAGATCGACGAAGTCCATTGTCGGGACGAACGCGAAGGGGAGCGCATTGGTCTGCCCGGGATGCTGCCCGGTCAGCTTCACATAGATCTTGACCGGAATACGGGCCGATCCCCGTGACGGTCGGCACATGAACCATGATCAACGTGTCGCCGAGGGCATCGCGATCGTTTTCAGATCCATGCCTGGCGCCACGACGAAATGCACTTCGCCGTCGCGGCCAAGATCAATGCCATGGATGAGCAAGTAGTCATTGGGCTGCCCGCTGCTCACGCTGAGCGAAGTGATCTTCGGAACTGACGGCGCGTGCTTGAGCGGCATCCGCGTCGCACTGGCCGCGACCGGCGTCGCGGAGACCAGTCGCTCTAGGCGCTCTTGCTCC
Source organism: uncultured Gemmatimonadaceae bacterium (assembly GCA_963732065.1). Lineage (GTDB taxonomy): Bacteria > Gemmatimonadota > Gemmatimonadetes > Gemmatimonadales > Gemmatimonadaceae > DATKOH01. The sequence goes on along the minus strand of CAVSYH010000018.1, from coordinate 517,668 downwards.
GCCTTCTGCTTCGCCGCCAGCTCGGCTTGGTATGCCGCAATCAAAGAAGCGGCACCCGACGATGGCGCGATCGCAGCGTGCGTCGGTGCCGCCGCGCGGTGCGGCTCCGGCTTCGCCGCAATGGCCACCTTGCCCGGCGGATGTTGCACGCTGATCGTCCCGGAGGCCACCATCTGCGGCGCGCGGTTCTTCATGGGCTGCGCCGGATTCGCGGCCGAGGTCCGCACCAGCCAGATCTCACTCTTCTGCACATCCGCGGCCGTCGCGGCAACAGTGATATTGATCGTGCCCGTGCCCGACTTTCGGATCGGCTGCGCGATCGGCCCCGAGAGCTCCACCGACACCGGCGCACCCTGCGATGTCACATTCACCGAGATCGGACCGGGCTGCGACACGACGAAGCCGAAGCTCGCGTTCTCACCCTGCAGCACCTGGAACTGCTGCGGCCAACTCGGCTCCTTGGGCGCCTGTGCACTCGCGGCCGGCGCGAGCGCGAGAAGCGCGGCAGCTACACAAACGTGCGGCTTGAAGAGTGCGTTCATTTTGTGGTCCTTTCGCGAAGTGATCTACGCCGGCAACCGCGCCGCTAATACTGCTCGCGCCAGGAACCGTTCGCAATCGCCGCTATCCGGCGCGGCGCGGGCGCTCAGTCATGGTGGAAGTAGAACCGGTTCCCATCCAGGTCCGTGACCGTGACTGCGTCAGCCCCCACTGCTTCAGCTCCAGAGGCTCGACGATCTTCGCGCCCGAGGCCTGGAGCTCCCCGTAAGACGCCTCGATGTCCTCCGCGTATACCCAATGGATCGCCGGCTCGAACGGCATCCTCTCGCCGGCGCAAGAAGATCGCGACCTTTCCCCGCGAAAACGGATCCGATCTGCTTTGTCGGGATAGAGCCAGCCGATCTCGAAGCCGAGTACATCGTGATAGTGCCGCTGCGCGCGCTCGACGTACGGCGACGGGCAACTCCGCGCACCAGCTGGCCCATCGCCGCGAGCGTAGCGCGCTCGCGCTCACGACGAAATGCTCACTGTCCCGAAGCAGAGGCGATAGCCGTTGCAGTCGAGCACGTCGAAGTCGCGGCGACCCATACTCCTGGTCGCAGATCTCCCGCGCGAAATGTTCGCGCCCTTCGCGGCGAACTCGGCGTGCAGCGCGTCCGCGTGCTGCTCGATCCACACGTAGGCGGTCCCACGCCCCGCCCTCGCGCGGCGCGAGGTTGTTGGGCCGCGCCGGCACTTCGCGCTCCCACCTGCGCGAGCGTCATCGTGACGCCGCCGCGCCTCACCATGCAGAACGATGGCGGCTCGCCCCAAAAGCGATCGTACTTGAAGCCGAGCGTGTCGCGGTAGTAGTTCGCGGTGGCGATCGCGTCGTCCACCAGGAGAGCCCGGTGCAAGTGCCGACCATTGCTCGGGCCGCATTCGACGTGCGATCAGCCCCGCGAACGGGACTCGAGCCAGCGTCGTCCGGAACGCGCTCCGCACGCCGGAACAGCACGGTTCCCCAACAGAGTCCCGACGCGAGAGAACGTGAGCGCCGGATATGGGAACGATGTCGTATCGACGTGCGCGTTATGCGAGACGACGACCGCGAGCATCCCGCCCGGGAGACAGAGCAGTGCCACGAGCTCGGAGATGCACGTCGCCACACTGGACGGAAGTGAAGAGAGCGCGTGATCGATCTGCCCCGGGATCGCGCTCGCAACGGCCGCGAGGACGCCCATCGGAATGCACTGCGAGAGCCAGAATCGGGTGGTCGAAGGAGGAGGAGTCATGACAAAACGCTAGCGCACTCGGGCCGGTGATTCAATTGGCGTCCGGCCGGTAATGCGAGCGCCCGGATTAGTCTCTTCTCACATGCCGCCATGGAGCCGGCCGAATACACGAGCGAGCATTATCGCCATGACCAGAGCGCCGGCGCCGAACGTCAGCACGTGCGGCGTCTTCCGCAGATCGAAGTTGCCGACGCGGCACACCAGGAGGTACCCGACGACGATGTTCACGAACGCCCAAAGAACGTTCGACATGGAAGACGACAGGCCGACGCCCGGCGGCGAGGCGAACGGACTCTGGAATGGATTCCCCGAGATCCCATTCACGAGAATGCGGGATCGCGTTCGCGAGGAATGCGCCGCCGAAGAAGTACGCGAGATAGTGGTACCAGCGCATGGTGATCCCCCTCGATCATGAGTGAGCGACGTTCCAACGTAAGACTCACGATCGCGAGCGGCAACGGCACCGGCAGCCGCCCAACTCGACGCACTGCTGGCCGCGCGATAGCTTCGTCCGCCATGCGAGCATTCCTGCCTCCGGATCTCTCATGGCGCACGACGATCCGCGCCGACGCCGTGGCGGGACTCACCACCGCGGCGGTGGTGCTGCCGAAGGCGATGGCGTACGCGACCATCGCGGGACTTCCTGTGCAGGTGGGCTCTACACCGCCGTCCTGCCGATGCTCCTCTATGCGTTCTTCGGCTCCTCGCGGCCCTTGAGCGTGAGCACCACCACGACGATCGCCATCCTCACGGCCGCCGAACTCGCGCGGCCGTGCCCAAGCGCCGCGCCCGGGCTCATCGCGGCCGCCGCGACGCTCGCCGCGCTCACCGGCGCGTGCTCGCGATCGCCGGCCTCCTCCGCCTCGGCTTTCTCGCGAAGTTCATCTCCGATCCGGTGCTCGTCGGCTTCAAGGCGGGCATCGGCCTCGTCATCGTCGTGGACCAGCTGCCGAAATTCCTCGGCGTGCACATCGACAAGGCCGGCTGGCTGCACAACCCGTTGGCCACGGTCGGGCAGCTGCCCAGTCTCGCTGCCCACCGCGATGATCGCGCTGGTGACGGTGGCGCTCCTCGTGGGCCTCGAGCGTTTCCTGCCGCGCTCCCCCGCTCCGCTGATCGCGATCGGCGCCGCGATCGCGCTCTCGGCGGTGATGGGCCTCGAGTCATCGGAGTATCCCTCGTCGGCGCGATCCCGGCGGGACTGCCGGGCTTCGCGGTCCCCGCATCGTCGCTCTCGCGAATGATCTGGCCCGGCGCGCTCGGCATCGCGCTGATGAGTTTCACCGAGACGATCGCCGCCGGGCGCGCGTTCGCCGAGAAGGGCGAGCCGCGCCCGGAGCCCAATCGCGAACTCTTCGCCACCGGCGCCGCCGAATTTCGCGGCCGGCTTCTTCGGCGGAGATGCCCGCGGGGGGCGGCACATCGCAGACGGCGGTGAACCGCCGCGCCGGCGCGCGCACCCAGATGGCCGGCTTGGTCACCGCGCTCACTGGCGCGGCGACGCTGCTCTTCCTCTCGCCCGTGCTCGCGCTGATGCCGCTCGCGGCGCTCGCGGCGGTGGTGATCGTCACGTCGCTGCCGCTCATCAGCATCTCGAGCTTCCGCGCGATCAAGCGTTATCGCTGGTGGAATTCACCTGGACCCTGGCCGCCTGCGCCGGCGTCGTGGTGCTCGGAACGCTGAACGGCATCTTCGTCGCCGTGGTGTTCTCGATGGTGGCGCTGATCTATCTCGCCTCACATCCGCCCGTCTACGTGATGGCGCGCAAGCCGGGCACCGATGTGTTCCGTCCATGTCGGCCGAGCATCCCGAGGACGAGAAGGTGCCGGGGCTGCTGATTTGCGCACCGACGGCCGCATCCATTTCGCCAATGTGGAATACATCGGCGACAGATGTGGCCGCTCATCCTCGCGAGCGGCCGAAGGTGGTGCTGCTCGATTGCAGCGGATCGTGGGCTTCGAGTACACCGCGCTCATGGCGTTGCGGAGCGGAGGCGCGGCTGCGGGCGGACGGGATGGAGCTCTGGCTGGCGGAGCTGAGCCCGGGCGCTGGCGCAGGTCCAGCGGACATCGCTCGGCGATCTGCTCGGCCGGGAGCGGATGCACTTCACGCTGGCGCGGGCGGTCGAGGCGTTCCGGGAGCGCGGTATCGCGCGGCGCGGAGAGTCGCTCACGCTCTTCCGTGCGCTGCGCGATGCGCTGAAGGATCGCACCCCCGGCCATCAAGCCGAAAGCCTGCGCCGAGCGCGAGCTTGATCAGTCCGATCGCGATCAGCCATGAGACGCCGGCGAGGTGAGCGGGCAGGAATAATGACGCCGAGTGCGCCGGCAAGCCATCAGATGACGAAGCCGAGGGTCTGGAGGAGCTTGCCTAAGCGGTGCACGAATAACCTCGGTTTACTTGGGCCACGCCGCCAGCCGAACGTCCCACCGCGGTCGAGCAGCGCGAAGATCCCAGGCCGTCGATCGTGGCTCGTAAGCGTAATGCGCGTGCCCTTGCCCCACCAATCCAGTTCTGCCAATGCGCCACGGAATAGCAGCAGAAGGTCACCGTGCCGCTCACGCGGAAGACTTCCAGATATAATGCGCCCGGCGCGCGCGTGCGCCCAGTCAGGTACGCCACGATCGCCGCGATGATAGAGCGAATAGACGAACCATTGGCCCATCAGCTTGCCCATCTGCATCTCGCCGCTCGGCTGGATCGACATAATGCCGACCGGGCCCTGCTTCATCTTCGCCTCGAACTCGGGCGTCGTCATTTCCTTCGCGGTGCTGCCATACGGGAAGCGGTACTCTCCCGGCTGCACGTTCACCGCGCGCAGCGCTTCCAGGACTTTGCTCTCGCCAGGGAGCGCGGCCGTGTCGCGCTTGTGCCAGCCCGGGCAACATGTGAAGGATCATGAGCGCGATCAACACGAACACGGCCGACACGACGATCGGCAGCCACAGCGCGGTAAGCCCGACCATAAGACTACCTCCGGGTTCTGTCTATTTGTGGTAGAAGCGCTCGCTTCGCTTCACCGCGTCTGGTACGGATGGAAGATGTAGCCCTTCTCTTCACCGCCACATGGCATGACTGCCCGCAGTCCGCTTTGGCCGAGTCGACCGTCATCGTCGGTCGCGACGTCATGGTCGAGGACCGCGTATCCCCAGCCGCCGGTGAGCGGGAACCGCTTGCTGTCCTTCTCCATGAAGAAGGCCTGCGTCGGGGCGTTCGGCACATCCACGACGAAGGGCGCCTCGGTGCTCTTCTTGAAGCTCCACTGGAGTTTCGCGATCTTGGAGCCTTCCGGAAGGCTTGCCGTTGCCGGGCACGCCGGCCTTGTACGCCTTGATCATCTCCGGGTTCGCGACGATGACCTTGAGCACCTCATCGGTCCGCGCCGAGGAGACCACGGACCAGTCCTCGTAGCCCCTGAAGTCGGCGAACGCGATCCCGCTGGGCGATACCAGCGAGTACTTGTCGAACTTGTCCTGCGCGTACACGGCGGCGCCAATCGCGGCAAGCGGCGCCCCCGCGACCACGATCATTAGAACGTTTTTGCTCCTCATGATCGACACCTCCTTTCTCACGTTTGTCGGCCGCTCGATGATGTGATCATGACGTGAGCTGCACGATCTATGGCGCTGCGGGCTATGCGGAAGTCGGCTTGGAGCGAAGTGCGTAGACTACCAAGACCGCCTCTCCGGCGACGATCGCGAGCGTGACCGAGACTTGAAGTGCCTGCACTACCGTCTCCTTCCACGGCACGGCACCATACCCAGCGCCCGACAGTGGCGTCAGGTGACTCGTTCCCCAGGCGGCGGCAAGACAACCGGTAGCCCAGTTGGCGAATGTGCCGAACAGAAGGAGGCCTCGCGTGAGCCTCGCTGTGCAATGGGCTAATGATGAGAAGGCCCCAGCCAAGTCCGAGCGCCATTAGAGATGAGCCCGTTCATGATCCCAGGAGATGGGCTGCTCGAGCGCCATCCTCTGGTTGAGGAACGCCGGTATGGCAAAGCCCGTCAGCAGCGCCAGCGTGAGGAGGACGAACCCCGCCCGAACCAAGGGTCTGTCCGCCTTTCCGAGCTCCATTTCGCTCTCCCGACGTGTGTGGACGAGCGGACTGATCGTACTACAAGCAGCCCCTCGGCGCCAACTCAGGCGGCTACGGCGCCACGATCGGCGCCGTCCAACGGAACGGCCCCCACTCCATCACCGAGCGTTCCGTGATGCGCATCCACCGGGACGATGGAGATCGTGAATTTCTCCATGGGGGTCTTGGCCGCCGTGGTGGTCATCGGCGACTTGCCGAGGTCGAACTGCGGATCGTAGCCCGTGCCCCACTGCCCCGACTGTTTGTTCGCGATCAAGTCGACGCCGGTCGCACTCGGCACGGTCCACAGCGTGTACATCCCGGGCGCGAGTTTCATGCCGGCGAGGGTGACCGGGGCCGACGTCGAGAATTGCGTGGCCGCGTTCGCTCCGGTGCGCCACACTTCGCCGTACGGGATGATGCCGCCGAGCAGTTGGCGCCCGCGCGCCAGCGGCCGTCCGTAGTCGATCCACATCGCGGCCTGGCCGATCGTCGCGCGCGCGGTGTCGCGCACGCTCAGCTGCTTCATTCCGCCCTGACTCGTCTCGAGCGCCGCGAACCGCTCGCCGATCGCTTCGATGTCCGGGAGTGGCTCGCGCGAGCCGCGTGACTTCCACCTTGTACGTGCTGCGCGCGCCATTGTACGTGAGCATGTGGTTGGCCGAGTCCACCGTCGCGTCGCCGTAGCCCGCGAGCCAGTCGTGCTCCAGCTCGAGCTGGCCGTGCGCCCTTCACACGCACGATGCCCTTCGTGCAGCGGGAAGCGGTCGAACTCCCGGTCGATGTAATACTGGCGCAGCTTGATCTGCGTGCCGGCGGCCGGAGGCTGTTGCGGGGCGCGAGCGAGTGCGGCGGCGAAATACAGATCGGTGAGACCGTACATCTGCGGCAAGTGCGGCATCCACCAGATGCACCGCCGGTCGCGAAGGCGATGCGTTTGTCGCCGGTGCGGTCGGTCTTGTAGATGATCACGGAGTCTCTGGTGACATACGCGACGACGTGCCGCGGACTCTCGGCGGCAACTCGCTCGGCGTGCGGATATCCATCACGAGGTGCTCGATGCTCCCGTCGGGCGCGAGCCTGCGATCACGTTGTGACGGCGGCGCCCACGAGGGAATCGATCCACCTCGTCGCTCACGATCGTGCGACCCGTGCGCGTGCCGCTCTACGACCTCGATCGTGACGCGTCCGAGCAGCGCCAGAGATAGCCGTAGTGCTGCGGCGAAGGGACTGACACGCGGTCGAACAGAACGCGCCGCGCACCCGCGAGAGTGAGCCGGCCAGCATGAGTCGGGGGGTGGCTACTCCCCCCCGAAGAGAAAGATCAGCGCGCCGGGCGGTCAAGCAAGCCCATGCGCCGGCGGTGTGTGTAGCACAGGTCCAACGGCAAACTACGTCGAGTGGAGTCGAGTCCCGCGTGTTGCAGGGCGGCATCTCATGCGCAGCGCGCCCGTCACCATCTGATCGAAGGTGCCGGTGGTGTCGCGCACGGCGGGCCGCTTCAACGCGTTGACGGCCGGGTCGGCTGTCCTCGTTCGTGCCGACGGCGGGAAGATTCATCTCGGCCAGACGCGCGCGCTTCGGCGCGTCGGCAATGAGCTGGAAACGGGTCGACCCGGAACACCGTGCTCTCCACCGGCAAGGGGACCGAACACGCCGGGGCGCGCTTCTACTGTGTACACGCTGATGACACCGCCGTACAATGATCCGCCAATGCCGGTGTGCGCGGGATCGGTCGACGTGCGATCGGACATCCTTAATGAAGGGCATTACTTCATCAATCAGGAACGCCGAATACTTCTTCCCCTCGGGGACGGGATCGTCGTTGGCGTTGATCTGTCGCCGTGGGGCTTGTGGGGCCACGGGGAATCCTCGCGATCGCGTTGAGAGCGCGCCACGTCATCCACGCCCACGACGATCATCGGCGGGATCTGAATGTGTCGACGACATGGTCGTCCGCGAACATCTCGTCGACATCAAGTCGCGCGGGCCGAAGACTCCTGTCGCCGGATCGAACAGATTGTGACCGTCGGCCAGGTAGAGCACCGCATAGCGCTTGCCGCGGTTGGCGAGATCATCGTAGCCATCCGGCGGAAGAACACCGCGCAGCTTGCGCGTGTTGCCGAACGTCTTGCTGGTGAAGGTGTGCAACCGCAGATCGCCGGTGACCGCGGGCGAATAGCGCGTCAGCCCTCGACGTGGAGAAATAAGTAACTCGGCAAACCGGGAGTTCGCGGCGAGCAACGTCGCAGCGAGCGGGTACGTGGCGTTGCGCATGGTGCACTCCGGCGTCAGCGGTGCGGCGCGGGGCGCAGTCGCGCGCTCAGCGCCCAGCCACCGAAGAATTCGGTGACCGCATAGGTGAGCGTGTTGCTCCCGGCGTGCAGCGGGAGGAAGAGCGCGGTGCAGAGCAGCTCGAAATCACAGAGGTCGTTGAAGCCAGACGCGCGAATGCCGCTGAACAGCAGTGAGCCATTGAGGAATATCACCGCGTTGTCGCTGAATTAGGCGACGAGGAGCACCGTGGTATCGCGCGGCACCAGTGATCGTCGCGCGCGGGAACACCACCTGCGACTTGGGCACGCGGTTGTCGAGCAACACCGAATCGGCGATCCCGTACCAGAAACACGTCAGGCGGACGCCGCAGGCGATTGATGATCACCATGCTGCCGTCGGGATCAGCGCGCAGCGAATCCCACTTGAGCGTGGCGGCGGCCGGCATCGTGCAAGGGACGACCGTCGATGTCATCGAACTCTTCCGCGATTGCTGCCCACTGGTCGAGCGAACCGCCCGGCGCAGTGGGCGCGACATGCGCGTAGCTGCGCGCGTCCGGCGTATACGAACATGTTCGCGTACCACGCACCGCGGCCGAATCCGCTCCCCCCGAGGCCGATCTGGGCGCCGCCAGGATTCAGCGGCGAGGCGCAGTATAACGAGTGCGGCAGCGGTATCACGTTCCAGGTACACGGCGGCCAGATCGCCGAACACGCGAAGACGAACATCGGATAAGTAAGTTTCGCGGGACCGACACATTCGCCGTTGAACCGGGGCCGTAAAAGGCCTGCCCCGCGGCCGGGATCGAATTGATGGACGGCGCATTCTGCATGGCCTCGTTAGCCCTTCGCGCCCCAGGGCGAAAGAACACCACATCGGCGTTCTCGGCATCCGTAACGCGGGACAAGATCACCATGTTCGTGGATTTCTCCACGGCCGCGATGTCGAATTGGATCAATGCCGTTGCGCAGTCTCGCTGAACAAGAAAGCCACGACGCCCAAGTTAATGTCCACGACCGGTACACAAGGTGCGTTTCGAAGCGGATCGAATCGGTCGCCTGCCATTCGGCGGCGGTCGGCGGGATCTCGGTAGTATTCGCAGAGAGCAACGCAAGAAAGAGCGAAGCGGCGGCCAGCGCAATGCCTGATGGGGAGTGACGGGCAATGCGGCATCAATGATCCTCGGGTTCGAGTGAGGTCCATGGGCCAGGGACATCGGGTACACTCCGGCCGATAACAGCCAGGGAGTCAGAATGTCCAACGCTCTGCGCGCGAATGCACCGGTCGAGAGGGCCTGCTGACAGCGCATCTGCGAGCAACGATCTGCCCTGCGACTATTCGACTACGGCGCAGTGTATGCAGGCGGGCTAGCGAAGCCGCCGCCCGTACTACGATACGTCAAACGACTGATCACCCGCAGGCCCCGCGGGGGCACTTTCGCCTGCCCCGCACGGCCGCTATCGTCGCTGCAGCGGCTACGCCATGTTCTTTCGCACCCTCGACCAACGAGTCCGCCAGAATGTCGAGCGCCTCGCCCAACTTCCATCGCCCTCGTTCTGCGCGGCGGCGAGCCATGTCGTGCAGCGGCGGCGGCGCCACCGACATGACCAGCCCTCCACCCGACGGGCAGCATGATCGTCACGATCGCCGGGCTGAACCCGGAGGAGCTAGGCGACGTTGTCGTCACCGGGCCGACCAAATTCGAAGACACGATCAAGACCACGACCACCCTCACCTCGCTCAAGCCCGGCACCTACAATTTCGACGTGCTGACTGGTCGTGACGGCCACGACGGCATATAACCCGTCGAATCCGTTCTTCAGCGTATCAGTGGTCGCGTCGGCGACGCCGGCGACGGCAACGTGCACCGTACTACGTCGCGAGCGGGAGCATCCAGTTCGTCGTCACCGAACTCCCGACCGGCGCTGGAGTTGCAAAAAAGAGCATCACGATGCAAAAGGAAGTCGAGGAAAAAGCGTCGTGACGGCGCCCGGTCCGATCGGGCCGGTATAAGAGAACACGGACGCCCGTGGTCGCGCATGCCACCACGGTCGGGGACTTCGACATTCGGCGTGGAACACCATTCAGCCAGGATGTGACCGTCCACAACAGCCGCACGCCGTCCATCGTGAACATCGCCTACGCGAAGATGACGGGGCAGATCACGTTCAACGTGGCCGCGCCGCCGGAGGGACTGAGCCCCAACGTCACCATCAGCGGACCGCTCGGCTATGCCCGAACGATCACCACCACGGGCACGAGCGTGCTGAACTCGGTGCCGCTCGGCGACTACACGATCGCTGGACCCCGACCTCGCTTCATCCACCACGATCTTCTCCGGAGACGAATCGCTTCAACCAGGTCACCATCAGAGTCCAACTCGCTCACGCAGACCGTCAACGTCACGTACGTTCAGTCGTCGAGCACGATCACATTGGCGCTTGCCGTGATGAAGCGGTCTGCCGGGCGCGTTGCCCGCCGCCGTCACCATCTTCAGGATCTATTTCATAGTCCAACACCTCACGGAGACCACCACGCTCTACAAGCTGTCAGCCGGACCCTGTCCAGTGCATTGGAGGTTTCTAGGCGCAAATAGCCACCGGAGACATCGAGTCCTCCCGAGGTCTGGCGCGCAGCTCGCGGCGACCAGTTTTCTCCTCAACGAGACTCCGTGTGCCGATTCGATCTGATCGGCAGCACTCAACTTCACGGTCGACGGCATGTACCTGACGCAATCCACGCAGACGTACACCGGCACAGGTACCGATCGGCGGTGAAGGACCGCGAAGGGGCGCTGCGTATCTTTAGTGAAAGCCAACCGGGACACGCACGCCATACCGATGGTGCACGTGGAATGGTACTCCAGCGGGGCGCTCATGCGTACCGACCGGCTGACGGGCCCGACCGACGGGCTTCCCGGTGCCGCAGACGATCAACGAGAACGACACGAACTGGTTCCTCCCCGTCCCCTCAACGCTCATCCAGCCCAACCTCTACGATGCTGGCGGACATGGATCCGTACGGAGATTCAGCCGTCAAAGGGTATTGAACCGAACAATTCGTCCCCGCTGAACGGGACTGCCTTGGCGCTGGACATCCGCACGGCGAGTCTCTTCCACCTGTGATCCTACCCGTGATGACCGCGGCGGACGGGCTCACTGGACAGTACAAGCACGAGCCAGGGCCTGCTCTCGCTCCTGCAGCGAATGACCTCCAGTCCCCGGCTACGTCGCCACCGCTCACGCCACATACTCGACGGCCGAGGCGGTGTCCCGCTCGACGCGGGCAATGCGAACGGGGAGTGGGTGAGCATCCTTCATCGCTCGCCGCGCTCCGCGTCGCGGAAGGCGTGTCCGATTCCGAGTGCTTCCATGGGGTCGTGTTCCACGGACTGTACGAGCGGCGTGGCCGGAGTCGGCTTTGTCGGGGGACAGGCGGCCCTTCGGTAGGAGGTCTGTGTTCATTCCGGACGAGGTACGCGCAGCACCGCGACGAGATCGAGGTGGAGGCAGCGGTCTACGGACACTCGCCATGCCGACGAGGATAGCCAGGCCGACCCGGACCAGAACTGGCCGAGCGATCCGCAGCACGCGAATGCGCTGATCGGCGAGTATGGGTATGACGTGGCCACCCATTCCCTGCTCAATCCGCCCATGTTCTCTGACATCATGAGCTACTGCCAGGCGAACCAATGGACGAGCAACTGCGCGGGCACGGGGATCCTGAACTATCGCGCCTCATCTCCGTCCATCGTGTCCGCGGCCGCGGCGTTCGGCGGCACCTGAGCCGTCGCTGCTCGTCTGTGGGGGCGATAATGCGCGGTGGTCAGCTCGTGCTCGAGCAGGCATTCGAAGTGGTGACGCGGCCGCGGGTGCCCGGCGATAGTTGGGGGCGGTTACTCCCGTTAATCGGAAGAACTCAATGCTAACGTCGTGGGGGAGGCCCATCTCGTCGCCTGAAAACGATGGAGATCGAGATAGCGGACTTGCCCCATGGCGCTCGCGGATTCGCGTTCCCCATTCCGCTCTGGCCGGTTGAGCGTGTCATCGCTTGCATCGTTGCGCCTATCGGGGCACGGTGCGAGCGCCGAACAACACGGCGGTCTCCATTGTGGCAGCGAGCCGCGTCGTATAGACACCACCACGGGCGCGCGCGCAACCACGTACAGCTCAAGGGCGTACGCACGTGACGTGGGACGGCGCGAACTACCCAATGGCAATAATCCGCAATGCGTCAACAGGACAGGTACTATGGTTCGCGCGGCTCGGAGCAGGCGACGTTATCGCGCGCGGCCACGGACTCGAGATCACGGTATCGGATGGCGCGCGGGGCGTGGTGGACGGTTCGCACGTAGTGACGCCCGGCTGATCTACCTGAACCTGAAGGCTCAGGGACGTCGTCGACGAGCGCGACCGAGCCGCCGCGGCGATCAATTTGCCGGACGTCCGTTCGTCCGCAGAACGCCATCGTGAGATCCAGTTCCTTGTGGATGATCTTCAGCACTTTGGTGACGCCGGCTTCGCCGAGCGCACCGAGTCCGAAGTTCCAGGCGCGGCCGATGTACGGTTCCTTTCGCGCCGAGGGCGAGGGCTTTCAGTACGTCCCTTCCCGTGCGGATGCCGCCGGCCATAGGGATTTCGATCCTCGTGCCGACCGCCGCGTCGATCGCGGGCAGCGCGCGGATGCTGCTCTCGACGCCATGGAGCCACGCCCGCCGTGATTGCTGACGATGAGCGCGTCGGCGCCGCAGTCGGGGGAGAGGAAACGCATTGTCAGATCCTGTATCCGCTTGATGATCAAGCGACCGCCCCAACGTTTCTTCATCCATTCGATGTCGACCCAGCTCAGCGTCGGGTCGAGCTGCGCGTTCGACCAATCGGCTAGCGAGCGCATGCTGTCCACACCCTTCGCGTGGCCCACGATGTTCCCGAAGGTGCGCCGCCGGGTGCCGAGCATGCCAAGGCACCGATGCGGCTTGTCGCAAGATTCATCATGCTGCGGAGCGTCGGCTTCGGCGGCGTGGAGAGTCCGTTCTTGATGTCCATATGGCGCTGGCCAAGCACTTGGAGGTCCATTGTGACCATGAGCGCGCCGCAGCGCGCGGCCTTCGCGCGATCGATGAGCGCGGCGGCGAAGTCGCGGTCGCGCGTGACGTAGAGCTGGAACCAGAACGGCTTCGTGGTGGCGGCCGCGACGTCCTCGATCGAGCAGATGCTGATCGTGCTGAGCGTGAACGGCACGCCGAACCGCTCGGCCGCGCGCGCGGCGAGGATTTCGCCGTTGGCATGCATCATTCCGGCGAGCCCGGTGGGGGCGAGGGCGACGGGCAGGGCGACGCTGTGCCGCACATTGAGGAGCGCGTGCTGCGGTGCTCGATGTCGACGCCAACGCGCTGGCGCAGCCCGATGCGATTCAGGTCATTGGTGTTCGCGCGGAGCGTCGATTCCGTCCAGCTGCCGGCGGCGCAGTATCGTAGAACATGCGCGGCACGCGCCGCTCGGCGATGCGGCGAGGTCTTCGACGCGGCGATGACGGGCATCGCCGACCGAAATGGTCCCTCTTGGGGCGCCGGCCGCAATCACGATCTGAAGCGCCTGCTCCGGGGTGAAGCCACGCTTGATTAGCGCCTCGTAATAATTCCGGGTGAAGTCGGCGAGCAGCGCGGCGTTCTCCGGTTTCGCCATCGCGATGAGAGTCGCCTCGAGCATCTTAGTCGCCGCCTGCTGCATCATCGGTCCCATTTGGCTCTGAATCTGTTGCATGCGACGCTGCGTCCAGTCGGCGGCGACGCCTGTTGGGCGGCGGCAAGGCTCGATCCGATGAAACAGGAAGACCGCTGCGGACAAGAAGCGCATGTGACCTCCGATATGCAACCGTGACTGAACAAGTCTTCGCGAGATACGCAATCGCTTACCGCTCGAGCCGTTGCAGCAGCTAGGTGCCTGCACCTCCGGCAACTGGAAACGCCGCCTCGATTCTCCGAAGGGCCTCGACGCAGGGTGGCAACTCAGTCTGGTCCAACGGCGGCAATCGAAACCGCAACCGATTGCCAAACCCGGGCTGATCCAACAACTCACAGTCCAGCGCAAAATGACCGCGTCCATCGCCCGCGAGTCTCAGCGCGATCCAGCCTTCCCTTGTCGAGCGACGCCTCGCCATCCAGCTGAGAATAGACCTCCTCCAGCCCCTTGCGAAACAGACGAAGTCCATGGGTCTCAGGTCCGCATCGACGCGCCCCCGAAATCCACCCACCGTTACCTCGATCGTGCAATCAATCCAGTTTCGTCCCAATAGTCAGTCGCATTCGGGTGGCTCCTCCGCAACGCCTCAATGAGGAGATGATCGCCTGATTCACGGCCAATGATAAGTGTCTGCATGGCTCCGGCCCATGGCGGTCAACGAACGGCTGTGACGCTTCCACTCGCGCGCTCGACCGGCAGCGCATCGCTCGCGCGAACCGCCGTCTCGAACTCCCCGAGCAGGTGCGCGATCCCGTTCGCATAGTAACTCACCAGTTCGCGCGTCCGGGAGCACGGCGTACCCCTCCCCCGCTTCCGCGAGCATGCGTCGCATCGCAGCATCCGCCAGGCCCGGTCGAAGGTCTCCTCGATGCCGCTGTCCGCCCGCAGCACCTTGGCGTTCAGCTCGAGCAGCACGTCGCGCATCTCCTCCATGCGCGCGAGCAGTTCGCGCTCGGGAGGAAGTCCCGGTCGAAGCTCTGGATCGCCGCGCACGCGAGCGCGACCGGCGTCACCGGGATGATCGCACCGATCCGCTCCATCACCTGGTCGCACACGTCTGGACGAGCGGCAGCCGCTGTTCCCGCGGCAGCAAAAGCATCCCCGGATGCCGCGCGAGCCACGGCACGATGCGCATTGGACTTCCCACGGTCACGGCCGCCCTACCGTAGCGTTTCCACCGGCCCGTCAGCGTGCGCGGCATGTTCCACCCCATGTAATTCAGCACTTCGGGGGCCTGCCGGATGCGACCGACGCGGTCCCCGTCTTCCTTCGCGCGCAGCTCGCGCAGCAGCGAGCGGTCCTCGAGCACGCGGTCGTAGTTGATGCCACCGGGACGAGTAGATCCGCTCGGCGAACCCGGGCTCGCGCGCGACGCCCAGCGCGTAGTCGAGCAGGCCGATCTTTGCGGGGCGAAGCTTGCCGTCGCGCGACAGCCCGCCTTCGGGGAAAATCCCCTGCGTGACGCCGTTCCGCGTGATGAGCTGCACGTAGCGCTCGAGCACCGTGTGATAGAGCGGCTCGCGAAAACGTCGCCGAATGAAATACGCGCCGAACCTCTTGAAGATATACTCGAGCGGAAACACGCGCGCCCACTCGCCCACCGCGTATGAGATCGCGACCTGGCCCGCGAGCGCGTAACCCGCGAGCACATAGTCGGCGTTCGAGCGGTGATTCATGAGGTAGATGACCACGGAGTCATCCGGCAGCGCGTCGAGCGCCGGGGAGATCCTCGTAGTCGAGGCTCACCTTGTACAGGAAATTCAATACCGTGCGGCTGGCGATATAGCCGGCGCGGTAATACGCGAAAATATTGAAGTGCGGAACGATCTCGTCGATGTACGCGTCCACGCGCTGCCAGGTTCTTTCCACGGGCTCGCCGTGTTCGGCGGCGTGCGACTGCACGGCCACCTCGATCGCGGAGTCGGCGAGCAGCGTCGTGCGGATGTAGGGCTTGCGCGTGAGTTTGAAGCGGTTGACGCGCGCTTTAAAGCGCCTCAATGCCCCGGCGCGAGCTTCTGCGCGCCAGTTTCCGGATCATTGCCCACGCGCGCGATTCCCCAGTGTGAGTGCCGCGAGGAATTCGAGTAACTCGTCCGCGGGTCAGGCCCAAGCACGCCCTACGTTCGGGATTCGGGACTCGGGACTCGCCGCGGGATTCGATAACGGCACGTTAGGGGCTCTCGAGTTCGAGTTCGGGTGGGCCGGGATACCTGATGGTTCCGTTCGGCAGAGGCTGGGCGCCGGGGGTTAGCTCGGCGGGGACGACGCTGCCGAGTGCCATAATGTGCTGCACGCTCTCGCCGGCGGCGAGGAGGTAGTCGGTGATGATGCGGCGGTGGCAGCGCCACCAGACGGCTTCGGCGCACATGATCGCGACGCGATTCTCCGTGGAGAGTGAGCGAAAGCTCCGCGAGGCCGGCGCGGAATTCTGGGGGTCTCGGCGTAGTCGGCGTAGTTGCGGAAGGCATTCACTTTCCAATACGTGTTCTTCGACGGTGGCGCGCCCTTCTTGTGATGACGGCGGCCGCCGAGTGCGGCGAGATGTTGGTAGCCGATCCCATGCGCCGCGAGCGACGCGGGCAGCGCGTCGCCGTTGAACTGGGGCACGGCGCGCGAGCGGGGGATGGAGCGGACGTCTATCAAGAGCGTGACGTCAACCTGCTTGAGCAGGCTCACGAATTCCTCGATCGAGCGCGTGCTGTGCCCGATCGTGTAGACGGTCACGCTACACTCTCGGCGTACGTTTGGGGACGCCGAGCAGGGTGTGCGCGGTGGCCAGGCATTTGTCCATTACTATAGTAAGGCCGCCCTCCGTGGCGATCCGGGCCGCTTCGTCTTCGCGACCCTGCTGCAGCCAGAGCGCTTTCGCGCCGATCTTCACGGCGCTTCCGGCGATCGCGGGAGTCTCTTCCGCTTTCCGGAAGACGTCGACGATATCGATCTTCTCCGGGATCTCCTCGAGCGTCGGTACGCCTTCTGGCCGAGTACGACCGTTTCGCGCGGGTTCACCGGGATCACGTGGTAGCCGACTTTGAGGAGGCGCCCGAAGATGTGGTACGAGTCGCGCTCCTGATTGGACGACGCGCCGACCATCGCGATGGTGCGCGCTTCGTCCATCAGCTTGTACTGTGCTTCGCGAGACGGCTCGGCGTACGTCACGCCTTTTCCGTCAGGAAGCCGTCCTTGAACTTGATGGTAGCGTGGCTGCCGTTGCAGAATGGTTTGTTCTGCGAGGCGCCGCAGCGGCAGAGGGTGACGCGGTTGC
Organism: uncultured Gemmatimonadaceae bacterium; assembly: GCA_963732065.1. Taxonomy (GTDB): domain Bacteria; phylum Gemmatimonadota; class Gemmatimonadetes; order Gemmatimonadales; family Gemmatimonadaceae; genus DATKOH01. The sequence continues at coordinate 500,537 of CAVSYH010000018.1, read as the reverse complement.
GCACTTCGTATTTCGTGCCGTCGTGCGACTCGATGGGAATCCCGCCGCGCACCCAGAGCGGGCCGCTGGCGCCGAGCACGGGATCTTCGACGACGCCGATGGACGGGGGGAGATCGGGCTCGAGCGCTTCGTCTTTCACCTTGTCCACCATCACGAGGCGGCCGGCGGGACAATGCATCGCTTCGCGGATCGCGAGGTCGCGCACTTTTGGGTCACCGGTGTTCTCCATGAGCGACCAGATCTTGCCACCCGGATCGCAGAATCGCGCGAAGGCGCAGAGGTCTTCGTCATCTTCGAGGGAGATCTCGGGACCGTCGAAGACCTCGGAGCGATCATGGACCGGGGCGCGGTCAGCGGTCTCGGTGCCGTCGAAGCCGAATTCCTTGTGCGACGAGTCGCAGTACGGCTTGTTCTTGGAATGGCCGCAGCGGCAGAGGGAATACTTGGGCTTGTCCTCGAACCTGTGGCCCTCCTTCCACTGCCAGGAAAGGCCGTCCTCATTGGGGACGATCGTCTGGATGGCCAGCGGAACGCCGCCGGTCACAAGGAGAGAGGAATCCTTGCGAATGACAATCTTCATTTCATTGAGTGGGTCGGGCATTCCACAAACTACTGTCGCACCCGTCAATCTGGAATCGCCGCAAACGAAAGGCATGAGTCGAACCTCGAAGCGCGTCATTGGTCACCCGAACTCCGTCAGTGACGAGTCGTTCGTGGTACCGCGAGCGGCTCGTCACGTGACGGGGTTCGGGGGACCAATAACGTGGCTAGGGGTTCGACTAACCGGTTTGGGGTTGCGGCAGCGCGTGCAGGGGGTAGCATTAGGATAGGAAAACGGAAGGCCCGACTACCGGGCCACCTTGACGAGGGGCGAGTGGCTCTCGAGTCGAAGGCGCGATGGGATCGGCACCAAGGGATCCCGTTCGCCTTTTTTTGTTTAAGTGCCCCGCTGAATGTGCGGTGGAGGGACCATGACAATCGATGATGCCGGTGCCGGACTCGCGACGCTGCCCGACGATGAGCCCGCGTCCGACGCGCACCTCCACGCGGAGCAGCGCGCGCGCGACGCGCTCGCGTACGCCGAGAATATCATTGCGACGCTGCGGGAGCCGTTCCTCGTGCTCGATGGAAGCCTCCGCGTGCAGACGGTGAACACCGCGTTCCTCGACACCTTCCACGTTTCCGAGGAAGAGACCGTTGGGCACCTGGTATTCGATCTCGGCAGCCGACAGTGGGACATTCCCCGCCTCCGCACGCTCCTGCTCGAAGTGCTGCCCCAGAAGCAGTCGTTCCAGGACTATGAGGTCGCGCACAGCTTCTTGACGATCGGCCCGAAGGTCATGCTGCTCAACGCGCGGCGGCTCGAGTCGTCGCCCCATTGCCCGGAGCTGATCCTCCTCGCGATCGAGGACATCACCCACCGGCGCCGCGCAGAATCCGTGGTGCAGAAATCCGAGGTCCAGTACCGGCGGCTCTTCGAGGCGGGCAAGGATGGCATCCTGATCCTGGATGCCGACGAACGGGGCGATCATCGATGCCAATCCGTTCCTGCTAATTCGCTGCTCGGCTATTCGCATGCCCAGTACGTGGGCAAGCAGCTCTGGGAGATCGGATTGTTCGCGCGACAAATCCGCGAACGAAGCGGCGTTCCGCGACCTGCAGGAGCAGGGCTACGTGCGCTACGATCATCTGCCGCTGGAGACCCGCGACGGGCGGCGCATTGAGGTGGAGTTCGTGAGCAACGTGTATCGGGTGGACCAGCGGCACGTCGCCCAGTGCAACATCCGGGACATCAGCGAGCGCAACCGGATGGAGAAGAAGCTGCAAGCGCAGAGCGATGAGCTGTCGGACCTCCACCGCCGAAAGGATGAGTTCCTCGCAATGCTCAGTCACGAGCTGCGCAATCCGCTCGCCTCGATGATCAACGCGGTGGAACTGCTCCGGCTCCAGAAGCTGAGCGAGAACGGGATCCAGCAGCGGTCGCGCACGATCCTCGAGCGCCAACTCGGCGATCTCAAGCATCTCGTGGACGACCTGCTCGAAGTCTCCCGCATCACGACCGGGCGGATCCGGCTGCGGCAGGAGCTGGTGCCGTTCGCCGACATCGTAGAGGGTGCCTTGCAGACCGTGCGGCCCATCATGGAGAACCGCCGTCACCAGTTCATCGTGAACGTGCCGATCGAGCCGGTGTGGCTGATCGCCGACCCGGCGCGCCTCGGGCAGGTGCTGGTGAACCTGCTCACCAACGCGGCCAAGTACACGGATGAGGGCGGACGCGTGTGGCTCGAGGTGCGGCGTGAGAAGGAGACGTGCGTGGTGAGCGTGCGCGACACCGGCATTGGGATCGCCGCTGAACTGCTGCCGCGGATCTTCGATCTGTTCACGCAGGCCGAGCGCCTGACGGACCGGTCGCAAGGCGGGCTCGGGATTGGTTTGTGTCTGGTACAGCGGCTGGTGGAGCTGCACGGCGGCACGGTGGAGGCGCGCAGCGTGGTGGGGGAAGGCAGCGAGTTCATCGTGCGGGTGCCGGCATCCAAGGCGCCAGCGGCGAGGGCCAAGAGCGCCGAGACCGCGGCGGCCGTCTCGAGCCGCCGGCATGTACGTGTGCTGGTCGTGGACGATGATGTCGACATGGCCGAGAGCACCGCGATCATCCTGCGCGAATCGGGGCACGATGTGCGGACGGCGCACAACGGATCGAGCGCGCTGCAATTGGCGCTCGAGTTCATGCCCCATGCCGTGCTGCTGGATATCGGCCTGCCCGGCATGAGCGGTCACGAGGTCGCGCGGCGCATGCGAGAATTCCCGGCGCTCAAGAGCACGATCATCGTCGCGGTGACGGGGTACGGCCAGGAGAACGACAGCCGGATCTCACGCGAGGCGGGGTTCAATCATCATCTGGTGAAACCAGCGGAGTATGAGGAGATACATCTCATCCTCGACTCGATTGAGCCGGCATGCACATACGAGGGGCGCGAGTGGCACCCCGAACTCCGTCATTGGTCACCCGAACTCCGCGTGTGGCGTATGACGTGTGGTTACGCGTGCGGTGCTGGTACCAGCCCCGCTTTTGCCGGTACCACACGTCATCGCCACACGCGGAGTTCGGGTGACCAAGTACGGAGTTGGGGGTGCGACTCACGCAGTAGAAAAGCAGAACGGCCCGCGGGGATATTCCCCGCGGGCCGTTCGATTCTCGTGGCGCGAAGAGAGTGTTACTCTTCTTCGTCCGTCAGGCTCTTCGGCGCTCCACTGCCAGCGAGTAGCGCGGCGAATGATGTATCCGCACTCGGAAGATCCGGCAATCCCGGCAACCCTTCCGGCGCCGCCGGCACTTCCAGCCCTTCGATGTCCACATCCTGGTACCGGTACATTCCCGTCCCGGCCGGAATGAGGTGCCCGATGATGATGTTCTCCTTGAGACCCAGGAGATCATCCCGCGCGCCGCGGATCGCGGCGTCGGTGAGCACGCGCGTGGTCTCCTGGAAGCTCGCCGCCGAAATGAACGACTGCGTCGTAAGACTCGCCTTCGTGATGCCGAGCAAAGCGGCTCGGAAACGGCGGGCGCCTCGGTCTTCTTCGTGTGGCGCTCGTTCGTCTCGCGGAACACGCCCTTGTCGACGTTCTCTCCCTCGAGCATCTCCGTCTCGCCCGGATCCACGATCCGCACCTTCTGCAGCATCTGGCGCACGATCACGCCGATGTGCTTGTCGTTGATCTTCACGCCCTGCAGGCGGTACACCTCCTGCACTTCGTTCAGGAGATACTCCTGCACCGCGCGCGGGCCCTTGATCCGCAGAATGTCGTGCGGGTTCACCGGACCTTCGCTCAACCGGTCGCCGGCGCGCACGCGATCACCCTCGTGCACCCGGAGATGCTTGCCGGCCGGCACTTCATAGAGCTGCGGCGGCTGCTGGTCGTCCACGACCGTCGTGCCGTCGTTCAATTCCTTCAGTGGCTGCACGAAGATCTCGCGCTTGCCACGCTTGATCTCACCGAACCGCACGACGCCATCGATCTCACTAGATCGTCGCCGGATCCTTCGGCCGGCGCGCCTCGAACAGCTCGGCGACGCGCGGCAGACCGCCCGTGATGTCGCGGGTCTTGTACGCCTCGCGGCTGATCTTCGCGATGATCGTACCGGCCGCGATCTTCTCGCCATCGTTGATGATGAGCTGAGCGCCCACCGGGATGACGAAGTCGCGCACGCGGCGCTCCTTCCCGCCCTTCTCCTGCACGATCTCGATGTGCGGGTGGAGCTTCTTCTCGCGGTCCTCGATGATCACGCGCTGCCGGAGACCGGTGAGCTCGTCGAGCTCCTCGGATACCGACTCGTCCTCGACGATGTCCACGAAACGGATCGTTCCGTTCACATCGGCGATGATCGGCGTGGTGTACGGGTCCCACGTGAACACGACGCCGTCCTTCTTGATCTCGTCGCCGTCGTTCACCATGAGGTACGCACCCAGCGGCACCTGGAAGCGCGACACGACCGCCGCGTTCTTCTCCTTGCCCGCCCGGATGATGATGTCGCCTTCGTACGAGGTGACGATCTTCTGTCCCTCCTCGTTCGTCACGTGCACCAACCGGTCGCCGTACTCCATCACGCCCGCGACCTTGCTCTTCCGCGCCGTCTGCTCGGCGATACGAGCCGCCGTGCCGCCGATGTGGAAGGTACGCAGCGTGAGCTGCGTGCCCGGCTCGCCGATGCTCTGTGCGGCCAGAATGCCCACCGCCTCGCCGATGTCCACCATGCCCATCGTCGCGAGGTTGCGGCCGTAGCACATGCGGCAGAGCCCGCGCTTCGCTTCGCACGTGAGTACGGAGCGGATGCGCACGGTCTCGATCCCGACGTCCTCGATCGCGATCGCCGTCTCCTCGTCGATCATCTGGCCCGCTTCCACGAGCAGCGTGCGGCGTCCGCTCTCATCGACTTCATGCGGATCCTCCACATCTTCCGCGGCCACGATCCCGACGATGCGCTCGGAGAGCGGCTCGATCACGTCTTCGCCTTCCTTCAGTGCGCCCACCTCGAGGCCGAGGATCGTGCCGCAATCCTCTTCCGTGATCGTCACATCCTGCGCGACGTCCACGAGACGGCGCGTGAGGTAGCCGGCGTCCGCGGTCTTGAGCGCGGTGTCGGCCAGACCCTTACGAGCGCCGTGCGTCGAGATGAAGTACTCGAGCACCGACAATCCTTCGCGGAAGTTCGACTTGATCGGGCTTTCGATGATCTCGCCGATGCCTCCCGTCAGTTTCTTCTGCGGCTTCGCCATCAGGCCGCGCATGCCCGCCAGCTGGCGGATCTGGTCGCGGCTTCCGCGTGAACCCGAGTCGAACATCATGAACACGGGGTTGAACCCGCTCTCGGATTCGCGCATGGACTTCACCATCGCGTCGGCCACGTCATTGTTGGCGTGCGTCCAGGTGTCGATCACCTTGTTGTAGCGCTCGCCGTTCGTGATGTTGCCGGTGTTGTACGCGCGCTGGAACCGCTCCACGCGCTCTTCCGCCTCGGTGAGCAGGGTGCTCTTGTCACCCGGGATCACGAGGTCCTCGATGCCGATCGAGACGCCGCCCTTGGTGGCGCTGCGGAACCCGAACTCCTTGAGGCGGTCCAGGAACTGCACGGTGGCCGCGAGGCCCTCGCGCCGGTAGCACTGGAACACCACTTCGCCGAGCGCCTTCTTCTTCATCTCGCGGTTCTGGAAGCCCAGCGCCTTGGGCACGATCGCGTTGAACAGCACGCGGCCCACGGTGGTGTTCTCCCAGCGCTTGCCCGCGAAATCGTCCACGAAGAACTTGACCGGCGTGTGATGCACCACGCGGCCGGTCGCGAGCGCGAGCTCGACTTCCGCCGCCGCCGTGAAGCGCGGCGCCGTCTTCATCGCCGCCTCGAAATTCAGCGGCGCCTTGGTGACGAAATAGCAGCCGAGCACGATGTCCTGGCTGGGCTCCGCCACCGGGCGGCCGTCGCTCGGCTTGAGGATGTTGTTCGACGACAGCATGAGCAGCCGGCACTCGATCTGCGACTCGAAGCTACAGCGGCACGTGCACCGCCATTTGGTCGCCGTCGAAGTCGGCGTTGAACGCCGCGCACACGAGCGGGTGGATACGAATGGCCTTCCCTTCCACGAGCACCGGCTCGAACGCCTGGATGCCCAGGCGGTGCAGCGTCGGCGCGCGGTTCAGGAGCACCGGATGGTCGCGGATGATCTCCTCGAGGATCTCGTACACCTCGGGGCTCTCACGCTCCACGATCTTCTTGGCGCGCTTCACCGTTTCCGCGATGCCCTTGTCCACGAGCTTGTGGATGATGAACGGCTTGAACAGTTCGAGCGCCATCGCCTTGGGCAGGCCGCACTGGTGCAGCTGCAGCTCCGGCCCCACGACGATCACCGAACGGCCCGAGTAGTCCACGCGCTTGCCGAGCAGGTTCTGCCGGAAGCGGCCCTGCTTGCCCTTGAGCATGTCGGAGAGCGACTTGAGCGGGCGCTTGCCGCGGCCGCGGATCGCCTTCGAGCGGCGTCCGTTGTCGAACAGCGCGTCCACCGCCTCCTGCAGCATGCGCTTCTCGTTCCGCAGGATGACCTCCGGCGCCCGGTGCAGAATGAGCTTCTGCAGACGGTTGTTCCGGTTGATCACGCGGCGGTACAGGTCGTTCAGGTCCGACGTGGCGAAGCGGCCGCCATCGAGCGGCACGAGCGGACGGAGATCGGGCGGGATCACCGGGATCACGTCCAGGATCATCCACTCCGGCTTGTTGCGCGTGCCGCCGGCGTCGCCCGAGTTGCGGAAGGCATCGATCACCTTGAGCCGCTTGAGCGTCTGCTTCTTCCGGTGCTGCGAGCTCTCGTCGGGCACCGAGGCGCGCAGCTCATCGCTCACCGCATCCACGTCGAGCCGCTTGAGCAGCTCGCGCACGGCCGGCGCGCCGATGTCGGCGCTGAACTCGGTGTCCTTCTCGCTCTTCGCCTTCTCGCGGAGCGCGAGATATTCATCTTCATCGAGCAGCTGGTTCGGCAGCACTTCCTGACTGCCCGGATCGATGACGACGTAGTTCGAGTAATAGATGATCTTCTCGAGATCACGGAGCGTGATGTCGAGCAGATTGCCCATCGGGCTCGGCAGCGTCTTGAAGAACCAGATGTGCGCCACCGGCACGGCGAGCTCGATGTGTCCCATGCGCTCGCGGCGCACGCGGCTGAGCGTGACTTCCACGCCGCAGCGGTCGCAGATCACGCCGCGATAACGGATGCGCTTGTACTTGCCGCAATGGCATTCCCAGTCCTTCACGGGACCGAAGATGCGCTCGCAGAACAACCCATCCTTCTCCGGCTTGAAGCTCCGGTAGTTGATGGTCTCGGGCTTGGTCACTTCGCCCCAGCTCCACCAGTTCCGGAGGCCGGACATCTCCAACCGCTCGCGCTCCTTGTTGTCCCGGGGACCGCGGATCTCCTCGGGGCTCGCGATGCGGATCTGAATGAAATCGAACGTGGCGCTGCGCTGGTCGCGCACGCTGCGGAAGTCGATCATGGTCTACTCCTCCCCGTTTCCGTTGCCGTTCGAACCATCTTCGCCGGTGGCGCCGAGCTTGACCCAGATCCCGAGCGCCTGCAATTCCTTCACGAGCACGTTGAACGATTCGGGGATGCCGGGGTCCGGCAGGTTCTGCCCCTTCACGATCGCCTCGTACACGCGGCTGCGTCCGTTCACGTCGTCGCTCTTGACGGTCAGGATCTCCTGCAGCGTGTGCGCGGCGCCGTACGCTTCCAGCGCCCAGACTTCCATTTCTCCGAACCGCTGGCCGCCGAACTGCGCCTTGCCGGCGAGCGGCTGCTGCGTGACGAGCGAGTACGGCCCGATGCTCCGCGCGTGGATCTTGTCGTCCACCAAGTGCGAGAGCTTGAGCATATAGATCTCACCGACGGTGACCGGGCTCGCGAAGCGCTCGCCCGTGCGTCCGTCGCGCAGCCACACCTTGCCCACGGTCGTGAGCCCGGCCAGCCGCATCAATTCCGATGCCGCCGCGTCGACGTCGGCGTCGGCCTTCGGGCCGAGCATCGCCGCCAGCGCGGGCAATTCCATGCTCTCGAGCACGTCGGTGCGCTCGCGCGAACCGCTCTTCTCGAGCGCACGCAGCGCACTCTTGAGATCGGCCTTGTCTTCCTTGGCCGTCTCTTCGTCCGCCACCATCGCTTCGTGCACGGCCACCTGGCGGCCCGACTCCGCGAGCTCGCGGTCCGCGATCTCCTTCGCCGCCGCCTCCACGAAATCGCGCACGCGGTGGAACAGATCCCGCGTCTCCTGCGACATGGTACGGCCGCCCAGATCGTTCACGTTCGCCTGGCCGAGGTTGATGTGCACCTCGCCCTCGGCGCGCGCGGGCTTCACGTCCACGAGCAGGCGGCGGATGTCCTTATCCGTCACGCTCGGCACCGCCGACGTCAGCTCGCAGCGCCTTGCCGGCCCACTGCACGCCGGCCAACCGCAGCAGCAGTCCGATCTCACGCTCGTTCGCGCCCTGGAACACGGGCGTCTTCGCGTAGAAGCCGAGCATCCGCGCGGCCCACCCGAGGTGGGTCTCGAGGATCTGCCCCACGTTCATGCGGCTCGGCACGCCGAGCGGGTTGAGCACGATGTCCACCGGCCGGCCATCCGGCAGGAAGGGCATGTCCTCTTCCGGCACGATGCGGGCCACGATGCCCTTGTTGCCGTGACGGCCGGCCATCTTGTCGCCCACCGAGATCTTGCGCTTCTCGGCGAGATAGACCTTCACGAGCTGGATCACGCCGGGCGGGAGTTCGTCGGGCTGCAGGATCTTGTCGATCCGTTCCTCCGCCTTCTCCTCGAGCCGCGCCTTCTCCTGATTCGCGGCCTCGATCACCTCGCGGATCTTCTCGTTCTGCTTCTTGTTCTCGACGCGGAACGTCTTGAGGTCGAGTGAATTGAGCTTGAGGCGCGGCGAGCAGTTCCGCGGTGAGCCTCGTGCCCGCGGGGACCGCCTCTTCCACCGTGCCGTTCTTGAGCGCGAGCGCGACCGTCTGCCCGTCGAGCAGTTCGACGAGCTCCGAGTCACGCACTTCGTTGACGCGGATCTTCTCCTCGCCCTCGATGCGCCGCACTTCGCCGATCCGCTCGCCGCGGTCCTTCTCGATGACCTGGTCATCGATGCGGGAGAAGATCTTCACGTCGATCACGACGCCTTCCATGCCCGGGCTCACCTTGAGCGACGAATCCTTCACGTCCTTCGCCTTCTCGCCGAAGATCGCGGTGAGCAGCTTCTCTTCCGGGCTGAGCTCCGTCTCGCCCTTCGGCGTGATCTTGCCGACGAGGATGTCGCCCGCCTTCACGTGCGCGCCGATCCGAACGATACCGCGCTCGTCAAGGTCCAGCAGGCTCTCCTCGGCGACGTTCGGGATCTCGCGCGTGATCTCTTCCTGCCCGCGCTTCGTGTCGCGCACGTGCAGTTCGAGTTCCTGGATATGGATCGACGAGTACACGTCGTCGCTCACCAGGCGTTCGGAGAGCACGATCGCGTCCTCGAAATTGTGTCCGTACCACGGCATGAACGCCACGGTGACGTTGGCCCCGAGCGCGAGCTGGCCGAGCTCGGTGCCGGCGCCGTCGCCGATCACTTCGCCCGCCTTCACCTTCTGCCCGAGCTTCACGAGCGGCCGCTGGTTCACCGCGGTGTCCTGGTTCGTGCGCCAGTACTTCTTGATCCGGTAGCGGTCGTGCTGCGTGAGCCGCGCGAGCGGACGGTCGGCGTTCGCCTTGCTGCGCTCCACCGGCCCCGCGTCCACCACGATCTCATCGGCGGTGACGCGTGTGACCACGCCGCCGCGCTTGGCGATGATCACCGCGCCGGAGTCGCGCGCCACCTTCTCCTCGAGGCCCGTGCCCACCAGCGGCGTGCGCGGATTGAGGAGCGGCACCGACTGCCGCTGCATGTTCGAACCCATCAGCGCGCGGTTCGCGTCGTCGTGCTCGAGGAACGGGATGAGCGCGGCGGCGATGGACACGAGCTGTTCCGGCGCGACGTCCATGTAGTCGATCCGGTCCGGCGCCACGAGGGGCACATCGCCCTCGTGACGGCAGAGCACGAGCTCGTCCACGAACGTGCCGTCGGTGTTCAGCCGCGCGTTCGCCTGCGCGATCGTCGCGTCTTCCTCGCGGTTCGCATCGAGCCACTCGATCTCGCCGGTCACCTTGCTGTTCTTGCACCACGCGGTACGGCGTCTCGATGAAGCCGAGGTCGTTCACGCGCGCGTAGCAGGCGAGACTCGTGATCAGTCCGATGTTCGGACCTTCCGGCGTCTCGATCGGGCACATGCGGCCGTACTGCGAATAGTGCACGTCGCGCACTTCGAAGCCGGCGCGCTCGCGCGTGAGGCCGCCCGGTCCCGAGCGCCGAGAGCCGGCGCTTGTGCGTCAGCTCGGCGAGCGGATTGGTCTGGTCCATGAACTGCGAGAGCTGCGACGAGCCGAAGAACGCCTGGATGACCGCGCTCACCGTGCGCGCGTTCACGAGGTCGTCCAGCGTGATCTTCTCCGGATCGGTGTTGATCGACATGCGCTCCTTCACCAGGCGCGCCATGCGGGAGAGACCCACCGAGAACTGGTTCGCGATCAGCTCGCCCACGCTGCGGATGCGGCGGTTGCCGAGATGGTCGATGTCGTCCGTGTGGCCGCGGCCCTCGTGCAGTTCCACGAGGTAGCGCACGATGGCCACGAAGTCATCCTTCGTGAGCACCGTGTGGCTCGCGGGCGTGGTGAGGTGCAGCCGCTGGTTGATCTTGTAGCGGCCGACGCGGCCGAGGTCGTAGCGCTTGGGGCTGAAGAACAGCCGCTCGAGCGCGACGCGCGCCGTTTCCGCGTTGGGCGCATCGCCCGGGCGGAGCAGCGAGTAGATCTGCTTGAGCGCGTACATCTCGCCGGCCTCGGCATCGGTCGCGAACTTCTCGCGCTCCTTGTCGGGGATCACGGCGGGGCTCGTGGGATCCTTGAGCAGCGTGTTCTTGATGAGCGTGCTCTCGGCGCGTCCCGACGGCACGAACACCTGCACCTTTCCGATCTCGTGCTTGCGGAGCTTCTTGAGCGCCGTGTCGTTGAGCACCTGGCCGACTTCGAGCACCACTTCGCCGGTCTCGGGGTCCATGGCGTCCACCGCGACCACGCGGCGCACCGGGCGCTCGCCGCGCTCGATCGCGTCGGTCTCGTCGCGGAGATCGATCGTCATGTAGCTGGCGAACACCTTGAGCGTGTCCACCTTGAGGCGGCGCAGGCGGTTGTACACCTCCACCGTGAGCTCGTCGCCTTCCTTCACGAGCATCTCGGCTTCGGAGCGCGCGCGCTCGAGCTTCGCCTTCTTGGTCTTGGCCTTCGGCGCGTCGGCGGCGGTCTCTTCGCCGGCGAGCTTGATGTCCTCGGCGACGATCGCGCCGATCACTTCGCGCGTGTCGCCGCGGCTCTCGAGCTTCTTGGTGAGGTCGAGCTCGCGCACCGCGAAGAAGAGGCGGAGGATGTCCGAGTTGCTCCCGTAGCCGAGCGCGCGGAGCAGCGCCGTGGCCGGGAACTTCTTCTTCTTGTCGATGTGCACGTACACGACATCATGGATGTCGACCGTGAACTCCACCCACGATCCGCGGAACGGGATGATGCGGGCGCTGATCAGACGCTGGCCGTTCGGGTGCGTGGACTCTTCGAACACCACGCCCGGGCGAACGGTGCAGCTGGCTGACGATCACGCGCTCGGCGCCGTTGATGACGAAGGTGCCGAGGGGCGTGAGCAGGGGGAGCTCGCCGAGATAGACTTCCTTCTCGAGGATGTTCTTGGGGCGCTTGACGCCGTTCACGTCCTCGTTGACGACGAGCTGCAGCGTCGCCTTGAGGGGCGCGGAGTACGTCATGTCGCGCTCGATGCACTCTTCCACGGAGTACTTCGGCTCGCCCAGCGCGTAGCGCTTGAACTCGAGCGAGTAGTTCTCGTGGACGTCCGTGATCGGGAACAGGTCCTTGAAGACCCGTTCGAGGCCCACGTCCTCGCGATTGTGGGCGGCCGCGTCCAGTTGGAGCAGGGCCTCGAAGGCCTGCGTCTGGATGTCGAGCAGGTGGGGCATGCCCATTCCCTGCTCCAGCTTGCTGAAAGAGATCTGCTTCAAAGTGTCAGGCATGGATTACTCGCGCGCAGACGAAAGAGCCCCTCCCCGGATCCGCGAAGGATTTCGCGGGAACGGGGTGGAGGGCCCGACTGAACTGATTGTGTGCAACAGAACGTGGAGAAGAGCCATTCGTGCCGGGATCAAGTGTCGACCGGAGGCGGGGGCCGGTGGAACCGGCTTGCCTCACGGCAGTTCCCGGGCGGAGGATCCCCGCCCGGGTCCCGTGGTCGTTACTTGACCTCGACCGTCGCGCCCTGCTCTTCGAGCTTGGCCTTCATCGCTGCCGCTTCGTCCTTCGTCACGGCGGCCTTCACCGTGCTCGGGGCGCCATCGACGAGGTCCTTCGCTTCCTTGAGTCCGAGACCCGTGAGCTCGCGCACGACCTTGATGACCTGGATCTTCTTCGCGCCGGCGTCCTTGAGCATGAGCGGTGAACTCCGTCTGCTCTTCCTTCGCCGCCGCCGCACCGGCGCCAGCGCCGGCCGCGGGCGCCGCGGCCGCCGGAGCGGCCGAGATCGTCACGTTGAACTTGGTCTTGAACGCCTCGATGAGCTCGGCGAGTTCGAACACCGACAGGTTACCGATCGATTCGAGGATCTCGTCGTTGCTCAGCTTCGTGTGTGCCATTGTGATTCTCCTAGAGCGTAGCCCAGGCGTCGTCCTGGGGCGTGAAAAGTCAGGCGATCCGCCTGGATTAGTTCGAGCCTTCGCGCTGCGTGCGCAGGGCCTCGAGTGCACCGACCATCATCGTGAGCATTCCGTTCATCGCACCCGCGAACGCTGCGAGCGGCGACTGCAGTCCGGCGGCCAGTTCGGCCAGCATCTGCTCCCGTGAGGGGAGCGTCGCGAGCTTCTTCACTTCGGCCACGCCGATCTGCTTGCCATCGAGCATGCCGCCCTTCACCGACGGCTTCTGCTCGTGTTCCTTCGCGAAATCCGCGAGCACCTTCGCGGCGGCCACCGGATCCTTCCCGATGACGATGCCGGTCGGGCCCTTCAGCGCCTGCGCCGTGAGCCCGATCTCCTTCACCGAGCGCAGCGCCAGCGAGTTCTTGATCACGACGTACTCGACGCCCGCGCGGCGGAACCGGCGGCGGAGGTCCGTCATGGATTTGACGTTCAGGCCCGTGAAATCAGTATAGTAGAAGGCCTTCGCGCCCTTGATCTTCTCGGTCAGCTCGGACTGGAGCTGCTCTTTCTCCGTGCGATTCATGGTCGGTTACCGGTACGGAGTGGTGTCGATCGTGACGCCCGGGTCCCATCGTGCTGGAGACCGCGACGTTCCGGACGTAAACGCCCTTACTGGCCGCGGGCTTCGCGCGCATGATCTGGTCCATGAACGCCGTGAAATTCTCGTTGAGCGCGTCGGCGCTGAACGACACTTTGCCGATCGGCGCGTGGACGTTGCCGCTCTTGTCCACGCGGAACTCGATCTTGCCGCCCTTCACTTCCTTCACCGCGCGCGTCACATCCATCGTGACCGTGCCGGCCTTCGGGTTCGGCATGAGCCCGCGGGGACCGAGCACGCGTCCGAGCTGGCCGACCTGGCCCATCTGGTCGGGCGTGGCGATCAGCACATCGAATTCCATCCAGCCTTCCTTGATCTTCGGCAGCAGCTCGGGGCCCACGAAATCGGCTCCGGCGGCTTCCGCTTCACGCGCCTTCTCGCCGACGGCGATCACCGCGACGCGCACCGTTCTTGCCGGTGCCGGCGGGGAGGACCACCGTGCCGCGCACGACCTGATCGGCGTGGCGCGGATCGACGCCGAGTCGCACCGCGATCTCGACCGTTTCGTCGAACTTCGCGAAGGCGCCGCCCTTCACGATGTCGATCGCCTGCTTGGGCGCGTAGCCCTTGGCGAGCTCGCGCTTCTCGGCGGCGCTCCGGTATTTCTTGCCGTGAGTGTGCGCCATTAGCCTTCCACCTCGATCCCCATCGAGCGCGCCGCGCCGGCGATCATCGCCATCGCGGAATCGATGTTGTCCGTGTTGAGGTCGGGCAGCTTGATCTCCGCGATCTTGCGCACCTGGGCGCGGGTGACCTTCCCGACCTTGTTGCGGTTGGGGACGCCCGAGCCCTTCTCGATGCCGGCTTCCTTCTTGAGGAGGATCGCCGCCGGCGGGGTCTTGAGGATGAACGTGAACGATTTGTCCGAGAAGATGGTGACCTCCACGGGGAGGATCATGCCATCCTGGGACTGCGTCCTGGCGTTGAACTCTTTGCAGAACGCCATGATGTTGATGCCGTGGGGCCCCAGCGCGGTGCCGACCGGAGGCGCGGGATTCGCGCGTCCGGCGACGACCTGCAGCTTGACGAAGCCCGTCGCCTTCTTTGCCATGCTCCATCCCTAGCGTTACCGCGGCAGACCAACTGGCGCCGATGCACCAGCACGATCACCGCCGCGCGGTGAACTCCCACAGTTCGGTTTTACGTCGTCGTGGTACCCGACGGACAACAGCTCCAGTGGTGCTAGTCGTACGCCGTTCTGAGCAGTTCTAAACGCGTACGACCAACGGACTGTGCGTTGCGTACTAGTGCCCCTTCAGCTGCAGATAATCCAACTCGACCGACGTCGGCCGACCGAACAAGGAGACCGAGACGCGCACCTTCCCCTTGTCAGGAAATACCTCTTCCACCGTGCCGTTGAAATCCGTGAACGGTCCTTCCGTGATCGCCACAGCCTGGCCGACGAGGAACGGGATCTCCTCCTGCGGCTCCTCCTGTTCCTGCTCGTCGGCGATGCCCAGCAGGCGGTTCACCTCTTCCGGGCGCAGCGCCTGCGGGAAGCGTTCCTTGCCGACGAACTTGATCACGCCCTGGATGCCGTTGATCGCGTGCAGCGTTTCCTGGTCGACCGTCATCTCCACGAGCACGTAGCCCGGGTAGATCTTCCGCTCGACGTTGACCTTCTTGCCGTTCTTGATCTCCACCACTTCCTGCACCGGCACGAGCGCCTGACGGATGGGACGCTCCTCCGGCGGGAGCGGATCCGCATCGATCCGCCGCTGGATCAGCGAGCGCACTTTGTTCTCGTGCCCCGCCGTCGTCTGAATGGCGTAGAACCGGTGTGCTTCCACGGTGTTCATGCTCCGAACAGACTCGGGATGCCCTTCACGAGGATCGCCTGCAGCGAGACGTCCATGACCGCGATGAAGGCCGCGATCACCAGCACGAAGATGATGATGGTGACCGTCGCCTGCCGGAGCTGCTCCCGGTCGGGCCACGTCACCTTCTCGAGCTCCTTGCGCACTTCACGCAGGAACTCCGGCGTCCCCTTCACGGCGGTGCCGAACGCCGTGAGGCTGGTGGACAGGCTCACTTGGTTTCCTTGTGCAGCGTGTGCGTGTTGCAACGCGGGCAATACTTCTTCCACTCGACCCGCTCCGGATGCGTCCGGCGGTTCTTGTCGGTGAAGTAGTTGCGGTTCTTACAGTCGTTGCAAGCCAGAATGATCTTTTCGCGGGGCATTGCTAGTCCTTTTTGATGCGTTCATCGAGCATCGGGCCGCGGGCATCGCTGATCGCGATGCCCGATGCCGATTCCGATGTCACTTACTTGATGATCTTCGTGACGACGCCGGCGCCGACGGTGCGGCCGCCCTCGCGGATCGCGAAGCGCAGCCCCTCGTCCATCGCGATCGGCGTGATCAGCTCGATCTCCATCTGCACGTTGTCCCCCGGCATCACCATCTCCGTCCCCGCCGCCAGCTTCACACTCCCCGTCACGTCCGTCGTGCGGAAGTAGAACTGCGGCCGGTACCCGTTGAAGAACGGCGTATGCCGCCCGCCCTCCTCCTTCGTCAGCACGTACACCTCGGCCATGTAGTGCGTGTGCGGCGTGATCGTGCCCCGGCTTCGCCAGCACCATGCCGCGCTCCACGTCCTCCTTGCCGATGCCGCGGAGCAGCAGGCCCACGTTGTCGCCGGCCTGCCCGTCATCCAAGAGCTTCCGGAACATCTCGACGCCCGTCACGACCGTCTTCTTGTCGCTGTTGAAGCCGATCAGCGCCACTTCGTCGCCGCACCACGATCTTGCCGCGCTCGATCCGGCCCGTCGCCACCGTGCCGCGGCCCGTGATCGAGAACACGTCTTCGACCGGCATCAGGAACGGCTTGTCCACTTCGCGCTTCGGCACCGGGATATAGGTGTCCAGCGCGTTCATCAGCTCGCCGATCTTCGCGCCCCACTCGCTCTTCGGGTCGCCACTCTCGAGCGCCTTCAGCGCCGAGCCCCGGATCACCGGGATCGCGTCGCCCGGGATACTCGTAGGCCGAGAGCAGCTCGCGGACCTCGAGCTCCACCAGGTCCAGCAGCTCCGGGTCGTCCACCATGTCCACCTTGTTCATGAACACGACGATGAACGGCACGTTCACCTGGCGGGCCAGCAGGATGTGCTCGCGCGTCTGCGGCATCGGGCCGTCGGCCGCGCTCACCACCAGAATCGCGCCGTCCATCTGCGCCGCGCCCGTGATCATGTTCTTCACGTAGTCGGCGTGGCCCGGGCAGTCGACGTGCGCGTAGTGCCGCGCCGCCGTCGAGTACTCCACGTGCGCCGTCGCGATCGTGATGCCGCGCTCGCGCTCTTCCGGCGCCTTGTCGATCTGGTCGAACGCCACGAAATCCGCCAAGCCCTGCTTGGACTGGATCGACGTGATCGCCGCGGTGAGCGTCGTCTTGCCGTGGTCGACGTGGCCAATGGTGCCGACGTTCACATGCGGCTTCGTGCGCTCGAATTTCGTCTTGCTCATGTCCTAATCCCTAGTAGAGTTGAAAGTCTCCATGTTCCAGGGAAGCGGGAATCGGGAAGAATCGAAACCGCATCTGCCGATGCCGCGCTCTTCCCTGCTTGCCGCTTCCCTGCGCTCGTGCCAAGCTCGCGATCGGGATTGAACCGATGACCTCACCCTTACCAAGGGTGTGCTCTACCAACTGAGCTACGCGAGCGAGATCACCTGCTCAGCTGCCACCCTACATACGCATCACAAGCGGGAGACGGGGCTCGAACCCGCGACATCAAGCTTGGAAGGCTTGCGCTCTACCAACTGAGCTACTCCCGCACGAGTTGCCGACTTCGAGTACCGTCTCCTGCCGGGACACGTCTTCTGCCCCGGTCCCTTCTAGAATGGTGGGGGAAGGATTCGAACCTTCGAAGGCGTGAGCCGGCAGATTTACAGTCTGCTCCCGTTGGCCGCTTGGGTACCCCACCGTGTCTACGCAAACGGCCGACCGCCGGACGTACTCTACGCTGACGCGAGCTTGCACCAGAGCTGACGGCGAGAATCGAACTCGCAACCGCCTGATTACAAATCAGGTGCTCTGCCAATTGAGCTACGTCAGCAGACGGCCGTTTTGCGCGAGACTCACAAACTAAACAAATGCTGCGCAACCGTCAAGACCGCGAAGTGCCCTATCTCTCGCTACCGCAGCTTCTTCCACCGTGTCCCCTGAGGCGTGTCCTCGATCGCGATCCCGCGCCCTTCCAGCTCCTTCCGCACCGCGTCCGCGGTCGCGAAATCGCGCGCCGCCCGCGCCGCCATCCGGGCCGCTAAACCGATCCTCCACCCAGGCCGCCAACTCGCTGTCCACTCGCGCCGCTTCGGGCACGATGTCCAGCACCCCGTTCACCTTGGCGAACGCCGCGCGCGCGCGCTCGAGACCGCGCCTTGTCGCGTCCCTCCGGCATCCAGCTCCGCGTTCACCCGGTTGAGGAACTTGAACAGCGCGCCCAGCGCCTCGGGCGCATTCAAGTCCTCGAAGAGCGCCGCGCTCGCATCCCGTTCGAGCTCCTCCGCCGCCTTCGCCATCGCCGGCGTTCCACCCTCGCGCGGCGGCCAGCCGCGCGGCGAATTCCCCGATGCGGCGCACCGCCACGATGCTCGCCTCGAGCGCCTCATCCGTGAGGTTCAGCTGCTTGCGATAGTGCACGTTGAACATGAAATGCCGCACGGCCGCCGGTGAGATCCCGCGCTCGCGGATGTCCTCCACGTTCGCGACGTTCCCGACCCGCTTCGCCATCTTCGCGCCCTCGGTGAGCAGGAACTCGCCGTGGCACCAGCACGCGCGCGAACGTCACGCCGTTCGCGCCCTCGCTCTGCGCGATCTCGTCCTCGTGATGCGGGAAGATCAGGTCCACGCCGCCCGCATGCAGGTCGAGCGTCTCGCCCAGGTAGCGCTTGGCCATCGCGGAGCACTCGAGATGCCAGCCGGGACGGCCGCGCCCCCAGGGAGAATCCCACGCGGCGCCCGCCTTCTCATCCTCGGGCTTCGCGGCCTTCCAGAGCGCGAAATCGCGCACGTCCTCCTTGTTGTAGTCGTCCGCCGCGACGCGCGCACCGGCGCGGATCTCGCGCGTGTCGAGCCGCGACAGCCGCCCGTACGTCCGGGAACTTGCGCGATCGCGAAATACACCGAGCCGTCCTCGGCCTTGTACGCCAATCCCTTCGCCTCGAGCGCCTGCACCATCGCGATCATCTCGGGGATGTGATCGGTCGCCTTCGGATAGTCCTCGGCGCTCTCGATGCGCAGGAACTCGCGGTCGCGATGGAACGCCTCGGTGGGCGGCGCGGTCACCTGCGTGATCGTGAGCCCGCGCTCGGTCGCGCGCGCGATGATCTTGTCGTCCACGTCGGTGAGGTTCATCACCTGCATCACGTCCCACCCGCGCAGCCGCAGCGCGCGCCGCAGCAGGTCCTCGAAGAGGAACGTGCGGAAATTGCCGAGGTGCGCCGGGTTGTAGACGGTGGGGCCGCACGTGTACATGCGCACCGTGCGGCCATCGGCGGGCGCGAACGGTTCGACGCGCCTGCGTGAGCGTGTTGTACAGACGGAATTCGGTCATTGGCGCGGCGGCGGGATTGCGATCGGCGGAGGCGATTCGGAAGCTAGGCCCCCCGTGCGACAGGGTCAACGGAGCCGCGATCACGCTCGGCGACGCGGCGCGCGCGATCGCGAGCGGCGCTGCGCGGCGATGAACGGCGTGAGCCGGCCATCGCGCAGCACGAGTACGCGCGCGCCGACTCTCGACGGCGCGCGTCGGATCGCGCACCGCGGCGAGCACCGCCGCGCCCCGCGCGGCCGCACGGGCGAGTTCGCGCGAGGTCGGGCGCATCATCGACGCACAGCAACTCCCCGCGGCTGTGGCGCACCGGCTCCGAGATCCGGGCGCACGAGCCCCTGCGCACAGAGCAACAACGTACTCTTTCCCGAGCCAGCGTCGCCTGCGATCGCCACCAACTCGCCGGGTCGGACTGACAATTTCACACCACAGAGCACGCGAACGCGCGCCAAGCATCCGCGAATGCCGGCGGCGAACGATTTGTGTATCCACTCGAACCGCAGCACCGCCGGCGCGGCGCCAGCCCATCGCCGCGCCGGCGGCATGCTCACGCCGGCGACGCGTTCCGCCGAGCGGCGCGCGCCTGCCATTGTGTGCCGAGCAGAGCGACGATGATGCCGATCGTGACTATCGAATCATTCTCCATGTGGCGCGCATGGATCATGAACGACGTGCCCGCTGCGAACATCGCGCCCGACGTGACAAGGCCGCCCGCGATCCATGCGAGCGACGCGCGGCGGTTGAACCACGCGCCGACAGCGCGCGCGCCCTCGAGGAACGCGACCAACACGAGCGTCGAGCCGACCGCGAAATCGATGGCGGGCATCCACTCGGAGCCGAATCGCGCGCCCAGCGGCGACGCGACGATGAGGGCGAGCAGGGTGGCAACGATGATGACTGCACCGGTGATCCACGATCGAGACATGGGTCCTCCGTCTGGTTGAAGAGGCGTTGCGCGGCGCCGGACAGGGCGCCGGCGCCGCACAACGTTGGAACGCATCACTGCTGATCCGGCGGTGAACAGAACGGGTCGACAGTTGGCGAATTGTTGCAAATGACCGGACCCGGCGGCGGCTGGCCGATCGGGTTCTGTTTGCTCTGCTGGTTCTCGAGACACAGCCAGTAGGCCATTTCCGCGGTCGTCGCCTTCGCGGACGCGGCCGCGACGAGCAATGCGGTCACATAGTTCGGATTCGTTTCGAACGCGATGATCGCGGCCGAGAGGGCAGCCTGGGCGGCGTAATAGTCGAGCGCCTGTTTGCGGCACTGCCCCGACAGGATGTCCTGCGCTTCGAGATCGCGTGGAGTGACCGCGCCCAGCGCCAATGCCGCGAGACGGGCGAGCCGCATCGCCCGCGACGCCGCGAGATGCCATCTCAGCGGCCCCGGTGGCGCTCACATGGATCCTCGCCGCGACGTGTCCATCGTGCATGACGACGCGTGTCACCGAGCGGAGCACCCATCCGCCCGCGACGTTCGCCCACTCATAGTCGGTCGCGTTCTCGAGCGTGCCGTTCCTATAGAAACGCATCGCGCGCACGCGGCGAGCCATTCGCTCCCGCGTAGAACGCGACGGTGAGATGATTGCCTTCGGCATCGGTGAAACTGCTGCTGGCGATCGCCGGCGTTCGGCTTCACGATGCGACGCCGATATCGCGATGACGCCGAGCGGCGAGGATCCGCTCTCGTCGCGCACCACGCCGTCGCGCGCGGTACCAGTGGCCGTCCAGCCGGGCAGCGCGCGCGCGATGACGCCGTTGGCGGTCCGGATGTTCACGCTGCCCATCCCCTGCAATCGGAATCGCGAGCCCTCGAGCATTCCCGAGCGCGGCGCCGTGATCGCGGCGTTCGGACTCCCTGGCTGATCCGAACATCCGACGATCACACTCGCAAGAACGAAGGCGGCGGCGCCGCCGATTGTCGCAAGACGCATTGGTGACTCCACGTGCTGTTCCCGCGCGGCCGCGGGAGATGCCCTGCCCGACCTCGACCTGGCGCGGGCGCTGGGGCTCGCGTCCCGGCGGCGGGCGTCGGCGCGACTTCGGGCGCCACGACGCGACACGCCACCGGTGGTGGGGTCGCCAGCAGCGCACTCGGCAGCGCGCCGCTGGGATCGTGACGAGAGCATATATGGGGACGGTCAGAAGACCGTCATCCAATCATTGCACGCGCACCCATTGGCGCGCGCGATCCGGCGGCTAACGCGAGCGCTTCTTCGCGGGGCGCTTCGTGCGCCGGCGGTGGAAGCGGTCGATCGCATCGGCGATCGGCGCGGGATCGAAGCGCACGGGATCGGTCGTGGGCAGTCCGGTGGACCGCTCCGTCTTCGCGATCGCCGCTCTTCGCCGCGCGCAGCGACAGATCGTACGTGTTGAGCGACACCGCGATCACCGGCGCGGGGCGCAGGTGCGCGACGATCGCTTCGTGCAGCTTGATGAACGCGGGCAGCGGCGGGATCGTGACCCACGTGTTGTTGCCGATGTGTTTGCGCGACGGCTGGTGGCACATCACCATCGCGTGCGGCAGCGAGCCGTGGATGAGTCCCATCGTGACGCCGGAGTAGCCCGGATGGATCACCGAGCCCTGCCCCTCCACGAGCACGATGTCCGCGCCGTTCGCCGCTTCCACCACGAGGCGCTCGGCCGCGCCCGCGATGAAGTCGGCGATCACGGCGTCCACCGCGGTGCCCCACCCTTCGATGAGGATGCCGGTCTGTCCGGTGCCGGCGAAGCGCACGCGCAGATCGCGCGCGCGCAGCGCATCGCGCACCTGCAGCGCCGCGGTCATCTTGCCGATGTTGCAATCGGTGCCGACGGTGAGCACCACCGTCGCATCCACGCCGCGCACGCGCCCGCCGGCGACGGGCAGATCGGCCGGCGGCTTCCGCAGATCGTGGATCGCCACGCCGCGCTCGCGCGCGCGCGCCGCGAACTCCGGATCGTCGCCGATGAAGGTGTGCAGCCCGCTCCAGATCTCGAGCCGGCGGTCGAGCGCGGCGAGCACCATTGCGCGCCACTCGGCGGGCAGCTTGCCGCCCATTGGCGCGACGCCGATGAGAAGCGCGTTCGGCGTCGGCTTCACGGCCATCGCCGCCTCGACGCTCGCGACGACCGGGATCGCGCCGCCGAAGCCGAGGATCTGCTGCGAGGTCTTGCCGGCGCGGCGCGAATCGATCACCGCGCTCACGCGCTCCGGCGTGTAGCGGATGCACGAATTCGCGGTCTTGGAAGTGAGCGGACCGAACTGGCCTTCGACGAGGATCACGAACTTCAGATCACGTTCCGCGGGCACTGCGCTCACGCCTTCTTCTTCTCCCCGGAAGCGTCCTCGATCTCGGCGTGCACGGTCTCCGCGTCCTTCTCACCCGCGCCGATGCGCTTGGCCGGCGCGCTCGAACCCGCGCCGAGCATGCCCATCTTCTGCTTGAGCGCGAGCAGCTGCGCCTCGGCGCTCGCGGCGCCCGCGCCCTTCTCGAGCACCTTGAAGTCCTTGGCCAGCCGGTCGCCGCTGAACTCCTCGTCGATCTCGACGTTCGCGATCACGCGGCGCTCGTTGTCCTCGATACGCGCCTCCATGCGCGAGAACGCCTCGAACGCCGACTTCTCGGACATCGACGACATCGTCTCGGCGATGCGCTTCTGCGCCTCCGAGCGCTTCTGCCGCGCGATGAGCAGGTTCTTCTTGCGGCGCGCCTCTTCGATCTTGTCGTTCAGGTCGCGCAGCGAGTTCTTGAGCTTCTCGGTCTCGGCCTGGTGCTGCTGCCAGGTGGCGTCGAGGCCCTGCGCGTGCGTCTGGTGCTCGTTGTTGCGCATGAGCGCCTGCTTCGCGAGATCGTCGCGGCCTTCCTTCACCGCGAGCATCGCGCGCGATTCCCATTCGGCGGCGAGCTTGTACTCGGCGTCCACCTGGTCCTTCAGGCGCTTCTCGTCCGCGATCGCGCCGGCCACCTGCTGCTTGGCCTTCGCGAGCTGCGTGCGCATGTCGATGATGATCTGATGCAGCATCTTCTCCGGGTCTTCGGCCCGGGAGATGAGATCGTTGATGTTCGACCTCAGCAATGAGGACAAACGGTCGAAGATGCCCATGGTCAGCGTACCTCGCGGAACTGCGCCAGCTCGCGCATGTGCGCGGTGAGGGAGAGCGTCATTGATTCGAAGCTGGCGAGGAATTCTTCATAGTCGAGATGTCCGAGCTCGAGCGCCTCGGTGAGCACCACGGCGTCGCCTTCGATGCCGTAGGAGCCGTGCACCAGTTCGCTCGCGTTGAACTCGAGCAGACGGCGATAGAGCTTCTCGTGCGACTTCTTGTCCTTCGGGACCTCCATGACCTTCAGCCGCAACAGGACGACCGGCGGCGAATAATGGACGACCACGTCCGCGTCGAGCGCACCGCTCGGCTTGACGATCCACATGCCGGGATTGATCTCGTTGTGGCTCGCGCCTTCGTTGGCGAGACGTTCGAGGAATCCTTCGAGGTCCTCTTTCGATACCATGGATGTTCCGTGGTTTCGGTGGTGCGGCGGGTGGAACGGGAGACTCTCTTTGCCTGTACGACCGGGCACCGGCCCGTGTTTCGAAGATAGCGCGGGCCGGCGCATAACGACAGCGGACGCGCCGCTAGTCGCCCGCGCGCTTGAGCTGCACGAGCCGTTCGCGCGCGAGGCGGCGGCCGGTGGGCGTCGCGGCCAGCCCGCCGCCCGCGGTCTCGCGGTAGCGCACGTCCATGCCGCGGCCCACTTCGCCCATCACGTCGATCACTTCGTCCACCGGGATCGCGAACGTGACGCCGGCCATCGCCATCTCGATCCCGGCGAGCGCGATCGCGGAACCGGTCGCATTGCGATAGACGCAGGGCAGCTCGACGAGGCCGCCGAGCGGATCGCAGATGAGCCCGAGCATGCCCTGCATCGTGAGCGCCACCGCATGTCCCGCTTGCGACGGCGTGCCGCCGATCATCTCGACCGTGGCGCCGGCCGCCATTGCGGCGGCGGCGCCGGTCTCGGCCTGGCATCCGCCCTCCGCGCCGGAGAGCGACGCGCGCTCGGCTACCACCGCGCCGATGAGTCCGGCGGTGGCGAGCGCATTGATGAGTTTCTCATCGTCCAGACCCGCGCGCGGAGGCGACGCCCGTGAGCACCGCGGGCACGACGCCCGCGCCGCCGGCCGTTGGGGCCGCGACGATCACGCCCATGGCGGCGTTCACTTCCTGCACGGAGAGCGCGCGCGCGAGCACGTCGCGGAAGAGCGTGTCTCCGAGCGGACCCTTGGGACCGGTGCGGAGCTTGGCCGCATCGCCGCCCACGAGGCCCGAGGCGGAGTACAGATCGCCGACCATGCCGCGGTCCACGGCGCCGCGCATCACGTCGAGCGCGCGGCGAAGGGCATCGCGGATCTCGGAGACGGGGCGGCCCTGGTCCTTCGCTTCGGCGTCGAGCGCGACGCGCGAGAGCGGCACATGGCGCGACTCGGCGTCGCGAATGGCGTCGGCGAGCGACTTGTACATGTCAGCCGCCCACTTTGTCGAGGCGGCGCGCCCAGCGCACCCACTCGAGCTTCTCGATCGCGGCGATCGCGTGGTCGCTCGCGGCGTCGTCGCACTCGAGCACCATGAACGCGTCGCCGCCGCGTTCGAGGCGTGTAAGGCGCATCGTCGCAAGGTTCACTTTCTCCTCGGCGAGGATGCCGGCGATGCGCGCGACGGAGCCGGGGCGGTCCTCGGCCACCACCACGATGGTGTGGAGATTGCCGTTCACTTCCACCGGATAGCCGTCCATCTCGCTGAGCACGATGCGGCCAGCGCCGATCGATGACGCGGTCACGACATGCTTCTCGTCGCCGCGCGTCACCGTGAGGCGCACGGTGTTCGGGTGCGCATCGTCGGCGAGCGTGGTCTTCTCGAAGCGATAGGCGAGACCTTCGCGCTCGGCGATGTCGAGCGCATCGCGGATCCGCGCGTCGTCGGGGCGGAAGCCGAGCAGCCCCGCGGCGATCGCCTTGTCGGTGCCGTGCCCCTCGCCGGTGCGCGCGAAGGATCCGTGCAGCTCCACGCGCGCGGATTGCGGCGTGCCGCGCACGAGCCCGCGCGCGAGCAGGCCGATGCGGCACGCGCCGGCGGTGTGCGAACTGGATGGGCCCACCATGACGGGGCCGATGATGTCGAGCAGTGAGACCATGCGGTCAGCCTGCCTTCGCGGTGCGGCGCGCGGGCGCCAGCATCGGCTTGAGATAGCGCCCGGTGTACGAGGCCTCCACGCGCGCCACATCCTCCGGCGTGCCGGCGGCGACGATCTGGCCGCCGCGCGCGCCGCCATCGGGACCGAGATCGATGATCCAGTCCGCCGTCTTGATCACGTCCAGATTGTGCTCGATCACGAGCACCGTGTTGCCGCGATCGACCAGCCGGTGCAGCACCTGCAGCAGCATGCGCACATCCTCGAAATGGAGCCCGGTGGTGGGCTCATCGAGAATGTACAGCGTGCGTCCCGTGTCGCGCTTCGAGAGTTCGGTCGCGAGCTTCACGCGCTGCGCTTCGCCGCCGGAGAGCGTGGTGGCGCTCTGGCCGAGGTGCATGTAGCCGAGCCCGACGTCGACGAGCGTCTCGAGCTTCTGTCGGATGCGCGGCTGGTTCTCGAAGAACTGCGCGGCATCCTCCACAGTGAGGTCGAGCACTTCGGCGATGTTCGCGCCGCGGAAGCGCACCTCGAGCGTCTCGCGATTGTAGCGCTTGCCCTTGCACACCTCGCACGGCACGTACACGTCGGGCAGGAAGTGCATCTCGATCTTCACGAGTCCGTCGCCCTGGCACGCTTCGCAGCGGCCGCCCTTCACGTTGAAGGAGAAGCGGCCGGGTCCGTAGCCGCGGATCTTCGCATCGGGCAGCTCGGCGAAGAGTTCGCGGATCGGCGTGAAGAGCCCCGTGTACGTCGCGGGATTCGAGCGCGGCGTGCGGCCGATCGGGCTCTGGTCGATGTCGATGACCTTGTCGATGTGCTCGAGTCCCGTCACCGCGCCGTGCTGACCGGGGATCACGCGTGCGCGATAGAAATGGCGCGCGAGCGCGCGTTGCAGGATGTCTTCGACGAGCGTGGACTTCCCGGAGCCCGACACGCCGGTGACGGCGACGAACAAGCCGAGCGGGAATTCCACCGTGAGGTCGCGCAGATTGTGCTCGCGCGCGTGCTCCACGCGCAGCGCGTAGCCTTTGCGCGGCGCGCGCCGCTCGGCGGGCACCTCGATGCGCAACGCGCCGCTGAGATAACGGCCGGTGAGCGACGACGCGATTCCGCTCCACCTCGTCCACCGTTCCCGCGGCGATCACTTCGCCGCCGTGCCTGCCGGCGCCCGGCCCGAGATCGATGAGATGGTCCGCGGCGCGCATCGTTTCTTCGTCGTGCTCGACGACGATCACCGTGTTGCCGAGATCGCGCAGTTGCCGCAGCGTGCCCGAGCAGGCGCGCGTTGTCGCGCTGGTGCAGGCCGATGCTCGGCTCGTCGAGGATGTAGAGCACGCCGACGAGCCGCGATCCGATCTGCGTGGCGAGGCGGATGCGCTGCGCTTCGCCGCCCGAGAGCGATTCCGCGCTGCGGCCCAGCGTGAGATAGTCGAGGCCGACGTCGACGAGGAAGCGCAGGCGATCGCGCACTTCCTTGAGGATGGGGCCGGCGATGTCGGGGTCGAGGCCGGGACGTCCCTTCTCGCGCACCGGCACGCTCTCGAAGAAGGTGCGCGCTTCCACCACCGAGAGTTCCACGAGCTCGCCGATGTTCTTGCCGGCCACCGTCACCGCGAGCGATTCGGGCTTGAGCCGGCGGCCGCCGCAGGTGCCGCAAGCGGCCTGCACCATGTACTCCTGCAGCTCCGCGCGCACGGAATCGGAGCTCGTCTCGGCGTAGCGGCGCTGCACGTTCGCGATCACGCCTTCCCACGCGCCCTGGTAGTCGCCCTTGAACGCCGCGGAGTCCACGTGGAAGGTGGTCTTCTTCCCGCCGGTGCCGTGGAGCAGCACCTCGCGCACCTTGGGCGGCAGTGAACCCCACGCATCGTTGAGCTCGAACTTGTACTGCTTGGCGAGCGCGGGCAGGATCGTCTTGCGCAGATGTCCCGCGGGCTCGCCCCATGGCAGGATCACGCCCTCGAGGATCGAGATGCTCGGATCGCCGAGGATGAGTTCCTCGCTCACATTGCGCTCGTGCCGAGTCCGCCGCAGCGCGGACACGCGCCGAACGGCGAGTTGAACGAGAACTGGCGCGGCTCGAGCTCGGGCAGCGAGATGCCGCACACGGCGCAGCCGTAGCGCTCGGAGAAGAGCTGCGTTTCGCCGGTGTCGGCGCGCTTCACGTCCACGAGGCCGTCGGCGAGTTTGAGCGCGGTCTCGAGCGAATCGGTGAGGCGGCCGCGATCGGATTCGCGCGCGACCAGCCGGTCCACGACGACCGAAATGCTGTGGTTCTGCTGCTTATTCAGTTTCGGCGGCGACGCGAGCTCGATAACGGCGCCGTCCACCATCGCGCGCACGAAGCCCTGCTGGCGCGCGTTCGCGAGCAGATCGCGGAACTCTCCTTTGCGGCCGCGCACGAGCGGCGCGAGCACCTCGATCTTCGTGCCGTCGGGCCACGCGAGCACGTGCTCGGCGATCTGCGTGGCGCTCTGCCGCTCGACCGGGCCGGCCGCAGTTGGGGCAGTGCGGCGTGCCGGCGCGCGCGTACAGAAGGCGCAGGTAATCGTAGATCTCCGTGACCGTGCCGACGGTGGACCGCGGATTGTGGCCGGCGGTCTTCTGCTCGATCGAGATCGCGGGCGAGAGCCCCTCGATCGCGTCGACGTCCGGCTTCTCCATGAGGCCCAGGAACTGGCGCGCGTACGCCGAGAGCGACTCGACGTAGCGGCGCTGGCCCTCGGCGTAGATCGTGTCGAAGGCGAGCGAACTCTTGCCCGAGCCGGAGAGCCCCGTGATCACCGTCAGGCGGTCGCGCGGGATCTCGACGTCGATGTTCTGAAGGTTGTGCTCGCGGGCACCGCGAACGATCAGCCGTTCTTCAGGCATAATCTGTAAAGGTGGGCGGGAGGCGGGGCCAAGACAAGCCGCCCCGCCTTCGCCGGCTTGCCTGGGGGAGAGTGGCTCGTCTATAGATTGCCCGCGCCGCCCCGTGGCAGCGTAGATTGGCGACTCCCGCTCCTCAACACCCTGCCCGAGACGAATGCCCCAGACCGAAGCCCTGGTCGTGCCGACCATGGTCGCGAACGCGGAGCTGGTGCCGTGAACGCTCGCGCGGCCGTGGCCGCCGGCGTGATCGCGGCATGGGCATCGGGCATGATCCTGCTCGCGAAGCGCGAGCTCTATCGCGGCGATACCGAGCGCCTCGCGCAGGCCGCGCTCTTGCTGGCGCCGGGCGCCGAGTACTACGCGTTGACGCTGGACAGCCTGCGGGTCGGCTACGCGTCATCGACGCTCGACACGTCGGCCACCGGCATCCACCTGAACGAACTGCTCATCGCGGACCTTCCCGCGCCCGAGGGCGTGCGGCGCCTCACAGCGCGCTCGGTGGTGAATCTCTCCCGCGCGATGAAGCTCGTGAATTTCAATTTCGAACTCGGCGGCAGCTATACGCCGTACGCGGTATTCGGCCGCGTGGAGCATGACAGCGCGGTGCTGCTGGTGGTGACCGCCGGGACGGCGCGCCCCGACTCCACGAGCGTCCCGCTGCGCGGACCGCTCATGCTGCCGACCACCGTGCCGCTCGCGCTCGTGCTCGAGCAGCGGCCGCACGTGGGCAAACGGTTCACCTACACCGTGTACGATCCGATGAGCGGCACGATCGGAGAAGCGACGGTCACGGTGAAAGCGGAGTCGCTGTTCGTCGTCACCGACAGCGCGTCGCTGGACGCCGTGACGCTGCGCTGGCTCCCCGTGCACCAAGACACCGTGCGCGCCTGGCGGCTGGAGCAGGCCGAGGGCGGGATGGTGAATGGCTGGGTTGATGAGAAAGGGCGCATGGTGCAAGCGTCGCCGATGGGGCAGTTCACGCTCCGTCGCTCGGCGTACGAGATGGCGTTCCAGAACTGGAGCCTGAACAACAAAGAGAATCCGCCGGTGATCCTGCCGGCTCCCGGAGCGCCGCCGCCGAAAGCCGGCACCGCGACGCGCCGCGACTGACCTCGTCACTCTGCCGGGACCCCCGATGGAATCGATGATCCAGATCAAGGGACTCACGAAGAAGTACGGCTCCTTCACCGCGGTGGACAACATCGATCTCGATGTGCCGCGCGGGCAGATCGTCGGCTTCCTCGGGCCCAACGGCGCCGGGAAGACCACCACGCTGCGCATGATCGCGGGCATCCTGCGGCCTACCGCGGGCGCGGTGAAGATCAACGGCATCGATGTCGTGGCGCAGCCGGCCGAAGCGAAGGCGATGATGGGCTACATCCCCGACCGGCCGTTCATCTACGAGAAATTGACGGGCTCCGAGTTCCTGCGATTCGTGGCGGGACTGTATGGACAGGCGGGCGAGGTCGTGGAGCGCCGCGCACACGAGCTGCTCGCGCTGTTCGATCTGCTCGAGTGGCGCGATGAGCTGGTGGAGAGCTACAGCCACGGCATGCGGCAGAAGCTGATCATCTCGAGCGCGTTCCTGCACCGGCCGCAGGTGATCGTGGTGGACGAGCCGATGGTCGGGCTCGATCCGAAGGCCGCGCGCATCCTGAAGGACCTGTTCCGCGAGTACGTTGGGCGTGGCAACACCATCATGATGTCGACGCACACGATGGAGGTTGCCGAGAGCGTGTGCGACCGCATCGCGATCATCCACGGCGGACGCATCCGCGCGGCCGGCACGATGGGTGAACTGTATGCGAGCGTGGAGGCGGGCGCGCGCGGGCTGGAGGAGCTCTTCCTGCGGCTCACCGGCGAGAACGCGGCGCGCGAGACGGTCGAGGTGCTGGATGCCTGACGAGACCTTCCGCCCGCGCGAGAGTGCGAGCGAGCGGGAGATCACGATGCCGCGCCGTTCGACGACGCGGCTCGCCGTGCAGAAGGCGCTCGGCGATCCGCTGCTCCTCGATGACGCGGTGGAAGCGGCGGTCCCGAACCCCAGCTTCGCGCAGGTCATGCGTCCCAAGCTGCAGACCGTGCGCGCGCGCATGCTCCGCGGCGAAGCGGCGCACGGATGGCGCTGGACGATCGTGGGCGCGATCGGACTGCTCTTCTGGATCTTCGTGCTGCTCCTGGGCGTGAAGGTGCTCTTCGCGCTCAAGCAGACGCCGGAGATCGGCTCGCTGATCGCGGGCAAGCTGCTGAGCCTCGCGTTCGTCAGCTTCTTCATGATCCTCGTGCTGTCCAACGTGATTACGTCGCTGTCGACGTTCTTCCTGGCGCGCGACCTCGACCTGCTCGTCTCGGCGCCCGTGGACTGGCTCACGCTGTATGCGGCGAAGCTGACCGAGAGCATGGGCCACTCGAGCTGGATGGTGAGCGGCATGGCCATCCCGATCTTCGGCGCGTACGGCTACGTGTACCACGCCGGATGGACGCTTCGTGTTCATCGCGCTTGCCGTGTGGATCCCGTTCATGATCATCCCCGCGGTGATCGGCGCGGCGACCACGAACGTGCTCGTGAACGCGTTCCCCGCGCGCCGCACGCGCGACATCCTGAGCGTGGTGGCGGTGCTGTCGGCGGCCGGCGTGGTGCTGCTCTTCCGGCTGATGCGGCCCGAGCTGCTCGCGCGGCCTGAGGGCGTGCGCTCGCTGGTCGACTTCATCGCGCTGCTGCGCACGCCTTCGTCGCCGTATCTGCCGAGCGAATGGGGGGCGCGCGGCGTGATGACGTGGCTCGACGGCGGCTTCGATCCCCTGCCCTTCTACCTGCTGTGGACCACGGCCGGCGCGGCGCTCGTGCTCGGCGCGCTGGTGCACTGGCGCATGTACCCGGAGGGATTCTCCAAGGCGCAGGAGAGCGCGCAGCGCTGGGTGCGCGGCACGCGGCTCCGCACGGCGATGCAGGGCGTGCTGAACCCGTTCGGCCCGCTCCGCCGCGAGCTCGTGCTGAAAGAGGTCCGCGTGTTCTTCCGCGACCCCACGCAGTGGTCGCAGTTGATCCTGATCGCCGTGCTGGTAGTGGTGTACGTGATCAACGTGAAACTGCTGCCGCTCTCGGGGAATGGGATGACGCTGCTCATCGTGAACGTGATCCCGTGGGGCAATCTCGGGCTGGCGGGTTTCGTGCTCGCATCGATCGCCGCGCGCTTCATCTTCCCCGCGGTGAGCATGGAGGGACGCACGCTCTGGCTGCTCAAGTCGAGCCCGTTGCAGATGCGCCAACTGCTCTGGGCGAAGTTCTGGACCGGCACGCTCCCGCTGCTGATCATCGCGCTCGCGATCGTGGGCGTGACCGACGCGCTGCTGCAGGTCACCGAATTCATCTTCGTCGTGTCGATCTTCTCGATCACGTTCCTCACCTTCGCGGTGGCCGGCCTCGCGCTCGGCCTCGGCACCGTGTTCCCGCAGTACGAGACCGAGAACGCCGCGCAGATCCCGACGTCGTTCGGCGGACTCGTGTTCATGATCGTGTCGCTGCTGCTGGTGACGAGCGTCGTAGTGCTCGAGGCGCGGCCGGTGCTGGGCTATCTCCGTGCGAAGGCGCTCACCCTGCCGCTCGACACGGCCTCGATGTACTGGGGATTCGGGCTGGCCGCGCTGCTCTGCCTCGTCGCGACGTTCGTGCCGCTCACCGTCGCGCTGCGACGGCTGGAGACCACCGAGCTCTAGTCCGCGAAGCGCCGCTCCACAATTCGAGCAGTAGCGCGCGTCGGATTCAGGGCGCGGCCCACAGGCCGGGCAGATGCGCGATGCGGCGCGCGGCGCGCGCGCGACGACCGGCTGCAGCACCCACAGCGTGGCGCCGAGTGAGATCACGAGTCCCGCGACGATCGCGATCATGTGGCGCGATCTTCCCGAAGCATCGCCGCTGCGCTCGCGGCGAAGAGTGCGGCCGCGGCCCACCACCAGCTGAAGAAGGGCACGAAGCGCGCGAACAGCATGACGCTGCCGTTGTCCGGCGGCGCCGCGAACGCGATGACGGACGACGTGATGAAGCCCGGGAAGAAGGCGGCGACCGGCACTTCGCGACCCACGGGCGCGCCGTCCTCGTTGATGAATTGGCGCAACTCCACGCGCCCTTTCTGCACGCGCGCGCCGTGCCGCGCACTCACGAGCACGACGGCCGCTTGGCGATCGAGTTCATCGAACACGGAAAGCCCTTCACTCGTGAAGCGCCATTCCGAGCCGAACGGATCGTTCAACTCCGCGCTCTCCGCCGTTTCGAGCACGATGCGATGTTCGGCGCGAAGGAACCATCCGGCGAGCGCGGCGATCGCCACGAGCGCGCCGGCGAGCGCGAGGCGCGTGGCGAGCCGGGACGCGGCGCGACGGCGGAATAGCGATACACCCAGCGCGAGCCACAGGACGCACACGATCCAGTCGGACCAGTCCCATGCTTTTCCAGTGAGCGCCGCCCGCACTGAGATCACGAGCGCGAGCGCACCGGTTCCCCACGCCGCGATCCACCAACGGCGCGCGGCGCGTCCGCTCGCGCTGAGAGAAGCGGCGACGATCGCGATCGCGAGGACCAGGAGAAGGGCAACGCGCGCGAATGGCGCAGAGGGCAGCTCCCACGATGGCACGATCATCGCGCCTGCGCCGGCGGCGCGCGCATAGGGATTCGCGCCGACGATGAGCGGCAACGCGGCGAGCGCCAGCACCACGGCGCACAGCACCGCGTTGCGCGCGCCCCGCATCGCGAACGCGCCGAGCAGCGCGCTGAGCGCCGCCAGCACGAGCAACTCACCGCGCATGCGGGTCACGATGGCGGCCAGCCGATAGAGCGCGGGCATGCGCGTGGTGACGGATGAGGCGGCGAACGCGAACGCGGGGTCCGGCGCCAGGAGCATGGCAACGACGCCGGCGACGGCGACAGCGAGCAGGAGTGCGGCGGCCCACAGCGCGCGCCGCGAACTCTCAGCGAACCCGCGCGCTCCGGCGCGGCCTGTCGCCGCGAGCAGTGCAGAGCCCGCCACCGAACCCCATGCCGCGATCAGGAGCGCGGCCCACAGCGCGAGCTCTCCGGCCGCCGTCATCGGCGGCCGTCCTGCACGAACGCACGACTAAGAGTGATCGCGCTCGCTCGTGGCCTCACGGCGGACGCTCGCCATGATGGCCTCGAGCTCGGCCTCGGCCTGTGCCCGCTCTTCGGGACTCCACGCCGCGGTGCGGCGGCTGAGATCGCGAACGCGCTCGAGCATCTCGCCCACGAGCGTGCGCAACACTTCATTGGAACGGCGGTCCGCGGCGATGCGCCGGTCGGTGGTCGGCTCGGCCTTCGACGCAGGAGCTCTCCTCGTGGATTCAGCCATGCGTAGTGCGATCCCGGTTCGAGTGGCCAGCAGCGTCGCCGGCCGGCGCCATGCCCGAAGGAAAGGCGGCAAGAGGCACCACTGAACGACGAGAACGCGGCGGGCGGCGTCACGAAGCGCCATCCCGCGCCCACGACAGTGCCGCGCGCACCGCCCGGCCCCATCCTGCCACCGAAGCCTGCGCGGCCGCCGCGCCCTCACCCGGCGCGAATCGATCGAACCGCCGCGTCGCGAGGAATGCCGCCGCATCGGGCCACACACCGGCCGCGACGCCGGCGAGACCGGCGGCGCCCAACGCCGTGGACTCCACGACGT
Organism: uncultured Gemmatimonadaceae bacterium; assembly: GCA_963732065.1. Taxonomy (GTDB): domain Bacteria; phylum Gemmatimonadota; class Gemmatimonadetes; order Gemmatimonadales; family Gemmatimonadaceae; genus DATKOH01. The sequence continues at coordinate 466,819 of CAVSYH010000018.1, read as the reverse complement.
GCGCGCGCTCCACCGGCACGCCGAGCACGTCCGCCTGGAATTGCATCAACCATCCGTTCGCGCTCGCGCCGCCGTCCACGCGCAACACATCGAACGCCGCGCCGCTGCGCTCGCGCATCACGGTGAGCACCTCGGATGTGCCGAACGCCATCGCCTCGAGCGCGGCCCGCGCGAAATGCGCGCGCGTGGTGCCGCGCGTGAGTCCCACGATCGTGCCGCGCGCCGCCGCTTCCCAATGCGGCGCGCCGAGGCCCGTGAGCGCGGGCACGAAGTACACGCCGTCGTTGGACGCGAGCGATCGTGCGAGTGCTTCCGTCTCCCGCGCGTTGGAGACGAGGCCGAGTCCATCGCGCAGCCACTGCACCGCCGCGCCCGCGATGAAGATCGAGGCTTCGAGCGCGAACACCGGCTGCGCCCGCGGCATCGCACGCGAGTGTCGTGAGGAGGCCGGCGCCGCCCTCGGGGCGTCGCGCGCCCGCATTCATCAAGAGGAACGCCCCGGTGCCGTACGTGTTCTTCCCTTCTCCCGCGCGCCAGCATCCCTGTCCGAAGAGCGCGGCCTGCTGGTCGCCGGCGACGCCGCGAATCGGGATCGTGCCGGTCACGCCGAACAGCGCGCCGTTCGCCGCACCGAAGTCGCCGCCGGATGCACGCACATCGGGCAGGAGCGACGCCGGCACGCCGAAGAGCGAGCCGAGCTTCGGGACTCCAGGCGCGGCGCTCGATGTCGAAGAGCATCGTGCGCGATGCGTTGGTGAAATCGGTGGCGTGCACGCCGCCGCCGGTGAGCTGCCAAATGAGCCAGCTGTCCACCGTGCCGAACGCGAGTTCGCCGCGCGACGCGCGTGCGGCCAGACCGTCGCGCGCGAGGAGCCATTCGAGTTTCGTGGCGGAGAAATACGGATCGAGCACGAGGCCGGTGCGCTGCGCGATCTCGGCGGCGCGCGGCGCGAGTTCGGCGCAGCGCGCGGCGGTGCGTCGATCCTGCCACACGATCGCGCGTGCCACCGGCTTGCCGGTCGCGCGCTCCCAGAGCACGACTGTCTCGCGCTGGTTCGTGATGCCGATCGCGGCGGGCACCGCGCCCGACTGCGCGACCGCGTCGCGCGCCGCCTCGAGCGTGCGATCGAGGATGTCGATCGGATCGTGCTCCACCCAACCCGGCTGCGGATAGAACTGCGCGATCTCGCGGTATCCGCGTCCGGTCACGCGCCCGTCGGCGGCGACCATGAGCGCGGTGCAGCCGGTGGTGCCTTCGTCGATCGCGAGCACCTGTCCGAGAGGCGGCATGGGCATAACGTATCGCGCCGCGGCGTGCGGCGGGAGCGCGCGGCGGCGGTTAGATTCTTCTCCGGCCCGCGCGCGTTCCCCCTTGGCCAGAGCGCCGATCATGTCCTACACCGCACTCACCTTCGACGTCCGCGACCGCGTCGCGACGGTGACGGTCAATCGCCCCGACAAGCTCAATGCGCTGAACGACGCGACGATCGCGGAGCTCGACACGCGCGATCGGGGAGGTGCTTGCGCGCGACGACATTGGCGGCGCGATCATCACGGGCGCCGGCTCGCGCGCGTTCGTCGCGGGCGCGGACATCGCGGAATTGGCGACGCAGGGACCGTTCGATGGCCGCGCGCGCGCGCTCGCTGGACAGGCCGTGCTGTCGCGTATCGAGCGTTCGCCCAAGCCGGTGATCGCGGCGGTGAACGGCTTCGCGCTCGGCGGCGGGTGCGAACTCGCGCTCGCGTGCCACATTCGCATCGCCTCCGAGAGCGCGAAGTTCGCGCTGCCCGAAGTGAAGCTCGGGATCGGTCCCGGCTACGGCGGCACGCAGCGCCTGCCGCGCATCGTGGGCAAAGGGCGCGCGCTGCAGCTCATTCTCACGGGCGAGATGATCGATGCCACGGAGGCGTATCGCATCGGCCTCGTGAACAAGGTGACGGCGCCCGACGAGCTGCTCGCGGCGGCGGAAGCGATGCTGCGCCAGATCCTCGCGCAGGGTCCGGTGGCGGTCGCGCTCTGCATCGAAGCCGTGAACCGCGGGCTCGATGGCACGCTCGACGATGGCCTGATGATCGAGGCGAATCACTTCGGACTGCTCGCGTCCACGCAGGACATGCGCGAGGGGATGCAGGCCTTCCTCGAGAAGCGGCCGGCCCGCTTCACCGGCAAGTGACCCGCACCGCCGCCGCGGCGCCGCAACGCGCGGACGCCGCGCGCACCGCGTGGCTGCACCGCCTCGCGATCCGCGATTTCCGGAATCTGGCGCGCGTGACGATCGCACCGCCGCCCGACGGGCTCGTCGTGATCGGCGACAACGGACACGGGAAGACGAATTTCCTCGAGGCCGTGTACTATCTGCGCCTGCTGCGCTCGGTGCGCGGCGCGCGCGACAGCGAGCTCGCGATGTTCGGCGGCCCGGGATTCCATCTCGACGCCGAGCTGCACGGTGCGCGCGCACGCTCGGTGGAGGTGGGCTTCGACGCGCCGACGCGCCGCAAGCGCGTGGCGATCGACGGCAGCGATGCGCCGAGGCTCGCGGGCGCGCTCGGCGCATTCCCCGCGGTGATGTTCTCCCCCGCCGACGGCGAGATCGTGGCGGGCGCGCCGGCGCTGCGGCGCCGCTATCTCGACGTGACGCTCGCGCTCACGTCGCCGCCGTATCTCGCGGCGCTCACGACCTACCGCGCGGCGCTGGCGCAGCGCAACGCCGCGCTGCGCGCGCCGCGCAGCAGCGACGGCGCAGGCGGACGCGCGCGCCGCCGCGTGGGAGCCGGCGCTCGCCGAACATGGCGCCATCCTCGGCGCGGCGCGGCGCGCGTGGGTGGAAGCGCACGCCGCGCGCTACAGCGAACTGTGCGCCGCGATCGGCGAACGCGGCGCGGCCGCGATGCGCTATGCGTCGCCGCTCGAGGCCGGCGCGGGCGATGCGCATGCGATCGCCGCGGCGCTCGCGCGCTCGCGCGCCCTCGATCTGCGGCGCGGGCTCACCACCGTTGGCCCGCATCGCGACGACCTCGCGCTCGATCTCGGCGGCCGCGATCTGCGCTCGTTCGGCTCCGCGGGCCAGCACCGCACGGCCGCCATCGTGTTGCGCCTGCTCGAGAGCGCGACGCTGCGCGCCGCCGACGCGAGCGAACCGCTCGTGCTGCTCGACGATCCCTTCGCCGAGCTCGATGCGCACCGCGCGGCGCGCATCCTCGAGCTGCTCGGCGCCGAGGGACGCGGACAGACCCTGCTCGCCGTGCCGCGCGCCACCGACATTCCGCCGGGCCTCACGCGTCTGGAACGCTGGCGCGTCACCGACGGCGTGCTCTCGCCGGAGCGCGCGTGAGCGACCGCAAGGGAAAGCCGCAGCGCGTGGGCGAGACGCTCGCGAAGTTCCTGGGCACCGCCGGTCTCGCGGCGCGCGTCGAGCAGGCCGGGATCATTCCCGAGTGGCCGGCGCTGGTGGGAAAGCAGATCGCGGCGGTCACCGATCCGCATCATATCGCGCGCGATGGCACGCTGTTCGTGGCCGTGCGCACCAACGCGTGGATGAACGAACTGTCGTTGATGGAGCCGCAATTGCTCTCCGCGTTGAACGCGAAAGAAGGTCGCACGCGGATCGCTCGCATCCACTGGCAATTGATGCGCTAAGCCGTTGAAATGAGAGGATTTCAGGTTAGATTATAGAGGTTGCCCGGGCGGCCGAGCTTCGGTACGTCATTGGGTGTGTGGATTCCCGCCGAATCAAGGGTGAAATGGCGAAGCCAGCGACGAATCCGGCGCAGTACGACGCCGGGCAGATCCAGGTACTGAAAGGGCTGGAGGCGGTTCGGAAACGTCCCGGCATGTACATTGGCTCCACGTCGGAGCGCGGACTTCACCACCTCGTCTACGAGGTCGTCGACAACTCGATCGATGAAGCGCTGGCCGGCTACGCCGACCGCGTGGAAGTCACCATCCACAACGACAATTCGATCAAGGTGGTGGACAACGGGCGCGGGATCCCGGTGGACATCCATCCCGACGGAGAAGATCCCCGGCATCGAGCTGGCGCTCACCGTGCTGCATGCCGGCGGCAAGTTCGACAAGAGCAGCTACAAGGTGTCGGGCGGACTGCACGGCGTGGGCGTGAGCGTGGTGAACGCGCTCTCCGAGCAATTGAAGGTGTGGGTGAAGCGCGGCGGCAACGAGTACTACATGGACTTCGCGCGCGGCGCGACCACGACCAAGCTCAAGACGCTGCGCAGCGTGCCCAAGAGCGAGACGGGCACCACGGTGTGGTTCAAGCCGGACCCCACGATCTTCACGGAGCTCGAATACAAGTTCGACACGCTGGCGACGCGCCTGCGCGAACTCTCGTATCTGAACAAGGGCGTCACGATCGTCTTCACCGACGAGCGGGGCGCGGAGCCGCACGAGGAGACCTTCCATGCGAAGGGCGGCCTCAAGGAATTCGTCGCGTACCTGAACGCGGCGCGCAAGCCGCTGCACGCCGACGTGATCTACATCGAAGCCGAGCGCGACGACGTGCAGATCGAGGTCGCGCTGCAGTACAACGCGGAGTACAACGAGAACGTCTTCTCCTTCGTGAACAACATCAACACGCACGAAGGCGGCACGCATCTCACCGGCTTCAAGAGCGCGCTCACGCGCGTGATCAACCAGCACGCGTCGAAGGGCAACTTCCTCAAGAAGGCGGATTTCACGCTCACCGGCGACGACGTGCGCGAAGGGCTGACGGCGGTGCTCTCGGTGAAGGTGCGCGAGCCGCAGTTCGAGGGGCAGACCAAGACCAAGCTCGGCAATTCGGAAGTCGAGAGCGCGGTGAAGACCGTCGTGAACGAGTTCCTCGCGGCGTATCTCGAGGAGCATCCCGAAGGCCGCGAACATCGTGGTGGAGAAGGCGGTGTCGGCCGCGCGCGCGCGCGAAGCGGCGCGCAAGGCGCGCGATCTCACGCGCAAGAAGTCGTCGCTCGACGGCGGCATCCTGCCGGGCAAGCTGGCGGATTGTTCGCTCAGCGATCCGGCGCTCTGCGAGATCTACCTCGTGGAAGGCGATTCGGCCGGCGGCAGCGCCAAGCAGGGGCGCGCGCGCGAGTTCCAGGCGATCCTGCCGCTGCGCGGCAAGATCATCAACGTCGAGAAGGCGCGCATCGACAAGGTGCTGTCGAACGAGGAGATCCGCACGATGATCACCGCGATCGGCGCGGGGATCAAAGAGGATTTCGATCTCTCGATCGGCGCGCTATCACAAGATCATCATCATGACGGACGCGGACGTGGACGGCGCGCACATCCGGACGCTGCTGCTCACGTTCTTCTTCCGGCAGATGCGCGAGCTGATCGATGCGGGCTACGTATACATTGCGCAACCGCCGCTCTATCGCGTGGCCAAGGGCAAAGAAGAGTTCTACGCCTACGACGAGCCGGAGCGCGACGCGTACGTGAAGCGGCTCACGAACGGCAATGAGAAGTCGAACGTCGTGATCCAGCGCTACAAGGGACTCGGCGAGATGAATCCCGAGCAGCTCTGGCGCACCACCATGGACCCGGAAGCGCGCACGCTGCTGAAGGTGGATCTCGACGACGCCGTAGAAGCGGACCGCATCTTCCAGGTGCTGATGGGCGACGAGGTGGAACCGCGTCGTGCGTTCATCGAGGCGAATGCGAGGTTCGTGAGGAATCTGGACATCTGAGTACGCGTAACTGAGGGAAGAGGGGAAAGGGAAGACGGGACCCACAGTTCCGGGCGCTTTTCCCTTTTCCCTTTCCCCTCGCTACAGTGTACTCTGCATCGACCCCCACCCGATATGGATTTGTCCGACCCCACCCCCGCCGCCGATCTCGATGTGACGGAGCTGCCGCCCGCGCCGCCGCTGACGCGGAAGTACGACCGCTCCATCGTCGAGGGTCCGCTTGCCGCGCGGCGGTCTGGAAGATCGCGTGGCCGACGATGATCCAGAACATCATCGGCGGACTGCAGGGGATCATCGACCACATCATGGTCGGCCATTACGTCGGCTTCGCCGGGCAACGCGGCCATCGGCGTCTCCTGGCAGATCTTCCTCGTCGTGATCGTGTTCATCTCGTCGCTCTTCACGGGCATGAGCGTGCTCGTCTCGCGCTTCGCCGGCGCGGGCGCCGTCGACAAAGTGGACCGCACGGTGTACCAGGCGTTCCTCACGGCGGTGATGATCTCGCTCGTGATCATGGCGCCGGTGGGCTATTTCGCGTCGCCCTGGCTGCTGGACCTCGTGAACGCCGCGCCCGCGGTGAAGGCGCAGGCGCTCCCGTTCCTGCGCATCATGTTCTCGTTCAGCACGCGGCATGCTGATCTTCTTCATGCTCGGCGTGGCGCTGCGCTCCGCCGGCGACGCGCGCACGCCGATGGTGCTCGGCATCGTGATGACGGCGCTCAACATCGGCCTCAACGTGATCCTCATTCGCGGGCATGGGGCCGATCCCCGCGTTCGGCACGATGGGCGCCGCGATCGGCACGTGCACGTCGAGTTGGCTCGTCGCGATCTACGCGCTGTACAAGCTGTGGACCGGCGGCTGGGTGGTGTCGTTCCCGCGGAAGAGCGGCTTCGCGCCTGACTGGGACGATCATCCGATCGCTCTTCCGGTTCGGACTGCCCACCGGCATCCAGGGGATCGCGATGAACATCGGCGGCGTGTTCATGCTGTCGTACATCGGCTCGCTCGCGCAGAGCGCCGCGGCGCAGGCGGCGTTCGCGGTGTCGTACTCGGAGCTGTTCTCGCTCGTGACGTGGACATCGGTGGGACTCATGGGCGCCGCGGCCGCCGTCGCGGGGCAGAACCTCGGCGCCGGCAATCCCGACCGCGCGGAGCACGCCGTGCACGTCGCGGCGCGCATCGCGTTCGCCGGCGCGTCGTTCGTGGGACTGTTCTTCTACTTCTTCCCGGCGCAGCTGCTCGCGATGTTCGGCCTCAACTCGCCCGACGTCGTCGCGATCGGCACGCAGCTGCTGCGCGTGCTGAGCGTTTCGGGATTGTTCATCGCCGTCGCGCTCACGTACACCGGCGGATTGCAGGGCACGGGCGACACGCGGAGCCCGCTCTACATCTCGATCATCTCGCAGGTGGCGGTGCCACTCGGGATCTGCTTCGTGATCCAGCATACGGGCACGTTACAGCCGATGAACATTTGGCTGGCGATACTCACGGGGCATGCGACGCGATGCGCGCTCTCCATGATCAGGTTTCGGCAGGGGAAATGGAGAGGGATCCGCGTGGATATTGGGGCGACGGCCTAAGGGCGTGAGTCGCACCCCGCACGCCGTGACTCGTACCCCGAACGCCGTGAGTGACGAGTCGTGCGTCGTGGACCACTGACGGCGTGAGTACCGAGTCATGCGTCGTGGACCACTGAACAGCGTGAGTCGCGCCCCGAACACCGTGAGTGACTCACGACGGACGGAGTGCGGGCCTCGACTCACGGCGATCGGGTTACCAATGCACGCCCCAAAGTCAGTTCGACGCACGACTCGGTACTCACGGCGTTCGGGGTGCGAGTCACGGCGTTCGGGTCGCGTACTCACGCCCTCAGCCTCTCAGCCGCTCGTAATTCTCCAATCCCTGCGCTGGATACCCTATGTGAGATCAGCGGCAACGGCGGCTCCGCCTCGTCCGCCACCACGATCGCCTCGCCGCAGCGCTGCCCGCCCTGCTTCCACTCCCTCCTCATCTCGCGCGAAGATCGTCGCGAGTGGCTCGCCGGCTTCCACCCAATCGCCCGGCTTCGCGCTGATCACGAATCCCACCGCCGGGTCCACTTCGTCGCTCATCGTCACGCGGCCGCCGCCGAGCGCGGTGATCCCCCGCCCCACCGCGCGCGGCTCGATCGCGCGCGACGAATCCGCGGCGCGGCGACTCGAACAGTTCGCACGCCTCGGCCTGCGGCAGGAGCGCCGGATCGTCCACCACCGCGGGATTCCCGCCCTGCGCTTCGATCACGGCCTGGAATTTCTCGGCCGCCTTCCCCGACGAGATCGCGATCTCCATCTGCCGTCGTGCCTGATCGGCGTCCGCGCGCGACGCCGCCGAGCACGAGCATCTCCGCGCCCAGCGCGTACGTCACCTCCATGAGATCCGTCGGCCCCTCGCCGCGCAGCGCGAGGATCGCTTCCTCGGTCTCGAGCGCGCCGCCGCACGCGCGGCCGAGCGGGCGGTCCATGGCGGTCACGAGCGCGATCACCTCGCACCGGTGCGCCGCGCCGAGCGCGATCATCACGCGCGCGAGCTCCACGCCGCGCTCGAGTTCGGGCAGGAACGAGCCCGACCCGCGCTTGATGTCGATCACGAGACCGTTGAGTCCCTCCGCGAGCTTCTTGCTCATGATGCTCGCCGCGATGAGCGGGATGCTCTCGATCGTCGCGGTCGCGTCGCGCAGCGCGTACATCTTCTGGTCGGCCGGCGCGATCTCCGGCGTCTGGCCGATGAGCGCGCAGCCGATGCGCTCCACCTGCGCGCGCGCCTCCGCGAGCGTGAGCGCGGTGCGGAAGCCGGGGATCGCTTCGAGTTTGTCGAGCGTGCCGCCGGTGTGGCCGAGTCCGCGTCCCGACATCATTGGCACCGCGACGCCGAGCGACGCCACGAGCGGCGCGAGCACGAGCGACACCTTGTCGCCCACGCCGCCGGTGGAGTGCTTGTCCACGCGCTTCGCTTTCACGCTGCGAGAGATCGAGGCTCGCGCCGCTCGCGAGCATCGCTTCGGTGAGCGCGGCGGTCTCGCCGGCGTCGAGTCCGCGCACGAACACCGCCATGAGGAACGCGGCCATTTGATAGTCCGGCACCGTCGCCGTCGGCGTACGCCGCGATGAACGCGCGCCATTCGGCGTCATCGAGTCGCAAGCCATCGCGTTTCCGCTCGAGGAGCCGGGTGACGATCATTGACCGCGGTGTGGGGTAGTCCTAGCTTGAGACGCCAACCCCAATGTCGGAGATTCCATGCTCACGCGCCACCTCGCGGCCGCCGCCGCGCTCTTCGTCGCCGCCGGCGCCGCCGCGCAGTCCGCCGCCATGCACGTCGCCGAAGGCGACAGTGCGAGCGCCGCGATGAACGCGCCCGCCGCGTACAATCACTACAAGGCCGCGATCGCGCTCGACTCCAACGATTACGCGGCGCTGTGGAAGGCATCGCGCGAGGCGGTGTCGCTCGGCGAATTCGACACGTCGAAGGTGCAGCAGAAGGCGTACTACACCGAGGGCGAGGAATATGCGCGCCGCGCCACGCGGGTGAATCCCGCGGGCACCGACGGATGGTTCGTGCTCGCGCGCGCGCTGGGCCGCACGTCGCTCACGCTCAGCAAGAAGGAGCGCGTGCACTACGCGGGCGAGATCCGCAACGACGCGCTCGAATCGCTCAAGCTCGATTCGATGAACGCCGGCTCCCTGCACGTGATGGGCCGCTGGAACGCCGAGATCATGCGCCTGAGCGGCATGTCGCGCTTCTTCGCGAAGACGTTCCTGGGCGGCAAGGTGTTCGACCAGGCGAGCTGGGATTCCGCCGTGTTCTACATGAACAAGGCCGTGAAGATCGATCCGACGCGCATCGTGCATCACCTCGATCTCGGCGAGATCTACATGGACCGCAATCACGACGGCGACAAGGCGCTGGCCAAGCAGCAGCTGAACATGGTGATCGAGCTCAAGCCGACCGAGTACAACGATCCGTACTACAAGAAGCAGGCGCAGGACCTGCTCGCGAAGCTGAACAAGTAGCGCGCCCGCCCGGCGTGACCATCGCCGGGCGGAGGCGTCCCAGAGGTGAGGCGATGGACCGCCGCTCCGGGTGCCGCATCCGGGGCGCGGCTGTCGCGTTCCACGCACCCCTCTACCTGACCGCATGACCCACGCCCGCCTCACGCCCATGAGTCTCGATGCCGCCCCCGTCGACGAGCGCAGCCGGCTCGCCGCGCGCGTCGCCGAACTCGAGCGGGAGCGCGAGCATCTCGTGGCGGTGGTGGACATCCTCACCGAGATCTCCGCGTCGCTGCATTTCGTGGACATCCTGCAGACGATCGCGAAGAAGCTCGGCCAGACGTTCGGCCTCGACCGCTGCTCGATCTATCTCGCCGGCGAGAGCCAGGACGTGCGCCTCATGGCGACCTACGAGGATCCGTCGCTCAGCAACCTGATCGTCGACCTCGACCGCTATCCCGAACTCAAGCGCGCGTTCGCGAGCGGCGAGACCGTGTTCATCCCCGACGCGGCGAACGATCCGATGTTCCAGGGCGTGCAGATGATGCTCGCGCTGCGCAACGTGCGGTCCATCGTCGTCGTGCCGATCCGCTGGAGGGGCACCACGATCGGCGCGATCTTCCTGCGCACCGAGCGCGATGCGGCGCCGTTCGACGAGCGCGACGTGCGCTTCTGCCAGGTGATCGCGTCGCTCACCGCCAACGCGCTGCGCAACGCGCACCGGTTCGAGGCGGCGGTGCGCGACGAGCAGGAGGCGCAGGTGACGTCGCGCCGCGGCGAACTCCAGCGCATCGCGCTGATCGCCTTCGTGCGCCGGCTGATCGACCGCTACACGAACGCCGAGGACCACATGTGGGCGGAGACGCTGCTGGCGACGCACGCGGACGAGGAGCTGGAGCGGCTCGTGTCGGTCGCGATGGAAGTCATTTCCGAGGAAGCCAAGGGCTGAACCGCGACGGCGCGTCTGGTCGTTGACGTGTGGCAACTACATCTTTCGCGAATGACGGAGACTGCCGCGGCGCTGGCCGCACGGGCGGAGGAAATGCGGCGCGCGCTCGAACGGGCGAGCCACCAGTACTACGTGCTCGACGCGCCCGAGATCTCCGACCTCGAGTACGACCGGCTCTTCCGCGCGCTCCAGGAACTGGAAGCGGCGCACCCCGAACTCCGCACCGCCGACTCGCCGACGCTGCGCGTGGGCGCGGCGCCGGCGTCGCATCTCGCGAAGCACGAGCATCTCGTGCCGATGATCTCGCTGGGCAACGCGTTCGACGACGACGAACTGCGCGCCTGGGAAGAGCGCATCGTGAAGCTCGTCGGCAAGGGCGCGGCGGGCGGCTACACCGCCGAGCTCAAGATCGATGGCGCGGCGGTGAGCCTCACCTACGAGAAGGGCGTGCTCGTGACCGGCGCGACGCGCGGCAACGGCGCGACCGGCGAGGTCGTCACCGCCAACCTGCGCACGGTGCGCGGCATCCCGCTGCGATTGAACGAGCCCAAGCCGCCGGCGCTCGTCGAGATCCGCGGCGAGTGCTATCTCCCGTTCGACAAGTTCGAAGCGCTGAACGCGCAGCGCGCCGCGGCGGGCGAGCCGGTGTTCGCGAATCCGCGGAATTCCGCGGCCGGCTCGCTGCGCCAGCTCGACCCCGGCGAGACCGCGAAGCGCCCGCTCCGCTTCTTCGGATTCGCGGTGGCCGCCGCCGACGGGAGCACGCTGCCGTTCAAGACGCAAACGGAACTGCTCGAGACGCTCGCGCGATGGTCGGTGCCCGTGGAACCGCATCGCAAGCTCTGCGCCACGCTCGATGAAGTGATCGCCTTCGCGCACGACGTGGAGCATCGCCTGCGCGCCGAGCTGAACTTCGGCATCGACGGCGTCGTGGTGAAGGTGAACTCGCTCGCGCGGCAGGAGGAACTCGGCATCGTCGGCGGCCGCGAGCCGCGCTGGGCGATCGCGCGCAAGTTCGCCCCCGACATCGCGACCACGCGCCTCATCGACATCCGCGTGAACGTCGGGCGCACCGGCGCGCTCAATCCGTACGCCGTGCTCGAGCCGGTGGAGATCGGCGGCACGATGGTGCAGAACGCGACGCTGCACAACGCCGAGCTGATCGCGGAGAAGGACCTGCGCGTGGGCGACTTCGTGCTGGTGAAACGCGCGGGCGACGTGATCCCGCAGGTGATCGGACCGGTGCCGGAGCGGCGCACGGGCGCGGAGAAGCCGTGGGCGATGCCCACGCGATGCCCGGAGTGCGGCACGCCGGTGGAGCGCGACGAAGAGGAGGTCGCGATCTACTGCCCGAACGTCGCCTGCCCGGGGCGCCAGCTCGAAGGATTGGTGCATTTCGCGTCGCGCGGCGCGATGGACATCCGCGGACTCTCGTACGCGCGCATCGAGCAGCTGCTCGCGGCCGGGCTCATCACCGACGTCGGCGATCTCTTCACGCTCAGCGCGGAGCAGCTCGCGCCGCTCGACCGGCTCGGCGAGAAGAGCGCGCGAGGCGCTCGTCGCCGCGCTCGACGGCATCGAAGAAGCAGCCGCTCAGCCGCCTGCTGCACGCGCTCGGCATCCGCCACGTGGGCGATGGCACCGCGCAGCTGCTCGCGCGGCACTTCGGTACGCTCGACGCGCTCGCCGCCGCGAGCGAGGAGGACATCGACGGCGTGCACGGCATCGGCGAGACGATCGCGCATTCGGTGGCCGCGTACTTCCGCGATCCGAGCACGCGCGCGCTCGTGGGCAAGCTCAAAGCGGCGGGCGTGCGCATGGACGAGCCGGCCGCCGCGTCCGCGGGGAGTGGCCTCGCGGGGATGACAGTCGTCATTACGGGGACGCTGCCGACGTTGTCGCGCGCGCAGGCTACGGCGCTCGTGACGGCCCATGGCGGACGCGTCGCGTCGAGCGTGAGCAAGGCGACCAGCTTTCTCGTCGCCGGCGCGGATGGAGGCAGCAAGCTCGAGCAGGCACGCGAGCTCGGCATCGAGACGATCGACGAGGCGGAACTGCTCCGCCGCACCGGACAATAATGGGAACTGCGATGATCCAACCGATCGATCTCACCGACCACCGGATGCTCGCGGTGAGCCGCTCCGCACTTGCCGCGCTGCGCGCCGCCATCGTGCGTGAGGCAGGACCCGGCAGCCGCCTCCTGGCTGCAGGAAGCGGGCTACGCCGGCGGCGACAACGTGTTCGAATCGTTCCGCGCGTGGCTGCGCGCGCAGGGCAAGGCGAGCCCCGACGAGCTGGAGATGGCCGAGTTCCAGCATCGGGCGTCGCTGTATTTCCAGGCGACGGGCTGGGGGAAGATCGCCGTGAGCGCGCTCAACGATTCCGTGGTCGCGGTGGACTCGAGCGACTGGCACGAGGCCGACCCCGCGAGCAAGCTCGACCATCCCGCGTGCCACTTCACGACCGGCATGTTCGCCGATTTCTTCGGCCGCCTCTCCGACGCCCCGCTCGCGGTGCTCGAGGTGGAATGCCGCTCGATGGGGGCGACTCGGTGCAGGTTCCTGCTCGGGAGCAGTGAGGTGCTGGGGTTCATCTTCTGGCGAGATGGACGCGGGCCGCGGCTACGAGGAGGCGGCGGCGAAACTCTAGAGGCGAACGGCGGACTGTCGACTGTCGGCTGTCGCCTGCAACGACGAAGGGCTCCCATGATTCGGGAGCCCATTCGCATCTCTAGGCGACAGCCGACAGCCGACAGTCCGCCGTTAGGAATTTCGATAATCGGGCTTCACCACGAGCTCCCCGTTCACAAGGATCTCTTTGTCCCACGGCAGCACGATCGTGCTCTCGGTCTCCAGCCCAGCGAAATCCGGCGCGTAGGCGCCAGTGCGGAATCCCACCGCCGTGCGGATGTCGCGCGCGCCGGCGTTCACGATCGCGGCCACGGCGAGACGCATGGTGTCGCCGCTGTCGCACGTCTCATCCACGAGCAGCACGCGGCGGTCGCGCACTTCGGCCGGCGCCGCGCCGAAGATCGCCGGCGTGTCGCGCACCACGGTGCTGTGGATGCGGCGGCTCACGACGATCGAATGGAATTCGCGGTCGAGGATCGCGGCGATCACCGCGCCGGGCACGACGCCCGCCGTCGCGATGCCCACGACGATCTCGGGATCGTACGAGCGCGCCACCTTGAGCGCGAGCGCGCGCGACAGCTCGCCGAAGAGCGGCCAGTCCACTTCCATCACGCCGCGCGCCTGGTCCACGGTCTTTCGTCGAGGCGACATACGCCCTCCCTGCTCGGGGACCCGGCGCACGCGCCATACGCGGGCCGCGACGGACGGAAAGCTATGCCCGCGGGCCGCTCGATGGCGACAGCGTGTTGCTCCCCTCGCCACGAGTCGGTAACTTTGCGCAGCGAGAGCACGTTGCGCCGGCGTCCACGCTCAACCGACGACCACCACCGATGACCTCCTGACTCAAGAACGCATGTCCTGGTGGCGCCGACTCCTCGGGCTGGCATTCCGGCCGTCCGGCGCGGCCGCCGCGTCTCGATTATCTCGGCGAGGCGCTCGCGCTCGAGCGTCAGGGCAACTACGACGCCGCGCTGACGTCGTACCGGCTCGCGATGCGCGATTTCCCGAACGATCCCAAGATCGTGACCAACCTCGCGATCGCTTGCACGAAGACCGGGCGCTACGACGAGGCGCTGCGCAGCTACCGGCGCGCGCTCGAGCTCGACGGCAAACTCTCGGGCGCGCACTACGGGCTCGCGTTCCTGCTCCTCAAGCGCGGCGACGCGCCCGGCGCGGAGCAGCATCTGCGGGCCTTCCTCGATCATCCGCCGCGCGGCGACGAGGCCGCCCAGTGGATCGCGCACGCGCAATCGACGCTCGAGAAGATCCAGTCGGGCGGCGGCGTGGGCGATCTGCGCGAGCCCGAATAGCCGTGGGACCTGTCCTCGCGATCGTCAGCCAGAAGGGCGGCGTCGGCAAGACGACCACGGCGGTGAATCTCTCCGCCGCCTTCGCGCGCCGCGGACTCAAGACGCTGCTCATCGATGCCGACCCGCAGGGCGCCGTGCGCTTCGGCGTGGGACTGCGCCGCGGCCACGCGCCGCACGGCATCTCCGATTACCTCGAACGGCTCGAAGGCGCTGCGCGACGTGATCCTGCCCACCGCCCTGCCCTGGCTGCGCGTGATCCTCGCGGGCTCGGTGTCGGGCGAGTCGGACCACTCGAGCTTCCACGAGCACATCGAGCGCGACCAGGCGCTCGCCGAAGTGGTCGCGCTCGCGCGCGAGCGCTGCGACGTGGTGCTCGTCGATACGCCGCCCGGCCTCGGACCGATCTCGCACCGCGTGCTCCAGCTCAGCCAGCACGTGCTGGTGCCGCTCCAGTGCGAGCCGCTCGCGCTGCAGACCACGCCGCAGATCCTGCGCGGCATCCAGGCGATCGCGGCCGCGAACCCAAAGCTGGTGTTCGACGGTATAGTGCTGACGATGACCGACGCCGCGAATCCGATCAGCATGAAGGTGGCCGAGTACGCGCGCGCGCATCTGCCCAAGGACATGGTGCTCGAACAGACCATCCCGCGCAGCGCCGGCGCCATGGAGGCGTTCGCCGCCGGGCAGCCGGTGGTGCTCCGCGATCCCGCCGACCCCGCGTCGCAGGCGTACGTGAACCTCGCCACGCTCCTCGCTTCGCGGCTCGCATGAGGCGCCGGCGCATGAAGAGCCGGCGCATCCGCGCCGCGCTCGGCGTCGCACTGATCGCGTACACCGTGGCGCTCGCGTGCACCACACGTGCCCACCGACCCCAACGCCGTGCTCGCGCTGCAGCTCGTCCCGCCGCAGCTGCCGTCGATGGTGGTGGGCGACTCGCTCCACGACACCCTCGGCAACGTGGTGCCGCTCATGGCGACCGCGTTCAACAACCAGGGCGACTCGATCCCCGGCGCGCCGATCCGCTTCCTCGTGCTCACCGGGCGCGAGAACGTGAGCGTCGGACTCGATCACCGGCAAACTGTTCGCGACCGATACCGGCAGCGCGCGCGTGCTCGCGGCCGTCGGCGGGATCCAGACGCTGCCGATCACGATCATCGTGCTGCTGCATCCCGACAGCCTGTATCCTCTTGACAGCACGCACTACGCGATCGATTTCAACAAGGCGAACGGGCGCGACACGCTCATCCCGCTGCGCACGGTGCTGTCGCACATCACCGCGCTCGATACCACGGGCCTCGCGCCGTATCGTCTCCAGTACGTGATCACGTATCCGTCCACGAACACCAATCTCGACTCCGACGAAACCGCAGATCGTGAACAGCACGCTGCGTCCCGCAGCTCGTCGATAC
This sequence comes from uncultured Gemmatimonadaceae bacterium, assembly GCA_963732065.1. Taxonomy (GTDB): domain Bacteria; phylum Gemmatimonadota; class Gemmatimonadetes; order Gemmatimonadales; family Gemmatimonadaceae; genus DATKOH01. Next base: position 450,812 of record CAVSYH010000018.1, on the reverse strand, counting down.
CACCGTGGCCGGCGGCCCATCGACGCTGCAGCTCCGCCTCACGCTGCTCGCCGACACGCTCACCGACTCCGTGGGCGTGAGCGTGTTACGCGTACGAACAGAACCACACCGCGGTGCCGGGCAGTCCGGTGCATTTCACGATCAATCTGCATATCCACTGACCGACGGGATCCCCATGACCGCTCCCGCAAGCCCATCCGGTTCGATGCGCACGGCACCCGGCACGCTCAACCAACTCTTCTTCGACGCGGTGGAGCGGCACGACCGCGACAACGCGCTGCAGGCGAAAGTGAACGGCGTGTTCCGGCCGATCTCGCACCGCGTGCTCGCGGAGCGCGTGCGCCGCGCCGCGCTCGGCCTGCGCACGCTCGGCGTGACGCGCGGCGCGCGCGTGGCGCTGCTCTCGGAGAACCGTCCCGAATGGGCGATCGCCGACTTCGCCTGCCTCACGAGCGGCGTCACGAACGTGCCGCTCTATCCGACGCTGCCGCCCGAGCAGATCGCGTTCATCCTGAAGGACTCGGGCGCGGTCGCGCTGTTCGTCTCGACGGCGGAGCAGGCGGCGAAGATCGCGGAGGTGCGCGGCGAGCTGCCCGGCGCTGCAGCACGTGATCTCGTTCGCGGAGGAGCAGCTGCCGGGCGTGGAACTCTCGCTCGCGGCGCTCGAGGCGCGCGGCGCGGCGGCGGAGAATGCCGCGACGCTCGCGCAGTACCGCGCCGACGCGCTGTCGGTGCGCCCCGACGACCTCGCGACGATCATTTACACCTCGGGCACCACCGGCGCGCCGAAGGGCGCGATGCTCTCGCACGGCAACATCACGTCGAACGTGCTCGCGGTGGCGAATGGTGATCCCGTTCCGCAGCACCGACGTCTCGCTGAGCTTCCTGCCGCTCTCGCACATCCTCGAGCGGATGTTCGACTTCCTGATGTTCTACGTGGGCGTGTCGATCGCGTACGTGGAGTCGATCAACACGATCCTCGAGAACATCGGCGAGATCAGACCGACGCTCGTCGTGTCGGTGCCGCGCATCTACGAGAAGATCTACGCGGCCGTGCTCGAGAAGGCGCTCGCCGGCGGCGCGGCCAAGAAGACGATCTTCCTCTGGGCGCGCGGCGTGGGCGACCGGTGGGCCGCCGAGATGCAGGCGGGGCGCGCGCCCAAGGGTTTCCTCGCGTTCCAGTACCAGGTCGCGGACAAGCTGGTGTTCTCGAAGTTGCGCGAGCGCGTGGGCGGGCGGCTGCGGTACTTCGTGTCGCGGCGGCGCGCCGCTGGCGCCCGAGATCAACAGCTTCTTCTACGCCGCGGGGCTGCTCATCCTCGAAGGCTACGGGCTCACCGAGACGTCGCCGGTGATCGCCGTGAACACGCCGGAGTTCAATCGCATCGGCACGGTGGGCAAGCCGATCTCCGGCATCGAGGTCATGATCGCCGCCGACGGCGAGATCCTCACGCGCGGCCCGCACGTGATGAAGGGCTACTACAACCGCCCCGAGGCGACGCGCGAAGCGATCGACGCCGACGGGCTGGTTCCACACCGGCGACATCGGCGAATTCGACGATGGCTACCTGCGCATCACCGACCGCAAGAAGGACATCATCGTGACCGCCGGCGGCAAGAACATCGCGCCGCAGCCGATCGAGAATCAGGTGAAGACCAACAAGTTCGTGCTGCAGGCCGTGATGATCGGCGACAAGCGCAAGTTCCCCGTGATGCTCGTGGTGCCCGAACTTCGCCCAGCTCGAGAAGTGGGCCGCGGGCGAGGGACTCACCTTCCCCGACCATGCCGCAATGGTGAACAACCCGGCGGTGAAGGCGAAGATGGAGAAGGAGGTGCTCGGGAACATCCACGGCCTCGCGCACTTCGAACAGCCGAAGAAGTTCGGACTGCTCGAGCACGACTTCACGATCGAGAGCGGCGAGCTCACGCCCACGCTCAAGGTGAAGCGGCGCGTGGTGGACACGCGCTACAAGGCGCTCGTCGACTCGCTCTACTCGGGCGACGCGGGCGACTGACCCGCGGCGCCCGCGGCGCGCCGCGGCGCGCGCGCGAGCGGCACCACGGTCTCCACCGGCAACTTCTCCGCCACCCAGTCGCGCGCGTCGCGCGCGAGCTCGGTGAATCCTTCCGGCACCGGCGCCGACACCGGCGCCACGAGCCGGCCGCGCGCGCTCACCGCGGCGGCGGCGCTCGCCAGATAACTCGCGCTCGCGTGCGCCGCGTCGAGCGCGATGCCGCGCGCCTTGCCGGCCAGCAGCGGGATCTCCCCCGCCGTGCGCGCGAGCGACACGCCCGCGCCGCTCGCGATCCCCGCCGGCGCGTCCAGCGCCAGCACGCGCACCGGCTCCGCGATCCCCGCGATCTCGGGCGCGCATTCGGCCCACGCGCCGGCGAGCACCACCATGCCGCCGGGCTCGGCGAGCCCGAGCAACGCGCCGGCGCGCATGCGCGAGTTCGTCCGCCGGCCGTGTCTTCGGGCGGCGCGAGCGGCACGCCCTCGCGCGCCCGAGCGGAAATCCGCGACCGCGTCCATCGATCGGGTACGTCGCCTTGCAGTGCGGGCAGCCGAGCGATCCGCTCACGATGTCGCGCTCCACCGTCTTGAACGCGATCGCGACGAGCCCGGTGGGCTCGTGCGGCGCGCACGCAGCGGAGCGACTCGACGAGTTCCGAGAACACGGCGCGTGCTACGCGCGCGAGAGGCGCAGCTCGTCGACGTTCACGCGCGGCGGCTGCGTGACCGCGTAGAGCACCGCCGCCGCGACATCGTCGGCGCGCGAGCATCGCGCTCGCGCGAGGGGAAGCGGCCCTTGCCCCGCTCTGTCCACCTTGTCCCAGATCGACGTGTCCACCGACGCGGGCGAGACGAGCGTCGTGCGCACGCCGGTGCCGCGGAGCTCGGCGCGCATCACCTCGTGCAATCCGCGCGCGCCGATACCGGCTCGCGGAATACGCCGCCGTTCTCCGGATACGCCGTGCGGTCCGCGGCCGAGCCGATCGTCACGATGTGCCCGTTGCCGCGCTCGACATGCGCGGCAGCACCGCGCGCACGAGCAGGAAGGGCGCGACGAGATTCAGGTCGCGATCGTCGTCGCGGAACGACGTCGGCGCGTGATCTCGCGCGACCGGCGCCGGCGCGAAGATGCCCGGCGTTGTTCACGATGATCTCCGCGCGCGTCGCCGAACGCTTCGCACGGCCGCGGCGGCCGCGCGCGTCACGGCGCCGTCGTCGGTCAGATCGCACGGCACCGCGAGCGCGCCGGCGCCGAGCTCCGCCGCGAGCTTCTCGAGCGCTTCGCGCTCCGCGCGAACGAGCGCGACGCGCGCGCCGGCGCCCGCGAGCGCGCGCGCGATGGCCGCGCCGATCCCGCGCGAGGCGCCGGTGACGATCGCCGTGCGGCCCGCGAGCGCGTCGCTCAACGGAGCGGATCGACGGCGCGACTGCGCGAGCGACAGGAATTCCTCGCGCGTGCGCGGATCGCTGCGGAACGAGTCCGCGCACGCGCCGACGTGATCGTCTGCGAATTCTGCTTCTGCACGCCGCGCATCATCATGCACAGGTGATACGCCTCGATCACCACGCCCACGCCGCGCGGCTTGAGCACGTCCTCGATCGCCTGCGCGATCTGCTCGGTGAGCCGCTCCTGCACCTGCAGCCGCCGCGCGAACACTTCGACGATGCGCGGCAGCTTCGAGAGTCCGACGATGCGCCCGTCGGGGATGTACGCGATGTGCGCCTTGCCGAAGAAGGGCAGCATGTGATGCTCGCACAGCGAGTACAGCTCGATGTCGCGCACCATCACCATGCTCGAATGCGACTCCTCGAACACGGCGTCGCCGACGACGTCGTTGACATCCAGATCGTAGCCGCGCGTGAGCCAGGTGCAGCGAGTTCGCGACGCGCTCGCGGCGTCTTGAGCAGTCCCTCGCGCTCCGGATTCTCGCCGATCAGCTCGATCATGCGATGCACGATCCCCTCGAACTCCGGATTCCGCTCCGGCGCGGGATCGAGATCGTGCGCCCACGCGGCGCGCGATTCGTGCAGGTCCTCGGCAATTCCTTCGAGCGGCGCACCCGCGGCGCGCCCGTCCCGTCGGCGGAATTCGTCGTCATGGCGTTCCTCTGGCCGGCGTGCACGCCTTGAGGCGCGCCGTCGCGGCGTACCTTCCGCGGGCGCTCACTCCTCTCTACCGCGAGACGGAACGCCTTGCCCGGGCTCCTCCTCAGAATCAAGCTAGCGAGCGCGGCGGCGTCCAGCGCCGCCGCCTCCGCGCGAATGACGGCGCTCTGGACCTTCCCGAGCATGCTGCTCAGCGCCTTCCTCGTGGCGTGGGGCGCCGAGGCGGCGCAGTTCCTGATGTCGCAGGGGCTCGCGCTCGCGATCCTCGCCTGGCTGCAGACGCTGCCGGAATTCGCGGTCGAGGCGGTGATCGCCTGGCACGCCGGCCACGACGCGCCGTCGTGCTTCGTGGCCGCTGCCGCCCGCCGGCTGCACGTCGCATCTCGCGATCGCGAACTTCACCGGCGCGATCCGCCTGCTGGTCGGTCTCGGCTGGCCGATGATCTACGCGGTGGCGGCGTGTCTACTCGCGGCGCCGCGGCAGAGCGGCTCGGCGCGATCCACCTCGAGGACGAGCACGCGGTGGAAGTGCTCGGCACCGTGCCGCCGCTCGCTGTATTTCGTGTGGATCTGGTACAAGGGATCGATCGGGCCGGTGGATGCGGCCGTGCTCATCGCGATGTACTTCGCCTATCTCGCCGTGCTCTGGCGGATGCCGCCGCGAGCGCGAGGAAGGGATCGGCCGAAGCGCCGTGCGGTGTCGCGCTGGGCGTACTCGCGGCCGGGCCGCTGGCGCGGCGTCGCGATCGCGGGATTGTTCGTCGTCGGCGGCGCGCTCATCTATTTCACGGCGCACCCGTTCCTGGAGTCGATGCTCGCGCTCGCGGCCGCGTTCGGCGTCAGCCAGTTCGTCTTCGTGCAGTGGGTGGCGCCGTTCGTCAGCGAGTTCCCCGAGAAGGTGAGCGCGTTCCACTGGGCGAGCCGGCCGAACAAGGCGCCGATGGCGATGATGAACATGATGTCGAGCAACATCAATCAGTGGACCGCGCTCGCGGCGATGATCCCGATCGCGTTCTCGCTCGCGCGCGGCGTGCCGGCGAGCCTGCCCTTCGACGGCGCGCAGCGCGACGAGATCCTGCTCACGCTCATGCAGAGCGTGGTGGCCGTGCTGCTGCTGCTGAACATGAAGTTCGAATGGTGGAACGCCACCGTGCTGTTCGTGCTCTGGCTCGCGCAATTCCTCATGCCGCACTGGCGCGTGCCGGTCACGTACGCCTACGGCGCGTGGGCGGTGGGATTGGTGCTCGCGTGGCCCTGGCTCAAACCGGTCGCGCCGCGGATACTCATGGAGCTGTGGCGGCGGCCGCGAGGCGCCGGATGACGATCGGGCCCCGTCTTTCGACGGAGCCCGAAGGGGAGGAACGAAGAGGGTTTTTGAAGCCCCGTCGAATGTATGAGGTCCTCACCACGCCTTCCGCCTTCCCCGTACGGGGCATGACGTCAGCATAGATTATCGAACCCACCCGAGAGACTTGTTGGCTCAAAAATGGAATCTCTTCGCCCCAATCACTGCTCGATGCCGAATGTAGGGAGCGGCGCGCGGGGCGTCAATCGGAGAAATTCATGACGCTGCCGCAATTGTTCTTCCGTATCGCGTACCCGCTCGCCGCGCTCATGCTCGGCGTGTGGGCGTACGTCACCTTCTTCGGCGCCGGCTGGGGCTGGATCCACCTGCTGCTCACGCTCGGCGTGTCGCTGCTCTTCTGGCGGATCGTGCGGAGCGACGCGCGGCCGCGCGTGTGAGCGGCGTGCGCGGCACCGTGCTCGTCACCGGGGCCGCGGGATTCGTCGGATCGCACACGTGCCGCGCGCTCGCGGCGCGCGGGTGGACGGTGCGCGCGATGGTGCGCGACTGAGGCCAAGGCGCGCGAGCGACTCGGCGGCGTGTCCGTGGAGTTCGCCGATCGGCGATCTGCGCGACAGTTCGTTCGCGGTCGACCGCCGCCGTGCGCGGCGCGAGCGCGATCGTGCACTGCGCCGCGATCGCGATCGAGCGCGCGCGGGCAGACCTATCAATGCGGTGAACACCGATGCGACCGCCGCGCTGCATTGCCGCCGCGCGCGCGGCGAGCGCGTCGCGCTTCATCCACATGTCGCAGAACGGCGCGTCGAGCGCGTCGCCGCACCGCTTCCTGCGGAGCAAGGGCCTCGCCGAGGACGCGGTGCGCGCGAGCGGACTCGCGTTCACCGTGCTGCAGGCCGAGCGTGATCTTCGGGCCCGAGGATGAATTCGTGAACGTGCTGGCGCGGCTCGTGCGCTTGTCGCCGCGTGGTGTATCCGCTGCCCGGCGGCGGCACGGCGCGTTTCCAGCCGGTGGCGGTGGACGACGTGGCGCAGTGCGATCGCGATCGTCGCTCGAGCGCGAGAGCACCATCGGCAAGGCGTATCGCGCTCGGCGGCCCCGAGCCGCTCTCGCTGCGCGAGATCGCGCAGCGCGTTCTCGCGGCAATGGGCGCGCGCCGCACGTTGGTCGGCGCGCCCGTCGGCGCTGCTCAAGCCGCTCGTCGCGATCGCGCAGCGCGTGCTCCCGAATCCGCCCGTGACCACGGGCTTGCTAGCGCTGCTCGACGAGTGACAATGTCACTCCCGACAACGCGCTCCAGAGCGAATTCGGCATCGTACCGACTGCGCTCGACGCGACATCGCTGAGTTATCTTCGCGCGCTCACCGCCGGTGACGCGCTCCGTTCCCTCTTCCGGTGAGTTCATGACCGCATTGCTTCGTCAGTCGCTGATCGGCGCCGCGCTCTCGCTCGCACTTCCATTGGCCGCGCAGACCGCGCCGCGCCCCGTGCGCGCGAGCGATCTGCTCAAGATCAAGGCCGTGTCCGATCCGCAGCTCTCGCCCGACGGCGCGTGGGTGGCGTACACCGTCACCACGATCGACAGCGCGAAGGACAAGAGCGACGCGGACCTCTGGATGACCAGCTGGGACGGCAAAGCAGACCATCCATCTCACGAGCACGCCCGAGCGCGAGAGCACGCCGCGCTGGAGTCCCGACGGCCGCTATCTCGCGTTCCTCTCGGGGCGCCAGGAGAGCAAAGGCGCGCAGGTATGGCTGCTCGACCGCCGCGGCGGCGAAGCGCAGCGCCTCACGATGATCAAGGACGGCGTGTCGAGCATGGAGTGGTCGCCCGACGGCCAGAGGCTCGCGCTCGTGGCCGACCTCGATCCCGACACCGCGAAGAAGGACACCACCAAGAAACGGCCGATCGAGATCACGCGCTACGCGTTCAAGCGCGACGTGGAGGGTTATCTCACGCCGTCGCGCAGCCACATCCTGCTCTATCGACGTGGCGAGCAAGAAGCTCGACACGCTCACGAAGCGGCATGGAAGACGACGAAGAGCCGCGCTGGAGTCCCGACGGCAAACGCATCGCGTTCATTCGCTCACCCGCGCCGGAGCCCGGCGTGGGCGAGGGATCGGACGTGTTCGTGCTCGACGTCGCGTCGCCCGGCACGCCGCGCAATCTCACGAATCTTCCCGGGCCCCGACCGCGGTCCGCCGGCGTGGAGCCCCGACGGCGCGTGGATCGCCTTCCTGCGCACCGACGAGCCCAAGTGGTACGCGTACCAGCTCGACAAGCTCGCCATCGTGAAGAGCGACGGCAGCGCGGCGCCGCGCGTGCTCACCACGGCGCTCGACCGCCCGCTGCAGGATCCGGTGTTCACCGCCGACGGCGCGAGCGTGCTCGCGCTCATGTCCGACGATCGCACCGAGAGCATCGTGCGCGTGAACATCGCCGACGGCAAGGCGACGGTCGATCACCGGCGGCCGGCGCGTCGTGAACGCGTTCTCCGCGCCGCGCTCGGCGCAGGCGCGCATCGCGGCGCTCATCACCACGTTCGACCGCGCCGAACGAAGTGTTCGCCGTCGATGGCGCGAACGTGCGCCAGCTCTCGCACCAGAACGATTCGCTGTTCGCGACGCTGCAGCTCGCGCCCGTCACCGATCAAACGTCCAAGAGTTCCGACGGCACCGAAGTGCACAGCGTCGTCGTGCGGCCGGTGGGCGCGCAGGGCAGCGACGCCGATGATCCTCTACGTTCACGGCGGCCCGAACGGGCAGGACAACTACAGCTTCAACTTCGCGCGGCAGTGGTTCGCGGCGAACGGCTACACCGTGATCTCGCCGAACTATCGCGGCAGCTCGGGGCGCGGCGCGGCGTACCAGAGAGCGATCTTCGCCGACTGGGGGCATCTCGAAGTGCTCGATCTCATGGGCGCCGTGGACGAGGCCGTGCGCAGCGGCATCGCCGACTCGATCGAAGCTCGCGATCGGCGGCTGGAGCTACGGCGGCATCCTCACCGACTATTCGATCGCGACCACCACGCGCTTCAAGGCGGCCGTGAGCGGCGCCGGCAGCGCGAACCAGCTCTCGATGTACGGCGTCGATGAGTACGTCGTGCAGTACGAACTCGAGCTCGGCGCGCCGTGGAAGGCGAGAGACGCGTGGATGAAAGTGTCGTATCCGTTCTTCAACGCCGACAAGATCAAGACGCCCACGCTATTCCTGGGCGGCCAGCTCGACGCGAACGTGCCCGTGGTGGGCGGCGAGCAGAATGTACCAGGCGCTGCGCACGCTCGGCATCCAGACCGAACTCATCGTGTATCCCGGGCCAGTATCACGGCCTCACCGTGCCGAGTTTCCGGCAGGATTATCTCGTGCGCTTCGTGGCGTGGTGCGACAAGTTCATCAAGCCGGTAGCGGCGGTGAAGCCGGGCGCGCCGCCGGTGAGTGGGACGAGACTAGCGACCAGTCAATGCACGGGGCGAGACGTGACACCAGGCGCTGGGGCGTCAGCTATACGACCCAGAGTTGCCCTGTGGTGGGGCTCCTACCTGTGCGATCGGCCGGCGCCATCTCGGCTGATGTCGCATCCGGCCGCGGTTTGCCTGCTCCGGCGCTCGGGCCGGTCTCTGTTAGTCGGCACATTGCTGGTCTGGATCGCACAGGTTGATGCGGCCGCTCTACGGAAGACGCGCTGGGCTTCGCCATGAACTCGCGTTATGCTGGAATTGGCTTCGCCGCTTGAGACGGTGGGCGCTCCTAGCGGACGCGCTCTCACGGCAGGGACCGGTATCGTTCGCCTGCGAGTGTTCGATTTGGCGGACACACCGGGTGGCTGCATTCTCGTGCACGCTCGCGGTGGTCTGCGGGACGGTCATGGCGCAGCTCAGCGGCGATGCACTGGCGGTAGGCTTGGTGCGCGGAGGCACGAAGCCGCGCCAGGCAAAGGTTCGCCCTAGATCTCCCAGTTACTCCAAACGATCCCTCTCGCCGCGCGCGGCTCGGCGAACCCGCCGAGGGTCATGCGCAGATCGGTCCAGCGCACGCGCGCGCCGGCTTCGATCGAGCCGGCGGTACCCCTCGGGATAATCCGTCTGCGCGCGGATCGCGACGCGGCGCGCGTGATGCCGCCGCGCGAGTTCCGCGAGCGCGGAGATCGCCGCGGGAATGAGCGCGTCGCTCTCGAGCACCAGCTTCAACACGCGCATCTCGTCCAGCGCGCGCCCTTCGACTAGCGGCGCGGTGTGTGACAGCGCGAAACCCACCAGCCGGTCGCCGTCGCGGAAGAGCACGGTCTCGCCGAGCCCGAGTGTTTGCGTGAGCCTGATCTCGCGCGAGTAGTCGCGCCCCGGGATCAGCGCGTGCGTGAGCGCGAAGCACTCTTCCACTGCGTCATCCTGCGCGCGCGCGCCGAGCCGGCTCAGCAATTGCGGAGGGCGCACCGCCGGCGCCGCATCCACGGTCACGGTGATGGTGAGATTCCCCGGCAGATATCCCAGCGTCGAGTAGAAGCCGATGTTGTCCATCGTGCGCGGCATCGTCTCGAGGCCGATCGTGCTGCACCCCGCGCGCACGAGCCAATCGCTCGCACGTCGTCACCACGAGCTTCCCGATGCCCGCGCCCTGGATGTCCGGCCGCACGGCGAGCGGACCCATCCACCCTTCGGCCCCCGAGCGTGCGCGATGTTGAACGCCGCGATGTCGCCGCGCTCGTCGCGCCAGAGCTGCGCGCCGCCCGCCGCGTCCTCGATCGCGAACCGCCAGATCGCCGGATTGAGAACGGCACGCGCACGCCCACGAGCCCGTCGCGCCGGTAGCGCTCGGTGAACGCGTCGCTGAACACCTGGTTCAGCGCCGGCGCATGTCTGCGCGCGCCTCGTGCGGGCCCTCGGCCGCGCGCGAGCGGGGCGTGTGCGCGCACGGCCATCAGCTCGCCTTCACGAGCACGAGCGCCGCCGCGGGATCGGCGCCGCCTTCCACCGGCGGCAGCGCCACGACGTCTTCCTGCGTCGACCACGCCGCGCCGGTCTCCTCGTTGAAGCGCACCATCACGCACGTGGTCGAGCATGTCGCGCACGCTCTCGATGTGCGTGATCAGGATCACCTGCTCGAAGCGGTCCTGCAGCCGCCGCAGCAGATCGAGCACGCTCTCGCGGTGCAGCTCGTCGAGCGATCCGAAGATCTCGTCGAGCACGAGCAGCGAGAACGGCTGCCCCGCCCGCTCGGCGATCATCTGCGAGATCGCGAGCCGCAGCACGAGATTCGCGATATCCTCCTCGCCGCCCGAGATCACCGGCTTCGGCACGCCGTCCTCGAGCACCATGATCTCGTACTTGTCGTCGAGCTCGAGCTCGCTGTAGCGCCCGTCGGTGAGATCGGACAGGAACGCGCTCGCGATCTCGGAGAGTTCGGGGCGCAGCTGGAAATTCAGATCGGTGCGCAGATCGGTGTACGCGCGGTCCAGTTCGTCGTGCAGCCGCTTCTGCTCGTTCAGGTCGCTCAGCAGCCGCTGACGGTCGGCGAGATCGCGCGCCGAGCGCTCCGCGACTTCGAGCGCCGACGCCGCGTTCTGCGCATCGCTCTCGGCCTGCACCACGGTGAGCTCCACCGCGCGCATCTCCGTGCTCGCGCGCTCGAATCCTCGCGCATCGCGTTGAACTCCTCCTCGGGCACCGTCGACGGCGTCGCGGCGCGCGCGCAGCGCGTCGAGCCGCGCGGCGAGCGACGACGATCTGCTCGCGCAATTGCGCGTGCTCGCGCGCGAGCGCCGGGCTCGCGCTCCACCTGCGCGGAGAGGCGCGTCGCGCGCGCGTCGAGCGGCATGAGGCGGTCGAGTTCCTGGCGCACCACCACGTGCCGCGCCGCATCGTAGCCGGCCGGCATCTCCTCGAGCTCGCGCGCGAGCTGCGCGTCGCGCTCTTCCTTCGCCGCGAGATCGCCGCCGACCTGCGACAACTCCTGCACCGCGAGCTGCACGCGCACGAGCCGCCGCTCCACCTGCCCCACTTCGGCGAAGAGCGCGCGGCGCTGCTCGTCGAGCGCCTTCACGTCGTCGGGCATCGTCGAGCAGCTGCTCGAGCCGCCCCTTGTAATACAGGCCGTCCACGCGCACGGTCTCCATCTGCCCGTCGAGCAGGTCGAGCACCGAGCGCAGATTCCCGGCGAGCGGCCGCGCGCACGTGGGACACGCGCCCATCTCGCCCGCCGCCTCGAGCCGTTCGCGCTGCTGCTTCAGTTCCTGGAACTGCGTGCGCAGCGCGTTGCGCTTGCGTCTCGGCTTCCTGCCTGTCGCGCACCCACTCCGTGCGCCGCGCTTCGAGCTTGCCGTCCACCTCCTCGAGCGCTTCCTGCTTCTCCTCGAGGATGCCGGTGTTCTCGGTCTCCAGCTTGGGCGCCGTCTCGAGCTTGCTGCGCCGCTCGCGCAGCCGCGCGATCTCGTCGGTGAGCGCGGCGCGCGTCTCGAGCAGCGTGAGCCGCCGCCCCTCATCGCGCGCGAGCGCCTCGAGCTTCTGGAACTCGAGATGCAGCGCCGGATAGCCCTCGAGTTCGCGCGCGAGCGATTCGCGCTCCGCGCGCGCGTGCGCCGTCTCCGCGAGATCGCGCGCCAGCCGGTCGTCGTCGCGCTGCAGCGCCTGCGCCTCGCCTTCCGCCACGCGCAGCTCCGAGAGCACGGCCTGCAGCTGCTCGCGCTCGCGCTGCATCTTCTCCCACGGCGGCCGCAGCTCCGCCACACGCGCCGCCGCCTGCGCGTGGCCGGCGCGCGACACGCGCGCGCGCTCGCTCGAATCGGCGAGCCGCCGTTCCGCCTCCGCGAGTTGCCGCAGCACCGCGTCGGGATCCGACATCCCCTGCCGCAGCCCCGCCAGCTCGGAAACGATGGACCGCCGCTTCTCGCGCAGGATGTCCTGCGCCGCGCGCAGCCGCTCGTAGCCCAGCACGCGCGAGAGGAACTGCCCGCGCTCGGACGGCCCCATCGCCGCCATCACCGAGAGTTCCTTCTGCCCGGTGAAGTACGTGTTGAAGAATTCCTCGCGCGTCATGCCGAGGCGGCGCGTGAGCAGGTCGGACACGCCGCTCACCGAATCGGCGATCGGCGACGCCGCGCCGTCGAGGAACAGCTCGGCGTTCGTGAGCCCGCGCACCACGCTGTAGCGATGGCCCGCGAGATCGAAGTCGAGCTCCACGCGCACGCTCGCGCGCGCGCCCGCGCGATTGAAGCGGATCGTCTCGCGCGTGCCGCGCGCGGCGGCGTTCCCGTAGATCGCCCACGCGATCGCTTCGAGGATCGTCGTCTTCCCCGAGCCGTTCGGGCCGATGATGCCGGTGAGCCCGCTGTCGAAGCTCAGCTTCGTGTCCGCGTGCTGGCGGAAATTCTGGAGGACGAGCGAATTCAGCCTCATGCGCCCGCGCCCTCCGCGCCGGGCAGCGCGCCCGATGCCTGGATCGCCTCGTCCGCCTCCTGCAGGTAGCGAAGCCCGAGACGCGACGAGCGCCGCGCGGTCGATGCCCGATTCCATCGGCCGCTTCGCGAGATAGTGCTCCACGGTCTCGGGCAGCGTCGCGCGGCGGCCCGGCGCGCCGCTCGAGGCACACGCGCGCGATCTCGGGGCGCCGCGTGTCGAGATGGAAATGCAGCGCGCGCCGCTTGTAGTCGCGCAGCGCCTTCTGGTCGAGCTCGCGCACCATGTGGCGCGGCACGTCGCGCACGACGAGCCGCACGATCTTGTCGTCGATGCCGCCCGGGCGTCGTCTCGACGCGCTCCTTGATCGCCGCATCGAGTTCCGACGCCGACATCCCGCGCGCCGACACCGCGAGCAGGTTCACCAGCGGACGGCTCGCATCGAGCGTGTGGAAGCGCGGCGCGCGCGCGTCCAGGTCGTACTCGATGAAACCCTTGCCCGCGAGATCGGCCTCGCGCTCCTCCACCAGTTCGCCCCACGGATTCGCGCTCGTGTACTCGAGCGAGCCCGAGTAGTAACAGTTCGGCGCGATCTCGCGCTGCACGTGATAGTGGCCGAGCGCCACGTAGCTCCACCGCGCCGGCCCGATCGCGGACTTGCGGGATCTCCATCACCGCGCGATCCACGCGCGCCATGTGCTCGGGGAGCATCCCCTCCACTTCGCCGTGCAGCACGAGCACGTTGTGCTTGATCCCCGGTTCCGGCGCGAGCTCGGGCAGCGCGCCCGGTGAGATCGGGCACCGCGAGAATGGACAGCCCGCGCTCCGGGAAGGAGAAGCGCTGCGCCGTCTCGTCGGCCACGTGGAAACCGAGCGGCGTGAACAGGCGCAGGATGCAGCCCGTCTCCGCACTGCGCGGCCGGTCGTGATTGCCCGCGACCATCACCATGATCGCGTCGGGCAGCGCCGCTCTGAGCCGCGAGAATTGCTGGAACGCGTGGATGATCGCCGGGTTCATCGGGCGCACGGTGTGGAACACGTCGCCGGCGATGACCACGATGTCCGGGCGCAGCGCGATCACGCGATCGACCGCGCGGCGGAACGCCTCCGCGACGTCCGCTTCGCGCTGGTTCATCCCGATGGGCGTCAGCCGGTGATACTGGCGGAAGCCGAGATGGAGGTCAGCGAGGTGTACGAGCCGCACACTGTAAATGTAGACGGTGGCGCGACTGTGGCGCCAGAAACCGCCCTCGGCGCTCCGATCAGCCCTTCGGCGCCGCCCCCGGGCGGGGCTCATCGGTGCGGATCCGCTCGGTGATCCGCGTGCGCACCTGCACCGGCGGCCCGCCCGTCGCCATTGCCGGCGTGATCACGGAATTGATCGTGATCACGATCTTGGAATCGTCCCACCAGCCGCGCGCGCGGTCGAGGATCACGGTGCCCGTCATCGTGCCCGCCGACGTCATGCGCGTGCCGTCCTCTCAGCGCGCCGCCCGACGAATCGCGCGCGATCACGCCGCGCACGCTGATGAAGTCCCGCACGGGAGCCGCGGCCGTCGAATCGAACGTGTACTCCGCGCGGAGCCGCGCGCCTTTCCCGTCGCCACTCTCGCCGCCCACCGGGACGGCCACCGCGTTCTCCCATTTTCCGCCCACGCTCATCGGCGCCGCCGGCAGCGTGGCCGGCATGGTGCCGACGAGCGAGCCGAGGTCGCGGTCGAGGTCGGAAGGCGCCTCCACCCGCACCGCGCCGTCGGCGTGCACATGCAGCTGGATGCGCCGCTTCTGCATCGCGCGCCGCGCGCCCTCGCTCGGCGTGATCGCCTGCTCGCCCACCGTCAGAACCGCCACCGAATCCGTGATCGCCTCGAGCAGCGCGCCGTCGCCCTCGAGGCGGAGCACGATCAGCCGCGCGATCACGAGCGTACTCGTGCGGTTCGTGAGCGTGGTGTCCTTGCCGCGCACCTTCGTGGCGGCGGTCATCTCCACGTCCTGCTCGAACCGCGTGTGCAGCGTGTCGCCCACGCGCGGGTGGATGCGCAGGGGCACGGGCGCCTGCGCGTGAAGGGCGCCCGCCGCGAGCGCGGCCACGAGGGCGGCGGCCGCGACCGCCGAAAACCCGCCTGCCGGGTACCGGGAGGGGCCTCATCGTTGCATACTCAACCCCTTCCGCGTCTATGAGATGCGGCTCTTCGGGCGCCCCGCCCATGGAGTCGTTTGGTGTGCTGGTTTCTGCGATCACTGATCCGTTGCCCGCTCCGTCGAAAGGACACGCGCCACTCGTGAGATCACGACTCGCTCTGCTCGCGACCATTCTAATGGTCGCCACCGGATGTGACAAAGCAAACGCGTTCCTGCAAGCCGGCAAGGCTGCGGGGCCACCGCGCATCCCGCCCGGTGAGGAGCTGAACCTCGCGTCGCACCCGGTGATCCTCTTCCAGATCTTCGGCGAGACGGGCGACGCGCGCATGGTGCCGGTGGCGACGATCTCCGGCGGCAAGCTCAAACCGATCCAGCTCACCGCCGAGAATTGGCAGAAGTTCGACGCGCAGTATCTGCGTCACGGGAAGAGCTACACGATCTACCAGGACGGCCACTCGAGCGGGAACGCCGAAGTGCGGCAGGGCATGTGGGAGCGCCCGGGGAACCCGCTCTACACGCTGCCCGGCTGCCACACGCTCACGCCGCTCGCCGCGGTGCACGCCAACGCGCTGCGCGTGCGCAATGACTTCACGCTGGAAATGCTCGCGTCGAACGGCACACTGGGCGTGACGCGTACGCCGCAGCCGATGGCGCCCGCCGAGATCGTGAAGATCGCGCGCGGCGTCGCCGCCGAGGTGGCGCTGGCCGCGGGCATCAAGCCGGCCGTGCTCGACTCGCTCGACTTCCACGCGGTGAGCTTCCCCTCGGGCGCGACGAAATCGAACACGATCGTCGCGTCGTTCATCGACCCCTCGGCCGAACGTTCGTCATCCACGGGCGCGAAGACCACGCACATCCTGCTCGTGGCCGACAAGGATTCCACGGGCGCGTGGCACGCGACGTTCGCGCACCGGATCAACGGCCCGCTCGTTACGGCCGCCTTCCGCCGTTACTTCGACCATCTCGACCTCACCGGCGACGGTGTAGACGAGATCATCCTCGAGGGATGGACCTACGGCGGCGACACCTTCCTGAGCGTGCTCGGCTGGAAGAACGGCAAATGGAGCGAGGTGTACCGAGCGCGCTCGAATTGGTGCCTCGACGAACGGCCGACCGTTGATGGCGCGCCGGTGAAACCGGTGTCCACGGGGAGCGCGGGGCACTAGCTACACTCTACAGGCGTGAGTGGGCCACAGTACCGTTGACACGGCGCGTCTGGCAGCTGAGCGTATGGTACGGCTCGGCGTGAGTGGCGCGGCGCTTCACATATGGACGGAGCGTGGCCTCTATCACATGCTGAGACCATGTCAGAGATTCCCGTTCTCATTGTTGGCGCTGGTCCCAGCGGACTGAACCTCGCGCTGGCGCTGACCCGCCGCAACATCAAATGCCGCATCATCTCCGAGGCCTCCGGCCCGGGCACGGAGTCACGTGCGATGGTCGTGCAGGCCCGGACCCTTGAATTCTACGCGCAATATGGGTTCGCGCGGGATGTCATTGAACAGGGTGTCGTCGCCGAGACGGCTCACGTGCGCGAGAGTGGTTCCGGTCATGGCCGAGAAGTCCTCTCCATCAGTTTCAAGGACATGGGTACCGGGCTCAGCCCGTTTCCGTTCGCCCTCGCATATCCGCAGGACGATCATGAGCGGTTCCTGATCGGCAAGCTCAAAGAGGCGGACTGCCCGGTCGAATGGAAGACGACATTGACCGGCTTCACCGAGAGCGAGAACGGTATTCGCGCCGCGATCGAACGAAACGGCGGCGCAACCGAGCAGGTGGAAGCCGCATACATTTGTGGCTGTGACGGCGCACGAAGCCGGGTGCGGGAGACGCTCGGGATCGGATTTCCGGGCGACACGTACGAGCAACTCTTCTATGTCGCTGACGTGAGGATCGCCGCCGGTTTCTCGCGGGACCTGTACATCAATCTCGGCAGGCGCATCCTCACGCTCATGTTCCCCGTGAAGTCGAGTGGAATGCAGCGCCTGATCGGTCTCGTACCGCCGGAACTCTCGCACCGGGACAAGCTCGGCTTCGAAGACATCCGCGCGCAGGTGGAGTCGCTGCTCAACATCAAAGTCACGGAAGTGAATTGGTTCTCCACGTACCGCGTGCACCACCGCGTCGCCGATCGATTCCGGGTGGGGCGGGCCTTTCTGTGGGAGATGCCGGCCACATCCACAGCCCCGCTGGCGGTCAGGGGATGAACACCGGGATCGGCGACGCGATGAATCTCAGCTGGAAACTCGCGCACGCCCTGCAACATCGCGCCAGCGCGTCCATCCTCGACACGTACGAGCGCGAGCGCATCGGCTTCGCACGCTCGCTCGTCGCGACCACGGATCGCGCCTTCACCGCCTTGGTCGGGAGCGGGCTGATGGGAGAGTTCACGAGGAGGATCGTCGCCCCGCTCGTGTTCGGAGTCGCCACGCGTTTCACACTCGGCCGCCACGCGATCTTCCGCACGATCTCGCAGATCCGCATCCACTATCCGGACAGTCCGCTCAGCGCGGGCATCGCCGGTGACGTGCACGGCGGCGACCGACTGCCGTGGACGGGAGACACAGCACACGACAATTTCGCGCCTCTACGCTCCGTGGACTGGCAGGCGCATGTATACGGGAAGGTGGACACGGCTCTCGAGACCGCCTGCCGCGAGCTCGATCTTCCCTTGCATTCCTTCGCGTGGAACGACGGCACGAAGAGTGCTGGATTCAAGGAAGATGCGCTGTATCTCGTTCGCCCCGACGGCCACGTCGCGCTCGCTTCCGTCGAACAAAGCGTCAGCGAGCTGAGGAGATTCGTCGCGAGATTCCAGCTGCGTTTTCAAATCGCACCGGAGATCGCGTAGTCTCCCGCTCCACGCACGACTCGTTACTCGCGCCCCTTGCCGTTACGCACGACTCGTTACTCCCGCCCCTGCCGTTATTCGGAGCCAATATCCCAGGCCTGCTCTAGATCCTTTCGCGAGTACGCCCGGAACGCCGTGAGAGTCTGCGTCCGTTCCAGCCCTGGCACCGCCGCGAATTCTTCCGTCACTACCTTCGCGATCTGGTCGTACTCGGCCACCCGCACGATCGCGACCAGGTCCCACTCCCCCGATACCGAATAGACCTCGGACACGCCATCCACGCCGGCGAGTTTGAGCGCCGCCTGCGGGATCCGCTTGGGATCGCATTTGATGAGCACGATGGTGGTGATCACTCTTCCGCCGGGAATGGGGGCACGTTCAGGAGCCAAACGCCAGAGAGCACATCATGTTCGTCGATCTCGACGAGCACATCGCGCGCGATGCGCAGCGTGCGCGCGGCGCGACGCCCGCCGAGCCGGAAATGGACGATGCTCTGCGCCGGATTCGATTCCGCCACGAGCGACGTGTCCATCTGCAGCACCGCGACGCCCGGCGCCGCCTTGCGGTTCGGCACGGTGACCTTCGCGGCCTCCACCTCCGCGGGCGCCTTGAGCCCAGCGTGCTTCCGCACATCCGGCCAGACGGCGACTTCCACGCCGCGCACCTGACCGTTCTTCACGTCGAGCACGAGCCAGGAGCCGTCGTTGCCGGAGAGTTCCACCGAACCCGACATGCCGTTACCCACCTCGATGTCCTCAAGGTGCGCGACGAGGATCGCGGTGTCGGCATCCCACCGGTATTCGACCGCGACCGGCATTCCCCGCGCCGGCTCGACTTGCAGTGCGATCTGCACGAGATCCTCCCCGCACCAGTGCGCCCCAAGATACGTCACGCCGCCCATCACGCCAGCCGATCGCGCCCGCCCGCGTTCACCCCGTGCGCTCGCGATACAGCTCGATCAGCTTCCGCACGCCGGTGAGCACCTGTTCCCGCGGCGCCGCGTACGACAGCCGCACCCAGGATCGGCGTGCCGAACGCGCTGCCCGGCACGATCGCCACATCGTGCTTCTCGAGCATCGCCTGTGCGAACTCGGCGCCCGGATCGCCCGGCGCGCCCTCGGGCGCGATGCGCGCAAAGAGATAGAACGCGCCCGCCATTGGCACGTACTCGAGCCGCGGCTCACTCTTGAGCACTTCGACGATCGCATCGCGCCGCTCACGGAACTCCGCCACCATCGCGGAAATCGCCGGCTCCGCCTGTCCACGATCGCTCAACGCCGCGAGCGCCGCGTGCTGCGATGCCGCGCTTGCGTTCGACGTCGTGTGCGACTGGAACCCCGTCATCGCCGCGGCGAGCGTGCGCGGAGCGATCGCCCAGCCGATGCGCCATCCCGTCATCGCATACGCCTTCGCGACACCGTCCACGATCACGAGACGCTCTCGCCGCGTCGCCAGATCCAGCAGGCTCGCCGCCGGTCCGTCGTAGCTGATGCGGCGGTAGATCTCGTCGCTGATCACCCACCAGTCGCGCCGCTCGGCGAGCGCGAGGATGTCGCGGAGCGCGTCCGCCGAATACACCGCGCCGCTCGGATTGCTCGGCGAGTTCAGCATCACGCCGCGCGTGCGGGGCGTCGCGGCGCGCTCGAGCAGCTCGGCCGTCACGGTGAGACTGCGCTTCGCGTCGCCGGGCACCGGCACCGCCGTCGCGCGCGCGAGCGCCACCATTCTCGAAGTAGCTCGTCCAGCTCGGCGTCGGGATCAGCACCTCATCACCGGCGCCGAAGAGCGCGAAGCAAAGATTGAACAGCGACTGCTTCGACCCGTTCGAGACGACGATGTCCTTCGCGTCCACCGGCACCGCGCCGCGGTAGCGCTCGCGCGCGTCGGCCGCGATCGCTTCGCGCAGCGGTAGGATCCCCTCGGTGGCGGTGTAGTGCGTGGCGCCGTTCTCCACGGCGCGCGCCGCGGCCGCGCTGATGAACGCCGGCGTATCGAAGTCCGGCTCGCCGGCGCCCAAGTCGATCACGTGGCGGCCGGCCGCTTTCAATGCCTTGGCGCGGGCGGAGACGGCGATCGTCGCCGACTCCTTGAGGAATGCGATGTTGGCCGACGGATGGAAGGCGCCGGCGGATTTTTCGGTCACGCGCGCGAAGTCGTGGCTGGAGTGGGCGGGGTCACGTCGCTATACTTTACTCTCGCGCAACGAGCGGCGCCATTGAAAATCCGGAGGCATCAGGTGGACTTGGAGCGAGCGGACGAATCGGGATCGGAACGCGCGGGCGTCGCCCGCGGGCAGAACGTGCTGTATGTGCTGCCGCAGGACGCGGCGGCCGTGGCGCAATTCCTCGATCCCGTGCTCGCCCGCATCGCGCCCGATGCCGCCGAGACGCAGGTGCTGGTGCTCACCCCGGACGATGAGACGGCGGTGCTGATCGCCGAGGCGGCCACGCGCACGAGCGCCGGCGCCCCATTGCGCGTACTGCCCGTCACCGGCAGCCGCCGCGCCGCGCGACTGTTGCGCGCGCGCCCGGCGGCGGTGATCGCCGGTTCTCCGCTCGAGCTCCTCACATTGCTCCACGGCTCGATCCTCAAGCTCGACACGGTGCGCCAAGTGATCATCGCGTGGGCCGACGCGATGGCGGACGGCACGACCGCCGCGGTCGCGGTCGCCGACGCGCTCGCGGCGGTGATCGCCGAAGTGCCGAAGGATGCGGCGCGCACGGTGGTCACGTCGCAGCTCACGCCGGCGGTGGAAGCGCTCGTCGAGCGCTACGCTTGGCGCGCGCGCCGCACCGGCGTTGTCGCGGCGGTGGATGGGCTCGCGATCGACTTCGCCTACATCGCGGTCGCGCCCCGCGCGCGCGCGAGTGCGCTCCGCCGGCTGCTCGACGATCTCGATCCCGAACACGCCGCGATCTACGTGCGCAGCGATGACGCCGAGCGGGAAGTGCGCGCGATCATGCTCTCGCTCGGCGTGGGCGAAGGCGACAACAGCGTCGAGGTGACGCGCGGCACGCCGGTGCCCGGCGCGACGCTCGTCGTGCTCTACGAATCGCCGCTCGATCGCGAGACCGCGGTCGCACTCCACGCCGCGGGCGGCACGCTCGTCGCGCTCGCGACGCCGCGCCAGCTCCCCGCCCTGCGCGCGCTGTCGGGCGGCGGACGCGTCGCGCCGCTCACGCTCTCCGGCCCCGCGGCGCGCGCGCTCACCCGCGAAGAGCGCATGCGCGAGGATCTGCGCGCCGTGCTCGCCGATGGGATCCCCGCGCGCGAACTGCTCGCGCTCGAGCCGCTGCTCGCGGAGTTCGACGGCGTGGAAGTCGCGGCCGCCGCGCTGCGCCTGCTCGAGCGCGCGCGCGAGGTCACGCCGATCGCCGTGCCCGTCTTCTCGGCCGGCATGGATGGCGCCAAACGCAGCGAGCGGGGCGAGCGCAGTGAACGCGCGGGCCGCTCGCCCAAGGGAGAGTTCACCAAGCTCTACGTGAATGGCGGCACCAAGGACCGCATCGGGCCCAGCGACCTCGTGGGCGCGATCGCGAACGAGGCGGGCATCTCGCGCGAGCAGATCGGCAAGGTGGACCTGCGCGAGACGCACGCGCTCGTGGAGATCGCGAGCGATGTCGCGGGCAAAGTGGCGCGCGCGATCACCGGCGTCACCGTGAAAGGGCGCCGTCTCGCGGCGCGCATCGACGACGAAGCGCGCTCCGGCCCGCCGAGTTCGGCGAGCAAGTCGGGACTGCGGCCGCGGCGCGGCGATGGTCCGCCGCGCGGCGGCGACGGTCCGCGCCGCGGCGATGGCATGAAGCCCCCGCCGCGTGAGGATCGCGGCGGCTCGCGCGGTGGTCGCGGCGCGCGGCGGGTCGCGCGGCGGCCGTCCTTCGCGCCCGCGCGACCGGTGATCGACCCCGTCTTCCACGGCGTCCGCAGCGGATGGATCGAGGTCATCTCCGGCGTGATGTTCAGCGGCAAGAGCGAAGAGCTCATCCGCCGCGTGCGCCGCGCGATCATCGGCAAGAAGAGCGTGCAGGTGTTCAAGTCGCATCTCGATGACCGCTATCTCGGGCGTGTTCTCCATCTCGAGCCACGACGGGCGCACGGTGGAAGCCGTGCCCGTGGATTCGTCGCTGCAGATCGCGCAGCAGCTCAACGGCGGCGCCGATGTGGTCGCGATCGATGAAGCGCAGTTCCTCGATTCCGGCGTCGTGGAACTCTCGACGTCGCTCGCCGAGCGCGGGATCCGCGTGATCCTGGCGGGCACCGACACCGATTTCCGCGGAATGCCGTTCGGCGCGATGCCGCAGCTCATGGCGGTCGCCGATGTGGTGGACAAGCTGCACGCGATCTGTGTGGTGTGCGGCGGCCCCGCGAGCCGGAACCAGCGGCTGATCGCCGGGAAGCCCGGCGCGCTGGGATTCGCCGATCATCATGGTGGGCGGCCAGGAGAGCTACGAGGCGCGCTGCCGGCACTGTCACGACGTGCCGCGGCGCGACGAGGACCAGGTGGCGCTGCTGTGAGGCACTAGCCGCGATGCTCGTCGTCGGACTCACGGGGAATACCGCGAGCGGCAAGTCGAGCGTCGCGCAGCTGCTCGCGGCGCGCGGCGCGACGATCATCGACGCCGACGTGCTGGCGCGCATCGCCGTGGAGCCCGGCACGCCCGGGCATCGCGCGATCGAAGCGCGCTGGGGGCGCGGGCATGTTCCTCGCCGACGGCACGCTCGACCGCGCGGCGCTGCGCCATTTCGTGTTCGCGGAGCCCGCGGAGCTCGAGGCGCTCAACGCGATCGTGCATCCCGCCGTCGCGAAGCTGCGCGACGCAGGAGGTGCAGGCCGCGAAGGCGCGCGGCGACCGCATCGTGATCTGCGACATCCCGCTGCTGTTCGAGAAGAAGCTGCAGGCCGACTACGATGTGATCGTGCTGGTGGACGCGCCGAAGGAGGTGCGCCTCGAGCGGCTGACCACGCGCCGCGGGATGCCGCGCGACGATGCGATGCACATGATCGCCGCGCAGATGCCCGCCGAACTCAAGCGGGCGCAGGCGGATTTCGTGATCGAGAACGACTCGGACCAGCGGGCGTCTGTCGCGGAGGGTGGATCGAAGTATGGGCGGCGCTGGAAGCGCGGGCGGGAATACGCGATACGGCGTAAGGCGACCCGAACGGCCGTGAGCGTACCCCGAACCCGTGCGTGAGTCGTGCGTCGTACTGACTAAGGGCGTGAGCGTGACCCGAGTCCGTGAGCGTGAGTCGACGCACTCACGGCGTTCGAGGTGCGACGCACGGACTTCGGTCGCGACGCTCGCCGTCGAGGTCCACGACGCACGACTCGGTACTCCCGGCGTTCGGGGTCCGACACGCACGACGTTCGGGTCGCGACTCACGCCGTTCGTCACCGTTGCTTGACACCTCCAGAACCGCCACTCTAGACTTGCCCTTCCTTCCCATTCCCTCCGCGGAGCCCGTCGTGTCGAAGATCCCCGCCGATCTGCTGTACACCGAGGAGCACGAGTACGTGAAGAGCACCGCCGACGCGGACGTCGTGCAGATCGGGATCACCGACTACGCGCAGGACCAGCTCGGCGACGTCGTGTACGTCGAGCTGCCCGAAGGCCGGCGACGACTTCGCGCGCATGGATGTGTTCGGCACGATCGAGGCGGTGAAGGCGGTGTCGGAACTGTTCTCGCCGCTCGCGGGCAAGGTGGTCGCGGTCAACGAGCGCCTCGATAAGGAGCCGGCGCTCGTGAACACGGATCCGTACGGCGACGGCTGGATGATCAAACTCCGCCTCGCGAAAGCCTCCGACCGCGACCAGCTGCTCGGCCCCGACGAATACACGACGCACGTCGGCGAGTAGGTACGTCGAGTTAACAGGCAGTCGTTAGTCGTTCGCGTTTAGCAGTTCTAAACGCGTACGACCAGACGACTGCCGCTCGACTATACCGGCTGGTACTCTTCGATCGGCGGGCACGAACACACCAGGTTCCGGTCCCCGTACGCGCTCTCGACCCGCCCCACCGCCGGCCAGAATTTCCGCTCGCGCATCCACGGCGCGGGAATGCCGCCTGCTCGCGCGTGTACGGCCGGTCCCACGCGTCGTGACCACGGCTCCAGCGTGTGCGGCGCGTGCTTCAGCGGATTGTCTCTCGCGGTCCGCACGTCCCCTCTCGATCTCGCGGATCTCCCCGCGGATCGCGATCAGCGCGTCGCAGAACCGGTCGAGCTCGGCCTTCGGCTCGCTCTCCGTCGGCTCGATCATCAGCGTGCCCGCCACCGGGAACGACACGTCGGCGCGTGGAAGCCGTAGTCCATCAGCCGCTTCGCGATGTCCTCGACCTCGACGCCGGCGCTCGTCTTGAAGCGCGCGCGGATCGATGATGCACTCGTGCGCCACGCGTGCCGTTCGTCCCCTGTACAGCACCGGGTAGTGCGGCGTCGAGCCGCTGCGCCATGTAGTTCGCGTTGAGGATCGCGACCTTCGTCGCGCAGCGTGAGCCCGTCGCCGCCCATCATGTCGATGTACATCATCGAGATCGGCAGGATGCTCGCGCTCCCCCACGGCGCCGCGCTCACGGCGCCGATGCGCCTGCGCGCCGCCGGACCTGACCACCGCGTGCCCCGGCAGGAACGGCGCGAGATGCTTCGCGACGCCGATCGGTCCCATCCCCGGACCGCCGCCGCCGTGCGGAATGCAGAACGTCTTGTGCAGGTTCAGGTGGCAGACGTCGCGCGCCGATGTCGCCCGGGCGCGGCAGAGGCCGACCATCGCGTTCATGTTCGCGCCGTCCAGGTACACCTGGCCGCCGTGCTGCGTGGACGATCGCGCAGATCTCCTTGATCGCCTCCTCGAACACGCCGTGCGTGCTCGGATACGTCACCATCAGCGCCGCGAGGTTCGCCGTGTGCTGCGTCGGCCTTCGCGCGAGGTCGGCGACGTCGATGTTGCCGCTCGCGTCGGTCTTCACGACGACGACCTCGCATGCCCGCCATCACCGCGCTCGCCGGATTGGTGCCGTGCGCCGACTGCGGGATCAGGCACACCGTGCGATGCGTCGTCGCCGCGCGACTCGTGGTACGCGCGGATCACGAGCAGCCCCGCGTACTCGCCCTGCGAGCCGGCGTTCGGCTGCAGCGACACCGCGGCGAAGCCGGTGATCTCGCGAGCGCCGCTTCGAGCCGCTCGAACATCGACGCTGATAGCCGTCGGCCTGCTCGCGCGGCGCGAACGGATGCATGCGCGCCGACCTCGGGCCACGTCACCGGCACCATCTCGGCTGGTCGCGTTCAGCTTCATCGTGCAGATGCCGAGCGGGATCATCGAGTGCGTGAGCGACAGGTCGCGCGACTCGAGCGTGCGCATGTAGCGCAGCATCTCGGTCTCGGAGTGGTAGCGGCTGAACACCGGATGCGTGAGAACGCGCTCGTGCGCGCGAAGCGCTCGTCGTAGCGCGCGTCCGCGTCCGTCCGCCAGCGCGTCGCGACCGCGAGCGCCGCGCGCTGCCGCCGTTGAACACGGCGAGCAGATCGTCCACGTCGGCGAGCGTCGTGGTCTCGTCGAGCGCGATCGCCGACGTCGCCGTCGTCGAAGTCAGCGCAGGTTGATCTCGCTGCGCTCGCGCCGCGCGCAGCGATCTCGCTGAGCTTGCCGCGCGCCGAGCTCCACGCGCAGCGTGTCGAAGAACACGTCGTGCGTGCACGGTGTAGCCCGAGCTTGCGCAGCCCGCCGCGAGCGTCTCGGCGCGACCGGTGCACGCGCGTCGCGATCCGCGTGAGCCCCTCGGGGCCGTGCCACACGGCGTACATGCCCGCCATCACCGCGAGCAGCACCTGCGCGGTGCAGACGTTGCTCGTCGCCTTCTCGCGGCGGATGTGCTGCTCGCGCGTCTGCAGCGCCATGCGCAGCGCCGGCTTGCCGTGGCGTCGCGCGAGACGCCGATGATCCGGCCCGGCATGTGGCGCTTGTACTCGTCCTTGGTCGCGAAGAACGCCGCGTGCGGACCGCCGTAGCCAACGGCACGCCGAAGCGCTGCGAGTTCCCGACGGCGATGTCCGCGCCCCATTCGCCCGGCGGCGTGAGCAGCGTGAGCGCGAGCAGGTCGGTCGCGACGATCACCAGCGCGCCGGCCGCGTGCGCCGTCGCGGCGAGCGCGCGATAGTCGCGCACCGCGCCGTCGGTCGCCGGATACTGCATCGAGCGCGCCGAACACCTCGGCGCCGAACGTCGAACGTGCGATGCATCGCCGACGACCACCGTCGATGCCGCGCGCCTGCGCGCGCGTGCGCACGACGTCGATCGTCTGCGGGTGGCAGTCGCGCGTCGACGAAGAACGTGTTGCGCTCGCCGTCGCCTGCGATGCGCGTGCGCCATCGTGCATCGCCTCGGCCGCGGCCGTGCCTTCGTCGAGCAGCGACGCGTTCGCGATCGGCAGCGCCGGTGAGGTCGCTCACCATCGTCTGGAAATTCAGCAGCGCTTCGAGCCGCCCCTGCGCGATCTCCGCCTGGTACGGCGTGTACGCCGTGTACCAGCCGGATTCTCGAGGATGTTGCGCTGGATCACCGGCGGCGTGAGGCAGTTGTAGTAGCCCAGGCCGATGAACGAGCGGAACACCTTGTTGCGGCTCGCGAGCTCGCGGAATCCGCGCAGCGCTTCGGTCTCGCTCTTGCCGGTGGCGATCGCGAGCGGGCGTCTCAGCCGGATGGTCGACGGCACGGTGGCGTCGATGAGCGCGTCGAGGGATTTGAAGCCGGCCGCTTCCGCCATGACGCGGACGTCGGCGTCGCTCGGTCCAATGTGGCGCGGGACGAACGAGTCAGCGTCGAGCTGCGACGCGGGGATCTTTGAGGGGGACATCCTTTAAAGATGACACGGGGGACGCGCCAAATTCCAAGGCGCCACTCGGACGGCGCGTGTAGGCCTTGATTGCCGCTGGAACGGCGCGTCTGGCAACGGAGCGTATTGTATTCCATGACGTACGTTGGCGCGATGTCCTCATGCGGATGTGTTCACGACGCCACAGTCGCTACCCGGCGTCAGCTCCAGCGGCCACTGGCACACCCGCCCCTCGCCGCGAATGGCACCATCGCCTATCCTTTCCCTCGTGACCCTGCTCCCCCTCGACACAGCGCGTGCCGTCGCGTGGCGCCTGTTCGTGTCCCCTCCCGCCTCCGGCGCGTTCAACATGGCGCTTGACGAGGCCATGATGGCGCGCGCGCGCGCCGACGATGTGATCCTGGCGCGCGTGTACGCCTGGAGCGCACCTACCCTGTCACTCGGGCGACACCAGACCGCGCGCGGACGCTATGATCTCGACGCCGCCCGCCGCCTCGGCGTCGGCTTCGTGCGACGGCCCACCGGCGGCCGCGCCGTGCTCCACCATCGCGAGATCACCTACTCCGTCGCGGCGCCGGTGCACGCGCTCGGCTCGCTGCGGGAATCGTACCAACGCATCAATCGTCTATTAGTTGACGCGTTGCGGCGGCTCGGCGTGGATGCCGGGGAGGCGCAGGTGTCCGGGGCGACGCCGCGACCGGGTGTCGCACCCTGTTTCGAAGAGGCGGTTGCGGGAGAATTGGTCGCGGGTGGCCGGAAGCTCGTCGGCAGCGCGCAGTGGCGGGATCAGGGCGCCCTATTGCAGCACGGCTCGATCCTGGTTGACGATGACCAGGCACTCGCAAGCGAGCTGCTCCGGTCGCCCCTCTCACCGCCGCCGGCGCCCGCGACGCTGCGGGCGCTCACGGGCCGGCAGACGAGCAGCATGGAATTCGCGGCGGCGTTCGCCCGGGCGCTCGAGAGCATGGAGAACGCGGCGCCCGCCGAGTTGGACGTGGATAATGACTTGATGCAGGCAGCGCTCGCGCTCTCGGCTCGCTATGAGAGCGACGCGTGGACATGGCGCCGCTGACCGCGGCACGCACCTCATTCGCTCCGGAGCACATGCGCATTCGATCGTTCGCTCTCTGTCTGATCGTGCTCACCGCCGCCTGCGGCGACTCCGCGTCGCGCGGCGCCGCCGGAGCCAACGGCGGTACGCTCGTGATCTCCGTCCGGCAGCGATGCCGATGGGTTCATGCCGCCCGTTACGATCAACGCCGTCTCTGCCCAGGTCGAGGCGCAGCTGTTCGAGAAGCTCGCCGAAGTCGGCATGGGACTGAACACCGTCGGCGATGCGGGTTTCGTACCGGTGCTCGCGACCGGCTGGACGTGGGCGCCCGACTCGCTGTCCATCGCCTTCCATATCGATCCCAAGGCGCGTTGGCACGATGGCGCCCCGGTCACCGCGAACGACGTCCGCTTCACGTGGCAGCTCTACGCCGACAGCGCGACCGGATCGCTCGTGCGCCCGCTCATTCTGAGCATTGACTCGGTCACCGTGCGCGACTCGCTCACGGCGGTCGTCTGGTTCTCCCGCCGCACGCCCGAGCAGTTCCTCGACGCCGCATGGCAGATGCGCGATCCTCCCGCAGCACGTGCTCGCCTCCGTCCCCCACGCCGAGATCAAGAACGCGCCGTTCATGCGGAATCCCGTCGGGCAGCGGTCCGTTCAAGTTCGCGCGGTGGGAAGCACGTCAGGCGATCGTGCTCGACGCGAACCCGGACTACCATCTCGGCCGTCCGCATCTCGACCATGTGATCTGGAGCATCGCCCCTGACCCGAGCGCGACGCTCATGCGCTTCTTTACCGGCGACGCGAACTTCATCGAGTTCTTCCATCCGTCGGACATGCCCGAGCTCGCCAAGCATCCGGAGCTGATGGTCCAGCTGTATCCGATCATGCAGAATGGATTCGTGCTGTTCAACGAGCGCGACCGGAAGGACCGCAAGCGCGCCCCATCCGATATTCGGGAACCGCGAGACTCGCCGCGCGCTCAGCATGGCCGTGGACCGCGCGGCGATCGTGCAGAGCGTGTTCGACAGTTTCGCGACCGTGGGCCATGGCCCGCTCGTGACCTCCTATCCCAGCTACGACCCGACGGTGCAGCTGCTGCCGTTCTCAACTGACAGCGCGAAACGCATTCTGGACGCGCAGGGCTGGCGGGAGAACAAGACCACCGGCGTGCGCGAGCGGAACGGCCGCCCCCTGGCCTTCTCGGTGACCGTGCCGAGTTCCAGCATGCCGCGGCGCCACATGGCGGAGCTGATGCAGGCGTACATGAAGCAGGTCGGCGCGAAGATGGATGTCGAGCTCGTCGATCCGCCCACCGCCATCGCGCACAACAAGGCCGGCGATTTCGACATGACGATCATGCTCCTCGGCCTGGACCCGAGTCCCGCCAACGTTCGCGAGTCGTGGGGCGGCGCGTCGGCGGGCAACGGCGGCGCGAACGACGGCTACTACCTGAGCAAGTCGTTCGACGCCTACATTGACTCGGCGTCGAAGCAGATGGACCCCGCGAAGTCCAAAGCGTACTATCGCAAGGCGTACGTGACGATCATTGGCGACGCGCCCGCGATCTGGCTCTATGAGCCGCGCGGTGTGGCCGGCATCGCGAAGACGGTCCACGTCTCGGGCCTCCGCGCCGACGCGTGGGCGACGAACATCAAGGACTGGACGGTCGCCGCGAGGAAGCCGTAGCCGCGATGCTGAAGCTGCTCGCGCGCCGCGCGCTCCAGGGCGTGGTGATCGTGTGGCTCGTCGCGACGTTCACCTTCCTCCTCGTCGCGCTCGCACCCGGCGACGCGGTGGACGCCGCCTACGGCGACGCACGCGTCCCGCAGAGCGTCCGCGACCACTTGCGCCACGAGTACTGTCTCGAACGCCCGCTCGCCGCACGCTATGTCTGCTGGATCGGGTCCGTCGCGCGCGGCGATCTGGGCTGGTCGATCCCGCACTCGCAGCCGGTCGCGCAGGTAGTGCTCGAGGCGGTGCCGAACACGCTCGTGCTGATGGTCTTCGCGATCGGCCTCACCTTCGCGCTCGGCGTCGGCGCCGGCGTGCTCCAAGCGAAGCGGCCGGGCGGCGCCGTGGACCGCGGTGTTGGCGGCGTCGCGCTCTTCCTCTATGCGCTCCCCGACTTCTGGTTCGCGCTCATGGCGCTGTTCCTCTTCGCGTACAAGCTGCAGCTGCTCCCGGTCACCGGCATGACCGACGCGGTCATGTATCCCTCGTACGATTTCTGGGGAAAGCTCGCCGATCGTACGAGGCACCTCATCCTCCCCGCGGGAACGCTCGCGCTCGTCGCCGCCGCGGGGATCTCCCGCTACCAGCGGGCCGCCATGCTCGACGTGATGCACGAGGACTTCGTCCGCACCGCGCGGGCGAAAGGACTCGATGAGGGCCGCATCCTGAGGCGGCATGTCTTTCGCAATGCGCTCCTGCCGGTGATCACGCTCTTCGGCCTCTGGCTGCCCGCGCTGCTCGGCGGCGCAGTGATCATCGAACGCATCTACTCCTGGCCCGGCATTGGCTCCCTCGCCGCCGCCGCGGTGGGCGAACGCGACTATCCGCTCCTCCTGGCGATCACGATCGCCTCCAGCGTGCTCGTCGTGCTCGGCAGCCTGGTCGCGGACCTGCTCTACGCCGCGGCCGACCCGCGCGTACGGGTGGCATAACGTGCAGGCGGCCGCCTTCATCGCCTGCGTCGTCACGGCCGCGCTCGCCGTCCTCGCCGTGCGCCGCGCGGCGCGCCCGGAGGCGGCGCCGGATGCGGCCGCGAGTCCCTGGCGCCGCTCGCTCGAACGTCTCGCCGCGCGACCGCAGCGCGATGCTCGCGCTTTTCGTGATCCTCGCGCTCGTGATCTGCGCCATCTGCGCGCCGCTCCTCGCGCAGTACCCGCCCGATCGGCAGCTGGACATCGTCGGGCTGCACGACAAGGCGCCGTCGCGGCGGCCATCTCTTCGGCACCGATTTCGCGAGCCGCGACGTGCTGAGCCGCGTGCTGTTCGGTTCGCGCATCACGCTCGCCGTCTCCGCGCTCGCGGCCCTGGTCACGGTGGTCGTCGGCGCCTCGTGGGGCGCGATCGCCGGCTTCTACGGCGGCCGCATCGACGGCGCGATGATGCGCCTCACCGATGCCGCGATGTCGGTGCCGCGCATCCTGCTCCTCATCGCGGTCGTCGCGGTCGCGCAGGAGGTCTCCCTCCCCGCCCTCATCCTGCTCATCGGCCTCACCGGCTGGTTCCCCACGAGCCGTCTCGTGCGCGCCCAGGTGCTTTCGCTGCGCGAACAGGATTTCACCGTCGCCGCGCGCGCGCTCGGCGCGCGCGACCGCGAGATCCTCTGGCGGCACCTGCTTGCCGAACGTCGCGTCCACAGTGATCGTCGCGGGCACGCTCGCGCTCGGCCACGTCGTGTACCTCGAGGCCGCGCTGAGCTTCCTCGGCATCGGCGTGCGGCCGCCCACGCCGAGCTGGGGGAACATCATCCAGGAAGGATCCGAGCAGCTCACCGCGCTCTGGTGGATGTCGCTCTTCCCGGGCCTCGCGATCGTGGTCACGTGTCTCTCGGTGAACGTGTTCGGCGACGGGCTGCGCGACGCCTTCGATCCGCGCCAAGTGGACGCGCGATGACGACACCGTTGCTCTCGGTCAAGGAACTCCGCGCGTCCTTCGAAGTGCGCGGGCGTACCGCGCGCGCGGTGGATGGCGTCTCGTTCCACATCGCGCCGAACGAGACCGTGGGGCTCGTCGGCGAATCGGGCTGCGGCAAGAGCGTGACCGCGCTCTCGATCATGCGGCTCATCCGCGCGCCGGGCACGATCGACGCGGGGAGCGCCGTCGAGTTCGACGGTCAGAACCTGCTCACGCTCAGCGATGCGGAGATGCGCGCGATCCGCGGCGCCCGTCTCGCGATGGTGTTCCAGGAACCGATGACGTCGCTGAATCCGGTGTTCAGGGTGGGCGACCAAGTGGCCGAGGTCGCGCGCGTGCACCGCGGCGCGAAGAAGCGCGAGGCGTGGGACCAGGCGGTCGCGATGCTCGAGCAGGTGGGACTGCCCGACCCCGCGGCGCGCGCGCGCGACTACCCGCACCAACTGTCCGGCGGCATGCGCCAGCGCGTGATGATCGCGATGGCGCTCGTGCTCTCCCCGGCGCTCCTCGTCGCCGACGAGCCGACCACCGCGCTCGACGTCACGATCCAGGCGCAGATCCTCGAGTTGATCTCGACATTGCAGGCCAAGCGCGCCATGTCGGTGCTCCTCATCACGCATGACCTCGGCGTGATCGCCGAGCGCGCGCAGCGCGTGATCGTGATGTACGCGGGCCAGATCGTGGAGGAAGCGCCGGTGGGAGCGATCTTCCGCACGCCGCACCACCCGTACACGCGCGGCCTGCTCGCGGCCGTGCCGCGCATTGGCGCGGCGCGCGAACGGCTCGAAGTGATCCCCGGCTCCGTGCCGGCGGCCGGTGAGTGGTTGAGCGGCTGCCGCTTCCGCGACCGGTGCGCATTCGCGTTCGACCGCTGCGCGTCCGAGGCGCCGCCGCTCTACCAGATCGCCCCCGGCCACACGTCCCGCTGTCACCTCGGATCATGACCGGCCCCCGACAGCCGACAGCCGACAGCCCGCCGCTGCTGTCCGTCTCTGCCCTCACGAAAGATTCGTCAACCGCCGCGGCCCTCCGACGCACGCCGTGAGCTCGGTGTCGCTCACGATCGCCGCCGGCGAGACGCTCGGACTCGTCGGGGAATCCGGCTGCGGGAAGACGACGCTCGGGCGCTGCATCCTGCGTCTCATCGAACCGACGTCCGGCGCGATCCTGTTCGATGGGCGCGACGTGCGCGCGCTGCCGCGCGAACGATGCTGCGGCGTCTCCGCCGCGAGATGCAGCTCGTGTTCCAGGATCCGTACAGTTCGCTCGATCCGCGCATGACCGCGCGCGCCATCGTGCGCGAAGGGATCACGATCCACGGCATCGCCGCCGGCGCCGATGCCGACGCGCGCGTCGCACGCCTCCTCGACGAAGTGGGACTCGGCACCGAGGCCGCCTCGCGCTACCCCCACGAATTCTCCGGCGGCCAGCGCCAGCGCCTCGGCATCGCGCGCGCGCTCGCCGTGGAACCGCGCTTCATCGTGTGCGACGAACCCGTCTCCGCGCTGGATGTCTCCGTCCAGGCGCAGGTGATCAACCTGCTCGCCGACCTGCAGCAGCGCCGCGGGCTCGCCTACCTGTTCATCGCGCACGACCTCTCCGTGGTGGAGCACATCGCCGATCGCGTCGCGGTGATGTACCTGGGCCGCATCGTGGAGCTCGCGGCGGTGGACACGCTCTATCGCGAGCCCAAGATGCCGTACACGCGCGCGCTGCTCTCGGCGGTGCCGATCCCCGACCCGGGCGCCGAGCGCCGCCGTGCGGTGCTCACGGGCGACGTGCCATCGCCGGCGAATCCGCCGGCCGGCTGCGCCTTCCATCCGCGATGCCCGCACCCGGCCAAGGATGCGGCGTGCAGCGCCAGCGTGCCGCCGCTCGAGGAGAAGTCGCCCGGACACTGGGTCGCGTGCCACAAGGTGGCGCGCAGCGGCGCGTGAAAGCGTCTGGCACGTTGCGGGGTAGACGGTATCTTCTCCCGCGTCCGCGAAAGCTCCGATCACCCATGAGGCACACGTGACCGCTCCCGCCGCACCCGCTCCCGGCGCGCCTTCGGCGCTCGACGACACTGCGCTCTTCGGTCATCCGCGCGGCCTCGCGCTGCTCTCGACCACCGAGATGTGGGAGCGCTTCTCGTACTACGGGATGCGCGCGATCCTCGTGCTGTTCCTCACCGAGGCGCTCAACTGGAACACCAAGGACGCGACGCGGCTGTACGGGAATTACACCGCGCTCGTGTATCTCACGCCGCTCATCGGCGGCTATCTCGCCGATCGCTGGATCGGCACGCGCCGCTCGCTCGTGATCGGCGGGCTGATCATCGCCACAGGACATTTCTGCCTCGCGTTCTCGAGCATGAACATGTTCTACCTCGGACTGGGCCTCGTCATCATCGGCACCGGATTCTTCAAGCCGAACGTCTCGACGATGGTCGGCCAGATCTACAAGACCGGCGACGAGCGGCGCGACGCGGGATTCACGCTCTTCTACATCGGCATCAACCTCGGCGCCGTGTTCGGCCAAACAGTGTGCGGCTACTTCGGCGATCCCGTGCGCTGGGGCAACGGCGGTGGCATATCGGATTCGCCGCCGCCGGATTCGGCATGGTCGCGGGACTCATCGTCGTACGTCTGGGGACGCGACAAGTATCTGCCGGGCATCGGACTCGGCACGGCCGCGATGCGCGCGAAGTCCGCGCTCGCCGGCGCCGCCGGCTCGCTGGCCGACGCCGCGAAGAGCGCGGACAGCTCGACGCTGGTGCACGGCCTGGGCGGTGCGCTCGTTGGCGGCGCGCTGTCGTGGTTCCTCGCGAGCGTCTCCTGGCCGATCAAGATCGACGACCTCATCCCGCTCGCGTTCGGCACGATCATCGGCGCGACGCTCGGGATCACCGTGCTCGGCACCCACGGCGAGGATCGCAAGCGCGTGTTCGCCCTCTTCATCGTCGCGTTCTTCATGACGGCGTTCTGGGCCGCGTACGAGCAGGCGGGCAGCTCGATGAATCTGTTCGCCGCCCGCAGCACCGACCTGAACTTGTGGGGTTTCCGCATCGCGCCGGCATGGATGCAGAACGTGAACGCCGCCTCCATCGTGATCTTCGCGCCCGTGTTCGCGTGGCTCTGGGTGAAGCTCTCGAAGCGCGGCTGGGAGCCGTCGACGCCCATGAAGATGGTGATCGGGCTCTCCCTGCTCGGCCTCGGCTTCCTGTTCATGGTCGCCGGCGGGCGCCGCGCCGACGCCGGCATCCTTGTGAGCCCGCTCTGGCTCACCTGCGCGTACGTGCTCCACACGTGGGGCGAACTCTGCCTCAGCCCGGTCGGCCTTTCGTACGTGACGAAGGTCGCGCCGCTCAAGTTCGCATCGCTGCTGATGGGCGTGTGGTTCCTCGCGAACGCCGCGGCGAACAAGGCCGCCGGCTGGTTCGCCGGCTACATCCCGTCCCCTGGCGAGGCGGCGCAGGCCGCCGAGACCGGATTCGGCGGCTTCATCCAGCACTTGAGCGCCACGAACGGCGGCTTCTGGATGATCTTCGTCGTGATCGGCTTCGGCGCGTCGGCGTCTGATGCTGCTGTGCGTGCCGCTGTTGAATAGGCTGACGGCAGTCGGTAAAAGCCTAACTGCAGGCTGTTGGCTGTCGGCTGTCGCCTGCCACAGCCGACAGCCGACAGTCCGCCGTTAGAATCACAGTCCCATCTTCCGCTTCATCTCCTCCAGCCGCGCCGACGCGTCGGCCTCACGCGCGCTCCGTTCCGCCTCGCGACGCAGCGCGTTGTGCTCGGTGTCGCGCTCGTCCAGCCCGGCCTGCGCGGCGGGGGCCGAGGGACTCGGCGGCACTTCTGCGCCGCCTTGCATCGCCTTGAATTGCGCCGTCATCTCCTCGAGTTCGCGCTCGCCGAGTGCGACCTCGGTCTCCAGCGCCGCGAGCTTGCGCTCGAGCATCGCGATGCGCTCGGCGTGCTTCTGCTCGAAGCGCGTGGCGACCGCCACCGTCTCGGCGTCGTTGATCTGCGTCGCGAGCTGACCGCGGCGCCGCACCGTCTCGAGTTCGGCTTGCTCGCGCGCGAGTTGCGCGGCCGCGAGATCGCGCGCCTCGCGCGACTGGCCCACCGAGACTCTCGCCTCCACCAGCGCATCACGCATCATCGCGAGCGAACCCGGCGCACGGTCGCGGCGCATCGGCCTACGATTTCCTCGGCGTGCGCGCGTAGAATCCGCTCAACACGCGCTCCACATCGCTGCTCTTGCACTTGGGGCACGCCGTTTCGACTTGCCGTGATCGGAGATGTGCTCGCGCACGCGTGAAGTGCTCGCCGCACTTCCGGCACTGGAATTCATACGTCGGCATGCAGGGTCCTCGCGGAATGTCGGTGCATCGGTGTAGCATACAATATGCCTCCGATCATCGCCATCACAGCCCCCCTGCGCGGCGATGAGAAGTCGCCCGCCGTGCATCTCGGCGTGGCGTACGCGCGCGCGGTGGAGCACGCCGGCGCGCTCCCCGTGCTCGTGCCGCCGCTGCTCCACAACGCCGAGGCGGAGCGGATCATGGAAGCGGCCGATGGTCTCCTGCTCACCGGCGGTGAGGACGTGGACCCCGCGCGCTATGGCGCGATACGTCATCGCACGGTCACGAGCGTGAGCGCGGAGCGCGACGCCACCGAACTCGCCTTGCTCGAGGCGGCGCATCGACTGGGGAAGCCCGTGCTCGCGATCTGCCGCGGCATCCAACTGATCAACGTCGCGTTCGGCGGCACGCTCGTGCAGGACATCCCGAGCGAGCGGCCCGGCGCGCTCGCCCACGATCACGAGGACAAGCACGCGGCTCGCGTGCATCCGGTGCACGTCGAGGCCGGCTCGCGCCTCGCCGAGGCGCTCGGGCGCCTCCGACCTCAAGGTGAATTCATTCCACCACCAAGCGCCCGAGATCGTGAGCGACCGCTTCCGCGTCGTGGCGCGCAGCCCCGACGGCGTGATCGAAGGGCTCGAATGGGACGGCGACGACTGGTGGGCCGTGGGCGTGCAATGGCATCCGGAGGAACTCGACGGCCGCTGGGAAGCCGGCTTGTTCAGCGCGTTCGCCGCGCAGGCGGCGCCGAGCGAGAAGCGCTAGCTCGCCTGGCGCCAGCGCGACTCGTCGCGCACCTGGCGCATCAGCCGCTCCGGCGAGCTGCGGTCGCGAAAGAACAGCGTGTCGCTCACGCGATTGAGCGCCACCCGCAGCACCACGAACCGTTCGGCCGCGTGCTCCATCAGCGAGCGGATGCCGTGATCGTTCGCGACCCGCGTCTCGGCCGCGAGCGCGAAGCCGCGCCGGCCGAGTTCGTCGTAGTAGTCGATGCTCGGGCCGCCGCGCCGCCAGCGCCGCGTCTCGATCCGGTCGGGAAAGAGTCCGCTCAGCCAGAGCGCGTAGTTCCCGAGATGCTGCCGCGCGAGAAAGCTGCGATCGGCGCTCGCGCAGTTCACTTCGGCGAGCAGCCCGGCGAGCGTATCGTACGTCTGGTCGTCGTGCTCGGCGATCCGCTCGGCGCGGCCGCGCGCGGCGAAATGGATCAGGATGTCGGCCACGTAATCGGCGAGCGCGCGGTCGTGCTCGTCCGCCTGCGCGAGCGCGTGGCGCACCACCGCCGAGAAGAAGAGCGGGAGCGACGTATGCATCCCCGCGCGCGACGAGAGCATCGCGGGCACGAGCCGGGGATCGTCGAGCAGCGCGTCGATGCCGCCATCGCGCAGCAGCGCCTCGCACGCCATCAACGATTCCGCCGACCCGCGCGCGATGAGCCGCAGCGCGAGCTGCGCGTCGTCGCGGGTGAGCGTGGAGCGGATCTGGCCGTCGATCATGCGCTTCCTCCTCTATACGGGCGACGACCCTGACTCGCGCCGTGCAACGCGACTCCACGCCCGCGCGAGCCTCTGTGAGCGCGCTCACATTCTAAGCTTGGTTACGTTCGGGATTCGGGGCTCGGGACTCGGGCTCGGGTAGTCGAGTCCCGAGTCCCGAGTCCCGAACGCCAAACAAGCTTGTGCTCGGTCCAGCGCCGACGAATTCGACCGTTCAAGGAGCCGCTCGACGCCGCATGTAGGGCCGAGTCGGCCGCTCCGCCA
This sequence comes from uncultured Gemmatimonadaceae bacterium, assembly GCA_963732065.1. Taxonomy (GTDB): domain Bacteria; phylum Gemmatimonadota; class Gemmatimonadetes; order Gemmatimonadales; family Gemmatimonadaceae; genus DATKOH01. The sequence continues at coordinate 413,377 of CAVSYH010000018.1, read as the reverse complement.
CCGCGAAGCCCGACATCGTAGATGAAAGCGGCCACCCGCTGCACCTTCTCGAACTCGATCTTCCCCGCCTCGTCGCTCACCTTGTGGTAGTCGTCGTGCAGCCCCGTGGTGAAGAACACCACCGGCACGCCGTTCTTCGCATAGTTGTAGTGATCGCTGCGGTAGTAGATCTGTTCGGGATGCGTCGGCGAATCCCACTCGCGGTCGATCGTGAACGGCCGCTTGAGCTGCGCGTTCACGGAGTCGACGATCTTGCCGAGCACCGCGCTCTGGCCGTTCGGCGCCGCGTGCGGTCCCACGAGATAGAGCGAATCGCGGCCGTTGCGGCCGATCATGTCGGCGTTCAGTTGCGCGACGATCGAATCGATCGGCACGGTGGGATGCGACGTGAACCACTCCGAACCGAACAATCCGAGTTCCTCCCCGGTATGCCACACGAACAGCATCGATCGCCGCGGCGCCGGACGCTGCGCCACGGCCGCGCGCGCGATGGCGAGCAGCGCCACGCTTCCCGTGCCGTCATCGTCGGCGCCATTCGCGATCGAGTCGCCATTGTCGGCGGGCTGGATCCCGATGTGGTCGAGGTGCGCTCCGAACGCCACGTACGTGCCGCGCAGCGCCGGATCGCCGCCGCGGCGCACCGCCACCACGTTGTACGCGGGCAACGACGCGCTCACGAGATCGATGTGCGCGCTCAGGTGGCGCCCGTCTAACCCGCGCGGCGATGTCATGCCGGGCCATCCCGGTCGGCAGCAACGCGGCCGCGCCGCGCACGTCCGCCTCGAGCACGAGCGGCAGATTCCGCACCGGCGGCGGCGCGCCGTCGCCGAGCTGCACCGACGTGTCGCTCAGCTCCGCGGCCGCCGGCGCCATCCCCTCGGCCAGCGCCCCCTGCACGATCACGATGATCCCCGCCGGCCCGCGCTCCACCAGCGACGCGAGCCGCTCGCCCAGCGGGTGATCGCGCATCACGGCGGCGCGCGCCGCCATGTCGAGCGACGGCCGGTGCGCCGAGCACGAACACCACCACCTTCCCCGCCACGCTCCGGTCCGCGAGATCGCCCGCGAGTCCGTATCCGCCGAAGATGAGATCGCCGTCCGCATCGAGTCTCGGTGCCGGCACATCCTGGCCCAGCGAGAGCAGCGGCAGCAGGCGCGGCCCGACCGGAAGATTCACGGCGCCCGACGCGCTCGTGATCGTCACGCGCGAGCCGCGCCCGAGGTATTCGCGCACCAGCGGCACGCGCTGCAGATATCCGCCGCTGTCGCCCGCCGGCTCGAGGCCGATCGCCGCGGCCTGCTGCGCCAGGAATCGCGCCGCGCGCACCGCGTCGTCCGTGCCCGCCCTGCGCCCGCGGAAGGAATCGTCGGCAAAGATGTAGAGGTCGCGGCGCAGATCCGCCGCCGTGATCCGGTCGCGCGCCGCGACGGGCGCCGGCGGCGGCGCGGCCTCGGGGGCCGATGGCGAGCAGGCGAGCGCGGCCAGGGCGCACCACGCGGCGATCGAGCGACGTTCCACCGGCTTCAAGCGACCCACTTGCCGGCCGCCAAGCCGACGAGCGTTCCCCCCACCACACCGCCAATGAGGATCGGCGCGTAGCTCTTGGTGATCACGGCATTGGGGAGACTCATGAGGAGGCCGACGGCCGCGCCGGCGAGCCAGGGAGAGAGCGGGAGTCTCACCAACGGAACGAGGAAGCCGATCGCGAAGCGACTCAGGAACGCCCCGAGCATGGCCGTCCGCTTGTCGGGGAACGTGAGCGGTATCATCAGCAGTACGTCTACCGCGCCGAACAGCATTCCGGCAACGACAGCGAAAAGAAGGGGCGGCATCTCGGGATCGTCTCCTCGGGAATGATGGCCTGCTCGCATCCGTGCGGCACGATGATGCGCCAAATCCCAAGTCGACGCCACGGGCAAGGAGCGCTGAAAGATGTTTGCCTTCCAGACACGCCCCGGCCATCTTCCGTCATAGAGCGCGATCGCGCGCCGCCGCTCCACCGCATCACCCGAGAACCGCATGCTCACGATCTGCATCCCGTCGTTCGACGAAGCGCCAACGATCGGCATCGTCCTCTGGCGCCTGCGCAAGGTGTTCGAGGCCGATCCGCGCGAATACGAAGTGGTCGTGCTCGACGACGGCAGCACCGACGCCACCGCCGAGACGCTCAAGCAATACGCGCGCGTGATGCCGCTCACGGTCATCCGGCATGCCGAGCGGAAGGGATATCCCGCAGCGCTCGACGCGCTCGTGCGCGCGGCCGCCGCGCGCACGCGCTATCCGCGCCGCGATGCGCTCGTGTTCATGCAGGGCGACCTCACCGATCTCCCCGAGCAGCTGCCGGAGCTCTTCCGCCCCTTCGATGGCGGCGCGGACCTGGTCGTGGGCGAGTCGGCTGCGCCCGCCGGCGCACCGCCCGCCATTCTCCGGCTGCGACGCCTCGCGCTCTGGCTGCTGCGCCCGCTCGGACGCACCGCCGGCGTGACCGATCCGCTCGGCACGATGCGCCTCGTGCGCGTCGCCGTCGCGCGCGAAGCGATCAAGCGCGCGGGCAACGCGCCGCTCGTCACCGCACCGGGCTGGGCCGCGAACGCACGAGCTGCTCGCGCTGCTTCGCGCCGCTCGCGCGCCGCGTCGAGACCGTGCCACTCGCCGCGCCGCGCTACGACCTCCGCCAGCGCGACACGCGCGTGCGCGCGTGGGGCTCGGCGCTCGAGTTGTTCCGGTTCGCGCGCGCGCAGCGCGCCCCGCGGGTCTCGTGATCCACGCGCGCGCCACGCGCCGCGCACTGCTCTCGCTCGCGATGCTGGCCGCCGCGTCCGCCGCGGCGCAGGACTCGCTCGCCGCCGGCAGCGCGCGCGTCGCCGACCTCCCCTTCGGCGTCGGCGAGAAGCTCGAATACCATGTGACGCCTCGGCGGGATCGGCGTGGGCAATGGCTCGATGGAGATCACCGGCTGGGACTCGGTGCGCGGCCACCGCACCATGCACTCCGTCTTCCTCGTGAAGGGCGGCCTGCTCTTCCTGCACGTGAACGACCAGCTCGAGAGCCACTTCGATCCGTACACGATGGTATCGTACGCGTTCGTGCAGCACATCAACGAGGTGAACTACCACCGGATCCGCGACTATCAGTTCTATCCGGATCGCGCGATCTACCAGCAGGAAGGGAAGCCGGAGGAGCCGAGCGTCCACGAGCCGCTCGACGACGGCGCGTTCTTCTATTTCGTTCGCACCGTTCCGCTCGAGATCGGCAAGACGTACGAGTTCAACCGCTATTTCATCGCCGACCGCAATCCGGTGATCGTGAAGGTGCTGCGGCGCGACACGGTGAAGGTCGACGCGGGCACCTTCGCGACGATCGTGATCCAGCCGGTGATCAAGTCGGGCGGACTGTTCGCGGATGGCGGCGAAGCGCTCATGTGGCTCACCGATGATCCGCGGCACCTGCTCGTGCAGATGAAGGTGAAGACCAAGGTGCCGCTCCTGAATTCGCTCAATCTGTATCTGAAGAAGTACACGCCGCCGGGCGCCGCGCCGGCCGACAGCACCGCCAAGCACTGATGGCCGACCGAGGAAGCGGACCTCTCGAAGGTGCGCACCGTGCCCATCGCCGTGCGCCCGAACAAGGTGCGCGCCGAGGAGTTCGCGTCGCCGCCCGGAGCCGACCGCTCCTTCCGCGCGTTCCTGAAGGCGCTCCCCGACGCGCTCGTCGCGCGCGATCTGTTGGCGGTCGCGCGCGACATCGCCGCGGCCGCCGGCAAGCGCGGCAGTCGTGGTGATGACCGGCGGCCACGTGGTGAAGACCGGGCTCGCGCCCGTGCTGCTCGACCTCATGCGCCGCGGCGTGATCACGCACCTCGCGATGAACGGCTCGGCCGCGATCCACGACTACGAGATCGCGCGCTTCGGCGGCACGTCCGAGGACGTCGCGGCCGGCCTGCGCGACGGCACGTTCGGCATGGCCGAGGAGACCGGCCGCGGCGATGAACGAAGCGCTGATCCGCGGCATGAAGGAGAGCTGGGGGATGGGCGAGTCGTTCGCGCGCGGCCTCGAAGGGGAAAAGAAGCTCGCGCATCCCGAGCTCTCGCTGCTGCTCGGCGCTCGCAAGCTCGGCGTTCCCTGCACGATTCATGCGGCGATCGGCGCGGAGATCATCCACCAGCATCCGGCGGCGAGCGGCGCGGCGATCGGCGACACGAGCCATCGCGATTTCCGCCGCCTCGCGGCGTCGCTGCCGTCGCTGCACGACGGCGGCGTGGTGCTGAACCTGGGGAGCGCGGTGATCATGCCCGAGGTGTTCCTCAAGGCGCTCACGATCGCGCGGAACTTGAACGAGGGCCGGCCGGTGGACTTCACGGCCTGCGACATGGACATGCTGCGCCACTACCGGCCGCACATGAACGTCGTGCAGCGCCCCACCATGGGTGGCGGGCGCGGCTACGAGATCACGGGGCACCATGAGATCATGGTGCCTTTGTTGGCGTGGGCGGTGATTGAACGACTAACGGCGTGAGTGCCGAGTCGTGCGTCTACGGCGTGGTACGACGTGCGTCTAACGGCGAACGGCTAACGGCTGCCTCACGCGCCGGTGGCCTTCTCTTTGATCTTGTCGGCGGTGGCGGGCATGAAGATCCGCAGCGCGACGTATACGATCAGCCCGATGATCGCGATCTTCAGGGCCAGGAAGAGCAACACGAAGAATAGGCCGACGAGCCCGCCGAAGACCCCGAAGATGAACTTGAGCGCGATGATCCCGATGATCGCCATCACGCCAGTCGCCATCACAGTGCGGAACATTGATGAAGCCTCCTCAAGAGTGGCGGGGCCATCGGCCATCGACCATCGGCCATCGGCAACTGCCCTCCACCGGTTCGTCGTATCTCTACGCTCCAGGGTGCTAGAGTGTTTCAGCGTTCCGCTGGCCGAGGAACGATGCACGATGAACGATGACCGCGTGATCGTCATCGGCTACGGCCTCGTCGCCCTCTGCTCCGCCGCCGCGCTCGCGGAACGCGGGTTGAAAGTGACACTGATCGGCGAGATCCGCGAGGGCGAAGCGTCCCCCGCCGCGGCGGGCATGCTCGCCCCGGGCGTCGAGCCGAGCGCGGGCGCCGCGCACGATTTCGCCGTCGCCGCGCGGGACCGCTACGTCACGTTCCTCGACTGGGTGGAGCGACGCCACCGGCGCGCGGATCCCGCTCGACCGGAATGGCATTCTCCAGCTCGCGCAGTCGGCGGGCGAGGCGGACTCGCTCCAGCGCGATCGCGCGCCTGGCACGAAGTGGCTCGAACCCTCGCGCCTTCGCGAGCTCGAGCCGGCCCTCGCTCCCACTCACGGCGCGCTCTACCACGAATTCGATGGCGCGGTGGACAACGCGGCACTCACAGGCGCGCTTCGAGCGTTCGCCTCGCGACCGCCGAACATCACTGATCGTCCCGGAGCGCGCCGCAGCGCTCGAGACTGGTGAGGCGCTCCAATCGTCGTTGCGCTTCAGGGCGCCAGTATAGCGGCAGTACTGTTGTGATCGCCGCCGGTGCCTGGAGCGCCGAGCTCGCAGGGCTGCCGACCGCGATCCCCGTGCACCCCATGCGCGGGCAGATGCTCGCGGTCGCCGGCGCGCCCCTGCGCCACGTCGCCTTCGCCGGACACGGCTACATCGTGCCCCGCGCCGACGGCACGACCTTCATCGGCTCGACCTCGGAGCACACCGGATTCGACAATTCCACCACCGCCGAGGCCGCCGCCCACCTGCGCGCCGTCGCCGCCGCCCTCTGCCCCACACTCGGCGCCGCCGCCACTATTCGCCACTGGGCCGGCCTCCGACCCATGACACCCGACTCCCTACCGATCATCGGACGGGATGCCAACGTGCCCTCGGTGATCTACGCTGTCGGCCACTCCACGAAATGGCATCCTCATGGCCCCGTTGACCGGAGACGTCGTCGCTGCTCTCGCGGACGGGAAGGATCCGGGGTACGACCTCAGCCCATTCTCTCCCGCGCGGTTCTTCAACTTAAATCATGTTAATCCTGTCAAATGCATTTGACAGGATTTACATGATTTAGAAGATATGATTAACCGCTAAATACTGTTTTAACGGTTATGCACTATAGCACTCTGCGACACGGGCCTTTAGCTTCATGACCATGGGAGAAATCCTGTACCAGATCATGGGCCGCCACCGCGCCGATCCGCTCCCCGAGCGGAAGCCGCTCGTGGCTGAAAGTCCGAGCGCCCGGCGGGCCGAACTATTCGCGCCTCAAGCACCTCATGCGCGACCTCGACCTGCACACGGTCTGCGAGGAAGCGCACTGCCCCAACGTCGGCGAGTGCTGGGAGCACGGCACCGCGACGTTCATGATCCTCGGCGACGTCTGCACGCGGAACTGCGCCTACTGCGCCGTCGCGCACGGCCGGCCGCCCAAGTACGACATCGGCGAGCCGGCCCGCGTCGCCGACCGCGATCGCCGAGATGCAGCTGCAGCACGCCGTCATCACCTCGGTGGACCGCGACGACCTGCCCGACTTCGGCGCGTTCATCTTCGCCGAGACGATTCGGCAGATCCGCGCGAAGCTCCCGGGCTGCTCGGTGGAAGTGCTCGTCCCCGATTTCCAGGGGAACGAAGCGTCCATCCGCACCGTGCTCGAGGCGCGCCCCGACATCTACAATCACAACACCGAGACCGTCCCGCGCCTCTACAAGAAGTGCCGGCCCGGCGGCCGCTACGAGCGCGTCATGGAGATCTTCGCGCTCGCCAAGCGCATCGCCCCCGACATCCCGACCAAGACCGGCATGATCCTCGGCATGGGCGAGACCACCGAAGAAGTGCTCGCCGTCATGCGCGACCTGCGCAAGGTCGACGTCGACATCCTCACGCTCGGCCAGTATCTGCGCCCGTCGGACGATCACCTCCCGCTCGACCGCTACTTCACGCCGGACGAGTTCCGCGCGCTGCGCGAGCCGGCATGGCGATGGGTTTCAGCCACGTCGAGTCGGCGCCGCTCGTCCGCTCGAGCTATCACGCCTGGGAGCAAGTGCAGGCCGCGGGCGTCTAACGCGGCCTGGCTACGGTCCACCAACTACACACACATGGCAAAGAAGAAGAACGACGCGGCCGATGCCGCCCCCCTCCGCCGCGCGTTGCTCCGCGCGATGATGCTCATGCGCCGCTTCGAAGAGCGCGTCGGCGAGGCGTACGCGCTCGGAAAGATCGGCGGCTTCTGCCACCTCTACATCGGACAGGAAGGCGTCGGCACCGGCGTCACCTCGACGCTGCGCAACGACGACTACGTGATCACCAGCTATCGCGAGCACGGCCAGGCGCTCGCGCGCGGCATCCCGCCGCGCGCGTCATGGCCGAGCTGTTCGGCCGCGCCGACGGCTGCTCGAAGGGCAAGGGCGGCTCGATGCACCTGTTCGACCGCAACGTGAACTTCCTGGGCGGCCACGGCATCGTCGGCGGCCATGTCCCGCTCGCCACCGGCGTCGGCTTCGCGATCAAGTATCGCGGCGGCGACCAGGTGTTCGTCTGCTTCTTCGGCGAGGCGGCCGTGAACAACGGCGCGTTCCACGAATCGCTGAACATGGCGGCGCTCTGGAAGCTGCCCGTGATCTACGTGATCGAGAACAACCGCTACGGCATGGGCACGGCGCTCGAGCGCGCCAGCGCGGTCGTGGACATCTCCAAGCGCGCGCACTCGTACGACATGCCCGAGGAAGCGGTGGACGGACAGGATGTGCTGGCGGTGCGCGAGGCGACGATGCGCGCCGTGGAGCGCGCGCGCAACGAGAACACGCCCACGCTGCTCGAGATCCGGACGTACCGCTTCATGGGACATTCGATGTCCGACGCGGTGAGCGGCACCTACCGCAGCAAGGAAGAGCTCGAGCGAGATGAAGCGCGATCCGATCATGGTGCTCAAGGCCGAGATGCAGGAGAACGGCGAGTGGTCACGACGCCGACTACGCGAAGATGGACGAAGAAGTGAAGGCCATCGTGCGAGGACGCGTGGCAGTTCGCCGACGCGAGCCCCGAGCCGCCGCTCGAGGCGCTCTGGGAGGACATCACCACCGACACCACCAGCGACAGGGGCCACGCGGCCCCGGTGGCGGGCTGACCGTGGCGATCATCACGTACCGCGACGCGCTCAACCAGGCGCTCCGCGAAGAGATGCAGCGCGACGACCGCGTCTTCCTCATGGGCGAGGAAGTCGGCGTGTACAACGGCGCCTACAAAGTGTGCAAGGGCCTGCTGCAGGAATTCGGCGAGATGCGCGTCGTGGACACGCCGATCACCGAGCTCGGCTTCGCCGGCGTCGGCGTTGGCGCGGCGATGGTCGGGCTGCGTCCCGTGATCGAGTTCATGACGTGGAACTTCGCGCTCCTCGCGCTCGATCAGGTCGTGAACGCCGCGGCGAAGATGCTCTACATGTCCGGCGGCCAGTACAACATGCCCGATCGTGTTCCGCGGGCCGAACGGCGCCGCGCTGCAGCTCTCGGCGCAGCACTCGCAGGCGTGGGAGATCGTGGCTCGCGCACATTCCCGGGCTCAAGGTGGTCGCGCCCGGCACGCCGTACGACGCGAAGGGTCTGCTCAAGACCGCGATCCGCGATGACAATCCCGGTGATCGTGCTCGAAGGCGAGATGCTCTACAACACCAAGGGCGAAGTGCCCGACGAGCGAGTATCTCGATCCCGCTCGGCAAGGCGGAACTGAAGCGCGAGGGCGACCACTGCTCGATCATCACGTACGGCAAGATGGTGCTCGTCGCGCATGCAGGCGGCCGACGCGCTCGCGAAGGAGAACATCTAGGTCGAGGTCGTCGACCTGCGCACGATCCGCCCGATGGATGTCGCGGCGATCGCCGCCTCGTGAAGAAGACCAATCGCGCGGTGGTGCTGGAAGAAGGCTGGGAGATCTGCGGCATCGGCGCGCAGGTCGTGGACTTCATCCAGCGCGAATGCTTCGATCGATCTCGACGCGCCGGTGATTCGCGTGCACCAGGCCGACGTCGCCGATGCCCTACGCCAAGAATCTCGAGAAGGCCGCGAAGCCCGACCTCGCGAAGACGATCGCGGCGGTGAAGAAAGTCATGTATGTCTGATCGATCTGGCCTGCACGCTGACTCATGGCGAACGAAGAGTACTGGTCGATGGAAGGCGCTCTCGCCCGACGATGGAAGAAGGCACGCCTCGTGAAGTGGAACAAGAACGAAGGCGACACGGTGAAGAAGGGCGACGTGCTCGCCGAAGTCGAGACGGACAAGGCGGTGATGGAGACTCGTCGCGCGCGGCGACGGCGTGCTGCGCAAGCGGCTCGTCGCCGAAGGCGAGACGGTCCGGTGGGCGACGCTCGCTCGCGATCGATCGGCGCGCCGGACGAGAATATCGACGCGCGCTCGCCGGCAGCGCCGGCCGCCGCGGCCGCGCCTGCTCCGGCCGCCGCGCCCGCACCCGAGCTCCGACCGCGCCGCCGAGACCAGCAGCGCCGCCTCGCTGCGCCGCCCGCGGCGCCGCCCTCCACGCCCGCCGGCCGCTCGCACCGAGCAAGCGCCGCACGCCGCGGAATCCGGTCGGACGCTCTGCGCAGTTCGCCGCTCGCGCGACGCCTCGCGAGCGAACAGCGGCCTCGACTCTCGACGCAGCTCGCAAGGCTCCGGCCCCGGCGGCCGCATCATCAAGCGCGACATCGAAGCCGCCGTCGCACGCGGCCGCAGTCGCCTGCGGCAGCCGGCAGCCGACGCGTCCGCCGCCTGGCGTCGCGACTTCGAAGACGTGCCGCTCACGCAGATCCGCAAAACGATCGCCAGGCGCCTCGCCGAGTCCATCGGCCCGATCCCGACGTTCTACCTCACCGCCGAGTTCGACCTGCAGCGCGCGTCGCGAAATGCGCGCCGCGATGGCCGCGATCGGGCGACGAGTTCAAGGTGTCCTTCAACGACATCATCCTGAAGGCCACCGCCACCGCGCTCGCGCAGCACCCCGAAGTCAACGCGCACTGGCTCGGCGATCACATCCGCCAGTTCAATCGCGTGCACCTCGGCATGGCGGTCGCGATCCGACGACGGCCTGATCACGCCGGTGATCTTCGACGCCGACCAGAAGCGCCTGCGCGAGATCGCGATCGAATCGCGCGAGCTCGCCGAGCGCGCGCGCGAGCGCAAGCTCAAGCCCGAGGAGTACACCGGCTCGACGTTCTCCGTCTCGAACCTCGGCATGTTCGGCATCGACCAGTTCACCGCGATCATCAATCCGCCCGAGATGCGGCATCCTCGCGATCGGCGCGGTCGAGGACAAAGTGCCGGTCGTGGTCGACGGCGCGCTCGACGTCGCGCAAACGCCTGCGCGTCACGATGAGCTGCGACCACCGCGCGATCGACGGCGCCGTCGGGCGCGAAGTTCCTGCAGACGCTGCGGCGCATGCTCGAAAATCCGCTCATGCTCGTTTACTAGACCGCATCCAACTCCGGCCGGAATCTCTCATGGCGACCTTTGACGTGATCTTCATCGGCGGCGGCCCGCCGGCTACGTCGGCGCGATCCGCGGCGCGCAGCTCGGCCTCAACGTCGCGGTCGTCGAGCGCGAAGGGCTCGGCGGCACCTGCGTGCTCTGGGGCTGCATCCCGGCCAAGGCGCTGCTCGAGAGCGCGGCGCTCGCGAACGCGCGCTGCAGCACGCGGCGGAGTTCGGCGTGAACGTCGGCGAGGTGAAGCTCGACTACGGCGTGGCGATGAAGCGCTCGCGCGCGGTGAGCACGCAGAACTCCAAGGGCGTCGAGTTCCTGTTCAAGAAGAACAAGATCACCTGGATCAAGGGCACCGGCACGCTCGCCGGCGAACAAGTCCGTGAAGGTCACGACCGCCGACGGCAAGACCGAGACGCACGACGCCACGAAGGCCGTCGTGATCTCCACCGGCTCGCGCGTGACGCGGGCTTCCGCAGGTCGGGCTCGAGCTCAACAAGACGACCGTGATCTCGTCGCGACGAAGCGCTGATCCTCGAGAAGGCGCCGAAGACGATGGCCGATCGTCGGCGCCGGCGCGGTGGGCTGCGAGTTCGCCGACGTGTTCACGGCGTTCGGCATCGCAGGTCACGCTCATCGAAGTGCTGCCGCGCATCCTGCCGCTCGAAGACGCCGAGTCGTCGCGCCGAAGCTCAGCGCAGAGCTTCAAGAAGCGGAAGATCGACGTCATCACCGGCGCGAAGACTCGACGTCGGCGAAGGTCGGCAAGGACTCGCGTGACGCTCGACGCTCGAAGCGCCGGGCGCAAGAAGGAGATCACCGTGGAGACGCGTGCTCGTCGCCGCGGGGCGCGCGCCGAACGTCGAGAACATCGGCCTCAAGGAAGCCGGCGTGCAGCTCACCGATCGCGGCTTCATCAAGATCAACGAGCGCATGGAGACGACGCGCCAAGGGCATCTACGCGATCGGCGACGTGGCCGGCCCGCCGATGCTCGCGCACAAGGGCGAGCGCGAGGGCGTGATCGTCGGCCGAGGTGATCGCGGGACAGCAGTTCCACCCGCGTGAACTACGGCAACATCCCGAACGCGACGTACTGCCATCCCGAAGTCGCGTCGATCGGCATGACCGAGCGCAGGTGAAGGAAAAGAAGATCGACGTACAAGGTCGGGCAAGTTCCCGTTCATGGCGAGCGGCCGCGCGCGCACGTCGGGCGAGACCGAGGGTTTCGTGAAGATCATTCGCGACGCGAAGTACGGCGAGATCCTCGGCGCGCACATCGTCGGCGCGCACGCGACGGAGCTGATCCATGAGCTCGCGGTGGCGCGCGAGAACGAGTTCACCGTCGAGGAGATCGAGCTGGCGATCCACGCGCATCCGACGCTGGCGGAAGCGATCGCGGAGGCGGCGCTGGACTCGATGGGAGAATGACGGATGCCTGAACTACGCGGGAAGCGGGAAGCGGGAAGCGCCGCGGGATGCGAGTGATGCGCGAGCTGCTCGTCGCGGAGCTCGGGCTCGTGCCGTATGGCGAGGCGCTGGAACTCCAGCGCGGCGCGGCGCGCGCGCGGATCGCGGGGAGATCGTCGGAAGACCTGCTCATCCTGCTCGAGCATCCGCCGGTCGTCACGCTCGGGCGCACGGCGAAGGAAGCGAACATGCTCGCGACGCCGGAGGCGCTGCGCGCGCGCGGCGTGGAAGTGTTCGAGGTGGAGCGCGGCGGGGACGTCACCTTCCACGGGCCGGGCCAGCTCGTGGGCTATCCGATCGTCGACCTCAAGCGGCACAAGCAGGACCTGCACTGGTATCTGCGCCAGGTGGAAGAGGCGCTCATCGTCGCGCTCGGCGCGCTCGGCATTCCCGCCGAGCGGAACCCGGGCAAGACCGGCGTGTGGACGCGCGGCCGCAAGATCGCGTCCATCGGCGTGCATGCGCGCGATTGGGTCACGTGGCACGGCTTCGCGCTCAATGTGAACACGGATCTCAGCTACTTCGATCTCATCGTGCCGTGCGGGATCCAGGACGTGACCATGACCTCCATCGCGCGCGAGCTCGGAGTTGCCGCGCGCCGATGATGCACAGGTGCGCGCCGAAGTCGCGCGCGCGTTCGGCTCCGTGTTCTCTCTCGCGCTGCGCTCCGTGCGCCGCGAGGATCTCGCGCTCGCTGAGCACGCGGCGTCGTAGCTCATCGCGCCGCCGGTCGCGGGCCAGCGCCGGCTAGGCCGCTTTCGCTCAAACCGCTTCGAGCCTCGCGCAAACTACGCGCGAGTCTCTCGCTTTTCGCTAACGCGGCTGCGCCGGCGCTGGCCCGCTCCCTGACATCGATCCTCGGCACTGCGCGGCTCGGGCTGGCTCCAAGTCGCTGATCGACGCCGAAGCTGCCGCTTCGGCTCTTGACATGTGTAACCTTTACGTTACTTTACGAGTCGTTAGGGTTACATTGAGCCTTCGGAGCAGACCATGTCCACAATCGAAGCTCTCGACCGAAGTCGTCGAGGAATGCTCGTTGGTGCTCTCGTTGGATTCGGAGCATGGCAGTTCGCGAGCATCGCAGGTGATCTGATCGCGAGACGCAGGATTCCGCGAAGTGTCCGCACAATCCTCGTCTTCGTTGCGCTCGCGGGAGGCTGCGTGCTGGGGCTTCTACCTGATCCAAATGCTGCGCTGGGGGCGGCAGGTGCGGCGCGATCCGGCGATCGGCGCCGCATTGAATGATGAACGGGTTCGAGTCGCCCGCGCGACGGGCGTTCGCATTCGCCTACTTCTCGGTACTCGGGCTGCAGGCTGTGCTGGTGCTCACAACGTTGCCGGGAGCGATGGCCGCGCGGCTGCACGATCTTCGTCGGATCCGTAGCGGCGATCGGGGCCTTCCTGGTCTTCGAGCGCGAGTGAGCCCGAATGTCTGCCGAGCGACTCGAGAACACGCTGCGGCTCGAGCGCGCCCGCCACAACCTCACGCAAGAACAGCTTGGCCGATCTCGTCGGCGTGACGCGCAAGACGATCAACACAGTCGAGAACGGCCGCTTCATTCCCTCAACGCTGCTCGCGCTGAAACTGGCGCGCGCGCTGCGTGCGCCGGTGGAGAGACTGTTCTCGCTGACGACCGACCCCTGAGCGCCGTGCGCGACTGGCCGGCGGCGGTTTCTTCGCGCGCGCGCAATCGATGTCAGGGAGCGGTGCCGTCCGACGCGGAGCCGCCGCCGCGCGTAGCAAGAGACTCGCGGCGCAGTTCAGCCGCGAGGCTCGCAGCGTGTAAGCGCGTAAAGGCGGCGAGCACGAGGGCGGCGCCGCGACCGGCGGCGCGACCAACCGAGCTAGCAGATCCGAGGCAGCTGATCCCCCGGCAGCATGTCCACCACGCGCGTGCCGCCGATGGCGGTGCGCATGACGACCATGCCGGGATGCTGGGCCACGCAGTGACCGATCCGCCGCGCGTTTGCGCCGAGCGGCAGCGCGCGCAGCGCGGCGACCGCGGCTCCGCCAGATCGGTCCGGCACGATCGCCACGAAGATCCCTTCGTTCGCCACGTACAACGGGTCCAGCCCGAGCATCTCGCACGCGCCGCCACGGCCGTCGGCACCGGGAGCATCGTCTCGTCGAGCACCACGCCCACCCTGCTCGCCGCCGCGATCTCATTCAGCGTGCTCGCCACGCCGCCGCGCGTCGGGTCGCGCAGGGCGCGGATCTCCGCCCCAACGCGGTGCGCAGCGCGTCCACCAGCGGCGTGAGCGCGGCGCTGTCGCTCTCGAGGTCCAGCGTCGAATGCGATCCCTTCGCGCGCCGCCATGATCGTGATGCCGTGCACGCCGAGCTCCCGCTCACGATCACCGCGTCCCCCGCGCGCGCCGGTCCGGGCGCCGGGCGGAACGCGGATCGATGATCCCGACGCCCGTCGTATTGATGAACATCCCGTCCGCCTTCCCACGCTCCACCACCTTCGTGTCGCCGGTGATGATCGACACGCCGGCCGCCGTCGCCGCCCGCGCCATTGCCGCCGATCACGCGGTCGAGCACCAGCAGCGGCAGCCCTTCCTCCAGGATGAACCCCACGGTGATCCAGAGCGGGCGCGCGCCCATCATCGCCACGTCGTTCACCGTCCCGTTCACCGCGAGGGTGCCGATGTTCCCGCCGGGGAACTCCAGCGGATTCACCACGAACGAGTCCGTCGAGATCGCGAGCGACCCCGCGCTCACGTTCACGACTGCGGCGTCGCCCAGCTGCGCGAGCTCAGCACCGTTGAAATGCGGCAGGAAGCGCTCACGCACCAGCGCCCCGCTCAGCTTGCCGCCCGATCCGTGGCCCGAGCAGCACGCGGTCGCGGTCGGTGAGCGGCGCCGGACAGGAGAGCCCCGCCGCGAGCCGCTGCGCCGACCGCCGGCGCGAGCATCCTTCGAGCACGGCGCTCATGCAGTCGCCTCCTCCACCGCGCCGGCCGTTGGCAGCGCCCCTGCGCGGAAGCGGCCGTAGTTGTAGTACGCCGCGCAGGCGCCCTCCGACGCTCACCATCGGCGCGCCGAGCGGATGCTCGGGCGTGCACAATGTGCCGAACGCCGGGCACTGCACGCGGCTTCATCTTCCCGCGCAGCACATCCCCCGCCTGGCACTCGGCCGGCTCGGTCGCGCGGATCGTCCTCGAGCCCGAACTTGCGTCACCGCATCGTATTCGGAGAATTCCTCGCGCAGCGCCAGCCCGCTCAGCGGGATCTCGCCGATGCCGCGCCACTGCCGGTCGGTGAGTTCGAACACCGCTCGCGACCAGCGAGCGCGCCGGCGCGTTGCCCTCGCGGCGCACCGCACGCACGTATTGGTTCTCCACGCGCGCGTCCCCCGCCTCCAGTTGCTTCACCGCCATCAGCATTCCCTCGAGCAGGTCCACCGGCTCGAAGCCCGTCACGATGATCGGCACGTGATACGTCGCGGCGATCGGCTCGTACTCCGTGTAGCCCATCACGGTGCACACATGCCCCGCCGCGAGGAACGCCTGCACGCGGTTGTCGGGTGCGCCGAGGATCGCGAGCATGGCCGGCGGAACGGTCACGTGCGATACGAGCACGGAGAAGTTCGTCACGCCCAGCTCGCGCGCGCGGAACACGGCCATCGCGTTCGCCGGCGCCGTGGTCTCGAAGCCCACGGCGAAGAACACCACCTGCTTATCGGGGTGCTTGATCGCCAGCTCGAGCGCGTCGAGCGGCGAATAGACGATGCGCACGTTCCCGCCGCGCGCCCGCACCTGGAACAGGTCGCACTCGCTGCCCGGCACCCGCAGCATGTCGCCGAAGCTCGTGAGGATCACGCCCGGCGTCGCGCCCAGCCGCACCGCGCGGTCGATCTGCTCGAGCGGCGTCACGCACACGGGGCAGCCGGGGCCGTGCACCATCTCCACCGCGCCCTCGGTCAGCTCGTCCAGCCCCTGCTTCACGATCGTGTGCGTCTGTCCGCCGCAGACCTCCATCATCGTCCACTGCTGCGTGGCGGTCGCGCGGATCTCCCTCGCCAGCGCGCGTGCGATCGGTGCCTTGCGGTACTCGTCGAGGTATTTCATTTCCGGGCCTCCGACGGGAGCATCCCGGAGCGGGATCACCTCTCGCAGGAAATCCAGCTCCTCCAGCTGGCTCATCTCCTCCAGCGCCTCGAACGTGCGCTTGGCCTCGGCCTCGTCCACCTTGGAGATCGCGAAGCCGACGTGCACGATCACGTAGTCGCCGATGTCCACTTCATGCTGCACGTAGGCCAGGCACACATCGCGCCGTACGCCGCCGAAGTCCACCATGCCCATGGCGAGGTCGCCATCGTGGTGCAGCTCGATGATCCGTCCGGGAATGCCGAGGCACATAGTGGCCGTCTCCGTTCAGTGTTGCGTTGTGCCCGCGAGGCCGGCGCTGAGCCGTGCCGCCGCGACGGCCGCCTGACCGTAGCTGATGCCGCCATCGTTGGCCGGGAGCATGCGTGGCACGAGCACCCGGAACTGCATCGCCTCCAGCCGCGCGCGCACTGACGAGAGCAGCCGCGCGTTCTGGAAGACGCCCGCCGCCCAGCGCGATCACGGACAGTCCCGCCCCTTCCGCCGCGTAGCGCGCCGTATTCGCGGTGGCCGCCGCCACACTCTCATGCAGCGCCGCGGCGAGGTCGGTCACGTTCGCGCCCGCGATTCTCCGCCGGCCGAGCTCTGCGAGCATCGGCACTGGATCGAGCACCGCCCGCTTGGTCGCCGCATCGCGCGTCACCGGGATCTCGAACTCTACGCCGGTCCGGTCGCCGGCCAGCGCCTCGAGCTCCATCGCCGCCTGCCCCTCGAAGAACGCGTGCGTGCGGACGCCGAGCACCGCGGCCGCCGCATCGAACAGGCGGCCCATCGAGCTCGCGAGCGGCGCGTTGAGCGCGCGAGCGATCTGCAGCTGCGCCACGTTCGCGCTCGCGCGCGTCACGCCGCGGAACGCCAGCGCGAAGTGTTCTGCATGCTCCGGCGCGAGCGAGAGGTAGCCGAGCGCCGACGCGCCATGGCTGCCGCGATCGCGAGTGTCGCCGCCGGGCAGCGGCGCGTAGCGCAGCTGCGCCGCGCGCTCGATAGCCGAGCAGATCGCCGACGAGCCACTCGGCGCCCCACACGCGGCCGTCGTCGCCGTAGCCGGTGCCGTCGAACGCAACGCCGAGCACGCGCCCCGTAACGCCGTGCTCGGCCATCACGGCCGCGATATGCGCGTGATGATGCTGCACCGCGATAGTGCGGCAGCTGCAAGCTCCTGCGGCGATCCGCGTGGACAGGTAGCCGGGATGCAGGTCGCGCACGACGCCCTCGGGAGCGATCCGGAAGAGCCGGCACTGGTGCGCGTATGTGGCGCGGAAGTGCTCGAGCGTCTCGAGGTTGTCGAGGTCGCCGATGTGCTGGCTCACGTAGGCGGCGGCGCCCGTGCGCCAGCGTGAACGTGTTCTTGAGATGCGGGCCCGACCGCCACGATCGGCACCGGACTGCGCAATGGGAAGCGGCACCGGGAGCGGCGCGTAGCCGCGCGCGCGCCGGATGAACGCGCGGCGCGCGCCGTCGATCACGCGCACCACCGAGTCGTCGATGCGCGCAGCGATCTCACGGTCGTGCAGCAGGAACGCGTCCGCGATGCCGCGCAGACGCCCCACGCGCCTCGTCGTTGCTCGCGGCGATCGGCTCCTCGCTCAGGTTGCCGCTGGTCATCACCAGCGGCCGGTGCACCCGGTCGAGCAGCAGATGATGCAGGGGCGTAGTACGCGAGCATGACGCCGATCCGCGCGAGCCCGGCGCGACGCTACGGCGCCAAGGCGCATCGGCGCGTCGCGCGAGCAGCACGACGGGCCGCTCGGGCGATTCGAGCAGCGCCGCTTCCACCGTCGTCCACATGCGCGAGCTTTCGTGCCTCCGCGAGCGAGCGCACCATGACGGCGAGCGGCTTGGCATCGCGATGCTTCCGGCGGCGCAGCCGGCTCACCGCGATGTCGTTCGTCGCGTCGCACCGCGAGATGGAACCCGCCGACGCCGCGCACGGCGACGATCAGCCCGTCGCGGAGCGCATCGGCCGCGGCGTCGAACGGATCCGCGTCGCCGGAGCGGCGCCCCGACGCGGTCGAGTCCCACCGGCGACCCAGACTGATCGCGGCCCGCATGCCGGGCAGGCAATTGGTCTCGCTGTGATGGCGGCGGTCGCCCGGCGTCTCGTACTCACGGCGGCATTCGGCGCACTGGGTGAACGCGCGCATCGTGGTGCGCTCGCGGTCGTACGGCAGCGCCGTCGATGCACGGTGTAGCGCGGACCGCAGTCGGTGCACGTGATGAAGGGATAGCCGTAGCCGGCGGTCGGCCGGATCGAACAGCTCGCGCTTCGCACGCCGCGCAGATCGCCGACGTCGGCTGGCACCGGTTGGCGCCGCGAACGATCATCGGTGCTCCCGCGGATCCCGAATCCGCGCGCGCCTTCTTGGGAGACGGCGGCGCTTCGCACGCGTTCGATCTGCGAGAGCGGCGGCGCCTCCGCCGTGAGCGCGGCGCAGAACGCCTCGATGGGCTCGCGCTCGCCCTCCACGCGGATCTCGACGTCCCCCGCACGGTTGAGCACCCAGCCCGCGAGGCCATGGCGCACGGCGAGGCGGTGGACGAACGGCCGGAAACCCACGCCCTGCACGACGCCGGTCACATGCAGCGACCGCGCCGCGCGCGCGCCGCGTGCCGTCGCGCGCATCATCGCCGTGCCCACTTCGCCGACGGCGACGAACGCATACGGTCTCGCGCAGGAAGTCGAACCACTCCTCCATCCCCTCGCCGGTCGTCGCCGACGTGTAGAAGATCCGTATGAGCGGATTCACGTCGCGCATGAATCCCGACCGCCTTCCCGACATTGAAAGCGACGTACGGCAGCAAGTCCATCTTCGTCGATCACCGCGTATTCGGACTCGCGGAAGATCTTCGGATACTTCACCGGCTTGTCCTCGCCCTCGGTGACCGAGAACAGCACCATCTTGGCATCCTCGCCGAGGTCCCAGCTCGCGGGGCAGACCAGATTGCCCACGTTCTCGATGAGCAGCAGCTCGGTCGCGTCGAGATCCACTGCCTCGAGCGCGTTCCCGACCTGGCGCGCGTCGAGGTGGCAGGCGCCGTCGGTGACCACCGCCTGTACCAGGCGCGCCGTGTGCGCCGCGAGGCGGTCGGCGTCGTTCTGCGTCTGGAGGTCGCCGGTCACGAGCGCGATCCGCAATTCCTTGCCGAGCACGTCGAGCGTGCGCTCGAGCAGCGCCGTCTTTCCGGCGCCCGGCGACTACACGATGTTGAGCGCAGGAACGCCGCCGCCTCTCGCCGCGCACGCAGGCCGCGCGCGATCTCATCGTTCTTCTCCATCACGCGCTCGCGGACGTCAATCATCCTAACGGCCATCGTCCACCTCCAAGTAGCTCAAGCGGAGCACGTCGCCCTGCACCCGCTCGATCACCGGCGTGCGCGCCGGTGAAGGGCGGCTGCGCGAGCAGCGCCTCGAGGCAGAAGCGAAGGTTCTCGGGCTCGAGGCCGGCATCATCGCCGACCTCGAGCCCGACGCGTCACCAGCTGGCCGAGTCGCGCTGCCTCGAGCCGCTCCTCGGCCATGCGGCACACCTCGAGCGCGACGCTCATCTCATGCATAGACCGCCTCGGCGCGCCGCCGGCAGGCGCATCCCCAGCTTCGAGCTGGCACACCACCGTGGCCACCAGGCCGTCGAGCCTGCGCTCGAGCGTTGGAGACAGACCCACCCCCATCTCGACGCGATCGGGCTGCAAGCCGATCGCGATGGTCTCATCGGGCAGCGTGCCACGCAGTTCCGCAACGGCCAGCACATCCCGGAGATCGACCTGGTGCGGCGAGATCTTCATCGACAGGTAGCGCGGGATCTCGAGCCGCCGCAGGACGATCCCGGTGCCGGCCGGCGCACCGGTGTTGATCGCATCGATGAACAGCAGGCGGTCGGAGTCTTCGATCACGGGCAACAGTGACATTCCCCACGTGCCGCCGTCCACCAACTCCACTTCACCCGGTAGTTCATAGTCTCGCCGCAGGCGCTCGAGCGCCTCGAGGCCGACGCCATCGTCGCCCATGAGCGGGCTTCCCAGCCCGATGACGCGTGATCGCGCCGGAGTTCAGTCATCGACGAAGCGCTGGTCTCTTCGGGACGAACCGGCCGCCGCTCACGATCGACGAGATCGTCCCGCTGCGCTCCATGAGATCGGCGCGGAGGGCCAGGTACACGTGGATCGGGATGAAGATCAGGAACGCCCACGTCACCACGTGGTGGATGACTGCGCACCATCTGCAGCCCGCCCACGAGGCGCGGCACCCAGTGGAACAGCGTCCAGATGAAGCCGCCGGGGTTCGACTGGCCGTACATCGCGAATCCTGTCACGACCATCACGCGCCCACGAGATACATCCCCGTGTACGACAGCTGCTGCATCGGATTGTGCCCGAGATAGTGCGGCGCGCTCTTCGGCGTCGATCATCAGGTAGTACTTCACCATCTTCACCATGTTCGATCCAATCGCGCGGCGCGCACGGGGAAGAGCGCCGTGAGCCGCTCGAACTGGTTCCCGGCGAACAGCCAGTACACGCGCACGACCGCCGTCGCCACGAGCACGCCGGCGGCGATGAAGTGCGCGAGGCGCGCGCAGCCCATGTAGTAAGTGCGAACTCGCCTCGCCGCTCGTGATGAACCACGGCTTGCCGATCATGAAGCCGGTGACGACGAGCACCACGATCGCAGACCGCCGCGGCCCAGTGCATCGCGCGGATCGGCCACTGCCAGAGGTACACCCAGCGATAGTTGCCGGCTGCGGCGACGGCACGTCGCTCGCCAGACGCGAGGGCACGCTGCCCCGCCGGCTTCACGCCCGGGCGTCGTCCAGCGCGGTGGTCATTGCACTTTCACCTCCGCGAGCAGGTTGCCCTTCACGTCGAGGACGTGGACGCCGCACGCCATGCAGGGATCGAACGAGTGGATCGTGCGCAGGATCTCCAGCGGCCGCTCGGGATCCGCCAGCGGATGGTTGTCCGCGAGCGCGGCCTCGTACGGCCCCTTCCTGCCCTTCGCGTCGCGCGGCGAGCAGTTCCATGTGCTCGGCACGACGCACTGGTAGCGCGAGATCTTCCCGTCCTCGATCTGCACCCAGTGGCCGAGCGCGCCGCGCGGCGCGTCGAGGTAGCCGTAACCCTTCGGCCGTCTTCGGCCACGACGACGGCTCCCACTTCGTCCCGTCGAACGTCGCGGTGTCGCCGCTCTTGATGCGCGTCACGAGCGCGTCGAACCACACCTGCATCTTTCGGCGAGGAGCAGGTCTCGATGCCGCGCGCCGCGGTGCGGCCCAGCGTCGAGAAGAGCGCCGGCCGGCCCGACGTCGAGCTTCTCCAGCACCTCGTCCACGATCTCCTTCACGTCCTTGTGCCCGCGCGCGTACGCGACGAGCATGCGCGCCAGCGGCCCGACCTGCATCGGCCTGCCCGTCGTACCGCGGCGACTTCATCCACGTGTACTTGCGTCTCTGGTCCTGCAGGTACGTCCCACGGCGGCTTCGGGCCGGTGTACTTCGGCGTCGTCTCGCCTTCGTATGGATGCAGCCCGGCCTTGTCGCCGCCGGAGTACTCGTACCAGGAGCTGTGGATGTACTCCTCTGACCTTCTTCTGGTCGTACGCGTGCACCTTGTCAGATCCTTGTTCAGGATGATCCCGCGCGGGAAGTAGAGCTTGTCGATGTCGCGGACGTCGGCCTCGGGGAACTCGCCGCACGGCGAGGAAGTTCGGCACGCCGCCGCCGATCGACGCCCATTCCTTGTAGAAGCCGGCGATCGCGAGAGGTCGGGCCAGTACACCTGCTCGACGAACGTCTCGCGCGCGCGTGATCATCCCGCTGGATCTCGGCGAGCCGCTCGGCGTTGATCGTCGCCGTCGTTGTCGAGGTTGATCGCGCGACGCCATGCCGCCGACGAGGAAGTTCGGGTGCGGGTTCTTGCCGCCGAAGATCGTGTGCAGGCGGATCACGTCGCGCTGCCAGTCGAGCGCCTCGAGATAGTGCGCGACCGCGAGCAGGTTCACTTCCGGCGGGAGCTTGTACGCCGGGTGGCCCCAGTAGCCGTTGGCGAAGATGCCCAGCTGGCCGCTGCCGACGAATCTTCTTGAGCCGCGTTCTGCACCTCGCGCGAAGTACGCTCGCCGATTGTTCGGCCACGGCGAGATCGACGCGCGCGATCCTCGCCGTGTCCGGCCGGATCGGCCTTCAGCGCGCTCACCACGTCCACCCAGTCGAGCGCGTGCAGGTGGTAGAAGTGGATCACGTGGTCCTGGATGAACTGCATCCCGTGACCAGGTTGCGGATGATGTTCGCGTTCGCCGGGATCTTGATGTCGAGCGCGTCCTCGACGGCGCGGCACGCGCGACCGCGTGCACCACGGTGCACACGCCGCAGATGCGCTGCGTGAACGCCCACGCGTCGCGCGGGTCGCGCCCCTGCATGACCAGTCTCGATGCCGCGGAACTGCGTCGAGCGTCGCCCACGCCTTGGCGATCATGCCGTTCTCGGCCTGCGCCTCGATGCGCAGATGCCCTTCGATGCGCGTGATCGGGTCGACGACGACCTTGGTCCTAGCCATTGCGCTTTCCTCCCGCGCCCGGGGCGCCCGCAGTCGCCGCGGCTTCGCGCCGGCGGCGTCTGGATCTGGTGGATCCCGGTCGCCGCGGCATGCGCCGCGACGCCGGCCACCGCGCCGATCGCGAGCGCGGCGCCGAGCGTGTCGGCCGTGCGCTCTACGCCGAACGCCGTCCACGTCGGGCAAGCGCGTCGTAGAACGGGCGTCATCGTGTCCCAGAAATTCCGCTCGGTGCAGCCGATGCACGGATGCCCCGCGCCGATCGGCCAGCTCGTGTGACCGTTCCACATGAAGATCGGGCACGGCGAGAACGTCGCCGGCCCTTTGCAGCCGACCTGGTACAGGCACCAGCCCTTGCGCGCGCCCTCATCGTCGAACGCCTGCACGAACTGGCCGGCGTCGAAATGCGCGCGGCGCGAGCACTGGTCGTGGATGCGCGAGCCGTACGCGAACAGCGGCCGGCCGTCGCCATCGAGGTCGGGGAGCCGGCCGAACGTCAGGAAGTGCACGAGCGTTCGCCGTGATCGACGTCGCCGATCGGCGGGCAGCCCGCGATGTTCACGATCGGCTTGTCCTTGATGACTGGTCCACACGCCACCGCGCCCGTCGGATTCGGCCGCGCGCTCTGCACGCTGCCCCAGTGCGCGCACGCGCCGATCGCGACGACCGCCGCCGCGCCCTTCGGCCGCCGTCTCGAGATGCTCCTTGGCCGTGCGGCCGCCGATCGTCGTGTAGATCCCATTCTCGTTCGAGCGGCACCGAGCCGGTGACGACCAGCAGGTACTTGCCGTTGTTGTCCTTCATCGCGCTGCTGCTTCGCGCGCTCGGCGGCCTCGCCGGCGGCGGCCATCAGCGTCTGCTGGTAGTCGAGCGAGATCACATCGAGCAGGAGATCGCCGATCGTCGGATCGGAGGTGCGGATCACGCTCTCGACGCAACCGGTGCACTCCTGCAGCTGCAGCCAGATCACGGTGGGCGCTTCAGCTTCTCGAGCGCTGCGGCGATGCGCGGGGACATGGCCGCCGAGAGCCCGAGGATCGCCGCCATCTCGGCGCAGTACTTCAGGAATTCGCGGCGATCGACGCCGCGCCGCTCGAGGTTCGCGACGAGTCCTACATCTTCAGACCAGGGGAACGATGTTCGGTACATGACGCCTCCGGGAACGGCAATGAGGCCAACGGACGAGGCGGTCCAAGACCCTTGCAAGTTGCCGTGCGCCGCGGCACGCAGTAGCGGGAAATCGCCGGGGTGGTATGGGGGATTTTCCCGACAACGTGAGCCCCTTCCGCACGACACCATTGCAGCGGCAAGTTCGCATCACGAAAGCGCTTCGAATCCAAACTGGGAGACGGGACCGTGACTCACCGGATGATCAGCCTGATCCTCGCGACGATGACCGTCGCGGCGTGCCAGTCCAAGGAAATGCCCAAACATCCACTGGGCGCATCGGCTGACGGGCAGGTCAACGTGGACACGTCGGCGGCCGCGCGCGCGAACAACCCGCACGTGACGCTGTCACCCAAGGCGAAGGCCGCGCTCGACAGCGGCAACGCGCTCTACAAGGTGGGCAATTATGAAGCGGCGCTCGCGCAGTACGGATTGGCGACCGAGCTGGCACCCGCGAACGCGGCGCCGTACTACGGCGTCTACATGGCCGCCGACAAGCTCGGCAGGAAACGCCTCGCCGACAGCGCGATGGCGGCGTTCAACGCGCGCGCGTCGAACGGACAGGCATTGTTCGACGACAGTCTAATGAAGAGGGCGCACACCGCGCCGCCCGCACCCAAGCCGCCGAGCACTTGATGCCAGGCGAGACGGACCGCGTCAGTGCGTGACGCTTCCGCTCACCGGGTTCGTGACGTGGCAGTAGTAGCAGATCTGCGTATTCAGCTTGGCCATCCGCTCCGCATTGAAGTTCGACCCGTGCGGGTTGATCCCCCACGTCGTGGTCGAATGGCACTTGATGCAGTCGGACTGCCTGTGGCAGCTGATGCAGTTCGGCAGCGCGAGCCGCGCCGCTTCTCCGTGATCGAGCAGCCAGTTCGGTGATTGGTTGTGCATCACCCCGTTCATCGATCCGCTCGCCGCGAGCCCCACCTTCTGGTGGCAGCTCAGACAGAACGCCTGCGTGTTGTGACAGGCGGAGCATTCCTGCTCACGGCCGTACGCGCTGGTCGCGTGCCCTTGTACGAAGTCCGCCGTGTGGTACTTGAGTTTGCCCACGCCATCGTGGCAATCGGCGCAGTACACCTTCTTGTGACAGCCCAGACAATTGGGCGACGCGCTCGATGCCTCGGCGCGGATGATTCTTCGCGAAGCCAGGATCGTGCACGCGCACGGACCATACCGTCGGGGCGCGAGGGCCGCGCGCGGACCTGACGGCGCGCGGAACGCCACCGCCGCGAAGAGCGCGAAGTCGCTCGCGCTGCGCAGCTGCACTCCCTGCGCGCCGCCGGGATGCGGCACCGGGAACTTCGCGATCACGCCTGCCGCCCCGCTCTTCAAATGGCACGTCTCGCAGCTCGCCTGCGCGTGACAGCTCGCGCAGGTCGCCGGGTTCTCCTTCGGCCGCCTTCCCGTGCGACGCCTTGAAATCGGTCGCCGCGTGGCTGGGCGGCACCGGGTAGTTCGCCGGTTTGCCCGCGAGCGCCACGCGCCACCGTCGGCTTGCTGCCGAGCAGCGCGATCGATCGCGTGGAGGCGGGCGCGATGTGGCAGCGCGCGCAGCTCTCCTCCGTGTGGCAAATGGCGCAGCTGCGCGACCGCGGCGCTGTCCGCCGGCGCATGCGAGAGCAGCCATTCCGTGCGCCCTCGTGCGACGCCGGCTTCGGGAACGCGCTGATAGAGGCGGCCGCGAGCGAGGTCGCCTGCGCCAGCGGCACGTGGCACGTGCGCGCACTTCGCCTCGTCGGCGAGATGCGCCGGCGCACTGTGCGCGTGACAGTCGAGGCACAACGCCGGCACCGGCCCGGCCACCGCCATCCATGCGGTGTCCCCGGTTCGCTGGTGACACGAAATGCACGCGCGCGTGCTGCCCTCGGTGTTCGTCACCTTCGCGTGCTCCACGTGCGAGAAGTTGAGGTTCGTGGCGCGATAGCTGCCGCTCTGTGTACGCCACCGGCTTGAGCACGCGGCCCTCGTAGCGCTGCTGCCCGTCGTGACACCCCGCGCACGCGCTGGGTGCGGGGAAGTTCGTGGCCGCATCGCCGCTGACGATCCCGGCATGGCACCCTGTGCACGACGGGAACACCTTCGCGTGCGCCGCATGGGGGAAGTTGCCGGTCTCCTGCGCCGGCATCTTGGCGGCGACGAGCGCGGCACACGCCGCGGCGGCGATCGAGGCGATCCGCATCCGCCGGCTCATCGCACGACTCCGCCGCCCGCGTAGCCCGGCTCGCGTCCCACGAGGAAATCGAATCGCAGCGTCGCGCGGAACTGGTTCCAGTCCGACTGCGGCGCGTTGCCGCCGTACGTGTTCCGGTACTCGGCCACATCGGCGCCGATATGCCCCCAATCAGCGAGCTTCATGCCCGCAGTCACGCCGCCGCCGAACACGTTGCCGAACCCTTGCTCGTACTCGTACGCCGTCTGGAACGCCGTCCCGAATATCCCGGCGTAGACATCCGCGCTCGGTTCCCAGCGCGCCGAGAAACTGCCATCGCTCTCCGCCGCGCCCGGGCCGAGATCGTAGTGATAGCCGCCGCGGACGATCCATTCGCGCGCCGCCTGCCAGGTGACATCGGCGCCCACGCGCCAGCCGTCGCGTGAGCAGCGCACCCGTGCCCGCGTTGGGATTCTGGTAGTCTCCGGTATCCGCCCGCGAGCTGCGCCGAGAGCACGCCGTGCGCGACGCCCAGAACGCGCCGCCCGTGAGCTCGTTGTAGCCGACCGGCGCGAACACGCTCCAAATGGAATACAACTCGAACACCGGAACGTAGTGCCGCACCTCAAGGAACACGCCAGTTCCGTTCTGCAACGGATACGTCCCGCGCGCCTGGAAGAGGTCCACCTGTTGCGTCGCGAAGTCAGTCTGCAGATCCGCCGTGATCGCCGTCTTGCCCACGTGGAACGCGCCGTTGAACGCAAGCCGCTCGGAGTAGATGCCGTGCAGGTCGTCGCGGTCGATGAGCTGGAAGATGCCGGAGACCGACGATCCATCCTGCCAGTGCGCGCGCACCCGCGCGCCCACCAGCCACGCGTTGTTGTTCGGTACCGGCGGCTCCTGCGGATCGGTGATCACCGTGTTCGTATACGGCGCGTTCACCCCCTCCATGAGCGCGCCGCCGCCATACAACTCCGCGTCGATCCATGGTTTCGCGCGCCACAGCACGCTCGAGACCATCATAGTTGTAATAGCCGAGGCCGTTCTGCGTGAATTGCCGCCCGAGGCGCGCGCGCCACTCGGTGCGGTCGTATTCGAGGAACACCGCGAGCGCGGAGAACGTCTGGCCGGCGAGCGGCCACGCCTGATCGCCGCCGGTCGCGCGCAATCGCACGTCGCCGTAGAAGCGCAGCCCCTGACCGAAGCCGAACGCATTCACCTCGATGTCCTGCGTCAGCGGCTCGGTGGTGATCGTCGATCCGGAGCGCTGATAGAGGCAGTATGGTTGCCGGTCTGGCACCACGCCACGTAGCCTTCGGTGTTTGCCGGTATGTGCCGGTGCCGGTGGTCTGCCCTATGGGAATGCTGTCGAGGACGAGTGTGGGCAGCTGCACCACCTGCCCCACCGTGGAGCCGCCGACGCGGACCTCCTGCGCCGCGGCGGCACAGGCAGCGCCGAGCAGCGCGATGAACGCCGCGCCGCTGACGCGCGCGACGGGTCATGTGCCTTTCTGCGCCGTGAGCCACTCCACCTGATGGCACGCCGCGCACTCCTTGCCCGGCTTGTGGGTCACCTTGTCCGAGTGGCACGTGAGGCACACATTGCGCTTCGGCTCCAACGCCGACACCGGTCTGCGGCGCGTGACACTGCGAACTCTGGCACCCGAGATGCGCCTCGCGCGTGTGCGCGGCCTTGGGCGTCGCGTGGCACGGCGCGGCACTGCGCCTCGGGCGCGTGGTGCTTCTCGTGGCAACTCGTGCAGTTCTTATCCGGCGGCACCGCCATCGTCGCGGCCGTGCCGTGGCACGATCAAGCAATCCGCCGAAGGAGTGCTGGTCGTGCCGGTACGAGAGCACTTTCGCGCGCGGCTCCTTCCACACCGAGAGCTTCACCATCGAGCGTCTCGGGGATCGCCTGCCGGAGCCCGATGCTCGTGTGGCACGTCGTGCATTTCGCCGAGGATGGCCCCGACACGGACCCGGCGGGCGTGACCCTCGCATTCGCGTGGTGGCAGCTCTGGCAATCCGATTCGTTCTTCACGAAGCAGCGCGCCGTGCGCCTTGCCGGTCCCATGGCACGACGTGCACTGCAACTCGCGGTGCCGCCGGTGCGAGAACCTTCCGTGCCGGTGTAGCCGGTGCCGCCGATCCGGCCGGCCGCCGAACGCCGTAGCCGCGCCGGCGTCCCGCCGGCGAGCGACGTCGCGCCGGGCGGCCGGTCCTCGAAGATGCTCTCGTGACAGACGATGCACTTGTCGCCGCTCACCGCCCACGTGTGCGCCTGGTGGCACGTCGAGCACTTGTGCAGCGCCGCGGCGCCGATCCCGTGGTGGAACGGCGTGAGCGTCTCCGCGTTCGCGTGACAGCCCGAATTCTGCAGCTCGTCCACGCGGCCTGCGGCGTCGCTTGCGTGTGCGGATTGTGGCACGATGCCGCACACGCCCTTGTGCGGATCCTTCGACAGGTCGTAGTTGCCGAGCACCTTCTTCATCTCGTGACAGCCGAGGCACTGGCCGAACGTCGGGTCCGAGCGCCGGCGCGCGCCGAATCGATGCTGCATGTTCTCGCGCCACCGCGCGCGTGAATTGATGGCACTTCGTGCAGTGGAGCTCGTCTGCTCCTTCATCTTCGCGATGCTTCATCGGCAGATTATCGTGGCATCCCGACCTGTCCGCACGAGGAGTCCACCGGCGCGAAGTGATGCACCTCGAGGCCGTGGCACTGTGGTGCACTGCATGTCCTTGAGCGCCGGCCGAGTCGAATGTGAAATGCAGCGGTGCCCGGCGGTGGCGCTGATCCGCTTCCACATGCTGTCCTGTCCCGGCTCCTGAATGTGGCACTCGCCGCACACCTTGTTCGGCACCTTCGCGTGCGGCGGGATCGCCTGCGGCTTCTCGGCCACCCAAAGCACGAGCTGCCGCGCGCTCGCGAAGATCGATTGCTGGTGACAATCGTGACACTGCAGCTGCTTGTGCTCGCTGTGCTGGAAGCGCGAGTACGCGTTCGTCATCACGTGGCAGCTGACGCAGAAATCGTTGTTGTGCATCATGTAGTGCCAGCTGACCGTGCCGAACGCGACGAATGCCGCCACCACGGCGACGCGACCGACCGCCGAGCGCGATCTTCGTCCCGCGCGACCGCGTCGTGAGCCATGCCCAGATCGCCTTGCGCCGCTTCCAGAGCTGCCAGACCACCACGATCGCCAATCACCGCCGCCATCGCCGCGCCGGTGATCTGGATCCAGCTCGGGAGATTCAACAACCAGCGCACGAACGCGCCGACGCCGCCGGGAAGCGGCGTCTTCACCACCGCGACTTCGCGCACCGAATCCGGGATCGACTGAGCGATCTGCTGGATCAATCGACGTCTCCTGCAGCAGCGGGCTCCAACGCGCACCGGGGGGCTGATCGCTCCCCGGTGCGGATGCGACCTGCCTCTATGAGTGCAGTCGCGCCCTCTCCCGTCAAGCACGATCCGGCTCTATGGGTAGTCCTGCGTTCAGCTGGTTGATGCTGTTGATGCAGCAGCTGCTCCATGAGCGGCACGTTGTGCACGGCCGAGCCCAGCTTGCTCACGGCGGGCGGCAGAGCGAGGTCGCTCCCGCACGCCTGGCCGGCCACGGCGTTCCCCGATTCCGCGGCGAGCAGATAATTGAACCGTGCGCCGCGCGCCGTCGTCCACGGCGCACCCGACGTTGACGTGTACTGCGATGCACGGGATCTTCGCCTGGTTCGTCAGGATGCCGTACATCGTGTTGAGCAACGCGTTGATCGTGACGCACCTCGTTGTCCATCAGGCTCTTCGCGACCGCGCCCGACGCGTGGCACCCGCGTCGCGCACGCGTTGAACGTGCGGTTCGCCTCCGCGCAATCGGTCGGCAGCGGCTTCCCGTTCGCATTCGACGCACGGGATCGCGAGGAACAGATGGCCCGTCGAGAAGAACGTGATGCCCGAGCGAATCTGTGCTCTGCTCTTGAAGATGTGGCACGTGGCACACAGCTTCGAATTCACCAGCGTGTCGCCGTGCGACCCGTGGATGTTGTCCTGCGTCATGTTCGGCGGCCGCCAGCCCACATTGTTGTTCGCCGATGAGGAGCGGACCTTCCGGCGCGTGCGGACCCTTGTTGCTGCTCTGGCGTTCGGGCGCCGCACCGCCGGTTGTGACAACGCGCGCACAGATTCGTGGCCACATCCACGGTGTCCACCGGGAAACGCGTCTGGCCCAAGATTCGGGCTGCCGTGCGGATCGTGACACACCGCGCACACGATCGTGAGCGCGCCGTTCGGCCCCTGCGTCGCGAGCGGGTTGTTGATCTCCTTGTACACGGTGTTCGTGACGCCCATTGTCGCCGTGCAGCGCCACCTGCCCCGTATGGCACGGCTGGCACGACGTATTGCCGGCGCCGGCCGCGAAGTCGGCACGATCCCGTGCGCGGACTGCGACCACTCCTCCACGAACGGCTCGTGCTCGCCGGTGTGGCACCCGCTGCAACTCGAATTCAGTCCCGACCGCCACGTAGATCGACGGCATCGGCTGATTCGCGACGACCTCCGCGATTCTCGACGTGATTCTGGCCCGGGCCGTGACAGGCTTCACACTGCACGTCCTGATAGCGCTCGCTCGGCGTACCGCGTAGCCGCCGCTCGCCACGCCCGTGTCGTTGCCGAGCGTGCTCACCGAGTGGCATACGCCGCACGTCCGGCGCCGCGTGGCCGCTCGCCTGAAGATTCGGCCCACGCCTTCGAGTGCTTGGCGGTGACTCCAGAGCGCCTGGTGGCCCGCATGGCAATTGCCGCACACCGGCAGCGGGCCCGAGCCGCTCGTGTAGCCGAGGTATGCCCCGGCGCCCGACGGCGGCGGCGCGAATCCGGGGAAATCCTTGTAGACGGTCTCGGTGCAGCCGATGCAGGGCCAGCACCGCGAATGCCGCCACGCGGAGCAGATGCAGACTCGAACGACGGAATGATCTCATTGCCGCCCCTCCACTGGATCTCGAGGACCGACGCAGCGATCGCGACCGTCCCGTCTACGGCGACTCCGAATGCGTCGCCGGGCTGGAGCGCGTCCATCGCCTCACCGCGATCACGATCAGCACCGCGCCACCCAGCAACATGCACGAACGGCAACAGATACACAGTGAGATTCGCGCCGTGCGCCTTCGGCTCCAGCAGGATCCACTCGCCGTACTTGCTCACGAAATACGCCTTCACTTCCTCGCTCGACCGCCCGGCGGCCAGCTGCTCGCGCACCACCTGCCGCATCTCTTTCGCCAGTTCCGCCGGTGATTCCTGGATCGATTCGCCCTGGCATACCGGGCATCGCAACTGTGAAGCTACAGCCGCGTACCGAATCATCCAATCGGGAATCGCCTGACACGGCCGCGATTCTGAGAATGCAGCCGGACGCATGGACACGCGCCAGACGCCAGCGCGAACGCGCGCCGCCGATGCCGGCGATCCCGCGCGCTCACCGCGCCCCCGGCTGCTCGGCGAGCAGCTCTGCACCGTGCCCATGAGCACGTCCATTGGTCACCGCGCCCACGTGCTTGTACGCCACCCGGCCGTCGCGCCCGATGAAGAACGTCTCCGGCACGCCGTACAGTCCGTAATCGATCGCCGTGCGCGACTCGGGATCGAACAATCCCGGGATACGACTGCCCGCCCATCTGCTTGATCCAGTCGCGCCCGTTCTGCGGCACGTCCTGATAGAGCACGCCGAAGAAGCGCGCGTCGGTGCCCTTGAGCGCCGGGCCGCCGCCGAGAGCGCCGCGTGCTCGTCGCGGCACGCCAGACACCAGCTCGCCCAGAAATTCAGCACCACCACCTTTCCGCGGAGCGAGTCGAGACGGACGGTGTCTCTGCAGCGACTCGCGCCGCCTTCGCATGCGGCGCCGGCGCATTCGTCGGGAAGGAGAATACGGCGAGCGCGAACTGCGGCGCCTCGCGGCCCGGCAGCGGGCTCGGGATCTCGCGCGGATCGCGCGTCATCCCGAATGCGAGCAGCGCGATGATGCGGGATCGCGCACGAGCACCGCGATGAACGCGCGCCCCAGTTCACGCCGTCGCCTTCCGCCGCGGCGGCCGGCTCCTCCTCCTCGACGGGCTCGGCGCGCGCGCGTCCGCATGCCGGCGCGGCACCCACGTGCGCAGTCGTCGCCGCCGGGCCACACGCAGACAGCGCGCCGAGCGCCACGATCATGCCGCCCGACCCAGATCCACGCCACCAGCGGCTCCACGAGCACGCGCAAGCGTCGCGGACGATCCGTCGCGCTCGAACGCCATCAGGTTCACGTAGAGATCGGCGTCCGCCGCGGCTGCGCACCGCGGGCGTCGCCACCGGCTGCTCCGACGTCCTGAAATAATTGAGGCGCGGATCGAGCGTGCCGATGCGCTTGCCGCCGCGCTCCACGAACAGATTCGCGCCCACCACGACGCGCTGCGGCTCCTCGCGCCCCCACATCTCCTTGAGGCGCACGGTGTAGCCCGCCGAGCGTGATCGTGCCGCCCGGGCTTGATCGTCGCCTCACGCTCCATGCGGAACGCGCTGCTCGCGGTCACCCCGAGCGCGAGCGATGAGCACGCCGAGATGCGCGAGATAGCCGCCGTAGCGCCGCCGGTTCACCCCGCACGAGCGCGCAGGAGCGCGACGAGGAAGTTCTCGCCCTGCGCGCGCATCCGCGCCCGCGCGCCGCGCCAGTATTCGCGCAGGTTCGCCGTGATCGCGAACGCGCCGAACGCGAACGCCGCGATCGCGTACGGCTGCCGCAGCCCGGCCGCGATCGAGCCCACTGCGACGACCACCATGACCACCGTCGGCGGGATCAGCTGGCGCTGCATCTGCTCGCGCGTCGCGCTCCGCCACGGCAGCGCCGGCCCCACGCCCATGAGCAGCAGCAACGACGCGACGATCGGCAGCGTCATCGTGTTGAAGAACGGCGCGCCGACGCTCACCTTCACGCCGCGGATCGCCTCGGCGACGAGCGGGAAGAGCGTGCCCAGCAGCACGGTGAACATGAAGCCGCACAGCAACAGATTGTTGAACAGGAACACCGTCTCGCGGCTCGCGATCGAATCGAGCTGGCCCGTGCTCTTGAGCGAGTTGCTCCGCCCGGCCAGCAGGACCATCGAGCCCGATGCAGCACGAGCGCGATGAAGCCGAGGAAGTAGTAGCCGACGACGCCCTCCGCGAACGCGTGCACCGAACTCAGGATGCCGCTGCGCGTGAGGAACGTGCCGAGGATCGTGAGCATGAACGTCGCCGACGATGAGCTTCATGTTCCACACGCGCAGCATGCCGCGCCGCTCCTCCACCATCTCCGAATGGATGAACGCGGTGGCGGTGAGCCACGGCATGAAACTCGCGTTCTCCACCGGATCCCACGCCCAGTAGCCGCCCCAGCCGAGCACGTCGTAGCTCCACCACATGCCGGCGATGATCGCGAAGCCGAGGAATCCCCACGCGACCATCGTCCAGCGGCGCGTGATGCGGATCCAGTCGCCGCCCGTCTCGCCGGAGAGCAGCGCGCCGATCGCGAACGCGAACGGCACGCGACATGCCGACGTAGCCGAGATAGAGGAACGGCGGGTGCACGGCCATCAGCGGATGGTTCTGCAGCAGCGGTTCGGCCCCGGGCCGTCGGGCGGCACCGGGAACACCGGTGGAACGGGTTCGCCGGGCCCGACGAGCAGGATCAGGAAGAACGTCGCGATCCGAAGAGCGTCGCGGCCGCGTAGGGCATCAGCTGCCCTGCGCGCTTCCGGTTGAGGTACACGACCGCCGCCGTGTAGCCGCGTGAGCACCAGCCCCCAGAGCAGGATCGATCCCTCGAGCGCGCCCCAGAGCGAGATCACCGTGTAGAAGCAGCGGCGTCGCGCGGCTGCCGACCTGCGCGACGTAGCTGACGCTGAGAAATCGTGCGTCACGAGCGCGGTCGACCATCGCGCGCCGCCGCGATGATCAGCAGCGCGAAATTCGCGTAGGCGGCCGCGTACGCGGCGCGGATCCACGCCGTCATTCCGCCGCCGGCCGCCCACCGCCGCGGCCACGAGACCCGAGCACGCGAGATCGCCAGCGCGACGAGCAGCGCGCTCGACCCGATCGCGTTCAGCATCACGCGCGCTCCCTTCATGAGCGTCTTGTACATCTCCTCCGGCTGCTGCCCGGCCTTCGGCGGCTTGTACTCGTTCGAGTGCTTCACCATCAGATTCGTCGCCTCGAACGTGCCGCTCGCGCTGTAGCGTCCCTCGACCACCACGCCGATGCCGTCGCGGAACATCTGCGGCGGCGCGCCGCGCGAGTGCACCGCCACCTGCGCCTTGCCGTCCTGCATCGTGAACCGGAGGTCGACGCTCGGCGCGTCCCACTTCACGCTGCCCGGCACCACCTGTCCGCCGAGCCGCACCGGCGTGTCGTACGCCGCCGTGCCCTTCGCGAGCAGCTCCTCGGCGTGAGGAAGTACACGAGGTTGTTCCCGATGCCGCCGAACAGCAGATACGCGAACGCGGCCACGAACGTCAGCGCCGCCGCCGATGATCACGCGTCCGCTTCGTGCTCGTGGCGCTCATAGACGATCCTCCCCGGTTCGCCTGAACGTCCGCGCGCCGCGTCGATAGTCGTCGCCGGCGCGCCGCGACAGGTCGCGCACGAGCCGGACCGCAGTATGCCGATGAACCCGATCCACGCGGCCGCGTACGCCGCAATCGATGTAGTTCCATTCATTGCCGTCGGTCATGATCGCTCTCCCGCCCAGCGCCGCACGCTTCCGCCAGCGCTGCCGCCGCGCGCTCGATCACCGCCGCCTGGTAGCGCGCGACGAATGAACCACACGGTCACCAACAGCATCGCCAGCGCGTTCAGCCGCAATCCGACGACGTACGACCCCGCCACGGTGCTCGGGCTCGACTGCACCTGGTGCAGCGTGCGCCACCAGCGCACGCGACATGTACACGATCGGCACGTTGATCGCGCCGAGGATCCCCACTGCGGCGCTCCACTGCGCGCGCCGCTCCGGATCCTCGATCGCCGCCCGCAGCGAAAGATATCCGATGATAGATCAGGAAGCAGCACGCCGTGCTCGTGAGCCGCGCGTCCCACGTCCACCACGCGCCCCACGTCGAGCGCCCCCAGATCGATCCCGTGAGCAGCGCGAGCGCCGTGAGCACCGCGCCGACCTCGGCGGCGCTCGCCGCGATCAGATCGTAGCGCTCGTCGCGCGTCGACCAGGTACATCACGCTCGCCACCAGCACGACGAAGAAGGCGATGAAGAAGCTCCACGCGCTCGGCACGTGGACGTACATGATCTTCTGCAGATCCCCCATGTCGCGATCGGGTGGGGAGTTCATGATCGCCCACGTCTGCGCTGCCGGCGAGGATCGCGAAGCGTCGAGCGCCGCGCCGCGGCCATCATCGTCCCGCGGGATACCGCCGCCGGTCCGGAATTCAATTCGGTCATGGTCAGCCCTCGATCACGTGCTCGAACGCCAGCAACGCGGCGACGAGGAAGATGGCATCGAACAGCGACGAGCAGTCGCACCCAGGTGGTGCTGTCACCCATCGCATCACCGGCCAGGAACGCCGGCGTCGCCTGCACGGCGGCGATCAGCACCGGCACGAGCATCGGGAAGAGGAGCAAGCGGCAGCAGCACTTCGCGCGATCGCAGGCGGCTCGCCATCGCCGCGTAGAACGTGCCGAGCGTCACGAAACCGAACGTGCCGAGCAGCATCACGCCGGCCACGCGCGAAGGGCGCGCGACCGAGCGGCATGTGGTAGAGCACCACCGCCACCGGCAGGATCACGATCTTCCACGAGCAGCACGAACGCGAGGTTCGCGAGCAGCTTGCCCGCGAAGATCGACCAGCGCTCGCCGGGATAGAGCAGCAGGATCTCCAGCGCGCCGGTCTCGAGCTCCGTCTGGTACGAGCGATTGAACACGAGCACGCCCGAGAAGAGCACCGTGAGCCAGAGCACGCCCGCGCTCGCGGCCTTGAGCGCCTCGGTGTCCGCGCCGAGCGCGAAGCCGAACAGCAGCAGCGTGAGCACGGCGAAGAAGACCACCGCGTTGAAGTTCGCCTTGGTAGCGGCGCTCCACGGCCAGGTCCTTCCAGGCTACCGCGCCCATGCGCGTGAACTCGCGCGCCCACGGCCGCTCAGCCACGGGCTCATCGCCTTGAACGCCGGCATCGCGCCGGTGGGAGTGAGCGACGGCTCGAAGAGCAGGCCGGCGTCGAGCCGCACGGTGCGGTCCACCACCGCGCGCGCGCGTTCCAGCTCGTGCGTGATCACGATCGCCGAACCGCCGCGCGCGCGCAGTTCCATCAGCATCTCGTTCACGCGCGCCATGCCTTCGTCGTCGAAGCTCGTGTACGGCTCATCGAGCAGCAGCAGCCGCACCGGGCGCAGCAGCACGCGCGCGAGCGCGATGCGGCGCTGCTGGCCGGCGGAGAGCTCGCGGGCGCGCGCGTTCGCTTCATGTGCGAGTCCGACGCGTTCGAGCAGCGTCATCGACCGCGCGTCGTCCGCCGGCTCGCCGGCCATCTGCTCGCGAAGCGCAGGTTCTCGAGGACGGTGAGATCCTCGTACACGCCGGTCGCGTGCCCCACGAGCGCGCTCATCTCGCGCACCGCACCGGGATCGATGCGGCTGTCGTGGCCGTACGACGCGCGCGATGCCGCTTGGTGGGGCGCAGCGCCGTCGCGATCGCGCGCACCAGCGTGCTCTTGCCGCTCCCGTTCTTGCCGACGAGCGCGACGATCTCGCCCACGCCGCAACGCGACCGTGACGCCGCGCAGCGCCCACTTCGAGCCGAAGCGATGCGCGACGCCGAGGCATTCGACGGCGGGGTGGCGCTGGTGACCGAGGCGTTAGACAGAGTCGATGCCGAGGATCGGTGGGTCGCGGAAGGGCCGGAAACCGCTGGAGTTGCGTTGGTCGGGACTCTACGAGCGGGGGCGCGAGCGTGTTGTCGGGAATTCCCCCACTTTGCGTCCGCGTTCGGCGGAATTTGCGCCCCGGGATGTCCGATAGCGAGGGGTTCGCCCGACGCGAGTCGTTATGGCAGGCTTACGCGATTCCTCCGACTGCGCGGGCATGCACCAATTGGTACTATCTCATCAACGACGAAGAGGTCAGCGATCATCCCGCGCTCGGCGCGGTTGGGGCCGACGCCCGGATGATCCAGTTCGCAGGAGGTCATATGTCGTCCAACAAACTGATCACTCGCATGCCGTCGTTCGAGAACGTCACCCCGTTCACGGCGATGCCCGCACGTTTCCGCGCGCTCTTCGGCGAGTCGCTCGAAGATGCGTTCGCGCCGAGCATGGGCTGGGTGCCGAGCGTCGAAGTGACGGAGAAGGGCGAGGACATCATCGTGAGCTGCGAGCTCCCGGGGATGGTGAAGGAGGACGTCGAGATCGTACTGAAGAACAACGTGCTCACGATCCGCGGCGAGAAGAAAGAGGAGCGGAAGGAAGAGGTGACGAGCAAGCGCTACCTGGTGTACGAGCGCAGCTACGGCTCGTTCTCTCGGTCGTTCTCGCTGCCCACCACCGTGAGCGCGGACAAGGTGAACGCCACATTCGAGAACGGCGTGCTGACGATCCACCTCCCGAAGACCGCCGAGTCGAAGGACCGGCTGATCCCGATCAAGAGCAACTGATCGGCGGCGAGGCGAGTCGATCGCCCCCGGCGAGAGTCATCGCCGGGGGCGATTTGCATCGCAACCCGAACTCCGTACTTGGTCCCCCGAACGCCGCGTGTGGCGTTTCACGTGGAGTAACCGCGACGGCGTTGCTGGTAGAAGCGGAACCACGGACGCAGTGGTCCGTTGCCACACGTCAAACGCCACACGCGGGGTTCGGGTGACCAAGAACGGAGTTCGGGGCGCTACTCGAATTCGTGGTGATTCGTGATACGATTAGTTTGTAGTATGGTCCTCGATAAGCTCAGCGGTTGGTTGATCGGCCGCACCGGTTCCCGTCCGCCGCCAATGGAGTCCCCTGTGGCCGACAACGATCCCGTCGTCGACGCGCGTCCTACCGATCGCGACCGCGTGCCGCCGCGCCAGGTGAAGACCGAGAAGTGGCCGGTACTGCACTATGGCGACGTGCCGCGCGTCGATCTCAAGACGTGGAAGTTCGAGATCAAGTGGCCTCGTCGATTCGCCCGTTCACGCTCACCTACGACGAGATCCTGGCGCTCCCGCACAAGGAGACGCTCTGCGACATCCATTGCGTGACGCGCTGGAGCCGGTTGGACAATCGGTTCACTGGCGTCTCCGTCTCCGACCTGTTGAAGCGCGCCGGCGTGAAGCCGAGTGCGTCGTTCGTGTTGATCCACGCCGAGCAGGGCTTCACGACGAACTTGCCCCTCTCCGATCTCGACCGCCCCGAGAATCTGCTCACGTGGGCGCACAACGGCATGCCGCTCTCCCCCGATCACGGCTGGCCGCTGCGCCTGCTCGTGCCGCATTCTATTTCTGGAAGAGCGCGAAATGGGTGCGCGGCTTCGAGCTGCTCAATTACGACATGCCCGGCTTCTGGGAGCAGAACGGCTACCACATGCGCGGCGACCCATGGACCGAGGAGCGCTACGGCGGCATGTCCATCTCGCAGGCGATGATCAACAAGAAGCGCGCGGAGTCGAAGACGAAGTAGGTCGCGCGACCCACGGCAGCCGTGTGCAACCGCGTGAGTCCGGCGCGTCTCCTCGTGTCTCTCACGAGGAGTATCCGATGCAAATCCAATGGTCAGCCCTTCCGCTCGCCTTCGCGCTCTCGGCCTGCGGGACGCTTCCCTCTGCGCCAAACGGGCCGACCGACCGAAGGGCGATGATCACCTCGAACGCGAAGCAGGCGACGGTGATACTAGGCCTCGACACATTGATCGTCGAGGGCTCGAACGAAATGAACATTGTGAGTCGTTGCGAGATCCGAGTTCCCAACGTTCCCGTGACGCCGAAGCACCCGTGAGTATTCTTCGCGAAATGGGATGCGCCGTCGGACGTGCCGCGATCGTCGCCGCGCTCGTTGGCGCCACGGCGATCGGACTCGCCGCTCAGAGCACCGACACTGTGGGCCCGCAAGCATTGCGCGTTTTCCGCGCGACGGATGGGGCGCAGCCGTTGTTCCTCGTCGACGGGGTCCCGGTCGACTCGATCGACAAGTCCGTCTCCGATGCCGATCCCAACGACATTGAGACGGTGGACATTTTGAGAGGCGAGGTCGCTGAGCCGATTCTGGGCACTGGCGCCAGGTTGGGAGCCGTATTGATCACGACGTCGAAGTCTCCCATCACATGCGCAGCCGTGCCATTGCCGTACGCCGCCACCCACATTGAGTGCCGCGCGAAGCTGCGAAGAGTGTTGCTTGTTGTGAATGGCACGCCACTCGACAACGATTCCACAGGAAAGAGCGAATCAGCGTCCCTCTGCTTCGACCAGCGCGACTTGCTCAAGGTCGAGAGGCTCGCCGGCGGTGGCGGCGAACCCGTGACACTGATCACGCTGCGCCAACCTCGGACCCATCCCTGCGACCCAGTGAGGATTCGTTAGCTTCCCTACGGTTCGCAGTCCCCGATTTCCGACTCCCGATTCCCGAGCCGTAAGCCCCTTTGCCCCTCACCGCAGTCACCCGCGGCGTCTCCTCGACGCTCAACGAAGGCCAGCTCACCTACAAGACTCGCGAGCCCATCGACCTCAAGCTCGCGCGCCAGCAGCATCGCGCCTACGAAGAAGCCCTCGAGTCACTCGGCGCCACGATCGTCCACCTCCCCGCGCGCGATGAATTCCCCGACGCGGTGTTCGTCGAGGATGCCGCGGTCGTGGTCGAGGAATTCGCCGTGATCACGACGCCCGGCGCCGCATCGCGGGCCGCCGAGGGCGAGCTGCTCGCCGACACGCTCAAGCGCTATCGCCTTCTCCAGCGTCTCGCGCCCCCCGCCACGCTCGACGGCGGCGATGTCATTCGCGCCGGCCGCACGATCTATGTCGGCCTCTGCAAACGCACGAACCCCGCCGGCCTCGAGCAATTCCACACGATGCTCACGCCGCTCGGCTACACGGTGGTCCCCGTCGCGGTGAAGGGCGCGCTGCACTTGAAGACCGCCGTCACCTACGCCGGCCGCAACACGGTACTCGCCAATCCCGAATGGACGGATCTCGCCGCGTTCAAAGGCATGCGCGTGATTGAAGTACCCAAGCACGAACCCTGGGGCGCGAGCGTGCTCGATGTGAACGGCACGCTCGTCCTGCCCTCGAGCTTTCCCCGCCACGCGCGCCGTCTTGGAGCGCTCCGGCTTCCAGTGCCGTGCGCTCGATCTCTCCGAGCTGCAGAAAGCCGAAGGCGGACCGACGTGCCTCTCGATCCTGTTCCCGGGTAGGTCCCGATCCCGTCCCGTTCGTATATTGCTGTTGTGCCCACCGCTCCTGATTTCAGCTCCGAATTGAACCCCGGCCAGCTCGCCGCCGCTACGCACGGCGATGGACCGCTGTTGATCGTCGCCGGCGCCGGCACCGGAAAGACCCGCGCCCTCGTCTACCGCGTCGCCCACCTCATCGGCCGCGGCGTCCCGCCGAATCGCATTCTCCTGCTCACCTTCACGCGCCGCTCCGCGCAGGAAATGCTCGCGCGCGCGGAACGCCTCGTCGGCGCCGCCACCGGCCGCGTCCACGGCGGCACCTTCCACGCCACCGCGCACCGCCTGCTCCGCGCCTACGGCCAGCACGCCGGCATCGCGAAGGATTTCACGATCCTCGATCAATCGGATGCCGAGGATCTCACCGGGATGTCGCGCGCGCACCTCGGTTTCGCGCAACGCAAATCGCGCTTCCCCAAGAAGGAAACGCTGCACCACATCTACTCGCGCCATGCGAATACGGAACTCGGCGTCGACGCGATCGTGCGTGACGAGTTCCCGCAGTTCGAAGCCGACATCCCCGACATCTTGCGCGTCTTCGCCGACTACACCGCGCGCAAGGCCGAGCGCAATCTCGTCGATTACGATGACCTGCTGCTGCTCTGGGCGATGATGCTCGAGCAAGCCCCCGAACTCGGCGCGCGCATCGCCTCGCTCTACGATCACGTGCTCGTCGACGAATACCAGGATACGAACGTCCTGCAGGCGCGCATCCTGCGCGGCATGGCCGCCACGCACAAGAACATCACCGTCGTCGGCGACGATGCGCAGAGCATCTACAGCTTCCGCGGCGCCACGGTGCGCAACATGCTCGACTTCCCCAAGCAGTTCGAGAACGCGACGATCGTCACGCTCGAGCAGAATTACCGCTCCACGCAGCCAGTGCTCGACGTGAGCAATGCACTCATTTCCCGCGCGCGGCAGCGCTACACCAAGCAGCTCTTCACGACGCGCACCGGCGGCGACCGGCCGTTGCTCGTCGCCGCACGCGACGAGCACGAGCAAACGCAGTACGTGGTTGATCGCGTCCTCGAACTCCACGAGGCCGGCACGCCGCTGCGCGAGATCGCGGTGCTCTTCCGCGCCGGCTACATGTCCGCCGACCTGGAGATCGAGCTCACGAACCGCCAGATCCCCTTCGAGAAGTGGGGCGGCATCAAGTTCCTCGAGGCCGCGCACGTGAAGGACATGCTGGCGTTCCTGCGCATCCTCGAGAATCCGCGCGACGAAGTGAGCTGGTTCCGCGTACTCACGCTCCTCCCCGGCATCGGCGACATCACGGCGCGCCAGGCGCTCACGCTCATGGCCGAGCGCTCGTGGGATCCCGCCGCGTTCGCGCAGTGGACGCCGCCGCCGCGCGCGCGCGTCGCACACGCATCGCTCTCGCTCCTCCTGATGGTGCTCAGCAAGCCCGATCCTGCGGGCGCCGAGCGCACGGTGCGCGAGGAGATCGCGGCGCTGCGCGCGATGTACGACGAGATCCTGCGCGAACGCTACGATCGCGCCGAGCCGCGCCTCGCCGACCTCGCGCAGCTCGAAGTGATCGCCGGCTCGTTCCCCAATCGCGCCGCGTTCCTGAGCGAACTCGCCCTCGAGCCGCCGAGCGCCACGCAGGATTTCGCGAGCGGCGCGAACACCGAAGACGACGCGCTCATCCTCAGCACCGCGCACAGCGCCAAGGGCCGCGAGTGGGATGCCGTGTTCATCATCTGGGCCGTCGATGGCTGGTTCCCGTCGAACCGTTCGCTCGGCTCCGACGAAGATACTGAGGAGGAGCGCCGCCTCATGTACGTCGCAATGACGCGCGCGCGGAAACATCTGCACGCGGTATATCCGCTGAATGCCTATCAGTCGCGATTCGGCACCGAGTACTCGGTGGACCAGCTGAGCCGATTCATCGACACCGGCGTGCGCGACCTCATGACCCGCGTCGCCGCCGCGCCCGATGTGCTGCCCGGCCCCAGCGCGAACGCCGCGCCCTTCACGGGCCAGCCCGTGGACCTACGGGCGCTACTCCGCGGCCGCTTCGGTGCCTGACGGCGCATGTAGGCCCTAGTACCGCTGTAATAGCGCGTTTCGCAACTGAGCGTATGGTACTCCAGGGCGCGAGTGGGGGCGTAGTATCCACTCACGCCGAGCGGTACCATACGCTCAGTTGCCAGACGCGCCTTTTCAGCGGTACTAGGGCCTACACGCGCCTCATTTCAGCCACTCGCGCACCGCGGCGAACGGGTCCTTCGGCCGTGCGCGCGCCAGGTCGGTGATCTTCGCGATCGCGCGATTCAGATCGTTCCCCTCGTGCGCGTACACCGCATTGAAGTCGTCGAGCCCGGTGCGATAGAGCCGGCGCGACATCACG
Organism: uncultured Gemmatimonadaceae bacterium; assembly: GCA_963732065.1. GTDB lineage: Bacteria > Gemmatimonadota > Gemmatimonadetes > Gemmatimonadales > Gemmatimonadaceae > DATKOH01. The sequence continues at coordinate 370,694 of CAVSYH010000018.1, read as the reverse complement.
GTCACGTTGTCCAACCGGAGGCCCAACGGCGCCCCCGGCGGCACGCCCGGCACGTTCGGCCGCACGTCGCGCATGAAGTACTCGCGCATCCGCGTGAACACGGTGTCGCGCGCCGCCAGCCGCGCGGCGCGATCACCCGGGTGCGCCTTGAACGCCGAGTCCACGGAGTTGTACACGGTGGTCCAGAAACGCCCGAGATATTTCTCGCGCTCCCATTCCACGCGTTCCTTCGCCGCCTGCGCACTGTCGCCCCGCCCCTCGAAGAATCGCTCGGCGCCGCGCGAGCCCACGAAATTCGCAAAGCTCTCGTTGAAGGCCGATGAACCCGGCGCGTAGAACGTGTTGTGCAACAGCTCGTGGATCACCGTGTTCGCGAGCGACGTGCTGTCCTCGGCGAGCGTCGTGGAGAGCAGCGGATCGTTGAACCAGCCGAGCGTACTGAACGCCGACGCCGGGCGCACGATGGTGTCGTAGCCCTCACGATCGAGCGAAGCCGCCTCGGCGAGCGCATCCGCCGCGCGGAAATATCCCTTGTACGGCACACTGCCCACGATCGGGAACCACCAGGTGTGGAACGCGAGCGTGTCGCGGTACGCGGCGGACACCACGAGCACGAGCGTGTCGTGATCGAGCGCGCTGTATGTCGTGAAGCTCTCGCGCGCGTCGAGGTGCAGCGAGTCCGCGGCGAACCCTCGTGCCGCGAGCACGAGACCGAGTTTGGCGCGCGTGGCCGCGTCCGTCGCGGGGTCCGCCACGAGCGCCGCGATCGAATGGCGCCGCCGCAGGATCCGCGCCTCGGCCCATCCGGCGCGCGCGAGATACCGTCCCGTAGGCGTCGCCACAGCGAAGAGCACGAGCAACGCCAACAGGAGCAGCACGCCGCGCGCGAGCCAGCGGCGCGCGCGGCGCCAGGATGAGAAGGAGCCCGGCGACTGCTGCCGCCGGGCTCCCTCGGTCGTGCCGTCGATCATGCCGTCACGGACACGCAGCCGCCGAGGGACAGCGGAGGATGCTCAGCTGCGCCGTGTAGCTCGAAGGGAAGGTTCCGCCGCCCTGCTTGGCGAAATGCAACTGCATTGACCCACCGCTCGACGGCATCGTGAGCTTCCAATACTCCATCGTGCCAATGAGCATGGTCGATGTGGCCTTCCCGCCCACCGGCATCGTGCGCGCCACGACCGGGAATGCTGTCGGCAGACTGCCGCCCGACGTCGTGAATAGGCGGTTGTAGATCAATCGCAGATTCCGCGAGAGGAAGCGGTCGCGCGCCACTACGGTGGTGCGCGCGAATCCGGGCAGACTGTCGCCGAACACGGCGGCCGTGAAATCGCCGAAGAGTGCTTCGAACGGCTCGCCGGCCTGCGTCGCGACGTTCGTCACACCGGTGAGCGACGTCTGATCGAGCTTGCCGAGGATCAAGCTGTCCTTCTGGTCCGCGAGCCAGCGCAGGAACAGCCACGCGCCGCCGCGCTCCTCGAGCGAGCCCGAGCTCGCGAACTGCGTGATGGACGACCCGGGCGCCGACTGCAGGAACGAGTATGAGTTCTCCAAGTCGCCGCTGATGAACCCCTCCGCGGAATCGGGGAAGAGCTGTGATACATCCGTCCGCCCATTCGGCGGCGGATACTTGTTCTCGTAGTAACGCGATCCGAGTTCCTCCGCGATGTGACTCATCCCTTCATTGAGCCACGTCTCCTCGCTCGGGCCGCTGCGCAGTATCACGTGCTGGTTCCACGAGATCATGTGCTGGAACTCGTGGATGAACGTGGGCAGAATGATCGGACCCACGCTCGCCGCCGAGTGAATGCAACTGAACGTCCCGAGCGAATCGGGTACGAGGGAATAGAAGATCTCGCCGTGGTTCGAATGCGAGCCGTTCGTCAGGTCGTTCCCGAAGAAGAAGCCGGCCACGAATCCGAGCGTCGCGCACTGGTTCGACGGGGTGATCTGGTTCACGTACGGCGTCATGAGCACGATCACGCGGCCGTTGCCGTCAAGATCCGACGGCGCGCCGAAGGCGACGGTGTCGATGGGATAGAGGTCCTGATCGAACGTGTTCCCCATTGCCGTGATGTTGGCCGGCGTGAACCCACCCGACGGTGTGCGATTGCTGACGAAGATCTCGATATGGGAGCCGGAATACTTCAGCGTCGCCGTGTCGAGCTTGAACTGGGTACAGTCGAGACTGACGCACACTTCGAACGTATCGGTGACGATCACTGGCAGCGTGCGCAGCGCCGACGTGGGGCGCCTCCGCGACGCCGTGATGTTGTGACCCGACGAGGCGATCGCGCGCTCGCGCTCGCGCAGGCCGTAATCGAACTTCTCCTGCATCCCGTGCCCGCGCCGTACCCACGGCCGAACGCGGTTCGCGTCGCCGGTCATTGTGTACGGCGCGCGATCCTGCTGCGGCGGCGCGACGGCACCGATCTCATAGCCCACCGTACTCGTCGGCCCCACCCCGCTCCCGTACTGCGGCGTCACGATGTACGTGGCCCCATCCGGCGGCATTGTCGCACACGGCGCGTCCGTCGCGGGAATGGTCGTGACCTCGTTGTCGGTCATCGTGAACGGCGTCCCCGTACACTGCTCGGTCGTTTGGGTCGAGGACGGAGCGCTGTTGCAGGCCGCCAGCACGGAGGCCGCGATGACGATCGACGCACATGAAGAGAGTCTCATAGAGTTCCGGTGGTTAGTCGTAAGCGTTTAGAACTGCCGTCGTCGGCTGCGAGGCCTGACCGTCGAACTCGCGAGAGGCTATAATATAGCTCCGATCCGCCGCCGACAGCCGAGCGCCGAGAACCGAGCTTTGTCCTTCGTCCATCTCCACTGCCACTCCGAATACTCGCTGCTCGATGGCGCCAATCGCATCGACAGCCTGATCGCGCGCGCCCAGGAGTTCGAGATGCCGGCGCTCGCGATCACCGATCATGGTAACCTGCACGGGGCCTGGGAGTTCCAGGAGCACGCGAAGAAAGCGGGGCTGAAGCCCATCATCGGCATGGAGGCCTATGTCGCGCCCGGCTCACGCCGCGAGCGCGCCCGCGCCGCCCCGGGCCGCAAGCCCTATTTCCACCTCGTGCTGCTCGCGCGCGACGCCACCGGCTACAAGAACCTCGTGAAGCTCTCTTCGCTCGGCTACACCGAGGGCTTCTATTCCCGCCCCCGCGTGGACCGCGAGCTGCTCGAGCAATACGGCGAAGGCATCATCGTGAGTTCCGCGTGCATGGCGGGCGAGGTCGCGGTGCATCTGCTCGACGGCCAGCACGAGGCCGCGAGAGCCGCCGCCGAGTGGTACGCCGAACACTTCCCGGGCCGCTACTACCTGGAGGTGCAGGCGCACGACGCCGCGGGCCAGCAGAACAAGCTCAACGCGCTGGTCTTCTCGCTGGCCGATGAGCTCAGCCTGCCCGTGGTCGCGACTAACGACGCGCACTTCCTGCGCGCGCAAGATCACGACGCGCACGATGTGCTCCTCTGCATCGGACTCCAGAAGGACCGCGGCGACCTCGACCGCATGAAGTACGATGGGGGACTCTTCTTCAAGAGCGCGCCGGAAATCGCCGACCATTTCCCCGGCCGGCCCGACGTGCTCGAGAACACGCTCACGATCGCGAGCGAAGTGAATGTCGGCTTCGAGAAGAAATATTTCCTGCCGTCCTTCCCGCTCCCCGCCGGCGTGAAGACCGAGAACGAGCTGCTCGTCACGCTCGCCGAAGCCGGCGCGCGCGAGCGCTACGGCGAGACGCTCCCCGCCAACGTGCGCGAGCGGCTCGACTACGAGCTCGGCGTCATCACCAAGACGGGCTACGCCGGCTACTTCCTCATCGCCTGGGATTTCATCAAGGCCGCGCGCGACCGCGGGATCCCGGTCGGACCCGGCCGCGGCTCCGCCGCCGGTTCGCTCGTCGCGTACTCGCTGCGCATCACCGACGTCGACCCGCTCAAGTTCGATCTCCTCTTCGAGCGCTTCCTGAATCCGGAACGCGTGTCGATGCCCGACATCGACGTGGACTTCTGCTTCGAGCGCCGCGGCGAAGTGATCGAGTACGTGCGCCAGAAGTACGGCCGCGACTCGCGTGGGCCAGATCATCACCTTCGGCACGATGAAGTCCCGCGCCGCGGTCAAGGACGTCGGCCGCGTGCTCGGCTTCACCCCCGCCGAGACCGACGCGCTCGCGAAGCTCATTCCCAACCAGCCGAACTTCTTCCTCACCGTGGCGGACGCGATGAAACAGATCGCCGAGGTGAAGCAGCTCTACGAGAACGACGAGCGCTACAGCAGCTGCTCGACTACGCATCGCGCTCGAGGGGCTCTCGCGCCACGCGGGCGTGCACGCGGCCGGCGTCGTGATCGCGCCGGGACCGCTCGTCGACTACGTGCCCGTGTGCACGCAGACCACCAAAGGCTCCGGCGCCGGCGACGAAGAGACGGTCGTCGTCACGCAGTACGACATGACGTCGCTCGAGAAGGCCGGCATGCTCAAGATGGACTTCCTCGGCCTCACCACGCTCACCGTCATCCACGACGCGCTCGCGATGATCGAGGCGCGCGGCGGCGGCAAGCTCGACATGCAGAAGCTCCCGCTCGACGACGCGCCGACGTACCGCATGCTCCGCGCGGGCCGCACCGCCGGCGTGTTCCAGTTCGAGTCGGCGCTCGCCACGGACCAGCTGCGCAACATGCGCTGCGACCGCTTCGACGACCTCGTCGCGAGCAACGCGCTCATGCGCCCGGGCCCGCTCGACGCCGGCATGCACAAGGTGTTCGCCGCGCGCAAACGCGGCGACGAGCCGGTGACGCTACGCGCTGCCCGAGCTGCGCGAGGTGCTCGAGCCCACCTACGGCGTGATCACCTATCAGGAACAGGTGATGCGCATCGCGCAGCGGCTCGCCGGCATCTCGCTCGCCGAAGCCGACGTGCTGCGCAAAGCCGTGGGCAAGAAGGACGCCGGCGCTCATCAAGGCCGAACTCGACAAGTTCATCGAGAAGGCCGTCGCCAAGGGCCACTCGCGCCGGATCATCGAGGAGCTCGCCGGCCAGCTCGAGACCTTCGGCCGCTACGGCTTCAACAAGTCGCACTCGGTGGCGTACTCGATCCTCGCCTATCAAACGGCGTGGCTCAAGACGCACCACCCCGCCGAGTTCATGGCGGCGCTGCTCGAGCTCGCAGATCGGCGACGCCGACTCGGTCGTGAAGTACATCAACGAGGCGCGCGAGCTCGGCACTCGAAGTGCTTCCGCCCGACGTGAACGAGAGCCGGCTACAAGTTCACCGTCGTCGGCGACAAGCGCGTGCGCTTCGGACTCGGCGCGATCCGCAACGTGGGCCGCGGCGCGATCGATTCCATCCTCGCGGCGCGCGACGGCGGCACCTTCGACTCGTTCTTCGATTTCGTCGAGAAGGTCGACCTCCGCATCTGCAACAGGCGCGTGTTCGAGGCGCTCATCGCGTCCGGCGCGCTCGACTCGCTCGGCGGCCACCGCGCGCAGTACACCAACGCGCTCGACGGCGCGCTCCAGGAAGCGGCGCTCCGCCAGGAAGAGCGCGTGAGCGGCCAGGGCTCGCTCTTCGGCGATGCGAGCGCCGCAGCGCGGTACGGCGCACGCGCCCTCGGTCCGCACGCTGCCCAACGTCCAGCCGCTTACCGACGTCCGAGCGCCTCGCCGAGGAGAAGAAGATCCTCGGCTTCTACATCTGCGGCCACCCGCTCGAGCCCTTCCGCACCGAGGCCGAGCTGTTCGCGAGCCACACCGTGAGCCAGCTCGGCCCGTGGACCGACCAGCCGATCACGCTCGGCGTGGTCGTCACCGCCATCAAGAAGCAGATCAGCAAACGCAGCGGCGCCGAGTTCGCGCGGTTGACAGTCGAGGATTTTTCGGGATCTTCGGAAGTGCTCGTCTTCCCCGAGGCGTGGACGCTGCTCAGAGACCGCGCCAAGCCCGATGTGCCGGTGCTGCTCAAGGGCAGTTATTCCAAGCGCGATCAGGGCGTGGAGCATCCGACGTTCATCATCGAGACGCTCACGCCGTTCGCCGAGCTGCGCGCCATGGGCAACGTGGCGGTGGCGATCGAACTGCCGCCGGGCCACGGCGTGTACAGCCGGCGATGATGCAGGAGGTGCGCGACGTGGCCGAAGTGCACGCCGGCTCGGCGCCGCTCGAATTGCGCTGGACGCGATGACAGCGGCGCGACAACGCGGCTGCGGTCTCGTACGTTGAAGATAGCGGTCACCAGTGCGGCGCTCTCCGAGCTGCGCGCGCTCGTGGGCGACAGTCACGTCCGGCTCGTCAAGGGGAACTGGCATGGGCTCGACGATGGAGTTCGAACGGCCGATCCTGGAGCTCGAGAAGCAGATCGAGGAGCTCAAGAAGACCGGCGCGCAGGGCCAGGTGAACATGGACGCCGAGATCGCGCCGCTCGAGGCGAAGCTCGACGAACTGCGCCGCATCGTCTACGGGAACCTCTCGCCGCTGCAGCGCGTGCAGGTCGCGCGCAATTCCAAGCGGCCGTTCACGCTCGACTACATCGCGCTCGCCTTCACCGACTTCATCGAACTGCACGGCGACCGCGCCTTCCGCGAGGACCCCGCGATCGTCGGCGGCTGGGCGCGGCTCGACGGCGAGACGGTGATGGTCATCGGCCACCAGCGCGGCCGCGACACCAAGGAGAACCTCAAGCGCAACTTCGGCATGCCGCACCCCGAGGGCTACCGCAAAGCGCTGCGCCTCATGAAGCTCGCCGAGAAATTCCAGGTGCCGGTGCTCACGCTCATCGACACGCCGGGCGCGTGGGCCGGACTCGGCGCCGAGGAGCGCGGGCAATCCGAGGCGATCGCGCGGAATCTGCTGGAGATGAGCCGCCTCGCAGTGCCGATCGTCGCCACCGTGATCGGCGAGGGCGGCTCCGGCGGCGCGCTCGCACTCGGCGTCGCCGACCGCGTGCTCATGCTCGAGAACGCGATCTACTCCGTGATCACCGTGGAGGGCTGCGCCGCCATCCTGTGGAAGGACGGCAAGAGCGTCGAGATGAAGGAGCGCGCCGCCAAAGCGCTGCGCATCACGGCCACCGACCTTCTCGAGTTCGGCGTGATCGACGAGATCGTGCCCGAGCCACTCGGCGGCGCCCACATCGACCAAGCCACCGCCGCGAAATCGCTGCAGGCGGCGCTGACGAGTGCGTTGGATGATCTGCGGCGCGTGAAGCCGGATAAACTGGTGCGGCGGCGGAGGGAGAAATTCCTTCGAATGGGGATGGTCACGGAATAACGGCAACGGCGTGCGTCGCACCGCAGACGGCGGGGTTGGTACCGCGATAGGCGTTTGTGGCGTTGGCGTTGGAGCCTGCTGGTCCCACGGAGCTAGCAGTCCCCAACGCCAACGCTAACGCACCGATTCTCGCGGTACCAACCACCGCCCTCGCGGTTCCAGTTCCGCCCCTCTGCCCTCAGCGAGTAGATTGTAGGCGTGCCACACCTCACCGAAGTCGCCTTTAAAGGCAACCGCAAGGAATTCTTCCTCTGGGAGGGCGAATCTCCTCTCGCGACACGCGCCAGCGTGATCGTGGAGGTCGATCGCGGCGAGGATCTCGGAAAGGTGCACGCCACCGGCGAGGCCGCTGAGAAACGATGCGCCGGCTGCGCGCATGGACTCGGCGCCACGGCCACGCCGAGCCACAAGATCCTGCGCACCGCCAGCGGCGAGGACGAACGCAAGCACGCCGAGCTCCGCGCGCTCGATGAGGAAGCCCGTCGCAAGGCCGCCGAGCGCGTGCGTGAGCACAAGCTGCAGATGAAGATCAGCGACGCCGAGTGGCAGTGGGACAAGCGCAAGATCACGCTGTATTTCACCGCCGAGAAGCGCGTGGATTTCCGCGCGCTCGTGCGTGATCTCGCGGGACTGTTCCGCACGCGCATCGAACTCAAGCAGATCGGCGTGCGCGACGAGGCCAAGCGCCTTGGTGGCATTGGCCGCTGCGGCCGCGATTATTGCTCCGCGAGCTGGCTGCCCGATCTGCGTCCCGTGAACCTGCAGGCGGCCAAGGATCAGAAGCTGTCGCTGAATCCCAGCCAGATCAGCGGCGCGTGCGGCCGTCTCATGTGCTGCCTGCGCTACGAGCACGAATTCTACGCCGCGGCGCGCAAGCGATTCCCCAAGGAAGGCAAAGTCGTCACCACCGCGCTCGGCGAAGAGAAGATCGTGCTGAACGACATCTTCAACGATCGCGTGACGTTGCGGAACGCCGAGGGCGAGACGCGCATCATTACGCTCGTGGAGTACAAAGCGGAGATCGCCGGCGTCTCGCAGCCTCCGGCCGTCGAAGAGGAGCGCGAAGACACGGGAACTCACGCGATCGTTGTCGATGGCGAATCGATACTTGAGGACGAGCCTCGCTCGGCAGTCACCGACAGCCGACAGCCGACAGCCAGCAGTTCGTCGTCAACTGATGCTCCCCGCCGCCGTCGCCGCGGCCGCCGTGGCGGCCGTCGCGAGGGCGGTGGCGGAAGCCCGCCGCCCGCTCCTCCCGCGTCGTAGCCCGCGTGGCCCCTCGCAAGTTCTACGTCACCACCGCGATCGATTATTCCAACGGCGAGCCCCACATCGGGCACGCGTACGAGAAGATCGCCGCCGACGTGATCGCGCGATATCACCGGTTGAAGGGTGATGACGTGTGGCTGCTCATCGGCATGGATGAGCACGGCCAGAAAGTGGAGCAGGCCGCCGCGGCCGCGGGCGTTTCGCCGCAGCAGCAGACCGATCGCATCGCCGAAATTTTCCAAGCGATGTGGAAGCGGCTCAACATCTCGTACGATCAGTTCATGCGCACCACCGCGCCCGCGCACGTGAGGGGCGTGCAGGCGCTGATCGAGCGGATCTTCCAGACCAATCCCGGCGATTTCTACGAGAAGGCGTACGCGGGCAACTATTGCGTGGGCTGCGAGAGCTTCAAGCAGGACGCCGAGATCAAGGACGGGAAGTGCATGCTCCATCCGACACTCACGCTCGAGTGGGTGGAGGAGAAGAACTGGTTCTTCAAGTTGAGCGCGTACACCGCGCGCGTGCTCGCGCACATCGAGCAGCATCCGGAATTCGTGCAGCCCGAGAGCCGCCGCAACGAGATCCTCGCGCTGCTGCGCGGCGGACTCGACGACATCTCGGCGAGCCGTTCGCGATTGAAATGGGGCGTGCCCTTCCCCCGCCCTACGAGCGACGGCGACCGTCAGACCGTGTATGTATGGTTCGACGCGCTGCCGAACTATCTCACCGGCACCGGATTCCCCGACGCGGGCTTCGAGAAGCGTTGGCCCGCGCAGCTGCACATCATTGGCAAGGACATCACCCGATTCCATTGCGTGATCTGGCCCGCGATGCTCATGGCCGCCGGACTTCCGTTGCCGGAGAAAGTGTGGGCGCACGGCTTCGTGCAGCTCGCCGGCGAGAAATTCTCCAAGAGCTCGGGCGTGAAGCTCGACCTGGGCGAAGCGATCGAGAAGTACGGCGCCGACGCGTTCCGGTATTTCCTGATGCGCGAAGTGCCGTTCGACACCGACGGCAACTTCAGCTGGGAGCGGTTCGACGACCGCTACAACGCCGACCTCGCGAACGCGCTCGGCAATCTCGCGAGCCGCACTATTGCGATGGTCGAGAAATACTGCGACGGCGTCGTGCCCGTGGAACGCCAAGCGTGGATTCGAGCACTACGACGACCGCAGATGGACGAGCCTTCATGCTGCACGAGAGGCCTCGCGAATCCTCGATCGCTCGACGCCGTGCGCCGCGATGAACCAGTACGTCGATCAGCAGGCGCCTTGGAAACTCGCGAAGGACCCCGAGAAGCGCGCCGAGCTGGAGGATGACGCTCGCGACGTTGATCTATGTGATCGCGAGCGTGGCGCGGTGCATCTCGCCGTTCATCCCGGCGAAGGCCGCCGAACTCTGGAAGCAACTCGGCGCGCCGGGGCGCGTGGATCGAGCCGGGATCACTCGGCAAACTCATCGAGCCGAAAGGCTGGCGGGTGAACAAGGGCGACGCGCTGTTCCCGAAGGCCGACACGATTCGCTGAACGCGAGATCTATGCCCGCGCCCGAGCTCGCCAACGCCTCCATCGTAGCTGCACCCTCGCGAGTACGATCGAGATCACGATCCAATTCAGCACAACTGCGCCGACAAGGACGACGCCCTCCAATCCCGGGACAGCATCCCCGAGCGCGAACACGAGGAGCAATGTCGCGAAGCCGGCAATGATGAACACATATCCGAGAAGCTCCGCCGTCTCTCCCCCGGCAGCGAACGAGAGCGCGGTGAAGATCAACGCGATCGAAGCGCCGACGATCACTCCCTGCTTGGCTCCCCCGGGAGCGCCGCGGGGTCGGCGCTCCGCGCGATGCAACATTCCGCCCCGATCGCGCTTACCGCGTCGAAGGTCGCCTTCGCGGACTCGACGACCGCCTCCACCTGAGCGGCGGCAACAGCGGAATCGAGCTCGGCGCGGAACGCCTGCCACTTCGCGGTCTGCTCCTCGCCATACGGATCCAGGAACGCGGTGCCCTGCGCCCCGTCGAGCCCGTACGCCTTCCGCACGGCGCGCGCGATGAACTTGCTGCCGTTGGTGCTCCCTTCCAGCACGTACAGCGGGCCAAGCAACTCCGCGCCCTCGGCCGCGCCCCACTTCGCGATCTGCCCAACGAACTCCCGGGTGCTCGGCAATGCCTCGCGCGCCTTGGCCGGGAGCCCGAAGAACTTCAAATCGGCGTCGAGGTCCGCGGTCCGGTCGCGCTCGACGGAGAAGATCGCCCCGCTCCCGCGTCGCGCATTGAATTGCGCCGCCAGCGCGCGGTAGACGAACCACATCTGCTCCAGCCAGCCGATGTATCCGGCCTTGTCGAGCTTGCCGCTCACGAGCAGCCGCTGGAATTCGGACCGCTCCGCGTTCTTATGGTTGTCCGCGGTGCGCTCACGGAGCGCGAGCGCCGGCGACTGGGCAGGGACGGCGGTCTGGTCGCTCACGGACACCCCTTCATGGCGAGAAGCGCAGGCAGGGCCAGCCAGAGCAGCCCCTTGAGCAGGAAGAGCAGGAACGCGACGATGGACAGGTTCCTGGTTAGCTTCCGCATGAGCGCTTAGATGAGAATGGCTTTCAACTACCGTTGGCGCATGAAGATCGGTATCCCGATAGATTTTGTCAACAATCAATCACAGCCTACTTCAGCGCCGCGGCGAATGGCGCCAAGCTGCCGTCATTCGGCGCCGGCTTCACGCCCAGCAAATCGGCCAGTAGCGAGTACACGTTCACGTTCTCGAACGCGGGGATCGTCGTCCCCGGCTTGAACGCCGGCCCGTGCGCAATGAAAAGCGCTCGCATGTTCGGGTCCGCGTTATCGTATCCATGCGCGCCGCCCAGCTTCGACGGCTTGGCGTGCCGCCACGTAATGCTCCAGCCGTCGTCGGTTACGGCCACCACTGCGGTGATCCGCTGATTGCAGCAGAAATGGAGCCGAGCCGGGATGCTGTCGCGCGGCCAAACGGTAAGGTGGGGAAGCTTTCGCAGCTGCGCGACGAGTGCGGCGTCATTGCCGTCGCGCGCGCTGATCGTGAGCACGGGCGAAGTCTCGCCGACCACGCGGACGTTCGCGGAATCGACCACGTCGTCCAGGTACACTACGCGATCCTTCGATACGGCCGACATGCCGTGATCGGCGACCACGATGAGATTCACCTTGTCGTAGAGGCCGCGCGCGCGAAGCCCATTCACGAACATCGCGAGCATGCTGTCGGCACGCAGCACCTGCGCTGCCGTTTCCGGCGCGTCGGGCCCGAACTCGTGCCCCGTGTGATCGGGCTCCTCGAAATATCCCATGATCAGTTGCGGCCGCACCGAGTCCGGCAGCGACAGCCAGCTCAGCATCTGCACGACGCGCGACTCGAACTGGATCTTCGTGTCGAACGGGACGAAGATGGTCGGCTGGATCCCTCCGATCGGCGCTTCGCTCCCCACCCAGAACATCGAAGCGCTGCGCAGGCCCTGCTTCTGCGCCGTGGCCCAGATCGGTTCCCCGCCCCACCAGCGCGCTTCCTTCGCCATCGCGCCGGTATAGATGAACATGGCGTTGAATGACGGATCCCAGAACCGGTTGTTCACGATGCCGGTGTGGGCCGGGTACAATCCGGTTGCCAGAGTGTAGAAATTGGGAAAGGTGAGGGTCGGGAAACTCGGGATCATCGCCTCGGCAAGCACCCCCTCGCGCGCGAGCAGGTGGAACGTGGGCGCGGAGTCCTGGTCCAGGTACCGGCGGGCGAAGCCGTCGAAGGCGAGAACTACAACGGCCGGCTGTCGGCTGTCGGCGGTCGCATGCGGCGCCTGGGCCGCAGGAGCCGAGAATGCCGAGATGGCCCAAAGGCCAACTACCGCCAAGGCGCGAAGTGGGGTATGCATTGCTATGATGTCGGAGGGATTTCGGCGGATGTCAATCCGGGAACCTGCGACGAGCGTATGTATTCATATGGCGTACCAAGACCACCATCCCACACAACAATGACCAAACCCGATCAGGGGAGCGACCCCAGGTTCGCTCCTTCCACTCGCCGCGCGTTCCTCGCGGCTGGCGGCGTGCTGGCGGCCACCGCGATGCTCGCGGCGTTCCGTCGCCGGATCCCCGCTCAGACCATGACCGAGACCGAGATCACTCCAATGACCGACGTGCTGATCGTCGAATTCGCGGCCGACGGCAAGAACCTCGGCGCGAAAAAGGTACCGAAGGTGGTGAAAACGGACGCCGAGTGGCGCGCGCAGCTCTCGCCCGAGTCGTACATCGTCACGCGCCAGGAAGGCACCGAGCGCGCGTTCACGGGGCAGTACGACGAATTCAAGGATACGGGGATCTACCGGTGCATCGATTGCGACACCGCGCTGTTCAGCTCCGTGAACAAGTTCGATTCGGGCACCGGCTGGCCGAGCTTCTGGCAGCCGATCGCAAAGGAGAACGTGCTGGAGACGCCGTACACGGGCTACGGCGCGTTGGCGGAGATCAAGTGCAAGAGATGCGATGGGCATCAGGGGCATGTATTCGAAGACGGGCCGAAGCCGACTGGACTCAGATATTGCATCAACTCGGTGGCGTTGAAGTTCGTGAAACTCGCTACGGCCTAACCGCGATTGTGGCACCCCGAACTCCGTACTTCGTCACCCGAACTCCGCTTGTGGCGTTTGACGTGTGGTAAAGGCAGGTGCGGACATGGTAACGGCTACTGATCCGGCGTAGGGCCTCCGACCGGTTCCGAGCGGTGACGCCGGATGAGAACAGTGAGAATGCGTGCGATCGAAGTATGCAACGCGATGCGTGCGTGAGTGGCGTCGGGGCCGAGGGTGTCGCGGGCCTGGTAGTACCAATCACGCGATTCGCGAGCGGAACCGAGGGCATACTCGTAGAATCGGTTCCGATCCCGCCGGCCATGACGGCTATATCCCTCCGCCATGTTCGCGGGGATCGATGACGTCGCGCGTCGCAGTTGCTGCGCGAGGTCCTCGAAACCGGATTTCCGCGCAAGCCACGCTGAATCGCGCCTCCCCAGATGAGCGGCATACATTGCGGCGCGATACACCCGTAGTCCCCAGAGCGGATCCTGGCGAATGTGGTCCGGCACCGACAACTCCCATGCTTCGTAACTCATTGCCACTCCGGTAGCGTCCTGGCACAATAGTCGAGAAGCACGGGGCGCCGACCAGCATTGGATCACTCTGCTCTGCATTGATTTCTCTACGCGGAGCATTCGCCGCGACCAAGGACGCCGTCGCCGTTACCACACGTCAAACGCCACAAGCGGAGTTCGGGTGACCAAGAACGGAGTTCGGGTCTCGCCGTCCGAGAGGCAGGAACTCTGTATAGCAGAAAGTGTTGATAGATTGCAGTTGACCATCAATTCCGAGGACCACTCAGATGCGTACCACCCTCCCCCATTTCTTTATGATGTTTGCCATGCTCCCTCTCGCCCTCGCCATGGGCTGTGGAGTAGCCGGCGCGACTGTGCCCGTCCCCGATCCTGAAAAGAATACCGCGCTCACGACAGCCCCCGGCCGCGACACGGCCGTCTTCGCCGGCGGCTGCTTCTGGGGGATCCAGGCGGTGTTCGAGCACGTGAAGGGCGTGATCTCCTCCACCTCCGGCTATGCGGGCGGCGAAGCGGGCACGGCCGACTATGAAACAGTGAGCACCGGCACCACGGGCCATGCGGAATCGGTGCAGGTCATTTACGATCCGAGCAAAGTCACCTATGGCGATCTGCTCAAGGTGTTCTTCTCGGTGGCGCACAATCCCACGGAGCTCAACTACCAGGGCCCCGATCACGGCACGCAGTATCGCTCGGCGATCTTCTACACGAACGCCGATCAAGAGAGTGTCGCGAAGGCGTACATCGCGCAGCTCACGGCCGCGAAGACGTTCACCGGCAAGATCGTGACGGAAGTCACTCCGCTCAAGAAGTTCTACAAGGCGGAGGACTATCATCAGGGCTACCTCGATAAGCACCCCGACCAGCCGTACATCGTGTACAACGACATTCCGAAGGTCGAGGCGCTGAAGAAAGAGTTTCCGGCGCTATACCAATAACTACCGGGACTCGGCGCTCGGGACTCGGGACTCAAAAGCGGCACCGTCCGGCTGCGTAACAGCCGTGACGCGCCGTCTCCCGCCGGGAGTCTTAAGGGTGTAGTTTTGTAGCCCCGAGTCCCGAGTCCCGAATCCCGAGTAGTTTGAACTCTCCCCGCCGCTGGACCATCCTCCTCGTTCCCCATGGTGGGGAACGTGCGCCGCGCCAGCTCCAGCTTTCGGAGCGGGGCGCGCGCTGGCTCATGTTCGGGCTCGGCGCGCTGGCACTCGCGGCGGCAGTCGGATTGGGGATCGGCATTCGCGGCATTAGCAGCTATGCGCGCGGGCAGGACGACGCGAGCTTGCGCGCGGCGGTCACGACCTTGCGCGCGCAGATCGACACGCTCACCGGAACGCTCGATGAGATCGACCGGCGTGACACGGAGATCCGCCTCCTCGCGGGCCTTTCCTCGGATGACACGTACGCCGCGCGCCACGATTCCACGAAGCGCGGCCTCACGGCGCTCGGACTCAATACCGATCAGCCCGACATTGACGGAATGATCGTGCGCGCCAAGACGCTCTCGGCGAGCTTCGCCGAAGTCTCCGATACGCTCCGCGCCGGCGCCGCGAAATTCCAGTCGATCCCGAGCATCATGCCCACCGCCGGCTGGCTCTCGAGCAGCTTCAGCCGCTCGCGCTTCCATCCCATTCTGCACATTGCGCGGCCGCATGAGGGCATTGACGTCAGCGCGCCGATGGGCGCACCGATCGTCGCGCCCGCGGGCGGCGTCGTGATGGCGGTGCGCCGCGAGACGGGCTATGGCAACGTGCTCGAGATCGATCACGGCTTCGGCATCACCACGAAGTACGCGCACTGCTCACGCATCGTCGTGCGCCCCGGCCAGAAGGTGAAACGCGGCCAGGTGATCGCGAACGTCGGCAACACGGGACTGTCCACCGGGCCGCACCTGCATTACGAGATCCACGTGAACGGGCGGGCGGTGGATCCACTGACGTACGTCCTTCCGGGTACGGCGATCCCCGACTGACTACGAACGGCGTGAGTCGTGCCCCCAACGCCGTGACTCGTACCCCGAACGCCGTGAGTAGCGAGTCGTGCGTCGTACTGACTCTACGGCGTGACTCGCACCCCTGAACTCCGTACGTCGTGAGTCACTCACGGCCTCCGGGGTGCGACGCACGGGGCTGGGGGTTCCATCGCCGCATTTCAGTCAGTACGACGCACGACTCGGTACTCACGGTGTTCGGGTTACGAGTCACGGAGTCCGGGATACGACTCACGGGGTTCGGGTCCGCACCACGTGAAGAAGCCCGGGTCAACTTCGACCCGGGCTTCTTCACTTCATGCACCGTGGACCTCGATCAAGTCCCCGGCCGGTTCACCTGTCCCGCGCACGCCGCTCCAACCAGATCCACCAGATTCTTCGGATTGGTCGGATTCGCGGCGTTGTTCCCGTTCATTGGCTGTCCGCCCGGAACGGTCGCCGGAACGTTCGGATTAGCCGACTGTTCCGTGATGCCGATCGGCAACCGCGCGGGCACATACGGCCCCACGCTTCCACCCGGCGAGATCATATTCGGCGTCGTCGGCACGTTCGGATAGCAGGTGCGGAGGTAGTCATCCCACACTTCGACATTGAAGAAGATGTGGATGTACTTCTCACGAATGATGTTCTGGTGGAGCACCGCGCCCGATGAAGCGAGCGCCGCACCTCCCACGGTCGCACGATACGCATTCAGGATCGCCAGCGGCGTACCGCCCACCGACGTGCCGTTGATGAGGTTGGCTTCCGCCAACAGCATTCTGGTTCTCGACGTACGTGACGATTGGCACCGGCGTCGTGGCTTGTGTCGCGAACGCCGCCACACCCGGCAACGACGCGTCAGGCGCCGAGCCGAAGGTGCTGTCACTTGAATTCGGCAGGTAGTAGACGGCCAGCAGCCCCGTCTCACCAGCCTGCTTGATCAGATTGATGTGCATCGCACTCGGCTCCACGTCGCCCTGACGGCTGAACAGGAAGCTGAAGAACAGGTTCTGTTCTCCCGGCGTTCCCGTGTGGGTCGTGGACAGATCGCCTGCCGAGCTGGAGATCCCGATCTGCGTGTACTTGATCACAGAGTCGAGGATCGCCGCGCTGTATGTCGTAGTGCCCGTGCGCGCGGTGTGCATGAAGAACCGCGCCTTGAGCGTGTTCGCGGCCGCGACCCACTTCGTGTAGTCGTTGGTGTAGAAGAAGTCGGCCACCGGTCCGGCGTTCGCCGTGGACGGCGCGCTGTTGAGGTCGTTGATCGCGTTGTTCAGCGTCGTCTGCACCTCATCGTAGACTGTCGCCTGCGCGTCGTACGTCGGCTGCGGGGTGAGCGCGTTGCTGTACGGGATCGCGCCGAATATGTCGGCGGCCGTTCCGATGTACAGCGCCTCGAGCACCTCCGACTCACCACGCATCTTCAGATTGCCGCTCTTGGTGGTCAGGGTATCCACTTGCCGCAGATCCACGAGCCCGCCGGGGCCGTACGTCTGGTTGAAAGCGCCATCGGCGGAGTTCTGATCGGTCCCGGCCTGGAAGCGTGCGTAGTTCTGCCATTGCCGGTTCACGCCGGAGATCTGCTGCGCCCACAGGAAGAATAGCATGAACGGATAGTTCTCCCACTGCGCCATCACCGCCACCTGCGAACCGACCCACAGCTGGTCGGCCGTGGCGGATGTCGGCTGGTTGGGATTGTTGTTCAACCCAGGACCCTTGAGGAAGTCCGTACAGGCGGCCAGCAGCAGCACCGAACTCGCCGCTGCCAGTGCGAGCTTGAGTTGCTTCTTCATTGTGCTCACCTCTGGTTAGCGGTTGAGGGTGATGGACATCACGAACGAACGCGCCTGCGGATTGCTGAACCAGTCCACACCCTGCACCAGCGCTACGCCCTCGAGATTGAATTCGGGGTCGATGCCGGTGTACTTGGTCCATGTGTACAGGTTTCGGCCGGCCACGCGCAGCTGAAGGCTGCTCAGCCCAAGGTTGTGCGTCACCCAGCGGCCGTCCCAGGTGTAAGCGAGGGCGATCTCGCGGAGCTTGGTGAATCCGGCGTCTTCCACGAAGCTGGCGGTGTTGTTGCCGAATGATCCGCCGTCTCCCTGGAACCAGTTCGCGTCGATGAGTACGGCCTGCCCTGCGCCCGGTCCGGCCACCGCGCCCGGATCGATCGACGTGCCGAAGATCAGGTTCTGACCGCGAACATCGGTGTCCTTGTGCGTGCCGTACACGTACAGCGCGCCGCGGGTGCCGTTGTAGGCCTGGCTCCCATTGCGAATGTCGAACAGGAACGAGAACTGGAGGTTCTTGATCGGCGTGAGGGAACCGCGGATCGCGCCCGTCCAGTTCGGCTGGGCGCTGCCCAGCGGGATGTTCGAATCGGTATTGATGATCGGGAAGCCATCGGCGCCGATATACATGGCGTTCTTGGCGTAGCCCGTACCGCAGCCGCCACCCGACGTCGGCGTGTTGTCGATGTCGACATTGGCGACGGTCTCGCCTTTGCCGCAGCGATAGAAGTCATATCCGTAGATCGAACCCACGGGCGACCCGACGATCGCGACCGCGTTCACGATCGAGTTCGGCAGGAAGACGATCGATGCGTTGTGGATGGCATCGACGTTGTTCCGGTTCTGCGCCCAGAGCAGGCCAAGCGACCACTGCATATTCGCCTGCGGCTTGGAATTGAAGTTCCACTGGACCTCGTAACCCTTGTTCGAGATCGTTGCGCCGTTCTGCACTTGGCTCTGGTAACCGCTCGAGGGAGGCAGCGGCACCTGGAAGATCACGTCGTACGTCTTGCTGTTGTAGTACGAGAAGCTCATGTCCGACATGCCATTGAAGAAGCCCAGGTCGAAACCCGTCTCCCACTCCTTCGAGCGCTCCGGGCTGCAGCGCATCGTTGCCGAGTTTCGTGGAAGACGTGAGTCCCGGAATCCCCTCGTACACGCTATTGAGGAACCCGACGCCGCCGTACTCGTAGATCTTGTTCACCTGATAATTGTTGAGGGTCGAGTAGGCCTGCGGTTCCTTGCCCGTCTCGCCGTATGCCGCGCGCAACTTGCCGTACTGGAGCCAGTCGCGGCGTGCCCGTGGTCTTGGTGAACGTCCACGCCGCGCTCGCCTTCGGGTACCACGCCCGCGGATCGTTCTGGGCGAAGGTCGAGAAGCCGTCGTTGCGGATCGCGGCGGTGAGATAGAGCTGGTCCCACAGGTCTGCGGTCGCCTGTGCGAAGTACGACTGGCGGTGCACCAGCGTCTCATTGTCGTTCGGGAACCAGCTCACGGTGTTCGCTGATCGTGTAGGGAAGCGGAGAAATGAGCGTGAAGCCCTGAATGAAATTCTGGTTGAACGACTGGCTGTTGAGATCGTTGCCAAGCGTGATCGTGCCCGAGAAGTTCGGGTTGAACGTGTGCGACCCGATGATCGTCAGCAGGCTCGACACGATGAAACTGTTCATGTCGGTGCGGAAGATCTGGCCCGTCGGGAATCCCGAGGAGGTCAGCGGGAACGCTTCCAGGCGCTGGTCGGCGTAGTAGTCGACGCCCGGCGTCCACTGGACCGTCAGATAATCCTGCGGCGTCCAGTTGAACATGAAATTGCCGTAGAAGCGGTTCAGGTCCTGTGTTGCCGGCATCGAATTCGCCACCCAGATCGGATTGTCGAACCCACGGCCGGTGTTGCTGGAGAACGCGCTCGGATTCGGGAACCGGTACGCGCGCTGCAGCCCCGACGCGCTGTCGATGTAGTTGAAGTTGTTGAAGTTGCGCCGGCGTGCGCAGCGAGCCCAGCATGATGCCGTCCACGTTGTCGCCACGCTGGATGAAATTGCCGGTGACGTTCACGTAGTTGAAGTTCGCCGAGATCTGCATCTGGTCGGCGATCATCTGCGAGCCCTTCAGCTTGAACGTCGCACGATTGTAGTCGTTCTGATTGCCGGTCACGTCGCCGGCGTTCGCCGAATATCCCGCCGAGAAGTAGAAGCTGCGGCGGTCATCGCCGCCCGACATCGACAGGATGTTGTCCCACAGCGTGCCGGTGGTGAACATCTCACCGAAGTGATCGTACGTCGTGCGTGCCGGCCGTCGAGCGCCGGGCCCCACGAACGCGCCGTGCTCATCGACAATCGCTGCCGCCGTCGGTGCTGCCCGGGAGTGACGTGGCATCGCACGGTCGCCGCCACGCCGTCCGTGCCGAGCCCGTAGGTGGTCTGCAGCGGGTAACCCTGCGTGACGTCGTTCAGCGAGAGCGAGCTCGTGAACGAATAGCGCGTCTGACCCGACTTGCCGCTCTTCGTGGTGATCAGCACCACGCCCTGCGACGCGCGCGCGCCGTAGATCGCGGCCGCCGCGGCGCCCTTCAGGATCGTCACCGATTCGATGTCGTTCGGATTGACGTCGGCAATGCGGTTCGAGGTGACCACGCCCTGCCCCTGGTTGCCTATGGCGTACTGGTCCGTGCTCACCGACGAATTGTCGAGCGGCACGCCGTCCACGACGAACAGCGGCTGGCCGTCGCCCGTGAAGGACTTGAGGCCGCGGATCTGGATCGATGTGGAGGAACCCGGGTCGCCCGAGGACGATTGCACTTGCACGTTCGGCGCCTTGCCCGAGAGTGCGTTGGTCACGTTCGTCTCGTTGGATCCGGTGATCGCGTCCGCGTGCACGGTGTTCACGGTCTCACCGAGCTTCTCGTTCGTGGTCATGATCCCTTCACCGGTGATCACGACCTGCTGCAGCACCACGGCCTGCGCGCCGAGCACGAAGTCCATGGTCTGCGTGGTGGGCTTGAGCGAGATCAGCACGGACTTCGGCTTGAAGCCGATCAGCTTCACGCTCAACGACGCCTGCTGGCTGTTCGCGCGGCCGGCGGGGATCACGATGCGGTACGTGCCATCGTCCTTCGTCTGCGTACCGAGGTTCATCTTCTCGATGTACACCTGCGCGCCGGCCACCGGGGCTCCGGCATCGCTGGTCACCTTGCCGGTGATCAGCCCTTCTTGTTGCGCCGCCGCCGCGAGGGGCAGCAGCGCAAGCACCGCGAGCGCTGACAGAACTCGCCACTTCATACGCGCCTCCTGGATTGGAGAACTCACCTGCGGAACCTTTCCGGAACGTTCGAGTAACACGTTCTGTCGGCCGCACCTCCTTTCCAGAGGTCCAGAACGGCGAGCGCACCGGTATCTCCGGTGCGATCGGTCGGGCTGGAGCTGTCGGTCATCGCGAGCTTACGACTTGGTAACAGGGCTGTCAAGAACGCCCCGGCCGTATCGTAAGAATCCCCTGCGCTATCCTAAGAATCCCCTAATTCGAGGAATTCGCGCGGCGGCGCGCCAGGGCGGCGCGCAATGAGGGCGCGGGGTCCACGGGATTCCCCCACTTCCCGATGTGGATCTCGAAGTGGAGATGCGCGCCCCACTTCTCGGCGTTCCCGGAATCGCCGACGTACCCGATGATGTCGCCGGCCTCCACACGGTCGCCGTTCTTCAGGTTGCGCGCGTACGCGTAGCGCGGCGCGCCTCTGTTGTCGCTCGTGCCGGGATCGTCGTTGTTGAGATGCTCGTAGAGATAGACGTTCCCGTCATCGCCGCGCAGCAGGATGTGATAGCCCTTCGGCTGCTTCGGCGGCGCACGTCAGGATCCAGTCCACCGTGCCGTTCACCACCGCCATGATCGGCGTCCACTTGGGACAGAACATGTCCTGGCCGTGATGACTGCGGCCTCCCTCGCGGTCGTCGCCCCATCCGCTCGTGAAGCGGACGGAGTCGATGACCAGCGGAAAGAGGATCTTCACCACCGGCGCCGGCGCGCCGGGCGAACCGGGCGGCGGCCCGCCGGCGCACGCGGCGATCACCACCGCCGCGCACGCCGTGACGAACGCCCTGACGCAGGCTCGTCACGCACGACTCAAGACTCACGCCCGCTGTTCTCGGATTATGGAACCTTCTTCGATGGCGCCGGCGCGGCGGGCGCGGGCGGCGGCGGGGCCGCGCCCGGCTTCGAGAAGTCCACGGTGGGCGCCGTGCCCGCACCGGCGGTGAGCGTCTCGAAGTACGGCTTCGCCTTCGCGCCGATCACCTTCGCGGTGAGCACGGTGGGGAACTGCCGGATGAACGCGTTGTACGCCTGCGCGGCCTGGTTGTAATCGCTGCGCGCCACGGCGATCCGGTTCTCCGTTCCCGTCAGTTCATCCTGCAAGCGGATGAAACTCTGGTCCGCCTTGAGCTGCGGATAGTTCTCCGAGATCGCGAGCAGCCGGCCGAGCGCGCTCGTGGTCTGCGCGTTCGCCGCCGCCATCTGCTCGGGATCGTGCGTGCCGATGGCGCCCACCAGCGCGCTGCGCGCCTCGGCGACCTTCGTGAACACTTCGTCCTCGTGCGCCGCGTATCCCTTCACCGTGCTCACGAGATTCGGGATCAGGTCGGCGCGGCGCTGCAACTGCACCTCGATCTGGCTGCGCGCGGAATTCGCCGCTTCGTCCATGGTCTGGATGCGGTTGTAGCCGCATCCCGCCATCGCGAGCGGGAGCACGAGAGCCAGCCACTTGTTCTTGCGCATCAGGCGATCTCCGGATCGGAAGAAAAGAAAGTGCAGGCGCGAGTCGTGCGTGGACGAGATCGCACGATCACGACGGCCGGAATGCGAGCTGCACGATGTACTTGCCCGGCTTCACCGCGCCGGGCTCCGGCTTCCACGCGAGCGGCGCCTTCTCGTTCAGGCAGGTGTTCACCGCCTTCCCGGCCTTGGAGGTCCAGCTGTCGGCGCGCACGTGCGCGTCGGTGATGCCGCTGGCTTCCACCGTGACCACCATCGCCACGCCGCCGGCGAGCGACGGGTCGGCCTTCTGGCCGAATTCCTGGTAGCAGAACTTGCTGAACGATTGCTCGCGCTGCACGGCCTCCAGCAGCGCCGGCGGCGCGGGCGGGATCGGCTGGGCGATCTTGATCGGCGTGAAGGTGTCGGGCGCGGCCGGTGCGATGGCCGTCTTCACCGAATCGAGATTCAAGGGCGTCGTGTCCACCGCGACAGGCGCGGGCTTGGGTTTGTCCGGGCACGCCGCGAGGACGAGCGCGAACAAGAGCGCGAGCGGGAAGAGCGCGAGTCGTTTCATGTTGCTCCCATGCGATCGATGTAGTGCGCCAATTGCGTGGCGCCCGCGAGGTACGCCGAGAGGACGGCCGGAGCGTCGTCCGACGGGGATCTTCTCGCCGCGCGCGTGGCGCAGCGCCAGATGAAAGGGTGCCGGATCGAATCCCGCGCGCGCGGCGGCGGCGGTCACGAGCGCCGCCGCGTGGGCGGGCACCGCATCGCCGTGCACACGCAACAGCGCGCGGAAGAGCACGAGGAACGCGCCCACGCTCTCGGACATGAGCGCGAGCTGCCGCTTCTTCGCGCCGCCGCGTGGCGAGGATGCCGCGACGAAGCCGCAGCAGCTTCCCCATCGCTTCGTGCTCGAGGTGCAGCCGCAGATCGGCGCGCTCCACCTGCATCGCGTCGAGCGGCGATTCGCCGTGGAGCACGCGGTGTGCGTCGAGCAGGTCGGCGTACTCGATCGGGAAGATGTCGGCGGATCCGTGGAATTCGTCGGAGGTCATCGTGAGCAGCGGCGGATGGCCCGCCTCGGTCCACGCGGCGGCGATCGCCGCCTCGCGCGCGAGCGTCTCCATGGTGATGCGCGCCACCACGACGAGCACGTTGCTGCCGCGCGGCGTGGCGCCCGACGTGTCGCGCGCCGCGGAGCCGTAGAGCACGACGGCCGCGAGCTCGGCGCCGAAGGCGAGCTTCAATTGGGAAACGAGTCCGTCGAGCGTCATCTTGGCCATGGTCACCAACTCCCGCTTGCGCCGCCGCCACCGAACCCGCCGCCGCCACCGAAACCGCCGAAACCGCCGCCACCGCCCCCGCTCCAACTGCTGCCGCCACCCCCGCCGCCGATGAACATCGGCGCCGCGCAGCCCACGCAGCCGCGCCGGCCCATGAGCAGCCGCACCAAGTTAATGACGATTATGATGACGAAGAATATCCAGAACGGATCGATCCTCGGCAGGCGCGCGGGTGGCACGCGGATCGGTTGCGGCGCGATCGCGAGCGATGAATCGAGCGGGAAGTTGAACTCGCGCGCATAGCGCTCGGCGACGCGCGAGACCATCAGCTCGATCGCGCCGCCGTAGTTCTGCTGGCGGAAGAGCGGGATGGCCTCGTCGCGGATCTGTCCCGCGTCGCCGTCCGTGATGAACCCTTCCGTGCCGGTGCCCGTCGCGATCGCGACATGCCCGCGGCCGTCGGAGCTCGTCTCCTTGGGCACCACGAGGATGATGATGCCCGTGTTGCGCGCCGGCATCGCCCGGCGCGGCCTTCTTGCCCACCTTCCACTGGCGGCCGAACTGGAGCGCGATGTCGTTCACATCGCGGTCGCCGATGCTCGGCATCGTGATGACCACGATCTCGCCGCCCGACTTCGCGCGCACATCGTTGATGATGGCGCTCATGCGCGCGGCGTCATCGGCGGGAATGACGTTCGCGAAGTCGTTGATGTATCCGCGGGGTTCCGGCAGCGCCGGCGCCGCTTGCAGCACCCAGAGGGCGCCGATACCTTGCAGCGCTCTATGCCACACTCAGTGTGCGCCCTCATTGGAAGACTGCGGCGCGCCGCCCCCGCCCTGGCTCTCGCCGCGATCGCCTGCGCGCGCAGCGGCACCCTGCGCGTGGTGCTGGATTCTACCACGGTGCCCGGAGGCGTGGAAGTGCTCGCGACCCCGGTGGACCCCGCCCTGCTCATCGCGAACGACCCGGCGCGTCATTCGGCGGATTCGCTCAATGCCGTGTACCGGCGCGTGCGCACCGTGCTCAATGCGCGCGCCGATTCCATGGACCGCACCGACCGCCGGACGCCGGGATACGCATCGGCGTACGCCGCGTTCACGCGCGACGCCGCGAGCGCCGAGAGCCTCCGGATGCGCCGCGACAGCCTGCGCCTCCACGCCGGACCGGTGCGCGCACTCGATATCGAAGAACTCACGAAGGAAGCCGGCGGCGGCGGGACGGGCACTGTCGCGCGAGAAGATCGTGAACGAACGGGCGTCGTTCACGCTCGTCACGGGCACATGGTACATCGTGATCCTCGGCGCGCGGGGGGAAGCACTCGTTGCTCCCAGGAGAATCGAGATCGTTGCGGACAGGGTGGATACGCTCGCCGTCCGCAACTAAGTCGAGCGTCACGTTCGACCCCGAACGCCGTACTTGGTCGACCCGAACGCCGCGTGTGGCGTATGACGTGTGGTACCAGCGACGGCGTAATTGGGGTTGCGGCTACCAAACGGCGCCGTCGCGGTTACTCACACGTGAGACGTCCACACGCGTCGGTCCGCGAGGGACCAAGTACGGCATTGGGGGTGCTACGTACGCAGATACGTACGTTATTTCGAGAAGGAGAAGCTGAAGGAATACGTTCCGCCCCCCGCTTCCGACGGCGGGAATCTCCATCCCGAGATCCGCTGCTTGATGCAATTCTCCGCTTCCGATGATCCGGCGCCGCTCCATGTGCGGTCGCTGATCGCGACGTCGGTCACGTTCCCCTGGCCGGTAAGCGTCACGGCGGCGGTCACGGATCCGGCGAGGCTCGGGTTCACCTTCAGCCCGTACTCCTCGTAGCAGAACCGCAGCTGCGAGTCGCGGCCGCGCACGTAGTTGCCGAGGTCGGACGTGTTGCGCCCGGGGCCGCCGGCGTTGGTCGCGTGGATCACCTGCGGCGCCGCCACGAGCACGCCGGAATATCCGACGCCCGTGCCGCCCACGCCGCCGATCCCGCCGCCGCCGGTGCCGAGTCCGGTGCCGAGTCCGCCGCGCCCCGGCGTGCGCGATCCCTGGCCGCCCTGGCCGTAGCCGATCACGGCTTTCCCCTGCATGCCGGGCGAGCCGCCGGTGGACGAGCTCACGTCCACGCCGCGCAGCGCGTTGGTGACGTCGCCCACCATTCCGCCGCCGCCCTTCTCGAGCGCCGCCGCCGAACGCGTCGCCCATCTTCTTGATGTTCTTCTGATTCTGCCCCTCGTTGCCGCCGGCGGGCTTGGGCGCGGGTGCCGCCGCGGCAGGCGCCGCGACGGGCGCGGCGGTCGGCGTCGGCGCCGGCTTCGCGTCATCGAACTTCACTTCCACCGGCGTCTCCTCCGGCGGCAGCAGGCTGATCAGCGACTGCGGCGATGGGCCGAACCACACCATGAGCAACCAGATGAGGCCCATGGATCCGGCGAGCACATAACTCCAGAGCAGCGCGCGCCCTTCGGCGTCGGCGATCTCGAAGCGCATGTTGCGCGTGAACGAGACTTCGTCCACGCGCTTGCGGATCTCCGGCGGGCGCGGCGGCGGTTTGTTCACGTCAGCGCCCTCCCGTCGGCGGTGCCGCGGGCGGCGGAGCGGCGGTGCTGTCCGTCACGGTCACCGCGTCGGCTGTCCGCTTCACCTGCAGCGAGATGTTCTTGAAGCCCGCGAGCCGCGACGTCTGCATCAGCCGCGCGAGCAGGTCGTAGCGCATGCTCTTGTCGGCCTGGATCGCGAGCGGCGCATCCACCGGCTGATCGGCCGCGATCCCGTGCGCGAGTCTTGATGGAATCGCCCGCTTCCTTGAGCGCGGTGAGCAGCGCGGGGATCATGAGCGGCTGCGTGGGATCGGTCGAGACCGCCGCGGCCGCATCGAGCGTTCCGGTGACCCGCGGGCCGCCCAGCGTGAGGTCCCGACCCACGCCCAGCGTGAGCTGCTGCAGCGCACTGCTGCCCACCGACGCCTCGGGCAGCCGCACGCCGGCGGCGACCGGCGCGAGTTCGCCCACGGTCGCGCTCGTGAGCGCGAAGAACACGATGGACACGAACGTGTCCACGAGCGGCACGAGGTTCAGTTCCGTGATCCGGAACTTCGCGAACTGCGCGGCGCGCCGTTGGGCGCGGGCATCACGGCCCCGGGCGGCCACGCTACGCTCCCGGCGCGGCGGCGCCGCGCGAACGGGTGCCCAGCGAGATGCCGGTGAAGTGCGCGAGTTTGAGGTGCTCGAGCACGTGCACGAGGTTGTCGTAACTCACGTCGTCGTCCGGGATCACGGTCACGTCGCTGTTCTGCGGATACTTCGAGCGGATCTCGGTCATCAGCGCCTGCAGCTGCACGAGCGACGCCGAATCGACTCCGTTGATCTGCCGATGGAAGCCGCCCTCCTCCGAGTGCTCGACGAGCATCTTCTGATTGTCCACGCGCACGGTGAGCAGCAGGTCGAGCGCCTGGTCCGACTTCAGCTTGCTCATCTGCTCCGGCGTGGTCACCACCACCGGCGGCAGCGCGAGGTCGAAGCTCGTGAGCGCCGCGACGTCGGCGTTCTGCAGCGTGATGAGCGAGAAGAAGACGATGGACGTGAGGATGTCCACGAGCGGCACGAGATTGATGTTCCCGTGCGCCGTGAGGGGCGCGGCCGCCTTGCGCCGATTGGTGGATCGATGGAATAGCGAAGCCATATCGGATCAGCTCAGGTAAGTCGGACTACGGATGGACGCCGGCCGCGGCCGGACATGCACACCGTCACTACCGGTTCCCGATGCGCACGTCGGGCCGGTCGATCAGCGCATTGATCAACCGCACCTGGAACTCGTCCACCTGCTCGATGATCCCTTCCGCCTGGCTCACGAGATAGGCGTGTCCCACCGACAGCGGGATCGCCGTGAGCAGGCCGAAGCCCGTCGCGTACAGTGCCACCGAGATGCCCTTCGCCAGCTCGCCGCTTCGTGCGGCCGCGCTCGCGAGTCCTACGGACGCGAAGGCCGCCTGGAGGCCGAAGATCGTGCCGAGCAGCCCGATGAGCGTCGCGACGTTCGCGAGCATCGGAAGATAGTGGAGCCGGCGCGTCAGCCGCGGCAGCACCGAGAGCGCGGCGGCGTCCGCCACGTTCTGCAGGTCCGCCTCGTCGCGGCTCCGGCTGCGCAGGATCAGCATGCCCATGTCGGGCAGCACCGCCTTCGACTGCTGGCAGAGTTTGATCGCGTCGTCGGCCTTGCCCGCGCGGACGAGCTGGATCACACGCTCGATGAATGCTCGGCCGTTGATCTTCGACCGGATCACGATCGTGTACAACCGCTCGAAGAATATCGCCATCCCGACGATCGCCGTCAGAAGGATGGGATACATGATCGGGCCGCCGTTCCGGAAATACTGGATGAGATTCATCGACGCGGATCCTCCGTAGGATTTCGAACGCGGTCAGGGTTCAACGGGAGCCGCGCGGCGGCTTGCTGCCGGGCGTCCCCTTCTTCGTGGTGTCGGCCTTCACGGGCGCGGCTTTCTTGCCGCCCAGGTTATTCACTTCCCGCTGCAGCGAATCCAGCCGCTGCATGCGGTAATTCAGCTCTTTGCGAATCGCTTCGATCTCCGCGACGCGGGCCGCCGAGTCGGCGGCGGTAACATGCCTGGCGCCCGCGGGCGCTGCGCCGAGCGCGGCCTGATGCGCCTGGTTCTCGTTCTGCGCGCGTTGGAGCGAATCGAGACGCGCTTTGCGCATCGCCAGCTCCTTCCGCATCGCTTCGATCTCGGCCGCGCTCCCGCCAGGCGCGCTGCCTGGCGCGCCTCCGGGTGCGCCTGCCGCTGCGCCGGCGGCCGCTCCACCCGCGAGCGCCACGCCGCCCACAGTGGCCCCGCCGCGCGCGATCCCCGCCGCGCTCGTGTCGAGCGGGAGACGTCCCGCCAGTTGGTTCGCGGGCGTGATCGCGTATCCGGCGGTCACCGATGGCCACGATCCCGATCCCATCACGGCGCTGGGCAACCCGCCCGCCTTGTAGTCGGGCACCTCGCGCGGACGCACGGTGACCACCTGTGGCGTCGGCGCCTGGCCGCGGATCTCGATCGTCTGCCCAGTCGCGGCCGGCTTCTTCACGGGCGGCTGCTGCGCCTGCGCACCACCCGCGACGGCCAAGACCATCACGAGCGTCAGTGCGGCGATCAGCCGCGCACGCGTGCATGTGCCGGTGCTCATCGCCCACCTCCCGACGTTGGCGGCTTCGCGGGAGCGGGCGCGGGCGGCTTCGGAGAAGCAGACGCGGGCGGCTTCACCGTAGCGGGCGCGGGCGGCTTCGCAGTAGCGGGCGCGGGCGGTGCGGCCTTCGCCGGTGCGGGCGCGGCCGGCGTGGGCGCCGCCGCTCCGGGCGTCGCATCCACCTTGCCCGCGAGCGCCGCCTGCGCGCGATCCACCCATGCGTTGGTGAACTTCTCCTTCACCGACTTGTCCACGAGTGCCTTCCAGAGCTTGTTCGCTGCCTGATAGTACGCTTCTCCCTGCTTCGCCGCACCTGCCTGGGCCGCCTGGCTCTCGTCCGGCGACAGACCCTTCGGAAGCGTGACATTCGCCAGGAAGTTGCCATACTCCCACTGTGCGAGGCCGGCGTAGTAGCTGCCCGCCGACACCCACTCAGGCGAGCCGGTCTCGATCGCCTTCGCGAACTCGCCGTTCATCTTCGCGAGCATGTCCTTCTTGGGCTGCGAGAGCCGCGCGACACCGGCGCGCGTCAGGTTGTTCTTCTTCGGAATGACGAGCTGCATCGCCTGGTATTTCGCCCAGAGCGCCTGGCCGCTCGCGAACGCCGCCGCACCCGCGCGCGAAGCACACTCCGACTTGAGCTGCGCGGTCGGATGACCGCACAGCTTCGCCAACTCCGCGTCGGCCGCTGCCGACGCGCCCGTCGCCTTGAGCAGCGCGATCCGCTCGGCGGTCGCGTCCGGCGCGCGCTTGTCGCGCGGATTCACCTTGACGAAGGCGCCGAGCGCCCGTGCGGCGTTCGCACTGTCGCCCGCCTGGAGATACGCGGCCGCGGCGTTGTACTGCGCGTCCACCGCGCGCTTGTCCTTGGGATACGACGCCGCGAACCGTTCGTACGCGTCGGCCGATTCCTTGTATTTGCCCAGCGAGTCGAGGTCCACCGCGATGCGCACCATCGCGTCGGCGCGCCCCGGCCACGTCGGATTCTCCTTCACGAGCGTGGAGAGCACGGCGGCGGCGCTGTCGCGATGACCCAGTTCGCCGAGCAGCTGCGCTTGGAGGGCCTGGTACTGCACCTTGTACTTGTAGGTCGGATAGTCGCGCGTGATGCGGTCGGCGACGTTCAGCGCGTGTTCACGCGCCGCGGTCGACGCCGCCGTGTCGTGCTTCGCGAGCGCCGCGCTGTCGGCCAGCATGTACACTTCCACCGCGTTCCGCAGGGCGTCCGGCGCCTTGTCCGATTTCGGATTCCGGTCGGCGTAACCGATGTACACTTCCTCGGCGGCGCGGTTGTAGTCGCCGGCTTTCACCAGCGAATCGCCGAACGTGACCGTGGCCGCGTTCCGGATGCGCGTGATCGAATCGGCGAGCACCTTGTTGCCGGAACTCGCCGCCAGCGCGCCCGCCGATTCCCATTGGGCCTGCGCCTTGCCGTACTCGCCTTGCTTGTACATTGCGTCGCCGACCAGCTTCTGGGCCGTGGGCACGTACTTGTCATTCGGATATTTCGCAATGTACGCGCGGAAGGTCGCTTCCATCACGTCCCAGCGCTTCGCTTCCGAAGCACGCTTGCCCTTCTGGATGAGCGCCGTCTTCGCGACCGGGCTCTCGGGGAACGCGGTGACGTAGCGGTCCACGCTGGCGAAGAGGGAATCCTGCGCGGCCTTATCGCCGCGGCCGTGCGCCGTGGCGGAATCGTATGCGACGATCGCGTCCTGTCCGGCCTTGTCGGCCAGCTTCGCATCCGAACTCTTGAAGGTGTACGCGGCAAGGGAGTACGACGCGCCCGCGTCCGAATAATCGCCGGCGCCGAAGAGCGCTTCACCCTCGTAGAACGCCATGGCCTGCGCGCTGTCGCTCGACGCGAACTCCGTGAGGTAGCGCCCGTACAGCGCGGCCGCTTCCGAGTAGCGCGTCTTGGCCGGCACCTTGTCCTTGGACTTCTTGCGCTGCGCCACCGACAGTGCGTACTGCGCGCTCTGCCGCAGCGCCTGCTCACGCGCCGCGGTCGCGGCCGCCAGCAGGTTCGGGTTCGCCTTCCCCCAATTCGTGTTCGGACCGAAGTCGTTCACCAGCGCGAGCCGCGCGGCCTGCGCGCTGTCGGGCTCGAGCACGCGGTTCTGGTAGATGTCGATGATGTCGGACTGCACCGCGAGCGCCGTGGAGTCGAGCGGCGCCTTCTGCTGGATCTCCTTGTACGCGAGCACGGCCTTCCCGAAATCGCCCTGGTCGCGCAGGCTGCCGGCGAGACGCCGCAGCACCGTGAGTTCCAGCGTGGTGCCCGCGGCCGGATGCGCCGCGAAGTACTTGTTCGACGCATCCACGCCGCCCACCTGGGTGAGCGACACCGCCATATAGTCGATCGTCTCACGACGCAGTCCGAGGCGGGCCTGCTGCGCGGGCGTGAGCTGGTCGTACTCGGTGACGAGACGGCCGAACACTTCAACGGCCTGTGAGTACTCCGGCTGCATCGCCTTGGTCGCTTGATTGTAGTACGCCCAGCCCAGCTTGTAGAGCGCGAGGAAATAGATGTCGCCGCCCGGAGGCGCGGTGTGCGTGGCGCTGTCGTACGCGATGGCGGCCTGCACGAACAGCGCTTTGCGCGCATCGCCGCGCGCCTTGGCCGCGAGCTCGAAGTCCGCGTCGCCCAACCGGAAGAACGACTCGGGCCGGAAGTGCGACGAGTGCTCCAGGGTGACGGCCGTGAACATCTTGACCGCATCGGCGAAGCGCTGGTCGGCCGTGTAGAGCGTGCCGAGCGTGTACTGCGCCGCATCGAGGCGGTCGAACTTCGGGTACTTCGCGATCAATTCCTCGTAGCGGGCGATCGCAGGCGCATAGTCGGGCCGGTCCTGCGCTCCGGTTCCACCCGACGATGCCCGCTGCGACGCGGCGAAGTTCTCGTCCGCGCGGCGCACCAGGAGTTCGCCCAGCTCGAAGAGCGCGTCGGCGCGAAGCGGACTGGCCGGATAGCGCGTGATGAACGTGCTGAGCTTCTCGATGGCGGCATCGAGCGGCACGGGCGGAGCGGTCTTGTTGGTCGCGAGTTGCGCCTGCTGCCCTGACGGCGCCGACGGCGCTGCCTGAGCTTGCAGGCCCGCCGCGAACGCGGCGGCGACCACGAAGAGGAGAGAGCGGGCGCGCATCGGCTATTTCTCCGGCGCCGGCGCGGGCGACGCGCTGCCGTTCGGGGTGCCGGCCGCCTTCGCGTCGATCACGAGGAAGAACGCGGCGTTCGCGGATCCGTAGTCGGCGGCTTCGCGGCTCGCCTTGAGCGCGTCCACCATCTGCGTCGCGCGGGCGCGGAGCTCGCCGTCCAAGAGCGAGAACATCTGGAGTTCGGCGATCGCACGGCCCTGCTCGGCGGCGGAAAGCTCCTGGCGCGCGGCGCGCGTCCGGTCACTCTCCGTGGCGTTCAGTCGCGCGAGTTCCGCCGCGACCAGCGCGCCGTTAATGACCAACAGCTGCTGCCCCTGCTCCGACAGCGCCTTGGCGCGCGCGAGACGCACCGTGATCGAGTCCTTGAGTGCGAACGCCGGGTGGCGGCCGATCGCGGAATCCGCGCCGCGCGTCACCATTTCCGCCAAGCGGCGGTACGTGGCGGCCGTCTGCGCCTCGGTGGCGAGCACGTCCGACTCCACCGGGTTCACGCTCGAGCCCAGCGAAGCGCGCACGCTGTCGAGACGCGCCAAATTGTCCGTGGCCGCCCTCGACGTGGCCGCCGCCTGCACCAGGAGCGCATGGTGCA
Source organism: uncultured Gemmatimonadaceae bacterium (assembly GCA_963732065.1). GTDB lineage: Bacteria > Gemmatimonadota > Gemmatimonadetes > Gemmatimonadales > Gemmatimonadaceae > DATKOH01. The sequence goes on along the minus strand of CAVSYH010000018.1, from coordinate 338,308 downwards.
TCTGCTGGCGGGCCGCAACGAGGTTCGCGGTCATGTGCGACAGCGAATCCTGCGTGGAGGCGATCTGCTTGTTCATCTCGTTCAGGTTCGCCGTGCCCTCGGTGATCAGCAGCTGAAGATTCTTGAGCGCCAAGATCCGCATGGCATAGTCGCCCGTGGCGGCCTGCATGCGGTAGCGCGCGACCGCGACGTTGAGATCGGCCTCGAGGAGATTCTGATCGCGCTGGAGGTAATCGCCGAACACCGCAGGCCCCGACGCGTTCGCGTAGAGCGGCCGCATCGTGATGTCGGTGGGCAGCGGCGGCGCGACGGCCGCGAAACGCGTCTGCAGATCGCCCACGGTCACCAGCGATGGGGGCGCCGAGTCGGCACGCGCGGGCGCCGGCAGCCCCGCGAAGGTCGCGACGAGCACATCGCCTTCAGCGCCGGCGTTGGGCCCCAGCACCATCGACTTGCCCGTCGCCGCCTCGCGCACGAAGAGCGCGCCGGAGGCGCGCGACGCGACCAACCCGCGCGCCGCCGCGGCCATCGCGGCGTTCAGCTTGCTCTGCAACGCGGTGATCTCGACGCCGAGCGAATCACCCACCAGCGTGAAGTACGCGTCGGCATCCGCGGCGTGATGCTGCTCGAGCAGGATCTGTCCGTGCATGAGCCGCGCTTCGTCGCGTCCGGGGAGCTGCGGCCATTTGGTGGCGAAGTCACCGAAGATCGCGGCGGACGAATCGTATTGCCCGGCGCGATAAAGCGACCACGCGCGCGCCAGCGCCGCTTCGGGCGCGAGGCCGCTCGTCGCCGGCACTTGTCCGGCGAGCTGTGCCGCGATGTCGAACTTGCCCGACTGGAACGCGAGCCGAGCCGCCGCGAGCCTGAGTTGGTCGGCGAAGGGTCCGGCCGCGCTGGTCGCGAGCGGCCGCAGCGTCTCCAGAGCGGCCGCGGCCTTCGACGTATCCCCCTGCATCGTCGCGATCGCATCCATGTACTGCGCGTATGGCGCGTACGCCGGATTCGCCGCTGCGATCACTTTCGCGAACGAGGCGCGCGCTGCCGCGAAATCCCCGCCCTGGTACGCCGACAGCCCGGACACGAAGTCCGTGAGCGACCCATCGGGTGCGCCCGTCGCCTTGGCCGCCTCGGCCCGCGCGCCCGCATAGTCACCGCGGCGGTATGCGTCGAGCGTCAATTGCAGTTGGATCAGCGGCACGTAGTGGCTGGTGGGCGCGAGCTTGATCAGCTGTGCCGCTGCGGCACGGAAGCTCGTGCTCAGGCCAAGCCGGTAGTACGACTGCGCGAGCAGGAACAGCATGTCCTCGCGCGTGCGCTGGCCCGCGCCCGGCGCGGCATTCAACGCGTTCTTGGACGCCGCGAGCCATTCGAGGCGGCTCAGCGCCGTGAGCGGACGGTCGGCGACGAGATCGAACAACGCCGCGCGGACCGCGGCATCCACGCCGCGCGCCTGATCGGGTGCCGGCGTGACCGCGGGCATTAGCGCGCCCGAACCCGGCGCGGGACGCGGCGTGGTGTCCGCACGCGCCGGCGCGCTCGCGGGCGCAACCACCGGCGCGCTCGCGGGCGCCGGCTGCTGCGCCGCGAGCGGCGACGCCGCTCCGAGCGCGGCGACTGCACAGAGCGTCAGGATGCGCATCGACTGCCGCCGGATAATCAGGGCGTCGTACCTTGGCTCGTCCACGTCGACGAGATGACCTTGCCGTCCTGCACCGTGAACTGGACGTACGTGACCGTGTTCGGGCCGGTCTGCACGTTGAGCGCCGCGCTCACCGGCTGGCCGCCAAGGGTCGCGCTCGCCTGCACGGTGTGGACCGTGGGCAGCATCTCTGCATTGTACAATTCATCCACCGCCCCCTGGTGCAAGGCGGTCTGGGCGATCGTGGAGTAGGTGCGCGTCGCGGCGCTCGCATTGTCGATCGTGAGCTCGACGGCGGTCGCGATGCCCATCGGCGCCGAATCGGCGCGGAAGAGCACCACCAGCGCCGCGCCCGAGCGCTTGCGCACCGCGTCGCCAAGCGCCGTCATGCGGTCACGCTGCGCCGTCATGTTCTCCTGCGCCTGCGCCAGCACCGCGTCGAGCTGCAAGAGCGCGTTCAGGTCGCCGCTCAGCAGCAGTTGCTGCGCGCGCTGTTCGGTGCTCTGCGCGAGCACATTATCGATGTGCGATTCCAGCCGCACGCGCTGCGACCGCAGGGAGCCGAGCGAGTCCTGCGTCTCTTGGAGGTCCTTGAGCAGCTCGGTGCGACGCTGCTCGTAGGCTTGCTGCATGGTGGTGGAATCGGCGTGCTGCGCTGGCAGCGCCGCCGGCAATAACACGGCGACGCCGAGCACACGGAGACTGCGACGAATGGCCTGGAGGGGCACGGGGGGATCCTCATCCCTGGGGCGGCTTCGCCGGGGTCGTCGGCGGTGGCGCGTTCTGTTCGAGCTTCTGCAGACGCTCCTCGAGCGCCCGCAACGCGTCCTTCTCCTGCCTGAGCGCTTGCTCCGCCGCCGCGCGGCGCTGCTCCAGCTCGAGCAAGTTCTGCGCCTCGTAGCGTTGGATCTCGAGTTCGAGCGCCGCGATCCGCTGCTGGCGACCGGCGATCTCACCCTTGAGCGTCTCGACCTGCTTGGCCAACTCCGCATGCTGCTTCTGCAGGAAGTCGCCGTGCACTAGGCCCAGGAAATTGCTCTGCCAGCTGAGCGACAGCGCGAACTTGCTGTAATTGTAGAGTTGGCCCGCGACGCCCGTGTCGGCCTGTCCGGGGAAGAGATTCATCCAGTATGCGCCGAAGCGGAGGCCGCGGTAATCGTAGTTCGCGCCGAGGTTCCACTGCCACGCGTTCTGCTCGACCATGAACGATAGCACGCTCGATGAGGACGGATACAGATCGACCTTGATGCCGCCGAAGAGCCCACCCGTCGACTGATTGGAGTAGGCGCGGCCGAGGCCGCCGTCGTTCGAGAAGAGGCCGTCACCGTAGCCGAGGGAGATGCTGATGTTCGTCATCCCCCAGGTCGGCTTGATCTCATTGAGCGCGAAGGATTTCGTGACGACGCCGTAGAGCGTCATCGCGGTCTTAAAGTTCTGGTGCAACGAATCGGGCTCGTGCACCACCACGGGTCCCTGCGGCGGCCCGGGGAAGAGTTCGTAGCCGATGGTGTAGCGGTCCACGTGATCGTACGGACCCACGTTGCGCACGCCGATCGCGAGACTGGGGATCCAGTGCGACGCCCCGCTATTCATCCGGTAGCTCTCCTCGTTCAGCACGAGACCGCTGGCGAAGAATCCCCATTCCGGATTGTTCGAGTAGATGGCCAAGCCGAGTTCGAGGCGGCTCCACAAGGACAGCGAGAAGGCGCCGTTGGTATTGAAGCCGTCGAGCGCCGCGAGCTGCGGCGAGGCGACGGCGCTGTTGAACGTCTGGCCTGAGAAGGAAACGGCGAAGTCTCCCGAGACCGGCGCCACCCAGGCTACCGGGATGTCGATCAGACCGGCGCCCCAATAGAGCGTTTGCGGGTAGGATTGCTGCGCGCCCGCGCGCGGCGCGAACGCCGCGACCGCGAGCGCCGCCGCTCCCACCAAGAAGATCGTCGCGTTGCGATTCATACGCATCGTCCGTGGCCCAGGGTTAACGCGGCGGTGTGCCGCCGGCCGGCGGCGGCGGCGGGGGGGTCGGTTTCTGGGCGCCCTGCAATTGCTGCAGCCGCTCTTCAGCCCGACGGATCGACTCCTTCTCTTCCTGGATCTGCGAGTCCAGCTGCTCGCGGCGCTTGGACACTTCCGCGAGTCCGCCGGCCTGCGCCTTCGTCAGTTGCTTCTCGAGATCCGCGATCTTCGCGTTGCTCTGCGAGATCGACGCGTTCAACTGCGCCTGTTCACGCTGCAGGTCGGCCACCTGCGACCGCAACACGGTGCCTTCCTTCACGAGGAAGATGTTCGTGTTGATGCCGATCTCGATGCTGAACTTGGTGTAATTGTACACTTGGTACAGGCTGCCCTTCGTGGGCGATTGGCTGCCCTCCTCGAGCTCGGTGGCGTAGAAGCCGAGGTAGAGCCCCCGCCACTCGCCCACCACGCCCGCGTTCCAGTCCCAGCCGTTGTTCTCGAGCACGAAGTTGAGCGCGGTGCTCTCCGACGGGCGGAACGCGTAGCGCCCGCCCAGGAAGAGCCCCTTCACGATCGTGCCCTTATCGTTGTAGTTGGTTCCGAGGCCGCCGTCGTCGCTAAAGATCCCGGTGCCGTATCCAAGCGTTGCGCCGACCGTGCCGGTGCTGCCGACCTTCCAGTCCTTGGTCGCGACGGCGTAGAAGGTCGGCGCGGTCTTGAACCCTTCCGACCAGGTCGGATTCGTCGGCTTCACGCCGCCCATGGAATCGATGGTGACGTCGTGACCGATCAGGAAGCGTTCCTCGTGCGTGTACGGTCCCAGATTCCGGAAGCCGATCGCGATGGCGGGCCGGGCGCTCCCTTCCTTCTCGGTGAGCGCCAGGAACTGGCCGTAGAATCCCCACTCGGGATTATTGCTGTAGATCGACAACCCCAACGTGAAACGCTGCATCCAGTGCGTCTCGAACGAGAGGTTGGAATTCCATTTTTCATCGCCGTTCAGGTCACACGGGTTCCCACATGCAGGGATGTCCGTGCCCGACGCGTTGATCCACACATCGCCATTGTAGGGCGAGATCCACGCGACTGGGATATCCACCAACCCCGTGCCGAACTGCCGCGTCATGGGGTACGACGGCGGCGGCGTGACGCCGGTGCCCTGAGGCTCCTGCGCCGCGGCGCCGAACGCGCCGGTGATCGTGACCATGAGTGCGCCGGCGACGAGGCTGACACCCGACCGCATCGTGCGCATGGAGCCTCCGCAATCAGGAATGGAACGGAACGAGAGCCTCCGCTGTAGGCGGGGGCCGTCTGTTAGACTTTCAAGGTACCCGGGAAGTCAAATCCCGGTAGAGCACCAACCACCTATCGCGGCGAGATTACTGCTGGTTGCAGCTGGTCTTGCACCCGCCCTGGTTGAATACGCCGTTCAACGCGCCCGATCCCTGCAGCGCCAGAACGGCGACGACGACGATGCCGGCGAGCAGGCCCGTCTTCGGCCACGAGAACGTCTTCACCTGGACCGACGAGATGTACGGCTTGGGGATCGTCACCGTCTCGCCCTTCCAGTACTGCTCCAGACCGTCGTGCATCGTCACCTGCTTGACGCCGATCTCCAATCCATCGTCATTCGCGAGCACGAGCTTCCCGTCGATCGTCGCCACGTTCGGCCCCACGAACCGGGCAAGCGAGTCGCCGCCCGTGTCCGTCAACACCACGCGCAACGATTTGCCCGGTTCCGGAGTCGCGACTCTATATGGAGCATAGGTGTAACAGCCGGCCAAGGCCACGATGAGGACGAGGGGGGCGAATCTGCGCATGGCATCCCTTGGGGTGATAAGAATATCGGATACTTGAAGTTGCCTTACGTCGCGGCACTCCGTCAAGGCACCGCGCCGCCCGGCCTGACACATACCTGTAGATGTACGACAGCCCGGCCCGAACGTTCCGGGCCGGGCTGCCTTACTTTTTTCGACTACCGTACGTGCCAGCGACAGTGGTGCTCGCCGTCAGAGCGTGCAACCCTTACGCGTATCGCTCGGGTTGAACGGCGTATTCGGCGGCACGTTCGGGTTCGTCTGGATCTCGGTGATCTGGTACAGGATACGCGCAGGCACCGTGTTCCCGAACGTCGCGTTCGCGGTGACCGGCAGGAGCTTCGGGAAGCAGAGGCGCTTCCAGTCGTTCCATACCTCGGGGTTCTGGAACAGCGTGATGTACTTCTCCGTGCCGATGGTGCTGTCGTTCGCGACAGTCGCCAGCGGAACGGTCACCGCGTTGTGCCAGTTCGTGGCGGTACCCCACGAGGTCTGCTCGTTCCTCAGTGTCGTGAGTGCTCCCGCGGCGTCGCCACGTGTTCAGCTGCGCCTCGGCAATGATGAGCAGGTTCTCGTTCGCACGTGGCCAACGGCTGCGGGTAGCCAGCGTTGAGCCGGAACGCCGTCAGGAACGCCTCGTTCGCGTTAGTGGCGTCAAAGTACTCGCCAAGACGCGGATCGGCGGCAGCGCGCAGGATCTTCACGATCTTGCTCGTGTCTTGCGGCACACCGGCCGATGACGACGTCGCGATGCCTGCAATGATGTCGCCGGAACGGCCGGTTCCACCACCACCGTCCATCTCCTGCCACCAGTTGTTCGACGAGTTCTGGATCCCATTCACGAACCAAACGATCGTGTAGTCGCCCGAGTTCGACGCGATGCCCTGACCCGCTTCCGTCAGGATATTGGCATACGTCGCGTTGCCGGCGAGCACTTCGTGGAGCATGAAGCGCGCCTTGAGCGTATGGGCCAACGCGGTCCACTTCGCCGAGTTGCCGTTGTACACGAGATCCACGCCCGGGCCAGGGCCAACGCCGCCGAGCGCGAGCTCGGAGATCCCCCGATCCAGTTTCGCCTCGACGCTGTCGTACGCGACGAGCTGCCCGTCAAAGAGCGGCGTGGGATACACGAAGTAGTTATTGGCCTGGTTGTACGGAATGTCACCCCACCAGTCGGCCGCATTGCCCATCAACCACGCTTCCATGATCAGCGCGATGCCGTTGTACTTGTGATCCGGCGCCGTGCCGCTCAGGGCCTGCGTCTCGAGCTGACGGAGGTCGACAAGACCGCCGCCGGTGTAAGATCGTATTCCAATCGCCATCGAACGCCAGCCGTTCCCAGCTGCTGATTGGAATAGTTGTACACGCCGACCTGCTGCCGCGCGTGACCGTACAGTGACTGCATCCACTGGGCGATCGACCACGCGACCTCGGAGTTCTGCTGCGCAACGAAGTTCACCTGGATCGGGATGAACAGGTTGTCGTTCGTGGCGCTTCCCTGGGTGGCGTTGTTGGGGTTGTTCGTCAACTCGCCGCCCTTCAGGAAGTCGCTGCAACCGGCTGCCCAGACAACGGGCAGCGCGGCTGCGAGGGTGATCTTTATGAGTTTATGCACCTGGGGTCTCCTAGCGGTTCAGGCCGATGGACAGAACGAACGACCTGGTCTGCGGGCTGTTGAAGTAGTCGACGCCCTGGAACGTGGCACCGGCTCCCGCGAGGTTCGTCTCGGGATCAACGCCCGTGTAGTTCGTCCAGGTGTACAGGTTGCGACCAGCGACGCGAAGGTCCACGCTCGACAGACCGAGATTGTGCGTGACCCAGCGACCGGAGAACGTGTACTGCACCCCGATCTCGCGGAGCTTCGTGTACGTGCCGTCTTCCACGTTCTGAGCCGACGGACCGCTGAAGCCTGAACCGTCGCCTTCGAACCAATCCTGATCGATCAGCACCGCCATGCCCGCGCCCGGACCAACAACGGCACCCGGGAACCAGCCAGCCGAACCGAAGTCCTGGTTCGTGTTGCGAATGTCCGTGATCTTGTGCGTGCCGAAGTACTCCAGCGCGCCCTGCGTTCCGTTCCACACCTGGCCGCCCTGCTTGTGGTCCACCAGGAAGGTGACGGTCAGCTTGTCGAAGCGCATGGAGCCGTGGAACCCACCGATCCAGTTCGGATTCGGATTCGCGATGATCTGCTGGTTCGGATCCGTGACCGGGAAGCCGTTCGAATCGATGTACAACGCGTTCTTCGGCGCGCCATTGCAAGCCGCCGCGATGCTGTTCGCGCCCCCTGTGGTGTCCGCATCCGCCAGACCGCGGCCGCAACGGATGAAGTCCTGTCCCTGCATCACGAGGCCGTTGTTCAGATACATCGCGGCCACCGCGCCGGTGAACGTGCCGCCGGCGATATAGTAGAACTGCGCGCCGCCCAGGTTCGTGGCGACTGGTGAAGTTCTGACCCCAGGTGACACCGAACTCGAGCGACGTCTTCGCGGTGGTCAGCGGACGCCAGTTCGCCGTCACTTCAAAGCCCTTGTTCTCGATCGCCGCGGCGTTCGACAGCGCGCCGAAGAAGCCGGTGGAAGGCGGAATCGGCAGCGCCTGAATGACGTCCGTCGAATTCTCCTTGTACCACGTGATACCGGCATTGACCGTCTGATTGAAGAAGCCGAAGTCCACACCGGCCTCCAGTTCCTTCTCACGCTCGGGCAGGATGTTGTTGTTGCCCAGATTGCCACCGGTCAACAGACCGCCCTTGCCGTTCTGCGTCCCGAGGAGCAGGTCGCCGTAGCCGGAGCCGAAGAAGCTCGACGCGCCGGCCGCCAGCACGGTCTGCGTGGAGTACGGAGCGGGCGGCTTGCCCGTCTCGCCGTAACCCACACGCAGCTTGCCGAAGCTCAGCACACCCTTCTGCTCCGTGTTGCCCAGCGCGTTCGTGAAGGTCCACGCCACGTTGGCCTGCGGATACCACGCATACGGCTCGCTCTCACCGAACGTCGAGAACCCGTCGCGGCGCATACCGAGCGTGACGTACAGCTGGTTGTACAGGTCCGCCGTCGCATGCGCGTAGTACGAGAGCGAATGGATCAGCGAATTGAACGTCGCCGGCACGTAGACGACCGTGTTCGTGAGCGCGAACGGCGTCGGCGCGACCAGAGTCTGGCCGGTCGTGAAGTTCTGCGTCACGCTCTGCGACTGCGCGTCCGTTCCGAGCGTCAGCGAACCGCTGAAGTTCGGGCTGAACGTGTGCGTGCCGGTCGCCGTGAGGTAATTGTCGATGCTGTAGATCGAGTTGTTGCCGATCGTGACGGAACCGGTCGGGAAGCCGGACGACGACTGCGCCAACGCTTCCGTGCGCTGGTCGTTGTAGTAGTCCCCGCCCAGGTTGTCCTTGAGCGACAGCCAGTCGTTCACTTCCCAATCGATCGCGACGTTGCCGAACGCGCGGTTGAGCTGCGACGTCGCCGGATCCTCGTTCAGCACGAAGAACGGGTTGTCGTAACCGCGCGACGACACCTGCGAACCCGGCCAGTACGCCGGATGCCGGTACGAACGCTGCAGACCCGTCAGCGTGTCGAGGAACGGCTGGTTGTTGAACGCCGGCGGCGTGCGCAGCCCGCCGAGCAACAGACCGGACACGTTCGAACCGCGCTGGATGAACGAGCCGTGCGTGTCGACGTACGCGATGTTGCCGCTGACCACGACGCGGTCAGCCAGCCGCTGCGACGCCTTCACGCGCAGATTGTACTGATCGTACCAGTTGTTCGGGCCCGTGATGACACCCTGCGTGTTCGAGTAGCCCATCGACAAGAAGTACGTCGTCTTGTCGTTGCCGCCCGACAGCGTCAGGTTGTTGTTCCACTGATCGCCCTCACGGAACAGATCGGTGTAGTGATCGTATGTCGGCGTGCCCGCCGCGAGCTGCGCGCCGTACGAGATACTGGTCGCCGTGCAGCCCGTCGTCAGGTTCACGGAGCACGGATCCGTCACGCCGCCGTTGCCCTGCGCCCAATCCGTCTGGAGCGGGACATCATGGCTCACGTCGTTGAGCTGCAGCTGCGTGTTGAAGCTGAAGCGCGTCGCGCCGGACTTACCGGTCTTGGTCGTGATCAGGATCGCACCGTCCGACGCCGCCGCACCGTAGATCGCGGCCGCCGCCGAACCCTTCAGAATGTCCACCGATTCGATGTCGTTCGGATCGATGTCCGCCGCGCGGTTCGGGGCCACCGTGCCGCCCGTCATCGCCGTGGTGGAGATCGTCGAGTTGTCGATCGGCGTGCCGTCGACGACGAACAGCGGCTGTCCCGAACCAGACAGCGACCGGAGGCCGCGGATCTGGATGTAGGAAGACGCGCCCGGGTCACCGGCCTGGTTCGTGATCTTCACGTTCGGGGCCTTCGCCGCGAGCGCGTTCACGATGTTGTACTCATTGGAGTTGCTGATCGCGGTCGAATCGACCTGGTTGATCACGACGCCGAGCTTGCCGACGGTGGTCGTGCGTACCAGCACCCGTGACCACCACTTCGCCGAGGCGGAGCGGATTGGTCGCCAACACGAAATCCTGCGTGATCGCACCGGCCGCGAGCGTGATCGTCGCGGACTTCGCGCGATACCCGATCAAGCGTGCGGTCACGGTCACCTGCTGCCCCTTCACGCGGGCTGCGGGCACGACGAACGTGTACCGGCCATCTTCCTTCGCCAGCGTCCCGATGTTCATGCCCTCGAGGAACACGTTGGCGGAATTCAGTGGTGCACCGGCCTCACTCGTCACGCGCCCGCTGATCGTCGCGCCTTCCTGCGCTGCCGCCAGAGCGGGCAACGCGATCAGTGCGCACGCGATCGCGAGAACTGACTTGACAAGACGTCCCATGCTTCCTCCTTTCGAACTCGTTCCAATGAACGTGTGGATCTAACGATCCAACCGTGGGAACCACGCTGCGCGCACACGCGTCGCAGCCAACCGCACCGGGTTCGCGATCTCCGGAGCACCTCCCTGGTTGAGTTTCGAAAGCAGAGATATATCGATTAGCCGCGAGCCCAACGGACGCCCCCCAAAAAAGAACCTTGGGCGGGCGACCGTTCGGACCCACTGCCTTGTCTGTCGAGTATAGGAACGGGTCCAGACCGTGTCAAGAAGCGGTCACAGGCTGTCCACGAGACTGGACAGCGGCCACCCGTACGCGATCGAACCCCGATCTCCGTGCTCTTCCCTACTATACTTACCCGCCCCTCACCCGCCCTGACTCCAGGCCACCCAGAATGAACCTGCTGCGTCCGCCTCCACATTCGCGCCACCGCCGGTTCATCTCGAGCGGTCCGACCCGCCGCCGTTCGGCCGCCATCGCCCTCGTCCTCGCCAGCACCCTCGCGACCATCGCCCCGCCCGCGCATTCGCAGGCCGACACGGTCTACAAGGAGCTGGGACGAACGCCGCGCAAGAAATCCATGGCCGTCCTCGGCGCCCTCCTCGGCTTCGGCGTCGGATTCGCCATCGGCTCCTCGCAGAAACCCACGGCCTACTCGATCCCGGCCGCCGGATTCCTGCTCGGCGGGGTCGCCGGCTACCTGCTCGGCAAACAGTACGATGAGATCCACGCGGTGCAGTATCGTGGCGTGCGGCCGCTCCCGGTGCGAAGCAGCGAGATCGAGATCGAGCGGCGATCCGGTCGCCCTCGCGGCGCATGACTCGCATGGTCGACGTCGCCTCGAGCGAGGGCGTGCAGACGTTCTTCTCGCAGAACAGTCTCCTGCCCGGCGACGTGCGCGCGCGCGGCTTGATCGGGATCACGACCGTGGGCATCACGCCGTCCACGAATTGGCTCGCCGTAGGCACGGGCAGCGGACTCTACCTCTTCCCGCCGCGCCGCGGGCGCGGCGTGCTCGTGCACACAGGCGAGGTCGCCGCCATCGTCACGACGAGCGGCCGCGTGATCGCCGCGTCCGCCGACCGCGTGACGATCACGCCGGTGAATGCCGACAGCGAGATGGCATGGCCCGGCGTCTCGCTCACATCGCCGGTGCGCGCGCTCGCGCTGGACCACGAGCGGTCGGTCGTATGGGCCGCTACCGACGACTCCCTGATCTCCTTCCGGCTGGACGGCGACTCGCTCGAGCGGCTCGCCGCGCTACCGATCGATGGCGGCGCGCGCAAGATCGCGGTGGGCGGCGGGCGCGTGGCCGTCGCCGTCGGCGAGCGCGGCGTGCGCATGTTCAATGTCGCCGACCCGCTGCACCCCACCGCCGCTCATCGCTGGACCGTTGCGCGCTTCGCGTACGACGTCTCGATCCAGGGCGCGCGCATGTTCGTCGCGGCGGGTCCCGACGGCGTGTATGTCGTCGACCTGAAGCAGGACATGCTCATCACGATCGGCGTCGCGCGCGACCTCGGCTTCGCCGCCGCCATCGTATCGGCGGACGGCTATACTTATCTGCTCGACGGACGCACCGATACGCTCCGCCGATTCGACTCCGATTTCTGAGGACCGATGACCCGATCGCCGCTGCTGCTCGCCGTCGCCTTCACGCTCGCCACCACGCCGGCGGCCGCCCAGAAGGCGGCCGCCGATTCGATGGCGCGCCGTGCCGACCATGCCCGGATCGAGGGCAGTCCCACCGCGACGGTGTGGCTCGTTGAGATCAGCGACTTCCAGTGCCCCTACTGCAAGATGTGGCACGACTCCACGTACGCGGCCGTGAAGAAGGAGTACGTGGACACGGGCAAGATCCGTCTCGCGTACGTGAACTTCCCGCTGCCGATGCACAAGAACGCAATGCCGGCCGCGCAGGCGGCGATGTGCTCCGCGGCGCAGGGGATCTTCTGGCCGATGGCCGACCTGCTCTTCGATAACCAGGAGAAGTGGGAGAGTCTCGCGAACCCGGCGCCGGTGTTCGAATCGCTCGCGCAGCGCGCGGGGGTGAACGTCGCGGAGATGAACGCCTGCATCAAATCCGGCGCGATGATGCCGACGATCCAGGCCGACATGGACAAGTCGGCGGATCAAGGCGTGACCTCCACGCCCAGTTTCCTCATCGGCGGCCGCAAGCTCGCGGGCGCCGCGGGGATCGCGGTGTTCCGCCAGGCACTGGACGCTGCGCTCGCCGGCGCCACGCCCAAGCCCTAGCGCACGACCCGCGTGCACAAGCTGGTCGCGCTGTTGTACGAGGGGGCCGCGCGCGCGGCCCAGCTCGGGGCTCACATCGCGCCGGCCGGCGGGAGCAAGACCCGGCGCACGTTCGCGGCGCGTAACGGTCTCGTTGGCGCGGTGGACACAATGGGCCGCCGCACATCGCGATCCGGCGCGTCCGCTGCTCTGGGTGCATGCACCCTCGGTGGGCGAAGGCCTCCAGGCGCGGCCGGTGATCGAACGCATCCGGCGCGAGCGGCCCGCGACGCAGATCGCGTACACCTTCTTCTCGCCGAGCGCGGAATCGTTCGCGCGCTCGCTGGACGTGGACGCCGCCGACTACCTGCCCTTCGATCGCGCGGCCGATGCGCGCGCGATGCTCGACGCGCTGCGCCCGCGCGCGCTCGTGTTCAGCAAACTGGACGTGTGGCCGGCGCTCACGCGCGAGGCCGCCGCGCGCGCGGTGCGGCTCGCGCTCATTAGCGCGACGCTGAGCGACACGTCGGGGCGCCGCTCGCCGTTCGCGCGCGCGGTGCTCGGAGATGCGTACGCGCAGCTGGATGCGATCGGCGCGATCGATGAGCGCGACGCGATCGGCCTCGCGGCGCTCGGCGCCCGGGCGAACCGCGTGCGCGTCACGCGGCGACACGCGGTACGATCAAGTGTGGGCGCGCGCCGCGGCCGCGGACCGGCACGGAGCGCTGCTCGCGCCGCTCGCGTCGCCGCGGCCCACGCTCGTGGCGGGCTCGACGTGGCCGGCCGACGAACGCGCGCTCTTCGCCGCGTGGACCGCGGTGCGCGTCGCGCGTGCCGGCGGCGCGTCTCATCATCGCGCCGCACGAACCGACCGCCGCGCACCTCGAACCGCTCGAGCGCTCGGCGGCCGAGCAGGGTCTCACGTGGGCGCGCCTCGGCGCCGACCACGCACGCGAGGCCGACGTCGTGATCGTCGATCGCGTGGGCGTGCTCGGCGAATTGTACGCGCTCGGCGCGGCGGCGTTCGTGGGCGGAGGATTCCACGCCGCGGGGCTGCACTCGGTGCTGGAGCCCGCGGCGTTCGGCGCGCCGGTGGCGTTCGGCCCGCAGTTCGCGATGAGCCGCGACGCGGGACTGTTGATCGCGTGCGGAGGAGGAGCGAGCGCTCGGGATGCGAACTCGCTCGGAGTACTGCTCACGAAATGGCTTGCGGATCCGGAAGAATGCGAGCGCGCGGGGAATGCGGCGCGGGAGATGGTACGATCCGGGTTGGGAGCGGCGGAGAGGTCGGCGGGGATGGTTGGAACTGCTCGACTGACTGCGAACGGCGTGCGTCGCGACCCGAACGGCGTGCTTCGTAACCCGAACTCCGTGAGTACCGAGTCGTGCGTCGTGCGACCACACAGGCGTGCGTCGTACCCTGAACGGCGTGAGTCGTACCCCGAACACCGTGAGTGCCGAGTCGTGCGTCGTGGACCACCCACGGCGTGCGTCGCAGCCCGAACTCCGTGCGTGACTCACGACGCACGGCGTTCGGGGGTACGAGTCACGCTTCACAGTCAGTTCGACGCACGACTCGGTACTCACGGCCGTCGGGGTACGAGTCACGGAGTTGGGGTCTCGACTCACGCCGTTGATGCAAGAGGGAGCGGCGCGTTGCGCCGCTCCCCTCTTGCTCGCTCGCCGACCTATTTCGTCTTGAACGCCAGCGAGATCCCGAATCCTGCATCCGAGCTTCCCGTCTCCCACCGCTCCGAATGTGAACGCCGCACGGCCGCTCATGGCGCTCGTGATATCGTAGCTCGCGCCGGCGTCGAAATTCAGATTCGCGTTCGTGCCGCAGTCGCTCGAGCAGAAATCGATCGAGAGGCGCGGAAAGCCGAAGATCTTGAGCGCGTGCTTGTTGTCGAGGATGAACGTGTGACCGACGTTGAGGCCGATCGGGATGCGGAACACCGATCCATCGCCGAACGCGCCATAGATGCCCAGCGTCGCCATCAGATCGATCGGCCGCTCGGGTGTCGGCGCCAACAGCATGACGCCGCCCGCAATGCCGATGTCGAACAGCGTCGAGCCGGTGGGCGTGGACACGCCGACATCGGCCCAGAGCTGCGTGCGCTTGTCCATTGTCCAGCGGTACTGGCCGATGAACGATTCGCCGTAGTCGCCACCGAAGCCGGCGATCAGAACGTTGATCTCGTTGGGTTCCTGCGACGCGGGCTGCATGGCGGGATAGTGCCACGCCTGCGCGCGCGCCGGTGCCGCAAGAGTGAGCAGTGCGCCGACCGCGACAGCGGCCAGCGTACGAATGCGGGGAATCAACATGGTATCGTCTCCGGAGAACGTTAGTGGACTAGCGTGCGGCGGGACTCGCCTTCTCGGTCACGACCCGAACGACATCATCCACCACCTGCAGGAATCCGCCTTCGACCGTGAACCGCTCCTCCGCTGTGCCGTTCATGACACGCAGCGTGCCGCTGCCCAAGCAGCGTCATGAGCGGCGCGTGCCCGGTAAGTATACCTACTTCCCCGTCGTACGCGGGAGCCACCACCGAAGTCGCGCTCCCCTCGTACAGGGTCTGCTCGGGGGAGATCACCGAGATCGTGAGCATGAGATCGGCCTATGCTTGATGGTCTTGGCCTTCTCGACCGCTTCGTCGATGCCGCCCACCATGTAGAACGCCTGCTCCGGCAGTTCGTCGAACTCGCCGTTCACGACGCGCTCGAAGCTCTCGACGGTGTCGGCCAGCTTCACCTGCGCACCCTTGATGCCGGTGAACTGCTCGGCCACCGAGAACGGCTGCGACAGGAACCGCTGCACGCGGCGCGCGCGGCCGACGAGACGCTTGTCGTCCTCCGACAGTTCGTCCATGCCGAGGATCGCGATGATGTCGAGCAGCTCCTTGTAGCGCTGCAGCATGCGCAGCACTTCGGTCGCCACCTTGTAATGCCGCTCGCCCACGTACTGCGCCGAGAGGATGCGCGAACCCGACGAGAGCGGATCGACCGCGGGGTAGATCCCGATCTCGGTGAGCGCGCGCGAGAGCACGATCGTCGCGTCGAGGTGCGCGAACGCCGCCGCGGGCGCCGGATCGGTGATGTCGTCGGCCGGCACGTAGATCGCCTGCACCGACGTGATCGACCCGTCCTTCGTGGACGTGATGCGCTCCTGCAAGTCGCCCATCTCGGTCGCGAGCGTCGGCTGGTATCCCACGGCGCTCGGCATGCGGCCGAGCAGCGCCGACACTTCGGAGCCCGCCTGCGTGAAGCGGAAGATGTTGTCGATGAACACGAGCACGTCGGCGTGCTGTTCGTCGCGGAAGTACTCGGCGACGGTGAGGCCCGAGAGACCGACGCGCAGGCGCGCGCCCGGCGGCTCGTTCATCTGGCCGTAGATGAGCGCGCAGCTCTTGATGACGCCCGACTCCTGCATCTCGAGGTAGAGGTCGTTCCCCTCGCGCGTGCGCTCGCCCACGCCGCAGAACACCGACTTGCCGCCGTGCACCTTCGCGACGTTGTTGATCAGCTCCATGATCACGACCGTCTTGCCGACGCCGGCGCCGCCGAAGAGGCCGATCTTGCCGCCCTTCACGAACGGGGCGAGCAGGTCGATGACCTTGATGCCGGTGACGAACTGTTCGGTCTTCGGCTCGAGCGCCATGAACGCCGGGCTCGCGCGGTGGATCGGCCAGCGCGGCGTGTTCGCCGGGATCGGCGCGCCGTTGTCCACCGGATCGCCGAGCACGTTCAGGATGCGGCCGAGCGGCTGCGTCGCCGACCGGCACCGAGATCGCGGCGCCGGTGTCGATCACCGGCATGCCGCGTTCCACGCCGTCGGTGGACGACATCGCGACCGCGCGCACCTGGTTGCGGCCGATGTGCTGCTGCACCTCGACCGTGACGTTGAGCGGCTCGCCGTCGGCCGACTTGCCGCTGAGCGTGAGCGCGTTGTAGAGCTCGGGCAGCTGGTCCGCCTCGAACTCCACGTCGAGCACCGGCCCGATCACCTGCACCACTCTCCCGATGTTCTGCTTGACCATGGTTCGGATCCCCTTGAGTGCTTCGTATTCGCGCCGCGGGTGAGGCTCGCGCCTCAGCCCTTCAGCGCCTCGGCGCCGCCGACGATCTCCGCGATCTCCTGCGTGATCTGCGCCTGGCGCGCGCGGTTGTAGGTACGGCGAAGGATGTCGAGCAGATCGCCTGCGTTGTCGGTCGCGTTCTTCATCGCGGTGCGCCGCGCGCCCTGCTCACCGCACGCCGTCTCCACGAGCGCGCGATACACCGCGTTGCGCACGTAGGCCGGCAGCAGTTCGGACAGGATCGACGGCGCATCCGGGAACAGCAGATAGTCGCGCGCCGGTCCGGTGCGCACGGGCGGAGTGACCGGCAGCACGCGATCGGTGGTCGGGCGGCGTGGAGACGGCCGAGTTGAACTTGGCGTACACCACGTACACCGCGTCGAGCGTTCCGGCCATGAACGCTTCGGTGAGCGGCTTGACGAGCTCCACCGCTTCGCCGGAGGTCGGCCGGTCACCGATGTCGATGCGCACGCTCGCCGGCTTGCGGCCCACGAAGCGGAAGTAGCCCGCGCCCTTCTTCCCGACGACGTGCAGCTCGACCTCCGCGCCCTCGGACTCGAGACGCCGGTAGAGCGTGACCGCCTCGCGGATCAGGTTCGCGTTGAAGGCGCCGGCGAGGCCGCGGTTGGACGTGAGCAGCAGCACCGCCGCGCGCTTCACCTTGGCCGGCTGGCGCAGCAGCGGGAACTGTTCCGCGAGCTCCGGCGTGTACAGGTCGGCGATCACCGCGGCGAGCGCCTTCGCGTACGGGCGCGCCGCGACGACGCGGTCCAGCGCGCGCTTGAGCTTGCACGCGGCCACCTTCTCCATGGTGGACGTGATCTTGCGCATGCCCTCGTAGGACTTGATCCGTCCCTTGAGCTCCCGTCCCGTGGCCATGCGTTACGCGGCCGGCGCGCCGGCGGGCGTCTTCTTGAACGCGTCGATGCCGGCCTTGAGCGCGGCCTCGTTCTCCTTCGAGAGCACCTTCTCCTTCTGCACCGCCAGGCCGACCTGCGGGTAGCTCTTCTTCATGAAGCCGAGGAAATCCTTCTCCCACGCCTTCACGCGCGGAACGGCGATGTCGTCGAGGTGGCCGTTCGTCACGGCGTAGATGATCATCACCTGCTCCTCCACCGGCATCGGCTGGTACTGCGGCTGCTTGAGCACCTCGACGATGCGCGCGCCGCGCTCGAGCTGCGCCTTGGTCGCCGCGTCCATGTCGGACGCGAACGCGGCGAACGCTTCGAGCTCGCGGAACTGCGCGAGGTCGAGGCGGAGACGGCCGGCCACCGAGCTCATCGCCTTGATCTGCGCCGAGCCGCCCACGCGGCTCACCGAGATGCCGACGTTGATCGCGGGGCGCATGCCGGCGTAGAACAGGTCGGACTCGAGGAAGATCTGGCCGTCGGTGATCGAGATGACGTTCGTCGGGATGTAGGCCGACACGTCGCCGGCCTGCGTCTCGATGATCGGCAGCGCGGTGAGCGAGCCGCCCGGTTTGAAGATCGTCTTGTTGTCCACGACCTTCGGATCCTCGCTGATCTTCGCGGCGCGCTCGAGCAGGCGCGAGTGCAGATAGAAGACGTCGCCCGGATACGCCTCGCGGCCCGGCGGGCGGCGCAGCACGAGCGAGATCGCGCGGTACGCGGCGGCCTGCTTGGAGAGGTCGTCGTACACGCAGAGCGCGGCCTTGCCCTCGTGGTACATGAAGTACTCGGCCATCGCGCAGCCCGTGTAGGGCGCGATGTACTGCATCGGCGCCGGATCGGACGCGGAGGCGAGGACGACGATCGTGTAGTCCATCGCGCCCATCTCGCGCAGCTTGTCCACCGTGGCCGCGACCGTGGACTCCTTCTGGCCGATCGCGACGTACACGCAGATGACGCCGGTGCCCTTCTGGTTGATGATCGTGTCGATCGCGATCGCCGTCTTGCCGATGCGCGCGGTCGCCGATGATGAGCTCGCGCTGGCCGCGGCCGATCGGGATCATCGAGTCGATCGCCTTGATGCCGGTCTGGAGCGGCTCCTTCACGGGCTGGCGCACGATGATGCCGGGCGCCTGCGACTCGACCTTGCGCGTCATCTTCGCGTTGATCGGGCCCTTGCCGTCGAGCGGATTGCCGAGGGCGTCGACGACGCGGCCGACGAGCTCCGGACCGACCGGCACTTCGAGCACGCGCCTGGTGCGGCGGACCTCGTCGCCTTCGCGGAGCTTGAGATAATCGCCGAGGACGACGGCGCCGATGTTGTCCTCTTCGAGATTGAGCGCGAGGGCGGTGACCGTTTCGCCGGTCTCGGACGATTTGATCTCGAGCATCTCGCCGGACATCGCCTTGGTGAGACCGTAGATGCGGGCGATGCCGTCCTTCACTTCGAGGAGCGTCCCGACCTGTTCGACATCGAGTTCCTGGAGGTCGGCCGCTTCGATCTCGCGGAGGAGGATGTCCTTGATTTCGCCGGGGCGGAGCGCGGAGTCGGAGGCCATAACTCGGAGTTCGGATGGAGGTCGTGTTCCAGCTTGTGAAATTTGTCACAAGGATCCCGCTCGTGCAAGGACCGGCGTTCATCGTGCATTGTGCGTCGGAATCCCTATTCCGGCCTTGCTCCATCGATGGGCGATGCACGATGCACGATGCCCTCGACCAGCTCAACCGCCCGCTTCAGCACGTCCCGCGCATTGGCATACGACAGCCGCTTCATCGCTTCCTCGCTCTAAACGAACTCGCACTCCGTGATCCCCTCCGCCCGCTGTGGCGTCGTGTCGCCTTCCGCGCCCTCGAAGAGGAAGAAATGACAGTATTTGTGGATCCGCCGCCCACGGAACCGGAACCACCACTCGATCGTGCCGAGTTCGCCCTGCAGTTTGAGTCGGGTGAGCCCTGTCTCCTCGCGCGTCTCGCGAGCCGCCGCGTCCGCCGGCGCTTCGCCCTGCTTGAGGTGCCCCTTCGGGAAGCCCCAGTTCTTATAGCTGTCGCGGATGAGCAGATACTGCGGCGAACCCGCGATCATCCGGAACACGACGCCGCCCGCCGATGTCTCCTCGCGAGTCGCCGGCGCCTTCATCAGAAGATCTTCACATTCACATAGCGCGACGGGTGCGCCTTCACGTCGGTGGCGAGGTTGCGCGAGAGCGACCAGCAGCGAGTCCGCGTCGCGGTAGAGTGCGTGGGTCGTTGATCATGCAGGCCGAGGCTCCCCTGCCCACGGTTGATCTTCACCATGACCGAGTCGGTGTGGATCATTGTGGATGCGAAGCTCGCCGCCGTGGTGTCGATCTCGCCAGCCGATTTCTTCAGCCGCGACGCCATCTCGCGCAGATCCTCCGAAGCGAGTCGTACGTTGGTGACCAGCTCCTTCACCTGCCCGTTCGCGGTCGATGAATCGATCCGGTTCGCGGTGCGATCGATCGCATCGGCCGCTGAGCCGATCGTCTTGATCGTCTTGTCCAGCTGCGCCGTGATCTTGTCGAGGTTCTTCGAGCCCTCGACCGCGGCGCCGTTCAGCGTTGTCGACAGGTTGTTGATGTTCTTGATCGTCGCACGCAGCTCGCGCGCGGCACTGTCGCTGAACGCGGTGCCGAATCGGTGCGCCACGGCCTCGACGTCGCCGGCGATGCGGCCGGCCACCACCGAGAGCTCGCCGATGCCGGGCAGCACGGCGCCCGGGATCGAGCCGTTGAGCCTCGCCGCCGGATCGTCCAGCTGCGCCTGCACGTCGGTGTTCGGCGGCGCCGCGTTGCGCTCCTCGAGCGTCGCTTGCCACTGGCCGAACATGCTCGCCTCGCTCAGCAGCAGCACCGGATTCAGCGGCAGGGTGATGCCCTTGTCGAGCGTGATCTTCACGAGCACCCAGCCGGTCTTCTCATCGAGATTGATGCCGGTGATGCGGCCCGCGGCGACGCCGCGGATCACGACCGGCGATCCCACCTGTGCGCCGCCCACCTCGCGCAGCCGCGCCACGACGGGCGCCGACCGCGCGCCGAACTGCGCGCGGCTGAGCCAGAGTGCCATGCCGGTCACCGCCATCACGGCGGCGATGACCACGAGTCCGACTACGAAATCATTCTGGCGTCTCATCGCGCTCCTCCGGGCACTCCGGTCCGTGCGGAATTCTCTTGATCGATGCTCGCGCGGCCTTCGATGAATTGGCGTACGATCGGGTCCTTCGTCTCCTGGATCTCCTTCACGGTGCCCACCTGCTGGACTTTGCCCTCGTACAGCATCGCGATCCGCGACGCGACGCGATAGGCGCTCCGCATGTCGTGCGTGATCACCACGCCGGTGACGCCGAGCTGCTTCTGCATGCGGATCATGAGTTCGTCGATCACCGCGCTCGTCACGGGATCCAGCCCCGTGGTGGGCTCGTCGTACAGGATGTACTTGGGACGGAGCGCGATGCCGCGCGCGATGCCCACGCGCTTGCGCATGCCGCCCGAGAGTTCGGCGGGGAACCGCTCCTGCGTGTCGGGAAGGTCCACCAGCGCGAGCGCCTCGGCCACGCGTTTCTGGATGTCCGGCTTCGTCCGAGCGTGCCTTGCTTGCGCAGCCCCATTGCGACGTTGTCGCCGATCGTGAGCGAGTCGAAGAGCGCCGCGAACTGGAACACGTACCCGATGTGCGAGCGCAGCGCGTACAGATCCTTCCGCGGGAGGTTGGGCACATCCTCGCCGTCCACCGTGACCGTGCCCGAATCGGGATCGAGCAGCCCGACGATGTGCTTGATCGTCACCGACTTCCCGCCGCCCGAGAATCCGATGAGCGCCACGGTCTCGCCCTCGTTCACGTCGAGCGAGAATCCTTGCAGCACCTTCTTCTCGCCGAAGGCCTTGTAGACGTTGTCGAGTCGGATCAATGGGACCTCGCCTGCAGCCAAGTCATCGCCCAGAAGGCGTCGAGCACCAGGATCATCACCGCGGAGTAGACCACGGCATTGGTCGCCGCGCGCCCCACGCCCTCCGCGCCGCCTTCCGCACGGAAACCTGCCATGCATCCGATGAACGACACCGCGAAGCCGAAGCTCGCCGACTTCACAAGCCCGTACGCGATGTCGAAGTTGCCATAGAACAGCCGCACTCCCTGTTCGAACTCCGCGGTGGTGAGGCCCACGATGCCGAGCGCGGCAATGTAGCCCGCGATCATCGCGACGACCATCGCGCAGCCCACCACGATCGGGAACATCAGCGTGCCCGCGATCACGCGCGGCACGACGAGATACGCATAGGGATCGTAGGCGAGCGTCTCGAGCGCATCGACCTGCTCGGTGACGCGCATCGTGCCGATCTCGGCGGCGATGTTCGCACCCACGCGGCCGGCGAGCGCGAGTCCCGTGAGCACCGGCGTCAGCTCGAGCGTGATCGTCTTCTCGAGGAGCGTGCCGACGAAATAGAGCGGCACGGCGCCGGTGAGCGCATAGTTGGCGAGCAGCGCGAGCACGATACCGGTGAAGGCGGCGATGAGCAGCCCCAGCGGCATGGAATCCACGCCGAGGCGGCGCGCCTGCTGCATGGCGTTCACCGTCCACGTCTTGAACTCAGGCACCCCGCGGCCGGTCTCGGCCATGAACTCGCCGACCTGGCCCAGCGAGGTCACTCGTTGCCGCACCGCTCGTCCAATGGATTCGATCACGTCACCAATCTGGCTCGCGGGGACGCGCGCGGCAAACCGCACTCCAGCATTGTTCGGGGGTAGCACGTAGGGAACGTGAGGCGCGCGGGGCCGCGCCCCTCGACAATCGAGCGCCCCTCCGGTGAGATTTCGCGAATGCGCCGACTGCTCCTGCTTCTCATGTTGATCGTGTGCGCCGCCGGCGCGCTGGCCGCGCAGGTGCGCCCCGGTGCGGCGGCCACGGCGCCGGCCGCGGGACCGCCCGCGGTGAGCGGCATCGTATACGACAGTCTGGCGGGGCGGCCACTCGCGGGCGCGACCGTCGTGATCGATGGCCTTCCGATCACCGCGACCACGGACGCGAAGGGCCACTACACGATTCCGCTCGACAGCATCGGCGCCGGAACTCGGCGGTTCTCGTTCTTCCACGCCGCGATCGACACCATGGGCATCGCCGCGCCGCCGCGTACGGTGGTGCTGGAGCCCGGCGTTTCGACCACTGTCGATCTCTGGATGCCGTCGGCGCGCACGATCGTGCGGATGTTCTGTCCGGCCGACACGTCCGGCGATCACACGCTGATCATGGGCGACGTGCGCGATGCGGACGCGGACAAGCCGCTGGCGGGCGCGCTCGTGGTGGTGCAGTGGAGCACGATGGCGATCGGCAACACCAGCATCTCGCGGCTCCCGCAGGCCGCGAGCGTCTTCGCCGACTCGAGCGGACTGTACCGTCTGTGCGGCGTACCGGCGCACGTCGCGCTGCGGGCGCAGGCGCGCAAGCGGCCCAAGTCGAGCGGCTTCATCGATCTCACGCTCGAGCCGTATGGCGTGGTGATCCAGGAATTCCTCGTGGGTGACCGGCCGCAATCGGCGGCCACGACCGCGACGGCAACGAAGCCGGCGGCCGGGGCGGCGGCAGGGGCGGCGGCCGGTGCGGCTACCGGTCAGGGTGTGGCCCCGGCGGGTCCGCCGGCGCCGCTCGGGAAGTCCGTACTGACCGGGACCGTCATGGGTCCCGACGGCGCGCCGCTCGAAGGTGCGCAGGTGCTCCTCGTGGGCACGTCGCTCAGCGCGAAAGCCGACTACAAAGGGGCGTTCCGAATGACTGGGCTGCCGGCCGGCACGCAGAAAGTGGAAGTGCGGCTGCTGTCATACCAGATGAAGAGCTACGTGGTGAACCTGTCGACGGTGCGCGAGGCGCATCTGAACGCGGTGCTCGACGCGCGCGCGCAGGTGCTCGATCCGGTGACCGTGACCGCGAACGAGACGACCGACATTCCCGGGTTCGACGAGCGCAAGAAGCTCGGCCTGGGCACGTACTTCACGAAGTCGCAGATCCAGGATGCGAACTCGGGCGCGATCACCGACATCTTCCGGCGCGTCCCGGGCATGAAGGTGATGTTCTCGAACGGCCAATACATCGTGGTGTCGAACCGCCTCAACCAGTCGTGCGTCTCGGCGCAGTGGTACGTGGACGGCGCGCCGTACCGATGACCGACCAGGACGACCCGGACGAGCTCTTCCCGCCGATCGAAGTGGAAGCGATCGAGGTCTACAATAGCGCGACGACGACGCCGATCCAGTACCAGGGAAATCAGTCGGCGTGCGGCACGATCCTGATCTGGACGATGCACGGGCACATGACGAAGAAGCCCAAGAAACCGGCGCCAACGTCCACCTCGTCGGACAGCACGAATAACTGACGGCGGACGGCGCAGGACTACGGCGGGCTGTCGGCTGTCGGCTGTGGCCGGCGACTGCAGCATGAGAAAAGCGGCGCGAGACGAATTCTGTCTCGCGCCGCTTCTTGCTTCGACCGCCTCGTGAGCTACGCCGCGAACGAACCCAGCGCCTTGCCCACATCGCCTTCGCGCAGACGCTTGAGCGCGCGGTCGCGGAGCTGGCGGACGCGCTCGCGCGTGACGCCGAGCATCGCGCCGATCTCTTCGAGCGTGTGCTCGCGGCCGCCGTCGAGTCCGAAGTAGAGACGCAGGACCTTCGCGTCGCGCGCCGGCAGCGTGCCGAGCGCGGCTTCGATCTCGTCGGTGACGAAGCGGTTCATCGCTTCCTCTTCCGGATCCGGGACTTCGTCGGCGACGAAGCGCTCGATGAGCGAGCGATCGCCGTCGGGATCCATCGGCGCGTCCAGGCGCACGTCGCCGGTGTTCAGCGCGGCGAGCGACTGCACGACATCCACGCTGAGGCCGGTGAGCTGCGACAGCTCTTCCGGACTCGGCTCACGGCGCAGCTTCTGGCGCAGGATCTCGGAGGCCTTGATGATGCGCGAGAGGTCGGCCGTGCGGTTGAGCGGAACGCGGACCGTGCGGCCCTGGCGCGCGAGCGCCGAGAGGATCGCCTGGCGGATCCACCACACCGCGTAGGAGATGAACTTGACGCCCTGGTCGGGGTCGAACTTCCGCGCGGCCGTGAGCAGGCCGACGTTCCCTTCACCGATGAGATCGATGAGGGGGAGTCCGCGGTTCTGGTACTTCTTGGCGACCGAGATCACGAAGCGGAGGTTGCGCTTGACGAGTTCCTGGAGCGCTTCCTGGTCGCCTGCGCGGATCTTGCGGGCGAGGTCGAACTCCGCCGTGCCCTTGAGGAGCGGGTACGTGGAGACTTCGTAGAGGTACTGATCGAGGATGTCGCGATCGGGCTCGTTCGGCGCGATCCCCGTGGGGGTCGTGCGACGGCGGCGGCGCTTGACTTCGGTCATTGTGGGAACCTCAACTTGCGGTGGTGCATCTGATGGAGATAGTGGCGGCGGACCGTCACGATCGGCGGGATCTGTAGCACTCGGGACCGTGAACTGACTGGCCGGTCGGGAGGCCGAGCTAAAATACACTTTTTTTCGATTTCCGCCAGAGCGAACTGTGATAATTCCTTGACAGAGCATATACCCGTATCTAGCCTTATGGGTTCCCGGCGGGAGCCGGGGGGGTCTCCAGGGGGCGTAGCTCAGTTGGGAGAGCGCTTGAATGGCATTCAAGAGGTCAGGGGTTCGATTCCCCTCGCCTCCACTGGATCACTGCACCGCTGGCGCTCGACATTGCGGGAATAGCTCAGTTGGTAGAGCACAACCTTGCCAAGGTTGGGGTCGCGGGTTCGAGTCCCGTTTCCCGCTTTCATCAATCACTACGCGTTAGACACCGGTTTTGTTTACCGGGTTTTCTGACTGATAGCTGCGTTGGTGACGTTGGACGTTGGAGAGGCGGTTGCGACGTTAGGAAACGCCGGGCGGTTAGCTCAGTTGGTTAGAGCGCCACGTTGACATCGTGGAGGTCACAAGTTCGAGTCTTGTACCGCCCATGGACTGCGCGGTGAATGTTGCTTGATTCTCGCTCCACGCGAGACTAGGTTGCACGTCCACGGCGGCCGCGTCTTCACGGACGCAGCCGCCGGTCCAGTTTGCACAATCGAAGTGATCAAGACGGGCGCCCGTAGCTCAATTGGATAGAGCATTCTGACTACGGATCAGAAGGTTGGGAGTTCGAGTCTCTCCGGGCGCACCATTCGCCACTGTTCGAATGGAGAGGTGGCACAGGCGGGGCGTGGCGCAGTCCGGTTAGCGCGCCTGGTTCGGGACCAGGAGGTCGGTGGTTCAAATCCACTCGCCCCGACCATATGTGAACGGAGCAGTGGACCGCTCCGGGTAAGCGTTGAGCGCGGGTAGCTCAGCTGGATAGAGCGTCGGCCTCCGGAGCCGAAGGTCGAGGGTTCGAATCCCTCCTCGCGCACTCCGCGATTCAAACTTGAAGCCCCGCCCGGAACAACGGGCGGGGCTTCGTGCATCGTTCCTCGTTCCTCGTGCCTCGGCATTGCTGTTCCGAATGTACAATGCCCTCGGCACGATGCCCGACTCACCCCGCGATCGGCATTGGCGCGAACGTCAGAATGAAAATGAGGATCGCGAACCAGCCGAGCATCATCCGATTCCGGTCGATCGGGATCGACGGCGCGAGCACGTCGGGATGCGAGAGCCGCCCCCGCCCCACCACCAGCGCCACCACGGCCCACAGCCACCAGCCCGGCCACAGTACGCCGAGTCCCAGCAGCGACAGCCACACATAGATCGCCGTGAGCCGCTGCGCTCGGCCGCTCATCGCGTACAGGATGTGGCCGCCATCGAACTGCGCGAGCGGCAAAAGATTCAGCGACGTCACCAGCAATCCCACCCATCCCGCGACGGCCACGGGATTCAGCAGCAGCGTGCCGCGCACGCCGGCAAGTTCGCGCGCGAGGGACATCAGGATCGAATTGCCGAAGTACAGCGGCGAACCGCCCCAGAGGATGATCTGGTCGGCCATTGGCCGGCCCGCGATCATCGCCGGCGTACTCAGCGCGACACCCGCCACGAGCACGGGCAGCGCGACGGCCATCCCCGCGAGCGGACCCGCGATCCCCACGTCGAACAGCGTGCGCCGGTCGAAGATCGGCGAGCGGATCCGGATGAACGCGCCGAGCGTGCCGAGCAGATTCCAGTCGGCCCAGAATGGAATGAAGTACGGCGGGCTCGCGTTCACGCGATAGCGGCGCGCGGCGAAATAGTGACCGGACTCGTGCGCGAGCAGGATCGCCGCCACCGGCAGCGAGAACGAAAGTCCCGTACGAAGCGACGCGAACGAAAACGTGCGCCATTCGAATCCGTGCCCCGCGATCGCCACGCCGGCCACGGTCATTGACGCGACGGTGATCGCGAGCAACAGCGCATGCAGCCACCACCGTTCCCGCGGCGGCTCGCTCGCGTAGATGAACTCGATCTCCTCGACCGGCGTGTCTTCCACTATTGACCCTCCATTGGCTCCGACGTAGCTTGGCCGTGCGCCACCCTCCGCCACTCCCCCGCCGCTCGCTCCCCCGCCGTTCCGCGCCGCGCGCACATCCCGCGTGCTCGTACCCCGCACCGCGACGCTTCCGCTCCCCGCCCCGCCCCCCGCCGTGGACATCGCCGAACTCCGCCGCAAATCCGTGCCCGATCTGCAGACGATGGCCTCCGGGCTGAATATCGCCGGCGTCTCAGGCCTTCGGAAGCAAGACCTGATCCTCCGTATCGAGCACGCGCTGCTCAAGACGGACGCGATGCTGCGCGCCGAGGGAACGCTCGAGATCATGTCCGAAGGGTACGGCTTCCTGCGCAGCCCCGACTGGAGCTATCTCGCGGGACCCGACGACATCTACGTGTAGCCCGTCGCAGATCAAGCGCTTCAATCTGCGCACCGGCGACACGATCGCGGCCAGGTGCGGCCGCCCAAGCCGGGCGAGCGATATCTCGCGCTGCTGAAGGTGGAGACGGTGAACGGCTCCGACCCCGAACACGATGAAGGGGCGCCCCACCTTCGACACGATGCGGCCGCGCTACCCCGACCGGCGGCTCCGCCTCGAATCCGGGAACGGCGATCTCTCGATGCGCGTGATGGACCTGATCGCGCCGATCGGGAAGGGACAGCGCGGACTGATCGTCGCGCCGCCGCGCGCGGGCAAGACGATCCTGCTGCAGAAGCATGGCGACGGCGATCGTCGAGAATCATCCCGAGGTCGCGCTCATCGTGCTGCTCATCGACGAGCGGCCCGAGGAAGTGACGGACTTCAAGGCGTCGGTGCCGCAGGCCGAAGTGGTGAGTTCGCACCTTCGACGAGCCGGCGAGCCGGCACGTGCAGGTCGCCGACATGGTGATCGAGAAGGCGAAGCGCCTGGTGGAGAACGGCCGCGACGTCGTGATCCTGCTCGACTCGATCACGCGCCTCGCGCGCGCGCACAACACGGTGATGCCGCACGGCGGGAAGATCCTCTCGGGCGGCGTGGACTCGCAGGCGATGCAGAAGCCCAAGGCGTTCTTCGGCAGCGCGCGCAGCATCGACGGCGGCGGCTCGCTCACGATCGTCGCCACCGCGCTCGTCGAGACCGGCTCGCGCATGGACG
Source organism: uncultured Gemmatimonadaceae bacterium (assembly GCA_963732065.1). Classification (GTDB taxonomy): domain Bacteria; phylum Gemmatimonadota; class Gemmatimonadetes; order Gemmatimonadales; family Gemmatimonadaceae; genus DATKOH01. The sequence goes on along the minus strand of CAVSYH010000018.1, from coordinate 310,212 downwards.
AAGTGATCTTCGAGGAGTTCAAGGGCACGGGCAACATGGAGCTCGTGCTCGACCGCGAGCATCGCCGAGCGGCGCATTTATCCCGCGATCGACATCGACCAAGTCCGGCACGCGCAAGGAAGAGCTCCTGCTCGACCAGAAGGAGACTCAATCGCATGTTCCTGCTGCGCAATTTCCTCGGCGACCGCCCCGAGGCCGAAGCGATCGAGTTCCTGCTCAAGCGCATGGCGCGTCACAAGACGAACAAGGAATTCTTCGACACGATGCACGAGGCCTAACCGTGCCCGATCCTGGCCGCATCCTCGCGATCGACTACGGCGACAAGCGCGTGGGACTCGCGCTGAGCGATCCGATGCGCCTCATCGCGTCGCCGCTGGGCCACATCGCGCGCCGCGCGGGCAAGCGCGCGCCGATCACCGAGCTCGTGCGGCGCGCCAGCGAGCATGAAGCGAGCGCCTTCGTGATCGGGCTGCCGCTGGACGAGCGCGGCGACGATACGCCGCGTGCGACCGAAGTGCGCGCGATCGCGGCCGAGCTTGAGAAGCGCACCGGGCTTCCGGTGTCGCTCGTGGATGAGCGCTACACCACGGCCGCTGCGCTGCGCACGGTGCGCGAGATGGGCGGCTCGACGCGCGGGCGCAAAGGCGATGTGGACGCGCTCGCCGCCACGATCCTGCTCCAGCATGCGCTGCGTCTCGCCGAGTAGCGCGCGCCGCGCGATCGCCGCGTGCGTGCTCGCGCTGGCGGCGTGCACGAACGCCCCGCCCAGCGGGCCGATCGCGCACGTGACGATCCCGGCGGGCGCGAGCCTGCGTTCCACCGCCGACTCGCTCTCGGCGGCCGGCGTGGTGGAGTCGGCGGCGCTGTTCAGCTGGTACGCCCGGCTGAGCGGCGGCGCGAAGGACATCAAGGCTGGGAACTACGCGATCCACACCGACATCAGCTGGCCCGCGCTGGTGCGCGCGCTGCGCGAAGGCGAGGGGATCGAGAACCGGCTGACCATTCCCGAGGGCTGGGGCCTCAGCGCGATCGTGCCGGCGCTCGCGCAGGCGCTCGGCGCGCCGGAGGATTCCGTGGACGCGGCGGTGCGCGACACCGCGCTGCGGAACGAACTCGACGTGCCGGCGAGCACGCTCGAAGGCTACCTCTTTCCCGACACGTACATCTTCGGCTACGGCACCGCGCCGCGGACCGCCGTGCGCGAGATGACCAAGCGATTCGAGAGCGTGTGGCAGCCGGCCTGGGATGACCGGCTCACCGAACTGGGCATGAGCCGGAACCAGATCGTGACGCTCGCGTCGATCGTGGAGAAGGAAGCGGTACTGCCGGAGGAGCGGCCGGTGATCGCGGCGGTGTACCTCAACCGGTTGAAGAAGCACATGCTGCTGCAGGCGGACCCCACCGTGCAGTACGCGCTGGGGCTGCACCGCGACCGGCTGCTCTACCGCGACCTGCTCGTGGACTCACCGTACAACACGTACAAGTATCCTGGATTGCCGCCGGGACCGATCGCATCGCCGGGGCGCGCGAGCCTCGAAGCGGCGCTGTACCCGGCGAGAGTGCCATATCTCTATTTCGTGGCGATGCCGGACGGACATCACGAGTTCCGGTCGAACTCGCGGCAGCACGCGGAGGCGGTGCGCATGGCGCGGCGCGCGCGCGGCGCGAAGCCGAAATCGTGAGCGCGGTGGCGGCGCTAATCGCGCAGGAGATCGGGGCGGAGGACGCGCGCGCCGTCGAGGTACACGTGCTCGATCGCACTGCGCGGGCGGTGCGTCTCGATGTGCAGCAGCACGCGGATGCAGCGCGGGAGCGCGCCGGGCACGGGGATCTCCACCGTGCAGAGCAGCGGAACGTCGAGCCATCCGAGTTCTCGCGCGGCGCGCGCGGGGAATTCACTGCGCAGGTCCGACGTCACGGTGAACAGCGCGCTGATCACGTCGGTGGGCTGGATGGCGTTGCGCGTAGCGATCTCGCGCAGGAGCGTCTGCGTCGCGGCGCTGATCGCGCCCGCCGTGTCCTCATTCACTGTGGTGGCGCCGCGGATGGCGCGAACGTGTCGCTCGATCATGGCGGGGCGGAGTGATGGACGCGGGCACGCTGAGACTGGTGGCGATCACCGACGATGTGCGCGACGGCGCTTCCGGCCTCATCGCGCGCGCGCTGGCCGCGGTGCGCGGCGGCGCGACGATGATCCAGTTGCGGCTCAAAGATGCGGACGCGCGGTCACTGGTGGAAGTGGCGCGCGCCTTAGCGGTGGCGCTGCCCGCGGGGGTGCCGCTCGTCGTGAACGACCGGCTCGACGTCGCGCTCGTAGCGAGCGCGGCCGGCGTGCATGTGGGACCCGACGATCTTCCGGCGGCCGCGGTGCGGCGGCTGGTGCCGCCGGGATTCATCGTCGGCGCGTCGGTGGGGAGCGACGCCGAGGTGATCCTCGCGCAAGGCGCGGACTACGTGGGGATCGGACCGCTGTACGACACGAGTTCCAAGGCCGATGCGGGGCGCGCGATCGGCCCCGTGGCGTTCGCGCGTCTTGCGCGCGCGTGCCGGGTGCCGGCCGTCGCGATCGGCGGGATCGACGCGCGGAACGCGGCGGGCGCGATGATCGCCGGCGCCGCCGGCGTCGCGGTGATCCGCGCGGTGATGGGCGCGCGCGATCCGGAGGCCGCGGCGCGATCGTTGCGCGCGGCGATGGAGGGGCCCGGATGACCGACGCCGTGGTGTCGGCGCGTGGCGCGCGCCGCTGGGCTGCGGGACATCCATGGATCTTCCGGAGCGATCTCGTGACCGAGCCGAAGGAACCGCCGGGCGCGGTGCGCGTGCGCGAGAAGGGCGCGTCCGTGCTGGGCTGGGCGTTGTGGAGTCCGCGGTCGGAGATCGTGCTCCGCCGTCTCGATGCGTCGCCTGGCACGGCGATCGACGCCGGTTGGTGGCACGAACGGATCGCGCGGGCGGCGGCGCGGCGCACGCCACTGCGCGGCGAGACGAACGCGTACCGCGTAGTGCACGGCGAGGCCGACGGCTGCCCGTCGCTCGTGGTGGACCGTTACGACCAGTGGCTCGTGGTGCAGCTGCTGAGCGCGGGCCTCGAGCGATATCGCGCGGAGATCGTGAGCGCGCTCACCGAGGTCGTGCGGCCGGCGGGCATCCTCGCGCGCAACGACGCGCATGTGCGCGACAAGGAAGGGCTGGCGCGTGAGACCGTGCGTGCTGGCCGGCGACGTGCCGCGCGAGGTCGAGGTGAACGAGCACGGCGTGCGATATCTCGCGGCGCCGTGGGAAGGACAGAAGACAGGAGCGTTCCTCGATCAGCGCGAGAATCGCGTGCTGATCGGCGCGCTCGCGCGCGGGCGCGCGCTCGACTGCTTCGCGTACCACGGGTCGTTCGCGCTGCACCTCGCGAAGCGCGCCGAACGCGTGACGGCGCTGGACACGAGCAGCGCGGCGCTCGCCCGCGCGCGCGCCAACGCGGAGCGGAACGCGCTCACGAACATCGACTTCGTGGAGCAGGATGCGTTCGAGTTCCTGCGCGCGCAGGAGAAGTCGCGCGCGCGCTACGACACGATCGTGCTCGACCCGCCGGCGTTCGCGAAATCGCGGAGCGCGCTGCCGGCCGCGATCCGCGGCTACAAGGAGATCAACCTGCGCGGCATGCGCCTGCTCGAGCGCGGCGGGCTGATGTTCACCGCGAGCTGCAGCTTCCACTTGTCGAAAGCCGCATTCCTGCAGATGATCGAAAGCGCCGCGGCGGACAGTGGGCGGCGTATCGCGCTGCGCGAGATCCGCGGACAGCCGCTCGACCATCCCGAGGTGCTCAGTATTCCCGAGACAGGATATCTCAAGGGCGCCATTGTCGAAGCGATGGATTGACTGAAGAGCAGTCACATCTCGAAAATCATGTTAATCCTGTCAAAGTAGTTCGTTAGCTGCATTTGACGGGATGAACATGATTCAGGATGATGTGTCAGCGAAGCTGGCACCCAGGGCAGAAGAACGTCGAGCGGCCTGCCTGCGTGATGCGGCGGATCTTGGCGCCACAGCGCCGGCACTTCTCTCCCTCACGGTCGTACACGCGCCAGTTCGTCGTGCGGTCGCTCATCCAGTAGCGGCCGCTCGGCGCGCGGCGCAGCACATCCTGGATCGCTTTCACGAGTCGCGCGCGACGCGGCGCGCCGAGTTTGGCGGCGCGCACCCGTGGATCGATCTTCGCGAGCCAGAGCGCCTCGGCCACGTAGATGTTCCCGAGCCCCGCGACGACGCGCTGGTCGAGCAGCGCGGGCTTGATCGGACCTTTCTTCCGGGCGAGCGCGGCGCCGAGCGCGTCCGGCGGTGAATGCCGCGTCGGTGGCCTCGGGGCCCATGCGCGGCAGGAGCGACGCCGGCATCGCGCGCGAATTGGAACGTCGAGAGCGCGCGCGAATCCACGAGCGACACGCGATCGCCGTTCGCGAGCGCGATGACGACGCGCGAGAAGCGCGGCACTTCGTCGCCGATGCGGCCCACTTCCCACTCGCCGTTCAAGCGAAAGTGCACGACCAGCACGCCGCCGCCATTGAAGCTGATGATCTGATGCTTCCCGCGGCGCGCCACGCCGAGCACGACGCGGCCCGCGAGCGCACGGGCGGTCGCGGCCGGCAGGCGCCGCGCGAATGCCGGGTGCGACACCGTTATGCCGGCGATCGTCGCGCCTTCCAGCGCGGCGCGCAGCTGTGCGGCGGCCGCTTCGATCTCGGGGAGCTCGGGCATTCGTGAACGGTCGGCGTCGCGCGCGGAAAGGTCAACCGCGGTTGACCGGCACGTCGCCGCAGGGCACACTTCGCGCGTGTCCGCGCCCGCGCAGTCCCCGCCGCCGCGCCCTGACGACGCCGGGCGCACGCGCGGCGTGCGCACCACGCTGCTCCTCATCCTCGCGCTCAACGCCATCGTCGTCGCCGTGAAGATCGTGGTCGGCGTGCGCACGAACGCGCTCTCGGTGCTCGGCGCGGCGCTCGAGTCATCGCTCGATCTGTTGAACAACGTGGTGGGGATCGCGCTGGTCGGTCTCGCGGCCCGCGGTCCGGACGACGAACACCCGTACGGGCACGCGAAGTTCGAGACGCTCGGCGCGCTGGCGATCGTCGGATTCCTCTCGATCTCCTGCTTCGAGCTGCTGCGCGAAGGCGTGCGCCATCTCATCTCGGGCGACCAGCCGAGCACGCCGTCGCTCGCGTCGCTGGTGCTAGTCGGCAGCACGATGGTCGTGAACGTATTCGTGGTGCGGTTCGAGCGCCGGCGCGGCGAGGAGCTGGCGAGCCCGTTCCTGCTCGCCGACGCGGCGCATACCAGCAGCGACATCTTCGTGACCGCCGCGGCGCTGTCGTCGCTGCTCCTCACCCGGCTCGGCTGGGGCGCCGTAGACCCCGCGCTCGCGATCCTCGTGGCGCTCGTGATCGCGTGGAACGGGTATTCGATCGTGCGCGGCACCGTGCCGGTGCTCGTGGATGAGCGCGGCGTGGATGCGCGGGAGCTGCGGCGCGCGGCGCTCGAGGTGAGCGGCGTGGTCGATGTGCGCGCGGCGCGTTCGCGACGATTGGCGTCGGGATTGATGAGCGCCGAGATCACGATCGGCGTGCGAGCGGCGATGAGCGTGGCGGACGCACACGCGGTCGCCGATGAGGTGGAACGGCGAGTATCGCAGCAGTTTGGCGCCAGCGATGTGCTAGTACACGTCGAGCCGGCATAGAGGCGCAAAGTCTTGCGCGGCTAAGGGACTGATATAGCTTGACTTGTCGGCCCACACCTCACGCGGTGCTAATGGCCAATCGCCAACAGTCGCTCAAGCACGAATACGAAGTCTACGTTGAGCGTGAGATCGAGAATTACAAGGAGTCGGTGCCACGTCGCGTGATCCTCGCGATCGGCGACGAGGCGGTGAAGTCGCTGGAAGAAGCGGCGCAGCTGGCACTCACCGAACTGCTCCTCTGCGCCGAAGTGGATCGCATCGTGAAGGCGCGTCTTCGGCTTCCCAGCTATGACGCGTGGCGAAAGCGCCGTGTGAAAGCGCTCGCCGAGTTCCAGCGTCCCGAGCGATGGGGCATGCGCGCCGACAGCGCGCTCGTGCGCGAAGTGCAGCGGTCGCACGATCGTCACATCCTGGTCGCCGGCGCGAGCGCCGATGGCCCGACGCTCTATCTTGCCGCGAATGGTTGCGACGTGACCACGCTCGATCGCGAGGAAGAGGCGATGGAACGTGTGTACGCGGCGGCGGCGGAGGTGGGGCTGACGGGCAAGATCCGCGGGCTGGTGGCGGACCTCGCGAGCTGGTCGCCCGACATGCCGCTCAATGCGGTGGTGTGCGCGGCGGCGGCGTTCTCCGGACTGACCGACGACCAGCGGCGGCGCGCGATCGCGCTGCTGCAGAGCGCGACGACCGCCGGCGGAGTGCATCTGGTGGAGACGAGCGCGCATGGCGTGCGGCTCGTGCCGATCGAGGAATTGCGCTCCGTATATCGCGGGTGGAACGTGAGCATCGAGCGCGGCGGGACGAGCGGCGAGACGTTCCTCGCGCGGAAGTTGGTGGCGTAAGGACACGAACGGTCGCTGGCGGGGCGTGTCGTTTGGAAACGACACAGGCGGGCTGTTGACTGTCGGCTGTCGACAACTCGTTTAATAATAACAACTTACGAATCTGCGGTCTTCTGGCATGAGGGATGCTTTACTCACTGGCGAGCCCTCGACCGTTCCGGGGGCTTTTCCTTCGAGGAGAGTCCCTATGGCCGCACGCAAAGAGATGCATCAGACCCCTGAGCCCCTCGGCATCGTCATCTCCAATGGAGATCGCGACGAGACTCCGCCGCTGTTCTGGGCTTACGAATGGAGCGCGGTCCCGGAACTCCCGGCGCCGACGACGAAGAAGCGCGTGGCTTGAGGCGGAACTGATTCACATAGATAGAAGAAGCCGGACGAGCAGCCGCTCGTCCGGCTTTTTCATTCCTCTGAAAAAAGGGAAAGGGAAAAGGGAACAGGGAAAAGGGCCCGAACTTCGGAATTCCCCTTTTCCCTGTCCCTTTTCCCTTTTCCCTTTTCCCTTTCCCTTTTTCAGTGACGACTAGACCGCCTCGCTGAGCGACGTGAAGTTGAAATCCTTCACCTTGATCGCCGGCATCACGATGTCGCCGCCCTGCTCCGTGCCGCCGATCCGCTCGGCGGTGCCGAGCATCTCGAGGTTGTTGAGCATGAACAGCGGTGAGTCGTTGAAGCGGAAGTTCCGGATCGACTTGCTGATCTTGCCGTCCTCGATCAGGAACGTGCCGTCGCGGGTAAGGCCCGTGTAGAGAATGGTGCGCGGATCCACCTGACGGAGATACCAGAGCCGCGTGACGAGCACGCCGCGCGGCGTGGACTTGATCAGATCATCCACCGTGGTGCCCGTCGTCGAGCCCGCCATCTTCGATGCTCTGCGGGTTGCCGGTGGCGGGCTTCTTCATCTTCTGCGCCCAGTAGCGCGAGTAGTACAGCTCGTTGAGCACGCCCTTGTCGATGAACACCTGGCGGCCGAGCGGCAGGCCGTCGCCATCGAACGGCTGGGACCGCAGCTGCGGATCCTGCGGATCGGCGAAGATCGTGACGCGTTCATCCATGATCTTCTCGCCCACCTTGTTGCCGCCCTCCTTGCCCTGCTTGGAGAACGGGCTGCGGCCTTCGTCGGCGGAGCGCGCGTCGGCCTGGTTCCCGATGAGCTGGACCAGATCGCCCGCGGCCTGCGCCTCGAAGATCACCGTGTAACGGCCCGGCTCGATCGCCACCGGATTGCGCGACAGCATCGCCTTCTGCGTGGCGCGCTCGGTGACGCTCTTGAAATCGAAGTGCTCCCAATCCTGGGTGTCCTGCGCGGCCCAGCCGGAACCGGAGCCGTCGCTCGTGCGCACGGTGAGTTGGTAGTTCGCGCTCGTGGAGCGGTAGTACGCGAACATCCCCTTGCTGTTGCCGAGCGCGGACGACTGCGCGCCCGTGAGCAGGAAGCCCGACGCCATCAGATCGCCCGCGCCGCGCGCCTTGCTGAGCGCGTGCAGTGCGACCTTGGCGCGGTCGGTGGGCGTGAGCTTGGCGGTGGACTCGAACCACGCGTTCACCGGCAGATACTTCTGCATGCCCAGCGGCGGCATCGCTTCCGGATCATCCGGCGCGAGCTTGGCGAGGCGCTTCGGACTCTTTCACCGCCGCCGCGATCGCGTCGTCGGTGAGCTCGTTGGTGACCACCACCGCGTGCTTCGTGCCGTAATTGCTCTGCACGACCAGCTGCACGTCGGCGACGCTGCCCGACGTGGACATCTGGTTCGCGGCGAAGCGCGTGTTGCCGGTGATGTTGGAGCCGATCTGGACCTCGATGCTGTCCGCCTTGGACAGCTTGCTGCAGCGCTCGACGATGCGCTGCGATTCGTCCGACGAGAGCACCGCCGATTCCGCGGGGGCGTCGCGCTCGATCAGACTGAGGGGTCGAGTGCGGGCGCTCATACTTTCCTCCCGGTGTTGATGACGTTGATCTGCTTGAAGCGCGACGGCACGGCGCCGTGGCTCACGGCGTTCACCTGGCCCGGCTGACCCTTGCCGTCGAAGAAGGAACCGCCGAGTTCGTAGCTCGCCTTGCCGCCGATCATGTCCATGCTGTTCCAGAAATCGGGCGTGCGCATCTGGTACGCGACGTCCTTGAGCATGCCGCACGATCTTGCCGCCCTTGATCTCCTAGGCGGTCTGGCCGCCGAACTGCGCCGTTGTAGCGCTGCTGGTCGATCGAGAACGAGCCGTCGCCGATGATGGCGATGCCGTTGTCGGTCGCGGCGATGAGATCCTCCCACTTGAGGTCCTTCTCGCCCGGAAGCAGCGAGACGTTCGGCATGCGCTGGAACTGGACGTTGTCCCAGCCCTGCGCGTAGGAGCAGCCGTGCGAGCGCGTCTCCATGTTGTTCTGCTTGTACCACCAGCTGATCCACTCCGCCTGCTCGCGCGTGGTCTGGTAGTCGTTGAAGATGCCGTTCTTGATGATGAGGAAGTCGTTGGGCTTCACGCCTTCGTCGTCGAAGCCGATCGTGGAGAGGCCGCCTTCCTGCGAGCGGTCGCCCTGGATGTTCATGAACTCGGGGCCGTACTTGAGCTTGCCGAGCACTTTCTCCGGCGGCGACACGAAGCTCGTGCCGGCGTAGTTGGCCTCGTAGCCGAGCGCGCGATCGAGCTCGGTGGGATGGCCGATCGACTCGTGGATCGTGAGCCAGAGGTGCGACGGGTGCAGCACGAGATCGTACTTGCCCGGCTCCACCGGCTTGGCCTTGAGCTTCTGCGCCGCTTCGTCGGCCCACTTGGCCGCGTTGCCGGGGAGATCCGCGCCGAGCACGTATTCCCAGCCGCGTCCCATCGGCGGCACGACGTTGCCGCGGTTCTGGAAGTCCGAGAAATCCGGCGCGACCGCGGTGATCTGCATGAGCGGCCAGCTGCGGATCGGTCGTCTGCGAGGTGACCGAGCCATCGCTGTTGGCGTAGTCGCGCTGCTGCTTCACGAAGAAGAGGCCGCTGAAGACGTATTTCACGCTTCGGCGTCTTGAGCGCGATCGCGTTGGCGCGCAGGAGCAGGTCGGCTTTCTCCTCGACCGACACATCCCACGGATCGGTCTTGTACGCGCTCTTCCACACCGCGCTCGGCACCACCGGCGCCGGCGCGAGGATGGCGGAACGGTCGAGCGCCATTCTGTTCGCCTTGCCGATGGCGACGGCCTCCTTCGCGGCGGCCGCGACCGCGGCGCTGGTGAGATTGCGCGTGGCGGAGAAGCCCCACGCGCCGTCGACGAGCGCGCGCACGCCGCAGCCGACCGAGTCGGTGTCCACGACGTTGTTGATCTGGTGCATCGCGCGTGAAGACGAAGTTCTGCTGCTGGCGCCCGATGCGGACATCGGCGTAGCTCGCGCCGGCGGATTTCGCGGCGTTGAGCGCGTCCATCATCAGGGCCTTGATGGTCGCATTGGGGAGCGGCGGCGCGGCGGGCGCGGTCGACGCGGCGAGCAACTCGCCCGCGCCACCGGTCACCTTCCAGGCGTTGGCCGCGGCGATCGCGGCCGCTACCTGCGCGCTGTGTTTGAGGAACTGTCGACGGTCAGTCATCAGAATGGCATCACTCAGGCTGGTGAACGTGAAGTCGTGCGCCTTGATCGGCGGCATGACGATGGCGGAACCGGGACTGCTGTCCTCACTCGCGCTCACACGCACCGACTCGCCCATCGCTTCGAGATTGTTGAGCATGAAGACGGGCGATTCGTTGAAGCGCAGGTTCTTGATCGGACGCGTGACCTTTCCATTCTCGATGAGGAAGGTGCCGTCGCGGGTCAGGCCGGTGAAGAGCACCGTGCGCTGGTCCACGGGACGGATGTACCAGAAGCGGGTGACGAGGATGCCGCGTTGCGTGGACGCGACGAGATCCTCCACCGTGCCGGTGCCGCCCGCCATGTGCATCGAGCGGCTGAACGGCGTCGGTTCCTTGCCCTGCTTCTGCGCCCAATAGCGGTCGTACGAGAGGTTCGTGCAGACACCGTTGGTGATCCACGGGGTGCGCACGATCGGAAGCCCATCGGGCGCGAACGGGTACGCGCGCGCTTCGGGGTCCGCGGGATCGGACCAGATCGACACGCGCTCGTCCATGACCTTCATGCCGATCTTGTTGCCGCCGCCGGGCTTCGTGAAGAAACTGCGGCCTTCGTCGGCGGCGCGGCCGTTGAGCGCGAAGCCGAGCAGCTGGACGAGGTTGCCGACGGCGGTCGGTTCGAGCACGACGGTGTACTTGCCAGGCTCGATGGCCACCGCGTCGAGCGAATTCTTCGCTTTCTCGATCGCACGCTCGCCGAGCGCGCGCGGATCGATGCGCGACCAATCCGAGTGCGACGCGCCGGCCCAGCCGCTGCCGCGCCCGTCCGGCGTGCGCACGGTGGTGGTGAACGCCGCGCCGGTTTGCCGGCCGAACGCGAACAGCCCTTTGTTGTTCGCGATGGCGAGCACGTCGGCGTCGGCTTCGCAGAATCCGGTGGCGACGAGTCCCGCGTTGAGCGCCGGCGTCGCGACGCTGCGCACCGCGGCCGCGCGGCCCGCCGCGTCGAGGTTGGCGGTGGAAGCGCTCCACCCATCCACCGGGATGTACTGCTGCGGTCCGAGCTCCGGCATGATCTCCGGATCCTCGGGCGCCGAGATGCGCGAGCCGCTCGGAGAGCGCGACCACGTTCTGCAGCGACGTGTCGTCGAGCTTGTTCGTGCTCGCGCTCGCCGCGCGTTTGCCGAACACGCTGTGCACGGAGATCACAGTGTCGCTGGAATCGCCGGCGGTGCTCACCTGGTTCACGGCGAAGCGCGTATTCCCCTGCGAACCGTTCCGGATCGTCACTCGGCACTCTTCCGCCTTGGAGAAACCGATGGTCCGCTTCGCGAGCGCCTGGGCGTCGTCGCGCGAGAGCGGGGTGTTCTCTGGATCGAACAGGGAGCGCGGCGTCATGAGTTCGCCTTCCTCCCGGTATTGATCACGTTGATCTGTTTGAAGCGCGAGGGCACGCATCCATGGCTCACCGCGTTCGACTGCGACGGCTGTCCCTTCCCGTCGTTGAACGCGCCGCCGAGCATGTAGCTGCTCTTGCCGCCGATCATGTCCATGGAATTCCAGAACTCCGGCGTCCGCATTTGATAGGCCACGTCCTTGAGCATGCCGACGATCTTGCCGCCCTTGATCTCGTAGAACAGCTGGCCGCCGAACTGCGCGTTGTAGCGCTGCTGGTCGATCGAGAACGACCCCTCGCCGATGATCGCGATCCCGTTGTCCGTCGCGGCGATCAGATCCTCCCACGACTGTTCCTTCTCGCCCGGCAGGAGCGAGATGTTCGGCATGCGCTGGAACTGCACGTCGGCCCATGATTGCGAGTACGAGCAGCCGTGCGAGCGGGTTTCAATCCCTTGCTTCTTGTACCACCAATCGAGCCAGAGCGCCTGCTCGCGCGTGGTCTGATAGTCGTTCACGATCCCCTTCTTGATCACGAGGAAGGTGTCGGGCGCGACGCCCTCATCATCCCAGCCGATGGCGCCGAGCGAGCCCACCTGGTTCGCGGTCGCCCTGGATGTTCATGATCTCGGGGCCGTAGCGGAACTGGCCGAGCATCTTGTCCGGTGGCGAGACGAAACTCGTGCCCGCATAGTTGGCTTCGAATCCCATCGCGCGGTCGAGCTCGGTGGGGTGCGCGATCGATTCGTGGATCGTGAGCCAGAGGTGCGTGGGGTGGAGCACGAGATCGTACTTGCCCGACTTCGACCGGCTTCGCCGAGAGTTTCTGCACGGCTTCGTCGGCCCAGCGCGGCGCGTTCTCGACGAGCTTGGCGTCGCGCACGTGCTCGTAGCCCAGCCCCATCGGCTGCACGTCGGTGCTCTGGCGCGTCTGGAAGTCGGAGAAATCCTTCGCGACGGCCGTGACCGTCATCGTCGGCTGCGTGCGGTAGATCGTCTGCACGACGAACGTGCCGTCGCTCGTGGCGAGGGTCTTCTCCTCGCGCAGGAAGAACATGCCCGAGGTGACGAAGCGCGCGCCGTCGACCTTGAGCGCGGCGTCGTTCGCGGCGAGCAGCAGCGCGACCTTGTCCTCGATGGCGACGCTGAACGGATCGATCTCGATGGGCGTGTTCCACGTGCCGTTGGGCGTCGGCTTGACGGGCGCGAGCACCACCGGGCGCACGAGGGCGCTCTGGTTGGCCTGCGCCTGCGCCATCGCGCGCTTCACGAGCTTGAGCACCTGGTCCTTCGTGAGTTCGCGGCCGGCGGCGAATCCCCACGCGCCGTTGGAGAGCACGCGCACGCCGACGCCGAAGGTCTCGGAGTCATCGAGCGACTGCACGCGATGTTCGCGCGTGAAGATGCGCTGGCTGCGGTTCTGGGAGATGCGCACGTCGGCGTACTGCGCGCCGGCCTTCTTGGCGGCGTCCACGCCGAGGAGCGCGAGTTCCTTCACCGACGCATCGCCCACGGACACGAGTGCGCCGGGGCGGACGAGGGTCTGCGCGGCGGCGTTGTCGGCGAGGGAAGCGATGCCGAGCGCGGCCGCGGCGGCGCCGGACTTGATCAGGAATTCGCGGCGAGAGGTGGGATCCATGCGTTGTACCTGGGAGAGGGTAAATAGTAGGGATGAGTATGTTCCGTACGCCCATGGTCGGCAAGGTTCGACGCAGACGCCGTGCGAGCTGTCGGCTGTCGGCTGTCGCCTGCCGGCTGCATGAATACGGCTCGAGAACGCGGATTCGATGGCGCCGGTGGCGGCGAGCATTCAGCGGCACCGCATTTTTCGCGCATGCGTGCACTGGTGAAAGAGCGGGCGGGACCGGGATTCGTGATGAAGCAGGTGCCGGAGCCCACGATCCGCGATGATGAAGTGCTCATCCGCGTGCGCCGCGCCGGCGTGTGCGGCACGGATGTGCACATCTACGAGTGGGACGACTGGGCGAGCGGGCGCTGCAAGCCGCCATTCACCGTCGGCCACGAGTTCGCCGGCGACGTCGTGCGCGTCGGCCCGCTCGTGCCCGATGTGAAAGAAGGCGACCGCGTGACCGCCGAAGGCCACATCGTCGACGGCACGTGCATGCTCTGCCGCACCGGCAACGCGCACGTCTGCCCGAACACGCACATCATCGGCGTGGACCGCGACGGCTGCTTCGCCGACTTCATCGCGATGCCGGCGACGAACATCTGGCACCTCGACGACGACATCTCGTACGACATCGGCGGCATCCACGATCCGATGGGCAACGCGTTCCATACCGCGCTCACCGCGGAGATCCCGGGCGCGACGGTGCTGATCACGGGATGCGGCCCGATCGGCATCTTCGCCGTGGGGATCTGCGTGGCGGCCGGCGCGTCGCGCGTGATCGCGAGCGACGTGAACGACACGCGCCTCGCGCTCGCGAAGAAGATGGGCGCGCACGATGTGGTGCATCCCGAAGGAGGCCGAGGCGGCGGTGAAGCGCGCGACCGGCGGGCTCGGCGTGGATGTGGTGCTCGAGATGTCGGGCGTGCCGGCCGCGATCCATCAGGCGTTCAAGCTCGTGCGCGCGGCGGGCCGCGTGCAGATGCTCGGCATTCCGGCGAAGCCGATGGAGTTCGATTTCGCGACCGAGATCATGTTCAAGGGCGTGACGGTGTACGGCGTGGTCGGGCGGCGGATGTACGAGACGTGGCACCAGATGACGCGCTTCCTGCGCTCGGGGCAGTTCGATCCGGCGCCGGTGATCACGCACCGGTTCCCGCTGGAGCAGTTCGACGACGCCATCGCCGCGATCAAGTCGGGCGAGGCGGGCAAGGTCATCTTCGAGATCGCATGAGGACCCCGTGAACGCGAATCTTCACGCGCGAGCTCGGCGGCGCGCTCGAGCAGTTCAAGCAGCGACGGCGTCTACAAGCGGCTGAACTTCCTGGCTTCGCCGCAGTCGGCGCGCGTGCAGATGGAAGGCCACGGCGAGGTGCTCATCCTCTCGTCGAACAACTATCTCGGCCTGTGCGACGAGCCGAGCGTGATCCAGGCGGGGCAGACGGCGCTCGACAAGTTCGGCGCGGGCACGGGCAGCGTGCGCTTCATCTGCGGCACGTTCACCGTCCACCGCGAGCTCGAGGCCGCGCTCGCGCGGTTCGTCGGCACCGAGAGCGCGCTGAGCTACGTGTCGGCGTGGAACGCGAACGAGGGCTTCACGGCGACGGTCGTCGAGGAGGGCGACTTCGTGGTCTCCGACGCGCTCAACCACGCGTCGATCATCGACTCGGTGCGCCTCGCGAAGGCGATCACGAAGTGCACGACGGCCGTGTACCAGCACGCCGACATGGATGATCTGCGCGCGAAGCTCGTGAGCGCGAAGAGCGCGCGGCGGCGGATCATCTGGACCGACGGGATCTTCTCGATGGAAGGCGACATCGCGAAGCTGCCCGCGATCCTGCAGATCGCGCGCGAGCACGATGCGATCGTCGTCGTGGACGACTCGCACGCCACCGGCGTGCTCGGCGCGAAAGGGCGCGGCACGGCGGAGCACTGCGGCGTGCTGGGCGAGGTCGACGTCATCACCTCCACGCTCGGGAAGGCGCTCGGCGGCGCGGCCGGCGGATTCGCCGCGGGCTCGGCCGCGCTCACGCGATTACCTGACGCAGCGCTCGCGCCCGCAGCTCTTCTCCAATGCGCTCCCGCCCACCGTGGCGGCGAGCTCGCTCGAGGCGGTGCGGTTGATCGAGCGCGACCCGGAGCGCGTCGCGCGGCTGCACGAGAACGCCCGCTATTTCCGCGCGGCGATCACCGAGGCGGGATTCAAGCCGCTCGCGGGCGAGACGCCGATCGTCCCCATCATCGTCGGCGAGACGGCACTCGCGATCAAGATGAGCGAGATGATGCTCGACGAAGGCGTGTTCGTGACGGGCTTCGGATTCCCGGTGGTGCCGCAGGGTCACGCGCGGATCCGCTGCCAGCTGTCGGCCGCGCACACGCGCGACGACCTCGACCAGGCGGTGGCGGCGTTCAAGCGCGTGGGGATCAAGAGCGGCCTGCTGAAGTAACCTCAGTTGCTCGCCGGACGTCCCAGGAAGTGGACGCGGATGATCAGGCGGCGCCAACTCGGGGTCTCGTCCGACCCGACCTTCTCGACCTGGGCGCTGCACCGCCCGCCGCCGAGCATCCACGGTACGAGCCAGCCACAGATCGCGAAGGGGAGGTGGCCAACGACATCGCCTCCTCGCGCGTGTACCCAGACGGCCGGATTGTCGGTGCCGGGCGCGTCGGGCACGAGGATCAGGCGGTCGCCGGCGTTCAGGCGGTGCACGACATCCATGCGGCGGCCGAATACGGTGCCGTAGACCGCGCTATGGAACTGGTCCAGCGCGGGCGACGCGGCGAGCGGCGTCAGGGGACGCTCAGACGATGGATCACGTTGGCAAAGTGGAGGCGGTGGGGGCGGTGGTCAAGCGGCAGGGTTGGGGGTCTGTTCGTGAGAGCGGGCAAGTCCGTGACGCATTGGGACTTCGCCTCGTCCCGTTTCATGATCGACCTCGTTATCCGGCGTTCGGTGCCCTGCTCCGCCCGCTCGCACTCGAGAGCGGCGACAGACGGGCGACAGCACTTCTTTCTGATCTTCAACACCACACGTACGAGGAGCTTCACCATGCGCATGGTCCGGTGGCTCGCATCCGGTCTCGCCCTTGTTGCACTGGCGCCGTCGGCCAGCTCCGCTCAGGGAGGGCGCCTGTTCAACGATTCGTGGTTCTGGGGATTGAACGCCGGCGCGATGTCGTTCTCGACTGCCACCGTCTCGAATCAGACGGCTCCGGTGGTGAACGCCGAGTGGTTCATCACGAAGACGCGCGGCGGCCTGTACCTCTCGATCGGCCAGGCGTTCTTCACCGCGAACGCGGCTGTGACGGACAACAACGGCACGCCCTACAATGTGCAGATCCACGACATGACGCAGGTCATGGCGGACGTGGTCGCCCTCCCCATCGCGTGGGGCGGCCTGCACCTCTACGCGGGCGGCGGGTTCATCATGAACCTGTCGCATTCGGCGATCATCACGGACTCGATCCTGAATCCGAACGTCGCGCAACAGGTGCAGCACAACCTGAACGAGCAGAAGGACGGGATCCAGTTCAACCTGCTCGTGGGCTTGCACGCGCAGCTCAAGCGCGTCGCGATCTTCGGCAACCTGATCTACATGCCCACGCCGAGCAACTTCATCCTGAACGGCCGCGCGGCGTATCTGCTGGAAGGCGGCGTGCGGATGAACTTCGGCCCGTCGCAGGACAGCGGGCACTAAGTCCGCGGGGGCACGATGCACAAAGTGGCGGCGCGAACCGGATCGCGCCGCCGCTTTTTTATTGGCGCGAGTGGCGAGTGGTACCGCTGGAACAGCGGGTGTGGGCCTTAGTACCGCTGGAACTGCGCGTTTAGCAACTGAGCGTATGGTACCGCATGGCGTGAGTGGGTCGCCGGTCCTACTCACGCCATGTCGTACCATACGCTCAGTTGCCATACGCGCGGTTCACAGCGGTACTAGGGCCTACACGCGCCCCTACAGGTTCAATGCGCCTTGAGGACTTGTTTCATCACCCGCATCATGTTCCCGCCGATCATCTTCTGGATGTCCGCCTCGGAGTAGCCGCGGTCGAGCAGGCCCTGGGCGATGCGGGGCAGCATCGAGACATCCTCCATCTGCTGCGGCGCGACGTCGATGCCATCGAAATCGCTGCCGATGCCCACGTGATCGACGCCCGCAACTCTCGCGATGTGATCGAAGTGGTCGAGCAGCACGGAGAGCGCGGGGAGCGGCACGGCCGCGACGGCGGCGTCGGTGCGCTTGGCGGCCTCGGCGCGCACGGCGGCGCTGTCGGCGCCGGGCGCCTTGAGCGCGGAATCGCGCCATTTGGCGACCGCGTCGGACGCGGCACCGGTGGCCTCGCGGTACCGCGTGTCGATGAACGCCGGGTAGAAATTCACGTTCACGACGCCGCCGTTCTTCGCGATGGCGCGGAGCTGATCATCCTTGAGATTGCGCCGGTGATCGGAGAGCGCGCGCGAACTCGAATGCGACGCGATGACCGGCACGCTCGACGCCTTGATGGCGTCGTAGAAGGTCTGCTCGGAGACGTGCGAAACGTCGACGAACATGCCGAGGCGGTTCATCTCGTGCACGACCTGCACGCCGAACGGGGTGAGGCCGCCGGTGCTGGTATTGTTGACGCCCGCCGCCGCGCCGGCCCACTCGTTCCCGTTGTTCCAGGTGAGCGTCATGTAGCGCACGCCGCGCGCGTAGAGATCGTCGAGCTTGGCGAGCGAGTTCTCGATCGCGTGGCCGCCTTCGACGCCGATGAAGATCGCGATCTTGCCTTCCTTCTTGGCGCGCTCGACGTCGGCGGCCGTGGTGGCGAAGAGCAGCGTGTTCGGATTGCGCGCCACGAGTGCGTGCACGGTGTCGGCGAGCTCGACGGCGCGCGCGTAGGACGAGTTCGGGTTGGTGAGCGCGTACTTGGCGTCCACGAAATCGGAGGCGAACACGGCGGTGACGCCGCCATCGAAGAGGCGCGGGATGTCGGTCATGACCGGGCCCGCCGGATGCCGGTCTTCGAACTTGACGTGCTCGTCCGCCATCTTCGACGGGAAATCGTTGTGCGTGTCGATCACGATCGCATTGCGCCAGATCTTCATCGCGCGTTCGGAGACGCCGCTGGGCGCGACGGACGTTGGATTCATCGGGGCGGCCGGGGTCTGGGCGAGCGCGCGCGCGGCGAGCGCGGCGGTGAGTGCGAGCAGGGGGATGTATCTCATGGGACGGTCACTCTCCGGTGGTGGCGCGTGGCGGGACGGCGAACGGCCTTCGATACGAATTCACTGTCACGGACGATGAAGCGCAATGGCCAGTCCGCCGCCTTGACGATGCCGATGCGCGGCGTGATCGCGACGTCGCGATCGCGCACGGGCGCGCCCGCGCGGATCGTGAGCGCGGAATCGCGGAGCGAGACGCCGTTCAGCGCGCCGGTGATGCCGAGCGCGGCGCAGAGTTTGCCCGGTCCGTTGGTGAGATCGCGCGTCGCGCGCGCGCCGCGGCGGCGCGAGCGCATGAGCGCGAGGCCGTCGATCGGTTCGATCGCGCGAATGAGAACCGCGCTGGGCAGCCCCTGCGCGCGCGTCACGGCGTTCACGCACCAGTGCATGCCGTAGATGAAATACACGTACGCGCGGCCGGGCTTCCCGTACAGCACCTCGGTACGCGCCGTGCGGCCGGCGGCGGCGTGGCACGCGGCGTCGTGCTCGCCGATGTAGGCCTCGGTCTCGACGATGCGCCCGCTCGCGACGCCCTCCGGCGTGACGCACCGGAGGACTTTGCCGAGCAGGTCGCGGGCGACGAGCTCGGTGTCGCGATCGTAGAAGGCGGCGGGGAGCGGAGCGCCCACCGCGCTATTCGGCGCCGGGTTCCTTCTTCTTCCGCGCGCGGCCGCCGCGAATGCCGCGACGGCGTTTCACGGGCGGCTTTCTCGCCGGCGACGGCGGCAGGCGCCGGCGGCATCATCGTCCGCCTCGTCGGCGTCATCGACGGCTGAGGCATCGTCCGCGACGAGCCCGGCGTGCCGTCCTCGATCACGCCGAGGTTGCGCAGTTCGGGCGGGAGTTCGCCCGGCACCGCCGCGGCCGCGACCGCGCCCGCGGATCCCGCGGCGCAACGAGGCCGCGTTGGACGCGCTGCGTCCGGCCTGGCTCGCATTGGCCGCGGCGACCGCAACGGCCTCCGACGCCGCCAACTGCTCGGCGATCGGCGGCGCGTCGGGCGACGGCGACACTTCGTAATCATCGCCGCGCTTCCGAAGATCGATCTGCTCCGCGTCGTGCATGTCGCGCAGGATGCGGTGGAAGTGGCGCTCACTCAGCGTCTCGCTGTCGCGGCCGAGGAGCTCGCGCGCTTTCGCGCGCACGCGGCTGGCGGACACGGAGTCGTCGGGACCGCTCGAGAGCGACTCGACGGCGCGGCGGATGAGCGTGAACGCCTCGTCGCGGCTGAGGCGCATGCCAGTCATTTCAGCATCGACGGCGCGGGACTCGGGACTCGGGACTCGGGCTTCGATCGCGACCTCACGCGGTTCGAGATCGAACTCCGGCGCGGCGTCGGGGACGAGCTCCGGGGCGGTCTCGGACATATCCGGGCGCGGCGCGCCGTTCTCTTCGCGGTCGCGTCCGCGGCCACGTCCGCCGCGGCGGCCGCGGCGGCGATTCTCGGGCGTGCCGGCGGCGGTGGCCACGCGGCGCTCCGCGCTCGGGAGCACCGAGGGCGACTGCGGCAGCGACGGCGTGCCGTCGGGCACGTCGATCTCCATCTGGCCGTTCTCGAGCCGCGAGATCTTGAGCAGGCCCTTGGCGGCCGCTTCCTGACAGAAGCGGGAGAACTTGGCCATGCCGAGGTTGCCCTCGTCGAAGCTGTTGTCGATCTCCTGCATGACCTGCTTGAGGCGGTCGGAGCGCATGACGTCGCCGTTGCGCTTCATGCGCTGCACCGCTTCGAGCACGAGCTCCCACGGATCGCGCTTCGTGGTCTCCTCATCGCCCGACTTCACGAGGCCGGCGAGCGCGTTGTAGCTGTAGTACTCGTTGCAGTTCATCACGAGCAGATCGCTCGAGCTCTCGCGAATGCCCACGCCGATCACGTACTTGCTGTACTCCTTGAGCTTCGTGACGAGGCTCGCGAAATCGGAGTCGCCGGAGAGCAGGATGAACGTGCCGATCTCGGGGCGCGTGAACACGAGCTCGATCGCGTCGACCGCGAGGCGGATGTCGGTGGCGTTCTTCTTCGAGCTGCCGTACGCGGGAGCCATGATCATGTCGATCGAGCTCTCGGCGAGCGGCACGATGTACTGCGGATAGCGGCGCCAGTCGGCGTAGGCGCGCTGCACCGCGACCTTCCCCTTGATGATGTCGCTGGAGAGGAGGTTGCGGAGTTCGTGTCCCAAGTCGGAGCGGATCCCCATCGTGACGTTGTCGAAGTCGATGAGGAGGGCGGCGCTGGAGTCGCTGTGGAACGCCGAGGGGGGCTGCTGGAGCGGTGCGGAGAGGATGTTGGCCTGGGGTCCGCGGTGCATCGGGGCGACCGACTGGCGGATGGCCGCCGGACGGTGCGCGGCGGCGCCCAGTGGCCGCTTGGATCGTGGTGTCATTTACCTGGTGGTGAGACGGTGTGAAAAGGCGCGGCAGGGCGCCCGGTGAACCGCCGCTTCCCCTGAGCGCTCCATGGGAGCGAGACGGGCTCGAAGCAGCGGGTGCGGGCACGACCGTTGTCGGTGTCCGCGGCGGGCGATTGTCTGGCCGCAGGCGCTCCCACGTTGCTGCGTGATGCCGGCCGACCCGCAGCGGTGGGCGCGAGCGCGGGAGAATGTCCCGCGTACTGCGCGCCGTCGCTTTCGAGGGTCGAGCGGAACGGCATCAAGCTGTGTATCGTGGTGCGCATCGGTGCCTTCAATGTAACCAGGTCAGAGGCGTTCGGGCAAAAGGGCAGACTTACACTGCAGACTTAGACGCTAGACCTAGACGTTAGAAAGCGCGCCATCGGCAGGCGCTCGACCACTTCGCGCGACGGGCAACAGACCTATAGATTGGCGCTGTCGCAGAAAGAAACGCCTTGGATGGAGCGCCATTGACGCAGCCCCGGTTCCGAACGCGAGTGCTGATCTATCTCGCGCTGTTCGCGATGGTGCCGACGAGCGTGCTGCTGCTGGGCGGGGCGGCGGGCGTGAGTTCGGTGCTGCCCGTGCTCAGCGGGAAGCGGCCGTGGGAGCTGGTGGAGGCGAGCGGGCGCCGGGTGCTCGACGCGATGAAGGGCGCGCCGCTCACGGCGGCGCAGCGCACGGCGCTGGACGACCACGAGCGCGTGCTGGGGACTTCGCTCATCGAGGCGCGCCGGTACGAGTATCTCACGACGCGCGTGGCGGGGGCGATCGTGATCCTCGCGATCGCGGGCTCGCTCATCCTGTCGCTGCTGGCGTGGCGCGCGGCGGGGCACTTGAGCCGGCAATTGAGCCGGCCGCTCAGCGAACTCGTGGAATGGACGGAGCTGGTGGCGCGCGGCGAGCCGCTGCCCGCGGGGAAACCGCAGCGCGGCGCGCCGGAATTCGAGGTGATGCGACGGCGCATGCGGGAGATGGCCGACCAGATCAGTCGCGGCGCGCGCGCGGGAGATCGAGGCCGAGCGTTTGGAAGCGTTCCGCGAGACGGCGCGGCGGGTGGCGCACGAGCTGAAGAATCCGCTGACGCCGATCGGGCTCGCGATCGCGCGGCTCAGGCGCGACGCCGACCCGAAATTGGCGGAGATCGTGGACGTGCTGGAGACCGAGACCAAGCGGATCGACGCGATGGCGCGGAGCTTCGCGCAGTTCGGACGGCTGCCGGAGGGTCCGGCGGCGGCGATCGACGTGGCCGAACTCGCGAACGAAGCGGCGCGGAGTCTGAGCGGCGGCACCGTGCCGGTGACCGTGCAGGCGGACGAGAACGTCCCGCACATCACCGGGCACTACGAGGCGCTGTCGCGCGCGCTGAGCAACGTGCTGCTGAACGCGGTGGAGGCGTGCCGCGGCGGCGGCTCGGTGCGCGATCCACGTGGCGCGCAGCGTGCTCGACGGGCGGCCGGCGGTGGAGTTGCGCGTGGTGGACACCGGCAAGGGGATCCCGCCGGCGCGGCTCGCCGCGATCTGGGAGCCGTACCACACGACGACCGCGGGCGGCACGGGGCTGGGGCTCGCGATCGCGCGGCAGACCGTGCTCGCGCATGGCGGTGCGGTGAGCGCGACGAGCGACAAGGAGGCGGGCACGGAGATCCGATTCATTCTGCCGGTGAGTGGCGTGCCGGTGGACCACAAACTGAAGGGGAGCGCAGCGCATGAACGAAGACATCGTGATCCCGATCGCGGGCATGATCTTCACGCTGGCGCTGTTCATCGGTCTGCCGCTCACGATGGCGTACATCAAGCGCGCGAGCAAGAAAGCGGAGCTGCCGCCGATGCCGCCCGAAGCGCTCGCGCGCCTCGAGCGCATGGAGCAGGCGATCGATTCGATCGCCGTGGAAGTGGAGCGCATCTCGGAGGGCCAGCGGTTCACGACCAAGCTCCTGTCCGAGCGCCAGGGCGCGGAGAAGAAATTGAATGGCTGAGATCCTGATCATCGACGACGAAGCCAACATTCGTCGGATGGTCGGTGCGCTGCTCGGCACCGAGGGGTTCACCGTGCGCGAGGCGCCCGACGGCGCGGCGGGCGTGGCGGCGGCGCTGGAGCGCGAGCCCGACGCGGTGCTCGTGGACCTCATGATGCCCGGCAGCATGGACGGCATGGCGACGCTCAGCGCGCTGCGCGAGCGCTATCCGGAGCTGCCGGTGCGTGATGATGAGCGGACGCGCGGGACTTGAGCGATGCGGTGCGCGCCACGAAGCTCGGCGCGTTCCAGTTCCTCGAGAAGCCGCTCACGCCCGAGAGCGTGCTGCTCGCGCTGCGTTCGGCGCTCGAGCTGCGGTCCGCGCGGCGCGAGGTGAAGACGCTGCGCGAGGACTACGCGCTCACCGGCGAGATGGTGGGCGCGAGCGCCGCGATGCAGCGAGTGCGCGAGATGATCGCGCGCGTCGCGCCGACGGATGCGCGCGTGCTGCTCATGGGCGAGAGCGGCACCGGCAAGGAACTCGTCGCGAGCGCGATCCACCGCGGGAGCGCGCGCCGCGACCGGCCGTTCGTGCGCGTGAACTGCGCGGCGATCCCGCGCGATCTCGTGGAGAGCGAGATGTTCGGCCACGAGAAGGGCGCGTTCACCGGCGCGACCGAGCGCCGCATTGGGCGATTCGAGCTGGCGAACACGGGCACGCTGCTGCTGGACGAAGTGGGCGACCTGGGCGCGGAAGCGCAGGCGAAGCTGCTGCGCGCGATCGAGGCGAGCGAGATCGAGCGCGTGGGCGGCGGCAAGTCCGATCAAGGTGGACGTGCGCATCATCGCCGCGACGAACATGGACCTCGCGCGCGGCGTGGCCGACGGGAAGTTCCGCGAGGATCTGTACCACCGGCTGAACGTGATCCCGATGACGCTGCCGCCGCTGCGCGAGCGCCCCGATGACATCCCGCCGCTCGTGCTGCATTTCTCGGCGCTCTATCGCGCGCGCGCGGGGCGGCTCGCGCCCGCGTGGAGCGAGGAATCGCTCGCGATGCTCACGCGGCACCGCTGGCCGGGGAACGTGCGCGAACTCGCGAACACCGTGGAGCGCCTCGCCATTTTGCAGCAGGGGAACGAAGTGACGGCCGCCGACGTGGCGGCCGTGCTGCCGGGCGTGCGCGATGCCAAGGGCGGCGCCGGCGCGCCGCCGCTGCCCGAGCCCTCGCTCGACCGGCCGCTGAACGACGCGCTCGATGACTACGAGCGCACGCTCATCACGCGCGCGCTGAGCGTGGCGCAGGGGAACGTGGCCGACGCAGCGCGGCGGCTGAAGACCGACCGGCCGAATCTTTATCAGCCGGATGAGGCGGCTTGGGATTGAATGGGGAAGTCCATGAAGCGTGAGTCGTGGCGTCGTGCGTACGGCGCTCGGCGCGCCATGCTGGCGCTCGCGCCGCATGCACTTCATGCGCAGGCGGGCGACAGCGCGCGCGACACGACGCGCGCGGCGGCGGCCGCGGTCACGGGTGAGGCGGCGTACCGGTACAACATGCCGGCGGCCGTGCGCGCGCTGGGGAATACGAGCATTGACGCCGGCCGCACGGTGGACGGGAACGTCGCGGTGCGCGACGGTTCGCTCGTCGTCGCGGGCACGGTGCACGGCGCGGTGGTCGTGATCAACGGTAGCGTGGAGCTGCGCGCGACGGCGCGCGTGGACAGCGGCGTGTTCGTGGCCGGCGGCACGGTGAGCCGCGCCGACAGCGCCTTCGTGGGCGGCACAGTGACCGCGTATCCCCAGATGCTGGCGTACCGCATGCAGGGCGACGCGATGGTCGCGATGCTCGATACGACCAGCGCCGAGGAGGGCTGGTTCCGCCGCTGGGAAACGCGGTACGATTCCGCGCGCACGCGTTTCGCGCTAAGAGCGGGCACGTACGATCGCGTGGAAGGCCTCCCGGTGATGCTCGGGATCGACCTCCGCCGGAACCCTTCGTTCGGACAGTTCACCTTCACCGGTCTCGCGATCTACCGGTCGGTGAACAGCTTCGCATGGACGAGCGCGAACCTCGGCTACGACATCAGTGCCGAGGTGAAGCAGGGGAAAGCGCACGGCTTCGCGTACGGCGCGCGCGGATTCGACCTGGTGGCGCCGGCGGAAGATTGGCAGGTGTCGAACGCCGAGATCTCGCTGTACAGCTTCGGCGTGCGCGACGACATGCGCGACTACTACAACGCGCAGGGCGGCAGCGCGTGGGCGTCGCTGCTGCGCGGACCGCTGACGTACACCCTCAAGTTCACGCAGGCGTGGTGGGCGTTGCGCACGGCGCAGGACCCGATCTCGCTGTTCCACACGTCGAATCCGTGGCGCGCCAATCCGGAGCTCGACGCTGGGCTGCTGCGGCGCGTGGACGGCGGCGTCGAGTACGACACGCGGAACAGCGACGCCGATCCGTACCTCGGCTGGCTCGTGAACGCGGATGTCGAAGTCGGCTGGACGAATTCGCTCACCGAGGGACCGGCGAGCGACATCGCGCGCGTGAACACCGCGACGCCGGAGGCGCTCACCTACGGGCGCGGCTGGATCGACATCCGCCGGTACAACCGCGTGTCGCCGCAGGGGCATCTCAATCTGCGGCTGGTGTTCGGCACGGGGATCGGGGGCGGCGAACTTCCGCTGGAGCGGCGCTTCTCGATGGGCGGACCCGGATCGCTGCCGGGCTACAATTTCCGCCAGCCGATCACGCCCAATGTGTTCACGTGCGCGGACAGCAGCGCACCGGCCGGGAATCCCGCGCAATGCTCGCGCATGATGCTCGCGCAGGTGGAATACCGCGGCGACTTCACGCTGCGGCTGTTCCCGCGGCAGCGCGCGGAGGATGAGACCGAGTCGTACCGCCTGAGCAAGACGATGTCGTGGGTGGTGTTCACCGACGCGGGGCGCGGCTGGGTGACCGGCTCCACCGAAGGCGGCGTGCGCTACGGCGCGTGGACGCTGCCGCCGCTGTACACCTTCCGCACCGACGCCGGCGCCGGCCTCGACATGGGCTGGCTCGGGATGTACATGGCGAAATCGCTCACGGACTGGCAGACACCGCTGCAGTTCGTGGTGCGCCTGCAGCACCGATTCTGATGACGCGCCGCGTATACCTCCTGCTCGCGCTGCTCGCGCTCCCGTTCGGGATCGCGGCGCAGGCGCCCAAGACCGCGACGCCCTCGGAGCCGGCGCTGGAGATCATCCTGCCGGCGGACTCCGCGCGCGCGAAGGAAGCGCCCGTGGTGCGCAGCGTGCGCATGCTGTCCGACCGCACGACGCGCGAGCTGCTGTTCAGCGGATTCCCCGCGCGGCTGCATTTCCGGCTGGAACTCTGGAAGGCGAACCGGTTCTTCGACGATCTCGTGCGGACCATCGAGTGGGATGTCGTGGTGAGCTACGATCCGCTCGCGCGGCATTACACCGTGACGCGGATCGCCGGCCGCTGGCAGTCGCTCGGCACGTTCGCCGATCTCAAGGACGCGGAGGACGCGGTGGCGCGCCCGTTCGTGCCCGGCATCCAGCCGCCCACCGGCCACTCGAAGCACTACTACTACGCGTCGCTGGACCTCGAGATGCTCTCGGTGCACGACATTGACGAGGTGAAGCGCTGGCTGCGGCGGCGACGCGGACTCCGCCATGAAGGGCCGCGAGAATCCGGGCACCGCGCTCGGACATGGCGCGAACACGCTGGTCACGCGGCTGCTGGGCGGGCAGACGCGCACGTACCATGCGCGGAGTGCGGTGTTCCGGCCGCAGTAGCGGCCGGCGTGATCAGGCGCGAAGGATCTTCTCGCCGCGCGTGTGATGCGGGCGATGCTCCAGCTCTTCCACCTGGTGGAGCGTCTCGGGGCCGTAGAAGAGCTTGATGTACTTCGACTGCGCCGGCGTGAGGCGGCGCACCGCCCAGCTCAGGTGCACGAAGTGCGGCTCGACCGGCGGCACGAGCGGATGCATGCCGATCTCCTCCGCCATGCGGTTCCCCTTGCGCGTGTTGCAGGGCGAGCACGCCGTCACGACGTTGGTCCACTCGTTCGTGCCGCCACGCGAGAGCGGCACGAGGTGGTCGCGCGTGAGCGATTCGCGCGGACGCAGGTCCATGGTGCCGCGTCCGCAGTACTGGCAGCGGTAGCGGTCGCGCGCGAAGAGGAAGGTGTTCGTCACCTGGCGGCGGAAACGGCGCGGCACGTGGATGAACTTCACGAGCCGGATCACCGCGGGGCGCGGGAGCGTGAGGCGCTCCGATCGCACGACCTTGCCGGTGTCCGCTTCCACGATCTCGGCCTTGCCATCGAGCACAAGCCGGAGCGCCCGACGCATGGGGACCATGGTCAGTGGTTCGAACGAAGCATTCAGCGCAAGACAGCCGACGATCACGCTTGAGCCTCCTGAAAAAACGCCCGCCCCGATGGACCGGGACGGGAGTCGGTCACCGCGCCGCGCCCCTCATCGGGCGGCGGCGGCCGTTTCGGGGACCAATGTAAGCCACCCGTAACGGTCTTCTTTCTTACCGTGCGCGATGCCCAGGAAGTCCTCCTGGATCGCTCGCGTCACGGGTCCCGGTTTGCCATCCCCCAACTGTACACGATCGACGGAGCGAATCGGTGTCAATTCCGCCGCCGTGCCGGTAAAGAATGCCTCATCCGCAATGTACAGCATTTCCCTCGGGAGCGCCTCCACGCGCACCTCGTAGCCGAGGTCGGCGGCGATGCGCATGCAGGAATCGCGGGTGATGCCGTGCAGGATCCCGGCGGACAGCGGCGGCGTGTACACCACCCGGTCGCGCACGAGGAAGATGTTCTCGCCCGCGCCCTCCGCGATGTGGCCGGCGCTGTCGAGCATGATGCCTTCGGCGTACTTGTCGCCGCGCGCTTCCATCTTGGCGAGCGACGCGCTGAGATAATTGCCGCCGGCCTTCGCGAGCGCCGGGAAGGTATCGGGCGCGGCGCGGCGCCAGCTGGAGACGCAGGTATCCACGCCATCCTTGAGCGCATCCTCGCCGAGGTAGCGGCCCCAATGCCAAGCGACGATGAAGGTCTCGACGGGAATGTCCGCCGCGAAGACGCCCATCTGCTCGCCGGTGCGCACGACGACCGGGCGCAGATAGCCATGGCGGATGTCGTTCGCGGCCACGGTGTCGACGCAGGCCTGCGCGAGCGTCTCGGCGCTATGCGGCACCGCGATGCGGTAGATGCGGCACGAATCGATGAGGCGCCGCATGTGATCGTCGAGGCGGAAGATCGCGGGGCCGCCGGGGGTCTCGTAGAAGCGAAGCCCCTCGAACACGCTGGAGCCATAGTGCACGACGTGGCTCATGACGTGGAGGGTGGCGTCCTCCCACGGAATGAGCTTGCCGTCGCGCCAGATCTTCTGGGTGGCGCCTTTTACTACGGGATTGTGCATGGTTTAAGATACGTTTGCGGGGCGGGAATTCGCTAGAACTGCAGACGTTAGACTTGGACGTTAGACCTAGACTGCGGGCTGTCGGCTGTCGGCTGTTGCCTGCTACTGCACTCCACTCCCGAAACGCCCGCAGCGCGGCGGAGATCTGGGTCAGGCGCGCACTCAGATCTTCATCTCCATCGACCAGCTTCCCGTCCCATAGCCGCGGCTTGCCGGCGACCATGGTGGCAAGTGCGGGGCGCGGGGTGGAGAGGGCGGCGATGGGGTCGGCGGGATCGCCGGGCAGGATCGGGAAGGCGGCGAGGTCGGCGTCCTTGCCCACGGCGAGCGTGCCGATGCGATCGGAGAGATCGAGGGCGCGCGCGCCGCCGATCGTGGCGAGTTCGAGCGACTTCGCCGGCGGCGCGGCGGCGCGGCGCGCTTCCTCCAGGATGTCCATCGCGTCGTTGCTCGCCATGGAATCGGAGCCGAGTCCGGTGCGAATGCCGAGCGCGAGCATCGTGGCGAGAGGGGCGGTGCCGTGTCCAAGGTGCGCGTTCGACGCCGGGCAGTGCGCCACGGCGCAGTCGTGGGCCGCGATCATGCGGAGGTCGGTGTTCGACGCGCGAATGCAGTGGATGAGCAGCGGCCGCGCCGCGAGCACGTCGAGCTGCTCGAGCAACGAGATCGGCGAGATGGCGCGCGACACGACGGTCATCCCGCGCGCGCGCAGCGCGACGGCGAAGGGGCCGCGCGCCATCGCGGATGAGCGCGGTCTCCTCCTCGCTCTCGGCGACATGGATCGCGAAAGGGCGGCGCATGTGCGCGACGAGCGCGAAGAGCGGGTCGCTCACCGTGTAGGGCGCATGCGGCGAGACGCCGAGCCGCACGAGATCCGTCGCGCGCGGATCGAGCGCGGCGAGTTTTCGTTCGAGTCCGCGCATCGACTCGGCGACGTCGGCGGGATCGGGCGACGGGCCGAACACTTCCTGGTACATGATGCCGCGCACGCCGGCCTCGCGCATCGCTTCGAGCGCGACGCCGGAATCGCACGTGTCGGCGAAGGTGGTGATGCCGGCGCGCAGACCATCGGCGATGCCGGCGCGCGCGGAGTCGAGGTAGCGCTCGCGCG
Organism: uncultured Gemmatimonadaceae bacterium; assembly: GCA_963732065.1. Taxonomy (GTDB): domain Bacteria; phylum Gemmatimonadota; class Gemmatimonadetes; order Gemmatimonadales; family Gemmatimonadaceae; genus DATKOH01. Next base: position 280,992 of record CAVSYH010000018.1, on the reverse strand, counting down.
TCATGACCGCCGTTTTCGCGGCCTGGAGCGCCACGATCCATTCGCGGAAGGACGGCGCGCTGATGAGTCCGTGGAAGGCGGTGAGCTCGAGATGCGTGTGCGTGTTGACGAGGCCGGGCAGCACGTACGCGTCGCCGAGGTCGCGATCGTCGCCGGGCGGCGCATCGGCGCGCGGACCGGCGTAGACGATGCGACCGTTCTCTTCGACGACGGTGCCGCGCTCCACTGGCGGGCGCGAGATGGGGATGACCCAGCGCGCGTGGTAGCGGATCACGGACTCATCGCGCCGGCGGAGGGGAGCCGGGGATCTTGAGCTGCGGGACGATGAGCGTATCGAAGGGCGAGACCGTGCCCGTGGGCGTGTGCACGTCGCACTCCTTCGTGGGCTCCGTGCCCTCGATGTAGTACTCGTTCGTGACGAGTGCCACCGGACAATACGGATTGCGGAGGAGTCCCGGTGGAATCGTCGATCTGCCGCGTGATGATCGCCTCGGGGCGCGGCCAGTCGGGCGGATGCGGGCGCCGCTGGTAGACCTCGGTCATGAAGCTGGTCCACGCCGGCGCGGCGAGCCGCCCGCCCTGCGCGTTGGCCTGGATCTTCTGCGGATTGTCGAAGCCCATCCACACGCCGGCGAGGAGATCGGCCGTGTAGCCGATGAACCAGACGTCGGTGTAGTCGTTCGTGGTGCCGGTCTTGCCGCCGGCCGGGATCCTGAAGCCCGAGGCGCCCACGGATGCCGCGGACCCCTTGCTGACCACGTCCTTCATCATGCTCACCATGAGCCACGCCTCTTCGCGCGAGAGGACGTCGTAGCGCAGCGGCACGCCTTCCCAGAGCACGTGGCCCTTCGCGTCCTCGACGCGCACGATGCCGATGCGGCGCGGTGCGCACGCCGAGCGTCGCGAAGGCCGAGTACGCGGCGATCATCTCGATCGGATAGACGTCGGCCGAGCCGATGTTGATCGACGGATACGGCGGGATCGGCGTGGTGATGCCGAGCTTGCGCCATCTCGATCGATGCTCTGCGCCCCGATCTCCATGCCGAGGCGGATCGTCGCGAGGTTGCGCGACAGGTAGAGCGCCTGCCGCATCGGGAGGATGCCCATGAACTTCAGGTCGAAGTTCTGCGGCGTCCATCGGTGCCGTCGAACTGCGGGAGCGTGATCGGCGAATCGTCGAGCAGATGCGAGGCCGAGAGGCCCGCGTGGATCGCGTCGGCGTAGACGATCGGCTTGAACGTGGAGCCGGGCTGGCGCAGCGCCTGCGTCGCGCGATTGAACTTGGAGTCGTCGAAATCGCGGCCGCCGACCAGCGCGCGCACCGCGCCGTTGCGCGGATCCATCGCGACGAACGCGCCCTGCAGGTACGGCGACGACTCGTTGCCTTCGCTGTCGGAGAGCGCTGCGGCGAGATACTGCTCGAAGGTGGGATGCTTGTAGGCGCCCCACTTCCCCGCCTCGACGGCGCGCAGCTGGCGGTCGAGCGCGCGCTCGGCGGCCTGCTGCATGTCGAGATCGAGCGTCGTGTAGATCTTCAGTCCGTCGGAGTAGAGCTTCTCGCCGAACTTTTCCTCGAGCTGCTGGCGCACCCATTCGACGAAGTACGGCGCGATCTCGCCGGACTCGCTCTGCTTCGCGAGGTCGAGCGGATAGGCCTGCGCGAGGCGCGCGTCGGCGTCGCTGATGACGCCCGCGTTCCGCATGAGATCGAGGATCGTGTTGCGGCGCTGGATCGCGCGCTCGGGAAAGCGGCGCGGATTGTAGCGCTCCGGCGCCTTCGGAAGCGCGGCGAGCATTGCGGCCTCGGCGAGATTCAGATCGCGCACCGACTTGCCGAAGTAGCGCTGCGCGGCGGTCTCGACGCCGAACGCGCCGTTGCCGAGATAGATCTGATTGAGGTACAGCTCGAGGATCCGGTCCTTGGGATAGATCGCTTCGATCGCGCGGGCGACCTTCGTCTCGCGCAGCTTGCGGATGAGCGTCTTCTCGCGGGAGATCTTCTCGGGAAAGAGGTTGCGCGCGAGCTGCATCGTGATCGTGGAGAAGCCCTGGGCGAAGCCGCGCGAGACGACGTTGTGCGCGGCGGCGCCGAAGACGCGCACGCAGTCGATGCCGTGGTGCGAGTAGAAGCGCTTGTCCTCGGTGATGATGAACGCGTCCTGCACGCTTGCGGGATCTCCTCGAGCTGGACGAGCGTGCGGCGCTCGAGTCCGATCTCGGCGATGAAGCGGCCGTCGGCGGCGTAGAGCTTGGAGGTCTGGCGCGGGGCGAACTGCTCGAGCTGGCGGGGATCGGGGCACGCGCCGCCGCGGCAGACGAGCGTCCACGCGGCGACGGCGGCGCCGGTGCCGAATGAAATGCCGAACAGGAACGACCAACACCACTCTTCGCGTGAGCGTGGGGCGGGCGCGCCAGAAACTCGGCCTGAGAGGGTTACGGGTCAATGCGATGGCACAAGGGAAGCGGGAAGCGGGAAGCGGGAACGCAACGGAAACTATCGTAGGGGCCACGAGGCGCGCGAGATGACAGCGCGCCAGCGGCGCTCTATGTTTGTCGCATGACGGCCAAGAATCTCGTTGCTCGACGAGCTGCACGTGGCGCGGACTGCTGTACCAGAAGACGGAGACGCTCGGCGCGGCGCTGCGATCGGGCACCGTGACGGCGTACTGCGGATTCGATCCGAGCGCGCCGAGCCTGCACGTGGGCAATCTCGTGCCGGTGATGGTGCTGGCGCACTTGCAGCGCAGCGGGCACCGGCCGATCGCGCTGGTCGGCGGCGGCACCGGCATGATCGGCGACCCGAGCGGCAAGACGGCCGAGCGCCAGCTGAACACGCCCGAGGTAGTGAAGGCGAACTCCGACGCGATCCGCGGGCAGCTCGCGCGATTCCTGGATTTCTCGCCGGGGAAGAGCGGCGCGCTCATGCGCGACAACGCGGAATGGCTGCTGCCGCTCAAGGCGGTGGAGTTCATGCGCGACGTGGGGAAGCACTTCACGTGAACTACATGATGGCGAAAGACTCGGTGAAGTCGCGGCTCGAGGGCGGCATCTCGTACACCGAGTTCAGCTACATGCTGCTGCAGGCGTACGACTATCTGCAGCTGCACCGGCGCGAAGGATGCACGCTGCAGATCGGCGGGAGCGATCAGTGGGGGAACATCACGGCGGGGATCGAGCTCATCCGGCGCGTGGACGGGCACGAGGCGCACGTGCTCACGATGCCGCTCGTCACGACGGCGACCGGCACGAAATTCGGCAAGACGGAAGCGGGCGCGGTGTGCCTCGACCCGAAGCGAGACGTGGCCGTACCGCTTCTATCAGTACTGGGTGAACGCGGAGGACCGTGACGCGGGGCGATTCCTGCGCTTCTTCACGCTCTTGCCGCGCGCGGAGATCGAGTCGCTCGAGGGCGCGATCGCCGCGCGGCCGGAGAAGCGCGAGGCGCAGCAGGCGCTCGCGCTCGAGGTGACGGCGCGCGTGCACGGCGCCGACGCGGCGCGCGCGGCGGTGGAGGTCTCGGCGCTGCTCTTCGGCAAGGGCGACGCGGGGTCGCTGTCCGCCGCGGCGCTCGCGGCGCTCGCGCAGGAAGTGCCGTTCGTGGAGATCGGCGCGCCGGCCGACGGTTCGCTCGAGACGTCGGAGCTGTTCGTGACCGCCAAGCTCGCGGCGAGCAAGGGCGCGGCGAAACGGTTGCTCGAACAGGGCGGGCTCTCGGTGAACGGACAGCGCCTGGCGGCGGCGGACAAGGCGATCGCGGCGAGCGCCATGCTCGCGGGCCGGCACCTGCTGCTCAAGAAGGGCGCGCGCGACTACGCGCTCGTGCGCGTGAGAAGCTGAGCGCGTCGTCGCATCACGACGCCAGCGTGGTGCGTACATAGTCACGATGCCCATGTCCCGTACCGCCTTCGCGTTGTGGCTCGACGTACTGTTGCTGCTGCTCTTCCTGCTCATCCAGTCGCCGCGGATCACGGGCGTCGCGGCGCACGAGATCATCGGCATCGCGATCGCCGTGCCGCTGCTGTTACACATGCTGCTCTCGTGGCACTGGATCATCTCGAAGGCGAAGCGCCTGTTCGCGAACGGCAGCCTGCGCACCCGGATCAACTACGCGATCAACGTGGGTCTCTTCCTCGCGATGGTGCTGGTGATCGTCTCGGGGATCATGGTGTCGCGCGTCGTGCTGCCATGGGCCGGCATGCCCACGATCTATGACGGGGACTGGTTCGAGCTGCATGACTCGACGTCGAACGTGCTGTTCGTGGCGATCGGGCTGCATCTCGCGATGAACTGGGGATGGGTGCTCGCGGCGCTGCGGCGGCGCGCGTTCACCGCGGAGGAAGCGGAGGCGAGCGATGAGTAGAGGCGTGCGGTTCGCACCGTCTTGGCTCGAGGGCTTGGCACGCAGCGCGATGATCATCGCGGCGTGCGCGCTCGTGTGGCTCGTCACGATCAAGATCGCGGGTTGGCCGTCGAAGGAGCGCGCGATCGAGGAGAGAGGCGGCGGGCCGTACGGGCCGACGCCGTTCGGGTTGGTGCAATTCTTTGGACAAGCGGCGCTGCTTGCGGCGGGGGTTTACGTCGGCCGAAAATGGCTAAGGGTTAGGCTATAGGCAGCGTTTAGGCGTACACGTTTAGAACGGCTCCCGCCCGACGCGGTTCTAAACGCGTACGACCAACGACTGCCTCTCGATTACCCGCCCAGGACTTCCAGCGCGCGCGTCATGTCGGCCGCCGTGTTGTAGCAATGTGGCGACAAACGAATGGCGCCCTCGCGCAGCGAGTGGATGATCTTCGCCTTCGTGAGGCGCGCGGAGGTGGCGGGCGGGTCGGGAGGCGCGATCGAGACGATGCCGGCGCGGCGCGCCGGATCGGCCGGCGTCACGAGTGTCATGTCCTTCCGCGACTGCGCCCATTCCACTGCCTGGCCGACGAGCGCCGCATCGTGCGCTTCAATGTTCTTGAGACCGAGCTCGACCATCATCCCGAGACTCGCGTTGAAGCCGGCGAAATCCTGAAAGGGCACGGTGATCACCTCGAAGCGGCGCGCGTCGTCGTGGTACGCGAACTCGTAGTCCACGAGCCGCGTGAAGTCCTCGGAGGCGCGCATCGCCATCCAGCCGACGGCCTCGGGCTCGAGTTGTTGCACGAGTTCGCGGCGCACGTACACGAACCCGGACCCCCACGGCGACAGAAGCCATTTCTGCCCGCCGCATGCGAGGATGTCGATCTGGCACGCGCGCGCGTCGAGCGTGGCGGCGCCGAGTCCCTGCATTGCGTCCACCACGAAGTAGATCCCACGCTCGCGGCAGGCGCGGCCGATGCGCGCGAGATCGGCCTTATACCCCGTCGCGAAGTTCACCCAACCGATCGCGACCGCTCGCACGTTCTTCCCATCGAGTGCCGCAATGAGCGCGTCCTCGTCGGGGAGCTTGTCGCGCGTGGGGATGCGCTCGAGGGTAATGCCGCGCTTCGCGAGCGCCATCCACGGATAGATGTTCGCGGGGAATTCGCGGTCGAAGGTGAGCACCACGTCGCCGGACTTGAGCGGCAGACACCGCGCGGCGACGTTCACGCCATACGTCGTGTTCGCCATGCACGCGATCTCATCGGCGCCGGCGCCGATCAGCGCGGCGCAGAGCTCGCGCGTTCGGCGCAGGATGGCGAACTGTGCGTCATCGGTCAGGCGCCACGGCTCGGCGCGCAACGCATGGAAATCGGCGGTCGCGCGCACGGTGCGCGCCGGGAGCGCGCCGGTGGACGCGTTGTTCAGGTAGACGGCGTCGCCGCGTTCGGCCCAGGGATATTCGCGCGCGCGGAGCGCGGTCACGTCGTAGGTCATGCGGTCACGGGGCGGCCGCAGGGCGTGCGCAGCGCGCAGCGTGCGCAGCGGCGCGGATCGTCATGGTTGGCATCGACATCGGTCGCGTCGAGGTCGTCGCGTAGGGCGTTCGCGGTGCGGAGCACTTCGTCCCTCATGGAGTGGGTGAAGTCGATGCGAAAGGTACGGTTGGCGTAGCGGAGATAGCCATAGCCGGCGAACCGCTCGTGCGTTTCCTCCACGAGCAGGCAATACGCGGCGAGTTGCACGATATCGCGGAGCCACGGGCGATCGCTCTCGCGCGTGGGCTTCACTTCCACGGGCGCGATGCGACCGTTCTCGACCACGAGATAGTCGGGCTTGCCGGAGATCCCATGGCGCGCGGAGCGCAGCACCCGCGACGGACGCGAGACCGGACCATCGCTCGCGACGATGCGGCCGCGAATCCCGGCGCGGCGATAGAGCGCAACGCTGGCGATCGCGAGCACGACGGAGGCGGCGAGAACGATCGCAGCGACGATCATCGCGCGAGCCAGATCCAGCACGCGGCCGCCGCCACGAGCAGTGCCGCGACGACAGCGAGCGCGCGCGCGGCGAGGATCCCGTACGCGTGCCGCTCGTGCGCCGCACGGCCTTCATCGAAGCGAGTGCCTTGCAGCTCCGAGTGCGCGCCACGCACCGCGCGCAGCCACCACGCGCGGCGGCAGTAGGCGTACTCGCCGAGCTCGGACGCGGAGATGAACCGCTCGCGATGCCGCGACCGGGGCGCCCGCGGCTCGGTCACAGCGTGGGGTCGAGCAGCTCCGGCGGCGTGGTGTCGGGCTGGCGCTTCCACCGCTTGTGCTGCCAGAAATACTGCCCGGGGGCGACGCGCACCTGGCGTTCGAGCGCCTCGGAATAGCGCGTGAGGAGCGCGTCGGTGTCGCGCTCGAGATCGCCGGTGCGCGACACGGGGATCTCCTCGAACATCATGCGGAACTTGCCGCCAGGCAGATGCGTCGCGACGCCGAAGATCACGGGCGCCTCGAACCGGATCGCGAACACGGCGGGGCCGCGCGGGGTTTTCGCCGGGCGCCCGAAGAAGGGCACGAAGGTGGACGCGAGATTGAGGCCCGATTGGTCGGCCAGGAACGCGACGGCGCCGCCTGCGCGCAGCGTGCGCGGCACCCGGCGCACGGCGTCTGAATCCGGCACGATGTTCATGCCGAGGCGCAGACGCGTGCGCGTGAGATATGCGTCGAACACCGGATTCCCCATGCGGCGCGCGATCGCGTCGAACGCGATGCCGCGCGCGGCGACGATCGCGCCGGCGAGCTCCCAATTGCCGAGGTGGCCGGTGAGGAAGACGATGCCTTTGCCCTGCGCGCGGGCGCGTTCCACGGCGTCCCATCCGTGGATCTCGTCAAAGAGCGCGATGACCTGCTCGGGCCCGAGTCGCGAGAGATGCGCGGCCTCGACGGCAACGCGGCCGAGGTTATCATACGAGGCGCGCGCGATCGTCGAGACATCGCGAGCGGAGAGTCCGGGGAACGCAGCGGCGATCTGGCGGTCCACGACGCGCCGGCGAATGCGGAAGGGTGAGTAGCCGAGCCGGCCGATGAATCCCGCGGCGGCGGTAGAGATCTTCCAGGGGAACGCACCGAACACCGCGAGCATGGCCCGCAGGGCGCCGTACTCGAGGCGGTGCGCGAGCGTGGCGCGGCGTTCGTCAGACAGGGACGGCCCGCTCCCGGTCGCCGAACTGCATCGCGTGCAGCCGGTGATAGGCGCCGCGCCGCGCGAGCAGTTCCTCGTGCGTGCCGCGTTCGACGACGCGGCCGCGATCGAGCACGAGGATCTCGGTCGCGTGCTGGATCGTAGAGAGCCGGTGCGCGATGACGAACACCGTGCGGCCTTCGAGCAAACGGTCGATCGCTTCCTGGACGAGGCGCTCGCTCTCGGTATCGAGCGCGCTCGTGGCCTCATCGAGGATGAGGATGGGCGGATCGAGCAGCAGTGCGCGCGCGATGGCGATGCGCTGGCGCTGCCCGCCGGAGAGCCGCGCGCCGCGCTCGCCGAGCACGGTGGCGTAGCCCGCGGGCAACTCGGCGATGAAGGCGTGCGCGTTCGCCGCGCGCGCTGCCGCCTCGATCTGCGCATCGCTGTACTTGTCGTTGCGGCCGTAGGCGATGTTCGCGCGCACGCTCTCGTTGAAGATCACCGTCTCCTGGCTCACGATGCCGGTGAGGCTGCGGAGGGAGGTGAGCGTGATCTCTCGCGTGTCGACGTCATCGAGCAGAATGCGGCCGCTCGTCGGCTCGTAGAACCGCGGGATGAGATCGACGAGCGTGCTCTTCCCCGCCCCGCTCGCGCCCACGAGGGCGATCACATCGCCCTTCTTCGCAGCGAATTGGACGTCGCTGAGCACCGGTTCGTCGTCGTACGCGAACGAAACAGCGTCGAACACGATCGACCGGCGGAAGCCATCGACCATGCGCGTGCCCTTGTCGAGCGCCTGCTCGGTGGGATGATCGAGCACCTGGAAGATGCGCTCGGCGCTCGCGAAGGAATTCTGCGCGACCGCCGGAATCTGCGAGAGCTGCTTCATCGGCTGCAGCAGGCGCATCACGAACGCGATGAATACGATGAACTGCGACGCCTGGAGCGAGCTGTCGATGAGCACCTCGCGGGCACCGACCCAGAGCAGCACCGCGACGATGACCATCCCCAAGACTTCCGTGAGCGGCTGCGCGATGTTCGCGATGCGCGCCATGCGCACGAGGCCGCTGGAGTACTTGAAGCTGGCGCCGGTGAACCGCGCATCCTCGTACTCCTCGGCGCCGTACGACTTCACCAGCCGGATGCCGCTGACGCTCTCCTGCAGCACGCTCATCATCTCGCCGTGATCGTTGCGCAGCACGCGATAGCCGTGGCGCAGCCGGCGGAGCAGCGGCTGCAGCACGAGCGTCAGCAGCGGCGCGATAATGAGGGAGATGAGCGTGAGCTTCCACGAGATGCCGAGCAGATACGCGATATACACGATCACGAGCGAGGCCGAATTCACCGCCCGGGTCACGACCTCGGTGACGAGCGCCTTCGTCTGTTCCGTGTCGCTCAGGACGCGCGAGAGGATCTGCCCGACCTTGGTGCTGGTGAAATAGCGGATCGGGAGCGCGACGAGGTGATGGTAGACCGCGTCGCGCAGGTCGCGCGTGACGTACTCCTGCAGCTCGGCCCCCAGCGTGTTGGCGAGCCAGATGAAGAATGTTCTTCACCGTCACGACGGCGAGCAGGACCACGATGACATTGCGCAGCGATGTCATCGGGTGGTCGGCGTCGAGCAGCGCGCCGACGGTGTAGTTCAGGAAGTTGTTCACCCAGCCGCGTCCGACCACGAGCGGCGGCTGATTGAACAGCGCGTTCAGGAACGGGATCAGCAGCGCGAACGAGTACCCGTCGAGCGCGGCGCCGATCAAGTTGAAGATGATGTTGCCCGCCATGCGCCAACCGTGCGGCCGCAGGAACTTGATCAACCGCGGATAGAACTTCGTCGCGCGCATCAACTCTTGGGCGTGAGCAAGGCGACCGGCAGGATGCATTCCTCCGGCGTCACGCCGCCGTGGAGGAACGATCCGCGATAGCGCGACTGGTACTCGCGCAGCTTGGTGGGATACACGAAGAAGGTGTCGCCCACGGCGAGCAGCGTGTTGTCGCCGAGTCCGCGGCGCGGGAGGCGCAGGTCATCGGAATTCCCGAAGAGCAGCGCGTGCTCCGTGCGCTCGGCGCGCAGGTCCTCGCCGAACTTGTAGCGGAGATTCGCGGTGGCGTCGCGCTTGGCGAACACCGTCGCGGGGGTGTGGCAGTGGATCGAACCGTGGTCGCTGGTGATGAGCACGGGGACGCGGCGGCGCGCGGCCTCTTTCAGCAACGCGAAGAGCACCGAGCGCTCGAACCATTGCTTCGTGAGCGCGCGGAGCGCGATCTCGTCCTTCGCCACCTCCTGCAGGATCGCGGACTCCGAGCGGCCATGCGTGAGCAGATCCACGAAGTTGAAGACGAACGCGCTCACGCCCTCGTGCGCGATCGCGCCCGAGACGCGGCGCTCGAGCTCGGCGGTGTCGTTGGCGCTCGAGATCTTATCGTAGCGCACCGGCACGGCGATCTTGAGCTCGGCGAGATGCGCCTCGAGCAATTGCTTCTCGTGCGCGTTGAGCGATTCATCTTCGCGTTCGCCCCACCAATCGGGGAAACGCGCGGCGATCTCGCCGGGAAAGAGCCCCGAGAAGAGTGCGTTGCGCGAATACGGCGTGGCCGTTGGGAGCACCGCGAAATGATGCGTGGTCTCGACGTCGAACCAGGGCGCGAGGATGGGCGCGAGCGTCATCCACTGGTCGAGTCGAAGACAGTCGACGACGATGAATACGGCCGCACGCGATCGCTCGAGGATCGGCAGCAGGAATTCCGAGACCACGTCCACCGAGAGGGGCGGCCGGTCGCCTTCGAGCTCGCGCAACCAGCGCGGGTATTCGCCGCGCATCCAGTTCGCGAATTCCTTGCGGAGCGCGGGATAGAGTCCCTGCAGCGAGTCGTAGAGACTCTGCTCCTTCGCGTCCGCGAGTGCGATATCCCATTCGGCGAGCTCCGTGTAGCGCGCGATCCAACCGCGCCAATCGAGCGTGAGCTTCGGCTCGAGCTCGATCTCGCGGAACCGCTCGACGAACGCGCGCGAGAGCGCCTGCGCGCGGATGCGCGGGCCCTCGAGCACTTTCGTGATGACCGTGAGCACCTGGCGCGGATTGATCGGCTTCACGAGATAGTCGCGCACGTCCACGCCGATCGCCTCGCGGAGCACCGCGTCCTCCTCGCTCTTGGTGACCATGACGATGGGCAGGAGCGGGTCGAGCTCACGGATCTCGCGGTACGCTTCGAGGCCGCGCTTGCCGGGCATCTGCTCGTCGAGGAGCACGATGCCGTAGGGGCGCCGCCGAAGCATCTCGACCGCGTCATCGGCGTTCGTGGCGGCATCTACCTCGAATCCCTTCTCGCGAAGATAGATCCGGTGCGACTCGAGGAGATCGGCCTCGTCGTCCACCCAGAGGACCGACTTGAGGGGTTGGGCCATCGTATCGGAATGTAGCCGCGAGCGTCTTACACCTGCAACGATGTGTTGCGCGGGCTTGCCCGTTTTTCGCGCACTTCTATACTCCGTTCCTCATGCCCAGACGCTCGCGGCTCACCCAACTCGTGAAGCGCGTGGACGCCATCGCCGACGGCGCGCCGCCGGCGAACACGGTGCCCACCGGCTTCCCCACGCTCGACAAGAACCTGGGCGGCGGCGTGCGCCGCGGCGATCTCGTGGTACTCGGCGGCGACGTGGGGGTGGGGAAATCGGCGCTGGCGCTGGCGTTCGCGCTGCGCGCGGCGGAGAGCAGGCGCGGCGTGGAGTTCTACACGGCCGAGATGGACGCCGAGCGCGTGCTGGAGCGCGCGCTGGCGATCGAGGGGCGCGCGAGCATCGACGAATTGCGAACCGGGAATATGGACGAGATCACGCGCGCGAACGTGGGCGCGGCGACGCTGCGGCTGCACGACCATTTGCCCAAAGTGGCGCGCATGCCGGCCGGCGGCGCGGACGGGTTGCTGAAAGCGATCGGCAAGACAGCCGGCACCGAGCTGGTGGTGGTGGACCCCTTGCAGCACGTGCCGCACGGCGCGCTCGCGCAGGATGAGGAATTGGCGCATGCCGTGCGGCGGCTGAAGGACGCGGCCGTGAGCGCGAACGTGGCGCTGATCGTGACGGCGCATTTGCCGGCGCTGCCCGCGGTGCGCGAGAACATGCGGCCCGTGCTCGACGATTTCGGCGCGCTGGGATCGGTGAAGCAGCTGGCCGATGTGGTGCTCGCGCTCTATCGCGATGAGCTGTACAACCCCGCCTTCGGCCAGGAAGGCGCGACGGAGTTGGCGATCCTCAAGAACCGCACCGGCGCGACGACCTACATCGACCTCTTCTACTACAAGAAGTGGCTGCGCTTCGAGGACATGGTAGACCCGGATCGCTGAGTGTGCAGTTGTAGTCCCATCACATGAATCATGTTAATCCTGTCCAAGCAGTTGTTTGCAGTTCAGGATCTCCAACGGCTTTGACAGGATTAACATGATTTTCTTGATGGGGCGTTGAATTCCGCGCATCGCGCGCGGCGACGGGCCGCCCCATATTGCCGCGCATGAATCTCGGACAAGTCCTTGGTTGGTTTGCGAAGCATATCGTGCGCCTCGCGGTCTACGGTGCTGCGGGCGCAGTGATCATGCTGTTCGCGGGCATTCTCTACCTTGGCGTGCATCGCGTCCCAAGTCTCAAGCCGTGGCACACTGCTCAGCTCGGCGAGGAATTCACCGCGGCCGACAGTTCGCGTGTCGTCACGTTCGAGCAGTACCGCGCGCTCGAGGACCGGTTGTTCAGCGAGCTGCGTCACAACGTGTACGACCGAACCGCCGAGTCCGATCGCCGTCGCCTCAACCGCTATTCGCTCGGCAGCCTCTCCGACGCCACGTCGTACGCCGAGAACGGGAATCGGTCCTACGAACTGCCGGTGGAGAGGCCGAAGTGTGGCGCACTCATGGTCCACGGGCTTACGGATTCGCCGTACGTACTTCGAGCGATCGCCGCGAATCTGCATGAGCACGGCTGCTGGGTCGTGGGTCTGCGGCTTCCCGGTCACGGCACCGCGCCGTCGGCGCTCAAGACCGTGCACTGGCAGGACTGGGCGGCGGCGGTTCGCATGGGAGCGCGGTACGTCAGCGATAAGGCGGGCCCAAGCGCGCCGGTCTATCTCGTCGGATTCTCCACAGGCTCCGCATTGTCGGTGCAATACGCGCTCGCGCGCCTCGAGGGCGAGAAGTCGCCGCGCGTCGATGCGCTGGTGCTCTTCTCCCCCGCGATCGGCGTCGATCCCATGGCCTTCCTCGCGGTGTGGCAATCGCGGATCTCGCGGCTGCCCGGACTCGGCAAACTCGCGTGGCTCGACGTCGTCCCCGAATACGATCCGTACAAATACAACTCGTTCCCCGTGAACGCGGGGCAGCAGATCTACGAACTCACGCAAGAGATCGAGGCGCAGATGGCGCGCCTCCGGGCGAAGGGGCCGGTGCACGGATTCCCGCGCACGCTCGTCTTCCAGTCGGTGGCCGACGCGACGGTGTCGCCGGCGGCGATCATCGAGATCTTCATGTCGCACCTTGCCCCGGAAGGGCACGAGGTGGTGGCGTTCGACATCAACCGGTACGCCGACGCAGGCCCGCTGTTGCGGCCCGACAGTCGCGACCCCGCCGAGCGGCTGTTGCATGCCCCGACGTGGCCGTTCGACGTCACGCTCGTGACGAACCGGGATACGCTGAGCAGGGAAGTCGTCGCGTTGCGGCGTGCGGCCGGCGACAGCGCGGTGCGGAGCGAGCCGATGGGTCTCGCGTGGCCGAATGGGATCTTCGCACTCTCGCATTCGGCGCTGCCGGTCGCGCCCGACGATCCGCTCTACGGAGCGACGCCGCCATCGAAGCACGGACCGCTCTACCTGGGCCGGCCGGAAGTGTTCGGGGAGAAGGGCGTGCTCGCGGTGCCGGCCAGCGCCCTGGTACGCCTGCGATACAACCCGTTCTTCCCCTATGTCGTCGAGCGGACGGACCACTTCCTCTTTCAGTAGCCGGGCGGCGCCTTCGACCAGGGATAGCCGTTCACCGCGAGATCGTACCCGAACTTGAACAACGTGCGCATGAATCCCGTGTCGAAGTCATCCGGGTGCGGCGCGTTGAAGGTCGCGGGGATGAACGCGAGGTTGAAGTCCACGGAATCGCGCAGCGCCGCGCTGTGGATACGGAAGAGATCGCCCCGCCCCTGCGTCTGGATGAGCGACGAGATCGAGCGCCCCGCGATCGAGTAGACCTTCCGTTCGACGTTCTCCCAATCGGGGTCGAGCCGCGCGTTGCGAATGACGTACATCTTGCGCTCGCGGTGGACGCCCGCGGTCGCGGCTGCCTCATTCAGGCGGATCGAGATCGGGTAGACGAAGACCTGCGACACCGTGCCGCCATCCACGTGCATCTCGCTGTATTTCTTTCCGCCGGCCTCCACTTCGATGAGCACCGGCGGGAACGCGCCCGGGATCGCCGCCGACGCGATGAGGATGCTCTGGATGAGGTGGAGCGCGTTCGGGCTCCCGCTGGCCGCGATCTTCCCGATGTTCCACACCGTCGGGTGCATGTTGTCGAGGTTCGCCGTGCCGATCAGCAGGAAGCGGCCATTCGCGTACGCGGCCGCGATGTCGTGCATCATGGAATCGTTCACGTACTTGTTCATCAGCGCCCAGAGCGGCGCATTGTCCGCCATCGCATCGTCGGTGATCGCCGCCAATGGCAGGCGCTTCTTCATGATGTCTTTGTTCGAGATGTTCGTGTACACCGCCTGCAGCTCCGAATCGTACTTGGGCCCGAGGAAGGCGAAGGGCGCGATGAGCGCGCCGGTGCTGACGCCGGTGACCAACTTGAATTCGGGCCGCGTGCCCTGCTTGGTCCATCCGACGAGGATGCCCGCGCCGAATGCGCCCTTGTCACCACCGCCCGACAACGCGAGGAAGTTCGCCACCGGCAGCGGACCCGTGTGTCCGGCGGCCTTGAGCGCATCGCGCTCCTTCTGGATGCCATCGCGAAAATCCTGCTCGAGCACTGCGGTGCTGCCCGAGGCCCGCACGCCCGGCATGCCGGGGATCTCGGCCTGATCCTGCAATTCGACGGGCACGGCCGGCAGCCGGTCGCCGCCTGAGCACGCGGCAAGCGCCGCAACGAGCATCGCCGCGGCGCCGGCATGAGCGGATCTCCACCTGAACATCGATTGGGACTTCAGCACGAGCGACCTCCCGAAGGATCCGGCACTCTCGCGGCCGGTGGACCGCGGCCGAGAGAATATGCCCGCGGTCCGGGCGAGTGCAAGCGGCCCGGAGTGTCCGCCTCATCTTCTCAGGGCGCCCCGCGAGCCTTATCCTTGTAGCGTCGTCACGGATCACACGCATCGCTTGCGGAGCGGTCGCATGGCCGGTCACAGCAAATGGAAGCAGATCAAGCACTACAAGGCCGCCACCGACAAGAAGCGTGGCGCCATGTTCACGAAGCTCATCCGCGAGATCACGGTCGCGGCGAAAGCGGGCGGCGGTGATCCGGCGGGCAATCCGCGCCTGCGCACGGCGATCGAGGCGGCGCAAGGCGTCGTCGATGCCGAAGGAGAACATCGAGCGCGCCGTCAAGAAGGGCACGGGCGAGCTCGAAGGCGTCGACTACGTCGAAGTGATGTACGAGGGCTACGGCCCCGGCGGCGTCGCGCTGCTCGTGCACGCGCTCACCGACAATCCCACGCGCACGGTGGCCGAGGTGCGCTTCGCGCTCACGCACTGCGGCGGCAATTTCGGCGCGACGAATTCGGTCGCGTGGATGTTCGAGCGGAAGGGGCAGATCTACGTGGATGCCGCGAAATTCCCCGAGGACGTGACGATGGAGGCCGCGCTCGACGGCGGCGCCGAGGATGTCGTCACCGCCGACGGCCAGTTCGTGATCACCACCGACCCGATCGGATCTGCACGCGGTGCGCACGGCGCTCGAAGCGAAGAAGATCGCGGTGCAGGAAGCCGAGATCGCGATGCTGCCGAAGAATTCCGTGCACGTCGAGGGGAAGAACGCCGAAGCGGTGCTCAAGCTGATGGAAGAGCTCGAGGACCTCGACGACGTGCAGAAGGTGGAGTCGAACTTCGACATCGACGTGGCTGAGATGGCCAAGGCGTGAGCCGACACCCGTGATCGTGCTCGGGATCGACCCCGGCACCGCGATCACCGGCTACGGCGTCGTGGCGGGCGAGGCGCACGGCGCGCCGCAAGCTCATCGAATGCGGCGTGATCCGCACGCCGGCGCGCGATCCCCTGCCCGTCGCGCCTGCACGGCATCCACGAAGCGATCGCCGAACTCATCGCGCGCCACAAGCCGCACGCGCTGGCGATCGAGGATGTGTTCTACGCGAAGAACGTGCGCACCACGGTGGTGCTCGGGCCACGCGCGCGGCGTCGCGCTGCTCGCGGCCGAGCAGGCCGGGATCCCGGTGCATGAGTACGCGCCGGCGGCGATCAAGAAATCGGTGTGCGGCAACGGCGGCGCGACGAAGGTGCAAGTGCAATTCATGGTGACGCAGCTGCTGCGTCTCACGCGCGCGCCGGAACCGGCCGACGCGGCCGACGGCGTGGCCGCGGCGCTCGCGCATCTCATGGGCGCGCATCTCGCGCGCATCGCCGCGCGCGCCGAACCCGTACCGCGCGCGCGCCGCGCATGATCTCCCAGCTCAAGGGCACGCTCGTCGCGAAAGAGCTCGACCGCGTGGAGATCCTCACCAGCGGCGGCGTCGCGTACGAGCTGCTCGATCCCGCTCGGCGTCTACGAGACGCTGCCCAAGGTGGGCGAGCCGGTGCAGCTGCACACGCATCTCGTGGTGCGCGATGACGCGCTCTTCCTCGTGGGCTTCGCGAGCGCGTTCGAGAAGCGCGTGTTCCAGAAGCTCATCGGCGCGAGCGGCGTGGGCCCGGCGCTCGCGCTCGGGATGCTCTCGGCGCTCAGCGCCGAGCGCGTCGTGCGCGCGATCCGCGAGAAGGACCGCGCGACGCTGCAGGGCGTGCCGCGCGTGGGGCAGAAGATGGCCGAGCGTCTCTTCCTGGAACTCGGCGACAAGTTGGACGATCTGAGCCCGGCCGCGCGCGACGGTGGAGCGCCGCGCGCGGAGAGCGCGAACGCGGAGGACGCCGTGCGCGCGCTGGTATCGCTGGGCTACAATGCGGCGGACGCCGAGAAGGCGGTGCGCGCCGCGCTCGACGCGAACGGGCGGCCGGCGTCGGCCACCGAGCTGATCCGCGCCGCACTCACTCGAGTGGGAGGTCGCAAGTGAGCACTGCCCGCCGCACGCACACGTTCACCGAGAGCGTGATCCGCGAGATGACGCGGGTCGCGAACGAGCACGGCGCGATGAATCTCGCGCAGGGCTTCCCCGATTTCCCGATGCCCGAGGCGATGAAGGACGCGGCGTGCGCGGCGATCCATGGCGACATCAACCAGTACGCGGTGACGTGGGGCGCGGCGCCGCTGCGGCTCGCGATCGCCGAGAAGTATCGCCGCTGGTACGACATGCCGGTGGATCCCGACAAGCATATCACCGTGACGTGCGGCGCCACCGAGGCGATGGCGGCGGTGTTCCTCGCGATGATCGACCCCGGCGACGAGGTCGATCATCTTCGAGCCGTTCTACGAGAACTATGGCCCCGATGCGATCCTCGCCGAGGCGAAGCCGGTGTTCGTGCCGCTCGAGCCGCCGAACTGGACGCTCGACCTCGACCGGCTGCGCAACGCGGTGACGAAGAAGACCAAGGCGATCGTCGTGAACACGCCGCACAATCCCACGGGCCGCGTGTTCACGCGCGCCGAGATGGATGCGATCGCGGCGCTCTGCATCGAGCACGACCTGTGGGCGTTCACCGACGAGATCTACGAGCACATTCGTTACGCGGGCGATCATCACGTGCTGGCGACGTGGCCCGGGATGGCGCGAGCGCACGGTGACGATCTCCGGCCATTCGAAGACGTTCAGCTGCACGGGATGGCGGCTCGGCTACGCGATCGCGCCGGCCAAGGAGAGCGTCGCCATCCGCAAGGTGCACGACTTCCTCACCGTGGGCGCGCCGGCGCCGCTGCAGCAGGCCGCCGCGGTGGGAATGGCCTTCGGCGCCGAGTACTACAATCAGATGGGCCTCGAGTACCGCGCGCGACGCGACGTGATGGTGAAGGGGCTCACCGGAGGCGGGCTTCGCCTTCAGCGTGCCCGAAGGCGCCTACTACATCATGGCCGACTTCTCGGCGATGAGCGATCTGGACGACACGAAGTTCGCGCACTGGATGACGCAAGGAGATCGGCGTCGCGACCGTGCCGGGGTCGAGTTTCTATCACGCGAACGGCGGGAAGACCATCGTGCGCTTCGCGTTCTGCAAGCAGCTCGCGACGCTCGAGAAGGCAGCGGAACGGCTGGCGAAGGTGAGAGCGCACGTCTAGACTGCAACGGCGAGTGCAAGAAGGGAAAAGGGAAACGGGAAAAGGGAGCGAGTGGTAGGTGGGTGCGCTCGCTCCGTCATCTCGATCATACGTGTGGCCCCCTTCTCCCTTTTCCCTTTTCCCTGTTCCCCGTCGTTCATGACCCGCGCCGAGATCACGACCCCCGAAGCGATCCCCGAGGAGACCGTCGTCGAGCTGTCGCTGCGGCCGCAGCGGCTCGCGGAGTTCATCGGGCAGGGGAAGGTGAAGGACGCGCTGCGCATCTACATCGACGCGGCCACGGCGCGCAAAGAGCCGCTCGATCACGTGCTCTTCTACGGGCCGCCGGGGCTCGGCAAGACGACGCTCGCGGAACTGATCGCGCGCGAGAATGGGCGTGAACATCCGCGCGACGTCCGGGCCCGCGCTCGAGAAACCGGGCGATCTCGTGAGCACGCTCACGAACCTCCGCGCCGGCGACATCCTGTTCATCGACGAGATCCATCGCCTGCGGCCGATCATCGAGGAATTCCTCTATCCCGCGATGGAGGACTACAAGATCGACATCCGCCTCTCCGACGGCCCCAAGGCGCAGACGGTGACCATGCCGATCGAGCACTTCACGCTCATCGGCGCCACGACGCGCTTCGGCCAGCTCACGCCGCCGATGCGCGCGCGCTTCGGCATCGTGCAGCGGCTCAACTACTATCCGGTGGAGGATCTCGAGCAGATCGTCTCGCGCTCCGCCGAAGTCGTCGGCGTGGAGGTCGAGAAGGGCGGCACGCTCGAGCTCGCGCGGCGCGCGCGCGGCACGCCGCGCGTCGCCAACCGGCTGCTGCGCCGCGTGCGCGACTACGCGCAGGTGAAATCCGATGGCCGCATCACGCACGCCGTCGCGCAGCAGGCGCTCGAGATGCTCGAGGTGGATGAATTCGGCCTCGACGACATGGACGCGCGCGTGCTGCGCCTCTTGATCGAGAAGTTCGACGGCGGCCCGGTGGGGATCAACACGATCGCCGCGGCGGTGGGCGAGGACGCGAACACGATCGAGGAAGTGTACGAACCCTTCCTCGTGCAGAACGGCTTCCTGCAGCGCACGCCGCGCGGGCGCATGGCGACGCCCCAGGCTTACCGCCACTTCGGGTACGAAGTTCCACGTCCGGGCGACCCGGAACAAACGCGCCTTCTCTAGCCGCGCGTAAGCACGCGCGCGCGTCGCTTGACAGTGCGCGGCCCTCAGCGCATTTGATTCATCATGCGTAGAACGTCGTCATTCTCCGCGGCGGCCCTCATCGGCGCCGCGATGTTCGCGTCCGCCGCATCCGTGCCCGCGCGCCTCGTGGCGCAGGTGGGCCAGGACCAGGTGATCCTCGCCGATTCGCTGCTCGGCGCGGGTGACAGCATGGCCGCGCGCCGTGCGCTCGACGAGGCGGTGATGCTGCGCAAGGACGATGCCGCCGCGTGGAACGCGCGCGGCCTGCTCGCATGGCACATGGCGCGCGCCGAGGATCGCATCGGCTACATGAAGCGCGTCGTCGAACGATACGCTGCTCCTGGTCGCCGACAGTTCCCTCCGCCGCGCGGTGAAGCTAGCGCCCGACATGCCGCGCTATCTCGTGGACCTCGGACGCTTCGATCTCACGTCGAACTCGGCGGGCACGCGCGGCAACGCGCGCGGACTCTTCGAGCACGCGCTCGAGATCGCGAACCGGAAGGGCGACTCGCTCGCGATCTCGTATGCGTCGGACGAGATGGGGCTCGTGTGGTGGCGGAAGTACGTGGACCAGGCGGACCGCACGATCTACAGCGCGGTCATCAAGAACGTGAAGGACCGCAACTTCCTGAGGGATCCGCGCTCGATCGCGTACTTCGTGGACAACGAGGACATCCGCGCGTCGGCGCAGGATTGGTCGGGACAAGTCGAGTATCTCACGGCGGCGCAGTACTTCGGCGCCGCGGTCGCGAACGATCCGCAGAACCAGCGGGCGTTCCGCCACGAGCTGATGCTGCTCGTGGACCGGAAGCGGTGGATGGAAGCGCAGCACAACGCGCGGCTGCGGCTGCTCTCGTATCCGAAGGACCCGTGGGGCTGGATGGCCGCGGGCATGGCGGCGCACCGGCTGCACGACGCACCGGGCGCGGCGGCGGCGTTCGACTCGGCGCTCAAGTACATGACCCCCGACATGCATTCGCGCTTCGACCGGATCTCGCGCGTCATCACGCCGCGCGATTCCGCGATCCAGTCGCGGCTCCCGCCGTCGGACCAGGCGGCCGACGCGCAGATGTACTGGCTCATGGTGGATCCGCTCTGGGCGACGCCGGACAACGAGCATCACCTCGAATTCCTGAGCCGCGTGGTGTTCGCGGAACTGCGATACTCCGTGGAAGAATTCAACGTGCACGGCGCGGACACCGATGAAGGCGAGGTGTACGTGCGCTACGGCCCGCCGCCCGCGGTGATCTCGTTCCCGCCGGACCCGACGCGCCAGAACGAGATGCAGGTGCATCAGCTCTGGTGGTACACGAAGGACGAGGCGTTCCTGTTCCGCCAGCTGCCGACGTACGGGATCGCGCGCCTCGAGCCCGAGGATCGAGAAGGAACTCGAGCGTCTGCGCGATACGATCCCGGTCGTGTTCACGAACGTCGGCGAGCGGAACATGGTGGACTCGATCGCGGTGCAGCTCGTGCGCTTCCGCGCCGGCAGCGATTCGGGCGATGTGTTCGTCGCCGCGGCGCTGCCGATCGCGCACATGATCGAGGACGTGGACCTCGCGCGCGGCGCGATGGACATCTCGATCAGCGCATTCACGTGGCGCGGGCGCCCGGTGTTCGTGCGGCACATCCACGAGATGATCGACTTCACCCACACCGATCCCGGTGGAAGTGCGCGCCTGGCGCACGCGGCTGCACGCCGGATCGTTCCTGTACCGCGTGGAGGCGCTCCAGCCCGACGCGCGGCGCGGCGCGCGCGCGGCGAGCCGCATCGAGATGGTGGGAGAGTCCGGATTCGGCCTCAGCGATCTGCTCGTCGCCGAGCAGGTCACGCCGCGCAAGGTGGGCGCCGAGCGATGGTCGGATTTCCTGATCGCGCCGAACATGGGCTTCGTGAAGAAGGGGCACGCCTTCTCTCTGCTCTGGGAGACGTACGGCCTCACACCGCAGCGCGGCAACGACCGGTACAGTGTGACCGTGACCGTGCAGCGCGTGCGGCCCAGCGGCTTCGGCGGATTCGTCGCGAAGATCGTGGGCGGCGTCGCGAGCGCGGTGGGTCTCTCCGCGAGCGGCGAGGACAAGGTATCGCTCACCTTCCCGCGCGAAACGCCCGCCAGCGACGTGAACGTGGACTTCGTCTCGCTCGAGCTCGGCGAAGCGCCGGCGGGCCGCTACACCGTGACCATGGACGTGACCGACCTCGTCTCCAACGCCATCACGCGGCAGACCTCGTCGATCACCGTTCTCGAGTGAGCGCGCCGGACGCGCGCGGACTCCGCAGCGCGGACTATGAGTTCACGTTGCCGGAGGGCCGGATCGCCCAGTCGCCGGCGGCGCGCCGCGACGCGAGCCGGCTCATGGTGCTCGACCGCGCGCGCGGGACCATCTCGCACCGCGCATTCGGAGAGATCGAATCGCTGATCGCGCCGGGCGACGCGCTGGTGGTGAACACGACGCGCGTGATGCGCGCTCGACTGTTGGGCACGCGCGACTCGGGTGCGCCGGGCGAGGTGATGCTGCTGCGCGCGCTCGACGGAGAGCGGTGGGAGGCGATGGTGCATCCCGGTGCGAAGCTGAAGCCTGGACGCGTGCTCCACATCGCGCCGGGATTCGACGTGGAGATCGCCGAGACCACGGCGCGGGGCACGCGCGTCGTGCGACTGCATGCGGCGGAGGGTGCGGCGGCGGCGATCGAGCGGCATGGACACGTACCGCTGCCGCCGTACATCGCGCGGCCCGACGGCGCGGCCGACGCGGAGCGGTATCAGACCGTGTACTCGCGCGAGTTGGGCTCGGTGGCGGCGCCCACGGCGGGACTGCATTTCACGTCCGAACTGCTCGAGCGTCTCGAGGCGCGGGGCGTACGTCGCGCGGAGGTGCTGCTGCACGTGGGCGCGGGCACGTTCAAGCCGGTGGAAGTGGAGGATCCCGCGACGCACGTGATGCACGAGGAACCGTACGAAGTGAGCGAGAACGCGGCGCGCGTGATCGCAGAGGTGCGCGCGGCGCGCGGGAATGTGTGGGCGGTGGGGACCACGAGCGCGCGTGTGCTGGAGAGCGCGGCAGCTGAGGGGCGCATCGTGACCGCCGGGCGCGGAGAGACGCGGCTGTTCATCCGGCCGGGATATGAATTCAAGGTCGTAGACAAACTGCTCACGAATTTCCATCTGCCGCGATCGACGCTGCTCATGTTAGTCGCGGCGATGGCGGGATATGAACTCACCATGCGCGCGTATCATGTCGCGCTGGAGGAGGGGTACAGGTTCTATTCGTATGGGGATGCGATGGTGATCATCTAACCGCAAACGGCGGGACTGGTACCGCTGACAGCGTGTGTGGCGCTTGGCGTTGGGGCCGGCGAATCCCACGGAGCCTGCTGTGCCCAACGCCAAGCGCCACACACGCCGCTCGCAGTACCAAGCCCGCCGGTAGCGGTGCCAGTCCCGCCGTCGGCGGTTCGTAACAAGTAGATTCCCCCCAATGCCGGCGCCCTTCGAATTCCGCATTGAACAAACCGCCGGTCACGCACGTGCCGGGACCTTCCGCACGCCTCACGGTTCGGTCGAGACGCCCGCCTTCATGGCGGTCGGCACCCTCGCGACGGTGAAGGCGCTCGACCCCGATGAGTTGAAGACAGCCGGCGCGCAGATGATCCTCGCGAACGCGTATCACCTGCACCTGCGCCCCGGCGAATCCCTCGTGCGCGAGATGGGCGGCCTGCATGCCTTCATGGGATGGGACGGGCCGATCCTCACGGACTCCGGCGGCTTCCAGGTCTTTTCGCTCGAGGGAATGCGCGACGTTACCGAGGAAGGCGTTTCCTTCCAGAGTCACATCGACGGCTCGCGCCGCGCCTTCACCCCCGAGGGCGTGATCGCCATCGAGCGCGCGCTCGGCGCCGACGTCATCATGCAGTTCGATCACGTGGTGCCCGGACAATCGGAGCGCGATCTCGCGCTCGATGCGAGCGAGCGCTCGCTCCGCTGGCTCGAACGCTGCCGCACCGCGTTCGCTGACACGGAATTCGCACGCGATGGCCTCGCGCCGCAGGCGCTCTTCCCCATCGTGCAGGGCGGGATCCACTCCGATCTGCGCGTCGACGCCGCGCGCCGGATCGCCGCGATGCAGGATTGGCCCGGCATCGCGATCGGCGGGCTCTCGGTGGGCGAGGCGAAGCCCGACATGTACGCGATGATCGACGTCGTGAACGGCGCGCTCCCCGCCGCGCCGGCGCGCTACCTGATGGGCGTCGGATTCCCCGAGGATCTCATCGAGGGCGCGCGCCGCGGCGTCGATCTCTTCGACTGCGTGGCGCCCACGCGCATGGGACGCAACGGCACGGCGTTCACGAGCGACGGCCGGCTCAATCTGCGCAACGCCGCTCTGCGCAACGACCCGCGGCCGCTCGACGAAACGTGCGCGTGCTCCACCTGCCGGCGCTTCACGCGCGCGTACCTCCGCCACCTCTTCACGGCCGACGAGATGCTCGGACCGCGCCTCCTGTCCCTGCACAATGTACATTTCCTCGTGTCGCTCATGCGCGACGCGCGCGCCGCGATCGTCGGCGGCACCTTCGAGGCGTTCAGCCGCGATTGGCTCGAACGCTACCATTCCCGTCCCGTCCCTGTCCCGTGATGATGAATCTCTCTTTCGCACTCGCGCTCATGCAGAACGCACCCGGCGGCTCGTCGAGCCTCATGCCCTTCGTGTTCCAGATCGGCGCGATGGTCGCCATCTTCTATTTCATCATCATCCGCCCGCAGCAGAAGCAGCGGAAGCAGCAGGAGGCGATGCTGCTCGCGCTCAAGAAGGGCGACGAGATCGTGACGACGGGCGGCATCGTCGCGCACGTCGTCCATCTGCAACAGAAGGTCACGGACGGCACGTCGGTCGCGACGCTCGATGACCTGATCACGATCCGCTCGGGCGAAGCGAAGCTCGTGGTGGAGCGCGGCAAGATCGCCAAGGTCACGCCCAAGACCGCCGAGGCCGCGCCGAGCTCGTGAGCCTGCTCGACATCTACCTGCTCGACGCGCCGATCCTTCGCGAGGTGACGCGGCCGGTGGCCGCGGTCACCGACGAATTGCGCCGCCTCGCGGAGGACATGTTCGAGACGATGTACGCCGCGAAGGGGATCGGACTCGCCGCGCCGCAGGTCGGGCGCCGCGAACGGCTCTGCGTGGTGGACGTGGACGGCGCGAAGCACGTGCTCTTCAATCCGGAGATCACTCTGGCCGAGGGCGCCGAGGTGGGCGAAGAGGGCTGCCTGTCGATCCCCGACGTGTATGGCGACGTGGAGCGCGCCACGCGCGTCGTCGTGCGCGCGATGGGGCTCGATGGCGCGCCGGTGGAGGTCGAGGCCAACGATCTGCTCGCGCGCTGCCTGCAGCACGAGATCGACCATCTGCACGGCAAGCTCTTCATCGACTATCTGAGCCTCCTCAAGAAGCGCGCCGCGATCTCGAAATACCGCAAAGGGCATGGCGAGGATCGCGCGCTCACGCGCAAGATCATCCCGGGCGAGGCCGCGGAGCATCATCACCGCGACGAGGAGCTGTAGTGCGCACCCTTTTCTGGGGAACCTCGGCGTTCGCGGTGCCGTCGCTGCGCGCGCTGCTGGGAGAAGGGTTCGATGTGGTGGGCGTCGTCACGCAGCCCGACCGCGCCGCCGGCCGCTCGCGCTCCACGCTCGTGCCGTCGCCGGTGAAAGAGGTGGCGGTGGAAGAGGCGCTGCCGCTGTTCCAGCCCGAGAAGCCGCGCGGCGACGATTTCCTGAACGCGCTGCGCGCGCTCGAGCCGGAAGTCTCGATCGTCGCGTCGTACGGGCACATCCTCAAGCAGGACGTGATCGATCTGCCCGCCCAAGGCACGCTCAACGTGCACGCGTCGCTCCTCCCGAAATTCCGCGGCGCGGCGCCGATCCAGGCCGCGATCCGCGACGGCATGCTCGAGACCGGCGTGACGATCATGCGCATGGTGCTCGCGCTCGACGCCGGCCCCATCGTGTTGCAAGCGCGCACGCCTGTGGAGCGCGACGAGACCGCGGGCGAGCTCGAGCTGCGGCTCTCCGAACTCGGCGCGCTCGCGCTCATCGAGTCGCTCACGCTGCTGCAGGTCGGCCAGGCGACCGAACGGCCGCAGGACGACGCGGCGGCGACGTACGCGCCCAAGATCGAGCGCGAGATGGCGCGCGTGAATTGGCAGGAGGGCTGCGGCGTGGTAGCGCGCACGATCCGCGCGTACGATCCCAAGCCCGGCGCGTTCACGGTGCATCGGGGCGGCGGAGGTGAAACTCTTCGGCGCGACGGAGACCGACGAGGCCGGCGACAGCCGCGACGCGCCCTACGGCACGGTGCTCGCCGTAGGCGACGCCGGCATGCTCGTCACCTGCGGCGACGGCGCCGTGCGCGTGCACCAGGTGCAGCCCAGCGGCAGCAAGCGCGTGACGGCCGCCGAATGGTTCCGCGGGCGCGGCGTGAAGGCGGGGGACCGGTTTGGCAGCTGAGATCCCGGTCATCCACGCCATCACCGACGACGAGGTGCTGGCGCGCGACGATGCGTTGGAGCGCATGCGGTCGGTGATGCGCGCGCTCGGTCCGCGCGGCGCGCTGCATCTCCGCGGCGCGCGCACGACGGCGGCGCGGCTGTTCGACCTCGGAGTTCATCTCGCCGCCGAGCAGTCGCGGGGCGGCGCGTGGCTGGTGGTGAACGACCGGGTGGACCTCGCGCTCGCGCTCGGCGCGCGCGCGGCGCAATTGACCTCGCGTTCCATCACCGTGCGCCAGGCGCGCGCGCTGGCGCCGGCGGCCACGATGCGGCTGGGCGCGAGCGTGCACGACGCCACCGAAGCAGCGTTCGCGGCGAAGGACGGCGCCGACTGGCTCGTGGCGGGCCACGTGTTCGAGACACCGTCGCATCCGGGCGCGCCGGGCCGTGGCGTGGGACTCATTCGCGAGATCATCGCGAGCACGTCGGCGCCCGTGATCGCGATCGGCGGCGTGACGCCTGAGCACGCGCCGCTCCTGCGCCGGGCCGGCGCATGGGGCACGGCGGCCATCCGCGGCATCTGGGGCGCGGACGATGCCGCGGCCGCCGCTGCGCGCTATCTTTCCGCCTATGACGACGCGTCCCGCACCGGCTCCGGCTGACCGTCCGCTCTCGCAGGTCACCGACGCGCGGCGCGCGGCGGCTGAGTTGTGCGCGGACATGCGGCGCGGCGAGATGCTGGATCCGGCGTTCGAGTCGCGCGTCCGCGCCGCTCGACGCGCGCGACCGCCGCTGGCTGCAGGAGTTGGTGTTCGGCATGCTGCGCCGCCGCGCGGAGCTCGACGCGCACATCGCGCCGCGCGTGACCGGCGGGCTCGCGCGGCTCGATGCCGACGTGGTGGACCTCCTCCGACTCGGCGTCGACCAGTTGCTGCACATGGGCTCCGTGCCGGCGTACGCGGCGATCGCGCAGACGGTGGAGCTCGTGAAGGAGCGGCACGGCATCGGCGCGAGCCGCCTCGCGAACGCCGTGCTGCGCCGCATCGATCGCGAGCGCGGCGAACTCGCGTTGCCGACGCCGGCGGATCCGGTGGAGGCGCTCGCACTCGCGCACTCGCATCCACGCTGGCTCGTGGCGCGCTGGGTGGCGCGCTGGGGCGCGGCCGACACCGCGGCGCTGCTGGCGCAGAACAACATCGAGCCGCCCACCGTGCTGCGTCCGTACGGCGTGGCGCGCGAGCAGCTCAAGTCGATCCTCGACGCGGCGGGCGTCGCGACGCGGCACGTTCCGCTCGTGCACGGGAGCCTCGAGATCGAGAGCGGCGTGTCCCTCACCGGGCTCGGCGCGTACGCGCAGGGACAGTTCTTCGTGCAGGATCCGGGCGCGACGCTCGTCACCGAGTACGCGGCCATCGCGCCGGGCTCGCGCGTGGCCGACCTGTGCGCGGCGCCCGGGGGCAAGGCGCTCGAGCTCGCGCGCGAAGCGCGAGTGGTCATCGCGTGCGACCGCAGTCCGGCGCGGGCGCCGCGGCTCGCGCAGAACATCGCGCGCGTGGGCGCGAAGAACGTGCTCGCGGTCGTGGCCGACGCGCGGTTCCCCGCGGTGGCCGAGGTGGACGCGGTGCTGCTCGATGTGCCGTGCAGCGGCACCGGCACCTTCCGCCGGCATCCCGATGCGCGGTGGCGCCTCAAGCCGAGCGATCTCGCGGTGATGAGCGCGCTGCAGCGCGCGCTGCTGCGGGCCGCGGCGAATGTCGTGCGGCCCGGCGGACTGCTGGTGTACTCGACGTGCTCGATCGAGCCCGAGGAGAACGACGCGCAGATCGAGAGTTTCCTCGCCGATGCGCGCGGCGCGTTCACGCTCGAGCCGCCGCCGAGCAGGCGCCGTGCCGGCGGAAGTGCTCGACGCCGGCCGCCTGCGCGTGCTCCCGCAGCGCCATGGCGTGGACGGCGCGTTCGCGGCGCGGTCTGCGCCGGAGCGCCGCATGAACGAGAACCTGCGGAGCATCGGGCGCCGCATCTGGCCGTACTTCGCGGTGAGCGGCGGCGGCTTCGTGCTCGCGTACGCCATCGTCGGCCTGTTCATCTTCCCGAACAGCGGGAACAAGACCGATCTGGCGGTGCCGAACGTCACCGGCCTGCCCTTCGAGCAGGCGAAACAGATCCTCACCGACTCCGGCTTCGTCGCGCAGCGCGGCGAGCAGCGCTACGAGAGCACCGTGCCCGCGGGCAGCGTGCTGAGCCAGTCGCCCGCGCCGCAGAGCGTGCACTCGCGCGGCGCGCGCGTGGTGCTCGACCTCTCGCGCGGCCAGCGCACGGTGGAAGTACCGCCGATCACCGGGCTCACGCAGCAGCAGGCGGAGGCCACGCTCACGAACAGCGGACTGGACATCGGCGACGTGATCGCGATGGACAGTCCGTCGCCGCGCGGCACCGTGCTCAGCAGCGTATCCCGCGTCGGGCGTGCGCGTGCCGGCGGCGAGCGCGATCACGATCACCGTGAGCGCGGGACCGTCGCTCGTGACGGTGCCCGATGTGACGGGCCAACAATACGCCGCCGCGCGCGCACTCCTGGAACAACTCGGCTTCCTCGTCGCGCCGGCGCACGATACGCTCGCCGACGCGCCGAACGGCGTCGTGATCGGGCAGGACCCGGCGCCGACGCGCGCCGTGAACTCGGGCACTGCCGTCACCCTCATCGTGGCCAACCATCCGTGACCGTGCGCATCGCTCCCTCCATGCTGAGCGCGGACTTCGCGCAGCTCGACCGGGAAGTGGCGCGTCTCGAGGCCGGCGGCGCCGACTGGCTGCACGTGGATGTCATGGACGGCCGCTTCGTGCCGAATCTCACCTTCGGCGCGAAAGTGATCGAGACGCTGCGGCGGCTCACGAAGCTGCCGCTCGATGTCCACCTCATGGTGGTGGAGCCCGAGCGCTACTTCGACAGCTTCGCCGCCGCGGGCGCGAACCATATCACGATCCACGCCGAGGTCGCGCCGCATTTGCATCGCCAGCTCGGCCGCATCCGCGAGCTCGGCTGCATGGCGGGCGTCGCGCTCAATCCGAGCACGCCGCTCGACATGGTGGCGGACGTGATCTCCATGGTGGACCTGCTGCTCATCATGAGCGTGAACCCGGGATTCGGCGGGCAGACGTTCATCGAATCCAGCGTGGACAAGGTGCGGCGCGCACGGGCGCTGCTCGACGGCGCGCACAGCCGCGCGGCGCTCGAGGTGGATGGCGGGATCAACCGCGACACGATCGCGCGCGTGCATCGCGCCGGCGCCGACACGTTCGTCGCCGGACAGGCGGTGTGCGCCGTCGGCCGATCCCAAGGACGCGATCTCCACGCTCCGCCGCCTCGCGATGGAGCAGGCGTGACGCTGCGCGCACAATGGGCGGTGGCCGGCGTGGTGGTGGTGGGTCTCATGGGCACGGCGTTGTTCGCCGCGCGGCGGCTGGGCGGTGGATCGAATGCCGCCACGGTCGGCGCGCAAATGCCGGACTTCGCCGCGCACACGATGGACGAGCCGGCGCTCGCCGAAGCACTTCTCCGACTATCGCGGACGCGTGGTGCTCGTGAACATCTGGGCCACGTACTGCATTCCCTGCCGGGAGGAGATGCCGAGCCTCGAACGGCTGAGCCGCGCGCTCGGGCCCAAGGGACTCGTGGTGGTCGGCGTGTCGATCGACAATCCCGGGCTCGAGCCGCAGATCCGCGAGTTCGTGAAGCAGTACGGACTCACCTTCCCCATCCTGCAGGAAGGCACGGGCCATATCGAGGAGCAGCTCGACGCGTTCGGGATCCCCGCGACGTTCGTGGTCGCGAAGGATGGGATGATCCGCCGGAAGGTGATCGGCGCGCAACGGTGGGACACGCCCGACAACCGCGCGATGGTCGAGCGGCTGCTCGCGGAATGATCGCCATCAAGCGGCGCACGATCCCGCTGCGCGTTCGCGCGGCGTTCACCGAACGCCTCCCGGCCAAGATCGCGGCGCTCGTGCTCGCGATGCTCCTCTGGCTCGTGGTGACGCTGCAGGACCAGGCCGAGCAGTGGGTGGACGTGCGGCTCGATCTCACCGTGGATTCCGGTTTCGCGCTCGCCGACGCGCCGCCGCGCGTGCGCGCGCTGGTCGCCGCGCGCGGACGCGATCTGCTCGAACTCACGACCGCGCATCCGGTGGCGCACATGCAAGCGGCCGACGCCGGCGGCAACGTCGCCGTGATCGCGTTCGCGGCCGACGACATCGAATTCCCCTCCGGGCGTGGACGCGCGCGTGCGCGACATCCGGCCGCGCGTGGTGCGGCTCAAACTGCGCGCCGCGCCATGACGCGCATCCTCGGCTCGAGACGTCGTGCGACGAGACCTCGGCCGCCGTGGTCGAGGGCGAAGGCGACCGCGTCGCGACCCGCTCGCTCGTGATCCTCTCGCAGGACGTGCATCGCGTATTCGGCGGCGTGGTGCCCGAGATCGCATCGCGCGCGCATCTCACGAGCATCGTGCCGGTGGTCGAGCGCGCGCTCGCCGATGCGAACATCGCGCCGGGCGAGCTCGATGCGGTGGCCGTCACGCACGCGCCGGGCCTCGTGGGCGCGCTGCTCGTGGGCGTCAGCTTCGGCAAGAGTTTCGCGTTCGCGCACGGCCTGCCGGTGCTCGGCGTGCACCACATGGAAGGGCATCTCTTCGCGACGTCGCTCGAGCACGAGCGGGCCGTGCCGCCCTTCACCGCCCTGCTCATCTCCGGCGGACACACCATGCTGCTCGACGTGCCCGCGTGGGGCACGTACAACCTGCTCGGCGCGACGCGCGATGACGCGGCGGGCGAGGCGTTCGACAAGGTGGCGAAACTGCTCGGCCTCCCCTATCCCGGCGGTCCGCAGATCGAGCGCGCCGCGCGCGACGGCGATCCGAAAGCGTTCCGCTTCACGCGTCCCATGGTGCGCGCGAGCGCCGAGCCCGGCGACGACGATTATTACGACATGTCCTTCAGCGGACTGAAAACTGCGGTGTTGAACGCCGTGCGCGCGCCCGGCCTCGACCTCGACGCCTCGCGCGCGAGCATCGCGCGCGGATTCCAGGACGCGATGATCGCGACCCTCGCCGAGAAGACCGCGCGCGCCGCGGAACGGTTCGGGCGCAGCCGGGTGATACTCGGCGGCGGTGTCGCGTGCAATCGGACGTTGCAAGAGGCGATGCGCGAGCGATTGGCCGCGAGCGGCGCGGAGCTGTTCGCACCGAGTCCGCGGCTCGCCACCGACAACGCGGCGATGATCGCGCGCGCCGGACTGTTCCGTTTCGAGCGCGGCGAACGTGCGTCGCTCGACCTGAATGCGTATGCTTCTCTTCCCTTGCCCGGACTCGTGGCCGCATGACCGTAGCGCATCCGTTCGAGATCCACGTCGGACCCCTGACCTTCACGGGCTTCGGCCTCGCCGTGCTCATGGCGTTCATGGT
Source organism: uncultured Gemmatimonadaceae bacterium (assembly GCA_963732065.1). Taxonomy (GTDB): domain Bacteria; phylum Gemmatimonadota; class Gemmatimonadetes; order Gemmatimonadales; family Gemmatimonadaceae; genus DATKOH01. The sequence continues at coordinate 249,939 of CAVSYH010000018.1, read as the reverse complement.
CGCGCAGACCGTGAGCGAACGCGGGCTCGAGCGCAAAGGCTATGACGCGAGCTACATCGGCGATCTCGTGCTCGCCGCCGTGGTGGGCGGCCTGCTCGGCGCGAAGATCTACTACGTGATCCTCACGCAGGACATCCACAATCTGTTCAGCCGCGGCGGATTCGTCTTCTGGGGCGGACTGATCGGCGGGATCCTCGCGGTATCGATCACGATCCGCGCGCGGCGGCTGCCGTTCTGGAAGATCGCCGACGTCGCAGGCCTGGCGATCGCCGCCGCGTACGCCGTGGGGCGCACGGGATGCTGGGCGGTGGGCGACGACTACGGCCGTCCATGGAAGTCCGCGCTCGCGGTGAGTTTCCCGCAGGGCGCGCCGCCGAGCACGGCGGCGAACATGCAGGCGATGTTCGGCGTGCCGATCCCGGCGGGGGTGCTGCCGAACGCGGTGCTCTCGGTGTATCCCACGCAATTGTACGAAGTGACGCTCGGCATCGTGATGTTCGTGATCCTGTGGCGCATGCGCGATCACAAGCATGCCGACGGATGGTTGTTCGGCGTGTACATGGTGCTCGCGGGGATCGAGCGTTTCGTGATCGAGTTCCTGCGCGCGAAGGACGACCGGTTCATCGCGGGGCTCACCGTGGCGCAGGTGATCGCGCTGCTGTTCGTGGTGGGTGGATTCATCTGGATGCGGGCGCGGCGGGATCCGCGGGTGGCGCAGGCGCACTGAACTGCGTGTGCAAGCGGACGGCGCCGCGGCGTCTCCTGAGAGATCGTACGCCATCATCTCGCCCATGTGAGCAATGCGTCCACCGGTCACGCTTTGTGCGCTTATCGCCATAGCCGCGTGTCATGCGACGGCGAACGGTATTCCACCTGCTTGCGCTGCCGGCGGTCTTGTCGCGATGACTCGAGCCGACAGCGTGGCCGCGCTCACCGGCGTCTTTCGCGTCACCATCGTCACGGCGGATCGAGTCTTATCCGGAGGCTCGGCAGGACGGCTTCTTCTGGCTCACTACGCGGCTGATCCGACGCGCCGCGAGCCGCCATGGTTCACGACCGATCACTCTCCACGGCGTACGATCATCGGAGCGACCACGTGGGGCGCCAATGCGAGCGCGCCGCGTCAGATCGATCCGCGCGACCCCCCTCTTCAAGTTCTTCGACGGATCGCTCTACGACGGGAACTACTTCATCGACCTCGGCAGTTATGGCAAGTTCGAGCTGCGCCGCCTCGACCCGCACTCGTTTTCGGGCGTGTGGCATCTGCGTGATGAACAGCAGCGCACTGATCGACGCGAATGGGCATCGAGTACACCGACCCTCACGGCTCATTCTGCGCGATTCGCGTCGCCGAACTCGACTCGACCGGCGGATCGCGCCAAACTGCGGATCGTCGTCACGGATACCGGCCGCCTCCGGCTCACGAACGTTTCCGTCTCGGCGAGCGAGTTGTTCACACACACGCCGGCGGGCGAGCGGCGGTGGCACGGCGACGAGGCGCCCGACAGCGCGATTCTTCGCGGTGGCGCCGGGGACCTATCTCTTGCGCACAGACGGCAATCGGCGCCCGGCGCGAGACGCGGATCGTGCGCGCGCGTCGGGGCAGCACCGATCTCCGTGCATTTCGCCCTCACGGCTTCCCCTTGGCGCCCGAGCGATGGCCCGGGGGTCGTCGATTCGATCGAGGCAAGAGCCGGAGTTCGCATCCACCATCGACGATGCGGCGATCACCGCGGGACTCCCGCTGCTCCGGCGCCTCCCGCTAGCGAACGGCAGTCGCGCGATCCGCTTCTGGGTCGGCTTTGGGCGTACGGAGCCCGATGCCATGCTCGAACTCGTGGACAATGCCAATGTGATCTCGGGCCGGCTTCTGTACTGGTGCGAGCACATCGAGCGAGTTCGACACACTCCTTCCCGGCAACCGGGACCATGCCGTTCGCTTCGCGCACCGTATCCATGAGTGTCGCGACATCCAAACTCGAGACGTGGATTCCACCGATGACCATGGTCTCATCCACTCCGTCACCTGCGCTACGCCGCCAATGAGCGAAGCCAGGTGGACGCGACTGTGGGAGCGCGCTCGATTCCCTCGGCGTCTGGTCACTCCCGGCCGACTCGGTGCTCATCCAGTACGGCGGCATAGTTCACACAGACGGCACATCCATCGATCGTCGAGTTGCGTGACGGCGACCGCTATCGCAGCTATGGATACTCGGATCCCGAGGAGCAGCCCGGGGGACCGGCCGTGGCGGCGAACCAGATAATGCGCCTCGTGCTCAACGCGACCCGTCTCTCACTCCGGGCGGATCCCGACAGCGCGCAGTGAACAGCGCTCTGGAAAAGCCCTCGCGCGTCGCTAGATTTTTCTGAGGATGCCGAATCCACCGCTCACGATCCGCCTGAAGAAGACCCCCGACGCTCCGCCGGTGCTCACCGGCGTGCGCGCCGACGGCACGGCCACGTGGCAGCATTCGCACGTCGCGTTCCCGGTGCACGATCTCGTGCATTACAGCGTGGAGTCCACGCTCGGCATCGGCAACGCGTTCTTCGGACTCGTGGCGCAGGGCTGGAGCTTCGAAGATTTCGGCAACGGATGGCCGCGCGGACCGATCCCTGCGGAGGCGCTGGAGGTCGAGTCGATCGTCGGCGAAGTGTGGCGCACGTTCCTCTTGCGCGAAGAACTCACGGCGGCGGAATTGAACGAGCGCACGAAAGTGTATGCGGATTCGAAGGGCATCGCGCGCCCTCGCACCGTGACCGAGGAGCAACTCGCCGCGATCCATTCGCGCCTCGGCGAGCTCGCGGCGAAATGGCGTGCGCTGCCGGCGGGCGGCACGCTCGAATTGGAATTCCCCGGAGGCGCATGACGCAGCCGCCGGATCCGATCGACGAGAGTTCGCGCGAGTCGTTCCCCGCGAGCGATCCGCCGTCATGGGAACCGCTGCACACGGGGCCGCCATCCGGCAGCCACCGTGCCTTCGCGGGCTGGCCGACGCATCGAAAGATCCTCTTGATCATTGTGCTCGCGCTCCTGGCGAGCCTGCCGCTGCTCTGTGCCGCGCTCGCGAAACGCGGCGGCGCACAGTAGAATCACGTTCGCCCCGCCACGGAGTTCGCACATGTCCGCCCGCAGCGTACGCACCGCTCTCGTCGCCCTGGTCATCTCGGGCGCGCTGTCCCTTTCCGCGCAGGCGCCGTACCCGCATCAACCCGTCGGGATCGGCGACACCGCCACGATCCAGACCTCGGCGACCCGCGAGGTGCGCATGGCCCCCGACCGCGCGACGCTGATCCTCGCGGTGGAGACGCGCGCGGCATCGGCCGGCGCCGCGGCGCAGGCGAACGCGCGCGCCCAGCGCGCCGTGCTCGATACGCTTGCGCGCGATCGGCATCGCGCCCAGTCAGATCGGCACAGCGGGCTTCACGGTGCAACAGGCGTATGAGACCAATGCGAAGGGTGTCGCGGAGCGGAACGGATTCCTCGCGAACAACGCCATCACCGTGCGGCTCACGCAGCTCGACCGCGTGGGCGCGGTGATCGATGCCGCGCTCGCGAAGGGCGCGACGAACGTGAGCGATCTCACGTTCGATGCATCGAACACCGCCGATGCGCGCCGCGCGGCGCTCGCCGATGCGGCGGCGCAGGCCAAGTCGGACGCAATGGTGCTCGCGAAAGCGATGGGCGGAACGCTGGGACCGCTCATCTTCGTGGCCACGAACGAGGAGGCTCAGGGGCCGCGCCCGATGATGCGCGCGTCCTTCGCCGGCCCGCAGCCCGAGACCCCGATCGTCGCCGGCGACATCTCCATCTCCGCGAGCGTGCAGGCCAAGTGGGCGTTCGTTCCGAATCCCTGACAGCGGGAGCCGTGAATCGACTACGAAGAACAGCGCCATGCCCACCAAGTTCGCGAGCACGATCACCGATACGATCTTCACCGTGAAGCCGAACGGATTCGGCACGTCGATGATCGGGAACACGTTCATCACGCAGTACACTGCGGTCACGACGAATCCCGAGAACGATGCCGCGCGCAGCCATAACGGCGGACGCGCGCCGAGCCGCGCGGGCGCGATGCAGCGGGAGCGCGAACATCACGAGATAACTCACGGCGTACAGGATGCCGCCGGCGCTGTCGAGCAATTGAAAGGCTTCTTGCTGCCCTGCGTCCACGAGCCCGAGCCCCGAGAACACGAGCACGACGCCCGCCACGAAAAGGATCGCGTTCCGCGGCGTGCGCCAGCGCGGGTGCAGGCGCGTGAACCATGCGGGCAGGAGACCATCCCACCCCGCCACCATGGGCAGCCGCGAATTCCCCGCGAACACGAAGCTCGTATTCGCCAGCAGCCGGATCACGAGCATCACGGTCACCATCATCACCACCGCGCCGCCGACACCGGTGCTCGTCCAGCCGAGCAGCAGCGCCTGTGGCACCGGCGCGATGAGATCGATCGAACTCTTCGGCGTGAGCGCGACCACGCTCGCGGTGCCGAAGATGAACATCGCGCCGATGATCGGCGTCGAGATCATCACGGAGCGCGCGATGGAGCGCGCGGGATCCTTGGTCTCGCCAGCCATGAGCGCGACGTATTCCAATCCGCTGAACGCGCCCATCGCCATCTTCCCGAATATGTTCAGTGAGAGGAGCGACATCGCGGGTAACACGAATTCCACCGGGTGCGCATCGATCGCGACGCCGCGGTGGAGCGCGATCGCGGGAGCGGCGATCAGCGCCGCGAACGCCGCGAGCTGCGCGACGCCGCCGATCCCCTGCACCCATTTCCCCACGCGCAGGCCCAGCACGGTGATGAGCCCGACACCAACGATCAGCACGATGGTCACGAGCGCCGCATACGCGCGCGTGTCGGTGAACGGCGGCGCACCGAGCAACGGCGCGAGATTGCGCGCGACGATCAGTCCGAACGCCGAGAGGATGAGGATCGCGTAGACCCAGAGATTCCACGCCGTGAGGAATCCGGTGAGATCGTTGAAGCCTAGCTTCGCCCATTGGTAGAGTCCGCCTTCCAACGGCATCAACCGGTTCAGCCAGATGACGACCGCCGCCTGCGGCAGGAAGAAGAGCGCGATCGCCAGCAGCCAGAAGATCGTATGACCGTGCCCGAGCTTCGCCGCGGTGCCCACCCACCCCGTGCCCACGACGTACATGATCTGCGTGAGGACGAGCGCCGCGAGCCCGACTTCCTTGCGGAGGGCGGTGGAATGCTGTTGGACCTCGGCGATGTCGGATTGCATCGGGGAGAGGTACGGTGAACTGCGAACGGCGGGAAGGGCGGGCTGTCGGCTGTCGGCTGTCGCCTGCCTCGGCGTATCATTGTTCCATGCCAGAGACCCTGCTGACGACAGAGAGGCTCCTGCTTCGCCGCTTCACTCTGAACGACGCGGCCGATGTCGAGCGGCTCGCCGGCGCGTGGGAGGTCGCCGACACGACGCTCCGCATCCCGCATCCTTATCCGGCGGGTGGCGGCGCCGCGTGGATCGCATTCCATCTCCCGCTCGTACAAGCACGCGTCGCGACCGTGTTCGCGATCACAGAGCGGCCGGGCGGCGCGCTCGTCGGCGCGATCGGTATCGAGATCGCCGAAGGCGGCCGCGAGGGCGAACTCGGCTATTGGGTCGGCGTGCCGCACTGGGGGCATGGCTACGCGACCGAAGCGGCGGGGGCCATGGTTTCGCACGCGTTCAGCGATGCGTGGTCGCTCGAACGCCTGATCGCGCGCTATTTCATTCGCAATCCCGCCTCCGGTCGCGTGCTCGAGAAGATCGGGATGCGCGACGTCGAGCCCGTGACCGTCTCCAAAGGCGACCGCGAAGAACAGGCGATGCTCCGCGCGATCGCCGCCCACGAATGGCGCGCTAGATCGCAGCCTTCATGAGATCCCAGTAGCTCGACTTCCACCCTTTCCGCAGATGCGGCACCTGCGACGCTGGCGCACCGTGCTGCGAGAACATGATCTCCGTCTTGCCGCCCGCCTTCGGGCGCAGCTCGTACGTCACCACCGACCATACACCCTTCGGCCAGTCCGATCCGCGCCACGCCTGCACGATCCGCTTGTTCTTCACGAGCTCGATGTTGAAGCCGAGCACGTACCCGCCCCACACATTGAACGCCCCGCCCGCGCGCGCCTCGATCTTCGCCGGCGCACCTGTGAACTTCGCGTGCGCGCGTGCATTCGTGAGCATCCGGTACACCACCGCCGGCCGCGCCTTGAGAATGACTTTTTGCTTGATCGCATTAGACATATTCGTCCCCCGTGCAGTGGCAGTCTAACGTCTCAGTCTAGCGTCTCAGTCTGCAGTTGAACATGGTATCCAGAGAATGCCCGACCACGCCAGCGTGCACACGCTCCGGCTCGCTCTCTCGAACGCGTATCTCGTTCGGGGCGAGCGGCCGATCCTGGTGGACGCCGGCGCGCAGGGCGACGCCGACCGCATCCTCTCCGCGATCCGTGGCAAGGGCGTCGAACCGCACACGCTCGCGCTCATCCTGCTCACGCACGGTCACCTTCCCGTTACCGGCGCCGCCGCGGAGATCCGCCGCCGCACGGGAGCGCCGATCGCGATCCATGCGGCCGACGCCGAGATGTTCCGCCTGGGACAGAACGCGCCGCTCCGCCCCACCGGATTCATCGCGCGGCTCGCCGCACCCATCGTGCAGGCCTCGCGCGGCGAGCCCGCGCATCCCGATCTCGTGCTCGATGGCCCGCGCTCGCTGCAGGAATTCGGACTCGATGCGCACGTGATGGAGACGCCGGGCCACACGGCCGGTTCGATCTCGCTCATCTTGCCGAGCGGCGAGGCGGTGGTCGGCGATCTGCTCATGGGCGGATTCCTCGGCGGACTCGTGCGGCGGAGCGTGCCGAACGTCGCGTACTTCCAGGACGACGATGCCGTCGCCAAGCGCTCGCTGCGCGCCGTGCTCGCCGCGGGGGCGCGCAAGCTCTACGTGGGGCACGGCGGACCGCTGACTGCCGAGCGGATCGTCACACGGTTCGGAATGGGGCGCGCCGGGGGATAGCGTGACCGCGGCACCGCGGGCAAATTCTGCGCTATGAAAAAGTTCACGATGCCCCACCCGCTCGTGCTCCTTACCGTCGGCATCTTCCTCGCGGCGGGGCTCACGTGGATCCTTCCCGCCGGCGCGTACGAACGGCGCGACGATCCCGCGAGCGGCAAGACCGTGGTCGTGAACGGCACGTATCACGCGGTGGCCGCCGCGCCAGTGAGCGCACTGGGCGCGCTCGTGGCGGTGCCCAAAGGGATCGAGGCGGGCGCGGATGTGATCTTCTTCGTCTTCCTCGCCGGCGGCGCGCTGCTGGTGCTCGACCGCACCGGCGCGCTGCGCAGCGCGGTAGATGGACTCGCGAGCGTGCTTGGGCCGCGCGAGACGCTCGCGATCCCGGTGTTCTGCGTCGTGTTCGGATTCCTCGGCGCGGTGGAGAACATGCAGGAGGAGATCATCGCGCTCATTCCCATTCTCTTATTCGTGACGCGGCGCGCGGGCTTCGATGCGCTCACGGCGGCGGCGATGAGCGTGGGCGCCGCGATGGTAGGATCGGCGTTCAGTCCGATCAACCCCTTCCAGGCCGTGATCGCGCAGAAGCTCGCTGGACTGCCGGTGGGCTCCGCCAGTGGATTCCGCTTCGTGATGCTCGTGCTCGCGATGGCGCTCTGGATCACGGCCACGATGCGTTACGCCGTGCGTACGCGAGGTGCGCGCGTGGAGATGGCCGACCCGCCGCCCTCCGGCACGTCGCCGGCGCGCACGCGCGCGGTGATGGTACTCACGGTCGTTCTGCTCGGCGTGTTCGTTTGGGGCGTCACGCTCGGGAATTGGGGATTCGAGGAGATGGGCGCGCTCTTCCTTGGGCTCGGCATTGCCGGCGGGTTGGTGGGCGGCCTCGGTGCCGGCGGCACGGCCGAGGGGTTCGCGGAAGGATTCAGGTCGATGGCGTACGCGAGCATGCTGATCGGCTTCGCGCGCGTCATTAGTGTGGTGCTGCAGCAGGGGAACGTGATGGACACCATCGTGCACGGGTTGTTCACGCCGCTCGCGCATCTGCCGATCGCCGCGAGCGCCACCGGCATGGTGGCCGTGCAGGGATTGATCCACGTGGCGGTGCCGAGCGTGAGCGGGCAGGCGGCGCTGACCATGCCGGTGCTGGTGCCGCTGTCGGACCTGCTCGGCATGTCGCGGCAGGTGACCGTGCTCGCGTACCAGACGGGCGCGGGGATGTGCGAGCTGCTGACGCCCACGAATGGCGCGCTGATGGCGGTGATCGCGGCGGCGGGCGTTCCGTTCGACAAGTGGATGCGGTTCGCGCTGCCGCTGGTGGCGATCCTCGTCGCCGGCGCGCTGGTGGCGATCTACATCGCGATCGCGATCGGACTGCAGTGAGCGCGACCGTTGGTGTGATCGGCGCCGGTCCGTCGGGACTCGCGGCCGCGGCGGCGCTCAAGGCGCACGGGATCGCGTTCGAGGTGCTCGAGCGGCATCGCGACGTGGGCGGGATCTGGGACATGGAGAATTCCGGCACGCCGATGTACGAGAGCGCGCACTTCATCAGTTCGCGCACGCAATCGGCGTTCGAGGGATTCCCAATGCCGGCTGACTATGCGGACTATCCATCGCGCGAGAAGATCCTCGCGTACATCCGCGCGTACGCGGACCATCACGCGTTGCGCGGGAACATCCGGTTCGGAAGCACCGTGGAGCGCGCGGAGCCGCGGGACGGCGGATGGCGGGTGACGCTGCGCGGCGGCGCGACCCGCGATTATGCCGCGCTCATCGCCGCGCCGGGGCACAATTGGGATCCGGTAATGCCCGCGTACGCCGGGCACTTCGATGGCGAGATGATCCATTCGCGGGACTATCACCGCGCGTCGCAATTCGAGGGCAAGCGCGTGCTCGTGGTGGGCGCGGGGAATTCCGGCTGCGACATTGTGTGCGACGCCGCGGCGCGCGGGAGCGTGGCATTCCTCTCGATGCGGCGGGGATATTATTTCCTGCCGAAGCACATCTTCGGCCAGCCGACGGATGCGTTCTTCCGCAGCGGCCCGCACATCCCACCGCGCATCGCGCAGCCCGCGCTCACGCTGCTCCTGCGCATGCTGGTGGGCGACATGACGCGATTCGGCGTCCCGAAGCCGGATCACAAGGTGCTCGAGACTCACCCGATCGTGAGCAGTCAGCTCGTGCACGCGCTGCAGCACGGCGATGTGACGGTGAAGCCCAATATCGCGGAATTAAAGGGCCGGCGCGTGCGATTCACCGACGGGAGCGAGGAGGCGATCGATATGATCGTCTACGCCACGGGCTATACGAGCGCGATGCCGTTCCTCGACGCCGGCGGCGTGACGTTGGGCGGCACCGCGGGGTTATGGCTCAATGTGTTCGCGCGCGCGTACGAGAATCTGTTCGTGATCGGATTGTTCGAGACGGATGGTGCGGCATATCCAGTAGTCTCGCGGCAGGCGGAGTTGGTTGCGAGATATCTCGCGTTCAAGACTTCCGCGCCGGAGAAGTTCGCTCGGCTCGATGCGATGAGGCGGGGGCCTTCACCGGATCTGCGAGGCGGGGTCAAGTACATGAACACCGCGCGGCATTCTACGTATGTGCAGTTCGATGAGTATGTGCATTTCCTCGACAAACTGCTCAAGCGAACGGCGTAGGCCACAAGGGCCGGGAGATTTGCAGTCAACAGCAAACAGTCACGAGTGACCGCCAGTCGACAGTCAACAGCTCACAGGTCACAGAAAACGGATCACGATTCGGCGCAGTGAATCGCGCACGATCGTGATCCGTTTTCTGTGACCTGTTGACTGTGAGCTGTTGACTGGCAGTCACTCGTGACTGTTTACTGTTTACTGGAATTCAGAATGCGCAGGTGATGATGTGTAGTTCGTAGTTAATTGATCGGCATCGAGAGGCGGAAGATAACATTCCGACTCGGCGCATACGCGAACGTCTTATATCTCGACAGATAGTCCGTATACGTCACATCCGTCAGATTCGTGCAACGGATATCAAGCGTATACAACCGGCTCCCCAGCTTGCGCGAGATACCGGCGCCCGCTTCGAAGATCGTATAGGCCGGTTCGGGTACATCGTACGCCGCCAACCGCGTTTGCGCGGCCACGATGTGCGTGCCGAATGACACGTACATCATGCGAGTGTCCGGCGTGTGCAGCTCCACTTCGAGATCACCGCGCTGCGGCGGCATGAGCGGGAGCGGCGAATCGGTCGCGTCATTCGTGCCGTTCACGAGATCGAAACGGCCGCGGAAGGTGAGGATCGGCATCGCCGCCCATTCGGCACTGAGATCCAGTCCGGTGAGCGTCGCGTGCGAGGTCTGCTTCGTCTGATAGATCGGCAGCGTGTCGCAGCAGCCCTCGTCGTTCGGCACCGCGATGCTGTCGCCCGTCGCCTGGATATAGAGATAGTGATCCACCGAATTGCGATACACCGACAGCTCGGCCTTGAACTTCGGACTCTCCCAGCGGACGCCGGCATTGAGATCGAGACTGACCTCCGGCACCGCGGTCGGCAAGCCGATGAGGTACTGTCCCTCGGCCGGCAGCGGACCGTTCGCGAAATACTGGAGATACGTCGGCGCCTGGTACGCGCGCCCGACATTGAACGAGAACGCCAGCTGCGGCCTCGGCCGGTACACGATGCCGGCGTCGCCGGTCACCGCGTTCTGCTGGTGCGACTGCGCATCGAGCGCCAGATCCTCGTTCGCCTGCGCGTGCACCTGGCCGAGGTCGCCGCGGAGGCCGGCAAGGAAGCTCCACTGCCCCTTCGTGAAATTCTCGAAGGCGAAGAGCGCGGCGTTGTACGTCGTCGCGTCCGGGATGAGCGGATCCGTGCCGCTGGTGCTGTTCGTCTGGTACATGCCGGAGACGCCGATCGTGCCCGTGAGGAACGGGCTCTGCTGTTGGTGCAGCGCGACATCCGCCGTGAAGGTATTGAGGTAGAGATCGAGCGGCGGCTGCTCATCGCCCACGCGGCTGTCGCCCACGACTTCGATGAGCGAGTGACCCTGCCATTGGATCTTGGCATCGATGCGCGTCGCATTGCCGGCGATGAAGTCGCCCGTCGCCTGCAGACGATTGTCCTGCAGCTTGCGGAGCGGGCCGCTCGTATTATCCTCTTCCACCGGCGGCCCGTCGAGCAATCCGAAGTTGCCGCCATAGTGCTCGAAGCGCAGGCCGTAGGCCGACTTCTCGTTCGTGATCCCGACCGCGAGGTTGCCGTTGATCGCGTTGTAGTCGGTGTCGTAGATGTCGCCGGTGGGGGTCTGCGGATTCCCGGCGGGCGTCTGGAAATTCCCCGCCTTGCGGCCGATGACGGTCGCAAGCCATCCGAAGCCGCCGTCGGCGCCTTCGAGATGGAGGATGCCGCCGTACTCATTGTTGTTCGTCGCGCCGTAGATCTCGGCGCCCACGTGCGTGAACGGCGAGATGCCGATCGCGTTCGGCACCGGCGGATTGATCACGTTCATCACGCCGCCGAGCGCGTTCGAGCCGTACATGAGACTCACGGGGCCGCGAATGACCTCGACATTCTCCGCGGTGCGCGGATCCACCGACGGGCCGTCCTCGGTGCTCCACGAGTAGTCCTCGAGGCGCAGCCCGTTGTCGAGCACGAGCACGCTCGGGCCCGAGAGTCCGCGAATGACCGGTGTACCCACCTGCTGGCCGGTCGTGATGTCGCGCACGCCCGCAGTGCCATCGAGCGCATGCGCGAGCGACACCGAGGCGTCGCGACGCAGCGCATCCGCGGGGACATCCGCGGCGGGCATCGGGGAATTCATCGGATCGGTCGGCTTGCGCGCCGCCGTCACCGTCACGGGTGCGAGGCGGAGCGCCGACGCGTGCATCTCGATCACGACCGGCGCGGTCATCGGAACGTTCACGATCGCGCTCGTGGTCGCGAAGCCGAGGCGGCGCACGCTGAGCGTATAGCGGCCGGGCGCGATGCCGGGGAAAGCGAACGTGCCGTCGGCGCCGTTCCCGACGGTGCGCGAGAGCTCAACGATCGTGACCGTCGCGGCGTCGATCGGCTTGCCGGCGGTGTCGTGCACGACGCCCTTCAGCGAGTCGCCCACGGCGGCGGCATGCGCCGCGCGGGGGGCCGCGCCAAGGGAGAAGAACGCGAGCGCCGCAGCGCTCACGAGATGGACGGATCGAACATGCATGCGGGTCTCCGTAAGATCAGGGTTCACGTGGGGCGCGCGCACCATTGGCGAGCGCCGCGAATAGTACTACGGGATACGCTTCAGCGGGAGAGATTGTTGCGGCTAGGATCCCTCGCGGCCGCCCCGGTCCTGGCGCCATGGGAAGTTCATCTTCCGGCGGCCCACGATGCTCCCGCCACGCAAGATCCGCGGCTCCTCCACGGTCACGAAGGCATCCGGATCCCACCGCTCCACGATCTTCGAGATGTCATCCAGATACTGCCGCTGCACGACGGTCTGCACGAGCTCCACGCCGCCATCGCGCCCGTACCCCGGTACCTCCGTCACGCCGAACCCGCGCTCACGCATCGCCTCCGCGATCTCCACACCCCCGTGTCGCGACACGATGTGCACGCTCGCCAGTCCGTACGCCAGATACTGCTCGATCATCACGCCGACGAGCGTACCCGCGGCGAATCCGCCCGCGTAGCCGAGGATGTGCCACGCGCTGTCGAGATGCTTCATCGCGTTCCCCACCGCGAAGATCCAGATGAGCGCCTGGAAGAAGCCGAGTGCCGATGCGACCCAGCGCGCGCCGCGCACGGCGAACAGCACGCGCAGCGTGTCGAGCGACACGTCGCAGATGCGCAGGCCGAAGATGAGCAGCGGCCCCCACGGCAGCGCGAACAGCGCGTTCATGTCCATCGGCTATTCGCGCTCGAGGATCACGACCGCGCCGGCGGTGGTCTCGCTGTGCGAGAGGGTGAGATGCAGGCGCGTCACGTGGAGCGCGGCGGCGCACGCCTTGGCGCGCCCGTGCAGCGCGAGCGCCGGACGGCCATCGGCGCCGGTCACTACTTCCATCTCGCGCCAACCGATGCCGCGCGCGCCGTCGGCGGCCGACAGCGCCTTGAACGTCGCCTCCTTGGCCGCCACGCGCGCCGCGAGATGCAGGAAGGGGCGCGGCCGTGTGGCCGCGTAATCGCTCTCGCCCTTCGTGAACAGGCGGCGCAGCGCGCGGTCGCCCTTCGCCGCGATGAGCCGCTGCACGCGCGCGATGTCCACGAGATCCAGTCCCACGCCGGCGATCATGCGTCGGCCTCGCGCCGCCGCCGGAAGATGCGGCGCCATCCGCGCGGCCTCACCGGCACCGCGGCGAACGCCGGCTGCAACTCGAGCCAGGAGTCGTCGGCGCGCGCGAACACGCGCTGCAGCGCCGCGGTCCACGCGCGCCAGCGCGCGAAGCGGTCGAAATCAGCGCTGGCGTCGAACGCGCGCTGCTCCTCCTCCAGTGCGGCGATCGCGCTGAACAGCGGCGCGGCGGTGTCCACCGCCTCCGCCTCGAGTGCGCGCCGCTCCGGCGGATCGTCGGGCCACCGCTCGTGCGCCATTTCGCGCAGCCGTCGTGAGAACGCGGCGCGGAGCGACGCCGCATCGAACGCCGCGCGCGCGCCTGCGAAATTCCCCGCCCGCTCGGCGCCGCGGCGCGCCTCGAGCAGCGGCCGGAAGAACCGGTCGTGGTCCGCGCCCGGCCGCGTGAGATGCGAGCCGAGTCCGCGCAACGCGCGCGTGAATTCGGGCAGCGTGCAGGCGCGCCGCAGCAACTCGTCCGCGAGCGCGCGCAGCGACGCGGCGCCGTTGATGCCCGCGAAGAGCATCACCGTGTCGCCGCCCTCGACCGACAGTTCCACCGCGCCGCTCTCGTGCACGCGGGCGCCGTCGAGCGATGCGATGGGCAGCGTGTGCCGCGCGGCGCGCGTCACGAGTTCCACCAGGTCGCCGCGCAGCGCCACGGTCGCGCCGCCCTGCAGCTCGTGGCCGCGCAACAGCCCGTTGATCGTCACCGCGATCGGCGGCGCCGGGTCACTCATCGCGGATCGCGCGCATGACGGCGGCCGTGTCCTCGAGCGACGCGAATACCGCCGCCGGGCGCGTGCTGCGCCAGATCGTCCACCTTGAAATGTCCCGTCGCCACGGCGATCGCGCGCGCGCCGATCCCGCGCCCGCACGCGATGTCGGCCGGCGTGTCGCCGATCACCACCACGCGATCGCCGGCCACCGGCCGCCCGTGCGTTTCCGCGAAGCGCCGCTGCGCGATCGCCGGCAGCTCGGGGCGGTCGTGATGATCGGAGCCGAACGCGCCCACGCGGAACCGCGAGAAATCGAGACCGGCCGCGCGCAACTTGAGCTCGGCGCCCGTGCGCACGTTTCCGGTGAGCAGGCCGAGCGTGAGCTCGGTGTCCGCGTCCACCGCATCGAGCAGATCGGCCACGCCGGGGAAGAGCCGCAGCCGGCGCTCGCGCAGATCGTCGGCGAGCAATGCCAGATACCGCGCGATGACGCGCGGAATCATCGCTTCGATCTCCGACGGCTCCATGCCGCACGCCACGAGCAGATCGCGCACGATCTGGCCGTCCGTCTTGCCATCGTACCGATAACCGGCGGGGCCCGCCGAGCCGGCCGCCTCGGTGAGCGCCACGGTCATCGACCGCCGCCCCGCACCGTCGCTCCAGAGCAGCGTACCGTCGATGTCGAAGAGCACGAGCCTCATGTGCGCGTCAGCACAACGCCGGCGATGATCGTGCCGGCGCCGAGCGCCTGCCACGGCGTGGGCACTTCGCCCAGCCACGCCCACGCGGCGCCGAGCGCGATCACGGGCTGGAGGTTCGAATACATCGCGGTGCGCGTGGGGCCGAGCATCTGCACGCCGCGATACCAGAAGAGGTACGCGATCACGAGCGCGAAGATGCCGCTGTACAGCATCGCGGCCCACGTCGCGGCCGAGACGGCGGGCCAGTCGGTGTGCGCGATCGATGGCATGCCCGCAAGGATCATCACCACCGCGCCGCCCGCCATCGTGAACGCCGAGATCGACAGGATGTCGAGATGGTCGGCGCGCGGCTTGAGCAGCACGCTGTAGAGCGACCACGCCACCGAGCCGCAGAGCACGAGTGCGTTGCCGGTGAGCGTCGCTTCGCCGCCGCCGGATTCCATCTGCCGGCCGTACACGACGAACGCCATGCCGGCGAGCGAGAGCAGGATGCCGACGACGCCGCGCGCGGTGATGCGTTCCACGCCGAGCACGCGTCCGAAGATCGCGATGAACGCCGGCGACGCGGCGAGCACGAGCGCGGCGTCGCCGGCGCGTGTGCGCGCGACGCCCTCGATGAAGAGCAACTGGTAGATGCCGTTGCCGAGCACGCCGAGCGCGAGGAGCGTGATCGTGTCGCGCCGCGAGGGGAGCGGACGTTTCGTCCACCAGACGACCGCGAGCAGCGTCACCGCGGCCATCGTGACGCGCACGCCGTTGTACGCGAGCGGCGCGATGACGCTGGTGCCGTACTTCACGACGGTGTAGTTGATCCCCCAGATGAGGCTCATCGTCACGAGCAGCAGATCGGTGAGCGACGGGCCGGGGATCTCACGCTCGCGCACGGGGGCGGCGGCCAGGGCATCTTCGGCGAGCGTGGACATCGCTGAAACTTAGACGTTCCGCGCGTGCGGTGACAGCGGTAACTTGCGTCATGCACCTCTCCTTCGCGCTCTTCGCCGACGGCGCCAATCTATCGCAGGAGGGGAAGCTCAACATCCTCGGCGTGTTCGACGCGATGCAGGTCGCGACGTTCCCGAGCGTGCATCCGCGCGCACACTTGGTGGTGCGATTGAAGGGCACGCGCGCCGACGTCGGTGCGCATCAGGTGGTGCTGTCGTGGAAGAATCCGCAGGGCGCCGAGCTGTGGAATTCGAACGGCCAGCTGGACATTGGCGCGCCGCCGCCGCAGGTGACCGAGATCGACATGCCACTCATCGCGCCGATCGATCTCCCTCTGGACGGGCCGGGGGTGTACACGATGACGATCACACTGGATCGGGAGCGGCAAGGGGAACTTAGGCTCCACGTGAGGGATGCATCGACTCCCGTGCCGGGGGCGATGCTCAGCTGAGTCAGCAACGGCGTGACTCGCAACCCGAACGCCGTACCTGGTCACCCGAACTCCGCGTGTGGCGTCTAACGTGTGGTAAGCGCGACGGCGGTTCTGGTACCAGCCCCGCCCTTGTTGGTACCACACGTTAGACGCCACACGCGGAGTTCGGGTGACCAAGTACGGAGTTGGGGTCTAGTCGTTAAGTCCCGGGATCCCGTCGCGCCCTCTCGCCATTCGCACCGCCGCTCTCGATCGCGCCTTCCAACGCGCGCACCGCCAGCGCCTCGATCTGGATCGCGGGCGCGACGATCCCTTCGATCGGGCCTACCGCGAATATCACATCACCGTCGAAGCCGGTGCCCACCGGGGTGATCCGTCGCGCGAGTGCAGCGGTGGCGGCGGTCGCCACCTGCGCGAGTTCGATGCGCGAGAGCTGCGCGTTGGTCGCGACCACGGCGAGCGTTGTATTCCCGGCCCGCGGGTTCCCGCCCACGCCGCTCGCGATGAGCGCGGACACGTCGGCGAATCCGCCGCCATCCGCGCGCGCGCCGGCGATGATCTTCCCGGCCGCATCGCGCACATCGCCGAGCGCATTCACCACCGCCATCGCGCCGACGATCACCGCGCCGCTGCTCTCCACGTGCGCGCCGAACCCGCCCTTCATCGCGCGCTCGATCCCCGCGCCCTTCCCCACGGTCGCGCCGGTGCCAGCGCCCACGCTCCCCTCCTCGAACACGAACGCCGCGCGTTCGCACGCGTCGTACGCCATCGCGGGCGTCGGCCGCGCCTTCGCGCTCCCCAACGGTCCCAGATCGAAGATCACCGCGCTCGGCACGATCGGCACCACGCCCACGCGCACGTCGAATCCGCGGCCGCGCTCTTCCATCCAACGCATGACGCCGTCGGCGGCGCCCAGGCCGTACGCCGAGCCGCCGGTGAGCACGATGGCATCGATGCGATCCACGAGATGCTCGGGGTCGAGCGCGTCGATCTCACGCGTGCCGGTCGCGCGTCCCAGGATGGCCGCGGCGGCGCGGAACGGGCCGTCGCCGCGCATCACCGTGAGCCCGGTCGCGCCCGCTGCGTCGGTGGCGTGACCCACGCGCAGGCCGAGCGCGGTGAAGTCCGCGCTCACGTCGCGGCGGGTGCGGCCTTCTGCTTCGCCTGGCACGCGGCGCAGAGCGTCACGCCGCGCATCGTGCAGATGAGACAGATGAATGTGCCGCAGTCCGCGCAGGGATAGCCCTCGGATGCGCGGTCCTCATTGCCGCAGGCGCGGCAGACCATCCCGTCGTGCTCCTTGAGTTCCGTCATGGCTGCCCGCTCCCTCTGGAAGTCCCGCCTTGACCAATGGACGACCGGACGCGCTCACGCATCACGCGCCACCTGCTCGAGCATCTCCGACACCGCGCTGAGCGCGAACGGCTTGGCCAGGAACGGCCGGCCGGTGGCGCGCAGGAATTCGCGCGCATCGTGCGCGTCCACATCGCCGCTCGCGAACACCACGCGGTCCGCCTGCGCCGGATCGGATGCACGGAGCCGTCCGTACAGGTCCACGCCCGACACATCCGGCATGCGCAGATCGAGGAAGATACCGTCGTACCGACGGCGGCCCAGATGCGCGAGCGCCTCCTGGCCGCTCTCGGCGAGGTCCACCACGTGTCCGGCGCGCCGCAGGTACATCGACAGCGCCTGGCGGATCGCCGGCTCGTCGTCGACGAGCAGAAAAGTGCGCGCGCCTCCGGGCGCTGTTGCCGTTTCCACCGCGCGCACTTCGGCCGATGGTCGCGGCGCCTCGACGCGCGGCAGCGACAGCGTGAACCGCGCGCCCGCGCCCATACGCGACTCCACGCGGATCTCGCCGCCATGCTGACGCGCGATGCCGTCGGAGATCGAGAGACCCAGCCCGGTGCCTTCGCCCACCGCCTTCGTCGTGAAGAACGGATTGAACAGCTGGTCGAGCTGCTCCGCCGGGATGCCCGGTCCGTTGTCGCTCACGCTCGCCTCGAGGCGTCCCTCGACGAATCGTGTGGCGAGCGTGATGCGCTTGGGGCCGGTCATGCCTACGAGTGCGTGCTCGGCGTTCGTGATGAGATTGAGGATCACCTGCTGCAGCTGGAACGAGTCGGCCCACGTCGTGGGGAGCGTGGCGTCCAGCTCGGTGATCACCTCCACCTGCTGCGTGCGCAGCACGTAGCGGCGCATCTCGAGCGTGTCGCGCATCACCTGATTGAGATCCGTGCGCCCGCGTTCCGGGTCGCGCTGGCGCGCGAAGAAGAGCAGGTTCGACACGATCTTCGCCGCGCGCCGCGCCTCGCGATTGATCGTCTCCACGGCATCGCGCTGTTCGTCCTCCATGGGCGACGCGCCGCTGAGCAGCTGCGCGAACGCCATGATGCCGGCCAGCGGATTGTTCAATTCGTGCGCCACGCCGCTCACCAACTGGCCGATCGCGGCGAGCTTCTCGCGCTGCACCAATTGCTCCGTGAGACGGCGCTCGCCGGTGATGTCGCGCATGATCCCCACCGCGCCCGTCACCACGCCATTCTCGATGATCGGCGATGTCGTGATCGAGCCGGTGCGCCGCTCGCCGCCGTTGGGCATCGTGTACTCGAGCTCGGCGCGGCCGCGCTTGCCTGCCACCATGTCGGCGAAGAGCAGATCGGCCACCACGAGCGTCTCAGGATAGAGATGGTCGCGATACGGCGTGCCGAGCAATTCCTCCTTCGGCTTGCCGATCGCGAACTCCACCGTCTTGTTCACCGAGGTGAAGCGCCCCTCGCGGTCCACGCTGAAGATGGCGTCGGCCGCAGTGTCCACGAGCCGCTCGTAGCGGCGCTCGGACTGCGCCATCGCGTCGCGCGCCTCGCGCTCGTCGGTCACGTCGACCAGGCTCGCGATGCTGCCGGTGATCTTGCCGCTCTCGCGCAATGGCGCGTTGCGCACCGACACGACGCGCCGTGCCGCGCCGCCCGCGAGCACCACCGTCTCATAGCGCTGCGGCTCGCCGGCCATCGCCTTCGCATGCCGGCGCGCCACTTCCTCTCGGGATTCGGGCGGCAGCAATTCATCGGCGGAACGCCCCGCGAGCCCGCCGTCAGCCACGCCGAACAGCGTGTGCGCCGCCGGGTTCGCGTACAGCACGCGGCGCTCGAGATCGGTGAGCAAAATGGCGTGCGTCGTGGCTTCCACCATCTCGCGGTACCGCTCCGGATTGCGCTCCGGCACTAGAAGGTCCACTCGCGGAAGAGGTCGATGCCGTATTGCGCCGGACGACTGCCGATGTCCGTCGTGCCCGGCTTGCACAGCATTGCCGCCGACGCGGGCTCGCGCGACGCCTGCAGCACGTATTTGTCGCCCAAGCGCTGCTCCACCGACAGGCCCAGCGATTGCGAGAAGCTGGTCGCGCTGGTCGCGGAGCTCTGCAGGAAGCACAGGCCGGCGTTCGCGGCGACGTATGTCTTGTCGCCCAGTTGCTTCCCTACGCCGAACCGCGAACCGAAGAGCGCGCTGTACTGGTCGCTCTGCGGCGTCGTCGCGCCCGACTGGATCGTGATCTGGTCCACCCAGTGGAGTTGGCCCGAGAGAGCGCGCTCGATCGCGGTGCCCACGCTCGGCAGGAGCACCGACGTGGCGGTGCTGCCCGCCGAATTCGTCCCCTGCACGAACGACGGCTGGCCGAAGATCAGATAGCTCAGGATCTCCGGCTCCGACAGCGCATACCGCTCACCGCTCGAGAATTCCGGACGCGGATCGTTCGTGGTGCCGGTGATGTGCGCGAGGATCTTCACGTCCTCGCCCTGGCGGTTCGCCTGACGCACCGTGCTCGAGGCCCACACATCCAGCAGGCCTCCCTTCTCGACGTCGCCGTAGAAGCGCACGCTGCCCGAGTCTACGGTGAAGGTGCGCTGCACCAGTCCGAGATCGAGCCGATAGGTGCCGTGCTGCACGAAGATCTTCCCGTTCAGACTGCGCGTGCCCGAGCCGGTGATCACGACCGCCCCGCCAAGCTTGATCTCGGCGACGTCCGACCGGAGCCACACCTTGTCACCGAGCACGACGTCCAGGTTGTCCACCTGCAGGTTCGCGAGCGCGTCGCGCACGTCGGGCGGGAGCGTCGAGCCCAGATTGCGAGTGGCCGCGACGGCGGGGTCGGCGAACAACTCAGGGTCATCGAGATCGACGACGGTCTTCTTGCCGGCGAGATCGGCGACGTAGAAATCGGCGTTGTCCACCGAGATGTGCCCGCGCAGCGTCGTCGCGCTGAATTTTCCCGTGAGCGTCACATCGTCCGTCAGCTCGACGCGCGCGATCTTCCGGCTGTTGAGGATCTGGAAGCTGTGCGCCACCATGTGGAGGTCGAGCACGAGGGCGCTGCGGTCATCCACGAGGTCCAGCAGGTCGGGCGTGCGCAGCGTGCCGGTGAGCGACATGAAGTTCCCGCTCGCCGAGCCGCTCTTCATTGAGAGCGTATCGATCTTGATCTCGCCAGGCGCCACGCTCACGGCCGCTTGCAGCGAGGTGAGCCGCACGCCGAACCGTGGCAATCCCACCGCCGCGTTGTGCAGCTTGAAGAAGCCGGTGAACTGGGGATCGCTGCGCGTGCCCGAGAACGTGAGATCCACGTTCGCGATGCCGGTGGGCTGGCTCATGAATGGCGACATCGATGCGAACACCGCCATGTCCACGCTGTCGGCGCGCAGTCGGCCGCTGAGCGGTTCGTCCGGGAAACGCTCGGGGACAGCGTGCAGCGCCAGATCGGCGGGCAGCGAGAACGCGAGCGTCGCGATGGTCTGGCTCTTGTCGAAGAAATCGGCACGCGATACGAGCATGCGTTTCGCGTAATCCGCGTCGAGACTGAAATAGGGCAGCGACGATGGTCCCGTATTTCGCATCGCGGAAGCGCGAGGTGAGATGCATGACCGGGTCGTCCCGCGTGCCGGAGACACGAAGTTCGGCGCCGATGTAGCCGCCGAGCGGGCTTCGGACCTGCGCCATCTCGTCCGAGGTCGCCGAGACTCATGCTGTCGGCCGTGAGGAGCGCGGAGATCGCGCCCGTCGCGGGGAGATCGGCGTGGATCGCGAGCCGTCCGCCGGGGCCGCCGCTCACCACGAGGGAGTCGAGGAAATCGCCGTCCTTGTAACGCGCGTAGTGCGCGGGCCTCAGGAGGCGCCAGGTGTGCCCGCCGGCGCCCCCGGTCACGAGCTGCAGTGTGTCGAGCGTGAACCGCAGCGTGTCCGGCGCGATGGAGTAGATGATCCGTGCGCCGCCATGCATCGTGCCCGCCGGCCGCACGGTCGCGAGCGACAGCGTCACGGCACCGCTGTCGAGTCCGCGCATTGCGAGTTGCACGTGCACGGTATCGATTCCCACGCCGGCGATGCGCGCCGAGTCGAGGCGCATCCACAGCGTGCCCGCCGGCGACTTGGGCAATCCGCCGACGTCGAACCCGCCCGCGAGGCGCGTCGCCATATCGGCGCCGCGCACAAGGTGCTCGCCGAGGAAGGTCGCGCTGGCGGTGAACGAATCGGCTGCCGAGCCCGCGAGGAATCCCGCCACGCTGAACGTGCCGTCGAGCGAATCGCGCCGCGCGCGCGCGAGCAGTTCGCCCGCGCTCATGGTCACGGTATCGCCCTCGCCGCCGCCCGGCGCGATGAACGGGCGCAGCCCGCCGAGTGAATCGATGTCGACGGTGAATCGCAGCGTGTCATGCGCGCCCGGCGCCAGGCCGAGCATCCCCGAGCCCAGCGCCCGCACGCCCGTGGACGTGAGCGTGAGCGAGTCCACGATCACGTGGCCATCCGCGACGTGGGCGCGCGCGGTCGCGTGCGGCACGCGGATGCTCTTCACGCGCGACGTATCCACCGTGAGATCGAGCGTGCCGAACATGGTGGCGAGCGCATCGCCATGCAGATCGTTCGTCACCTGCGCATAGAGCTGCGTAGTGGGCACCGACGGGCGGTCGAGGAGTTGCGCCAGGTCCAATCCCGCGGCGCGCACGGTGCCGCGCGCGCCCTCTCCGCCGGCGGTGTCGATGTCGATCATCTCATCGACCACGAGCGTGCCCGCGTCGCCGGTGAGATTCGTCGTGAGCGAGAGGCCGTTCGTAGTGCCCTGCACGCGCAGCGGCCCCGACATCGTTCCGCGGATCGGCAGCGACGGGTACGAGCGCGCGAGCTCGCTGAAGGAGATCGGCGACGCCTGGAGCGTCACATCGAATCGCACCGACGGACCGGTGCTCGTCACGCGGCCACTGCCCGTCATGTGCGTCGGTTCCTCGGGCCCGTCGTGGTGCTCGATGTCGGCATCGCTGAAGCGCACATCGGTCCATACCGAGTCGAGCGTCGCGCTGCCGGTGATCGTGCCGCCGAGCCGCGGGAAATTCGGGAAGAGGTACGCGACGGTGCGCAGATCGAGCGCGTTCAGGTTCACGTCGAACCCGCGGAACTTGGTGAGCGATGGCACGAGCAGGTCGAGCTCGCCGCTCGCATCCAGATGCGATACCGCGCCCGGCACGTGCGCATCGGTGTAGGTGAGGGACGCGCTGTCCACACGCCAGCGGTCGATCGGCCCGCCCGGCGCCCAGATGGCACCCGTGAACTGGCCACGGAAATCCACCGGGAAGGTGCCGCCGTTGAACGTGCGCAACAGATCGAAGTCGGCGGGCTCAAGACGCATCGCGACATTCTTCACGATGAGCACGGGCCCGCCCACGCCGACGGTCATGTCCCCGCGGAGATGCGAGTTCGCGGTGCGCAGGTCCAGCCCGTGCAGCGCGTACTCGAGCACGCGCAGATCCTTCGGGTCGTTCTTCACGGTGATGTCGGTGCGTCCGCCGCCGGTGCGGGGCAATCCCGAGTAGACCCAGGCGAAGTCCGCGAGCGCCAGGGTGTCGGACACGGCATGGAGGTCGAGCTGCACCGGCTTGTTGCCGCCCCACCAGATGCGCGCCACCAGGTCGCGAGCGTGCGTGTGCGGCAGTTCCACATTCGAGAGATTCAGCCACACGCTGTCGCCGTGGATGCGCACGGTGCCGCGGATGTTATGCACCTCGGTGGGCGGATCGTTCTCTACGGTGGAGAGCGACGCGAGCGTGATCAGCTGCCCCGCGCTGTCGGGCATCGCGATCCGCGCGCGCGGCGCATCGATGTTGAGCTGCGTCCAGCGCCGCGTGCGCTTGAGCCCTTCCTTCGTGACGCGCACTTCGGGCCACGCGCGCGCCAGCGCGAACTTCACCGCGCTGTCGCGCCGCGCACCCTTCAGCGAATCATCCGGCTGCCACATCTCGGTCAGCATGAACGTCCCGTCATGCAGCGTCACCGAATCGGCCACGATGTAGTCGCCGAATCCCGGCGTGTGGAGCTTCGATTTCTTCGCGGGCGGGAAGATGGTCTGATAGTTCCAGTCATCGTTCGCATGGCGCCGCAGGTTGATCGTCGGCCGCGCGATGTCCACCTTGTGCAGGTGGATGCGCTGGTCGAAGAAATCGCGCGGATCGAACGTGAGCCGGAGCGGCCCCGTCGCGATCACCAGTGAATCCTCGGCATCGCGCAGCGACAGCGAATCCACCACGATCTCGGTGAACAGCGAGCCGGAGATCTTGCCAATGAAGAGCTTCCCGCGCTTGCCGATCGCGAGCGACGCGCGCGCGAGCACGAGATTCCTGATCCGCTCGCGGCCGAAGTCGGTCTGCGTCGTCATCAACACCGCGATCGCCGCCACCAGAATGATGGCGAGCAGTACGCTGGCACTGATGAGGGCGACGAGGCTGCGGCGCGTCACGGTCTAGAACGCCTGTCCGATGCTGAAGTTGAACTGGAGATGCTGGAAAAAGCCCGGACTCGGATTCGGCTGGTACGTGAGCGGGCAGCTTTGGCCCGGCGTGACCACACCGCGGTCGAACGTATTACCCGGGCTCACGCACAGAAGATCGAGCGTGACCGGCTCCTGGTAGTACGCGGCGCCGAATCCGGTGCCGTACTTGTTGTACGCGAAATCCACACGGATCGGTCCGATCGGAGAAAGATAGCGGATGCCGATGCCGGGGGTGTACTTGATGTCGCTGAACCTCACGGCGATCCGGTGGCCGGCTGAGTCCATGATCGCGCCGCGGTTCCAGACGAACCCCGCGTCCACGAACGCCGCCAGCTCCACGACGTTCCACGGCTTAGGCATGGTGACGCGCCACTCGAGCGTCGCCACGATCGAGGTGTTGCCTCCGGCCGCCGAGTATTGATTCACGCTCGTTCCCGTCGTCGTCTGGTACACGCGCTTCCCGCCCACGACCTGGCTGCTGTCGATGCCAAGCACGGTGTACACGATCGGGCCGAGCAGGTTCTGCCCGTAGCCGCGCACCGAGTTCGGCCCGCCCGCGTACAGCCGCTCTTCCGGCGGCACGAATTCCGTCGCCGGATCGAACAGCGTCCACGGCACGAACAACCCCGCGATCTGGAGCCGCGCCGCGAGCACCGACGAACCGATGCTGCGATACACCGCGCTCTCGCCGAGGAGCCGCGTCCAGCGGCTGGGCGCCCCCGTGTCCTGCGCCGACATGCCCCAACGAAAGTCGAGCCGCTGCATGCTGCCCGCGGAAGCGTTCAACAGCGAATTCGAATTGTCGCGCGTGAGCCCCGCGCCCAGCACGAGCAGCAGACTGTTCTCCTGCAGGCGCGCGATGTCCGCTGAACTACACACGTTGAACAATTGGCAGAACACCGCCGCCTGTGCCTCCGTTCGGCCATACTCGACGCGCGCCGACAGCGAGAGCGGCAGCCCCGGTCGGATCCCGCGCGGATCGAGGTCGCGGTTGAAGGCGAGCACACCTCCGATCGGCGTGATACGCAGATACGCTTTGTACTCCGACGTGCGCTCCGTGAAGAGCGTGACCGACGGCTGATTGCGCGGCCCGAACAGCGTTGGCAGACGGAGCGTTCCCGAGACGTAGTAATTGATCCCCTGGCTCGAGGAATCCTCCTTCACCTTCACCGGGCAGAGTGCGATGTGCGAGAGCCGCGCGTTGACGTCGAATCGCTCCGCGCCCTCGAACAGGTCGCGGTCCGAGTACCGCATCTGGGCGCGCAAGCAGTCGAACGTGGCCCAGCCGCCGCCGAAGCGCAGGCTGTGCTGATCGGCCTCGGTGTAAACGACCTTCATGTTGAGCGCGGTGTCGCTCGGCTCCACCGAATCGGGGAGCAGCGTGACATCCACGTGGCGCACGAGCTCCAGCGAATAGAGCTCGCGCTGGCTCGCCAGCACATCCTCCTGCGAATAGATCTTCCCGGGCTGGATGAACAGGAGCTTGCGCACCGTCTGCGGCGAGACCTTGCCCGAGTCGGGCCCCGGCGTCGCCTCGACCTCGATGGACTTCACGCGCGCCTGCTGGTGCGGCAGCGGCTCCGACTGCCCCAGGAAACGCTGGAAGAAGGTGAGTTCGATGCTCGCGCGATGCGTCGTCGAATCCACGGAGAAGCTCGTGAGCGGACGATCGGCGTACGGATAGCCTTTGTTCCACAGTTGCACGACTGCCGTATCGATCAGCGATTGCAACAGCACGCGCGAGAAGGGCCGGGTTCGGAATTTCTCGAAAGGCTTGAGCAGCTGCGTCTTGAACGGCACCGAGTCGACGCCCAGCACGGTGACGCTGTCGACGATCGTAGGCGGCCCTTCGGTGATCGTGAAACGCACGTTCACGGCTGCGGTGCTCAGCGGCGTGATCGATTCGTTCACCTTCGCGTTGTAGTAGCCGCGCAACCGGTAGTAGATCTGCAGGCGCAGCACGTCGCGCTGCACCTCGAGCGTGTCGAGGCAGTGCTTCGCGCCGATCGGGATGCCGAGGCTCCGCCGGAGCCAGCTCGACGGCGCGGTGACGATCGCGGCCTCGAGCTCCGAGCTCGAGAACTTCCGGTTGCCGACGAACTTGACGTGCTGCACCTCGCGATCGCCGAGGTCGCACTCGATGCTCTGCGCGGCGGCGAACGCCGGGACCGACAGGAACGCGAGCGCGAGGAGGGTTCGACGCATCACGCGCGCGCACGTCCCGCGCGGGCGCTCCGCGCGTCGTGCCACACTCGCTTCTGCGTCCGCGTGGTTCGCGCGTCCACCATTCGGTCCCGGGTTGAAGAAGGGCCCCCGCCGCCCGGAGGCCCTCTAAAGTAGCGTCACACCGCCTGCACGAGGATAGTGCCGGGCCCCCGTTGTTTCGCGAGCCGCTTCACCTCGGCGGCGAGCGTCCCAATGTGTCCGGTGGAGACCCACTTCGCAGGGTCCACCCGCAGCACCGCCGCCGACAATCGCGCGATCGGGAATTCCCGCGACACGCCGTCGCGATCGAGACCGGCGAAGCGGCCGCGGCGCACCGCGTCCTCACCCACGGCGCGCGCCGCCACGTCGACGAATCGCGCCGCGCACTCTCTGGCGATGGACTCCGCCGCCGCGTCGCCCGTCACCGCGAGGAAATCGTCGCCGCCAATGTGACCCACGAAGTCGCCGGGCGCGCCGCACGCCTCCACCGCGGCGCGGATCGCGAGACCGAGCTCGCGAATCACCGAGTCGGCCGCCGTGAAGCCGAACGTGTCGGCGAACGGCTTGAAGTGGTCGAGATCCAGGTAGCAGAGCGCGAACGGGATGCGCAGCGCGGCGCGCCGCGAGATCTCCTCCTCGATCGCCTTCCCGCCGGGGAGCCCGCTCGTGGGATTCCGGTCGCCCTCGCGGCGCACCAGGCGAAGCAGCGCCACCACGCGCACGCGGAGTTCTCGCGGATCGAAGGGCACGCTCATCGAATCGTCGGCGCCCGCTTCGAACGCCGCCTCCTTGTGCGCGATGTCCCCTTCGCCCGTGAGCATGAGCACCGGGATGCGCGCGGTGAACGGATTGAGCTTCACCGCGCGACACAGCTCGATGCCGCCGGCGTCGCCGATCACGAGCAGCTCGGGTTCGCGCTCCTGGATCGCACTCAGCGCGAACGTGCCGCCGGTGACCGCGACGGTCTCGTGCCCAGCGCCGCCGAGCGCATCGCGCACGATCCTCGTCGTGCCATCGTCCGTATTCGCGCAGAGGATGAAACTCATGAATCGCAGTGCATCGTGCATCGTGCCTCGTGCCTCGGCCGATGCACGACGAACGATGCACGATGAACGCTGTACTCAGTCATCTTTCTGTCCAAAGAGAGCCATGTTCGAGCTATGCCCCGGATTGATCTTCTTCTCGGGATAGATCCAGTGCACGGCCTGGTTCACCGCGGTGCTCGCCTCGCCGAATCCGGTCGCGATCAGCTTGAGCTTGCCGGGGTACGCGACGACGTCGCCGGCGGCGTAGATCCCCGGGCGCCCCGTGTCCATCGTCGGGCCCACCACGATCTCATCCTTCACGAGGTTCAGCCCCCACTCGGTGATCGCGCCCAGATCGCTGACGAAGCCGAGCATCGGCAGGATCGAGTCCACGTCGAGCGACCGCTCGGCCTTCGACTTGGTGTCCTTGAGCACCACGCTCGTGACGCGGCCGTTCTCGCCGTGCACGCTCACGAGTTCATGGAACGTGAGGATCGACGTGCGCCCCATCGCCTCGGCCTTCCGCACCTGCTGCACCGTGTGGTCGTGCGCGCGGAAGCGGTCGCTGCGGTGCACGAGCGTCACGTGGTCGGCGACGTCGAGCAAATGATGCGCCCAGTCGAATGCCGAGTCGCCGCCCCCCACGATCAGCACGCGGTGGCCGCGGAAGCGCTCCGGGTCGGTCACGCGGTCGTGGATGCCCCGCCCGTACCACTCGGCGGCCGAAGGCGCCGGCAGGGCGCGCGGCGAGAACGCGCCGATCCCGGCCGCGATGATGATCGCCCGGGTCGGGAGCCGCTCCGTTTCCGTGACGAGCGTGAAGTGCCCCCCGTCCTCTTCCAGAGAGACCACGCGCTGGTTCAATTGGATGTCGGGATGGAACTGGCCGGCCTGTTCCGCGAGGTTGCGGACCAAGTCCTTCGCCAGGATCTTCGGAAAGCCGGCGACATCGAAGATGTATTTCTCGGGGTAGAGCGCCACGAGTTGCCCGCCGAGTTCGGGGAGCGCATCGACGATCCGCGCGGACACACCGCGCATGCCGGCATAGAAGGCACCGAAGAGTCCGGTGGGACCGGCACCGATGATGGTGATGTCCTTGAGTTCGTGCGCCATGCTGTGGGATGAGGAATTCGACGCCCGGCAATGACCGGGCAAAGGATCGCTGCCATATAATGCACTCAGACGACAACGTTTTGGAATACGCGGGCGCGTTCCGCCTCGTGCGCAAGATCGCACAGGGCGGCATGGCGACCGTCTATGAGGCCGAGCATCTCGGCCCCGCGGGCTTCGCGAAGCGCATCGCGCTCAAGGTGATCCACCCGCATTACGCGAAGGAGCAGACCTGGCTCCAGCTGTTCATCGACGAAGCGAAGCTCTCCGCCAACCTCGTGCACGGCAACATCGTGCAGATCTACCAGCTCGGCGAAGTGGATGGGCAGTACTACATGGCGATGGAGTTCATCAAGGGCCCCACGCTGCGCATGGTGATCGAGCGGCACCGCGAGCTCGGCACGCCGATCCCCGAGGTGCAGGCCGTGTACATCGCGAGCCGCGTGTGCCGCGCGCTCGACTTCGCCCACAACTTCGTGAACACCGACGGCGAGCGGCTCGACATCGTGCACCGCGACGTGTCGCCGAACAACGTGATGGCCACGTGGGACGGCCACATCAAACTCGCCGACTTCGGTATCGCGAAGGCGCGCACGTCCATCGACCCGATGGACAGCTCGCCGATGCTCATGATGGGCAAGAAGCACTACATGAGCCCCGAGCAGCTGCTCGCGCTGGATGTGGACGGCCGCAGCGATGTGTTCGCGATGGGCGTGGTGCTGTACGAGTTGCTCACCCTCGAGCCGCTCTTCCACGAGGACGCCACCGAGCTGCTGATCGATGAGGTCACGTGGCGGCCGCTGCCCGACATCCGCGAGACGCTCCCCAACATCCCGCAGGCGATCGAGGACATCCTCAACTCGGCGCTCGCGCGCGACCCGGCGAAGCGGCCGACCGCGGCGATGATGGGGCGCGCGCTCGACGACTGGTGCGCCGCGCAGTCGGTGGTCGCGACCCCCGACAAGCTGCAGGAGCACCTCGCGCTGATCTTCCCCGCGAGCTACTCGCCGCCGTCGGTGACCGACACGCGAGAAGACCCGCTTCTCGAATTTCCGCTTCGGCCTGCGACGCGGCGGCGAACGCGAGAACTGGTTCTCGCGCACGTGGCGCCGGATGCTCGGATGAAGATCTACACGAAAACAGGCGACGAAGGCGACACCGGCCTCTTCGGCGGCGGCCGCGTGTCCAAGGATCATCCGCGCGTCGAGGCGTACGGCGACGTGGACGAACTCAACGCGGTGATCGGCCTCGCGCGCTCCATCGAGATGATGCCGCGCATCGACGAGGTGCTCGCGCCGATCCAGCGCGACCTCTTCTCGCTCGGCGCGCTGCTCGCGACGCCGCAGCCCGACAAGGTGAAGCAGCAGCTGGAGAAGGCGCGTCTCGACGACGAACGCATCGCGCAGCTCGAGCGCGCCATCGACGAAGGCGAGGAGGAGCTCGAGCCGCTGCAGGCGTTCATCCTGCCGGGCGGCACGCCCAAGAGCGCGGCGCTGCACGTCGCGCGCACGGTGTGCCGGCGCGCCGAGCGCCGCGTGATCGCGCTGGCGCAGCACACCGACATCATGGTGCCGCCGATCGTGATCGTCTACCTGAACCGGCTCTCGGACCTGCTCTTCGTGCTCGCCCGCGTCGCCAACCGGCGCGCGGGCGCGGCGGAAGTCACGTGGTGAAGCCCGAGACGATCACGCTCGGCGCGTACACGATCCACGTCGGGCGGAAGCTGCATCGACCAGGTGGGCAAGATCGCGCGCGCCGCGGTGAAGGCGCATCGCTGGGCGATCATCACCGATGCCAACGTCGCGCCGCTCTATGCCGCGCGCGTCGTCGCGTCGTTCGGCGACGCGCGCGTGGACCTGTTCACCGTCCCCGCCGGCGAGGCGAACAAGACGCGCGAGCAGTGGGCGCGCCTCACCGACGAACTGCTCGCCGCGGGATTCGGCCGCGATGGCGCGATCCTCGCGCTCGGCGGCGGCATGATCGGCGATCTCGCGGGATTCGTCGCGGCGACGTACATGCGCGGCATCCCGTTCGTGCAGGTGCCCACCACGCTGCTCGCGATGATCGACGCGAGCATCGGCGGGAAGACCGGCGTGGACACGCACGCGGGCAAGAATCTCGTGGGCGCGTTCCACGATCCGAGCGTGGTGATCGCGGATCCCGACACGCTCACGACGCTCCCGCTGCGCGAACTGCGCTCCGGCTCGGCCGAAGCGATCAAGCACGGCGCGATCGCGGACGCGGGCTATTTCGCGAAGACGGTCGGGGATCTCCCCGAGGCGTTGAAGGACCCCGCGGGCGACGCGATGCAACGCCTGATCTACGGGAGCATCCGCATCAAGGCGGCGGTCGTCTCGTCGGATCGACGCGAGCACGGGCTGCGCAAGACGCTCAACTTCGGCCACACGCTCGGCCACGCGATCGAGGCCGGGTCGCGATTACGAGTGCTCCACGGCGAGGCCATCGCGATCGGCATGGTGCAGGAGGCGACGCTCGCCGAGCAACTGGGCGTCGCCGAGTCCGGCACGGCCGCGCAGCTCATGGATGCGATCGATATCGCGGGCTTCGATGGCGTCGCGACGCCCGACGCCGAGCGCATCATGTCGATGCTCCACATCGACAAGAAATCCCGCGCCGGCGTCGTGGAATTCGCGCTCCCGAAACGCATCGGGATGATGGCCCGCGCCGGAAAAGAGTGGACGATCCCGGTCTCCGACGACGCGATCCGCGAGTTGTTCCCGAACGCGTAAAGTTCCCTCGCGCGTAACCCCACCGTTACGCGGCGGGCGCATCATGAAAGATTCCTTACCACCCAACCCCATACTGGGCAACGAACTGCCCGAAATACCGAACACACACCGATACGAAAATAAGAATGTGACTCTTGACCGATTAGAAAGCCCGTCTTATCCTGCGCGTCCCCGACCTTCCAAACTGGCGACGAGCCGCGGAGCGGCTTCTCACTCGCACACAGGATGGGACGTGTTATGGAGCGTGCTACCGAAAGCAGGTCCAAAGGGTTCTTCCGTTCTTCCCCTTCCACCGCGTTCGATCAGTACCTCCACGACATTCAGAAGCTCCCGCTCATCACCGATGTGCAAGAGGAGCGCCGGCTGGCTCGCCAGGCACAGAAGGGTGATGAGAAAGCCGCCGAGCGGCTGGTGACGGCGAACCTTCGCTTCGTCATCTCCTACGTGAAGAAGTACCAGGGGCACGGTCTCGATCTGAGCGAGCTCGTCGCGATCGGGAACGAGGGGCTCCTCAAAGCGGTCAAGAAGTTCGATCCCGACCAGGGCGTGAAGTTCATCTCGTACGCCGTGTGGTGGGTGCGCCAGGCGGTGCTCAAGGCGCTGGCCGAGCAGACGCGCTCGGTGCGCATCCCGCTCAATCAGAACTCGCAGCTCATCAAGCTCGCTCGCGCGGAGACGGTGCTGGCGCAGGTCCTCAAGCGCGATCCCACGGACAACGAGATCGGCCGGCTCATCGAAGAGACGCCCGAGCAGGTCCGCTCCTCCAAGCAGATGTCGGCCACGGAAGTCTCGCTCGATGCGCCGATCGATCGCTCCGACCGCGAAGCCAGCACGCTGGGCGAGCGCTTCGTCGGCGTGGACGGCGTCGAGATCGAGGACGTGACCGACTTCAAGCTCATGCGCGAGTTCATCGACCGCGTGTTCCGCCGGTACCTCACGCCGCGCGAGCGGAAGATCCTCTATCTGTACTATGGGCTCGAGGAAGGCTCCGAGGCGCTGACGCTCGAGAAGATCGGCGCGCTCATGGGCGTGACGCGCGAGCGCATCCGCCAGATCCGCGAGCGGGCGTTCGAGAAGCTGCGCGAATCGCCCGACGGTTCGGCGCTCGCGGGATTCTGGACCGCGGCGTAATCCGCTTGATGGCGAGGGACGAACGGGCGGGAGACCGGCATCTCGGTCTCCCGCCCGTTTTGTCATAGATTGCCCACGTGACCGCCGCCGCCCCGCTTACCGATCAGACGCCGCTCGCCGCCACGCTGGCCGCGATCGTCGGCGAGCGCGGGGTGATCGCGCGCGCTGCGGAACTGGAGGTATACGCGGCCGACGCCCTGCCCACGCATCGCAGTCTCCCGCGGCTGGCCGTGTTCCCGCGCACGCGCGATGAGCTCGTGCAGGTCGTGCGCGCGATCGCCGCCGCCGGCCGCACCTTCGTGCCGCGCGGCGCCGGCACCGGGCTCTCCTCCGGCGCGCTCGCCGGCGGCGATTCGGTGCTCCTTGGACTCAACAAGCTCACGCGCATCCTCTCGATCGACGTCGAGAATCGCGTGGCCGTCGTCGAGCCAGGCGTCGTGAACGCCGCGCTCACAAGCGCGGCCGGCGTATTCGGGCTGCATTACGCGCCCGATCCGTCGAGCCAGAGCGCGTGCACGATCGGCGGTAACGTCGCCGAGAATGCCGGCGGCCCGCACTGCCTCAAGTACGGCGTCACGCTCAATCACATTGTCGCCCTGCGCGTTCTTCTGCCCAGCGGCGAGATCGTGCACGCTCGGCAGCGCCGATGGCGAGCGCGAGGGCTACGACCTGCTCGGCGCGTTCGTCGGGAGCGAAGGATGCTTCGGCATCGCGATGGAGGTCACCGTGCGCCTGACGCCGAACCCGCCGGCGGTGCGCACGCTGCTCGCCGATTTCACCTCGATCGACGACGGCGCGCGCGCCGTGAGCGCGATCATCGCGAGCGGCATCGTGCCCGCGGCGCTCGAGATGATGGACGGCCCCACGATCCGCGCGGTGGAGGCATCGATCTACGCCGCGGGCTATCCCGCCGACGCCGCCGCGGTGCTGCTCATCGAGCTCGATGGACTCGAGGCGGGGCTCGACGCCGACGCGCGCGCCGTGGAAAAGATCTGCCGCGAGTCGCGCGCGCGCGGCGTGCGCATCGCGAGCGACGCCGCCGAGCGCGCGCGACTCTGGCAGGGCCGCAAGAAAGCGTTCGGCGCCATGGGCCGCATTGCGAGCGCGCTGCAGGTGCAGGATGCGGTGATCCCGCGCACGCAGCTGCCCGACGTGCTGCGAGCATCAGCGCGATCGCCGGCGCGGCATGGCATCACCGTGTGCAACGTGTTCCACGCCGGCGACGGGAATCTGCATCCCGAACGTGCCGTACGATGGCCGCGATCCCGCCACGAGCGCGCGCGTGCAGGCGGCGATGCGCGAGATCATGCAGGCGTGCGTGAATGCCGGCGGCACGATCACCGGCGAGCACGGCGTAGGGCTCGACAAGCTCGACTACATGGCGCTCATCTTCTCACCCGAATCGCTCGAGGCGCAGTGCCGCCTGCGCGACGTGTTCGATCCAGCGCGACGCGCGAATCCCGGGAAGGTCGCTGCCCGTGCATTCGTGCCGCGAGTGGACGGCGGTGCCGGCGGCGCGCGCATGAACACTTCCGAGATCGCCGAGCGCGTTCGCGCGGCGCACGCGCGGCGAGCGCCGCTGCGCGTCGTAGGCGCTGGAACGTGGATCGGCGCCGGCCGGCCCGTATCCGGCTCGACGCCGCTCGAGGTCGGTTCGCACACGGGAATCGTCGAGTACGTGCCCGGCGATCTCACGCTCACCGCGCGCGCAGGCACGACGCTCGCCGAGATCGCGCGCGTCACCGGCGCCGAGCGGCAGTTCCTCGCGCTCGATCCGTTCGGCGATGCGCGCGGCACGATCGGCGCGACGATCGCCACCGCGTCGGCCGGCCCGCTCGCACACGCGTTCGGCACGCCGCGCGACATGGTGCTCGGCGTCGAGGCCGTCACGGGCGACGGCGATCATCATTCGCGCCGGCGGCCGCGTGGTGAAGAACGTCGCGGGCTTCGATATCACGCGGCTGCTCACCGGCGCCTGGGGAACGCTCGGCGTCATCACGGAGGTGAGCGTGCGACTGCGCGCGATCCCCGAGGCCGACGAAACTGTGGTGCTCGCCGTGCGCGATGACAGTGCGGCGGCGCTGGAAACGCTGCTCGCGAAGATCGGCACGGCGGCGGTCGCACCGTGGGCCATGGAGCTCTTGAGCCCGGCGCTCGCGGCGCGACTGGGCGCGGCCGCGCACACGGCGCTCCTCGTGCGCCTCGGAGGGAACGGCGAGAGCGTGCGCGCGCAGCGCGCGGCGCTCGCGGCGCATCGGCTCCGATCGTCTCGCCGTCGGCAGGGGTGTGGGAGTCGTTGCGTGCCGCCGAGCCGGCCGATGCCGCCGTCGTGCGCGCTCTCGTCGCGGCGCTCGCAGGTGAGCGCACTCTGGCGCGCGGCACGCGACGCGACGCACCGAGTGGCCCGGCGCTTTCGCGCATGCGAGCGTTGGCCGCGGCATCGTGCGCTGCGTATTGCCGGCGGCGGACGCGTCGCGCGCGCAGGCGTTCCTGCAGCGGGTCTCTCGCCGCGCAATGCACGGTGAGCGCGGAGCGTCTCCCCGAGGCTGCGTGGAACGGAGTCCCGTCCGCGGTGAGCGACCCGCTCTCGCGCCGCGCGCGCGAAGCGTTCGATCCGGCCGGGATCTTGAATGCCGGCATCCTCGGCGCCGCCGCATGACGAGCGTGGCCGGCACTCCGCTCGCCGACGCGCTTCCCGGTCTCATGCAGTGCGTGCACTGCGGCTTCTGCCTGCAGGCGTGCCCCACCTATCTCGCGCTCGGCGACGAGAACGATTCTCCGCGCGGGCGCATCGTGCTCATGCGCGCGGCGATCGACGGGACGCTCGCGCTCGATGATCGAGGCGCTCTCGACGCATCTCGACCGCTGCCTCGGCTGCCGGGCGTGCGAGACGGCGTGCCCATCCGGCGTTCCGTACGGTGCCGCGTTGGAGGCCGCGCGGGAAACCCTGGGCCATCGGCCATCGGCCATCGGCCATCGAATGCCGCTGGTCGAGCGACTGCTGCTATGGACTGATCGCGCGATCCCGCGGTCCTCGCGAACAGCCATGTTCTTCGCGCGCGCTCTGCGCGCGACGGGAATACCACGCGCTGCTCGCGAGGATCTCGTTCCCCATGGCGATGCTCGAGGCGAGCGCGCCAACGGTGCAGAGCGAGCGCTACGTCGCGAACGGTTCCGGGGCACGCGGCCGCGTCGCCCTGCTGCGTGGCTGCATCATGGACGGCCTGTTCGCCCACGTGCACGAGGCGGCGGAGCGCGCGCTCACGGTGAACGACTACGCGATGGTGCGCGCGCCCGGCGCCGGTTGCTGCGGCGCACTCCATGCGCACGCGGGCGACGCCGATACCGCCCGGCGCCTCGCGCGCGATGCGATCGCCGCGTTCGAGGCGAGCGGCGCGGAATATGTCGCGGTAGATGCCGCCGGCTGCGGCGCCACGATGAAGGAGTACGGTCGGCTGCTCGCCGACGATCCAGCGTGGCGGGCGCGCGCCGCGTCCTTCGCCGCGCGCGTGCGCGACGTGAGCGAGCTGCTCGCCGCCGCCGGTCCGCGCGCCGGCGGCGCGCTCGACAGCGTGGTCACCTACGACGCGCCCTGTCATCTCCTGCACGCGCAACGCGTGGCCGCGCCGCCGCTCGCGGTGCTCCGCGCCATCCCGGGCATCACGCTCGTGCCTCTCACCGACGCCGACCAGTGCTGCGGCAGCGCCGGCATCTACAATCTCGTGCAGCCCGAGATCGCCGCGGCCGTGCTCGCGCCCAAGCTCGTCGAACATTGCGGCGACCGGCGCCGCCATCGTCGCCACCGGCAATCCCGGCTGCCAGATGCAGATCGGCGCGGGGCTGCTCCGCACGGGTTCCCGCGCGCGTGTCGCCCATCCGGTCGAGTTGATCGACGCGTCCTATTCGGTGTCTCACCGGCCCGCGAACCCGTAGCGCACCGCCCCGGAACGCGACTAGCTTGGAGTCATGACGGCCAGTTCCATTCTCTCCGGCAGCTTCCCCGCCCTCGGCACCGTCGCCGGCCATCCGGTGACGCTGCATTACGGCAATATCGCGGCCGAGTACAACGCGCTGCGCATCGGGGGCGATGCTCGTGGACCGCAGTGCGCGCGGGCGCATGCGGCTCGAGGGACCCAAGGCCGCCGAGCTGGTGACGGGGCTGGTCACGAACGATGTGGCAGGCGCTGCTGCCCGGCCAGGGCATGTACGCCGCCGCGCTCACGCCCAAGGGCAAGATCGTCGCCGACGTGCGCATCTTCGCGCGCGAGGGCGCGCTTGGTGGTGGATGCGCCGCCGCGCGCGTACGCGGGCTGGCAGGCGATGGTCAAGAAGTTCATCAATCCGCAGCTCGCGCCGAGCAAGGATGAGACCGGCTGCGCTGCGCGCGATCGGCGTGTTCGGTGCGACCTCGCGGCGCATCGTCGCCGACGCTGGTGTCGCTGCCCGTCCGATGCGCTCGCGGCGCTCGCCGCTGTACGCGCACACGTCCGTGGACGTGGGCGGCCAGATCGTGATGATCATCCGCTCGCCGGAGCTCGAGCTCGAGGGCTACGAGTTGTTCGTGCCGACGCGACGGTTCTCGGGCGTGTGGCAGAAGCTGCTCGCGCTCGGCGCGACGCCGGCGGGACTGCACGCGTGGGAGATCGCGCGCATCGAGGCGGGCCGCCCCGAGTGGGGCGTCGACATGGACGAGAGCGACGATCCCGCAGGAAGCGAACTTCGACGCGCTGCACGCGA
This sequence comes from uncultured Gemmatimonadaceae bacterium, assembly GCA_963732065.1. Taxonomy (GTDB): domain Bacteria; phylum Gemmatimonadota; class Gemmatimonadetes; order Gemmatimonadales; family Gemmatimonadaceae; genus DATKOH01. Next base: position 213,044 of record CAVSYH010000018.1, on the reverse strand, counting down.
TCTCGTACACGAAGGGTTGTTACGTGGGACAGGAGGTCGTGGCGCGCGTGCATTTCCGCGGCCACGTGAACCGGCATCTGCGCGGACTCATGGCCGGGAAGTCCGAGCCCGCGCCCGAGGGCGCGGCGGTGCTCGCGACGAACGGCGAGCAGGTGGGCGAAGTGCGGTCCAGCGCGCTCTCGCCGCGGCTCGGCGCGGTGGCGATGGGCATGATGCGCCGCGAGGTCGAGACCGGCACCGATGTCACGCTGCAGTGGGACGGAGGAAAGGTGAGCGCGAAGGTATCCGCGCTGCCGCTGCCGCTCTAGTGCGGCGCGCGCTGGTCACCGGCGCCACCGGCCAGGTGGGCGCCTATCTCGTAGAACGACTCGCGGCCGACGGCTGGCATGTGCGCGCGCTCGTGCGGGCGCCCGCGCGGCGCGGCGTGGCTCGAGCCGCTCGGCGCGACGCTCATCGGCGGCGACATCATGGACCGCGCGCGGCTCGCCGCCGCGGCCGACGGGTGCGACGCCATCTTCCACGCGGCGGCGCTCGTGTCGTCGGACGGCGGTTGGCCGCTGTTCGACGCCGCCAACGTCGAAGGCACGCGCAACGCGATCGCGGCGGCGGAGTCGAGCAAGGCGCGGCTCGTGCACATCAGCAGCGTCGCCGTGTACGGCGGCGCGGCGCGCTACCGCGATACGCCTACCGACGAGGACACGCCCTTCGCGCCGCTCGCCGAGGGCGCGCACTACGCGCGCAGCAAGCGCGAAGCCGACTCCCTCGTGCTCAATGCGCATGCGGACGGCCACATCTGGGGCTGCGCCGTGCGCCCCGACGTGATCTACGGGCGCTACGACCGCCAGTTCGTGCCCCGCGCCGCGCGAATCATGAAGCGCGGCTATTTCCCAGCTGTTCGGCGGCGGACGCGCGGTGATGGCCGTGGTGCACGCCGCGAGCTGTCGCGGACGGCGCGGTGCGCGCCGCCGGAACGCCGAGCCGCCGGCGGGCGCGCCTACAATCTCGCGAACGATTTCGACGTGACCGCGGACGAATTCGTGCGGCTGCGCGGCGATCGGGCTGGGACGCCATGTGGCGCGCATCCCGGTGCCGCTCGCCGTCGCACGCGCCGGTTTCCGCACGGCCGCGGCGGGACTGCGCATGGCGAACCGCAAGACGCTGGCGCACGATCTGCTGAGCGCGCTCGATTTCCTGAGCCGCGACAATCCGTTCAGCTCGGAGCGCGCGCGACGGGAACTGGGATGGGCGCCGCCGGTGCGGCCCGAGATGGGAGTGCCGGAAGCGTTCCGCTGGTGGAAGGAGCGCGCGCCGCGCCGCGGCGGAAAATAAAAAGGGCGCAGCGTCGTCGCTGCGCCCTTCAAGTTGCAGAGAAACCGATCCGTTACGGCTTCTTCGCCGGGGGCGGCGTCGGAGCGGACTTCGTCATCATCTTCTTGGCCGTGTCGGCCATCTTCATGGCGGTGTCCATCTTCTTCATGGCGGTGTCCATCTTCTTCATGCCGGAATCCATCGTCGCAGCGGCCGCGGGGGCCATCTTCGGGATGGAGTCCATCGACGGAGCTTCCTTTCCTTTGCACGCGGCAACAGCCAACACCGCAGCGATAACGGCAACGCGCTTCATGTGACTTCTCCTGGAGAGGGGGCGGAACCAGCTTCGAACTACTTTCCGAGCACGCACGCTGCAATGCCGGGAACAATCGGCTCGAATACTACGCGAACAGGGGTAGCTGTCAAGGCGCTTCGCCGCTTGGCGCGGTGGCCTGGACATCGCTCCGGATGGCAGACCTAAAAGCAATCCGGGGCAACAGTGTAATCTCGACTATTCCTGACGGTTACGCAAGCACGGGCACGGCCATGTGGCGCCCGCGGCGCGCCGGGTGGCCGCCAGCATTGCACCTCGATAGTATGAAAGGCGACCCGATGCACCGCGCGATCCCGCTTCCGGGCACCATGGCCAGCTCCGTCGTCCTCGATCCGTACGCCCCGCCGCCCGATTCAGGCGTCGTCCGCGCCGCCTGCCCGCACGACTGCCCCGACACCTGCGCCATGCTGGTGACGGTCGAGCATGGGCAGGCCGTGAAGAGTCGCCGGCGACCCCGACCACCCGTTCACCGCCGGCTTCCTGTGCGCCAAAGTGAACCGTTACGTCGACCGAACGTATCACGCCGAGCGGCTCACGACGCCGCTCAAGCGCACCGGGGCGAAGGGATCGGGACGCTTCGAGCCAATCACGTGGGATGAGGCGCTCGCGACGATCGCGAAGCGGCTCGGCGACGTGATCCGTTCCGCCGACGGACCGCAGGCCATCCTGCCCTACTCGTACGCCGGCACGATGGGCATGGTGCAGGGCAACTCGATCGACCGCCGCTTCTTCCATCTGCTCGGCGCCTCCAAGCTCGACCGCACGATCTGTTCGATGGCCGGCACCGTGGGCATGCGCATGACCGTCGGCGCGAACATCGGCGCCGATCCGGAGGGGATCCCCGAGAGCGACCTCGTGCTCCTGTGGGGAACGAACACGCTCACCGCGAACCCGCACCTGTGGCCCTTCGTGCTCGAGGCGCGCAAGAAGGGCGCGCTCGTCATCGCGATCGACCCGCTGCGCACGCGCACCGCCGAGCAATGCGACGCGTGGATCGGGATCCGCCCCGGCACGGACGCGGCGCTCGCGCTCGCGATGATGCACGTGGTGTATCGCCGAGGGACTGCAGGACGATGACTTCCTCGCGCAACACACCCTCGGCGCCGATCGAGATGCGCGCGCGCGCGGCGGAATGGACGCCGGAGCGCGCCGCCGCGATCACGGGCATCGATGTTGAGACGATCGTGTCGCTCGGCCAGCGGTACGGCCGGGCGAAGGCGGCGTTCATCCGCGTGAACTACGGCTTGCAGCGCCACTATGGCGGCGGCATGGCGGTGCGCACCATCGCGTGCCTGCCCGCCGTCGACCGGTCACTGGCGGCGCGCCGGCGGCGGCGTGCAGCTGAGTTCGAGCGCGAACTTCGAGTTCGACAAGGCGGCGCTCGAACGGCCCGCACTCTCGCCGCCGGTGCGCACGATCAACATGATCCGCCTGGGCGAAGCGCTCACGCGCCCCGACGCGGGCGTGGGCGGCCCGCCGGTGAAGGCGCTCGTCGTGTACAACTCGAATCCGGCCGCCGTCGCGCCCGACCGCAACGAGGTGCTGCGCGGGCTCGCGCGCGAGGACCTGTTCACCGTCGTGCTCGAGCATTTCCAGACCGACACCGCGGATTGGGCGGACATTGTGCTGCCCGCGACGACGCAGCTCGAGCACTGGGATGTGCATCTCTCGTACGGGCATCACTATGTGACGCTGAACCGGCCGGCGATCGCGCCCATCGGCGAGAGCAAGCCGAACAGCGAGATCTTCCGGCTCATGGCCGCGAAGCTCGGCATCACGCACGCCGCGATGCGCGACGACGACGTCACGCTCATCCGGCAGGCGCTCGCGAGCGGCAAGGACAAGCTGAGGGGCGTCACCTTCGAGAAGCTGCTCGAGAAGGGGTGGGCGCGGCTGAACGTGCCCAAGCCGTATCTGCCTTTCGCCGACGGCGAAGTTCCTCACGCCGAGCGGCAAGTGCGAGTTCAAGTCCGAGCGCATGGTGGAACTGGGATTCGACGCGCTGCCCGATTTCACGGCGCCGCGCGAGTTCCCCGAGGCGGTGCCGGAGTTGGCCGAGCGGTTCCCGCTGACGCTGGTGAGCTCACCGGCGCATCAGTTCCTGAACACGACATTCGTGAACGTGGACGTGCTGCGGCGGGCCGCGCGCGAACCGGAGCTCATGATCCATCCCGAGGACGCGGCGCCGCGCGAGATCGCGACGGGCGTGCGGGTGCGCGTGCACAACGACCGCGGAGAGTTCGTCGCGACGGCGCAGGGTATCGGACGCGGTGCGCACGGCCACCGTGTGGGCGCCGAGCATCTGGTGGGGGAAGTACGCGGTGGATGGACGGAACGCGAACCAAACCACGTCGCAGCAGGAGACGGACCTCGGCCACGGTCCGGTGTTCTACGACAATCTCGTGGAAGTGAGTCTGGCGGACTGAACGCGCGTCGGGAGCAGTTCGTGGGGCCCGCTGTTCATCGCGCGGGTCCGGCGGACGCCACACACGCTCCGGGTCGGCGCTCGCGCTTGCACGCTTCGAGCCTCGCGGCTGAACGGCGCCGCGAGGCTCGAACGTGTAAGCGCGTAGGCGCTGGAGCCGGGATGGCGCCGCGACCGGCGGCGCGATGCGGCGCTACGACGGCGGATCCGCGTGGTGATGCCGCGCGGTGAGGCGCTTGAGTTGGTTCTCCTGGAACGTCGAGGCCAGCGTGAGCAGCACGCCGGTGCTCCAGGCGAAGCCGAGCAGACCCGCGGTCGCGATCATGCCCTCCAGCAGCCGCCATTCGTTCGGCAGGTCGAGCGGGCTCCCGACCGTCGTGTACTCGTCGAGCGCGAAGTACATCGCGATGCTGAGGTTCGGGAAACACTGCTTCCACTGGAAGAACAGCGACCACACGAGCACCTCCGAGAGATGCACGGCCAGGATCATCCAGCTCGCGAGGATGAGCCCCACGATCCCCTTCGCGAGCGTGGGCACCTGGTCGTAGCGATCCCGGTACGCGCCGTGGAAGCGGAGCGTCGAGATCATCCCAATGGCGTGCATGCTCAGGGAGACGGCCACCAGCAGCAATCCCCAGCCGATCTCGTGGGCCGAAGTGACGTACAGGGCGGCGTCGTCCATGCCATACGTTCCCGGTGCGAAACGGCGCTGTCAATGCGCGAGAGCCGGATTCCTCTAGCGCGACGCCGTGCATCCGGAGTAATCTGAATCTCCCCCGTCCCGCCGCTCCGGAGCCGTCTCGTGGCACCTCTTCCGACTACCCTCGGCGCTCTCAAGCGCTCGCCGTTCGCCGCGCCGCAGCTCGCCTCGCGCTCCGTGCGCGACGAAGTGCGGGCGAACCTGCTCATCCGTCTCGCGAAGGGCGGCCCGGTGTTCCCCGGCGTCGTCGGCTACGACGACTCGGTGATCCCGCAGATCGTGAACGCGCTGCTCTCGCGCCACCACTTCATCCTGCTCGGCCTGCGCGGCCAGGCGAAGTCGCGCATCCTGCGCGGGCTCGCGACGCTGCTCGACGAGTCGATCCCGATCGTCGCCGGCAGCGAGATCAACGACAACCCGTTCGCGCCGATCTCGAAGTTCGCGCGCGAACTGATCGCCGACGCAGGGCGACGACACGCCGATCGCATGGGTCGGCCGCGACCAGCGCTACGTCGAGAAGCTCGCGACGCCGGACGTCACGATCGCCGACATCATCGGCGACGTCGATCCGATCAAGGCGGCGCGCGGCGGCCACATTCTCGGCGACGAGCTCACGATGCACTACGGCATGCTCCCGCGCGCCAATCGCGGCATCTTCGCGCTGAATGAACTGCCCGATCTCGCCGGCAAGATCCAGGTGGGACTGTTCAACATCATGCAGGAAGGCGACGTCCAGATCAAAGGCTATCCCGTGCGGCTGCCGCTCGACGTGCTGCTCTGCTTCACGGCGAATCCCGAGGACTACACGGCGCGCGGCAAGATCATCACGCCGCTCAAGGACCGGATCGGCAGCGAGATCCTCACGCACTATCCCGACCGCGGTCGAGCTCGGCGTCGCGATCACCGCGCAGGAAGCGTGGACCGAGCGCGGCGCGCTGCCGCGTGCGCGTGCCGGCCTTCATCGCGGAGATGGTCGAGCGCATCGCGTTCGAGGCGCGCACGGACAAGCGCATCGACAAGCGCTCGGGCGTGTCGCAGCGCATGCCGATCTCGCGTGCTCGAGAACGCGATCTCGAACGCCGAGCGGCGCGCGCTGCGCTCACGGGCGAGTGCGACGTGGTGCCGCGCGTGTCGGACGTGTACGCCGCGCTGCCCGCGATCACGGGCAAGATCGAGCTCGAGTACGAGGGCGAACTCGTGGGCGGCGCATGTCGATCGCGCAGGAGCTGATCCGGCGCGCGGCGGACGCGACGTTCCAGGAGACGCGCCGGCGGCAAGAACACCGACGACATCGTCATGTGGTTCGACACCGGCAACGCGCTGCAGGTGATGGACGATGTGTCATCGGGCACGATGGTCGAGGGCTTCGCGCGCGTGCCGGGGCTCATCGATCTCATCGCGAACGCCGGCCTCGCCGAGGATGGCGACGCGCCCACGGTCGCGGCCGCGTGCGAACTCGCGCTCGAGGCGCTCGTCGCGCGGCGCAAGATCTCGCGGTCCGACTCGGGACGCTACGGCCGCGCCGCGCCGCCCGAACGCCGGCGGCCGCCGTCGGAGTTCTGAGCGCCGGTTAGAACACCACTTCGAGCTGGAACCCGAGGATCGTCGCGCCGGAGATCGGCGTCGACGTTCCCGCGGGGCGCCAAACGTGTTGGAAATCGGCCGTGAAGCTCAGCCAGCCCGCCAGTGCGAGATCGTAGTTCATCTCGCACACCGTCTCGGCCGTCGCATTCGGAACGCTCTTGCTGATCAACCCGTAGGCGCAGCCAGCCGCCGCGACATCGCTCGCGCGCGCGGCGAACGGGCCGCCCCACGTAAGACCGCCACTCGCGCTGAACGGCATCTCGCTCACACTCTGGCGTGCGGTATATGAGAGCGCGGTCCACACGGTGACGCCACGCTTGCTATGCGCGCCGCCGGGCCGGGAGAGGCGCTGCTGCGCCTGCACGTACACGCTCATCATCCCGTCCGTCCGCGACGCGCTGTCGGCCAGCGTCGCGAAGCCGTTGCCGTCATACATGGCGCCGAGCGCGTAGATGCCGGGCAGACCGTCCACCTGCACGAAATGGTTCACCTGCGCGTTCAGGAGCACACCATGATTCCCCTGCTGCAGCGTCCAGCGAAAGCCATGATCGCTTCCCGCGGATGAGTTCGGATTGTTGTTGTTGACGGAGAGCCCGAGTTCCCACGCCGGAGAGAAAGTGTAGACCCCCTGCGCGGCCCATTGGACTCCCGGCGGGAACGCCGTGAAGCCAACGTCGTTCACGTAGAGCGCGAACGGATTCTGATACGCGATGAATTCATTGAGATAGTGCGCGCCCACCGGAAGCTCCGCGAAGCTGCCCGCGGAATTCATCCGGCCGATCGCGATCACGAGCGCGCCGTCGCTCAGTGTCTGTTGGAGATAGAAACTGCCCACCCAGAATCCCGGGCCCGCCGCGTTGCTCTGCGGCCCGTAGAGATCGCCGATGTCGGTCGCCAGGATCGGACCGCCGCCCCACGCCGCATCAATGTAGAATTGCAGGCCGCGCAGCGCTCGCAAGCTTCGCGAGGTCGAACGCGATTCCAATGTTCGTCTGGTCCGCCCAGCTCCAGCCGCGCCCTCCCGTGATCGAGACGTCGCTCACCATGGGTTGCGCCGTGTATGAGAGCGTTGGCACGATGCCGTGCGCGGCGAGGTCCGAGCGAGCGCCGCCCCAATCGCCGGTGAGCGTCTGCGTCTTCATGTTGAAGAGACCGGGCGCGGTGCCGCTGCATTTGGCCACCCGCCGTCGCGGACTGGCGGCGTTGCGACCGCATCGGTCCGTCGCGGCCGCGGCGGTTTCGGCGGTGGAATCGTGGGGCGCGGCGCCCGACTGCGCGGAGATCGCTGCCGCCACGAACGCCGCGGCTGCGCAGCCGCAGAGCATCGGCCTGATCATCGCGCAAACTCCCCCCGGCGCCGGCGCTCCGTCAAGCATTAGCGTCTTGCCCTTCACCGGTCACTTCGCCAACCTGAAGCATGCGCGAACACAGCTACAACAAATTCTCTCCCGCGCACGCGGACGCCGTCGATCTGCAGTCGCTGCTCGACCAGCTCGCCGATTTCCTGCTGCAGTCCGGCTTCGCGGGCGGCGGACCGCCGAGTCCGTGGGGCGATCCGATGGAGGACGGCGCGGACCGCTCGCTCGATGCGCTGCGCCAGGCGATCCTGCAGGCGCTCATGGACAGCGGCCAGTTCACCCCCGAGATGCTCGACGCCCTCCGCGGCGACGGCGACGATGAGGGCGAGAGCGCCGCCCGGCTCGCGAAGCTGCTCGACGAGATCATCCAGCGGCTGGTGAGCGAGGGATTCCTCAACATGCAGGCGCCGCCGCAGGTGCCGTCCGGCCACCAACAGGTGACCGGCGCCGGCGGACTCGCGCATGCCGCCTCGCGCGACGTGCAGTTCCAGCTCACCGAGAAGGGCATCGACTTCCTCGGCTTCAAGACGCTGCGCGTCGCTCCTCGGCTCGCTCGGAAAATCGACGTTCGGCAGTCACGACACACCGTATCTCGCCACCGGCATCGAGTCCGACGCGTGGAGCAAGCCGTACGAGTTCGGCGACACGATGAACCTCGACGTCGCGGCGACGCTGCAGAACGCGCTCGCGCGCACGGGCTCGCTCGGCATCCCGCTCGACCTCGACTACGGCGATCTGATGGTGCACCAGGCCGAGTACCGCTCGAGCTGCGCCACCGTGCTCATGCTCGACACCTCGCACTCGATGATCCTGTACGGCGAGGACCGCTTCACGCCGGCGAAGAAGGTCGCGCTCGCGCTCACGCATCTCATCCGCACGCAGTTCCCCGGCGACACGCTGCGCGTGGTGCTCTTCCACGATTCGGCGGAGGAGATCCCGCTCGCGCGGCTCGCGCACGCGCAAGTCGGACCGTACCACACGAACACCGCCGAGGGTCTCAAGCTCGCGCGGCGCATCCTGCTCGCGCAGAAGAAGGACATGCGGCAGATCGTGATGATCACCGACGGCAAGCCGAGCGCGCTGACGATGCCCAACGGGCATGATCTACAAGAACTCGATGGGGCTCGACGCGATGGTGATGGCGCAGACGCTGCGCGAGGTGGCCGATTGCCGGCGCGCCGGCATCGTGATCAACACCTTCATGCTCGCGCGCGACCGCGCGCTCGTGGAATTCGTGAAGCGCGTGTCGCAGATCGCGCGCGGCAAGGCGTACTTCACCAACACCATGACGCTCGGCCAGTTCATCCTGATGGACTTCCTGCGCCGCAAGACGCGCAAAGTCTCCTGACGAGGTTCCCGTGAGCAAGAAGCGCCAGCGCAAACCCGACGCCTACATCGGCGGCAAGGAGCTGCGCCCCGAGAGCCTCATGATGACGTACGGCTACGACCCCTCGCTCTCCGAGGGATCGGTGAAGACGCCGATCTTCCAGACGTCCACGTTCGTATTCAAGAGCGCGGAAGAGGGCAAGGCGTTCTTCGAGATGGCGTACGGCCTGCGCGAAGCGGCGCCCGGCGAGGCGATGGGGCTCATCTATTCGCGCATCAACAATCCCGATCTCGAGGTGCTCGAGGACCGCCTCACGCTGTGGGAGGACGCGGAGGCGTGCGCGGTGTTCGCGAGCGGCATGGCGGCGATCACCACGATGCTGCTCGAGTTCCTCAAACCCGGCGACGTGCTGTTGCACAGCGAGCCGCTCTACGGCGGGACCGATCATTTCATCAAGCACGTGCTCCCGCGTTTCCAGGTTACGCCCGTTGGATTCGCGGCGGGTGCGTCGCGCGCGGAGCTGGACGCGGCGCTCGCGAAGCACGGAAAGAAGGGCGCGCTCGCGATGGTGTACCTCGAGACGCCGGCGAACCCGACCAACGCGCAGGTGGACATCGCGATATGCGCCGCGCTCGCGAAGGCGCACTCGTCGAAGCAGCGGCAGGTGATCGTCGCGGTGGACAACACCTTCCTCGGCCCGCTCTGGCAGCAGCCGTTCGACCACGGCGCCGATCTCGTGCTCTACTCCGCCACGAAATTCCTGGGCGGGCACAGCGACCTGATCGGCGGCGCGTGCCTGGGGCCGAAGGGACTCATGTCGCGCGTGAAGGCGATGCGCACCTTCCTCGGCACCATGGCCAGCCCGCACACCTGCTGGCTGTTGCTGCGGAGTCTCGAGACGCTCAAGCTGCGCATGACTTCGCAGATGAAGAACGCGCGGTACGTCGCCGATTTCCTGGAGGCGCATCCGAAGGTGAGCCGCGTGTACTACCTCGGGCACCTCAAGCCGGGAACGCCGGAGCGTGCGTTGTATGAGCGCCAGTGCCTCGCGCCCGGTTCGATGATCTCGTTCGATGTGAAAGGCGGGATGCCGGAGGCGTTCCGGCTCCTCGACGCGTTGCAGCTCATCAAGCTCGCCGTGAGTCTGGGCGGCACGGAGTCACTCGCCGAGCATCCCGCGAGCATGACGCACGCCGATGTGACGGCCGAGGGCAAGACGCGCATGGGGATCACACCGAGCATGGTGCGGCTTTCCATTGGCGTGGAGCATTACGAAGACATCATCGCCGACCTGGAGCAGGCGCTGAAGAAGGTCTGAACGGCGTGCGTAGCACCGCTGAGGGCGGGGCTGGTACCGCGAACGGCGCGTTAGCGTTGGCGTTGGGTACTGCGAGGTCCATGGGGTTCGCAGCGCCTAACGCCAACGCCACGCACGTAGTTTGCGGTACCAACCCCGCCGTTCGCGGTTCCAGTGCCTACTTCGCCGTCGTCCACGTCTCCGGATGCTCGGCCTTCCAGCGCATTGCACTGTGTATCCGCGTCCTCCCGCTCGGATGATCGTAGAAGATGATCTCCTCGAGCGGCCCCGGTTCCATTTTCCGGTATTCCGACAAGTGGAGCGCCGCCTGCGCGAAACCGTCGGGCTGGCGCGAGGCGTTCAGGCCGAACATGTCGGCTTCGTACTCCTGCGTGCGCACCACCGAGTTGAGCACCGGCGTCATCAGGAAGAAGTAGGCGCCGAAGAGGAGCATGACGAGCGGCAGCCCCGCGACGTCGCCGATGCCGCGTACTTGCCACTTCGCCTCGTAGCGGACGCGCAGGCGCTCGAAGAAGAGATTCACGAGCGCGAAGCCGAGCACGAGGATGATCCCGATCTCCATCAATCCCTTGTAGACGTGATTGAGCACGTAGTGCCCCATCTCGTGACCCATCACCGGCTTCGATCTCGGGCAACGAAGCGCGCGCGAGCAAATTGTCGTTCAGCGTGATCCGCTCGGTACCGAGCAGTCCGCTCACGTTCGCGCTCATGCGCTTGGTCTGCTTGGATGCGTCGACCTGCCACACTTCCTTCGCATCGATCCCGTTCGCGCGCGCGAGCGTGAGAATGGGCGCGACGACGCGCTCGTCGGCGAGGCGCGTGGGGCTGTTGAATATCGGCAAGATCGCCACTGGGAAGATCACGGCGAGGAAGGCCGCGCCCACGACCGACGCGATGCTTCCCCACACCCACCACGTGCGCGGAATGCGCCGCACGATGCCGTACAGCGTGGTCACTGCGACGGCACCCAGGAAGAGAGCCAGGAGGAAGCCCTTGAGCTGCTCGCCGATACCAGCCGGCCGCGGTCAGGTTCGACATGCCGTACTGATGCTCGCGGAAATAGTCCTGGTATATGTCGAACGGGAGCGACAGCACATCGAGCACCACCACGAACATCGCCCAGTACAGGATGGTCTGCAGCGGCTTGAACGATGTCGTCCGCTCGACGCCGTCGCGCATCCGCGCCGACATGCCGGTCTGGAGGAGCAACAGGTAGATCGCCGAGGTCCAAAGGAACCCCCACAGGATCAGCCAGTAGCCGCCCTCGAAGTAGGCATCCGACTTCGCCTTCTGCTCCGGCGTAAGCAGGTCGAGATACGCACGCGTCGCCGCCGCGACATCGATGGAGCCCGACGCGCCGCTGGCAGCGGCGGGAGGCGCGGGGAGGGCGACGATGGTGCCGGTGGTCTGGGCGGCGCCCGGCGCCGGCGCGAATGCCAGCGCAGCGAGCACGAGCATCACAATGGAACTCCGGAACAATCTCATTGCGGCACCGGGTTAGGAGGGTCAGGATCGTGGCACATCTTCGCGCGTCAGGCGTGGTTCCGGAAGAGCGCGAGGCGTGCGTCGCGACCCGAACGCCGTACATGGTCCCCCGAACGCCGCGTGTGGCGTCTGACGTGTGGTAAACGCGACGGCGGGGTTGGTACCAGCACCGCACCCGCAGGTACCACACGTCATTCGCCACAAACGGAGTTCGGGTGACCAAGAACGGAGTTCGGGGTTCCACACACGCCGTTCTGGATTTTGCGGTGTAGATTCTGCACGGGGAGCCTCCCCGCTCCCTGATCGGACCCTTTCGCACCGTGCCCATGCGACTCGCAAAACTCTCCCGCCCCTCCCTGCTCGTCCTCGCCGCGGCCACGCTCGCGCTTCCCGCGCAGGCCCCGCTCAGGTATCCCGAGACACGCAAGAGCGGGCAGGTCGATGATTACTTCGGCACCCAAGTCGCCGATCCCTACCGTTGGCTCGAGAACACGAACGATCCCGAGACGCGCGATTGGATCGTGGCCGAGAACGCGCTCACGTTCTCGTATCTCGCCGGGATCCCCGAACGCTCCGCGATCCGCCAGCGCCTCGACACGCTCTGGAACTATGCGCGCGCGTACGTGCCCATCCGCCGCCTCAAGACCTACTTCTATGCGTACAACACGGGCCTGCAGAACCAATCCGTGATCTACGCGCAGCGCGTCTCGAACGGCGAGAAGAAGATCATCCTCGACCCCAACACGCTCTCCTCCGACGGCACGGTGGCCCTCAGCAGTTGGGCGCCCAGCCGCGACGCCCGCTACCTCGGCTATGCCGTGAACGTCAGCGGCTCCGACTGGCAGGAGATCCGCGTGCGCGACGTCGAGTCGGGCAAGGATCTCAAGGACACGGTGCGCTGGGCGAAGTTCAGCGGCATCTCGTGGACCAAGGACAACCGCGGCTTCTTCTATTCACGATACGCCGAGCCGGTCGCCGACAGTGCCCTACTCGCGACGAGCAAGGGACAGAAGCTCTACTACCACAAGCTGGGCGATCCGCAATCGAAGGACGTGAAGATCTGGGAGCGCCCCGATCAGCCGGAGTGGTACGTGCGCGGCGAGGTGAACGATGATGGGGAGTTCTTGATCATCACGATCACCGAGGGGACGAGTCCGAAGAACCGGCTCTACTTCATGGATCTCGATGATCCGGGCAGTCCGAACATCCACAATCCGATCGTGAAGATCATCGACAAGTTCGATGCGCGCTACCGTTTCATCGACAACGCCGGCGACTTCTTCTTCGTCGAGACGGACCTCAACGCACCACGCGGACGGATCGTGCTCGCCGACGTGGACCAGGGGCGCCGTCTCGCGCCACGCGTGCTCGTGCCCGAGAGTGAGGACAAGATCCAGGACGTCGAGCTGATCGGCGGCCACCTCGTAGTGGACTATCTGCACAACGCGCATTCAGTGCTCCGGTTGTTCAACGCGAACGGCCGCTCGGTGGCCGAACTCGCGCTGCCCGGGATCGGCACCATTGGGGCGCTGTCAGGGCAGCCCGACGAGCCGGAACTCCTCTACAGCTTCACGTCCTTCCTGCAGCCGCCCACGGTGTTCCGCTACGATCTCGAGAAGAAGACGTCGTCGGTATTCTTCGAGCCGAAGCTCACCTTCGATCCGAGCAAGTACGAGACGCGGCAGGTGTTCTACAAGAGCAAGGACGGCACGCGCGTGCCGATGTTCATCACCGGCGCGCAAAGGCCTCTTGCTCAACGGGCAGAATCCCACCCTGCTCTACGGTTACGGCGGCTTCAACCTCCCGTCGCTGCCCACATTCTCAGCCAACCGCATCATGTGGCTCGAACTCGGCGGCATCTACGCTGTGGCGAACATCCGCGGCGGGAGCGAGTTCGGTGAGACGTGGCACCAGGCCGCGATGTTCGAGAAGAAGCAGAACGTGTTCGATGATTTCATTGGCGCGGCGCAGTATCTGATCGACCAGAAGTACACTGAGCCGGCCAAACTCGCGATCCAGGGTGGATCGAACGGCGGTCTGCTCGTGGGCGCGGTGCTGACGCAGCGACCGGACCTGTTCGGCGTCGCGCTGCCGGCGGTCGGCGTGATGGACATGCTGCGCTACCAGAAGTTCACGGCCGGATGGGGGTGGAAGGTCGAATACGGATCGTCGGACGATCCGGCGCAGTTCGAGTACTTGATCAAGTACTCGCCGCTGCAGAACATCCGCCCGGGCACGAAGTATCCCGCGACGCTGATCACCACCGGCGATCACGACGACCGCGTGGTGCCGGGCCACTCGTTCAAGTTCGCGGCCACGTTGCAGGCCGCGCAGGCGGGGCCCGCGCCCATCCTGATCCGCGTGGAGACGAAGGCGGGACACGGCGGCGGCAAGCCGCTCGACAAAGTGCTCGACGTGACCGCCGACGAGCTCGCGTTCGCCGTGGCCAATCTCGGGATGAAACCCACCACGCCGTGAGCGCCACGCTCACCCCGCCCGTGAGCGCCGCCGCGGCGGCGCGCAAAGCCGAGTCGCGCGATCCGGCGACGGGCGAGGTGTGGCGCAGCTTTCCCACCGCCACCGCCGCGGATGCGCGAACGGCGATGGATGCGGCACGCTCAGCGCAGCGCATCTGGGCCGCGGAGCCGCTGCGCTATCGCGCGCTCGCCGCCAAGCGCTTCCGGCGCATCCTCTTCGCGCGCCGCCAGGAAGTGGCGAGCGTGATCATGCGCGAGAACGGCAAGCCCGCCGCGGAAGCGATGGCCACCGAGATCATGGTGACGCTGGATCTCGCGCGCTTCTTCGCACGACGCGCGACCCGTGTGCTCGCGCCGCGCACGCTCACGCCCGCCAACATCGCGATGTGGCGGAAGCGGGTCACGATCCGCCAGGAGCCGTTCGGCGTTGTGGGACTCATCGCGCCGTGGAATTACCCGTTCATGCTCGCGGCCGGCGTGCTGCTGCCCGCGATCGTGGCGGGGAACGGCGTGTTGTTCAAACCGTCGGAATTCTCGCCGGCCACCGGCGTGTTGCTCGGCGAGTTGCTCGCCGCGTCAGGCATCGCGCCAGGGTTGGTGCAGGTGCTCACCGGCGACGGCAGCACCGGCGCCGCGGTGATCGAGGCCGGCGTGGACAAGGTGTTCTTCATTGGCAGCGGAACTACCGGGCGCAGAGTGGCGCAAGCATGCGCCGCGCGCCTCGTGCCGTGCGCGCTGGAACTGGGCGGGAGCGATCCCGCCATCGTGCTCGCCGACGCGGATCTCGATGTGGCCGCGAGCGGGATCGTGTGGGGCCGGTTCAGCAACGCGGGCCAGACCTGCACGGCGCCCAAGCGCATTTTCGTCGAGAGCGCGGTGCATGATGCGTTCGTCGAGCGCCTCGCCGCGCGCGTGCTCGAGTTGCGGGTGGGTGCGGGTACGTCAACGGACACCGACATGGGGCCGCTCATCCGCCCGTCGCAGGCCGCTGCCCTCACGCGGCAACTGGAGGATGCGCTCGCGCGCGGCGCGACGGTCGCGGCGCAGGGCGCATTGTCGCCGGGTGATGACTTCGTGGCGCCCACCGTGCTTGTGAACGTCGACGCGTCCATGCAGGTGCTGGAGGAGGAGACGTTCGGACCGCTGCTCCCGGTGGTACGCGTGCGCGACGCCGATGAGGCGGTGCGACTCGCGAACGCGAGCGTCTACGGATTGTCGGCGAGCGTGTGGGGGCGTGATCTCGATCGCGCGCGGAGCGTGGCGCGACGCCTCGACGTAGGGACGGTGGTGGTGAACGACAGCGTCGTGGCCGCGGGGATCGCCGAGGTGCCGCATGGCGGCGTGAAGGAGAGCGGGTACGGCAGCTCGCACGGCGACGAAGGATTGCTCGAGTGCACGCGTCCGAAGAGCGTGATCGTCGACCGCTTCGCCGGCTGGCGACAGCCCTGGTGGTTCGGCTACAGCGCCGCGCACGCCGGGAACCTCGACGCCTTCCTCCGGTTCTGGCACGGCCGCACCATTGCGCAGCATGTGAGCGGAGTGTGGCGCTCGATGAAGATGCTGTTCGTGCACGAGCGGCCGATCTGAATCCGCAACAGTCTCTAGTCGAAAGACAGTCGTTGGTCGTACGCGTTTGGACGTGCTAAACGCGTACGACTAAACGCTGCCTACCAACCAGACCACTTGCCCGCTGGCACGCCGTCCGTCACCTTACGGATCGTGACCGATCCGATCCAGGTAATCGATCTCCTGATCCTGATGGTCGGCCGCGCGCTGGTCGCGCTGGCGGCAGTGCTCTTCGTCATCTTCGCCGTGGACTGGCTGGTGCGCACGCGGCGGATCAGCCCCTTCGGCGCGACCGCGCGATTCTTCCGCCGCGCCGTGGATCCCCTGCTCGAGCCCGTCGAACGGCGCGTGGTGCGCGCCGGCGGGATGCCCGCCGCGGCGCCCTGGTGGGCGCTGGTCGCCGCCGTCGCCGGTGGCATTCTCATCATTCTGCTGCTGAAGGCCGCGCGCGACATTGTCGCGGAAGCGATGGCCGCTTCCCATTCGGCGCGCGGCCTTTATTATCTGCTCGTCGCGTGGACGCTCGGCATCCTCCGTCTGGCGCTGGTCGTGCGCGTGATCGCGTCGTGGTTGCGACTCTCGCCGTACGTGTGGTGGCTGCGCTGGTGCACGTGGCTCACGGAATGGATGCTGCGGCCGCTGCGCCGCGTGCTGCCGCCGGTCGGGATGATCGACATCAGTCCGCTCGTCGCGTTGCTGATCCTCTGGGGTGCGGAAGGCGTGTTGGTGTGGGCGTGGTAACCGGAGCTTAACGGAGCGACATGGCGACAATCCTGCTGATCGGGTCGAACGGCGCGATGCTCGAAGGACTCGCGCAATCACTCATCAACGCGGGACACATCACTCACCACGCGCACACCGCCGCTCAAGGGGTGGAGATCGCGCTCGCCGACCGCCCGCTGGTGGTCGTGGTGGAACGAAAGAGTGCAGAATCGGATCCGGATGCGCTGCGCATCCCGCTCGCGAGCGGCGGCGCGGTGCTCCTCTGCCACGCCGAGGAGGACGCGCCGAGTTCGCTGCCGGCGGCCATGCATCGCTATGTGCTCGCCGATCTCACGCTGCCGCTCGAGCGGAACCGGCTGCAGGCGCTGATCTTCCGGCTCGCCGACCGCGCGCGCGTCACCGGACGCGAGATCGTGCAACGTCCGTCGGCGGACCTACCGGAGGTGCCGCCCACGCTATAGCATTCGTCAGAGAGGCACAACGGTTCCGTGGCGATTTCAGGCAACTTGCGGCCACGTTAAATATTCAGCTAAAGCGCCGGCCGGGTGCCTGTGCGCACCGGGCATTTTTTCTTGTGGGGGAGCAGCATTGCGATGGCTCGCCGATTCCCTTCACCGTACCTCGACGCGCTCGCGCGCGGCACGCTCGTCTATGACGGCGCGATGGGAACGAACATCCAGCGCGCGCAGCTCAGCGCGAGAGATTTCGGCGGCGACGCGCTCGCGGGCTGCAACGACAATCTGGTGCTCACGCGCCCCGATGTCATTCGCGGCATCCACGAGGCGTTCCTCGGCGTCGGCTGCGACGTCGTGGAGACGTGCACCTTCCAGAGCACGCCGCGCCGGTTGGCCGAATGGGGACTCGGCGCGCGCGCGCACGACATCAACGTGGAAGCGGCGCGCTTGGCGCGCGCGGCATGCGATGCGGCGGCGCGCGATGGGACGGGCGCGATTCGTTGCGGGCTCGATGGGCCCAACGGGCATGCTCCCGTCGAGCGCCGATCCCACGCTTTCGGCGATCTCATTCGGAGAGTTGAGCGCGGAGTTCCACGCGCAGGCCGCGGCGCTCGTGGAAGGCGGGGTGGATGTGCTGCTCATTGAGACGGCGCAGGACATCCTGGAAGTGAAGGCCGCGATCGCGGGCATCGAGCGGCTCTTCGCCGAGACCGGACGGCGCGTCGCGCTGCAAGCGCAGGTCACGCTCGATACGAGCGGTCGCATGCTGCTCGGCACCGACATCGCGAGCGCGATGACGACGCTCGAAGCGCTGGGCGTGGATGTGATCGGCCTGAACTGCTCGACCGGTCCGGAGCACATGCGCGAACCCGATCCGGTGGCTCGCCGAACATGCGCGACTGCCGGTGAGCTGCATCCCGAATGCGGGGCTGCCGCTCAACACTGGGAGCGGGGATGCGGTGTATCCGCTGGAGCCCGAGCCGTTGGCCATTGCGCTCGGCGAGTTCGTGCGTGACTTCGGGGTGGCGATCGTCGGCGGGTGTTGTGGCACAACGCCCGAGCATTTGGAGCACGTGGTACGTCGTGTTCGGGACGCGGGAAGCGGGAAGCGCCGCGGGACGCGCAACGACATCGCGCAGTTGGCGCATCCCGCGGCGCTTCCCGCTTCCCGCATCCCGCGTATTTCGAGCGCCATGCGCGCGATCACGCTGCACCAGGATCCGCCGCCGCTATTGATCGGCGAACGCGTGAACGCCCAGGGCTCGCGCGCCGTGAAGCGGATGCTGCTCGCCGATGACTATGAGGGCATCGCGCGCGTCGCGCGCGAGCAGGTGGAGTCGGGAGCGCACGTGCTCGATGTGTGCGTCGCGCTCACCGAGCGCGCCGACGAGGCGGACCAGATGTCGCGCGTCGTCAAGCTGCTCTCGATGACGGTGGAAGCGCCGCTCATGATCGATTCCACGGAGCCCGATGTGATCGCGCGCGCGCTCGAGCACGTGCCGGGGCGCGCGGTCGTGAATTCCGTGAATCTCGAGGCGGGGCGCGCGAAGATCGATGCGCTGCTGCCGGTGGTGAAGCGCTTCGGCGCCGCGGTCGTCGCGCTCACGATCGACGAGACCGGCATGGCCAAGACGCGCGAACGGAAGCTCGAGATCGCGCGCCGCATCCACGATCTCGCGACCGGCAGAGTTCGGACTCGCGCCCGAGGATCTGATCTTCGACGCGCTCACCTTCACGCTCGCGACCGGCGAGGCCGAATGGATCGCGAGCGCGGTGGAGACGATCGAAGGCATCCGCCTCATCAAGCGCGAGATCCCCGGCGTGTTCACATCGCTCGGCGTGAGCAACGTGAGCTTCGGGCTCACTCCCGACGCGCGCGCGGTGCTGAACTCGGTGTTCCTGCATCACTGCGTGCAGGCCGGACTCGACATGGCGATCGTGAACCCGGCGCACGTGCGGCCGTACGCGGAGCTTGACGAAGAGGAGCGGGCGCTCGCGGATGATCTCGTGTTCAACCGGCGGCCCGATGCGCTCGCGCGATTCATTCAACGCTACGAGGCCATTGGCCATCGGCCATCGGCCATCGGTGCTGCCGCCGCTGATCCGCTCGCGGGGCTGAGTCCCGACGCGGTCGTGCACTGGATGGTCGTGCACCGGCGGAAGGAAGGGATCGAGGAGGCGCTCGACGCGGCGGGCGTGCGCGCCGATCCGGTGCGCGTGCTCAACGAGGTGCTCCTGCCGGCCATGAAAGAGGTGGGCGACAAGTTCGGCGCGGGCGAGCTCATCCTGCCCTTCGTGCTGCAGAGCGCCGAGGTGATGAAGCGCGCCGTGAAGCATCTCGAACAATTCCTCGAGCGCAAGGAAGGCTATACCAAAGGCACGATCGTGCTCGCGACGGTGTACGGCGACGTGCACGACATTGGGAAATCGCTCGTGAACACGATCCTCTCGAACAACGGCTACACGGTGGTCGATCTCGGCAAGCAAGTGCCGGTGAATCGCATTGTGGACGCGGCCGTCGAGCACAAGGCGGATGCCGTGGGCCTCTCGGCGCTGCTCGTGAGTACCTCCAAGCAGATGCCGCTCTGCGTGCAGGAGCTGGACCGCCGCGGGATCGGCGCGCCCGTGCTGATCGGCGGCGCGGCGATCAACCGCCGCTTCGGGCGCCGCGCGCTCTTCGTGGACGGCGAACGCGCGTACGCGCCGGGCGTCTTCTACTGCAAGGATGCGTTCGAGGGGCTCGACACCATGGAACGGCTCGTGGACCCGTCGCGCCGCGCCGGCGCGGTGAGCGACAACCTGCGCGCCGCGCGCGACGACGTGTTCCTGCACTCGGCCACCGGCAAGGACGCCGCCGCGGGGAGCACGAGCACGACGCGCAGTGCCGTGGCCGCCGACGTGCCGGTGCCCACACCGCCCTTCTTCGGCGTGCGCGTTTTGCGCGACATCCCGCTCGGCGAAGTGCTCGCGCTGCTCGACCTGGATGAACTCTTCCGGCTGCAGTGGGGCGGCCGCGGGTCGGGCGACGAATACGAGCGCGCCGTGCGCGAGGAGTTCACGCCGGCGCTCGCGCGACTCTCGGCGTCCGCGGCGAGCGAGCAATGGATCGTGCCGCGCGCGGTGTACGGTTACTTCCCCGTGCAATCCAGCGGCAACGACGTGATCGTGTACGATCCCGCGGCGTTCGCCGCCGACGGCGGGTCGCGGCGCGAGATCGCGCGATTCACCTTCCCGCGGCAGGCATCGCGCGAGCGCCTCTGCCTGGCCGACTATTTCCGCTCGGTGGAATCGGAGGAGACCGACGTGCTCGGACTGCAGATCGTGACCGTGGGCGACGCGGCGTCGCATCGCTTCGAGCAGCTGCAGACGCGTGGCGAGTATGCCGAGGCGTTCTACTCGCACGGTCTCGCGGTGGAAGCCGCGGAGGCGACGGCGCAGTGGATGCACGAGCGCATCCGCCGCGAACTCGGGATCACGCCGCAGCAGGGGAAGCGATATTCGTGGGGCTATCCCGCCTGCCCCGACCTCGACGGACATGAGGCGGTGTTCCGTCTGCTGCCCGCCGGCGACGCACTCGGCATGTCGCTCACGAGCGCGAACCAGCTGCTCCCCGAGCAGAGCACGGCGGCGCTGATCGTGCACCATCCGGCGGCGAAGTATTACGCCGTGCGCGGCGAGGGCGGCGCATGACCGCGCGCGATCGGCAGGCGCTGCTCGACCCCGCGCGCACCATCGTGTTCGATGGCGCGATGGGCACGATGCTGTACGCGAAGGGCGTGTACATCAATCAGTGCTACGATGAACTGAACGTGCGTGCACCGGAGCTCGTGCGCGAAGTGCACGACGCATACGTGCGCGCCGGCGCGCAGGTGCTCGAGACGAACAGCTTCGGCGCGAACCGCGTGAAGCTCGCCCAGCACGGACTCGAGGCGCATGTCGTGGAGTTCAACCGTCGCGCCGCCGAGATCGCGCGCGAAGCCGCCGGCGACCGCGCGCTCGTGGCCGGTGCGGTGGGGCCGCTGGGCATTCGCATTCGAGCCGTTCGGCCCCACGAGCCGCGACGAGGCGCGCGCGCATTTCCGCGAACAAATGGAGGCACTGCGCGCCGGTGGCGCCGACTGCTTCATCATCGAGACGATCAGCGATCTCGCCGAGATGGAGCAGGCGATCCTCGCGGCGCGCGACGTGGACCCGGCGATGCCGGTGATCGCGCAGATGACGATCGGTGTCGATGGGCTGACAGCATTCGGCGCATCGCCCGAGGACATTGCGCGCTCGCTCGACGCGTGGGGCGCCGACATCATCGGCCTCAATTGCTCGGTCGGCCCGCAGACGGTGCTCGAAGCGATCGAGAAGATGGCGCCGCTCACCACGAAGAAACTCAGCGCGCAACCGAACGCCGGCATGCCGAGGGATGTGAGCGGGCGGCAGATCTACATGGCGTCCCCGGAATACCTCGCATCGTACGCGCGTCATTTGCTCCACGCGGGAGCGAAAGTCATCGGCGGGTGCTGTGGCACTACGCCCGAGCACATTTCGCGCGATGGTGGCGGGCGTTAAGGGGCTCACGGCTCGGGACTCGGGACTCGGGACTCGCGCCCACCGCCCACTCACCGTCGAGTCCCGAGTCCCGAGTCCCGAACCCAGAGGTACTGAGGCGGTCCCATTCGCCGAGCGCTCGAGCTGGGCAAGGAGGCTCGCGGCCTCGGAGTTCGTGACTTCGGTGGAGATCGTCCCACCAAGGGGTGTCGACGCCACGAAGATGCTCGAAGCAGTCGCCGCGCTCAAAGCCGCGGGCGTCCACGCTGTGAACGTCCCCGACGGGCCGCGCGCGCAAAGCCGCATGGGCGCGCTCATGACCGCGCTGCTCATCGAGCAGCGCGTAGGCATCGAGACGATCACGCACTACTGCTGCCGCGACCGGAATCTGCTCGGCATGCTCAGCGACCTGCTCGGCGCATCGGCGATGGGACTGCGCAATCTGCTTCTCATCACCGGCGACCCGCCGAAGATGGGACCCTATCCCGACGCGACCGCGGTGTTCGACATTGATTCGATCGGTCTCACGAATCTCGTGAACCGGCTCAACCGCGGGCTCGACCCGGGCGGCCACGACATTGGCGTGCCCACCCGGTTCGCGATCGGTGTCGGTGTGAATCCCGCGGCGCTCGACGCCGCGCAGGAACTCAAGCGCTTCGAGTACAAGGTGGAGGCGGGCGCGGAGTTCGCGGTGACGCAGCCAGTGTTCGATCCGACGCAGCTCGAGCGATTCCTCAACTCCGTGCGGCACGCGCACATTCCGGTGATCGCCGGCATTTGGCCGCTCACCTCGGCGCGGAACGCCGAGTTCCTCGCGAACGAGGTGCCCGGCGTCGTGGTACCCGACGCGATCGTGTCGCGCATGCGGCGCGCCAACGAGAGGTCCAAGGACCACGCGGCCGCCGAGGGCGTCGCGATCGCCCGCGAGATGCTCGCGCGCGTGCGCGGCGCGGTGCAGGGGATCCAGGTGTCGGCGCCGTTCGGGCGCGCGGACCTCGCGATCTCGGTGGTTCGCGGCGGCGATTGATGAATATTAGTTTTCCCGGATGACCGAGCCTATCAGAGCAGCCCTGTCGACCCTTTCCGGCGACGAGAGCGCGTTCCAGGATGCCGTCGCGCAGTTCGCCGAGGCCGAGGTGCGCCCGCGCGCGATGGCGATGGACCGCGCCGCCAAACTCGACGATGACCTGATCCCGAAGTTCTTCGAGCTCGGCTTGATGGGGATCGAGGTGCCCGAGCAATACGGCGGCGCCGGCGGATCGCTCGCGATGGTGGCGATCGCCGTCGAGGCGATCAGCCGCGTCGATGCGTCGTCCGCGATCATGGTGGACGTGCAGAACACGCTCGTGAATTATCCGATCGCGCGCTATGGGAGCGACGACGTGAAGTCGCGGTACCTCCCGCGGCTCGCGGCGAAGACCGTGGGCGCGTACGCGCTGTCCGAGCCGGGCTCGGGCTCCGACGCCTTCGGGCTCGCGACTCGTGCCGAGAAGAAGGGACAAGGCTGGGTGCTCAACGGGCGCAAACTGTGGATCACGAACGGCGCCGAGGCCGAGATCTACGTGATCTTCGCGAACGCGGATCCCGCGGCCGGCTATAAGGGGATCACGGCGTTCGTAGTGGAGCGCGGCTTCAAGGGATTCTCCGTGGGCAAGAAGGAGGACAAGCTCGGCATTCGCGCGAGCAGCACCACGGAGCTGATCCTCGACGGGTGCGAAGTGCCCGCGGCGAACGTGCTCGGTCCCGCGGGCCAGGGCTACAAGATCGCGATCGAGACGCTGAACACCGGACGCATCGGCATTGGCGCGCAAATGATCGGCGTCGCCCGCGGCGCACTCGACGCGGCGATCGCGTTCGTGAAGGAGCGCAAACAATTCGGGAAGCCGGTCGCGGATTTCCAGGCGGTGCAGTTCCAGCTCGCGCAGGCGGCCACGGAACTCGAGGCGGCGCGGCTCATGGTGTACAACGCGGCGCGGCTCAAGGACGCGGCGTGGAGTTCACGAAGCGCGCCGCGATGGCCAAGCTCTTCTCGAGCCAGGTGGCCGAGCGCGTCACGTCGCTCTGCCTCGAGCTGCATGGCGGCTACGGCTACACGAAGGATTATCCCGCCGAGAAGTTCTACCGCGACGCGAAGATCGGCACGATCTACGAGGGGACGTCGAACATGCAGCTCCAGACCATCGCGAAGTTCCTGCTGAAATGAGAACGCGCGGCGCCGGTTGCCGGCGCCGCGCGTGGTACCGCTGGAATACTCCGGTCAGCGCTGGAACAACATCGTCGCGCCGGTGCCGATCAGCCAGACGACCGCCATCGCGATGTACGCCTGCGACCGCGTGATCTTGCCGGTGACCGAAAGGCCGATCGCCAGCAGGACCGTCTGCCAGATCACGAACAGATCGATGCGGCCGGCCAGGATGTACATTGCCCGCGACGTGGTATCGGGATCGAGGAACTTGCCCACGCTCAGGCTCGCGCTGAACAGCCCGGTCATCTTGGACGCATCCATCATCGCGCCCATCACCGCGGCGGCCACGAACGCCAGGAGACGCGGGATCCATGCATACGTCGCGACCATGACGGCGTCGCCGAACGCCTGCTTCGCGCCGAAGATCTTCCCGGCGAGCCAGACGAAGAGTCCGGTGAAGAACATGCTGATCGGGATCCCGATCGCGACGAAGATTGGCCCGATCTTGGCGCCCATCGATTTCGCCGACTCGATCTGGTCCGCGGTCATGCCCGGGTTCTTCGCGAACGCGCGCGCCATCTCCGCGTCGAAGATCGGCATGAGGATGCTGCGCGTGACGAGATACATCACGACCGCGAGCACGGTGAGCACGAGCATCTGCAGCCACACGTTCGCGCCCATCCGCCGCTGGAACACCTCGGCCGGTGACGTGAAGATGTCGATGAAATCCTCGAACACGGATGCCTTGGCCGCTGTCTCTGGAGCCTGACCGGTCGCCATATTCTCCTTACCTGAGGATGGGGAATGATCGCGTTCGCCTCCATCTTAACCATGGTCGACCAACTGACAAGGCCCAATTCGATGCGCATGCCGTTGCGTTCGTCGATCCTCGTTCTCGTCGCGTTCGCCGGACAGCTCGGCGCGCAAGTCGCGCAGCCCGAGTACGCGCAGCGCCGCGCGGACTTCCTCTCCCGCCTTCCCGACACGGCCGTCGCGATCGTGCTCGGCGCGGGCGAGCCGCGCGAGGACTTCATCAGCTTCTTCCAGACGCCGCGCTTCTGGTATCTCACCGGCTATCTCGAACCGGACGCATCGCTGCTCCTCGTGAAGCGCGGCGCACGATCGACGGCCACGATCTTCGTCGCGCCGCGCGATCCCGCGCGCGAAGCATGGACGGGCATACGGCTTGGCCCCGCCGGCGCCGCCGCGCTCACCGGCATGCTGGCGTTGCCGGCCTCGACCTTCCGCTCCGCCGTGGACAGCGCGCTCGCGGGCGCGCGCACGCTCTACGTGCTCGGCGATCTCGACGCGAGCGCCGTGCTCTCCCCCGATGACCAGCTCGTAGCGTCGTTCCGCCGCGCGCACCCCGGGCTCCAGATCGTGGATGCCTCGAACCTCGAAGACTCGCTGCGTGCGCGGCACAGCGATGCCGAGTTCGCGCTGCTGCGCCGCGCGATCGAGATCACGGCCGACGCGCAGCGCGCCGTGCTGAAGGTCGTCGCGCCCGGAGTGGGTGAGTACGAGGTGCAGGCGACCATTGAGTACACGTTCCGGAAAGCGGGCGCCGAGCGGCCGAGCTTCTCGACCATTGTGGGCTCGGGCGCGAACAGCACGTCGCTCCACTATGACAAGAACGACCGCGTCATGCTGGCCGGCGAACTCGTCGTGATGGACATTGGCGCGAGCTGGCGCGGCTACGCCGCGGATGTCACGCGCACGCTGCCGGTGAGCGGCGTGTTCACCGCCGACCAGCGCGCGTTGTACCAAGTGGTGCGCGACGCGCAGGCGGCGGCGGAGCGGCAGGCGGTGGTCGGACGCGCGGCGCACGTCATGAGCGACTCCGCGAACGCTGTGCTCGCCGCCGGACTCGT
The DNA here is from genome assembly GCA_963732065.1 of uncultured Gemmatimonadaceae bacterium. Classification (GTDB taxonomy): domain Bacteria; phylum Gemmatimonadota; class Gemmatimonadetes; order Gemmatimonadales; family Gemmatimonadaceae; genus DATKOH01. The sequence continues at coordinate 187,389 of CAVSYH010000018.1, read as the reverse complement.
GAAGCTCGGCCTCATCGAGACCGTTGATGCGCTGTACGACGCGCCGAGAGGAAGCTGCTCATTCGAAGTACGCGGCGGGTGCCGGCAGCTGTCGCTCTACTACAATCATGCGCTCGGGCACGGGATCGGCCTCGAGGTGCACGATTCGGCGCCGTGGTACTACCCGCCGTACCTCATTCTGCCGGGCGCGGCGTTCACGATCGAGCCGGGACTCTATGTGCGCGGGAACGCGCTGGACGTCCTGCCCGACACGCCGCGCAACCGCGCGCTGATCGCGAAAGTGCGCCCCGCCTTCGAGCGCTTCAAGGACACCGGCGTGCGCATCGAGGACGACTACTTCGCGACCGCGACCGGCGTCGAGTGGGTGTCGCGCGCGCCGCGGGAGATCACGGAGATCGAAGCGGCGATGAAGCGCTGACCGCTAGGGGCGCATCAGCCCCGTGCGGATCGCGACAGCCTTCGTGCTGGCCCTCGGATCGGCGTTGATCGTGGCCGTCACGCGCTCGCGGATCTGCACGCGGGCGGGCAACGAGAGCGTCGCGCCACCACGCCGCACCTTGAGGGGTACGGTCTCACCCGCGGTGTGATAGCGCGACATTGCGCCGCCGAGGAATCCACGGTCGCTCGCCGCGACATCGCCCACCGCCAGCAGCACGTCACCAGGCCGCACGCCCGCCTCGGCAGCCATCCCGCCCGGATCGATCGTCGCGATGACGATCGCGCCCACACTGTCGCGCTCGTACGTGACGCCGAGCGCGGGCGAGCGCACCGTGTCGGCGCTGAGCGTGAGGCCAGCGAGCGGGAGCACCGTGCTCCACGGGAAGGGATCGCGTCCTTCGATGTAGCGCGCGTTGAAGTCCGCGAACGACTTCCCGCCCGCGGCCGCGCTCACGGCGCTCCACCACTGCGCCGCCGTGAAACCGGCGCCCTTCTTGTACGCGTCGCGGTAGAGGTTGCGCATCACGTCATCGAGCGACCGCTTGTTGTCGCTCGCATCGCGAATCAGGATGTCGAGCATGAGGCCGGCGAGCGAGCCCTTGTCATAGTAGATGTCGTCCGTGCCATCCACCGGATGGATCCACGCGTTCAGCGATGCGTCGTTGAGCGCGACGAGCCGCGTGTTCGCGACGTGCGCGATCTTCCCGGCGGTGAGCTCGAAGAAGCCCGCGCTGTCGATGAGGCCAGCGCGCACCTGGGAAAGGTCGGCGTAGTAGTCGGTGATCCCTTCGCTCACCCAGAGCCAGGGTGTGGGCTGCTCGCGGGCGTAATCGTAGGGCCAGAGGTCCGCGGGACGCAGGCGCTTCACGTTCCAGGCGTGGAAGATCTCGTGCGCGTAGAAGCTCCCGAGGATCGGATCGCCCACCGCGAGCGGCGTGATGATATCCACGTGCGAATTCTGGTGCTCGAGTCCGGAGAGACCGCCGAAGGAGGAATCGGCGAGCTGCATCACCGTGTAACTCTTCCACGGCGTCTCGCCGAACACCGCGGACTCGACCGGGATGAGTTTCGCGATCTGGAAGATCTCTCGCGCGCGCTCGTTCGAGGGAACGCTCTCGATCGGATACCAGGCGAGCCGGGCCCACGTGGCGCCCACGCGCGTGCTGTCGATCCCGACGCGCCCCACGAAGAAGGGCATGTCCACGAGGTCGTGATAGTTCGTCGCGGCGAAGGTGTTCGGCGCGCCTGAGGCCGTCATTCCGGTGACGATGCGCCACGCGGTGTCGGTGACGATGCGCACCAGCGCGGGGAAATCCGGGCTGCGGCCTTCGGGATAGAGGAACAGGTTCGTCCCGTTGAACATCAGGAAGTCGGGGCGCGCCCACGCCATCGCGTTGTCGAGGGAATCGGCGCGGTATTCGAAATCGACGCTCACCTGTGTCGCGCCGGCGGGCAGGATGCGCCAGGTGTCGTAGTCTGTCTTCTCCCAGCTGAGCGGTTTGCCGCTCGACGTGACCGAGAAGTTCGTGACCCAGCGGGCGAAGTAGCTGATCTCGTACGCGCCGGGCGTCCACGCCGGCAGCGACAGGATGACGGGCGCGTTCCCGCCGGTCTTGAAATTCATCTCGACCTGCACCGCGCGCTTGGCCGCGAGCTGCCGGTCGAACGTGACACGGTAGGTGACGTCGGACACCGGCGCCGATTGCGCGGCATTGTGCGCCGCCTGCGCGCCCAGCGCCGGAGCCGCCAGCAGCAGGGCGGGAACGAAGAGATGACGAATCATTGATGAGCTTTTCGTGAAGGTGTGACCTCCAATATCCCTCGCGCGCATCGCGTGTGCAAACCCCGGGGCAACGTGGCGTCCCCTGTGCGGCTGTCACCCCCGACCCTAGCACACGAGGAACACCATGCGCCGCACCATGATCGCCACGCTCGCCGCCATCGCTCTCATTGCCGCGTGCAACGACGCGAGCAACAAGGCGGAAGACGCCAAGATGCAGAACGAACGCCGCGACGAAGGGGCGAACCAGCCTATGGGCTCGCCCGCGTCCGTGAACGCGCTCAGGGCGAAGGACATTTCAGTCGCGGGACGGATGGCGGGCACCGCCAAGACCGCTCCCGAAGCCGATGAGGAGAGCCCAATCCCAGGGCGTCGCGCACAGCAACGCCGCGTTCGGCACGGAGACGCTCGCGCCTACGATGATCATTCGCACGGGCAGCGCGTCGGTGCAGGTGGACACGCTCGCCGATGGCGTTGAGCGCGTGCGCGCGCTCGCGGCGCGCGTGGGCGGGTTCGTCGCGAACACGCAAATGCAGGCGGGACCTAATCAGATCAAATCGGCCACGCTCGAGATCCGCCTCCCCAGTTCGCGCTTCGACCAGGCGATCGACGGCCTCACGCCGCTCGGCCACGTGGAATCGGTGAATGTGCAGGCGGAGGACGTGGGAGAAGAGTTCGTGGATGTCACCGCGCGCGCGGCGAACTCGCGCCGGCTGGAGGAACGGCTCATCCAGGTGCTCGAGACCAAGACCGGCAAGCTCAAGGATGTGCTGGACGTGGAGCGCGAATTGGCGCGCGTGCGCGAGGACATCGAGCGCATGGACGGCCGGCTCCGCTACCTGCGGGCGCGCACATCGGTGAGTTCGCTGAGCATCACCGTGCACGAGGCATACCCGGTGGTCGGCCAGCGCGGCAGCGGGAATGTGATCGCGGATGCGTTCAGGCAGATCGTGGAGGAATTTCGTGCAGTTCGTGGCGCGGTTCATCGCGGCTCTGGGGACGATCATCCCCACGATCGATCGTGCTGCAGGGATGGTCATTGGCGTGATCGTGCTCATCAAGAGGCTTGCACGGCCGAAGGCGTGAGTCGCGACGCCGAACGACGTGAGTCGTACCCCGACCCGCGTGACTCGTACCCCGAACGCCGTGAGTACCGAGTCGTGCGTTCGTACCGACTGTGAGGCGTGCGTCGCAACCCTGAACGCCGTGCGCCGTGAGTCGTAGGACGCACGACTCACGGCGTTAGGGGTGCGAGTCACGCTGTACAGTCGGTACGACGCACGACTCGGCACTCACGGCGTTCGGGGTACGAGTCACGGCCTTCGGGGTGCGACTCACGCCGTCTCAGGCTTCCGGGTGCTAGCAACTGGCTTGTCGCGAGTCTCATATTCACCCCGCGCTAAACCTCTGGAGCTCTGATGTCCGCGCCTCACGCCTCCCGCTCTCCGTACGTCGCAGCGAGTACCCTCCTCCGCGAACTCACTCCCGGCGCGATCGTCCTGGGCATCCTGCTCGGCCTCGTCTTCGCGGCGTCGAGCGTGTACCTCGCGCTCAAGGTCGGACTCACGGTCAGCGCGTCGATCCCGATCTCGGTGCTCTCGATCACGATCTTCCGCTATCTCTCGCGCGCCTTCCGCGCGACGCCCGCGACGATCCTGCAGAACAACATGGTGCAGACCACCGGCTCCGCGGGCGAATCGATCGCCGCGGGCGTGGTGTTCACGCTGCCGGCGCTGCTGCTGCTCGGCTATTCGCTCCCGTGGACCACGGTGACCGCGGTCGCCGTCGTGGGCGGACTGCTCGGCGTGCTGCTCATGATCCCGCTGCGGCACGACCTGATCGTGAAGGAGCACGACAACCTCAAGTATCCCGAAGGCACCGCGGCCGCCGAGGTGCTCATCGTGGGCGAGGAGCGCGGCGTGCAGGCGCGCACCGTGTTCATGGGATTCGGGCTCGCGTCGCTGTACAAGTTCGCGAACGCGCTGCTCAAGCTGTGGCAGGAAGTGCCGCGCCATGTGTTCGAGAAGCTCGTGCCCGGCAAGCCGGCGCAGCTCTTCGGCGAGATCCGCGCGGAGGTGAGTCCCGAACTCACCGGCGTCGGCTACATCATCGGGCCGCGGATCGCCGGCTATCTGTTCGCCGGCGGCTGCTCTCGTTCTTCGTGCTCATCCCGGCGATCAAGCTGTTCGGCGCGGGGCTCACCACCATCATCCCGCCGGCGACCACGCTGATCTCGAGCATGGATGCGATGACCGTGCGCGCGAACTACGTCTATTATATCGGCGCGGGCGCGGTGACGGCGGCCGGCCTCATCTCGCTCGGGCGTTCGCTGCCGACGATCCTGGCGGCGTTGACGCGCGGTCTCCGCGGCGCGGCGGCCAAGGGCGAGAAGAAGGCCGACATTCGCACCGAGCGCGATCTCCCGATCGGCATCGTGGCCGGCGGTTCGCTCGCGCTCGTGATCCTCATGATGGTGCTGCCGCAGATCCACCTGTCGCTGCTCGCCGCGGTGCTCGCGGTGCTGTTCGCGTTCCTGTTCGTGACCGTCTCGAGCCGGATCACCGGGCAGATCGGCAGTTCGTCGAACCCGATCAGCGGCATGACCGTCGCGGCGGTGCTGCTCACGTCGCTCATCTTCCTCGCGATCGGCCAGACCGGCATCGAACATCGCGTGCTCGCGCTGACCATCGGCGGCATTGTGTGCGTGGCCAGCGCTGTCGCGGGCGCCACGTCGCAGGATCTCAAGACCGGTTTCCTCGTGGGCGCGACGCCCGCGCGCCAGCAGATCGGCCTGCTCTTCGGCGTGACGACATCGGCCGTCCTCATCGGCGGCATGATCTCGTTCCTGAACAACGCGAAGACCACCGAGGTGGCGCGCTCGTATCCCGGCGTCGTCGTCACCGACATCGAGCCGGGCGCACGCGACTCGGTGAAGGGCGTCTGGTACCGTGTGGGTCACCTCACCGAACTGACCGGCGGCGCGCCTGCGGGCAAGTATCTCGTGGACAGCACGGGCGCGATCGCGTACCTCGTCGACCCCGGCATCGGCGGCCGCGAGCCCGTCGACGTGCGCGGAGTCACGAAGGACAAACTCGATTCGCCCAAGGCGCAGATCATGGCGCTCGTGGTCGACGGCATCCTCACGCAAAGACTGCCGTGGGGACTGATCCTCATCGGCGCGTTCATCGCCATCGCCTGCGAATTGCTCGGCGTTCCGTCGCTGCCGGTCGCGGTCGGCGTCTACCTGCCGATCTCGACGTCGGCGACGATGTTCATGGGCGGTGTGGTGCGGTGGTTCGTCGAGCGGAACGTGGATCCCGCGGCGAAGGCCGCGAACGCGGGCGACTCGGGACCCGGCGTGCTGTTCAGCTCGGGACTCATCGCCGGCGGCGCGATCATGGGCGTCGTGATCGCGGCGTTGCAGGCGAAAGGCACCGACGCGATGTTCGATCTGTCCAATCTGCTGCCCATCATTTCCAATAGTGCGCTTGCGGCGATGGTGATCTACGTGCTCGCGCTCGCATATCCGCTGTACCGCGTCGGAAGGAGAACGACATGAAGCGCACACTCATCGTCGCGCTGATCGCGCTCGCGGCCGCGGCCCACGCGCAGCAGGCCGATCTCATCATCACCGGCGCGCGCATCTACACCGTGGACGATGCGCGCCCGCTCGCCGAGGCGATGGCGATCAGAGGGCGGCAAAGTCGTGTTCGTCGGTTCGCTGCGGGGCGCGATGGCGCTCAAGGGCGCGAACACGAAAGTCGCCGACTACGCCGGCCGCACGATCGTGCCCGGCATCACCGACGCGCACGCGCACATGCTGGGCCTCGGGATCGCGCTGTCGTCCGTGGATCTCGTGGGCACGAAGAGTTACGACGAGGTGATCGCGCGCGTGGTCGCGCGCGCGAAGAACGCGCCCGCGGGATCGTGGATCACCGGCCGCGGGTGGGATCAGAACCACTGGGGCGACACGCGATTCCCCACGCAGGAGAAATTGTCCGCCGCCGTGCCCGATCATCCCGTGGTGCTCGAGCGCATCGACGGGCACGCCGTGCTCGCGAACGCGATGGCGATCAAGGCCGCGGGCGTATCCGCCGCGACGCACGATCCTGACGGCGGCCGCATCGAACGCGAGGCGAACGGCGCGCCCGCCGGCGTGTTCGTGGACAACGCGCAGGGACTCATCGACCGCGCGATCCCGCCCATGTCGCGCGAACAACGCAAGGCGGCGCTGCAGGCGGCGATCGCCGAAGCGAATCGTTGGGGACTCACCGGCATCGACGACGCCGGCGAATCGCGTGCGACGATCGATCTCTACGAGGAGATCGCGAAGGCCGGCAAGCTCACGCTGCGCGCGTACGTCATGATCGCCGACGACTCCGCCGACATCGCGTATTACTTCGGCCTCGGCCCGCGCAGCGCGATGTACGACGGGCATCTCTGGGTGCGCTCCATCAAGCTTTACGCCGACGGTGCGCTCGGCTCGCGCGGCGCGGCCCTGCTCGATCCGTACAGCGACGATCCGGCCAACATTGGATTGCTGGTGTCGGCACCTGAGCATCTGCGCGCCGTGAGCGTGCAGGCGCTCAAGCACGGATTCCAGGTCGCGACGCACGCGATCGGCGACCGTGGCAATCGCGTCACGCTCGACGCGTACGAGGCGGCGCTCAAGGAAGTGCCCGTCGCGGATCACCGCTTCCGCATCGAGCACGCGCAGATCCTGAACTTCGCCGACATCCCGCGCTTCGCGCAGCTCGACGTCATCCCGAGCATGCAGGCCGTGCACCAGACGAGCGACATGTACTGGGCCGCGAAGCGGCTGGGGCCGTCGCGCATCTACGGCGCCTATGCCTGGCGCGCGCTGCTCAACACCGGCGTGATCATCCCGAACGGCAGCGATTTCCCCGTGGAGCTGGTGAATCCGCTCTATTCATATCACTCCGCGATCACGCGGCAGGACGCGTTCAACTGGCCGCCCGGCGGCTGGCAGCCCTGGGAAGCGATGACGCGCGAGGAGGCGCTCAAGTCGATCACGATCTGGCCCGCCGTCGCCGCGTTCCAGGAGACGGTGCTCGGCTCCCTCACGCCGGGCAAATATGCGGACTTCGTCGTGTACGACCGCGACATCGTGCGCGCCGCGCCGGACGAGATCTTGAGCGCGCAGGTGGTGGCGACCTGGGTGGGCGGCGTGCCCGTGTACGAGAAGAAGTGAGGATCGCATGACGGCCCCACGGGACGGCGGCGGCTCGCCCGCGGTGATCATGCGTGCACGCATGCTGATCAGAGCCTCATTACTCGGCGGCGTCGTGATGTTCGGTGCCGTGACAGTCTTTCTCCACCGGCAAGCCGATTGGGCGCCCGCACCGAATCCACAGGAACTGATCTATGTACCCGTCATCGCCATCGCGCTCGCGCTCGGCGGCATGTCCGTGGTCCGTCCGAGCTGGTCGCGCGCTACGAACGAAGCGCAGCGCTTCTCATTCGCGCTCATGGGCTGGGCGATGGGAGAAGGTGCCGCGCTCGCCGGCGGCGTCTACTATTTCCTCACTGATGACGCGAAATTCTATCATCGCCGGCATCTTCGTGCTCCTCGCCAGCTTCATGCTCTTCCCCATCACGCGTCCCGACTAATGCTCTCCGAATCCTCGCTCACCTTCCTCCGCAAACTCCTCGACACGCCGGGCCCCTCCGGCTTCGAGGCCGCCCCCGCGCGCGTCTGGCGTGAGGAAGCCAAATCGTTCGCCGAGGTCAAAGGCGATGCGCACGGCAACTCGCTCGCCACGGTGCACGCGAAGGGCGCGCCCACGATCATGCTCGCCGGCCACATCGATGAGATCGGCGTCATCGTGCAGCACATCGACGACGACGGGTTCCTCTACATCAGCGAGATCGGCGGCTGGGACGCGCAGGTGCTCGTCGGCCAGCGCATCCGCTTCCTCGGCCCCAAGGGCGACGTGTTCGGCGTGGTGGGCCGCAAGGCGGTGCACTTGATGAAGAAGGAAGACCGCGACAAGGGCACGCAGCTGTCCGATCTCTGGGTGGACATCGGCGTGAAGAGCAAGGCCGAGGCGAAGAAACATCTCGACGTCGGCGACTGCGGCGTGATCGACGCGCGCGCGATGGAATTCCCCAACAAGCGGCTCGTGTCGCGCTCGATCGACGATCGCATCGGCGCGTTCGTGGTGCTCGAGGCGCTGCGCCGCTACGCGAAGAAGCCGGGCAAGGCGCGCGTCATCGCGGTGGCCACCACGCAGGAGGAGATCTCCTGGCGCGGTGGCGGCGCCGGCGTGAGCGCCACGGCGAGCGGCGCGGCGATGGCGATCGTCGTGGATGTCACGCACGCCACCGACACGCCGGGCATCGAGAAGAAGGAGATCGGCGACAATCCGCTGGGCGGCGGCCCCGTGCTCTCGCGCGGATCGGTCGTGAGCCCGGTGGTGCACCGCCTGCTGCGCGCCACCGCCGACGATCTCGAGATCCCGTACACGCTGCACGCCGCGGGCCGCGACACGGGCACCGATGCCGATTCCATTCACGTGGCGCGCGAGGGGATCGCGACCGGCCTCGTGAGCGTGCCGAACCGCTACATGCACTCGCCGAACGAGATGGTGAGCCTCGAGGACATCGATCGCGCGGCCGACGCTGCTCGCGGAAACGTGCCGGCGCGTGAGCGCGTCCACCGACTTCACCGCCCGCTAGCGCGCTACTCCAGATCGTCCACGGTGGACGACCCGTTCTCCTCGGGCCACTGACCGTTCTCGCGCCGGCGGCCCATGATCACCCAGCTCGCCGCGCCGCGCACCGCCTTCTCCTTGTCGTGCAGCAGCGCCTGCAGCGCGCTGTGGGCGGTGTTGGTCTTCACGTCGCCGAGCGCGTGCACCGCCGCCACGCGCATCGGCGTGGGCCGGCTGCGCGCGAGCAGTTTGCGGTCGCTGCGCGCGATCTCGAGCAGCTTGTCCACCGCGGCCGGCGTGCCGAGCTGGCCGAGCGCCGCGAGCATCGCCATCTGCACGCGGCTGTCCTCCTCGCGGTCCACGGCGCGAATGAGCGAATCCACCGAACTGCCTTCGCGCGGCGACATCGCGTCCGACACCCGCTCGCGCACTGCCTCGCCGGCGAGCGACGCGCGCATGCCGCGCACCGCCGCCGTGCCGCCGAGCTTCGCGAGCGCGGCCGCGGCCGCCGTGCGCACGCGGTCGTCGCGGTGCTGCAGCAGCTTCGTGAGATCGGGCTCCGCCTCCATGCTCTTCATCTCGCCGAGCAGTTCGGCGGCGTTGCGCACGACGTACCAGCGCGGATCGCCCAGCATGAACATCAGCGTGCGGATGCCCGAGCGCAGTCGCAGCAGCGCGTCGTAGAACACGCGGCGGTCCTGGATGTTCGGCGCGGCGACGAGCGCCTCCACCAGCGCCTCGACGCCGGCCTCGTCGCTCTTCTCGAACACCGCCATGTACTGGTCGTAATTCTCGCGGCGGCGCGGCAGCAGCTCCACGAGACACTGCAGCACGCTCGGCGTCGAGAGCCGGCGCATCGCCATCGAGAATTGCCGCTTGATCGACTTGTCCTCGACGTCGTTCTCGCGTTTGACGATGCCGTAGAAGATGTCGGCCACCATGTCCACGCGCTCCTTGCGCGCGCTCTCGGTGGCGAGCTTCACGAGCAGCTCGAGCTGTTTCGCGGCGGCGGCCGAGCTGGTCGACGCGTCGAGCGCCTCGAACATCTTCACCATCGTGCCCTTGGGCGTCACCGCGGTGTTCGCCTGCAGCACCTGCTCCGGATCGGTGCCGCGCATGATCTCGGGCTCCTCGAGCTTGAGCTCCGGGAAGGGCGCGAGCGGTTCGGGCGGCTCCAGCGGCACGAGCGAATCGAGCGGCGGACCGATCATGTCGATGCGCGGCGGCGTGGGCATCGGGACGGCCGAAAGCGCGCCCGGCGGCGTGGGCGTGAGCGGCCCCGTGGGCGGCAGGCTCGGCATCGTATTCGGCGTGAGCATGCTGAGCGGCGCGATGCCGAGCGGATCGACGCTGTGCGTGCCCGTGAGTGACGCAGCGCCGTACAGATCCTCCTCGTTGCTGAAGACGGTGATGTCGTTGTCGTGCTGCACGATCATGTTCATGACCGGCGTGCGCGAGCGCACCGGGGCCGGCGTCGGCGACTTGGCCTTCGGCTCTTCCGCGAACGCCGCCGGATCGATCTCCACCTTCAGCGTGTTCGCGTCGAGCGCCGCGAGCCGCGCGATGACGTTCCGGCCGCCGTCGCCCGGCGCCGCCTCGCTCGCGAGCACGCGCGCGGCGAGCAGCAGATCCGCGGGCGAAGCGCCCTGCGAGATGCTGAGCGCCAGCACCGAATGCCCGATCAGCTGCGCGACCAGATCCTGCGTTCCGGTGAAGCGATCGGGGAGCGGCTGGCCGTTGGCCATGAGCCGCCAATCGTTCGTCGTGATCTTCACCTCACCGTCGCGCGACACGTTCACCAGCGAGCGCAGCGTGGCGATCTGCGCATTGAAGGCATGGCCTTCGTTGAGCAGCAGCCACACGAGCCGGGCGAAGTGACGTGCGAAAGTGAGCGAGTAATCCATGACGTTCCGAATGGCGCGCGCACGCTGCCGCTCGCGCGAAGATCGCGAACGACTAAGCATACGCGCCAGAGCGGTGGTCCCGCTAAGCGCGATAATCCCTGATAATCGACACCTGGCCCTGCGCGAGCGTAACAACTTGCCCGGCATGACGTTGGGCGAACGCGACGTCGTGCGTGATGACCGCCGCGGACCCCCGTTCGCGCTGGATCGCGAGCGCCCGGCCGATCCACTCCCGCCCCGCCGCATCCTGCCCCGCCGTGGGCTCATCGAGGATGAGCATTCGCGGCCGCGCCGCCATCGCCGCGGCGATCGCAAGCCGCCGCTGCGCCTGCGGCGTGAGATCGGATCGGGTTCGTTTCCATTCCGTTGGTGAGCCCCACCGCCTCGAGCGCCTCGCGCGCGCCGCGCCAGCGCCGCGTCGCGACGACATGCCGAGCACGCGCGGGCCGAAGAGCGCTTCGCCCATCACGGTGCGCTCGAAGAGTTGCGCCGCCGGATTCTGGAAGACGAGCCCGACATGCCGCGCGCGCTGCTCCACCGGCAGCGCGTCGAGCACCGCGCCGCCCGACGGCGATGCTGCCGCGTCGCGCCGGCACGAGCCCCATGATCGCCCGCGCGAGCGTGCTCTTCCCCGCACCGTTCTCGCCCATCCACGCCGAGATCACGCCGCGCGGCACCGTGAGCGTGACGTCGTCGCAGCACGTCGCGATCGCCATAGCCGGCCGCGAGCCCGCTGATGGCGAGCAGCGGATCGCCGTGCGCGCCCGCTCCGCTGCGACGCGCTCGGCTGGGCGTTCCACCGAACCCAGCCGCGCATCGAGCGGCGGTTCGCGCGTGAGCAACTCGCGCGGATCGCCCGTCGGCGACGATCGCGCCGTCGGCGAGCACCACCACGCGCGACGCCGCCGACACGAGCAGGGCGAGATCCTGCGACACGAGCAGCACGCCATGCCCGTTCGACGCGAGCGCGCGCACCGCGTTCACGAATCGGCGCGCGGCCTCGGGGTCGAGCTGCGCCGTGGGTTCGTCGAGCACCACGAGCGGCGCATCGAGCGCGAGCGCCGACGCGAGCGCCACGCGCTGCAATTCTCCGCCCGAGAGTTCGCGCGGAATGCGCGGCGCGAGCGCACCGCCGTCGGCGCGCGCGAGCGCACGGTCGACGCGCGCGCGAATGGCATCCGGCGCGAGCGCCTGATTCTCCGGGCCCACGGCGACCTCCTCTTCCACCGTGCCGCCGAGTTCGGTGAGCTGCGTCCACGGATTCGCGAACACGAAGCACGCAGGCGGCGCGCCGCCCGCCGGATGCATCACGCGGCCCGCGATCGTCGCGCGCGTCGCGCGCTCGAGGAGTCCCGCGGCCGCGAGCGCGAGCGTGCTCTTGCCCGCCCCCACATGCCCCGCGACGCCCACGATCTCGCCGCGCGCCACGGTGAGCGTCGATGCCGCGCAACGCCGCGTGCGCGCCGTAGCGCACGTCGTCGAGTTGCAGCTCGAGCACGAGATCGCTCATCGCAACGCGCCCCACGCGAGCAGCGCGATGATCGCGAGCCACATCACGCACGCGCAGCACGCGCTCGCCGGCGGGATCGGCCACCGCGTTGAGCGCCGTTCGCCGCCGCCACGCCTCGAAGCCGCGCGCATCGAGCGCGAGCGCGCGCTCGTCGCTCTCGGTCACGAGCGATGCGACGAGCGGGCCGGCGAGCGGCGCGAGCGAGCGCATGCGTCCGGCGAGCCGCCGCCGGCCGAGAGTCCGCGGCACCGCTGCGCGTCGAGCACTTCGCGCGCGCGCGCTTTCGCCTCGGGCGCGGCCTCGAGCGACGCGACGATGAGATACGCGGCCCAGCCCGGGCAGTCCGCGCGCCGCGAGCGCGCGCGTGAGTCGCCGCGGCGCCACGACCGGCGACGAACGTGCCGAGCGCCGCCACCGCCGCGCCGAGTCGCAGCGCCACCGCGAGCGCGTCGCTGCACGCCGGCCGGATCATAGCGCAGCGCGCCGAGCGCGGCGGTCGGATGCTCGGCCGCGAGCACGCCGTTCGTGAGCGCGAGCAGCGCGAAGGTAGGCAACGCCACCGCGGCGGCGAGCGTCGTCACGCGCGGCCCCGCACCGCCCCACCACGCCGCCGCGATCGCCGATCGCGACCACGAGGGCCGGCGCCCACGGCGCGGGGCCCGTGTACGCCGCTGCCACGAGCAGCAGCGCTGCGCGCCATCGGCGTGAGCGGGTTCCACCGGTCGAAGCGCGCGTTCATGCGCGCGCCCCGGAAGCGCGCGGTGATGCGCGCGGGCAGCCGCGCGAGGATGAGCGCGACGAGCACGCAGCTGATCGGCTTGTCGATCACGTCGGTCGCGACGCTCGAGACTTTCGCCGCGGTCTCCATCGACATCGCGGTCGTCGCACGGAGCACCATGGTCACGACGCCGGTGCCAGTGGGCGAGAGGCCGCCGTACAGTCCGATCACGATCGGCACGCTCGCCAGCGCCGCCGCGACGCCGATCACCACGCCCGCCGCGGCCGCGCTCCACAGCCGGCGGAACGCGCCGAGCCGCGCCGCGAGCCCGGCGAGCACGCCGATCACGATCGTGACCGGGATGAACGCGAGGAGCACCGGATTCACGAGCAGACCGAGCACGGTGTTCGACAGCACGCCCGTGACGGCGCCGGCGATGGGACCCGCGAGCGCGGCCGCGAGGATGGTGCCCACCGAGTCGAGGTACACCGGCAGCTTCAGCGCGCTCACGATCGCGCCGAGCGCGAGATTGAGGGCCACGGCCCGCGGGATGAGCGCGAGGCTGAGCGTCGAAATGGAGTACCAGCGACTGGCCATGGCGCGCATTGTCGGATAACATACCATCCGTCGCACGCCGGTCACCACGTCTCCCACTCCACACATGACCCACCGCCCGCCTCTCGCGCGCCGCACTGCTTCGGCGCGACGCTCCTCGTCGCTCTCTGCGCGTGCAATTCCACGTCGATCGCCCCCGCGCCGCGCTCGGCGATCCAGGACACCGCGCTGATCCGGAAAGACATCACGTATCTCGCGAGCGATGCGCTCGAGGGGCGCGGCACAGGGACGGCGGGGAACGACAGCGCCGCGGCGTACATTGCGCGCGAGTATGCGGCGCTCAAGCTGCAGCTGCCGCCCGAGCAGATGAACGCGGAGCGTCCAGTGCCCGGCCGAGTTCACCGAGGGCTTCGCTGCGCGCCGAACTACATGCAGCGCTTCTTCGCGAAGTCCGTCGCCGCAGCGCACGCGGGACTGCCGTCGTCGCTCCCCACGCAGAACGTCGTCGCGATCATCCAAGGGTTCCGATCCCGCGCTCGCGAGCGAGTATGTGGTGGTCGGCGCGCACTTCGACCATCTCGGCCGCAACGCGTTCAACGCGATGGACCCCGACTCCGGCACCGCCATCCGCCACGGCGCCGATGACAACGCGTCGCGGCACCGCGGCCGTGATGGAGATCGCGCGCCTCTTCGCGAAGCATCCCACCAAGCGCAGCATCCTGCTGCTGAACTTCTCGGGCGAAGAGCTCGGCCTGCTCGGTTCGCAGTATTTCGTCGAGCACTCGCCGGTGAAGCTCGACAGCATGCAGATCATGATGAACTACGACATGGTGGGCCGCCTGCGGAACGACAAGCTGCTCGTGTACGGCGTCGCGACGGCCACCGAACTCAAGCCGCTCGTGGACAGCGTGAACGCTACGCGCGGGCAATTCGCGCTCAGCGCGATCGGCGACGGCTACGGCCCATCGGACCAGTCGAGCTTCTACGGCGCCGGCGTGCCCGTGCTCTTCTTCTTCACCGACCAGCACGAGGACTATCATCGCGCGAGCGATGTCGCGAGCAAGATCAATGTCGTGGGCGAAGCGCGCGTGATCGACTACAGCGCCGCGCTCCTGCGCGAACTCGGCGACCGTCCGTCGCGGCTCACGTTCGTGAAGGCGCGCGCCGCCGATGCGCGGACCCGGCGGCAACGGCGCGTGGTTCGGCTCCGTGCCCGACATGGGCGCGGTGGATGTCGTGGGCGTGCGCCTCGCGGGCGTCACGCCCGGCTCGCCCGCGGACAAGGCCGGCGTGCAGAAGGGCGATATCATCGTGGAATTCGGCGGCGATCCCGTGAAGGACATCTACGCGTACACCGACGCGCTCGGCCAAGCACAAACCGGGCGACGTCGTCACCGTGGTCGTGATGCGCGATGGCCAGCGCATCACGCTCACCGCCACGCTCGGCAAGCGCGGCAGCTAGCCAAAGCCGGGAGCGGGATGACCCTCTACGCGTGGAGTTCCGCCGCGTACGTCATTCCGCTCCCCGCCGGACATCGCTTCCCGATCGAGAAGTACGCGTTGCTCCGCGCGCGCGTGTTGGCGGACGGGCTGATCGCGCCCGACGAACCTGCTCGACCCGCCGCGCGCGACGCGTGAGGAATTGCTGCGCGCGCACGACGCGGCGTACGTCGATGCGCTCGACGCCGGCACGCTCGACGCGGCCGCGATGCGGCGCATCGGATTCCCCTGGTCGCCGGAGCTGGTCGAGCGCTCGCATCGCGCCGCGGGCGGAACGCTCGCCGCCGCGCGCGCCGCGCTCGAGCACGGCATCGCGATCAACCTCGCGGGCGGCACGCACCACGCATTCCCCGATCACGGCGAGGGATTCTGCGTCTTCAATGACGTGGCCGTCGCGATCCGCACGCTGCAGCACGACGGCCGCATCGCGCGCGCCGCGGTGATCGATCTCGACGTGCATCAAGGCAACGGCACGAACGCGATCTTCGCCGGCGACGAGCGCGTGACCACGTTCAGCATGCACGGCGCGCGCAACTATCCGTTCACGCGCGTCGCCGGCACGATGGACATCGAACTGCCCGACGGCACGGGCGACGACGCGTATCTCGCGCAGCTCGCCGCCGGCGCTGCCCGATGTCCTGCGCACCTCGCGCCCCGATCTCGTGATCTATCTCGCCGGCGCCGATCCGCACGAGCGCGACACGCTCGGCCGGCTCGCGCTCACCTTCGCCGGTCTCGCGCGCCGCGACGCGATGGTGCTCGAGGCGTGCCGCGATGTGGGCATTCCCGTCGCCATCACGATCGCCGGCGGCTACGGCACCGACATCGCGGAGACCGTGGAGATCCATCGCAACACCGTGGCGGTGGCGGTCGGCCTGTCGTAGACTTCACTCTCGTGCCGAAAGAGATCCCGCCTCCGCGCGAATCCGGTTTCACCAAGTCCACATCGCTCCCGCTCTACTGGGCGAAATACGGTCCGCCCGGCGCGCCGCAGTTGCTGGTGCTCCATGGCGGTCCCGGCGCGCATCACGATTACATGCTCCCGCAGATGCTCGAGCTCGCGCACGACTACGAGCTCGTGTTCTACGATCAGCGCGGCGGCGGACGCTCGAAGGACGACGGCACGGAGACGATCACCTGGCGCACGCAGGTGCTCGATCTCGCGCTCGTCGCGCAGGAGCTGACGCCGGGCGCGCCGTCGATCATCGGCTATTCGTGGGGCGGCCTGCTCGCGATGCTCTACGCGATCGCCGCGAACGGCGGCAACGATCCGCCGCTCCCCGCGGGCTCGCTCGCGCCGCGCCGCCTCGCACTCATCGCGCCCGCGCCGATCACGCGCGAATTCCGCGAGGATTTCGAAGTGGAACTCGCCGAGCGCCAGGCCGGAGGCGCCGTGGAAGAGCTGCGCGCGCAGGTGGTCGCCACCGGACTGCGCGATCGCGATCCCGCGACCTACCGCCAGCGCCTCTTCGAGATCAGCGTCGCGGGCTATTTCGCGGATCCGGAGCGCGCGCGCGATCTCACGCCCTTCCGCGTCACCGGCCGCGTGCAGAAATCGGTGTGGGACAGCCTCGACGATTACGACATCACCGCCGCGCTCGAGACCGTCCGCTGTCCCGTGCTCGATCGTGCACGGGCGCGACGATCCCATCCCGCTGCAGTCGAGCCGCCTCGCGGCGCAGGCGATGCCGCACGCGCGTCTCGAGGTTCTCGACGGGAGCGGCCATGTGCCGTACGTTGAAGCCGCTGATGCGCTCTTCGCGGCGCTCCGCCGCTTCCTCACGCAGACCGATCCGGCGACCATAGGCTCATAGCGCATGCGACCTTCGGAAGAATCGGTGCAGCCTCACATCGCGACGATCAGCGTCGGCGGCCAGCGGTTCGGCGTGTCGGTGCTGATCTCGTATGACGGCATCGAATACGTCGGCCGGCTCTGGTACGCGGAGGAAGATTGGGAGGACGCGGGCATCCCCGATCGCGGCGTGCTGCCCGGGCCGCAGCCGCGATGAAGTGGTCGCGCAGGCGCGCCGCCTCACCGGCGACGAACTCGTCGCGCGCTACAAGCGCGCCGCCGCGAACAAGCGCCGCTTCCTCGCGCTCCGCTCGGTCACCGACGAATTCCTGCGCAAGGTGCGCTACCTGAACCAGGTGGCGATCTCGATGCGCGCGGGCCTCATCGATCTCGACGGCGCCGCGCAGGAGATCGACGTCACGGAGCATCAGTTGCACGAGCTGATCCGCCGCCTGCGCGAGGTCGCCGGCGTGGAGGACGGCCGCCCCTGAGCGCCCGCGTCACCCCGTACGAGCTGCTCATCGAGCCGCTCGCCGGCCATTTCTTCCCCGCGCTCCGCGACGAGAACGCACCAGCGCCACGGCGACGGCGCCGACCGCGATGCGTTCCTGCTTGCTCGCGCACGCGGGCGCCGCGCTCAAGCAAATGCTCGCCGGACGATGCCGACGCCCGCGACGCGCTCGACCAGGCCGCCGAACTCCTCTGGCAGAGCTGGCGATTCTGGGACACGGGATCGCGACTCTACGTGCTCTCCGATGCCGCCGACCGCCCGTCTCACCGCGCCGGACTATGCGATCGCCGCCTGGCGATTCGCCGCGCCCTGCGGCCGCGTATCTCCAGCTTCCCGTACCAGCGCGTGTGGGCCCGCGTGGGACCCGACGCCGCGTACGAGCCGATGGACGGCTGCTTCCTGTGCGCGCGCGAGTTGCCCGGCGGCGCGCACGAGATGCGTCTCCTCGCGGTGCTCGGCCTCCGCGCGCGAGCGCCCGGGCGTGTCGCTCATCATGCATCACGCGACGTTCGACGGACGCGGGCGTCGCCGCGCGGGCCGCGCACCCGTGGCGCGCGGACGCCGCGCCCTTCGCGAACGCGATCCCCGGCGGCGAGCGCATGGGGTATCGGACGATCGCGACCGTGAACGAACTGGAGGCGTTCGTCCTGCGCGCGCTCCACCGGCTGGACGCCGATCCTCGCGCCCTCGTGCGCGCGGAGGGGGGCGGCCCGGCGGGCTCCACGGCCCTCGCCCACGTGTTGGTGCCCTAGGAGGTACTGGGGCTAGCAACGTTTGGTATGCCTCCAGCGTCTACTTATGGAGCCACCGAGCGGCGCTCGGTGTGCCGCGTGCCCGGACCGCTAATTCGCACCTGGAAAGGAAGAGGAGAACATGCGCTCACGTTTCCCGATCTTTCGCGTTCTCGCGCTGGCGTCGATCGTCGCCTGTCAGGCGTATGGCCCCACGTATCCAGGCTACGGCGGCGGCGGCGGCGGTGGCGGCGGTGGCGGCGGGGGCGACGGCAATGGCGTGACGGTCAACGACAACCTCTTCGATCCGGCCGCGGCCGTGGTCGCGGTCGGCGAGACGGTCACCTGGACGTGGGCCGGCGACAGCATCCACAACGTGACCTTCGCCGATGGCAACGGCACGTCGCCCGACCAGCAGACCGGCACCTTCCAGCGCACCTTCCCCGTCGCGGGCACGTTCGCGTATTCGTGCACGCTGCATCAAGGAATGGTAGGAGTCGTTACCGTTCAATAACCACCGGGAACCGGTTGCCGGGAACCGGTGATGAATGACAACACATTCCCTAACGACACTACACGGTGTCGTTAGGGAATTCGTTTTCATGCCACACCGGTTCCCGGTAATCGGTTCCCGGTAGTTCGCAGTTGGGGTATTCTTCCCCCATGCAGCCCCGTGCCGCCGCGCACGTCCTTGAACAGATCGCCGACCTGCTCGAACTCAAAGGGGAGAGCGGCTTCAAGAGCGGCGCCTACCGCACCGCGGCGCGCGCCCTGCAGAACGTGCGCGACGGCGAATTCGCCCAAGCGATTGCGAGCGGCGCCCTCGCCCGCGTACGCGGCGTAGGGCCGGCGACGCTCGCCGTGATCGCGGAACTCGCGGCGGGCGGCGATTCCTCGCTCCTCACGCAACTCCAGGAGGACACGCCCGAAGGTCTGCTCGAGATGCTCCGCGTGCCGGGGCTCGGCACCTCCAAGATCCGCGCGATCCACGAGGGACTGGGCATCGACACGCTGCAGGATCTCGAGGCCGCCGCGCGCGACGGGCGCCTCGCGGCGCTGCCGCGCTTCGGCGCGAAAACGGCCGCGAAGATCGCGCGGGGCATCGCGTATCTGCGCGAGACGAGTGACTTCATGCTGTACCCGCACGCGCTCGCGGAGGCGGAGCGGCTGCGCGCGCAGGTCCTCGCGATACCCGGCGTCGCCCGGGCCGAGATCGCCGGCTCCATCCGGCGGCGCTGTCCGGTGGTGCGCGACATCGACATCGTGGCGGCGTGTGCGCGCGCGCCGGCCGAGGTGGCGGCCGAGGTCGCACGCGGCGAGGACGTGAAGGATGCCATCGGCGCGGGCGGCGACGCGGTGACGATCCGCTATGCCGACGGCACGCGGCTGGATCTCTACTGCGTGACGCCGAAGGAGTTCGGCGCCGCGCTCGAGCACGCGACCGGCAGCGCCGCGCATCTTGACCAGGCTCGAGCGTACGGCCTTTCACCCACAGTCGCGGCCGCCATTGCCCCCGAGCTGCGCGAAGGACTCGGCGAGGTCGAGGCGGCGCTCGCGGGCGAGCTGCCGCATCTCATCGAGCTCGCGGATATGCGCGGCGTGCTTCACTGTCATTCGCAGTACTCCGACGGCGCGACAACTATCGCCGAGATGGCCGCCGCCGCGCGCGAGCGCGGCTGGTGCGTACCTCGGCATCTCCGACCATTCGCAGTCAGCGACGTACGCCGGCGGACTCTCGCCCGACGCGGTGAAGCGCCAGCACGACGAGATCGACCGGCTACAGGAGAGGTTCCACGGTTTCCGCATCCTCAAGGGCATCGAGGCCGACATCCTTGCCGACGGCCGCGTCGATTACGACGAATCGCTGCTCGAGACGTTCGACTATGTGATCGCGTCGGTGCACTCGCGCTTCGCGATGGACGAGCGCGCAATGACGGAGCGCGTGCTGCGCGCGCTCGAGAATCCGTTCGTCACGATCCTCGGCCATCCCACCGGCCGGCTGCTCCTCACGCGCGAACCGTACGCGATCGACATGCCCGCGGTGCTCGCGCGCGCCGGCGAGCTCGGCGTGGCCGTGGAGCTCAACGCCGACCCGCACCGCCTCGATCTCGACTGGACCCTCTGCCGCGTCGCGAAGGAACTCGGCTGCCTCATCGAGATCGGCCCGGACGCGCACTCCGCTGCGGGACTCGATAATATGACGTACGGCATCAACACGGCGCGCAAAGGCTGGCTCGAGGCCGGCAATGTGCTGAACACGCAGCACGCGCACGACATCGTCGAGCGCGCGAGGAGCCGAAGGGTCACGCGATGAGGAAGAAGCCGGCGAAGAAGAAAGTCACGAAGAAGAGACCCGCGCC
This sequence comes from uncultured Gemmatimonadaceae bacterium, assembly GCA_963732065.1. Classification (GTDB taxonomy): domain Bacteria; phylum Gemmatimonadota; class Gemmatimonadetes; order Gemmatimonadales; family Gemmatimonadaceae; genus DATKOH01. The sequence goes on along the minus strand of CAVSYH010000018.1, from coordinate 166,916 downwards.
GCGGAAGCTGCCGAAGAAGCACGCGCGATCAAACGCGCGTCGCCGGAGGTGGCCGCCGAGTATTATCGGCGGCTGCGCGCGGCGTATCCGGACGCGCACTGCGCGCTCGACCACGCGAACGCGTACCAGCTGCTCGTGGCCACGATCCTGAGCGCGCAATGCACCGACGTGCGCGTGAACATGGTGACGCCCGCGTTGTTCGCGAAGTATCCCGACGCCGCCGCGCTCGCCGATGCCGACCGCGGCGATCTCGAGGCGCTCATCAAGAGCACCGGCTTCTTCCGCAACAAGGCCAAGAGCCTGGAAGGGATGGCGCAGCGCGGTGATGGCCCGAGCACGGCGGCGCGATCCCGCGCACCATGGATGAGCTCACGCAACTCCCCGGTGTCGGCCGCAAGACGGCGAACGTGATCCTCGGCAACGCCTTCGAGATCAACGCCGGCATCGTGGTGGACACGCACGTCGCGCGGCTCTCGCACCTGCTGGGCCTCACGCGCGAGACCGACCCGGTGAAGATCGAGCAGGACCTGATCAAACAATTCCCGAACGCGGAGTGGACGATGCTGTCGCATCTCTTGATCGAGCACGGACGCCGGGTGTGCATCGCGCGGCGTCCGAAATGCGGCGAGTGCGTGCTCGCCGATCTCTGTCCGTCGGCGCAGCTATGAGCGCCGGCGAGCGGTACTGGTTGGTGAAGACCGACGCCGAGAGCTTCGCGTGGGGGGACCTGTGGAAGCTGCCCAAGCGCACCACGCGATGGGACGGCGTGCGCAACTATCAGGCGAGGAACATGCTGCGCGACGGGATGAAGAAAGGCGATCCCGTGTTCTTCTATCACTCGAACGCGGATCCCGGCGCGATCATGGGCGAGTGCGAAGTGGCGCGCGAGGCCTATCCCGATCCGACGGCGTTCGATAAGAAGGACGACCACTTCGATCCCAAGAGCGATCCCGCGAAGCCAGCCTGGTACGTGGTGGACCTCAGGGCGGTCGCGCCGTTCAAGCGCCCGGTGACGCTCACCGAGCTGCGCGGGGTGAAGGGACTCGAGAAGATGGTGCTGCTGCAGAAAGGGAGCCGGCTCTCGGTGATGCCGGTGTCGGAGCAGGAGTGGAAGATCGTGCACGCCATGGGCATGAAGTAGCCGCGGGGCGGCGCGGCGAGTAATTTCCCGTCTCGACCGTCACTCCTCTCCCACCGTGCCTCCCGTGAAGACAGCCACCTTCGAGACCAATCGCGGCCAGATCGTCGCCGAGCTCTATGACAAGGAAGCGCCGCTCACCGTCGCCAACTTCGAGAAGCTGGCGAACAGCAACTTCTACGACGGCGTGAAATTCCACCGGGTGATCGAGGATTTCGTGGTGCAGGGCGGCGATCCGTACTCGCGCGACCTGCCGGCGGGCGACCGGAAGATCGGCACGGGCGGCCCGGGCTGGCACATCAAGTGCGAGACCAAGGGGAACCCGCACACGCACAAGTTGGGTTCGCTCTCCATGGCGCATGCCGGGAAGGACACCGGCGGCAGCCAGTTCTTCATCGTGCTGAGCGAGGCGAACACGAAGCACCTGAACGGCGTGCACACCGTGTTCGGCAAGGTCACGAAGGGGATCGACGCGGTGAAGCAGATCAAGGCGAACGACACGATCACATCGGTGCGCGTCGCGTAGGCGCGCCCGCACACGTTCCCGGGAGGCACGCATGGCGGCACCGATGGAGGGAGACAAGGGAGCCGGATTCACCGGCTTGATCGTAGGAGCGCTCGTGCTGCTGCTGGCGCTGGGCGCGATCGTGCTGATGGTCAATAAGAAATACGAGAACGAACGCCCCCGGCGGCGCAGCCTGGCGCGCTAGGGGCGCGTGTAGGCCCTAGCACCGCTGAAACGGCGCGTTTGGCAACGGAGCGTATGGTACGGCAGGGCGGGAGTGTCGCCGTTCCAACTCCCGCCCTGCCGTACCATACGCTCCGTTGCTATACGCGCTCCTCAAGCGGTACTAAGGCCCACAGAACGCGGTTAGTGAGTGGGGGCACTTGATAACTGACGGGTCGGTCATTTAATTCCGGCGAATGTCCGCGCAAGACCGCCGGCAGCACCCCGGCCGCACCCCCGCCCGCGCCGACGCGCCACGCTGGCAGCGCAGGCCCGAAGAACGGCCCGGCCAGATCCTCGACGCCGCCCTCATCGAGTTCGGCGAGCGCGGACTCGGACGCACCCGGCTCGACGACATCGCGCGCCGCGCCGGCGTCGCCAAAGGCACCATCTATCTCTACTTCGCCACCAAGGACGAGCTCTTCCGCGCCATGGTGCGCCACGTCACCGGCCGCGGCATCGCCGCATTCGAGCAGAAGCACGCCAGCCTCCGATGCCCCCGCCCTCGAACAGCTCCACGAGTACGTCACGGGCGTCTGGGAGCACGTGCGCAGCCCCGCCTTCCCGATCCTCTACCGCCTCACGATCGGCGAGCTCCCCGAGTTCCCCGACCTGCTCAAGTTCTACATCCACGAGACGGCCGAACGCGCGCTGAGAGTCTGTTCGCAGATCATCCGCCGCGGCATCGCGCGCGGCGAATTCCGCCGCGTCGAGCCCGAGGCCGCCGCGCGCATGGTGCACGCCATGATCATCAAGCACGGCCATTGGTGCGCCCACCGCGACGTCATCCCGTTCGTCGCGAAGGCATCCGACGCCAAGATCCTCGCCGAGATACTCGACTTCGTCGATCACGCCCTGGAACCGGGCGCCGCTCCCACCACGCGATCCCGCCGGAGAACCACCGCATGACCAGACTCGCTCTCCTCGCGCTGGCAGCCGCCATGGCCGCCGGCGGCGCGCACGCCCAGGATTCCGCGATCGCGCACCCGCTCACGCTCGGCGACGCCGCACGACTCGCCGCGCGCCGCAATGCGCAGGCCGAGCAGGCGCGCGACCGCGCCGACGCCGCCACCGCGCGCATCACCCAGCGGAAGTCCGATCTGCTGCCGCAGCTCTCCGCCTCCGCGCTGGAGAGCGGCGCCACGTTCAATACCGCCGCGCTCTTCCCGCCCCCGTTCACCTTCCCCGGCATCGACCCCAACGGCCAGGTGGTAGGTCCGCTCAATGCGCTCGACATGCGCGCGCGCCTCGAACTCTCGCGTGGTGGACGTCGCCGCCTACAAGCGCGTGTCCGGCGCCACCGCCGAAGCGGGCGCGAGCGCGGCCGACGCCGTGAACATCGGCGATGCGGCCGGCGAACTCGCCGCGCGCGCCTACGTGCGGCTCCAGCGCGCCGAAGCGCTCGTCGGCGCGCGCGTCGCCGACTCGCTGCTCGCCGATTCGCTCCTGAGCATCGCGCGCGACCAGCTCAGCAGCGGCGTGGGCGTCGCGATCGACGTCACGCGCGCCAAGGTGCAGGCGAGCACGGTGCGCGCCCAGCTGATCTTCCAGCGCGCCGACCGCGACCGCTCGCGCCTCGACCTCCTGCGCGTGCTCAACCTGCCGCTCAGTACCCACCTCGAACTCGCCGATTCACTCGACCGTCTCCCCGCGCCGGCCGAACTGCCGAGCGAGAGCGCCGCGGTGAATACCGCGATGATGTCGCGCGCCGACCTCCGCGCCGCGATGCTGCAGATCGAGGCGTCGCAGACGGCCGTGTCCGCCGTGAAGGCCGAGCGGCTGCCGTCGCTGGGCGTCGGCGCGAGCTACGGCGCGATCGGCAAGAACGGCGCGTCGTACCTGCCCACGTACACATGGGGCGTGCAGCTCCAGGTGCCGATCTTCGACGGACTGCGCCGCGAGGCGCGCATCGAGGAGAACAAGGCCGCGGTGCGCGAGGCCACGTCCAAGCAGCGCGCGCTCGTGCTGCAGGCATCGATCGAAGTGCGCGGCGGGCTCGACGATCTCGCGGCCGCGCGTGAACAGATGGCCGCGGCCCAGGAGCGGCTCGACCTGTCGACGCTCGAGGTGACGCAGGCGCGCGAGCGCTTCGTCGCCGGCGTTTCCGGCAATCTCGACGTGATCCAGGCGTCGTCGAACTTGAATACCGCGCGCAGCCAGCTCATCGAGGCGCTCGCGGCGTACCAGGCCGCGCGCGTGCAGCTCGCGCGCGCTGAAGGCACCGTCACCGCGCTCCCGTAGCCACCGCAGCTCAACCGTCTTCCCCGGTATCCGTCCCATGGCGAATCCGAACGTCCCCGCAGCTCCCGACGCGCCGATCACCCGCAAGCGCCTGATCACGTACGGCGCGCTGGGCGTGGCACTCATCGCCGCGCTGATCTGGGGGATCCCCACCTGGTACTACGCGCACACGCACGAGACCACCGACGACGCGCAGGTAGACGGGCACATCATTCCCGTGATCGCCAAGGTCGGCGGCTACGTCGACCGCGTGGCGGTGCAGGACAACGACTCGGTGCACACCGGCCAGCTGCTCGTGTCGATCGACAGCGCCGAGTACCGCGTGAAGCTCGAGCAGGCCGACGCCGATCTGGCGGCGGCGCGCGCGATGGCGGGCACGCGCGGCGGTCAAGGCACAGGCCGGCGCGGCGGTCGCGAGCGCGGCGGGACAGCGCTCGGCCGTGGATGCGCAGATCGATGCCGCGCGTGCGAATCTCAGTCAAGGCGACAGCCGATCTCGCGCGCGCGAAAGAACTCGTCGCGAAGCAGATCGTGACGCGCACAGCAGGTCGATGCGGCGCAGGCCGCGTACGATGCGGCGGCCGCGCAGGTGCGCGCGCTGGAGCAGCAGGCGGCGGCGGCCAACGCCGGCGTGAGCGGCGCGCAGGCCGGACTCCGCATGGCCGACGCGCGCGTCGCCGCGGCGCAGGCGACGCGCGACAACGCCGCGCTCCAGCTCTCATACACGTCGATCTTCGCGCCCGCCACGGCACGGTCGCGAAGAAGCTCGTCGAGATCGGCCAGCTCGTGCAGGCCGGCCAGCCGCTCATGTCCGATCGTCGCCGACACCGGCAGCTGGGTCACGGCGAACTTCAAGGAAACGCAGCTCGCCGACATGCGCGTCGGCCAGGCAGTGGACGTCGAAGATCGACGCCTACGGCGGGCTCGCCGATGCAGGGCAAGGTCGAGAGTCTCGTCGGCGGCGACGGGCGCGAAGCTTCGCGCTGCTGCCGCCCGACAACGCCACCGGCAACTTCACGAAGGTCGTGCAGCGCGTGCCGGTGCGCATCGCGTCACGAAGGGACTCGGCCCCGACGAAGCCGCTGCGCCCCGGCATGTGCGCCGTGGTCGCGCGTCGAAGACCAAGTAGCCGGCCCGGCCGGAGGACACCATGACCGATCACCGCCGCACGCGCCGCCGAGATCGCGGCCGATCCGCGTTACAAGCAATCGCTACCTCATCGCGATCGCGGTCACGCTGGCGGCCGTGCTCGAGCTGATCGACACCTCCATCGTGAACGTCGCGATCCCCCACATGATGGGGAATCTCGGCGCCACGCTCGACGAGATCTCGTGGGTGTCCACCGGCTACATCATCGCGAACGTCATCGTCATCCCGATGTCGGGCTGGCTCTCGGGCTGCTTCGGCCGGCGGCGCTATCTCACCGGCTCGATCGCGCTCTTCGTGCGTCGCGTCGTTCTTCTGCGGCGCCGCCGGCTCGCTCTGGGGCCTCGTGTTCTGGCGCGTCGTCCAGGGACTCGGCGGCGGCGCGCTGCTCTCCACCGCGCAGGCCACGCTCTTCGAAGCGTTCCCGCCAGAGGAAGTGGGCATCGGCCAGGCGATGTTCGGCGTCGGCGTCATGGTGGGCCCGACGCTCGGCCCCACGCTCGGCGGCTGGATCGTCGACAACTACAGCGTGGCCGTGGATCTTCTACATCAACGTGCCGCTCGGCATCATCGCGGCGTTCATGGTGCTCGCGTACGTGCGCGACGCGGCGCACCAGGAGCGCGCCGACGACGATCGACTTCGTCGGGCATCCTGCTGCTGGCGCTCGTGCGTCGGGTTCGCTGCAGTGGATGCTCGAGCGCGGCGAGCGCTACGACTGGTTCGATTCGCAGGTTCGTGACGTCGCTCGCGATCACGTCGGCCGTGGTCGCGCATGCTGCTCGTCTGGCGCGAACTCCGACGATCGATGAACCGGTCATCGATTTCCGCGTCCTCAAGAGCCGCCAGCTCGCCGCCGGCGTGACCTTCGCGGCGTTCATGGGGCTCGCGCTGTACGGATCGGTGTTCGTGCTCCCGATCTTCCTGCAGAGCCTGCACGGATTCACGGCGAAGCAGACCGGCCGCGTGATCCTGCCGGGCGCGATCGCGTCCGCGGTCACGATGGCCGTTCGTCGGCCGGAACGCCGCGAAGCTCGACGCGCGCGTCACGGTGATCGATCGGCGCGTTCCTCTTCCTCGGGTCCATGTACAAGCTGTCCATCTCACGATCGACGCCGGCGCGGGCGACCTGTTCTGGCCGCTCATCCTGCGCGGCGTGGGGCTCGGCCTGATCTTCGTGCCGCTCACCAGCGCGACGATGGCCGACCTCAAGCCGATCGGAACTTGCCGCAGGGCACCGGCATGTTCAACCTCACGCGCCAGCTCGGCGGTTCGCTCGGCATCGCGATCATGGCCACGCTGCTCACGCGCTTCACGGTGGTCGGAGAAATCGCTCCTCTCGGAGCACGTCGTGAGCGGCGATCCGCAGGTCGTCGCGCGCCTCACCGGCACGGCGCACGCGCTCGTGGCGCGCGGCTGGACCCCGCGCAGGCGCAGCAGCGGCGCTCGCGATCCTGGACCGCCAGGTGCAGGCACAGGCGAGCGTGCTCGCGTTCTCCAAGATCTACCTGCTCAGCGGCATTCTGCTGTCGCGGCGCTGCCGGTGCTGCTGCTCTTCCGCACCGGCAAGTCGAAGCGCAACGCCGGCCCGGCGCACTGACCCCCGCCCTGACGCGCACGGCCGTACCCCCCTATCATCACAGACATGACCGAAGCACTGCCATCCCGGGACGACGCCCTGGCGATCGTCCATGAGTACACGGCCAGCGATTCGCTGCGGAAGCACATGCTGGCCGTCGAGGCCGCGATGCGCGCCTACGCCGCGAAGTTCGGCGAGGACGAGCATCGCTGGGGGCTCGCGGGGCTGCTCCATGATTTCGACTACGAGCGCTTTCCCAACGCGGCACACGCGGCCGAGGCCGAGCATCCCGCCGAGGGGGTGCGCTTGCTGCGCGGCCGCGGCTATCCCGAGGACGTGCTCCAGGCGATCCTCGGCCACGCGACCTACACGGGCGTGCCGCGCGAGACGCGCATGGCGAAGACGCTCTTCGCCGTGGACGAACTGACGGGATTGATCACCGCATCGGCCCTGGTGAAACCCACCCGCAGCGTGCACGACGTGGAGGCCCCGAGCGTGCGAAAGAAGATGAAGGACAAAGCGTTCGCGCGCGGCGTCAGCCGCGAGGACGTGATCCAGGGCGCCGAAGAACTCGGCGTCGCGCTGGATGACCACATCGCTTTCGTGATCGTCGCGATGCGCGGCGTCGCGCCCACGCTCGGCCTCGCCGGAACGCCGGCCGCCGGCTGAGCGCCAACGCTCCCGCGGCGAAGCGCGTACTACACATGGCAACGCACTCGATCTCCGGGCCGGGACATGCCGGTCCGGCATCGCCCGATCCGGCGTCCGAGCGCGATCTGGCGCTCGCGGCGCAGCGGGGCTCGTCGGAAGCATTCGCCGAGCTGGTGCGTCGCCACCAGCGCCGGGCGTACACGGTAGCGCGGGCGATCTCCGCCACGCACGAGGACGCCGAGGATGCGGTGCAGGAAGGGTTCCTGCATGCGTACCAAGCGCTGGAGCGGTTCCGGCCCGACCAGCCGTTCGCGGCGTGGCTGAGCCGGATCGTGGCGAACGCCGCGCTGGACATCGCGCGGCGCCGGAAGGTGCGGGTGGCGGAGGCGCTCACGGAGCAGATCGCGCATCCGTTCCGCGATCCGGGCATTGATGACGAATTGCGCCGTCGGCTGGCCGAAGCGCTCGACACGCTGACGCCGCCGCAGCGTGCGGTGATGGTGTTGCACGATGTGGAAGGATTCACGCACGCCGAGATCGGCGGGCTGTTGGAGATACCCGAAGGGACGGCGCGCGCGCACTTGCACCACGCGCGTGCGGCGTTGCGAAAGACTCTGAGCGACCTGCGAGGATGAACCATGAGCGATGATTATCGGATCGGGCCCGAGGGCCGGGACGACGACGTGACCCGCGCTCTGCGCCGCATGTACGCGGCGCCGGAGGGCGAGGCCTATTGGAGCGAACTCGAGCGCCGCGTGCTCGCGCGCGTCGCGGGCGCCGCCCGCGGGCGACGGCGCCGATTCGTGGTGGCTGTCGCTCTCGCGCTGGGCGACGCCCGGCCTCATCGCGGCGGCCCTCGCGCTCGATGGTGGCCGGCGCCACGCTGTGGCGCGCGCGCGAGACGCGCGAACGCACCGAGCTCGAGGCCCTGCTCCTCCATGAGAACCCCCCGCTCGCGCAGTTGAGTGCCGTCGCCGGCTCCAAGCCGGACAACGAAGCGGTGCTCCGTTATGTCCTCACGCCCTGACCGGATACCGTTCATGCAACGTCCCAAGGAGATCGCGCTCGCACTGTTGGCCGGCGCATTGGTGACCGGCGGAGCCCTCGGCTTCGCCGCCGGCCACCTCATCGACGCGCGCGCCGACGCCCCCGGGGCGCCGGGCGCGATGCGGCATTACATCGCCGCGCAGCTGGACCTCTCGGCCGCGCAGACGGCGCAGCTCGATTCCATCCTCGACGAGCGGCGCCGCGTCATGACCAAGCTCGCCGAACCCGTGAAGCCCCAGCTCGACTCGGCGCGCACCGCCGCACGCAAGCAGATCATGGGGATCCTCAACGCCGATCAGCAGAAGCGCTTCCAGGAACTGATCGCGGAACATGACCGCGCCGCGGAGGCCAATCGCAAGTGAGATCCCGCTATCTGGCGCTCGCGGCGTTCGCCGCGGCGCCCCTGTCCGCGCAGGCTGCACCGGATACCGGCGCACATCCGATCCCACTCAGCGAAGCGATCCAGTTGGCCGTGAAGAACAATCCGGCCACGGTCACCGCGCGCGGGGGCATCCAGAATTCCGAGGCCGGCGTGCACTCGGCCTGGTCGGCGTTCATCCCCAGCCTCACGGTGAACACGTCCAGTTCGTCGCTCAGCCCCGCCTCGAGCCGCGTGAACACCACCACCGGCCAGGTGATCTCGGGCAAGTGGCAGACCACGCAAGGCTTCAACTTCGCGCTCGATCTGTTCGACGGCGGCCGGCGCATCTTCGACATCTCGCAGGCGCGCGCGAATCTCGGCGCCGCGGTCGCGGGTGAGAACGCGCAGAACTGGCAGATCGCGTATCTCGTGAAGCAGCAGTACTACGCCGTGCTCGCCGCGCTGGAGGAGAAGCGCGACGCCGAGGCCGCGCTCGACCAGGCCAATCAGCAGATGAAGATGTCCGTGCTGATGGTGCAGGCGAAGACGGCCATCAAGTCGGATTCGCTGCGCTCGCTCATCCAGGTGGGCAACGCGCAACTCGGCATCCTCACCGCGAACAACGATCTGCAAACGGCCAACGCCGCGCTCACGCGCCTCGTGGCCACCAAGATCACCGTGACGGCGATCCCGTCCGACACGCTCGGACAGCCGGAACTCGCGGCCGACAGCGCGCAGATCTCGCAGTACGCGGCGGTGGGCCCGCTCGTACAGCAGGCCACGGCGTCGCTCGAAGCGGCCAAGAGCGGATCGCAGGCGGCGCGCTCGCAGTGGTTCCCCACGATCTCCATGTCGTACGGCCGCAACCGCGTGGCCGCCGACAGCGTGTTCAGCTTCTCGCCGAGCGATTACTCGTACAGCGGGCAGCTCCGCTTCTCGGCGTCCTTCCCGATCTTCAACCAGTGGCAGCGTGAATCGAGCATCGTCGCGGCCGACGTGACCGCAGATGATCGCCGATGCGACGCTGCGCGACACCAAGTTCGCGGCGCAGCAGAGTCTCGTGCAGTACCTCGGCGCGCTGCAGACGGCGCAGGAGCAGATCAGGATCCAGCTCGTCTCCGTCGCCGCCGCGGAAGAAGACCTGCGTGTGCAGCAGCAGCGGTACCAACTCGGCGCGGGGACGATCCTCGACGCTTTGACATCCCAGACCACTTTGAATCAGGCGCGCTTCCTGCTCATCCAGGCGCGCTTCAACTACCGCGTGGCCAAAGCGCAGCTCGAAGCGCTGATCGGTCGCGAACTGTGAGGATCCGCCACGTGAAGAAGCGCACCATCTCCCTCCTGGTCGTCGCGTTCGCCGCCGCCGGCTGCAAGAGCAAGGCGCCCACCGGCCCCGTCGTGCAGACCGCCCAGGTCATGCGCCAGGACATCGTCGTCGATGTCGAGGCGACCGGCGTCGTGACGCCGATCAATCCCGTGCAGGTGAAGTCCAAGGCCTCTGGCACCGTGCTCAAGATCTACGTCGAGTCGGGCTCGCTGGTGAAGACCGGCGCGCTCCTCGTGAAGATCGACCCGCGCATCCCGCAGAATACGTACGATATGGCCGCCGCGGCGGTGAAGGCCGCCGAGGCCAACGTCGCGGTCACGAAGACACAGTTCATGCGCGACTCGACGCTCTTCAAGAACGGCGTTCTCACATCGACGGACATGGAGGCCGCGCAACTCGCCTACGCGAACGCGTCGTCGCAGCTCGTGGCGGCGCGCACCAATCTCGACAACGCGTCCATCGCGCTCGAGGATGTCACGATCCGCGCGCCGGCCTCCGGCACGGTCATCGAGCGCGACGTCTCCGAGGGGCAGGTGATCGCGTCGGCGACCGGCAATGTGAGCGGCGGCACGACGCTGCTCGTCATGGCCAACCTCGCGCAGATCATGGACAGCACGCTCGTGGCCGAGAGCGACATTGGCAACGTGAAGGCGGGGCAGAGCGCCACGATCAAGGTGGACGCGTATCCCAATCGCGTCTTCCGCGGCACGGTGCAGAAGATCTCGCCGCAGGCCACGGTGCAGCAGAGCGTCACGATGTTCCCGGTGTTCATCAAGATCGACAATCAGGACGGCGCGCTCATGCCCGGCATGAACAGCGACGTGTCGATCCTCGTCGAGCAGCGGGACAACGCGCTCGCCGTGCCGAACGACGCCGTGCGCAGCCCGAAGGACGCGCGCGCCGCCGCGAAGGCGCTCGGACTGGACGTGAACGCGGTGATGGCCGCGCTCGGGGGCGGCCGCCGCAACGGCGACAGCGCGGGCAGCGCCGCCACGGTGAGCGTGTCGCAATCGCAGTGCGATTCGATCAACGCCGTGATCGCCAAGCATCCTACGCAACAGAAGCAGATGCAGACGCTGCGCGATTCGATGCAGGCCGGCGGCGACCGGCAGGCGCTCGGTGTGAAGATGCGCGCGGTGTACGACACGCTGCACATCGATGCGGGCTCGGCGCGCGCGTGCGCGCAGCTCCGGCGCACCAGCGCCGGCGGCACGCAGCTCGCGATGGGCGGCAGCGAGGAGTCGAACCCGGGCAATACCCGCCCGCGTCCGGGCCTTGTGTTCATCCAGCAGAATGGCACCTATGTGCCGAAGATCCTCACCCTCGGCGTCGGCAACTACGACGTGACGCAGGTGTTGAGCGGGCTCGCCGAGGGCGACAAAGTGGCGCTCATCAACGCCGCGATGCTGCAGGCGGCGCGGCAGGATCTGCAGGCGCGCATCCAGAGCCGCATGGGGCTGCCCGGCGTGAGCCAGCAGGGCAACGCGGGCGGCGGCACCAAGACGGGCGGCGGCGGTGGCGGCGGCCAGAAGGGCGCGACGCCGGCCGCGGCCGCGACTCCCACGCAGGCGGCGCCGCCCGCGCCGCCGCCGGCGCCACGCCCGGGGAATCCGTAACATGATGATCGGCGAGACCATCGCCGTCGCGCTCATCGCGCTTCGGGCGAACAAGCTGCGGTCGGCGCTCACGATGCTCGGCATCGTGATCGGCGTGGCGGCCGTGATCGCGGTCGTCGCGCTCGGGCGCGGCGCCCAGCAGGCCGTGAACGATCGCATCGCCGCGCTCGGCACCACGCTGCTCTCGGTCGTGCCCGGCCAGGTGTTCACCGGCGGCATCGCGTCGTCCAGCGATCGCGCGCGACTGCCGGTGGATGACGCCACCGCGCTGCAGGAGCAGGGGACGCTCTTCCTCGCGGTCGAGCCCGAGATGTCGCGCACGCTGCAGGTGCAGTGGCGCCGCACGAATACCAGCACCACGATCATCGGCGCGACCGCGAACTACGGCGACGTGCGGAAGTACACCGTCGCGCCGGCGAACGGCCGCATGTTCACGACCCAGGAGGATGAGGGGCGCAAGCGCGTCGCCGTCCTGGGCGCCACCACAGCCAACAACCTCTCCCCAGGCGCGCCGAATGCGCTCGTGGGCGAGATGATCCGCATCAGCGGCATCGAGTTCCAGGTGATCGGCATCTTCGACACGAAGGGCGCGGCCGGCTTCAACGATCCGGACGATCAGGTCGTGATCCCGATCAACACGGCGCGCTTCCGCGTGTTCGACACGATCTATCTGCGCACGATCAGCGTCGTGGCGCCGAGCGAGGCGATGATCCCGGAGACGATGACCGAGATCGAACGCATCCTGCGGCGGCAGCACCGGATCCCCAGCGGGCGCGACGACGATTTCCAGATCCGCAGCCAGGCCGACTTCCTGAACACGCTGTCGTCCACCACGCAGGTGTTCGGTCTGCTGCTCGGCGGCATCGCGGCGGTGAGCCTCCTCGTGGGCGGCATCGGCATCATGAACATCATGCTCGTGTCCGTCACCGAGCGCACGCGCGAGATCGGCGTGCGCAAGGCGCTCGGCGCGACCAAGATGAACATCCTGCTGCAGTTCCTGATCGAGGCCGTGGTGCTCTGCGTGCTCGGCGGGCGCGTTCGGCATCCTGCTTGGGGCCGGTGGCGCGATCGGCATGCGATACGGATTCCATTGGAACACCGACGTGGCGCCCGCATCCGTGATCCTGGCGTTCCTGTTCTCGGCGCTCGTGGGCGTGGTATTCGGCGTGTGGCCCGCCAGACGAGCGGCGCAGATGGACCCGATCACGGCGCTGCGGTACGAATAGAACGGCGGGCTTCCGGGAACCGATTACCGGGAACCGATGAAGCATGACAATACATGGCACTCACGACATTGCTCGACGTCGTGATGCCATGTGTTGTCATGCCTCACCGGTTCCCGGCAACCGGTTCCCGGCAGTGTAGTTAGATGCCCCGCCCTTGCCCGCCCCGCGTCCCGATAGGCATCCTCCACCCGTGCCAAAACCCGTCCAAATCGAGGCGCCTGCGCGCTCCACTGCGCACGCCGCGTTCGTAGTGAATGGCGAGCGCCGCGAGATCGCCTTCGCTCCCAACAAGACGCTCCTCGAGGTCATGCGCGAGGATCTCGCGCTCACGGGCACGAAGCACGGCTGCGAGCTCGGCGAGTGCGGCGTGTGCGCGGTGCTCGTCGATGGCGCGCCCGTGCTCTCGTGCCTCGCGCTCGCGTCGAATACGCCGAGCGCCCCATCGAGACGGTCGAAGGCATGGCGGAGGGCGGCGAGCTGCATCCGCTGCAGCAGGCGTTCGCCGAACTCGGCGCCGCGCAGTGCGGCTACTGCACGCCGGGATTCCTGCTCGCGGCGAAGGCGCTGCTCGCGGCGAATCCGCATCCCTCGCGCGAGGAGATCAAGGAAGCGCTCGCCGGCAATCTGTGCCGCTGCACGGGCTATCTGCAGATCTACGAAGCGGTGGAGCTCGCCGCCGGCTGGATGGAGAGCGCGCGTGGCTGACGCGCCGCGCAAGTTCCAGGTCGTCGGCACGCCGGCCGCGAGTCGACGGCGGCGCGAAGGTCACCGGACAAACATTGTTCGCCGACGATCTCGTGCTGCCGCGCATGCTGCATTGCAAGCTGCTCCGCTCGCGCCACGCGCACGCGAAGATCATCGCGTCGACACGCGCCGCGCCGCGGCGCTGCCCGGCGTGATCGCGGTGCTCACCGGCGACGCGCTGCCCATCCCCTTCGGCATCCTGCCGGTCACGCAGGACGAGCACGCGCTGTGCCAGGACGTCGCGCGCTTCGTCGGCGATCCGGTCGCGGCGGTCGTCGCCACCGACGAGCTGATCGCCGAAGAGGCGTGCCGCCTCATCGACGTCGAGTACGAGCCGCTCAAGTCCATCGAGAGCGTGGACGACGCGCTCGGCAATCCGGAGCCGCAGCTCCACGAGTACGGCGACCACGGCAACATCCACAAGGAGTCGCGCTCGACTTCGGCGACGTGGACGAAGCGATGACGGACGCCGACTACATCTCCGACGACATGTTCTTCTACGAGGGGAACACGCACCTGCCATCGAGCAGCACGCGTCGCTCGCGCAGTGGAGCACGGACGGCAAGCTCACGGTCTGGTGCAGCACGCAGACGCCCCACTACCTGCACCGCGCCCTCGCGCGCGTGCTCGAGATGCCGCCCGCGCACATGCGCGTGATCGCGACGCCCAACGGCGGCGGCTTCGGCGGCAAGTCCGATCCCTTCAACCACGAAATGGTGGTCGCCGAGCTCGCGCGCTGCACCGGGCGCCCCGTCAAGATCTGCCTCACGCGCGAGGAAGTGTTCTTCTGCCACCGCGGCCGCCACCCGGTGCTCATGCGCGTGCGCACCGGCGTGAAGAACGACGGCCGCATCGTCGCGATGGACTTCGCGACGCTCCTCGACGGCGGCGCGTACGGCAGCTACGGCGTGGCGAGCACGTTCTACACGGGCGCGCTGCAAACGGTGACGTACGAGATCCCCGCGTACCGCTTCCGCGGCCTGCGCGCGTTCACGAACAAGCCGCCGTGCGGCCCCAAGCGCGGCCACGGCACGCCGCAGCCGCGCTTCGGCCAGGAAGTGCAGCTCGACAAGATCGCCGAGCATCTGCAGCTCGATCCCGCCGACATGCGCCGCAAGATCCTCCAGCCCGCGAATTCCGTCACCGCGAATTGGCTGCGCGTCGGCTCCATCGGGCTCGGCCCGCGCCATCGACGCCGCAGTGAAGCGCGAGCGGCTGGCGCGACAAATTCCGCAAACTCCCCTTCGGCCGCGGCGTCGGCATCGCCTGCTCGAGCTACATCTCCGGCGCGGACCTGCCGATCTACTGGAACCAGCTGCCGCACTCGAGCGTGCAGCTCAAGCTCGACCGCTCCGGCGGCGTCACCGCGTTCTGCGGCAGCACGGAGATCGGCCAGGGCTCGGACACGATGCTCGCGATGTTCGTCGCCGAGGTGCTCGGCATCGAAGTCGTCGACGTCCGCGTCGTCACCGGCGACACCGATCTCACGCCGGTCGATCTCGGCTCCTACTCCTCGCGCGTCACGCTCATGACGGGCCACGCCGCGATCCAGGCCGCCGAGCGTGCGCGCGATACGCGTCGCGGCGCCCGTCGCGAAGAAGCTCGGCGTGCCCATGGAGCGCATCGTCTTCTCGCACCGCCGCGTGTTCGACAGCGAGGATCCCGAGCGCGGCATGGAATTCGCCGAGGCCGTGCGCATCGCCGAGAGCGCGCTCGGCGCGATCGGCTCCACCGGATCGTATACGCCGCCGAAATCGCCCGGCCGCTACAAGGGCGCGGGCGTGGGCCCGTCGCCGGCGTATTCGTACTCGTGCGCCGTGGTCGAAGTGGAAGTCGATCCCGACACCGGCATCGTGCGCGTGCCCAAGGTGTGGATCGCGCACGACATCGGCCGCGCGATCAATCCGATGCTCGCGATCGGGCAGGTGGAAGGCTCGGTGTACATGGGACTCGGCGAAGCGCTCATGGAGGAGATGACGTATCGCGACGCCGAGCGGAACGTGGTGCACCACCATCCCGAGCATGCTCGAGTACAAGAGTCCCACGACGATGGAGATGTGCGACGTGGAGACCATCCTGATCGAGGAGCCCGAAGCGGGCGGCCCGTTCGGCGCGAAGGAAGTGGGCCAGGGTCCGCTGCTTGCCGATCATGCCGGCGGTGGCGAACGCGGTGTACGACGCGGTCGGCGTGCGCGTGGACTGCGTGCCGTGCCAGCCGCACATG
Source organism: uncultured Gemmatimonadaceae bacterium (assembly GCA_963732065.1). Classification (GTDB taxonomy): domain Bacteria; phylum Gemmatimonadota; class Gemmatimonadetes; order Gemmatimonadales; family Gemmatimonadaceae; genus DATKOH01. The sequence continues at coordinate 150,891 of CAVSYH010000018.1, read as the reverse complement.
GTGCTGCGCGCGCTGCGCGACAAGCAGAAGGGGAAATCGCCGCGCTTCGGACCCACCAAGGTGCCCGACTACAAATTCCCCGACGCCGCGCCGATGCTGCACGCCGGCGCAGGGCGGCGACGGCCGCGAGGCCGACGAGCGCGCGCACAGCGAAGTTGGCGGCCCGGCCGACGCGCCACTCGCCGCGGGATCGCGCTAGTGCTGCGCCTGCCGCGTTTCACGCTCGTCGAGCCGCGCACGCTCGCCGAGGCCGTGCGCGCGCGCGCCGACGCGGGCGACGACGCGATGTACGTCGCCGGCGGCACCGATCTCTGGCCGAACATGAAGCGCCGCCAGATGACGCCGGCGCACGGTGATCGCGCTCTGCGCGCATCAAGGAGCTCGCGCGAGATCCGCATCGCGAGCGATGGCGGCGTCACGATCGGCGCCGGCGCGTCGCTCGAAGCGGTGGCGCGCCACCCGCTCGTGCGCGCGAAATACGCCGCCGTCGCGCACGCGGCCGAGGTGGTGAGCACGCCCACCCTGCGCCACATGGGCACGCATCGGCGGCAACCTGCTCCTCGACACGCGCTGCAACTACTACGATCAAACCGAAGAATGGCGCCGCTCGATCGACTACTGCATGAAGAAGGACGGCAAGATCTGCTGGGTCGCGCCGTCGAGCCCGCGCTGCTGGGCCGTGCAGAGCTCTGACGGAGTGCCCGTCGCCGTCGCGATCGGCGCATCGCGTGACGCTCGCGAGCGCGCGCGGCGAGCGCACCGTGCCCGCCGCCGATCTCTACGCGAACGATGGCATCGCCTACCTCACCAAGCAGCCCGATGAGCTGCTCGTGTCGTACCACCTGCCGCCGCCCAACGGCTGGCGCGCGAGCTATCACAAGCTGCGCCGGCGCGGCTCGTTCGATTTCCCCGGTGCTCGGCGTCGCCGCGTGGGTATCGCGCGCGAGCGACGGCACGGTGAAGGACGCGCGCATCGTGCTCGGCGCCGTCGCGTCGCACCCGCAGGAGATCCCCGAGTCCGCGGCCGCGATCGTCGGCTCGCGCCTCGAGGAGAACGCCATCGCCGCCGCGGCCGACGCCGCGTATCGCCCGGCGAAACCGATGGACAACACCGACTACACGCTCGCGTGGCGCAAGGAGATGGTGCGCGTGCACGTGCATCGCGCCCTCGCGGAGATCGCCGCCGCCACATGAGCGATTCCACGCCAACGGGAACGCCGCCGATCCCGCCGCCGGCGATCCCGACCACCACCGCCACCTTCCCCGTCACCGGCGCCTTTCCGAAGGCGTTCGACCGCCACCGCGTCGAGGCGAAACCGGTCGGCAAGCGGCTCGCCATCCTCTCGCTCACCGCGCTCGGCGTCGTGTACGGCGACATCGGCACGAGCCCGCTCTACGCGCTCAAGGAATGCTTCGGCCACACGCTCGGCCTCGAGCCGACGCCGGCCAATGTCTACGGCGTGCTCTCGCTGATCGTCTGGTCGCTCATGCTGGTCGTGAGCTTCAAGTACATCCTGTACATCATGCGCGCGGACAACGAGGGCGAGGGCGGCATCCTCGCGCTGCTCGCGCTCATCCACCGGCGCATGGACGCGGGCCACAAGCGCGCCTACATGGTGCTCACCACGCTCGGCCTGTTCGGCGCGGCGCTGCTCTACGGCGACGGCGTGATCACGCCCGCGATCTCGGTGCTCGGCGCGGTGGAAGGCCTCGAGGTCGCGAGCCCGCTGCTCGTCCGCGTCGTGGTGCCGCTCAGCCTCGTGATCCTGGCGCTGCTCTTCGCTGTCCAGCGCCTCGGCACCGATCGCATCGGCAAGGTGTTCGGGCCGATCATGCTCGTGTGGTTCGCGGCGATCGGCGCGCTCGGCGTGATGGAGATCGCGCGCGAGCCGAGATCCTCAGCGCGATCAACCCGCTGTACGGCGCGCGATTCTTCGCGGACAACGGCATCGTCGGCTTCCTCATGCTGGGCGCCGTGGTGCTCGCCGTCACCGGCGCCGAAGCGCTGTACGCCGACATGGGACACTTCGGCCGGCGGCCGATCCGCGCGGCGTGGTTCTGCGTCGTGCTCCCCGCGCTGCTGCTGAATTATTTCGGGCAGGGCGCGCTGCTGCTGCGCGACGGCACGGCCGCGTGCGAACCCGTTCTTTCGCCTCGTGCCGGCCGCCGATGCTCTATCCGATGGTCGCGCTCGCCACCGTCGCGGCGATCATCGCGTCGCAGGCGCTCATCTCCGGCGCGTTCTCGCTCACGCAGCAGGCGATGCAGCTCGGCTACTCGCCGCGCCTCAAGGTGGTGCACACGTCCAAGCACGAAGCCGGCCAGATCTACATCCGCGAGGTGAACATCGCTCTGGCGGTGGGCTGCCTCGCTCTGGTGGTCGGCTTCCGCTCCTCGCTCGAATCTCGCCGCCGCGTACGGCATCGCGGTCACCGGCACGATGGCGATCACGACCATGCTCTTCACCGTGGTCGCGCGGCAGCAGCTCGACTGGCCGCGCTGGCGCGCGCTTTTCTTCCTCGTCTTCTTCCTCACGATCGACCTGGCTTCCTCGCCGCGAACGTCGTGAAGATCGCGCACGGCGGCTGGTTCCCGCTCGCGGTCGCCGCGGGCGTGTACATGCATGCTCACCACGTGGAAGCGCGGCCGCGCCGAGGTGCAGCAGATCGCTGCGCGAAGCGAGCCTGCCGCTCGACCAGTTCCTCGAGAGCGTGCGGCTCGGGAAGCCGGTGCCGCGTGCGCGGCACGGCCGTGTTCATGACGTCCGACACGCAGGGCGCGCCGGTGGTGCTCCTGCACCATCTCAAGCACAACAAGGTGCTGCACGAGCAGGTGATCCTGCTCTCGGTGATCACCGCCGGGACGCCCGAGGTCCCGGTGCAGGAGCGCACCGCCGTCACCGCAGCTCGGCGACGGATTCTACCGCGTGATCGCGCGCTACGGCTTCATGCAGACGCCGAACGTGCGCGAGGTGCTCGGCCTGCTGCGCGCCCGCCGGCATCACGCATGCGTCCGGGCGACACCAGCTATTTCCTTGGACGCGAACAGCTCATTCCCACCGGCTCGTCGCAAGATGCCGCTCTGGCGCAAGAAGCTCTTCGTGATCATGTCGCGCAACGCGCGCGCCGCCACGGAATTCTTCGGTCTGCCGCCCAATCGCGTCGTCGAGCTCGGCGCGCAGATCGAGTTCTGATGCGCCGCGGCGCGGCGCTCGCCGCGCTGTCGATGATCGTCGCCGCGGCCGGCCGACGCGCAGGAATCCACCGATCCGCACAGCGCGCAGCCCGAGCGCCCCACCGTGGCCACGCACGCGTACACCGTGTGGCCCGGATATTCGGAGGTGGAGTTCGGATTGGAACTCGACCAACTCGCCGGCACACGAGACCTTCTCGACGCCCACCACGTACAAGGTGGGGATCACGCATCGCACGCAGATCGAAGCGACGTTCTCGTGGGCCAGCCAGACCGGCGGCGAGCACGGCGCAGGGATTCAGCGATCTCGTGCTCGCGTTCAAGTGGCGGGTCGACGGATTCACTGCCGCTATTCGGCGCCTTCGCGATCCAGCCGGCGATCAGGCTTCCAGTCGGCGCCGCAGCGTTCAGCTCGGATGACTATGTGGGCTCGCTGCTGCTCATCTCGAGCCAGAAGATTGGCCCCGTGGAGCTCGATCTGAATTTCGGCGCATTCGTGCCGATCACGAGCGGCGACTTCCCGCATCTCGCGACGCTCTGGACTGTTTCTACGGGCGGCCCGGTGCGCGGGAATTTCGGCTGGACCGCCGAATTGTACGGCTACCCCGGCACCAGCGGCGCCGCCAGCGAAGGGCCGCTCGTCGGGATTGCTCGTGGCGCCCACGTTCCAGATGCACGATTGGTTCGTGCTCGACGCCGGCGTGATCTTCCCCGTGAGCGGCCCGCAACCGCATTCGATCTTCGCGGGGCTCACGTGGAATGCGGGACACTTCTAGATAACAACTGCGGGCTGTCGGCTGTCGGCTGTCGGTGACTGCGAGCATGGGTTCGCAGTTTCCGACAGCCGACAGCCAACAGCCCGCAGTTATCGTATGCGACAGCCGACAGCCAACAGCCCGCAGTGGCAGTTAGTGCGCCTTCACCACCACCGTCATCTTCTTCCCCTTCCGCAGCACCACGAACGTGTTGTCCCGGCCTGTGTCGAGCGAGACCGACGTCGTCTTGTTCTTCACCACGGCGCGTCCGTTCAGCGTGAGCACGACATCGCCCGTCTTCACCGGCGACCATTCATCGGACGCTTCGAGCACCAGCAGTCCGTTCTCACTCCCCGCGCCGAAATAGCTCGCGAGCTCATCGGTCACTGTCGTCATGCGCAGGCCGGGAAAATTGATGTCGGAGTCGCTGTTGTCGTCGCTCTGGATCGACGGCGCCGACGACGAGCCATAGCCATAGCTCGAATTCGCACGCGCGCGCGCGGTGGCCTTCCCGTTGGCACCGCTGCTCCGGCAGATCACCGTGCCGTCCCCGATCGTGTTGCACGTCATTGTGGAACCCGGAGCGTAATCGTAGTTCATGCGCATGGGCGCCATCGGAGCCATTGGCGCCATTGGCGCCATGGGAGGCATTGGCGGCATTGGGGCGATCGCAACGTTCACGCGCCGCGACATGTTCGCCATATCCTCAGCGTACTTGCTCCACGCGTTCGAGTTCTTTCCGTACAGGTCACTCGACTTCACGGTCGTGACCTTGAAGGTCTTATAGCTCCCGTCCGTCCACACCTTCAGCTCGACGACGTCGCCGGGAGTCAGCGCACTCAGCGTGCGCGTGAAGCGGCCCTGCTTCGCCCACACCAGCGAACCATCCTCGGTGTCCGCGGCATCCGCGGCCGGCACGCGCATGTCCACGCCGTTGATCGCGGCGATACGCATCCCTTCCTGGATCCCCGCCTTGTCCGCCGGCCCGCCCGCGGTCACACTCTCCACGAACAGTCCGAGCGTGTCGCGCACGCTGCCGCCGCCGAAGCCCAGGCCCACCGCCGCGCGGTCGCCGGACTTCTTCTTCATGCCGCCCTCGTTGAGATCATCCATCGCGATGGTCTTCACCTTCACCGTCTTCGTGCTGCCGTTGCTGTACACGACGAGCGTCACCTCATCGCCCGCCTTCAGGTCCGACATCGTGCGCACCAAGCGGCGCGACATGATGCCGTTCATCTCCGGCTCGCCCGCATCGGCCGGCGCGACCTTGAGCGATGTGCCGTTCACGGAGACGATCCGGTCGCCCTCCGTGAGCCCCGCCTTCTCCGCGGGGCCGTTCGGCGTCACGCTGGTGATCAGCAAGCCGAGGGTGTCGCGCTTGCCGCCGCCCGACGTGTTGATGCCGAGCACCGGCGCGGTCGCCCATGTCGTCGGAGCGCACGAACCGGTAATTGGATGAGCGCGGAGTCGGCGCCGGCGTCGCGTCGGGCGTGACGACCTGCGCCTGCGCGCCCAGCGCGACGGTGAACAAACCGAGCATCAGTGCGGTGGACCGCATAGGAGCCTCTCGAGCAGTGGAAGGAATTGGCCTGCGCTGTCGATGATAGGTCACCGGCGGGCCTCCGGGGGTTGCCGTTGGTCAGTGGCCCCGTTCCCGGCCCTTGGCGGCGGTGCGATATTGCGCCATGCCCGAGCCTACCGTCCAGCCCGACCTGCACACCTTCGCCCACCATTGGCAGGACGAAGCCGACGCCGCCTTCCTCTATCGCATCCTGAGCGGCGCGGAGTCCGACGCCAAGAAGAAGGACCTCTACTTGCGACTCGCGGAGGTGGAGGAGCGGCACGTCACGATCTGGGGCGATCTGCTCACGCGCGGCGGCATGCCGCCCAAGCCCTTCCGGCCCAGCGGCCGCGCGCGCGTGCTCGCGTTCCTGGGCCGGAGCTTCGGCCCGAAATTCCTGCTGCCCATGCTGCTCGCCGAAGAAGGCCGTGAGGTGAAGGGCTACCTCGCGATGCACCGCGAAACGCCGGCGGGCGTCGCCGGCAAGAGCGAGGCGCTCACGCTCGCGCGCGAGAGCGCGGACCACGCGACCACGCTCGGCACGATCGCCGGCCGCGCCGGCGAGCCCTGGCACCGCGCCGAGAGCGGCGGGCTGCTGCGGAACGTCGTGTACGGGTTCAATGATGGGCTCACCGCGAACTTCGGCCTCGTCGCCGGGATGATCGGCGCCACCGCCGCGGCGCAGCACGATACCGTGGTGCTCGCGGGCGTGGCCGGCATCATCGCCGATGCGCTGTCGATGGGCGCGAGCGGCTATCTCGCGGCGAAGAGCGAGCGCGAGGTGTACGAGCACGAGATCGCAATGGAGAAGACCGAAGTGGAGTTGATGCCCGAGGTCGAGCGCGACGAACTCGCGCTCATCTACGAGGCGAAGGGGATGAACCGCGAGGCGGCGCATACGCTCGCGTCGGAGGTCATGAAGGATCCGCAGCGCATGCTGCACGAGCAGGTGCAGGAGGAATTGAAGATCGGCGAGATGACCCTGTCGCCGCTGCGCGAAGGATGGATCACGGGCATGGCGACCGCGGTCGGCGCGCTCATTCCGGTGCTGCCCTTCCTGTTCTTCACCGGCCTGCCCGCGATGATCACGTCGTTCGCGGTCGCGATGCTGTCGCACTTTTTCGTGGGCGGCGCGCGCTCGGTGTTCACTGGACGCGGCGTGTTCCGGTCGGGGTTCGACATGCTCGTCGTGGGACTCGGCGTCGCGGTGATCGGCTACTACGCGGGCGAGTGGGTGGCGCGCATGCTGTGAGGCAGTCGTTGGTCGTACGCGTTTAGCACGGCGCGCGGGTTACAGAAAGCAGCACCGCCTCGCATATTGTTGGCACTCACTCCGGAGCGATCCACGCAGTGACCGAAGGCCTCATGTCCCAGCTGCAGACGGCGCTGGGCGATACGTATCACGTGGAACGCGAGCTCGGCGGCGGAGGGATGAGCCGCCTCTTCCTCGCCACCGAGGCATCGCTCAACCGCCGCGTCGTGGTGAAGCTCCTCCCGCCGGAATTCGCGAGCGAAGTGAGCGCCGCGCGCTTCAAGCGCGAGATCGAGGTCGCGGCGCATCTGCAGCATCCACACGTATTGCCCATCCTCGCGGCGGGCTCGAAGGATGGGCTGCTGTTCTATGTGATGCCGTACGTCGAGGGCGAATCGCTGCGCCACCGGCTCACGCGCGAGCGGCCGCTGCCGGTGAACGACGCGGTGCGCATCCTCACCGAGGTCGCCGACGCGCTCGACTTCTCGCACGCGGCCGGCGTCGTGCACCGCGACATCAAGCCGGAGAACATCCTGCTGGAGGGCAAGCACGCGGTGCTCGCCGATTTCGGCGTGGCGCACGCGCTCGACTCCGCGCGCAGTGGCGGCGCGCTCACCGGCACGGGCATGGGCATTGGCACGCCGGGCTACATGAGTCCCGAACAGGCGAGCGGCGACAAGGGCGTGGACCCGCGCTCGGATGTGTACGCGCTCGCGGTGGTGGGCTACGAGATGCTCGTGGGCGTGCCGCCCTTCAGCGGCCCCACCGCGCAGGCGGTGCTCGCCGCGCATTTGCGCGACGCGCCTCCCGCGGTCACGTCGCAGCGGAAGGAAGTGCCGGCGCATGTGAGTGCGGCGATCGCCAAAGCGCTCGCGAAGGACCCGGCGCAGCGCTTCGCGACGGCCGGCGCCTTCCGCGATGCGCTCGCGGCGCATGAGGCGACGCCGATGTCATCGTCGCGCAAGCGGATCATCGGCGGCGTCGCCGCTGCCGTCGCGGCGGCCATTGCGGCGCTCGTGGTCACCGCGCGCTCCACGAAGACGCTCGATCCCGACGTGATCGCGGTCGCGCCCTTCCAGGTGCTCGATCCCGCGCTCGCGCTCTGGCACGAAGGGCTCGTGGACGTCCTCTCGCGCAATTTCGACGGCGCGGGCGCGCTGCGCGCCGTGCCGCCAACGATCGTCATTCGCCGCTGGTCGGGGCGCGACGACGCCGCGTCCGCCTCCGAGCTCGGCCGCGCCACCGGCGCACGACTCGTCGTCACCGGCTCGCTCGTCGCCAGCGGCAAGGATTCCGTGCGCATCCGCGCGTCCATCGTGGACGCGAAGAGCGGCCGCCCCATCGCCGAGATAGAGAGAAAGGATCTCGCGTCGCAGATGGACCGGCTCACGGATTCGCTCTCGGTGGGGCTGCTGCGTGAGCTCGGCCCATCGCGCGGCGGCGCGAAGCTCTCATCCATCGGCTCGTCGTCGCTCGCCGCGATCAAGGCGTTCCTCCAGGGCGAACAGTTCTACCGCCACGCGCAGTGGGATTCGGCCGCCGTCGCGTATGAGCGTGCGATCGCGCTCGACTCCACCTTCGCGCTCGCCCTCGTTCGACTTTCCATCGTGGGCGGCTGGACCAAGGGCACCGCCGACGTCGCGTCGAACGAACTGGAGATCAGAGCCGGCAGATACAATCACGGCTTGGCACCACGCGAGAGCCTGCTCGTCGCCGCCAGCGCGTTGTTCGGCGACATTGGCAACACGCCGCCCGACTACTTCACGCGCAGCAAGGAACTCGTGAAGCTGGCGAACGACGCCGTTCGCCGCTATCCGGACGATCCTGAGACTTGGCACGGCCTCGCCGAGGTCCGGCAGCACATCGCCATCGGCGGCGACATTGAGGTGCCGCTCAGCACCGTGCTCGACGCCGAGCAGCGCGCCATCGCGCTGGATTCCGCGTACGCGCCGGCGTACATCCACGCCATCGAGGTGGCGTTCGCCACCGGGCAGCCGGCGCTCGCGCGAAAGCTGCTCGCCGATTTCGCGGTCGTGGCGCCGAGAGGTCAGCAGGCGGACGCGATGCGCTTGATCGCGCTCGCGGCCGACCCCGCGTCAGCCTGGAAGCCGGCGATGCAGGCCGCGGTCGACACGCTGAGCTTCACGACTGGATTCCTCGCGAGCGTCAGCTCCGTCGACATGCTCGATGCGAACGAGACCACCGTTCGCCTCGCCATGGCTTCCCTGCCAACGGTCATGACGCAGCCGGCCGCGGAGCGGAACAACAATTTGCAGGGGATCGGAGCGACGTTGGCGCAGCGCGGGCACGCGCGCGAGTCGGACTCGCTCTTCCGGCTCACCTTCGGCCGCCCGTTCACGGAAGCGGAGATCCGCACGCTCCATGCCGCCGAGTGGTGCGTGTCGGGCGCGGCGCCGGCCGCGGAGTGCGACGCCGCCGGCGCCGCGACGTTGCGCGCACGCGCTGGGCTTGCGCTTCTATCTGCCGTGGTGGGCGATCCGCGGTGACACCTCGAGTCTCAAGCTCAGCGTCCATCTCCTCGACTCCATGGCGAAGGCCGATTCCAGTCCATTCAAGGGCAGTCGGCTGCGCATGCAGTCGGGCGTCGCCAACGGGATGCTGCTGCTCGCCCGCCGTGATTCGGCGGGGGCGCTTCGCGCGCTCGATGCCCTGTCGGACACCACGTGCCGGGATTGCTACATGATCCGTCTCACGCACGCGCAGTTGATGGCGGCCCAGGGGCGCCAGCGCGACGCGCTCGCGCTCGTGAACCGGCGCATGTTCACGTCCGCTACCGGCGCCTATGGCCTGCTGCAGTTCGAGCGTGGCAAGCTCGCCGAGCAGCTCGGCGACAAACAACAGGCTATCATCGCATACGGCTTGGTCGTCGATATGTGGGTGAATGCGGACTCGTCGCTCCAACCTATCGTCGCCGAAGCGCACGCCGGCCTGAAACGGCTCGGTGCAGAGAGCGCATCGCGCACGAAAGTCCCCACCGGACAATGACCATGCGCTGGATCGCGGCGGTCACGCTCTGCGCGGCATCCACGGCCTCTTCGCAATCGATCCTCATCGAGGGCGCGCGCGTGCTCGACGGCACGGGGGGTCCCGCGGTCATCGAGGATGTGCGCATCATCGGCGACCGCATCGCCGATGTCGGACAACTCCATCAGCGGCAGGGCGAGACGCTCGTCTACGCGAGCGGCCTCGTGCTCGCGCCGGGATTCATCGACACGCACAGCCACGCCGACGACCAGATCTTCGAGCATCGCGACGCGCTCGCCGATGTCAGCCAGGGCGTCACCACGGTGATCGTCGGCCAGGATGGCGGCTCCGTGTTCCCGCTCGCGGGATTCTTCGAGAAACTCGAGAAGACGCCCGCCGCGGTGAACATCGCGAGCTACGTGGGGCACGGCACCCTGCGCGACAAGGTGCTCGGCAACGATTTCCGCCGCGTCTCCACGCCGGCAGAAGTGGAGAAGATGGCTGAGCTGCTCGACCAGGAGATGAAAGCGGGTGCGCTCGGCCTCTCGAGCGGGCTCGAATACGATCCGGGCATCTACTCCGACAGCACCGAGCTGTTCACGCTCAATAAGCCGCTCGCCAAGCTGAACGGCCGCTACATCAGTCACGTGCGCAGCGAGGACCGCTATTTCTGGGCGGCGATCAACGAGATCATTGCGATCGGGCGGCACGACTCCATTCCGGTGCAAGTGTCGCACACCAAGCTCGCGATGAAAGCGATCTGGGGGATGCACGACACGCTCATCGCGCGGCTGAACCGCGCGCGCGCAGAGGGGATCAACATCACCGGCTGACGTTTATCCGTACGCGTACTGGCAGTGACGCTCACCGTGCTCTTCCCCGCGCGCGATTTCGACAACCGGAAATCCGCGGCCTTCGCGCTCGAGCAGGTGTCGCCCAGCGATGGCCTGCTGCTCACGCACTACGGCCCGAACCGTTCGTACGACGGCAAGACGCTGCAGCAGATCGCCGTGCTGCGGCATGAGGATGACACCACGGCGCTAATGACGCTGATCCGCGACGCCGAGGCGGCGGGCAAAGTGCCGGGCGGCGACGGCGAGGAGACCGTGATCGGCACGAGCATGATCGAGCCGGACATCGAGGCCATTCTGCAGTGGCCGTACAGCAACATTTCGTCCGACGGCGAGCTGGACGGCAAGCATCCGCGCGGCTACGGCGCGTTCACGCGCGTGCTCGGCGTGTACGTGCGCGAGCGGCACGTGCTGTCGCTCGAGGAGGCGATGCGCAAGATGACCACGCTCGCCGCCGCGAACATGGGGATCAAGGATCGCGGGCGGGTGAGCGTGGGGATGTACGCGGATCTCGTGCTGTTCGATCCCGGCACCGTGGCCGACCGCGCGACGTTGGCGGACCCGCACGCCGTGAGCAGCGGGATCCGGAGCGTGTGGGTGAACGGGGTGGTGGTGTATGAGTACGGGAAGGCGAGCGGGGCCTTTCCCGGAAAAGTGATCAAGCGAGAGGCGAGGTAACTGCAGACCTAGACGCTAGATCTAGACGTTAGAAGGCGCGGGCTTGTGCAAGATCGATGAGTGCAATCGTTTAGTGGCATGCACCTCGTTGCGCTCGCGTTGATCCTGCAGGGCGTGGCTACGCCGCCCACCATTCCGGTCGTTGGCTCGGCGCGATTCCAGATCATCATCACGCCGCCGGCGAGAGTGACGATTCAGTCACCCCGGTATCCTGGCAGACCGCTAGGTATCAGCATCGATTCCGGCGCGCGGTACGATCCCAGATCGCGCACCCTCACGTTGTCCATCTCTATCACGAACAACTGGACGCGACCGCTCGTCGCGCCGGCGCGGCTCATCTCGTGGCCGGACAGTTTTTTTCTCGCGACGTACGGCGGCGTCATGCCGAAGGGACGCGAGTACTACATCGTGCCGTCCAACGCCGACTCCGCTCTCGGTACACCCTCATTGCGGAACGGCAAGTCGTACTTCTGGCGATATGATTCGCTGGTCGGGACTCCGCGGCACGTCGGAACCTTGCAGCCTGGTGAGCGTTCGCGCTCGCGAACGATCAAGATCAAACTCGAGGAAGGCGCCGCGTCGGACTTCACGATAGTGCTGCATGCCGAGGCGCAGAATCCGCATGTGTTCCCGCGGTATCCCCCGGTCGTCGCCGCGAGCGACATTGCGATCAGGGGGGCCTATCATCGTGGATGCGGCAGGATCTGCCGGGTCGCGTGCTGTCGGACGTTGTCGCCGTGCGGATCCCGTCGGAGGTGCCGTACGTCGAGCGACAACGCGTTCTCGACCGGCTGCGGGGCGATGTCATCGGCGCGACGACGCCATCCGGCAATGATCCGCGCACCTACTTCGTTCGACTCGCGCCCGATACCGGAGCGGCGCCGATCGCTCTCGCGTACGCGACCAATTCCAATTCGGCTGGAGGACCGCCGACGAGAGTTGGACGGGAGCGCGACCGATCTTCCTCGACTCGTTGCTCGCGCCCGGTCAACCGCGCCCGCCGCTATTCCTCTCTGCGGTTCGCGGATGTGCGACGATTCGCGTCAATCTTTCCGCGACGGGCGCGATCGGAGACGTGGTGCCGGGGACAGGCTGTGGCCCGATCGCTCCGGTGATGATCAGCCTGGCGGAGTTCGATCACGAAAAGCGCATTGTTCGTATTGGCCTGGTGCTCACGAACGAATGGAAGCGCGAAGTCGTCGCGCCCCTGCGCGCCCTGCTGTGGAACGACAGCATCGACGTCACGCTTCCCTTCCCGCCGTCACCCCCGCCGATACCACCGCGGCCTCCGCTCACTCCCGGCGGCCGGCCGCCACCTCCGCCGCCGCCCCCGGTTCCACGGTCCCGCTGGGCGCCGCGCGAGCCGGATCCGCGCGTCCAGCTTTTCAATCCAGACACGGCGATCGGTGAGGGCGCGCTGGCGCTCGCGAGCGCGACAGATCTGGCGCTTCGACACGCTGCTGCCGGACAGCGGCGGACGCCCGACGCTGATGCCCGCACCATGAGCGGTGAACGCGTTGTGGAGTTCCAACTCTCTTCTGCGCCGGTCGAGGAGTTCACGTTCCGCGTGCGGGCGATGGCGGAGAACGCGCATCCGGTGCCGACTGTCTCGCCGTCGAGCGGCGATCCGCCGAACGCATTCGCGCCACGAGCATTGGATCTCCGGGCGCGCCGGATTCGGCGCGATGCCGGTGCTCGACAATCTGATCGACGTCACGTTCTTCCCTTATGCGACGCAGGAGGAGATGCAGGCGCCGGTCGACTCCATCCACGGCGAGGTCGTGGGCGGATTCCCGCGCCCGCCATACCACAACGGCACGTATGTCGTGCGCATCCCGCCCGACACGACCGGCAGGACTCTCGCCGCGGCGCTCACGACGATCCGCTCCTTCCAAAAGGTCGAGCTCGCGATGCCGATCGAGGCCGAGCGCGGCGCAACCCGCTACGATACGCGGTTCCCGCTGGTAGTCGGCGGCTGCGCAAGCATACGGGTGGATTTGCCAGCACGCACGGCATCGGTCATCGATTCATCATCGCCGTACTGCGGCCCGATGGTCCCCGTCGTCGTTGGCGCCGTGACATTTGATTCTGCCACGTCAACGGCGCGAATCCCCATTGCACTTCACAATAGTTGGACGCGCGGCGTGGGTGCGCCGCTCGAACTCTACACGTGGACGGACAGCATTACGCTAACGCCGGGGCGCGTCGCGAGTTCTAGGACAGACTTCTGGATAGCGGACCCGGGGGTGGGCTGGCGTGACAACGCGACGATTCACAGCGGCGCGCGATGGAGCTTCGATACGCTGGTCACGCGCCTCCAAGGCGGATACAGGATCTTCCCGCCGGAGTGACGACGGGGGCGACAACCATCGAAGTGCAGCTGCGGCCCGCCGCCCCACGCGTATTCTCCATGCGATTCCGAGTACAGGCGCGGCACGCTGAAGCCGCCGTGGCAGACCATCGGAGATCCACCGCTGGACAACTGCCGACAACGCGAGATTCAACGACGGTGTCTACAAGCAGGTCATCAATCTCGTGTTCCGCTTAGGCGTGTCCCGAGCGGCGACTCAGGCCGCGCTCGACTCGGTCGCGGAACGGTTATTACCAGCGACACATTGTTGGGCCCGAACTTTGTTCGCGTAGCGACAGACGGTAGCCGGTCAGTCACTCGAAGAGGCTGTCGCGCGCCTGCGAGCGATGCCGCAGGTCAGCTATGCCTCGATCCATTTCGACACGCAGATGACGACGGGCGGCACGGCCCTGCCAGCGGCGCCTACACCACGAGATTCAACAACCGCCCCGGCACGAACACCACCTTCTTAGTCGCGCCCGTCACGAACTTCGCGATCGACGGATCGCTCATCGCCAGCGCCAGCGCGTCCGCCTGCGCGATGGTCTTCGCCACGCGCACGGTGCCGCGCAGCTTGCCGTTCACCTGCACGGCCAGCTCCACCTCGTCCTCGGCGGCCATCGCTGCGTCGAACGCCGGCCACGTGCCCTCGAACACGCCCGTCTTGTGGCCGAGCAACTCCCAGAGCTCCTCGGCGATGTGCGGCGCGAATGGCGCCACGAGCGGCACCAGCGGCTCCACCTCCGCGCGATGCACGGTGCGCTCGCCCGCGCGCAGGGTGTTCATGTACTCCATCATCGCCGCGATCGCGGTGTTGTAGCTGAGCTTGGGAATGTCCTCGCCGACCTTCTTGATCGTCTGGTGCAGCTTGCGCATCACCGCCGCGTCGGGCGCGCCTGTGCTGGTCGCGCCATCGCACCGACGCCCACAGCCGGTCGAGGAATCGCGCGACGCCCGAGATCCCCTGATCGCGGAAGTCCCCGCCCTCTTCGAACGGCCCCAGGAACATCAGGTACGTGCGGAACGCGTCCGCGCCCCAACGCGTCCATGTACTCGTCGGGATTCACGACGTTCCCCTTCGTCTTGGACATCTTCGCGCCGTCGCGGATGATCAGCCCGTGCGCGCGGAATTTCTTGAACGGCTCCTCGAACGCGAGATACCCCGCGTCGTGCAGCACCATGGTGATGAAACGCGAGTACAGCAGGTGCAGCACGGCGTGCTCGTTGCCGCCGATGTACGAATCCACCGGCAGCCACCGCTTCATCCGCTCGCGCGGTCGAACGGCACGTCGTCGTACTCGGTGCACGGATAGCGCAGGAAATACCACGCGCTGTCGAGGAAGGTGTCGCGACACGTCGGTCTCGCGGCGCGCCGTCTTCCCGCACTCGGGGCACGGCACGCGATACCACTCCTCGTGCCGCGCGAGCGGCGACACGCCCGAATCGTCCGGGACGGAAATCATCGATGTGCGGCAGCAGCACCGGCAGGTCCTTCTCCGGCACCGGCACTGCATCCCGCACTCGTCGCAGTAGATGATCGGGATCGGCGGACCCCAGTACCGCTGGCGCGAGATGCACCAGTCGTGCAGGCGGTAGTTCGTCACCGCGCTGCGCCGCGTGCCCCGCTCCGCGAGCCACGCGGTGATCCGCCTTCGCGGCCTCGCCGCTCGAGAGCCCGTCGAACTCCGCCGAGTTGCACCACGCGCCCTTCGCCCGCGAACGCTCCGTCGAGCGGCGTGCGCGCGTCGTCGCCCTCGGCCGGCGACCACGCGCACGATCGGCAGCTCGAACTCCGTCGCGAACTCGAAGTCGCGCTCGTCGTGCCCGGGCACCGCCATGATCGCGCCGGTGCCGTACTCCATCAGCACGTAGTCCGCGTCCACACCGGGATCGTCGTCGCCCGTCGCCGGATTCACCGCGTACGCCCCGGTGAACACGCCGGTCTTCTCCTTGTTGCGTCTTGCGCGCGACCAGATCCTGCTGCGCGGTCTGCGCGCGGTACGCGTCGACCGCGGCGCGCTGCGCGCGCGGTGGTGATCGTCTCGCAGCAGCGGATGCTCGGGCGCGAGCACGAGGTATGTCGCGCCGAAGATCGTGTCCGGCCGCGTCGTGAACACCGATCTCGCGATCGCCTCGCGACGTCGCGCGCTCCCGGTCGTCGAACGGAGATCGCCGCGCCCTCGCGCCGGCCGATCCAGTTCCGCTGCGCCGTCGTCGTCGTCGCCGACCAGTCCATGCGTCGTCGAGATTCGTCGAGCAGCCGCTCGCGCGTAATCGCGTGATCCGGAAGAACCACTGCTCCAGCAGGCGCTGCTCCACCATCGCGCCGCAGCGCTCGCACAGCCCGTGCTCACCTGCTCGTTCGCGAGCACGGTCTTGTCGTTCGGGCACCAGTTCACCGCCGCTTTCTTCTTGTACGCGAGCCCGCGCTTGAAGCAGCTGCAGGAAGATCCACTGCGTCCACTTGTAGTAGCGCGGATCGGTGGTGCGACAGCTCGCGCGTCCAGTCCACCATCAGCCCCACGCGCGCGCAGCTGGCGCGTGAAGTTCGCGATGTTCCGCGGGATCAGCTCGCGCCGGATGCATGCCCGTCTTGAGCGCGTGGTTCTCCGAGTGGATGCCGAACGCGTCGAAGCCGATCGGCTCGAAGACGTTGTGCCCCTTGCAGCCGCTGGAATCGCCCGATAGATGTCATTCCCCGTGAACGCGAAGACGTTGCCGACGTGCAGCCCCTCGGCGGACGGATAGGGGAACATCATCAGCTTGTAGAACGGGCGCGGCGCGCGGTCGAGGTCCGGCGAATTGGTGCGCGCTGCCTCCCACCGCGCCTGCCATTTCGCTCTCGATGGCGGCCGGCTCGTACGGGATGCTCGTTCTCTGGATCCTGACCGGACGCGGAGTGTGTCATGGTGGGCCGTGAAATCTAGCCGCACGACCAAGCCCCACAAGCGAGCGCGCCTCCATAGCGGCATCCAGGCGCGCATCGCCGCGATGTTCGGCGTCGTGTCGCTCGTCGTGGTCGGCACCCTCGCGTGGGGCCTCATGCGCTGGGTGGACGCGCTGCTCGCCGGCCGCCCGATCGACGAATACGACGCCGCGCACGATCGCATCATGCTCGGCGCCGCGGTCATCCTCGCGCTCATCCAGCTGCTGCTCTTCTTCGTGAGCCGCTATGTGGCGCGGCGCGTCACGCGTCCCGCCTCGGTGCTCGCCGAGAGCGCCGAGCGCGTCGCGGGCGGCGACTTGTCGAGCCTGCCCGACGCCACGCGCGACGACGACGAGATGGGCCGCCTCTCGCGCGCCACCGAGGCGATGGTGCTCGAACTCCGCCGCCTCGTGATGGCGATCCGCGAATCCGCCGCCGAAACGGCCGCGATGTCGGTCCAGATCACGTCGGGCACGGAGGAGATGTCGTGCCGCCGCGAGCGAGATGGCGCAGACCTCCGCGGACTTGAGCCACCAGTCCTCCGAGATGGCGCGCTCGATCGCCGAGAGCGCGGTGGATGCCGCGCTGCTCATGCGGAATTCGACGAGTCTCACGAACGGCGCGCGCGACGGCGTCGCGCGCAACGCGAAGCTCAGCGTCGCTCGCCGCGCAGAACCGCGAGCGCCTCGACGCGAGCAACGCCGCGCTCGCCACGGTGGGCGCCGACGCGGCGCGCTCCGCCGAGAGCGCCGAAGCGCTCGCCGCCGCGTCGCAGGAGATCGGCGCCTTCGTGACGCTCGTGCGCCGCATCGCGCGACAGTCGAAGCTGCTCGCGCTGAACGCCAGCATGGAAGCCGCGCGCGCCGGCGAGCAGGGCGAAGGGTTCGCCGTGGTCGCCGCCGAGATCCGCAAGCTCGCCGCGAGCTCCGCCGACGCCGCCGAGCGCACCGCCGCGACGGTCGCTGGCGTGCTCGCGCGCGTCGAAGAATCGCGCGAGGCCAGCCAGCGCACGCGCGAGACGCTCGGCACGGTGCAGCTCGCCACGCGCAACGCGCTCGAGAGTTTCGCGCAGGTGGAGCGCGCCGTGCGCGACGCCGAGAGCTGGACCAAGGAGATCGAGCGCACCGCCGGCGAGAGCACCGAACTGATCCTGCAGGCCACCGTGCGGCTCGACGGGCTCGCGCGCGGCACCGAGAACTTCGCGGCGTCCATGCAGCAGGTGGCCGCCGCGAGCGAACAGCAGAGCGCCACGACGCAGGAGATCACCGCCGCCGCGAGCGCGCTCGCCGAAGCGTCGCAGCGGCTGCTTGGGTCTCGTGTCGGCGTTCCGGCTTGGCCGAGAGCATCGAACGCTCCGGGCAAGCGCAGACCACCGAGATGCCCACCGCGGGTCCGACGCTGGAGATGCCGGCGGGCGGCGCGACGAGCGAGATGCCGCTGCCGGGCGCGCTCCTCGCGGGCACGTAACGCACCGTGGCCAATTCTTGCACCGTGATCTGGCGCGTCACGCCCGCCGAGCATGTGCGGGCGGTGAGCGCGCTGCAGGCGTACCACGCGAAGAAGTTGCGGCGCATTACGCGCGAGCTCCGCATGGTGGCGCTCGTGCTGCTCGCGCTCGCGGGCGCCGGTGCGATCGCGTGGCGTTGGTGGACCACCAAGCAGCCGCCGGTGGAGCTGATGATCTGGATCGGCGTACCGGCCGCGTTCCTCGCCGCGCTGCTGCTGTGGCGCCGCGGCCGCGTGCAGCGCGCCGCGCGGCGTCAGCTGCTGAACAATCCTCTCACGCTGCAGGAGCGGCGATACACCTTCGACGCGCGCGGCCTGAGCATCGCCGGCGAGACGTTCGAGGACAAATTCGCGTGGCGTGATGTGAATCTCACGACGGAGACGCCGGAGTTCTTTCTTATCTTCGCGAATCGATCTGCGTATTATCTGCCCAAGCGCGCCGTGGTGTGGCCGGAGACGCTCGAGGGGCTGCGCGAGGTGTTCCATGAGCGAATGGGCGGCAAGGCCAAGGTGCGGTAACTGGCGCGGTGGTACCGCGAACGGCGGGACTGGTACCGCTGACGGCGCGTTAGCGATCGGACGATTCAATGGGGGCCGGCGCAAATGCGCCGGCCCCCAGCCGTATCCAACGCCAATCCCGCCGTTAGCGGTACCAGTCCCGCCGTCAGCGGTACCAACACGCAGTTACGTCGTGAGCGAAACCCCCTCGATGATCGATTCAGTCATCGCACCCAGCAACGCATCAGTCTCCGCGACCGTGTGATCCCCCATGTGCCCGATGCGGATCGTCTCGCGCGCGAGATCACCGTACCCTGATCCGATAACGTAGCCGCGCAATCTGAGCCGCTCCACGAGATCAGCGCAGTCCCCGCCGAAGCGCAAACAACTCACCGTCGGTGCGCGCAACTCCTCCGCCGCGAGGAACGACACCGGCACGTGCCGCGCGTGTGCCGCAGCGACCCATTTCGTGACCGCCGCTCGCATCGCCGCGTGCCGCTTGAACCGGTGCTCGAGCCCCTCCGCCTCGATGCGGTCCAGCTGCTCATCCAGCGCGAACACGACGCTCAGCGCCGGCGTACCGAGCGTCTCGCCTCTGCGCCACATCTCATCGTAGCGCGCGAAATCCAGGTACATCCCGCGCCCCGGCAGCGACAGGCACCGCTCCATCGCGCGCTCGGAGCACGCGGCGAACGCGAGGCCCGGCGGCACCGCCAGCGCCTTCTGCGACGCGAACACCGCCACATCCGCGCCCCACGCGTCCATGCGCACCGGCATCCCGCCCGCGCTCGCTACCGCATCCACGATGAGCACGAGCTCCGGCCGGTCGCGCGTGATCCGCGCGTAGCCTTCCACGTCGGACACTACACCGGTGGATGTCTCCACGTGCACGCACGTCACCGCGTCGTACGCACCATGCTCGAGCGCGATGGCCAGCTGCTCGACGGTCACCACATCGCCCGGCGGCACGGCCACGC
Source organism: uncultured Gemmatimonadaceae bacterium (assembly GCA_963732065.1). GTDB lineage: Bacteria > Gemmatimonadota > Gemmatimonadetes > Gemmatimonadales > Gemmatimonadaceae > DATKOH01. The sequence goes on along the minus strand of CAVSYH010000018.1, from coordinate 131,360 downwards.
GCGTCACGTCTCGGCCACAGGCCTCAGCGATCTTCGCGAAGCGCTCGCCGAACGCGCCGCACACCAGCGCGAGCACGCGCTGGCGTGTGCCGCAGCGCACCGCCGCTTCCATCATGCCGGTCGCTGAGCTGCTCGCCACGTACACCGGCCGCGCCGTGCCGATGATCGGCTGCAACCGCGGATGCACGCGCGCGAGGATCTCGCGCATCGCCGCGGAGCGATGCGGGATCATCCGCCGCCCCATCGCCGAGAGGATCTCCGGCCGAACTTCAGTGGGTCCCGGGAGGAAGAACCTCCCCGCTACACCACCCGGCCGCACACCACGTCCTCCGTGGAGACGATCTCCACTTCCTGGCGCTTCCACTCTTCCACGAGCGCGGCCGTGCGCTCGGGGTGGATCGCGCGCGTGGCGTCCAGCACCAGATGGATCCGCGGCACGCCGCGTTCGATGAATCCGTCGATCGCGTACTTGTCGCACACATCGAGTGCCACGCCGTACACCACGATCTCGGTGGGGTCCCACGCCTCGATGCAGGCTCTCGGTGTTCGGGTTCGAGAACACGTCGAACCAATGTTTCCGGATGAGCACGTCGCCGGCGTAGCCCCACAGCGTGCGCGCGAGTTCCTCGTGCGGCACCGCCGCCGGCTCGAGGATGAACGGCGACACGAGCGCCGTCTCCGCGATCTTCTCCGCGCCCGGGGTGCCGCGCATGCAGTGCTCGGGGAATGTCTCGTTGAAATCGGGCGACGCCGAGAGCTCGCGGTGCTCCGCCACGTGATCGTCGCTCGACGCGACGATCTGGATCTTCTTCTCGTGCGCGTAGTCGGTGAGCCGCCTCAACTGCGGCTTGATCTCCTCCGCCCCCGGCACGTACAGCTTGCCGCCGGCATCCATGAAATCGTGCTGCGTGTCCACGTCCCAGAAGATCACCGGCCGCTTCATCTCAATGCGCTCCCCCGTTGGTGCCGCTCAACCACTGGTCCCGCCGCGCGATCTGCGCCGGCGTCGCCGCCGGATCCTCCTCCACGACGAACTCGTGCGCCACACCCTCGCCCTTCTCGGTCACGGTGATCCCAACGGCCGACAGCGACGCCGCGAACGGCGGATCCTCGGTGCCGCCCACGTACCGCTCGAACCACGCGTGCAGGTCGCGCCCGGCCACCTCGCTCGCCGCGCTCTCCACGTCGGCCTCGGAATATCCGCGACCCTGAAGATAATAACTCGCGCTCTTCGCATCCCACGACCGCTTCTTGAGCGCGCGCAGCACGTCGTCCAGCGACTTCGTGCCGCCCGTCATCTCGCGAATGTCGAGATCCAGCACCAGCGCGAGCGCCTCACCCTTCGTGTAGTAGGAGATGAAACTCTCCTTCGCCTCCACCTGCATCGGCGTCGCCGCGCCGTCCCAGAATGGCGCGATGGTGCTCGACATGCGCGCCGACACCGTGCGCCGAGCCGGCACGGTGAGATTGTACGTGATCACGCCGCCGAGCTCCTTGTAGTACGCCGCGCGATCGCCCACCCCGGCGCGCACCAACCCGATGTTCCCGTAGTAATTCGTCCATCCCTCCGCCACCCATAGGCTCGGCTCGTATTGCGCGTGCTCGTAGTCGAACGGGCCGAGCGCCGCAGGGCGGATGCGCTTCACGTTCCACACATGGAAGTACTCGTGGCTCGCGGTGCTCACCCCCGCGAGCAACGCCGCGGTGTCGCTCCACGTGCGCGAGTTGATGATCTGCGTGGACGCGAGGTGCTCCATGCCGTCGCCACCGCCGAATCCGATGTTGAACAAGAAGGTGTACATCGGGATCGGCGGCGGCGCGATCACGCCGTTCTCGTAGCGCACGATCTTCTCGACATCTGCACGAACCGCGCGCGCTGCGTCGCGTCGTTCGCCCGGCTCAAGTGCGTCACCGCGCGGTACAGTCGGCCATCCACGGTGAAGCTGTCCACGTTGAACGACGGCGCGACCTCGGTGGGCGTGTCGATCAGGATGTCGTAATTGGCGAATGTGAATTCCGTCTGGTCGTTCGTGATGCTCGCGCCGTTGATCACGTGCCATCCGGCGGGCGGCACGATCGTGAGCCGCACCGGATCCGGCTTGTGCCCCACCACGTACGCGAATAGCGAGGCGCCGTTCCAGTTGAGGTGCGCCGTGTCCGCCACGCTGAACGTGCCCGACAGATTGTTCGCGAACACGAGATACGTCACGCGCACGCTCTTCACGCCGTGCGTGTGCAGCCGCCACCGCGATCCAGTCACCAGATCGTATCCCACCGGTTTGCCGTTGGCGTCGGCGACCTCGAAGTGCTGCACGTTCCGCGCGAAGTCCATCTCCGCGTACCGTCCGGGCGACCACACCGGCATCTGCAACAACAGGGAATCGTCCGCGATCCCGCCCACGCTCATCTGCACCGCGAACCGGTGCGCCGACGGATCCGGCGCCGCCACCCAGTATCTGATCTCGAGTGGCGCGCGGCGCGTCGCCGCCATGATAGGCCGCGAGCGCCAACGCCGCCGCCGCGATCGCCATCACGCTTCCAGTTCTTCATAGCCCCACCGTGGTTTCAGGATCGCCCGCGCGGCCGCGCACGATCGCCTCGATCGCCTTGCGTCCATATCGCTTGAGCCCGAGCGCGATGCCGAGTATCACGAGCAGTATGGTCGTGTAGAATCGCCAGAAGAGCAGCAGCGTCTTGTATCCGGTGCCGAGATTCCCCACCGCGCCGCCGAGGAATCCGAGCTCCACCGCGCCGGCGCCGGATGGCGTCGGCAGCAGCAGCTGCGCGTAGATGAGCGCGAACGACGCGAAGAAGAGCGGCCCCATCGGCGGCGGATGCGGCAGCGTGAGCGCGAGCACGGGCAGGATCGCGATGCGCGCCATCACGGACACGCCCGACATCGCCGCGCACGTGATGAGCGGCCAGATCGGCATGCGCCGCACGTACACCGAGGCGCGCTTGGTGCCGCGCCGCATGGAGTGCGACAGCGCCGGCGCATAGCGGCGCACCGCCCACCACGCAAGCACGCCGGCGATCACCATCACGATGAGCCACGGCCATGCATCGTCCGCGGTATCCTCGAGCGCCGGACCGGCCGTGTGCCACCATTCGGGCGCGTACAGCACCGCGAGCGTCCCCGCGATCAGGAGATTCACCGGCCACATCACGATGGTCTCGATCGCGATCGCCACCACGCCCGCCGCCACCGGCACGCCCGAGAGCACCATGCCGCCCAGTCGCGCGGGCTCGCCGCCGATGCGGTTCGGCGTCGCCGCCGCGGCCACGTCGCCCACGCAGTTCAACACCACCGAATCGTAGAACGAGATCCGGTGTTGCGTGCCCCACAGGATGAACTGGATGCGCCACGCCCGCGCCGCGAGATCGAGCGCGACGAGCGCAATACAGATGAGATTGGCCGTGAGCATCGACATCGGACGCTAAGGATGCCCCGCACGAGTGTCTCCCCGCCAGTGTACGAAAGGCCACCACGCGCGCTTGCCGAGTGCCGAACGCGGGGCTACCCTACCCCGATCATGTCGCCCCGAAACCGCCCGCGCCTCGACCCGTCGGTGTTCAACCTTCCCGTGGAGCGCATGCGGGAGGGCTACTACTCCGACAAGTATTTCGTGCGCGCCCGCGAGATCCTCATCGCCGACCACCACGCGCCGCGCGTCATGATGCAGGTGTTCGGCAAAGCCCCGGGCTTCCTCGGCGGCATGGACGAGGCGATCGCCATCCTCAAGCTGTGCAGCGACGATTGGCGCGCGCTCGAGGTGCACGCGCTGTTCGACGGCGATGAGATCGCGCCCTGGGAGACCGTGATGACGATCGAAGGGCCGTACGCCGCCTTCGCGCATCTCGAGACGCTCTACCTGGGCGTGCTCGCGCGCCGCACGCGCGTGGGCACCAACACGCGGCTCGTCGTGGATGCCGCGCGCCCGAAGACTGTGATGTTCTTCCCCGCGCGGCACGATCACTGGCTCGTGCAAACGGGCGACGGCTACGCCGCGCACATCGCCGGCGCGATCGGCGTCTCCACCGACGCGCAGGCGAGCTGGTGGGGCTCGTCGGGCACCGGCACCGTGCCGCACGCGCTCATCGCCGCGTACGACGGCAATACGGTGCTCGCCACCGAGAAGTTCGCGCGCTACACCGATCCCGCGATCCAGATCATCACGCTCGTGGACTACGACAACGACTGCGTGCATACCAGCCTCGCCTGCGCGCGCGCGCTCGGCGCCAAGCTCTGGGGCGTGCGGCTCGATACGAGCGAGAACATCGTGGATGAATCGATCGTGCGGCAGATGGGCACCTTCCGCCCAACCGGCGTGAATCCGCAGCTCGTCTGGAACGTGCGACGCGCGCTAGACGCCGAAGGGTTCGGTCACGTGAAGATCGTCGTGTCGGGCGGCTTCACCGTGGAGAAGATCCGCGCGTTCGAAGAGGCCGGCGTGCCCGTGGATTCGTACGGTGTGGGTTCGTCGCTCTTCGGCGGACGCTTCGATTTCACCGCCGACATCGTGCGCGTCGCGGGCAAGCCGCAGTCGAAGCGCGGCCGCGAGTACCGGCCCAATCCGCGGCTCACCAGAGTCGACTGAGCGCAGTGCGCTGCGGCGCGCCCCCTCTGGCGTGACGCCCCTCCAGTCTATTGATTTGACCGCGGTCGCGGCGTAGTTTCGCTGCGTCATTCGCCTCTGGGCGCCCTCGGTGCGGCGCTCCCCTCACGCTCAGCAAGGATCCGGGATGACAGGTCACCCCCGCGCGCGCAGATCCGGTTTCGCCGCGCTCGCCGCCTTACTGGTTCTGGCAGTCGCCGCGTGCGACACGCACCTGCCCAATACGATCTGGGGCGCCCATTCGCAGTTCGGGCACAATGTCGACGATCTCACCATGGGCATGGTGTACGCCGGCCTCGGAGTCTTCATCCTCGTCGAAGGCGCGCTCGTCTTCGCGATCTTCCGCTTCCGCATGCCGGCCCGGCAACACGAAGGCCGTCCAGTCGCACGGCAACACCAAGCTCGAGATCGCGTGGACCTTCATCCCCGCGGTGATCCTCGCGTTCATCGCGGTGCCCACGGTCCGCATGATCTTCGTGACGCAGGCGCCGGCGCCCGCCGGCGCGCTCGAGGTGGAAGTGATCGGCCACCAATGGTGGTGGGAATTCCGCTATCCCGAGTACAAGATCGTCACCGCGAACGAGCTGTACCTGCCGGTGGGCCGCCCCGTCACGTTCTCGCTGCGCACGAACGACGTGCTCCACTCGTTCTGGATCCCGCAGCTGAACGGCAAGCGCGACCTCATCTCGAATCACACGAATCACCTCTGGTTCACCCCCGACTCGATCGGCGCCTACAACGGATTCTGCGCCGAGTTCTGCGGCACGTCGCACGCGAACATGCGCTTCAAGGCGTTCGCGGTGAGCGCGGAACAGTTCGCGGAGTGGGCAGCGCACGAGCAGACGGGGGCGGTGTTCCCCGCGCCGGTGGACACCACGCCGCCGGCCAAGCCCGCGAAGGGCGCGCCCGCCGCCGCGCCGGCGCCCGCGCCCATGCCGGTCGCGATGACGACCACCGGCACGTGGCCCAAGGACAAGCTTCCCGTGTGGGTCGTCCCCGCGACGCCCACGCCGCACGAGCTCGCCGATCCGCATGAACGGCGACGCCGCGCGCGGCGCCGCGTTCTTCAAGACCGCGCCGTGCATCGCGTGCCACACCGTGCAGGGCGTCTCGGCCGGCATCATCGGCCCCAACCTCACGCACGTCGGCAGCCGCACCTCGATTGGCGCCGGCCTCTATCCGAACGATCCCGCGCATCTCATGGCCTGGATCAAGGACGCGCCCGATGATGAAGCCCGGCTCGCCAGATGATGGCGCTCGGCGCCGGCTTCATGCCCGCGGGCGGACTCACCGATCAGCAGATCGCCGATCTCGCGGCGTATCTGTCGGCCCTGAAGTAACCGGAGACGCAGATGGCAACGACCCTCACGCCCCCCGCGACCACCGGACACCCGCATGAGAAGTCGCGCTACGACTCCGGCGTCTGGAGCTGGCTCGCGACCACCGACCACAAGCGGATCGGCAAGCTCTATCTCTACACGTCGCTCATGTGGTTCATCATCGGCGGCATCGAAGCCCTGATGATCCGCACGCAGCTCTGGGGCCCGAACGGCCGCCTCGTCACCGCCGAGACGTACAACCAGCTGTTCACCATGCACGGCACCACCATGGTGTTCCTGGTGATCATGCCCTTCTCGGCGGCGTTCTTCAATTTCCTGATCCCGCTGCAGATCGGCGCGCGCGACGTCGCGTTCCCGCGCCTGAATGCGTTCAGCTACTGGGTGTTCCTGCTCGGCGGCGTGTTCATGAACGTCTCGTGGCTGCTGCACGCCGCGCCCGACGCCGGATGGTTCGGCTACGCGCCGCTCACCACGAAGGCGTACAACCCGGGGCTCAACATCGATTTCTGGGTGCTCGGCTTGCAGATCCTCGGCCTCTCATCGCTCGCGGCCGGATTCAACTTCATCACCACGATCATCAATCTGCGCGCGCCCGGCATGTCGTTCATGCGCATGCCGATCTTCACGTGGATGAGCTTCGTCACGCAGTTCCTGATCGTGCTGTCGTTCCCGATCATCACCGTCGCGGTCACGTTCCTGATGTTCGACCGCTTCTACGGCACGAATTTCTACACGATCGCGAACGGCGCCGATCCGCTGCTCTGGCAGCATCTGTTCTGGCTGTTCGGGCATCCCGAGGTGTACATCCTGATCCTGCCCGCGTTCGGCCTCGTGTCCGAAGTGCTGCCCGTGTTCTCTCGGAAGCCGATCTTCGGCTATTCCGTGATGGTCTACTCGGGCATGCTCATCGCCTTCCTCGGCTTCGGCGTGTGGGCGCACCATATGTTCGCCGTGGGCATGGGTCCGGTGGCTGACTCGATGTTCTCGGTGATGACCATGCTCATCGGCATCCCGACGGGCGTGAAGATCTTCAACTGGCTGGGCACGCTCTGGGGCGGCACGCTGCGCTTCACCACCGCGATGAAGTTCGGCATCGCGCTCGTCGCGCTCTTCACGATCGGCGGCATCTCCGGCGTCATGCACTCGTCGCCGCCGAGCGACCTGCAGCAGACCGACAGCTATTTCATCGTCGCGCACTTCCACTACGTGCTCTTCGGCGGCTCGATGATGGGGCTCTTCGCGGGAATGTATTTCTACTACCCGAAGATGACCGGCCGCATCATGAGCGAGAAGCTCGGCAACATCCAGTTCTGGGTGACGTTCATCGGCATGAACCTCACGTTCTTCCCCATGCACTTCCTGGGGCTGAACGGCATGCCGCGCCGCACGTGGACGTACGATGCGAACCAGGGCTGGGACAGCCAGAACAAGATGGCGACCATCGGCTCGTACATCATCGCGTTCGGCGTGCTGCTCTTCGTGCTACAACTGGTTCAGCAGCATGAAGCGCGGCAAGATCGCGGGCAACGATCCATGGGGCGGCGCCACGCTCGAGTGGAGCATCCCGTCGCCGCCGCCCGACTACAACTTCGCCACGCTGCCGAACGTCACGTCGCGCACACCGAACTGGCACGGCGACCCGGGCCCCGGTCCGGAGACGTATCCGGCGCCATCGGTGCCGCAGGAGATCAAGACCGCCGCCGAGCTGCACATCCCGATGCCAACGGCCACGATCAAGCCGCTCATCGCGGCGATGGGACTCGGCGTCCTGTTCACCGGCGTGATCTCGCACAAGCACATGGGGCTCATGCTGCTCGGCGCGACGATCTTCGTCGGCTCGCTGTACAACTGGCTGCTCACGCCGCTGGAACCCGAACACCACTAGAGAGAGACACTCGTGGCCAACGCCGCAACTGCCGACGCCCACGCTGGCGGGCACTACACCAGCACCGGGCTCAACAGCAACAAGATCGCGATCTGGGCGTTCATCGGCTCGGAGTGCTTCTTCTTCGCGTCGCTGATCTCCACCTATCTCATCTACAAGGGACGCTCGGTGGTCGGCCCCTTCCCGCACGAGGCGTGGACCAATCCCGCCACCGGGCAGGTGATGAAGCCGATCCTGAACATCCCCGTCACGTCGGCGAGCACGTTCGTGCTGCTCATGTCGTCGCTGTTCATGGTGCTGGCGCATTCGGCCGTCGTGCGCGGCGACCGCAAGTATTCCAAGATCTGGCTGCTCGCCACGGCGCTCGCCGGCGCGACGTTCCTCGGCTGCCAGGCGTACGAGTTCACGTCGTTCGTGCACGAGGGACTCACGATCACGACCAACCTGTTCGGCTCGACATTCTTCGTGCTCACCGGCTTCCACGGCGCGCACGTCGCGGCGGGCGTGCTCTGGCTCGTCACCATGCTCTTCATCGACATCAAGCGCGGGCTCGGGCCGCGCGATGCGATCAACGTCGACATCTGCGCGCTGTACTGGCACTTCGTGGACGTGGTCTGGATCGCGATCTTCGCGCTCGTCTACCTGATCAAGTAGAGGCTTCCGATGCACGACGAATCCAAGGTCGACTCGCACGATCAGACCCACGTCGGGTGGGAGACGTACAAGTGGATCGCGCTCATCCTGTTCGTGATGACCGTGTTCGAGGTGTGGGTCTACTACATCCCGGCGTTCGTCGCGACGCGCTATTTCGTGCCGACCATCCTGATCCTCGGCGCGATCAAGTTCGCGATCGTCGTCGCGTTCTACATGCACCTCAAGTACGACAAGAAGCTCTTCCGCGCGCTCTTCGTCGGCCCGCTCACGATCGCGGTGCTCATCATGATCGCGCTGCTCTTCCTCTTCGGGCATCTCGTCGATCCACGTGGGGTGAGTCGGCCCCTGCGCCCGCGGGAGGCGTGATGTTCGCGACACTGCTGGCGCTCCATCCGCTCACGTCGCTCGGGCTGGGCTTCAGCATCCACCCGTCGACCGTCATCGGCATCGCGGCGCTCGCGGCGCTCTATGTATGGCGCGCGCGCAAGGGCCCGGCCGGCGGCCCCACCACTGCGCAGCGCGCCGCGTTCACGAGCGGACTGGCCGTGCTGTTCTTCACGCTCAACGGTCCGTTCCACGACTTGAGCGATGGGTACCTGTTCACGGTGCACATGGCGCAGCATCTGGTGCTCACCATGCTCGTGCCGCCGCTGCTCATCGCCGGCACGCCCGGCTGGATGCTGCGTCCCGCCCTCCAAGTCCCGCGCGTGTTCGCGCTGGCCCGCTGGGTCACGCGGCCCGTGGCGGCGTTCGCGATCTTCAACATCACGCTGGTCGTGTGGCACCTGCCGCCGCTCTACAATCTCGCGATGGCGGAACATCCGGTGCACATCGTGCAGCATCTCTGCTTCCTCGTCTCCGCGACGATCATGTGGTGGCCGCTCATGAGCACGATGCCCGAGCTGCCGCGTCTCTCGTATCCTCAGCAGAATGTTGTACGCGATCACGATGGCGCTCCCCATGTCGGTGCTCGCGATCGTGCTCACCTACGCCGACAGCTCGCTCTATCCCGCGTACGCGAGCGCGCCGCGGATCTGGGGGATCACGCCGATCGAGGACCAGCGCTATGGCGGACTGTTGATGTGGATCCCCGGCGGGATGATCTTCTTCGCGTTCGCGAGCGTGCGCTTCTTCCAGTGGGCATCGTCGGAGGGGGGAGACTGACCATGCAGACATCGGCGCCGATCAACGAGATCGCTCACGTCATCCAGCTCGCGGTCGCTCCCGTCTTCCTGCTCTCGGGCGTCGCGGCGCTGCTCGGCGTGCTCACGAACCGGCTCTCGCGGATCATCGACCGCGCGCGGAAGCTGGAAGACCGGGAACGCGCGGCGCCGGGCGGCTCGGCGCCGGAGCTGCACGCAGAGCTGCGGCATCTTTCCGAGCGCGCGCGGCTCATCAACTGGGCGATCAGCCTCGACACCCTCTGCGCGCTCTGCATCTGCGCGCTCGTCGCGACGCTCTTCATCGGCTCGTCGCTCTCGGCCGGCGTCGCGAACGTCGTGAGCGTGCTCTTCATCCTGAGCATGGTCGCGCTCTTCAGCGCGCTGCTCTGCTTCCTGCGCGAGGTCTACATCGCGACGCTCGCACCTCCGCATCGGACCGCCGTAGCGTACGCGCGGCGCCGGCTCAGTGGTGGTAGCCGAACCCGACGCCGATCTGGAACATGGAGACCTTGCCGTTGCCCTGGTTCTGCAGGTACCCGTTGAGCCCCGACGCCGAGAACTGGGCGAAATAGTTCGCGAACGGGACGAGCACGTAATTCGAGTGGCCGAGCCGGAAGTCGTATCCGGCCCCGATCCCGCCGGCGAACCCTGACTCGGTCGATGCGCCGGTGAAGGAGCCCGTCACCTGGAGCTTGCTCCACCCGAGATTCCCCTTGACCCAGAACTCGTTGGTGAGACTCGGATAGTACGTGACGGCGGCCGACAGGAAATCAATGCCCCCGTTCTGTCCGTCACCGACCTCGGCGCTGAATAGATTCGTGACGAACACGTGATCCCACTCCCCGCCCAGCCGGAGAGTGCGGGTTGAGTGCGACACCCGCCCCCAAGTAGATGCTGATGCCGGTCTGCGTGTCGGAGATCGACGACCCGTTCACCGTCGCCTTGGTGGGCGCCGAACGCGTAGGCGGGCCCGATGCTGCCATACGGTCCCTTTTCGCAGATCCGACGGCCGGGATGTATCGGCGGCCTGCGCGTGCAACGCGAGACTCGCCGTGAATACGAGTGCAGCCATGCCAATGCCCGATGTCCAATGTCACGACGCACCATTATCCTCCTCCCTCGATCGCGTTCTCCAATTCCGACCGCAGCGCCGGATGCGCTTTCCACAGATACCAACCCATCGCGACCGACGCGAGCACGTTCCCCGCGGCGATCTGATACCACGCGAGCGATCTCATTCCGGCCTCGGCGAGCAGCGCGACGAGCCCTACCGATCCGAGTTCGAAGATGATGAAGAGCAGCACGAAGATCACGAGCACGCTGGGCTCCGTCTCGGCACGATGGAAGATCCACGCGAGCAGAACGCCCGCCGCCATGAAGGCCGCGAAGTGGAACACCGTATAGACCGCGACGTTCCAGAACATCCCCGGCAGCGCCGCACCGCCCAGGATGCTGGCGAGGCCGGCGCCGAGGATATTGGGGGTGTAGAAGGGATGGGCGGCGATGATATCGACGATCAGGAACCAGACGGCCACGGTCATCGCGCCGATGAAGCCGGCGATGATGCCTTCTTTCATGATCCCATTTGTCCCGGCCATGGTTCGGGCTCCGAGGGGTGGATTTACTAGTATCATGTCATCTACTCGCGGGTCTGCCTAGGGGTGGTGTTAACTACACATCATCACCAGGGCGCTTACGCGCGCAGTAACAGAAAACAGTCACGAGTAACTGCCAGTCGACAGTCAACAGTCAACAGCTCACAGAAAACATCCCCACTCACGCGCCCGCTCCCGGGAGCCGAATCAGCACCGCGATAACTGCGTACCGCCGAACAGATTTCTGTGACCTGTGAACTGTTGACTGTCGACTGGCAGTCACTCGTGACTGTTTACTGTTGACTGCAGGTTCGTATGCACCCTGGTGATGATGTGCAGTTGACACTAGATGTTAGTCCATGACCACCGAGCCAAAACAGCGCCTCGCCGCACTCGATGTCTTCCGCGGCCTCACCGTCGCCGGCATGCTCCTCGTGAACGATCCCGGCACTGGGCCGCGATCTATCCTCCGCTCGAGCACGCGGAATGGTTCGGCTGGACTCCCACCGATCTCATCTTCCCCTTCTTCCTCTTCATCGTCGGCATCACCACCCATCTCTCGTTCGACGGCGCGGCGCGCGCGCGGCGCCAGCGATCGCGAATTGATGAAACAGATCCTCCGGCGCGGCGGACTCATTCTGCTGGTCGGCCTGCTGATGACCGGCTTCCCCTATCACCAGTTCTACCTCACCCTACCCGGCGGCTGGGTGTTCGATTCGCGCACGCCGCATCTCGACGTCGCGCATTGGCGTCTCACCGGCGTGCTGCAACGCATCGCGCTCTGCTACACCTTCGGCGCGCTGCTCACCCTGCGCACCACGGTCAAGCAACAGGTCGTGATCCTCGCCACGCTGCTCTTCGGCTATTGGTTCGCGATGACGCTCATTCCCGTCCCCGGCCACGGGATCGGCGCGCTCATGCTCGGCGTGCCCGACGGCTCGCTCGCCGCATGGCTCGACCGCACGATCCTCACCCCCGATCACATGTGGGTCGGCTCGCACACGTGGGATCCCGAAGGTCTCCTGAGCACCGTTCCCGCGATCGGCACCGTGATCCTCGGCGATCTCACCGGCCGCTGGATCGCGAGCGACCGGCCGCATCGCCGAGAAGCTCAACGCGATGTTCACCGCCGGCGCGCTCGGCATGATGACGGGACTCATGTGGCACTGGAGTTTCCCGATCGCGAAGAACATCTGGACGAGCAGCTACGTGATCTTCACCGCCGGCATGGCCGCCGTTTCGATCGCGGCGTGCATGTGGCTCATCGACGTGCACAAGATCACGTGGTGGACCAAGCCGTGGATCATCTACGGCACGAATCCGCTGTTCGCCTTCGTCGCGAGCGGATTCCTCGGGCGTTTGCTGTATACCTTGATCAAAGTCCCCACGAGCGCCGGCCTCGTCCCACTCGAGACCGCGATCTACAACGGCGCCTTCGCGACCTGGCTCGAGCCCAAAGACGCGAGTCTCGCCTTCGCGATCTGCTGGGTGATGCTGTTCATGGGACTGCTTACGCTCTTGTATCGCAAGAACATCATCATCAAACTCTTAGTCAGCCGCCGCGACAGTTTTCTGTGATCTGATGACTGATAGACTGTGACTCGCAGTCACTCGTGCACTGTTTGCCTCTCGACTGCAGCCTTCCCGACCTGGCAGCGGTATTAACCACATACCCGAGAGCCGCCGTCCGCTGCACGCCGATTATCTTTCCCCGTGACCTTCGAGCCCCACTCGTAAGTCCTTGTACGGCCACAACCTCCAGCAGTCCCAAAAGCATGCACCACGCCCGCCGCCAACTGACCACCCTCTTCGCCTTCACCGCCGCGATCTGCATCTTCGCGCCGGCAAGCCTGAGCGCGTCCACCGACAGCGCCGTCGAAGGCCTCAAGAACACGAAGGTGGTCGACGGCACGCCCACCACGCGCCACAAGAAAAAGCGCAAAGCCCCCCGCGCCCGCGCCGGTCCTCTTCTTCACGCCCACGAGCGCCGGCGCGCTGAGCACCGACATCGCGTCCCTGCTCGATCACGCGCAGCGCGGCGGACGCTGGGGCGTCATGGTCATCTCGCTCTCGCGCGGCGACACGCTCTTCTCGCTCAATGCCGACACCGCGCTCCAGCCGGCGTCGAACATGAAGCTCTTCACCAGCGCGCTCGCGCTCGATCAGTTCGGGCCCGGGCACCAATTCCGCACCGAGGTCCTGCGCACCGGCGACATCGCCCCCGACGGCACGCTGCACGGCGATCTCGTCCTGCGCGGCGATGGCGATCCGGCACTCTCCCCGCGCTTCGTAGAGGGCGGCCCCAACGCGCCCATGCAGCGCCTCGCACAATTCGTCTCCGACGCGGGGATCAAGCGCGTCTCCGGCCATCTCATTGCCGACGCGAGCGCCTTCGATCCGCAGCGCATCCCCGAGGGCTGGAGGCGGCGCTATCTCAGCGCGGCGTACGCCGCGCCCGTTTCCGCGCTCTCGCTCAACGAGAACGTGATGCAGGTGGTGGTCCGCCCCGGCAAAGTGGGCGGCAAAGCCGACGTCTTCCTCGAGCCCGCGAGCGACATTGCCGCTCAGCGTGACCGTGAAGACCATCGACAGCCGCGGCTCGCGCGTCGGCGCGTGGACCACCAAGGGCGGCGCCATCGAAGTGCACGGCTGGATCGGCACGCGCGCCGGCGAGCGCCGCTATGAGCTCGTCGCCGCCGACCCCACCGCCTTCACCGCCGGCGCTTTCCGCCGCGCGCTCGCGCGACCGCGGCATCAAATTCGACGGCCCCACGCAGTTCGCCACCGCCCCCGTGCACGGCACCAAGGTCGGCGACCTGCCGTCGCCGCCGCTCGGCGCGATGCTCTCCGTGATGAATCGCGAGAGCATCAATCACTTCGCCGAACTCATCTTCCGCGACGCCGCGCGCAACGCCGCGCCGGATTCCATCGGCTCCGCGGAATCGGGCAACGCGCTGCTGCAGCGATTCCTCGTGGGCAAGGTCGGCGTCGATTCCGCCGCCGTGATCGCGACCGATGGCAGCGGCCTCAGCACGCTCGATCGCGTGACGCCGCGCTCACTCGTGCAGCTGCTCGCCTTCTCGCACCGCACCCAGTGGAGCGACGCCTTCCACGCATCGCTGCCCGTGGCCGGCGAAACGGAACTCCTCGCGCACCGCATGCGCGAAACGCCGGCGCAAGGCAACCTGCACGCCAAGACGGGCACCACCAACACCGTGATCTCCCTCGGCGGCTACGTCACCGCGCAGGACGGCGAACTGCTGGCGTTCGCGTTCATCTACAATGGCTGGGACCGCGGGAACTGCGAAGGCGACGATCGACGCGATGGGCGCTACACTGGCTTCGTTCGTGCGCGAATAGATCTAGTACCACGGAGTGCGTGCGTCGTGCGTCCTAGATGCGACAAGGGCTCCCGAGGATCGGGAGCCCTTCGTTCTTACCACGATCGATGGCCTATTGGTGCGGCAGCCTGATCGCCGCCAACCAGCTCAACGCGCCAATGAGTATCACGAACGTGCCGAGCGCTTCCGATGGTCCGGCTCGGTCGCGAGCGGCCGCTGGAACGCCTTGTAGATGGCCACCACGCCGATGATCGCCACCATCGGCAGATTCGTGGAGTACCACGCGACCCCGAGCGCGGCCACCACGACCCATCGCTGCCACGTCACGAGCGCATGGAATCCTCGCGACCCGTCGAGCTGCCAGATCGGGATGAGATTGAAGAGATTGATCCAACCGCCCAGTTGCGCGATCGCGCCCCAGACCGGAATGCCCGTGTAGAGAAACACGGCGTACGCCGCGAGTGCCGCTCCAAGGCCCCACACCGGTCCGGCGAGTCCGATCCGTGCGTCGACCTTGGGATCGGTGATGTGTGTCCTCAGCATGATGAACGCGCCAAGCCCCGGCACGAACAGTGGCGCCCCCGCATCGATGCCCTCTTTGCGGATCTCGGCGACGTGGCCCATTTCGTGGATGTAGATCGAGAGCAGAAGCCCGAGCGCGAGCGGCCAGCCGTAGATGGCTCCAGTACAATCCGAAGAACGCGAACATCGACACCAGCGTGCCGATCTTCGTGAGGCCGAGCAGGAGGAATTTCAGCTTGCTCAGCGCCAGCACGACGATCGCGACGAGTCCGGCCGCGCCGCGCTTCCACCATGGTCGCGTGTCCTGTGGCGCCGCTGCGTGCCGGCGGCGCCGCGCCTGCGTCGGTGAGGTCCGCCACGTGCTGCTGGATCGCGGCGTACTGCTGTCGAGCCCTGCGGCAGCCAGCGCAGGGCATTCTCCCACGCAGCGCGCGCGGCGCCAAGGTCACCCGCCGCGGTGGCGCGCTCGGCGGTGGCCGCGCAAGCTCCTTCAGCTTGGCCGCGTACACGAGCGTGCCGCACACGCCGCAGCTCAGGGCATGCGGCGGAAGCTCCGTCCCACAGTTCGCACAGCGCGTGGCGCTCAGCGGATCGAGTGTCGGCACCGGCTACGTTGTCGCGGCGCGCGGCGCCGCCCCGATCTTGTACGGCCCGCTGATCTTGAATACGGCGCCCGCCGTCATTCGCCACGCCTGCATGAGTCCGACGCCGATGATGATCGCGGTGAGGATGCCGCCCGCACCCGATTTGAACACCACAATGAGCGGAAGCGCCGGCGAGATCACGAGCAACTTGGGTGATCATGGCCGAAGTGAGTTGCGAATTGGCGGCGACCTCGTGCATTCCGAGCGCGGCGTACGCCCCCGCGACCGAGAGGTACGTCAGCACGACGGCGATGATCTGGTAGCGACGGCCGCCGACACCCCCCGTCGCTTTGCGCATCGCCGAACCGACCATGTATCCGATCGCGACGGCGATGATCCCGATCTCGAGATGCGCATACGCAGCTACCGCGAAATAGACGATCGCACCGGCGATCGCCGCACCGATTCCGTAGACCACCGCCTTAGACATCGCGCCCGGGCTGGTGCCTCGCGCTTTGATATCGGCGATCTGCGCGTCGGCTTTCGCCTTGCACGAAGCGCAGATCGGTCTGCCGTTCAATTGAAAGTAGGCGTCAGTAATGCTCGACTTGCACATGACGCACGTCATCGAACCGCCGCCTTCCACCTTGTCGAACTGCAGCCCGGATGGCCCCGTCATGAAGATCTCCGATTGAGTTGGGTCGCGAGGAGCTTGCCGCTCCCCTCTAAAGGAAGCAAGAAGGGCCCCCGAAGTAACTCTGGAGGCCCCTACTGTCCCTGCAGCCCGACAGCCAACAGCCGACAGCCTGCAGTTAGAACTTCATCTCCTTGATGTGCACCCCCCGCTTATCCAGCGCCGCGATGTACGCGTCCGCCGGCACGCACTCGTCCGGCGTATGCACACCGGCCGGCTTGATCTCGCCTCGCGCCTGCATCTGCCCCGTGATCGAGAGTGAATAGCCCGTCGTCTGCATCATCGCGGAGATGCCGCGAGCCTCGTCGTAGTACGCGATCAATTCCCAGCCTACCTTCGCGGGCTTGCCGGCCTTCACGCCGTCCACCACCACGCGCAGCGCCACGAGATCGCGCCCTGTCGGCTTGGTGAGCCTGGGACCCATCGTCGCGACGGTCACGTCGCGCGGGATCACCTTTGTGCCCTTCACATCCACCGGCGCGAGGTCGAGCAGGCCCAGCTCACGGATCGCTTCCATGATGTGCGCGTGCCCGGGGTACCGGAGCGTCTTGTATTCCATGCTCGGGATCTTCCCCTCGTAGCGCCACGCCATGGTGGACAGTCCGCCCGCGGTGTGGAACGCTTCGAGCATCCCCACCGGATTCGGGAACTCCACCGGCTCGCGCTCGCTGAGCGCCTTCACCTGCGTCCGCTTGCCGTCGCGCACGACCCACGAGAGCGTCGTGTAATAATCGAGCACGCCCTCCAGCGAATACACGATCTGATAGTTGAGCGGCGGCTCCGGATGCTGCGGCAGTCCGCCCACGAAGATCTTCACGCTCTTCACGCTGTCGAGCTTGCTGATGCCGTGCTGCGCCAGGATGTTCACCATGCCGGGCGCCAGGCCGCAGTCGGGGATGATCGTCTTCCCCTTCGCCGCCGCCTTCTCGCTCAGCTGCTTCTGCTGGAAGACGATCTCGGTGTTGCCGCCCAGGTCGCAGAAGTTCGTGCCCGCTTCCACCGCGAGCTTCGCGAGATCGAGATTGAAATAGTACGGGATGGCGCTCATCACCGCGTCCGATTCTTTCATCAGCGCGAGCACCGCTTCGCGGTCGCGCACGTCGAGCGGCGTCGGGATGAGCCGCTTCCCCGAATACGGCGCGAGGAATTCCGGCAGATGCGTGATGTGCAGGTCCGCGAGCCGCACCTCCTTCACATTGGGATTCTGGAGCAGATCATAGGCACAGGCCGAACCCTGAAGGCCGGCCCCAAGGACGAGCATTCGCATTTTTGGGGGTCTCTGGTACGAGCTTAATAATTGTGTTGCAGAAGCATAAATCTAACCAACTTCAGACTGAGACGCTTGAAGAGACTAAGGGCGGACTGTCGGCTGTTGGCTGTCGCAAGCCTGGCGATCGAGTCGTTCGCCGGCGACAGCCGACAGCCAACAGTCCGCCCTTCCGCCGTCGCCGTTCGCGCCATAGCGTATCCCGGGCATGGATCCCTACATGTTACTCCTCGTCCTCGGCGGACTTGGCCTCGCGGCCATGGCCTTCGTGGGTGGCGCGCGGCACGGCGCCCGCGGGCACGCGAGCCACGGCGGTCACGCCGGCCACGGGCACGCGACCCATGGGCATGCCCACGGCGGCGCGCACCATCCGTCCATCAAGGAATCCGCGTCCAAGTCGCTCTCGGCGCTCGTCTCGCCGCGCATCCTGTTCGCGCTCTGTCTCGGGATCGGCACGAGCGGCGTGTTCGCGCACCGGTATTTCAGCGGCACGTTGCTCCTCGTCGCCGCGGTCGTCGGCGGGCATCATCTTCGAACGCCTGATCGTCGCGCCCCTCTGGAATCAGGCGCTCCGCTTCGAGTCCGCGCCCGCCCTCACGCTCGAGAGCGCGCTCGGCAGCGAGGCCACTGTCGCGAGCAATTTCGACAAGAACGGCCAAGGTCTCGTCGCCATCGAGGTCGATGGCCAGCTCGTGCAGATCCTCGGCACACTCCAGAAGACCGATCTCGCGCTCAACACCCGCGTGCCGGCCGGAACGCGCGTGCGCATCGAACAGGTGGACGCCGCGCGGAATCGCTGCACCGTGTCACTCGTTTAGCCGTCTCACTCTCCGGGAGCTCTCTGTATGGATTCGCTCATGTCGAGCGGCGTGATCATCGCCGGCGTCCTCGTCTTCGTGCTCGTGGCCGTGCCCCTCATCGTGTCGAAGTTCCTGCGCGATGTGGACGCCGGTGAGATCCGCCTCGTCAGCTGGCTTGGCGGCGGCACGATCATCTATCGCGGTCCCGGGAAATCCAAGGAGATCCCCCTCTTCACCACCGGCACCACGATCTCGAGCAAGGTCATCAACGTCGACCTCGACATCACCGACCAGACCTCCGACATCGACGAGAACGGCACGCCGCGCCCGATCAAGGTGCGCGTGCTCGCGAGCGCGATCGTCTCCGTGGGCGACACGGATACGTTGATCAAGACCGCCGCCAATCGCTTCTTCTCCAAGCGCGAGGCCGACCAGGTGAGCACGCTCACCGATCTGCTCTCCAGCTCGGGCCGGCGCGCGATCAACCTGCTCTCGCACGACCAATTGTTCTCGGCCAAGGCCACGCCGAGCGCATCGCGCGCGTTGCTCCCCGGCCCCGCCGGCAGTGCGCCCGTGCGTGTCGCGCCGCCGCCCGCGCCGGTGCTGCATACCGATGCGGGTGGCGCTTCGATCGAGGACGACGACGATCCGCTCGCGGTGATCATCCGCAAGGCATGCTCGCGCGAACTCACGGACCTCGGACTCATCTTCAATTCGCTGAACATCAAGATCGTGCAGTCGGAGGTCGCCGAGGCACGGCGCCGGCAGTCGGCCGCCGAAGCGAGTGCGAATGCCGAGATCGTGGCCGCCATGCAGTCGCGCCGCGCGAAAGAAGCGCAGCTCGACGCCGAGCGCGCCATCAGCGACAAGCAGCGCGAACTCGAGCAGACCAAGGCCAGCAACGCCGCGCTCATCGCCGAGGCGGAGGCCAAGAGACAGCAAGCCTCGGGTCTGCAGCGTGAAGCCGAGCTGGACGCCACACAGATCGCGCAGGCCAAGGCCGACGCGGCCAAGGTACGCCTCGAGGCGGAGGCCAGCGCCGACGCCGACGCGATCAAGATCAGGAAGGTTGCCGAGGCGACGGCTGAGAGCATCCAGCGGGTGAACCAGGCGATCCAGGCCGGCGGCGAAGCGTATTTCCGCTACCGCCAGATCGAGATGATCCCGACCATCATGCCCGCGATCGCCGCGGCGCTGAGCGATGCGAAATTCATCACCTTCTCGAGCGGCGACGAGAAGGGCGCGCCGGAGACGACCGCGAACGACATCACGCAGGTGATCCGCACCGTGCTCGCGGCCCAGATGGTCGCGAAGGGCGGCATGCTCGACAGCGACTCCGATTCGAAGGGTAAGAAATGAGGCGTGTGTGGAAGTGGCTTCGCATCGGGGCGACGAGTCTGGTCATGCTCGCGATCCTCGCGTACGCAGCGATCTACCTAGTCTCAGAAAAGAAGATCAACAAAGTGTGGCCCGAGCCGCGCGGCCGTCGGCTCTGGTGCTGCCCACAGACTCGGTGTCGATCGCCGAGGGGCATCGGCTTGTGCGTCATCCGCGGTTGCGAAGGGTGCCACGACACGCAAGCTCCAGGGCTCGCTCTTCTTCGAGCAGAAGGGCGTCGCGACGCTCATCGCGCCGAACCTCACGCACAGCGTCAAGCGGTATAACGACGCCCAGCTGTCGCAGATCATCCGCCACGGCATGCGCCCCGGCGGACGCGGCGTGTTCGCGATGCCGGCCGCCACGTTCCAGTTCCTGACCGATGCCGATCTCGTGCACATCCTGGCGTACGTGCGCAGCGTGCCGGCGGTCGATGGATTGAGCCGGGCCTCGCGATGGGGCCGCTCGGGCGCTTCGGCGTCGTCGCTGGGAAAATTCAAGACGCAGCCGCAGATCATCTCGGGGTGGCGGCCGCTGCCCGCCGCCGCCGATTCGTTGGCCGAGCGCGGCCGGTACCTCGTCCAGACCACCTGCACCGAGTGCCATGGCGCGCAGCTGCGGGGCGATGGATTCATGCCGACGCCGGACCTCCGCATCGTGAAGGGGTTCTCGCCGGAGCAGTTCACGACGTTGATGCGCACCGGCGTCGCACCGGGGAATCCGAAGCTCCCGACATGTCGGAGGTGGCGAAGGAGCAGTTCTCGCAATTTTACCGATCCCGAGATCGCCGCGGTCTATGCGTATTTGCACGGGCTTGGGAGCTGAACTGCAGACTGAGACGCTAGACCCAGACGTTAGACTGCCTCCAGAACCTCTTCGGAGATGCATCTCATGCGCACAGGCAAGTTGCTGGCCCTCATCGGCGTCGTGGCACTCATGGCGGCCGTGCAAGCGCCAGCCTCAGCGCCGGCCCCGACCATCATGGCCGACGTCGTGGTCGGCAAGACGCTCGAGAACCGCGCAGTTACCGACACCGGCTCGACGTTTCCAGCGAGTGTCGGCATGCTCGTCGCGCTGAGCAACGTCAGCGGCGCATCGGGAAGCAAGATCATGCACGTCTGGAGCCACGGCCCGCACACCGACACCGTGACGCTGAATGTCGGCGGCTCGCCATGGCGCACGTACAGCCGCAAGACCATCCCCGCCGACTGGACCGGCGAGTGGAAGGTGACGGTGCTGGATGCCACGGGCGCGGTGCTCGCGACGAAGACGTTCACTGTCGGGGGATAACTACAGCGCGAGACGTCGGACTGTCGACTTCGCATGCGAATGCGAAGGGCTCCCGGATTCCGGGAGCCCTTTGTCGTAGTAGGCAACAGCCAACAGTCCAACAGTCCGCTGCTAGTTACGGCGCCGCTCACCCCCACCGAATCGATCACGACCGCCCCATGCCTCGCATCAAACGTCCATTTCCCCGTGCGAAAATACTGCTGCACGTCCGGATGTCCCACGGGGAACATCGTGTCGCCCTTCACGACCATCACGCCGTTCTTGCCGGAGAATGACGGGATCCGCCAACCCGGGAGCGTGCTTCCCACTCGGCCGCCCTTCCTCACCATCAGATAGCCCACGCGCGGATCGAACGTCGCCGCGAGTGCGCCGAACACGTCGAGCCCGATCAGCGCGTTCCCCGGCGTCTTGAATCCCTGGAACCGCGCGGGCGCATTGACGAAAGTGACGTCGCCCATCTTCACGCGAGAAATGACGCCGTACACCTGCGCGGGATCGCGTGATCCTTTGGGCCCGAACCGTTTCACCGACGGAATCGCGTCGCATCCACGTCGTATCGAGCACGAGCCCATGCACGCGCGCGTCGATCACGGCGAACACAGTGTCGTTGCCGATCGCGAGCTTCACGCGCCCCAGTAGGTGACTGTCGCTCACGGTGTACATCACGATCGACGAATCGGGCCCCAGCATGTCGGGCGGCGACGTGTGCAGATAGTCGGCGCGCAGCCGCTCGCCCAGGGGCACCGCCGCGCTCGGGAGTGCGGCCAGCGCCGCCCAGTCATCCGGGCGTTTGTGCAGCGAGTCGGCAATGCCGAGCATCGAGTACACGGGCGCGATGTCTACGGCGACGATCGCCGGATCCTCGCCGAAGTGACGCGCTTCCTCCATGGCCACCGCCGCCACGCGCCAGCCGCCGCGCCCGAACATGTAGCGGCCCAGCGCCATGCGCACGGCGCCGTCGTGTGGCGCAAGTCGCGCCGCCGCGTAGTAGGCTGAATCCGCCCCGAAGAGCCGCCCGGCCAAACAGCATCGTGTCGCCGCGCGCGACAAGCGCATACGCGCGCGTGGTCGCCGCCGAGGTCTGTGCCGAGCACACTGAGCCAAGAACGAGCGCCCCACTCACGATCATCATTCGCCACTCACGCCCCTGCAGTTTCATGAAGCGTATACCCCGCTCAGCGCGCTCGGTCCTGCCGGCATGTGTTCGGCGCGGCTCGTCATCGCCTCCTGTTCGGCCGCGTCCACCTCCGCCTCCACCGACCGCTCCGCCTCGGCCAATCGCTCGCGGCTGATCCCCGTGCGCATGAGATGCTCCTCGAACATCGCGACCGGATCGCGCTTGCCCCCAATACTCGAAGAGCGACGCATCGAACGTCTCGCGCGCCTCCGCCTCATCGTGCGTCGCGTGACCGCCCATGCGGAACGTCTCGGCGACCAACAGCGCGGGTCCGTCGCCGCGACGGCACCGATCCACCGCGAGCGCCGTGAGCGCGTAAGCGTCGAGCACATTGTTGCCGTCGAACACGCCGCCCCACATGCCGTACGCTTTCGGCCACTGCGCGAACTTCTCGCCCTTCGCCGCGAGGTGGTGCTGATCGAGCCGCGTGCCGAGGGCCACCTGATTGTTCTGGATGATGAAGATCACCGGGAGCTTGCGCACCGCCGCGAAATTGAGCCCCTCGTGCGCGACGCCCGCCTTCACGCTGCCATCGCCGATCCACGTCATCGCCACGCGGTCCGTGCCTCGCGACTACGAAACTCATCGCGATGCCGGCGACCACGGGCACCACGTCGCCCACGTGGCTGATCGGTGAGAGCACGCCATTGGCCATGTCGCCGTAGTGTCCGTCGCGTCCGCGCGCGGGGCCATCCATCGTGCCCATGTACGCGCGGAGGATATCGGACACCGACATCCCCATCTCGAGACAGGCGCCCGCGTTGCGGATCATGGGTGCGACCACGTCACACGACTCGCGCGCCGCCGGCGTGGTGGCGGTGCGCGGCCGCCGCAACGCGTGCACGGGCCCGATCGTCGCCGCTTCTTCTCCCGTGCCGAGCCACGCCTTGGAGATCACACCCTGGCGCACGAGACGCTTGAGTCCGATGTCCGCGAGCCGGTTCCGCACGAGCCCGGCGTACATGTCCAACAGCTGCACCGGACTGAGCCGCCGGATCACCGCCGCGCGCTTGGGATCCTTCTCCAACGTGGCGCGATACTCGCCCAACAGCACGTCATCGGGCTGCCAGTTCAGATACTCAGGCGGTTCGAAGGGAGGGTGACGCTTCATGGATTCAATTTCAACCTCGCACACACTGACGGCAACGCCCTACTCACGAAGTGCGTGCGTCGCACCCCGAAAGGCGTGACTCGTACCCCGAACGCCGTGAGTACCGAGTCGTGCGTCGTACTGACCATGAGGCGGGACTGGCACCCCAACCGCCGTGAGTCGCGCCCCGAACGCCGTGCGTGACTCACGACGCACGGCCCTCGGGGCGCGACTCGCGCTGTCTGTGGTCCACGACGCACGACTCGGAACTCACGGCGTTCGGGGTACGAGTCACGGCGTTCGGGTCGCGACTCACGCAGTTCGCAGTTACTTGAAGAACCGACTCATGATCCCCCCTCCTTCCTCCGGCACTCCTCCCCCGCCGCGGCCTTGGAGAATGCCTCCCCGAACTCGAGCGTCCCCGAGTATCGCGCCGTCCGCTTCCCTCGCCAGCGCTTTCGCGAGCACCTTCTCCACGCCCGCCGGGAAATTCAGGTCGGCGCGCTTGGTGCGGATCGGGATCGGGTCGCCCTTGAGCCGCGCGATCATGATCTCCTGCTGCGTTCGCCCTTCGAACGGCAGCTTCCCGGTGAGCATCTCGTACACCATGATCGCGAGCGAATACACGTCGGTGCGCGCGTCCAGCTGCTTGCCGCGCAGCTGCTCGGGACTCATGAACTCCGGCGTGCCGAGCACGATCCCGGTGGCGGTGAGCTTCTGCACCTCCGGGCTCATCGCGCGCTCCTTCGCGAGACCGAAGTCCATCACCACGGCGCGCTCCGATCCGTCGGGGCGCGCGACGATCATGATGTTCTCGGGCTTCAAGTCGCGATGGATGATCCCGAGCTCGTGCGCCACGTGCAGCCCCGCGCACATGTCGCGCACGAAACCCGCCGTCACATCGAGCGGCAGATATGCCCATCCGCACGGTGCGGTCGCAGAGCAATTCCCCCTGCACGAACGGCATCACGATGTACACGAAGCCCGCGGTCGTCTCGCCCAGGCGGATGATGTGGCACACGTTGGGATGCGCGAGCTTCCCGCCGAGCGCGGCCTCGCGGCGCAGGCGCGCCATGGCCGTCGGGTCCTTGATCAGCGCCGGCGAGAGGATCTTGATCGCCACCTTCTCGCCGGTGTTCGTGTCCTGCGCGAGGTACACGAAGCTCATGCCGCCTTCGCCCACCTTCTTCACGACCTGATACCGGTTGTCCAGCAGCTGCCCGGTGAGCTTGCTGAAGTCCACGGTGCGCGACACCGGCGAACGGTGGCGCCGGGCTGCGCGGCGCGGGGGGCGGCGGCATCACCGCCGGTGTCCCGATGGGCGTCACGCCGAGCGGCGGCGTCGCGGGCGTCGGCGACGGCGTGCTCGACACCAGGAGTTTCGTGCCATCCTTGGCGCAGAACTTCACGTCGTCAGGATACACGGTACCGCAGGAAGGACAGCGTGCGCTCACGTGCAGACCCGGTTGCGCCCTTCGGCCTTGGCGCGATACAGCGCCTCGTCCGCGAGAGCCAGGAGATCCTCCGGCGAATTCACGCGCGCCGAAGGCACTGCGGCCACCCCGATGCTCACCGTCACCCGCGCCTTATCATAGCTCGCGCCGGGCAGTATCGCTTGCTCCGAGATCCGTATGCGGATGCGCTCCGCCACCGCCACCGCGCCCTCCTCCGCCGTCTCCGGCAGCATGACGACGAACTCCTCGCCGCCGAACCGCGCCACGACGTCCACGGTGCGTGCCTCCCGCTGCAGCACGCGCGCCGTGCTGCGCAGCGCCTCGTCGCCGATCGGATGCCCGTACGTGTCGTTCACCAGCTTGAAGTGATCGAGGTCGATCATCAAGAGCGACAGAGTCAGTCCGTACCGGCGCGCGCGCTCCAATTCGGCGCTCAGCAGCTCCATGAGCGCGCGCCGGTTGTGCGTCTGCGTGAGCGGATCGGTGCGCGCGAGGATCTCCAGCCGCTGCTTGTCCGCCTGCGTGTTCTCGATCGCCTGCGCGCGCCGGATCGCCGCGACGGCCGCGCCCACCACGGTGTCGGCGAATTCGACATCCGCGGCGCCGAGCGCGGGCTCGCCCTGCACGGTGCGCAGGAAGATCACGCCCGCCTGCTCGCCGTCGAGCCGGAAGGGGAGCGCGATCACGGAGCGGAAGGGCACGAGCGTTCCCGCCGCCGCCCACTCGTGGCGCAGCTGGCTGTAGATGGGGCTCACGTCCACGTCCTCGATGAGCACCGGCGCGCGCGACTCGAGCGCGGTGCGGATCTCCGGATACCGCTCGAGGCGGATCTCGAGATGCCGCAGCCCCGGCGTCTCGTACGCGGCGGCCACCACGCCCACCGCATCGCCGGGCCTCGCGAGCACCAGCGAGCAGTGCGAGATGTCGAGCGCGCGCGCGACGCGCCGCACGAGGATGTGATAGAGCTCCTCGCTCGAGAAATCGCCCGTCACCTCGTGCAGGATGTCCACCATCTTGCGCCGGCTCTCGGCCTCGCCGCGCGCGCGCTGCAATTCTTCCTCGGTGCTGCGCAGCGCCGAGCGCGCGTTCAGCAGCTCGCGCCGCGAGCGCAGCTGCACGCGCACGCGCGTGAGCAGGTCGCGCACGTGGAACGGTTTCGCGATCACATCGGACGCGCCGAGCGCGAGCATCTGCGGCGCGACATCCTCCGCCGATTGCGACGACATCGCGAGCACCGGCACGTCGCGCCAATGCGCATCGCCGGCGAGTCCCTCGAGCACGGCGGCGCCGTCGCTCACCGGCGACGGCACATCCAGCAGCAGCAGATCGGGATGCATCGCGCGCACCTGCTCGAGCACGCGCTCCACCACGCCGCGCACGATCGCCACGTCGTAGCCCTGCTCCTTCAGCAGCCAGGAGAGCGTGCTGGCGAGCAGGTCATCATCGTCGGCGATCAGGATCCGCGACTTATCCATGACCGAGGATCGTGTGCAGGCCGTCCCACTCGATGTTCCCGCCGCTCAGCACGGCCACCGTCGGGCCCTCCGCGCGCACGAGCCCTTCGCGGAGCGCCGCCACGGTGATCGCGCCGCTCGGCTCCACCACGAGCTTCATCCGGTCGAGCAGGAAGCGCATCGCGCCGCGGAGCGACGCATCGTCCACGAGCACGACGTCGTCGATGTACGCGCTGTGGTGCGCGAACGGGATCGTGCCGATCGCCGTCGCGAGCAGGCCGTCGGCCAGGCCGTGCGTGCTGCTCGAGCACCACGGGTGCGCCGGCCGCGCGGGCGCGGGTGAGCTTGGGCGCGCCCGCGGGCTCCACGCCGATCACGCGCGCGTTCGGGCGCATCAGCTTCACCGCGGCCGCGACGCCGGCGCTCAGTCCTCCGCCGCCGACGGGCACGATCACCGTGCCCACGTCGGGCAGATCCTCGCAGATCTCGAGGCCGGCCGTGCCCTGCCCCGCGATGATCGTCGCATCGTCGTAGGGCGGCACGAGCACGCCGCCCTCGCTCGCGACCAACTCCTTGGCGCGCTCCATGCGATGCGCCGTGGTCGTGCCCGCGAGCACCACGCGCGCGCCGAACCGCTCGGCGCCCGCGCGCTTCGCGGGCGTCACCGTCGTGGGCATCACCACCGTGGCCGGCACGCCGAAGAGCTGCGCCGCGAGCGCGACCGCCTGCGCGTGATTGCCGGAACTCGGCGCGATCACGCCGCGCGCGCGCTGCTTCGGATCGAGGCGCGAGATGAAGTAATAGGCGCCGCGCAATTTGAAGGCGCCGCCGCGCTGCAGCGTCTCGGGCTTGAGCCAGATCGCGGGTCCGAGCTCCGGCGCCGGCAGGAGTGGCGTGCGCACGACGACACCACGCAGCACCGCGGCCGCGGACTTGAGATCCGCGAGAGAGACCAACTCGAGTGTCGACACAGGACTAGGACTCTGCACCCCTGGATCTCCGCGCGCCAGTTGACCTAACGGCTAACGTCGCCTTCGAACCGCCGACAGCGGGGCTGGTACCGCGAACGGCGCGTTGGCGCCTGGCGTTGGGAGCTGCGGCATCCAGGGAGTTCGCGTTCCCCAACGCCAAGCGCCACAGACGCCCTTCGCGGTACCAGCCCCGCCGTTAGCGTTCGCTATTCCTCCGTCGCCTCGACCGGCTCCTCCTCGGCGGCTCCGACTTCCCCTTCCTCGTCCGGCACCACCCGCGCGACGTCACGCACCACGTCGCCGGAATGCAGCTCCACGAGCTTCACGCCCTGCGTGTTGCGCCCGCTCACGCGGATCCCCTTCACCGGGCATCCGGATGATCACGCCGTGCTGCGTGATCAGCATCAGCTCGTCCTCGGGGAGCACTTCCTTCAGCGCGACCACATCGCCCGTCTTCTCGGTGCGGTTGAGCGTGATGATCCCCTTGCCGCCGCGCTTCTGCACGCGGTACTCGTCGATCGGCGAGCACTTGCCGATGCCCTTGCTCGTGACCACGAGCAGCGTCGCGTCGCGCCTGCACCACGACCATCCCGATCACCACATCGCCCTTGGCGAGCTCGATGCCCTTCACGCCCGTCGTGTCGCGGCCCATCTCGCGCACGTCGCTCTCGTGGAAGCGGATCGACAGCCCGTGCGTCGTCGCGAGCACGATGTCGTTCGTGCCGCTCGTCACCTGCACGTCGATCAGCTCGTCGCCGTCCTCGATCTTGATCGCCTTGATCCCGCTCGACGCGCGCGTTCGAGTACTCCGAGAGCGCGGTCTTCTTCACCGTGCCCTGCTCGTGCGAACAGCAGATACTCCGTTGTCCGTGAACTCGCGCACCGGCACCATCGCCGCGATGCGTCGTGTCGGCGGTCACGTTGATCAGGTTGACGATCGGCTTGCCCTTCGCCGCGCGGCCGACCTGCGGGATCTCGTGCACCTTGAGCCAGAAGCAGCGCCCGTCGCTCGTGAAGAACAGGATGTAGTCGTGCGTCGCGGCGATGAAGAGATGCTCGATGAAATCCTCGTCCTTCGATCGTCTGCCCGTGCACCCCCTGCCCGCCGCGCCGCTGCCGGCGGTACGTGGTGACCGAGGTGCGCTTGATGTAGCCGGAGTGCGAGATGGTGACGACCATGTCCTCTTCGGCGATCAGGTCCTCGATCGTGAACTCGCCCTCGTCGCTCGTGATCTCGGTGCGGCGCTCGTCGCCGAACGTCTCGGCGAGCGTCTCGAGCTCGTCTTCATGATCTTCATCCGCTTCGGTCCTTCGAGGCGAGGATCGACTTCAGCTCCTTGATCTCGGCGCGCACTTCCTTGAGCTCGTCTTCCAGCTTCTCGATCTCGAGGCCGGTGAGCTTCGCGAGGCGCATGTTGAGGATCGCTTCGGCCTGCTGCTCGCTCAGCTTGAAGCGCTTCTGCAGCTGCTCGCTCGCCGTCGGCGTGTCCTCGGCCGCGCGAATGAGCTTGATCACCGCGTCGATGTTGTCGACCGCGATCTTGAGCCCCTCGAGGATGTGCTCGCGCTCCTTCGCCTTGTCGAGATCGAACTGCGTGCGGCGGACGATCACCTCGTGGCGGTGCGCGATGAAGTGCTCGAGCACTTCCTTGCAGCGGCATCACCTTCGGCACGAGCTGGCGCGTGTTCGGGTCGGGCACGAGCGCGAGCATGATCACGCCGAACGTGCTCTGCATCGTCGTGTGCTTGTACAGCTGGTTGAGCACCACGCGCGGGATCGCATCGCGCTTGAGCTCGATCACGATGCGCATGCCGTCGCGGTCCGATTCGTCGCGCAGATCGGCGATGCCCTCGAGCTTCTTCTCGCGCATGCAGCTCGCGCGATCTGCGTCTTGCAGACGCGCCTTGTGTCACCTGGTACGGGATCTCGGTGATGACGATCTGCGACTTGCTGCCGCGCTCGTTCTCCTCGATCACCGCGCGCGCGCGCATGATGATCTTGCCGCGCCCCGTCTCCTGATAGCTGCGGATCCCCTCGCGGCCGTAGATGTAGGCGCCCGTCGGGAAATCGGGTCCCTTGATGAACTTGCGGATCTCTCCGGCCGTCGCGTCGGGCTTCTCGATCAGCTGCGCGACCGCCGCGATCACTTCGCGCATGTTGTGCGGCGGGATGTTCGTCGCCATGCCGACCGCGATCCCCGACTGCCGTTCACCACCAGGTTCGGGATGCCGCTCGGCAGCACCGTCGGCTCCTGCAGCCGGTCGTCGAAATTCGGCGTGAAATCGACCGTGTTCTTGTCGATCTCCGCGAGCATCTCCATCGCGATGCGGCGCGAGGCGCGCCTCGGTGTAGCGGTACGCCGCGGCGGGATCCCGATCGATCGAGCCGAAATTCCCCTGGCCGTCGATCAGCGGATAGCGCAGCGAGAACGTCTGCACCATGCGCACGAGCGCGTCGTACACGCTCGAGTCGCCGTGCGGGTGGTATTTGCCGAGCACGTCGCCCACGACCGTCGCCGACTTCTTGTAGGGCCGTCCCGGCACGAGGCCGAGTTCGTTCATCGCGTAGAGCACGCGCCGGTGCACCGGCTTGAGCCCGTCGCGCACATCGGGCAGCGCGCGCGACACGATGACGCTCATCGAGTAATTGATGAACGACTCTTTGATCTCCTCGTCGATCAGTCGCGGAAGGATCCGTTCGCGGTTGTTCGGTGCGGTCATTTTGTGGGGGCTGGACGGGGCGAAAACACCGATCTCAGGACCACGAAATATAACCCCGCGGAGGGGTCAACCGAAGGGCAAAATCCACTCTTCCCAGAGGAGATTCTGCGACCCATAATGGTCGCCATGCCTTGCCTCGGATCCCTCTGGAAAACGGCCTTTTTGACCGTCAGTTTGGCCGCGCTCGGGGCGGCCGCCAGCGCCCAGGAATTCACCGGCCTCATCGGCCCGCAGTTCGACCAGTCCGCCGCTGCGAGGCACCACCTACCAGTGGCGGCTCGACTACCAGCAGGGGATCAGCGAGCACTGGTACTTCGAGACCGGCTGGGTGAACGACGGCCACATTCCCGGCCATGCGCGCGACGGCATCGCGGCGCAGATCGGGATCCGCTCGACCTTCGGCACCAAGCGCTTCACCTTCGGGATCGCCACCGGCGTAGACCGCTTCTACGACACCACGAACGACACCTCGAACGCCGGCAATTTCTCCGATGTCCAGGGCTGGCTGTGGCTCACCACCGCGCAGATCTCCTACTTCGGCAAGGATCGCTGGGTGTACCGGATCCAGGTGAACGAGGAGCTCGCGCCGCCCAAGACCTTCGACGCACTGAGCGTGCTCATTGGCATCGGCTACCAGCTCCAGGCACCCGTGGGCGACGTTTACAATCACGCGCCGATCGCGCAGACGAGCTTCACCACCGGCAATCAGATCACGGCGCTCATCGGCCAAACGGTGCCCAACGGCGGGTCGGCCGATCCCAAGGGCGTCTCCGGCATGGGCGAATACCGTCACGGCGTGTGGAAGTATTTCGACCTGACGTTCAGCTACATCTACCAGGGTGACAACGCGGTCCTCTCCCGGAACGGGATCGGCGTTCAGATCTGGCCCACGCGAAAATTCGGCCCCGTGGCGCTCGGCCTCGGTTTCGGCGCCTTCTTCGCGGTGGATTACGACTACTCACCGCCCCCCGGCACCAAGAAGAAGGACGCCATCGCCGGCCTCGTCTCACCCACCGTCGCCTATGACATTGGCGAGCATTGGCTCGCGCGCTTCATCTGGAATCGGACCGTCACGACCTACAATGAAAATACCGACTTCTTCGGCGTGGGGCTGGGGTATCGATGGCACTGAGAGCACGAGTCGTAACAGCAGACTGAGACGCTAGACTGAGACTCTAGAAGGCGGATGCAGTTGCAGTCTAACGTCTCAGTCTAAGCGTCTAAGTCTGCTGCTGCCAGGACTCGAGTCTCTCCCGCCTCAAGGCGCCGCGGAAGGCCGCCGGGAACACGACCTGATCCGGCATAAAGCTGCGCCGTTTCGCGACGCCGCCGACCTGGCCGAACGAGTCATCGCCCCAGCAATAGCCCACGTGCTCGGTGGTCACGGCGCACGCGTGCTGGCGTCCCGCGCTCACGGCGATGAAGCGCGACGGGCTCTGCACGATCGTCGCCAGCGGCGAGTCCGCGCCGGCGCCCGTGCCCGTCTGTCCCTCGTCGTTCGTGCCCCAGCAGTACAGGTCGCCCTCTTTGGCGAGCCCGCATGAGAACGCCGCGCCCGCGGCGATAGCGGAGAAATGGAGCTCGCCTGCGATCGATGACGGCCCGGCCGAGTCGCGGCTTCCGGTGCCGAGCTCGCCCGACCCGTTCGATCCCCAGCAGCGCGCGGTCCCGCCGGGCGTGAGGGCGCACCCATGCTCATAGCCGAGCGCGGCGTGACGCACGAGCGAATCGCCCGCGGTGCGCCGCAGCGAGAGCGAGCACAAGTTCGTCGCGACACCGCCTTCTTCGCACAGCGAAGTCGCGAGGTAGCCCAGCGCGCCGCCGTTATCGAGGCCCCAACAGAAGAGGCGCGCATCCGTCGTCACGGCGCACGTCGCATGGCCCGCGAGACTCATCGACCGGAACGCGACCCCGGGCGTCACCGCCACGGGATGATGCGCGGCCAGCGTGTCGCCGCGCGCGAGCTCGCCGTGGCGGTTGTCGCCCCAGCACCAGAGCGCACCGGCCGCCGTGAGACCGCACGAGTGATTCTCGCCGCTCGCGATCGAGGTGAACGGCGGCACCGTCGTGACGTGGATCGGCGTCAGCGATTGACCGATGGTGTCATTGCCGATCTCACCGTACACTCCCGAGCCCCAGCAATACGTGGCGCCTTTCTCGGCGAGCGCGCACGTGTGCGACCCGCCCGGCGCGACGGCCATCCACTTCTGACCCTTCCCCACGGGAACCGGCAAGTAGCGATTCTCCTGGGTCCCGTCGCCCAGCTGCCCCAGATCGTTCCGCCCCCAGCAGTACAGATCGCCCTCGCGCACGACCCCGCACGTCGCGTCGCCTCCGGCAGCGAGCGTCAGGAACGGCGGGGCCGGCGTCGGTCGCCCCGAGCGCCGGCGTCGATGCGTCGCCGCCCGACATCGGACCGGGCGGCGGCGACTCGCGCAGCTTCGTGTCGTTGCACGCCGCGGCACAGAGAGCGAGCACCACGAGCGGCGCGCGTCTCACGCGATGGAAAAAGCTCATGGACCAGACCTCCTGTTTCGTGGTTCCCCTCACGTCCGTGTCCCCCGCTTCACGTCGAAGATGGCACTGCGCCGACACTGCGGACAAATGTACCACTGCCGGCGGCGGGCGTAGCCCAGGCCGAAACTGCCGCCGCCGATCGCACGCTCCGTCATCGTGACCCCGCATCGCGGACACTCCGGCGCTCTCCCCGCGGCGATCGCATCGCGCAACGCCTGCTCCTCATGCGACTCATACCGCGCATGCTCGGTCATCGTCACACCGCCGCGAGTTGCGCACGGAATGCGTCCGGGATCGGGATCGTCTTCCGGTTCGCATAATCATACATCACTTGCACCGTGCGCCCTTCCGCCACCACCCGCCGGTCGCGCCGGTCGCGAATGGTGTACGCCCATACCCACGCCTTCGTGCGTACCTCGGCCGTGACCATCTCGATCTCGAGCGGATCGCCGATCATCGCCTCGCTAAGGTACTTCACCGTCGCTTCCGCGATGATGAAGGGGAAGTCCGCGCCGCCGCCCATCGATTCGACCCACGCGGCGTGCCGCGCCATCTCGAAGTACGTGAGATACACCGCATTGTTCGCGTGGCCCTTCGTGTCGTAGTCCGCGTAGCGCGTCGGCAGCGGCATCTTCATGGGGCCGCCACCGTCACCACCACCTTGCCGAACTGCTGGCCGCTCTCGAGACGCGCGAACGCGGCGCGCCCTTCCGCGAGCGGAAATACGGAGTCCACGGGCGGCACGAGCGCACCACCGGCGAGTGCGTCAATGATGGCAGTCGAATTCTCGCTCGTTCCCCATCGTCGATCCCATGAGCGTGAGTTGGCTCCAGAACATCCGGCGCACATCTGTATTCCACCAGCGGCCCCGACGTGCCGCCGCAGGTCACGAGCCGCCCGCGTTTGCCGAGCGCGAGCAGCGATCGCTTCCACGTCGCCTGGCCCACATTGTCCACCACGACGTCCACGCCGCGCTTCGCCGTGAGCGCGCGGATCTCCTTCGCGACATCCTGCGCGTGATGATCGAACGTCTCATCCGCGCCCAGCTCCCGCGCGCGCCGCAGCTTCTCCGCGCTCCCCGAGGTCACGAACACGCGCGCGCCGATCCGCTTCGCGATCTGCAGTGCCGCGAGCGCCACGCCGCCGCCGATCCCCCAGATCAGCACCGTCTCGCCGGCGCGCAGCTGCGCGCGCGACACGAGCATCCGCCACGCCGTGAGCGTCGCCAGCGGGAACGCCGCCGCCGTCTCCCAGCTCACCCCCGCCGGGATCACGCGCGCGTTCACGGCCGGCACCACGACATATTCCGCGAGCGTTCCCGCGCGATGCTCCCCCAGGATCTTGTACTTCACGCACAGCGGCTGATCCCCCTCGCGGCAATACTCGCACTCGCCGCAACTCACGCCGGGATTCAGCAGCACGCGGTCGCCCACCTTCACATTCGTCACCGCTGATCCGACGGCGTCCACCACCCCCGCACCGTCGGCGCCGAGGATCCAGTCCTTGGTGATCGTCACGCCCGGCACGCCGTGCACCACGAAGAGGTCGAGATGGTTCAGCGCGGCCGCGCGGATGCTCACGCGCACATCCGTCGGGATCGCGATCTCAGGCGTGGGCAGGCCGGTCTTGTACTCGATCTGCTCGAGTCCGCCGTGCGCGGAGATCGTAAGTGCTCGCACCAGTGGTGGCCCAGGTTATATTGAGTCGCTGAATCCTACTGGCCTGCCGCGCAGCCAGCAACGCGCGTCGCACCCGCACACCGGCCCATGATCTCGATCAAGGTACCGCCGCTCGGAGAATCGATCGTGGAAGCCACGATCGCCCGGTGGCTCAAGAAGGAGGGCGACGCCGTCGCCCAAGGCGAGACGCTCGTCGAGCTCGAGACCGACAAGATCACGGTCGAGGTCCCGGCCTTCAAAGCCGGCGTCCTGACGAAGCGCGCGCACGCCGAAGGCGACACGGTGAAGGTGGACGACGAACTCGGCACCCTCGACGAGACCGCCGCCGGCGCCGCCGCGCCGACTCCCACTCCCGCCCCGCTGCTCCGGCCCGCGGCGGCGCAGTCCGCGGCGCCGGCCGCGGCGAAGCCCGCGGCCCCGCCGTCGAAGCCGGCGACAGCCGACAGCCCACAGCCCGCCGTAGCAGTCCGCCCGTCGGCACCTCGCCCTCCGTCCGCCGCATCGCCCTCGAGACCGGGCGCGATCCCGCCGCCGTCGAGGGCACCGGCCCCAAAGGCCGCGTCACGAAAGACGACATGCTGACCGCCCCGGCGGCCGCCCCACTCACGCCCTCGCCTTCTCAAGTCCAGCGTCCAACGTCTCAGTCTGCTGTACCGACTGGAGACAGGGAGACGCGCGAGAAGATGACCACCCGGCGCGAAAGCGATCGCCGAGCATCTCCTCGAATCCCAGCACTCCACCGCCCACCTCACCACGTTCAACGAAGTGGACATGAGCGCGGTGATGGCCGTCCGCGAACGCCTCAAGGAACGCATCGAGAAGGAGCACGGCGTGAAGCTCACCTTCATGCCCTTCTTCGCGAAGGCCGCGTGCATGGCGCTCCAAGCCTACCCGCGCATCAACGCGCAGGTCGACGGCGACACGATCGTCTACAAGCATTACGTGAACCTCGGCATCGCCGTCGCGAGCGACCAAGGCCTCGTCGTCCCCGTGATCAAGGACGCCGACCGCATGGGCATGCTCGCCGTTCAGCCGCGAACTCGCCGCCACCGCCAAGCGCGCGCGCGACGGCAAGCTCACGATGGATGATCTCACCGGCGGCACGTTCACGATCACGAACGGCGGCGTCTTCGGGTCGCTCGTCTCCACGCCGATCCTCAACTCGCCGCAATCGGGCATCCTCGGCCTCCACAAGATCCAGGAACGCCCCGTCGCGCTCGATGGCCAGGTGGTGATCCGCCCCATGATGTACCTCGCGCTCTCCTACGATCACCGCATCGTCGAGGGACAGCAGGCCGTGCTCTTCCTCGTGCGCATGAAGGAGCTGCTGGAAGACCCGGCCTCCATGCTCGTCGAGTAGCGCCATGGCCGAACAGCAATGTGATGTGCTCGTACTCGGCGGCGGACCGGGCGGCTACGTCGCCGCGATCCGCGCCGCGCAGCTCGGCAAGTCCGTGGTGTGCGTCGAGCGCGACAAGACACTCGGCGGCACCTGCGTGAACGTCGGCTGCATTCCGAGCAAGGCGCTCCTCGAGAGTTCGCACCACTTCGAGTTCGCCGGCCGCGACGCCGCTAACGCATGGCATCGTGCTCAGCAAGCCGACGCTCGACCTCGCGACGATGCAGAAGCGGAAGGACGCCGTCGTGCTCGCCAACACCAACGGCGTCGAGTTCCTGTTCAAGAAGAACAAGATCACGTGGGCGAAGGGCACGGGCACGCTGCGCGCCGGGAACCTGGTGGACGTGAAGGGCGCCGACGGCGCCGTCGCGACGTACCGCGCGACGGATGTGATCCTCGCGACCGGCTCCGTCCCCATCGAACTCCCCTTCCTCAAGTTCGACGAAGAGCGCGTGCTCTCGAACATCGGCGCGCTGAGACTCGCCGAGGTGCCGCGCCATCTCGTGGTGATCGGCGGCGGCGTGATCGGCCTGGAGCTTGGCTCCGTCTGGCGGCGGCTCGGCGCGCAGGTCACGGTCGTCGAACTGCTGCCGAACATCCTGCCCGGCTACGACGCCGACGTCGTGAAAGAGGCCGAGCGCCTGTTCAAGAAGCAGGGGCTCGATCTGCGCACGGGCACGAAAGTCACCGGCGCGAAGATCGAGAAGAAGAAAGTGACCGTGACCATCGAGAAGAACGGCGCCGCCGAGACGCTCGACGCCGACTACGTGCTCGTGGCCGTTGGCCGCAAGCCGTATCTCCTGGGCGTCGACGCCGCGGCGCTCGGCATCGCACTGGGACCGCGCGGCGAGATCATCGTGAGCGATCAGATGCGCACGAGCGTTCCGCACGTGTATGCCATTGGCGACGCCGTGGGCGGCATGCTCCTCGCGCACAAAGCCGAGGAGGAAGGCGTGATCGCCGCCGAAGTGATCGCCGGCCAAAACGCGCACATGCACTATGGCGCGATCTCCGCGATCGTGTACACATGGCCCGAGATCGCGAGCGTGGGTCTCACCGAGCAGCAGGTGAAGGAGAGCGGCGTCGCGTACAAGACGGGCCGTTTCCCCTTCTCCGCGAACGCCCGCGCGCGCACCGCCGGCGAGAACACCGGCTTCATCAAGCTCATCGCGAGCGCGGAGACCGACCGCCTGCTCGGTGCGCAGCTCATCGGGCCGAACGTATCCGAACTCGTGGCCGAGGCCGTGCTGGCGATGGAATTCCAAGGATCGAGCGAGGACATCGCGCTCACCGTGCACGCGCATCCCACCCTGAGCGAGACGATGAAGGAAGCCGCGCTCGGCGTGATGGGGCGGGCGATCCACATCTGACCCTCGCCGGCGCGGCGGGCATTCGTCCCCTCGCTCCGGAGGACCATCGCGCCGCGCGCGCCCTGCTCACGGGCGACGTGGTGCTCGCGCGATACTTGGCGAAAGGCCCGCGAGCGGCTCGACCACACGCCGGACATCGCGCTCGCGTTCGCGGAGCATGGCGACCTCGCCGGCGTGATCCTCGCGGAGGCCGTGGCGGGCACCGAGGGAACGGCCGCGCTTGTCGGCGTGAGCGTGCATCCGTCGCGGCGGCGCAGAGGCGTCGGCAGCGCGCTCATGGCGGCCGCAGTGCGAGGCCCTGCGCGCCCGCGGCACCCGCCTCTTCGTCGCCGAGCTGGCCGGCGACCCGGCGCTCGCCCCCGCGCTCAAGCTGCTTCTTGCGTGCCGATTCACGGAGTCGGGGCGGGTGCGTGATCTTTACCGGCCCCGGGTGGATCTGATCATCTTGGAGCGAAGGCTGTCGCGCTGAACTACGCGGGAAGCGGGAAGCGGGAAGCGCCGCGATGAGCGATAACGGCGCGCTGGGCCCACGCGTCCTTCGCGCATCCCGCGGCGCTTCCCTCTTCCCGCTTCCCGCGTCGTTGCTCCTCAAACGAAAACCGGCCCCCTCTCGAGGGCCGGCGATCGTACAAGGAACTCAGCTGCCGTTCAGCGCGCGTAGTAGATCGCCACGCCCGCCAGCAAGCCGAACAAGAACAGACCGATCGACGTCGCGGCCGCCATGGAGACCGTCATCGTGACGTTCTTCGCGTACCACTTCGACGCCGCAGCCGGGCTCGCAGTGCCAATGGCGCTCATGATCCGGCTCTGCAGGTCGGCCGGCGCGCTCATCTGACGGCGCGCCTTCAGATCGCCTTCCAGGCGCACCCAGAAGTCCACGTCGCGCGTCACGTCGCCAACACGCGCCGCGCTCTCGGGCATCTCGCCGTCGAGCCACGCGTGCAAGGACGCAGCGCCGGCGCGGCCCGTCAGGGGCACTTCGCGGTCGGCAAGGGGACGCGACTCGGCCGGCGTTTCACGCGTCTTCGGCAGCCGCGGTTCGTTTGGATCCAGGTTGTCTAGCATTATGCGTACTTATCCTCGAGAAGGGCTTGGAGAGCTTCACGCGCGCGGTGGACGCGCATTTTCAGCGCTCCGACGGTCGTGCCCAGCAGGTCGGCCATCTCCTCGTATGACCGTCCTTCCACATGCTTCATCACGAAAGCTTCTCGGAGCGACGGCGCCAGAGCCTGCAGCGCCCGGTCGAGATCCGACCTGAGCTCCGTACGGTCCAATTCATCTTCCGGTGTCGCAAAGGACGACGGCTGGTCGTCCTCCTCATAGCTGAGATGCGTTCGCCGGATGTTCTTCAGCCAATCTTTGCACCCGTTCGCCACGATCCTGAAGATCCAAGCATCGAACCGCCCATGCACCTCGGCGAGGTGCGCGTGCGCCTTGATGAACGAAGCTTGCAGGATATCCTCGGCGACGTCCGGACTGCCTGTCATTCCCAAAGCATGGCGGTACAGCGGATCGCTGTAGCGGCCGATCAGGGAGCCGAAGGCGTTGCGATCACCCTGCAATACACGGGCGATCACTTCATGATCCGCCTCGAGCGGATCCGCGGGGCGGGAGGCCATTACACTCATCTTCACGGCAAAAGTGTAACGCTTTGTTCGCCCTACGGACAGCCCTCTGACTCGGGCCCTGGACCGAACCTGCGGTCGAGCAGCAGTCGCCATGTCCATAAGACGAATTTCCGAGCGCGGAGTAACGGTTTTTCCGCAGTTCCAAACGCGTACCACGAACGACTGTTTCTGATTCTTTCACAACCGTATCTGACTTATCGACGTAGCCGCGCGTAGTACAACAATTCTTTCAATCCGTCATCGCGGTATCTTCGGCGCGCGTGATCGCGAATCGGCGCGGTATCGCGCGTATGCCTTCGTGAATCGGCGCACCTTTCCGTCCACCGAACATTCGGTCAATGCTCGGCGCAGCGCGTTCTCGGTGAAATGGCCCTCGGAGTTGTAGCTCACGAGTACGTGCCGCGCCTCTGTGGCGGCCAGCAGGCGCTCCAGCTCGCCCTGCACCTGCTTCGGCCTGCACCACGCGCTCTCGGTGGCGCCACGGGCCGGCAGGCCCGTCTTCCCGGCGAGCGCCGGATGCTGGTCGAACCAGCCGCGCGCGATCAGTTCGGGCACGTGGTAGTAGCCCGAATACTGCCGGGAGTTGTACGGAGGATCCACGTAGAGCAGATCCACGGCGCCCACGCTCTGCGCCACCGATCGCCGCGTCGCCTGACGTGCGCCGTGGAGCCGCGCGCGCCGCGCCGGGGCGGCGTGAGCACGAGGTCCAGCGAGCGCCGCGCGTTCGACTGCCAGCTCTTGATGTAGGCCGCGTACACGCCCGCCGTATTGGCCACGCGGTCTGCCCCCTCGAGCAGCGCGGCGAGCAGCAGATAGTAGCCGTCGTCGCCCAGCAGCCCCTCGGTGCGCCACGTCTCGAGGCGCGCGCGCACGGTGTCGATGCGCTCGGCGTTCGCCTCGGTGAAGAACATGCGATCGCCCGCCGGCGAGAAATTCTTCGTCACGAAACCGGGTTCCGGATCGATCCACTTCGCGAGATACTCGGCCGCCGCATTCAGCGCGCCGCCGCCGCGCGCCGCCACCGCCCGCGAGAATCGCGCACTGCGCAGCGCGCGGCGCAGCTCCGGGTCCGCCGCGCGCAGCTCCGCGAAGCTCGGCACCCGCTGCGCCACGACGTACGCGCGCTGGAACACGTACGAGTACGTCATGAGATCGCTCGACGCCACGCGCCACCCGCGCTGCTTGAGCGCCCTCCCCACGCTCGCGGTGCCGGCGAACGCGTCGTGCGCGCGACCAGGCCGGATCCCGAGGCGCGCGATCGCGCCCGTGATGAACGGCAGGAGCCGCGTCTTGTTGCCGAGGTAGCGCACCGGCTAGCGGCGGGTCACGCGAACGCGTCCCAGCCGCGCGCGCGCACGAGCGGCGCCGTGCTCGTTGAGCATCGGCGGCGGCCGGCGCACGGTGCCGAGGTGCGGCTCGAGCGGCGCGACGCCGGTGAGCGCGTTGGCGTCGATGTCGCGGAGCGATTCGAGCACCCCCTTCACCACGCCGTTCGGCACGCCCGCCGCGTCGAGTGCTTCGCACCAATGGCGCGCGTCGCGCTCGCGCAGCCGCTCGCTCATCGCCGCCACGATCCGCTCCCGCTGCGCGAGCCGCCCCGCGTTGCTCGCGAGCGATGGATCGGCCGCGAGCGCGTCGAGGCCGAGCGCGCGCGTGCACGCGACCCATTGCGCGTCGCTCCCCACCGCGACGACGATCCCGCGGTCGCGCGCCTCGAACATCTCGTACGGCACGAGATTCGGATGCGCGTTCCCCCAGCGCTTGGGCTCGGCGCCGTTCACGAGCGCGTTCTGCGCGACGTTCACGAGCGCGGCGGATGCGCTGTGCGCGAGCGACGTGAACAGCCGCGCGCCGCGCCCGGTGCGATAGCGCGCGACGAGCGCGCCGAGCACCGCGATCGCGGTGTCCTTCCCCGCGATGACGTCGGCGAGCGCGACGCCGATCTTGGTCGGCGCACCCGCGACGGGCCCGGTGATCGCCATCCAGCCACGCTCGGCCTGGATCACGTAGTCGTAGCCGGGGCGGTCGCTGTCGGGTCCGAAGCCCGTGATCGTGCACCAGGTGAGTTCGGGACGCTGGATCACGAGTTCGTCGGGCGCGAAGCCGGCGCGCTCGAGAGCGCCGGGCAGGAAATTGTCGATCACCACATCGGCGCGATCGATCAGCGCGTCGATCAGCGCGCGATCGGCGGCGATCGAGAAATCGGCGGCGACCGAGAGCTTGTTCCGGTTGATGCTCAGGAAATACGCGCTCTCGCCGCGCGCGTCGAAGGGCGGTCCCCAGCTGCGCGTCTCGTCGCCGTGCTCCGGCCGCTCGATCTTGATGACATCGGCGCCAAGATCGCCGAGCATCATCGTCGCGAGCGGTCCGGCGAGCACGCGCGTGAGATCGAGCACGCGGACGCCATTTAGCGGTAAATGTGTTATATTTGGCACTATAATGGCGCTAAAATGGCGCTATTTTCTGGCATGATTGGCAGTAGTTGTCTCTGAAATGTCATGCTGCCGCCCTGATATTGGACTTTAGGTTCCCTTGCACCGCGCTCGCCGAATCTTATACTTACGCCTGCGACACGACCAATTCTTGCAGCGCACACTTTCTCGCGCTCATCGCCGTTCGACTCGGAGCTCGACCCAACATGCCGGATAAGCCACTCGTTGCAGATAGCAAGCCGACCGTCCCGCCCGCAACCCCCGGCGCGCCGGGCGCACCCGGAACGCCCGGCGTTCCGCGCCGCGGACCTGGACACCGCGGACAAGATGTGCGCGATACGGTCGCCGAAATGGCGGCGCGCGCGCACGAGATCAGTCTCGAAGCCGGCAGCAAGATGTCGGCGGCGATGAAGGACGTGATCGGCGCCGC
Source organism: uncultured Gemmatimonadaceae bacterium (assembly GCA_963732065.1). GTDB lineage: Bacteria > Gemmatimonadota > Gemmatimonadetes > Gemmatimonadales > Gemmatimonadaceae > DATKOH01. Next base: position 89,910 of record CAVSYH010000018.1, on the reverse strand, counting down.
GGCCGGACTCGGCGAATTTCCCCTCGAGAGCGCGCGCGATCTGCTCCAGTACATGGTGCGCCGCGGCCAGATGATGCAGGAGGAAGTCGACAAGCTCATGGTCGAGGTCGAAGCCGCGCACAAGAGCCGCTCCAAGGGGAAGAAGGGGAAGGCCGGCGCGAAGAAGAAGCCCGCCGCGAAGAAGAAACCCGCGAAGAAGAAACGGTAGCTCCGCGCTCCGCATGAGTTCGGCGCCTGGCGTCGGCGACGCGCTCGCGCTCCTGCGACTCCTCGCCCGCATCGATTCACGAAATCCATCGCTCGCCGCCGGCGCGCCCGGCGAGAGCGCCGCCGCGCGCGCGCTCGCCGCCGTCCTCGAGCAGTGGGGATTCCGCGTGGAGATCCGCGACGCCGCGCCCGGCCGCCCGAACGTGATCGCGCGCATCGGCACGGCGCGCGGCGGCCGCTCGCTCATGCTCAACGGCCATCTCGACGTCGTCGGCGTCGACGGCATGATCCACGAGCCGTTCGCCGCCGAGGAGCGCGACGGCAAACTCTACGCGCGCGGCTCGGCCGACATGAAGGGCGGAGTGGCCGCGATGTGCGCCGCGGCCGTGCGCGCGCACGCCGCCGCCGCGCTTCCCGGCGAGGTGATCATCGCCGCGGTCGCCGACGAAGAGTGGGCGAGCATCGGCACGCGCGCGCTCCTCGCCACCGGCGTGCGCGCCGACGCCGCCGTGATCACGGAGCCCACGCGCCTCACGATCATGCCCGCGCACCGCGGCTTCGCGTGGTTCACGATCACGGTGAAGGGGCGCGCCGCGCACGGCAGCCGCTACGACATCGGCATCGACGCCATTCGCCTCGCCGGACTCCTGCTCGCCGAGCTCGACGCGTTCGACGCCGGCGCGCTCAGCGCGCGCACGCACCCGCTGCTCGGCCGCGGCTCGCTGCACGCCTCGTCCATCGAGGGCGGCAGCGGCATGACCACGTATCCCGACCGCTGCGTGCTGCGCATCGAGTGGCGCACGCTGCCGGGTGACACCGCGGAGTGCGCGCTCGAAGAAGTGCGCGCCGCCTGCGCGCGGGTCAAAGCGCGCCGTCCCGAGTTCAACGCCGAGGTCGCGCTGGATCTCGCGCAGCGCCCGAGCGACGTCGCGCCCGATGCGCCGGTCGTGCGCGCGCTCAGTCAGGCGATCGCGGCCGATGGCGGCGCCGCGCGCCTGGCCGGCATGAGCGCGTGGACCGACGCCGCGCTGCTCAACGAGGCCGGCATTCCCGCGATCTGCTACGGCCCCGGCGACATTGGGCTCGCGCACGCCGCGGCGGAATTCGTGCCGATCGCCGAGGTGGAGACCGCCACGAACGTGCTCACGGGCCTCGTGGCGAGCTGGTGCGGAGGAAGCGGCGCGTGGCCCGCCTGACGCCCGCGCAGTACGACGCACTGGAGCGCGCCGTCACCGATCGCGGCCGCCTCGTGATCCTGCGCCGCGGCACGGAGTTCGTCGTCGTCGCGGAACGGCTGGTGCTCGACGGCGGGCGCGAGCGCCTCGAGAGCGTGCATCCGTCCACCGGCCAACCGCTCGTCTTCTTCATCGACGAGGTGGACAGCATCCAGGTGATCGCGTGAGTGACGTCATGCCGCTCGTCGCCGTCTACGCCGACGAATCGTGCCTCGGCAACGGGCAGGATGGCGACAATCCCGGCGGCGCCGGCGGGCTGATCGAACTGCGCCATCCGCGTTCCGGCGCGCTCGTGCGACTCGATTTCTGGATCTCCGATCCCGCCACCACGAACAACCGCATGGCGATCCGCTCCGCGCTCGAGGCGCTGCGGATCTTCTCGGCCAAGGGCGAGCGCGCGTCGGTGGTGTTCACGAGCGATTCGCAGTACCTCGTGAAAGGCATGCGCGAATGGGTGCCCGGCTGGATCCGGCGCGGCTGGCGCCGGAAGGGCGGTGCGCTCGAGAACGTCGCGCTCTGGCAGGAGCTCGCCGCGGCGTCACGCGGTCACGAGATCGACTGGCGCTGGGTGCGCGGACACAAAGGACACGTGCAGAACGAGTACGCCAATTTCCTCGCCGTGCGCGCCGCGCAGCGGCTCGACGCTTCCGGGGGCGCCATCCCGTCGGAATTCGACGCGTGGCTCGCCGCGGAGCGGGCGAAAGGGCAGATGACCGGCGCCCCCGAACCGCTCCCGGAGCGGGGCAGTTTCCGCCCTGCGCCGCCGTTACCGCCCGAGGGCGCGGCGAGTCTTTTCCTATAGCGGCTCACCCTCTCTGGACGGCATATGCTGAAGTATCTGCTCATCCTCGTCGCCGGCCTCTGCGCCGGCTATTGGTTCGGCTGGGACGATCACGAGATCTACAACGATCCGATCTACGTGCGCGCCGTCCACGCCGTGGGCGGCAAGAATCGGGATCAGCGTGAAATCCGATCCGGACTCGCAGATGGACAGCCTGGAGAAGAACAAGAATCCGTGACGCGGCCGAAGAGCGTCACTCTCTCCGTATTGATCCCGTGCTACAACGAAGCCGCGACGATCGACCGCACGCTTGATGCGCTCGCGGCGCTCGGCGCGCGCCTCAAGAGCGACGGCGTCAGCCTGCAGATCGTGGCGGTGGATGACTGTTCGAAGGACGGCACGTTCGAGCGGCTCACCAAGCGCGCCGAAGCGTCGGGCGGCACGATGCGCATCGCGCGCCACGAGCAGAATCGCGGCAAGGGCTCGGCCGTGCAGACGGCGCGCGCGGAAGCGACGGGCGACATCGTCGTGATCCAGGACGCCGACCTCGAGTACGATCCCACCGATATCCCCGCACTGATCGCACCCATTCTGGACGGCCACGCCGACGCCGTATGCGGCACCCGTTTCGGCGGCGCCGGCGCGCATCGCGTGCTGTATTTCTACCACCGCATGGGCAACGGCGCGCTGACGTTCATGTCGAACATGTTCACGAACCTGAATCTCACGGACATGGAAGTCGGCTACAAAGCGTTCACGCGCGAGAGTTTCCGGATCATGCACCTCACGCGCGAGCGCTTCGGCATCGAGCCGGAGATCGTCGCGCGCCTGTCACAGATGGGCGCGCGCGTGTACGAAGTGCCGATCAGCTACCATGGGCGCACGTACGCGGAAGGGAAGAAGATCACGTGGCGGGATGGGGTGGCGGCATTCTGGCACATCCTCGCGGCCGCGTGGACCAGCGGAGCGCAGGCTCGGCTCGTGCGCGATTAACTACGAACGGCGTGCGTCGCACCCCGAACGCCGTGACTCGTACCCCGAACGCCGTGAGTACCGAGTCGTGCGTCGTACCGCCTCACACGGCGTGAGTCGCACCCCGAACTCCGTGAGTCGCAACCCACACGCCGTGCGTCACTCACGGACTCGGGGTGCAGTCGCACGCCTCACGGTCAGTTCGACGCACGACTCGGTACTCACGGGTTTCGGGGTCGAGTACACGTCATTCGGGTCGCGACTCACGGGTTCGGGGTACGAGTCACGCCTCACAATCTGTTCGACGCACGACTCGGTACTCACGGAGTTCGGGGTACGAGTCACGGCGTTCGGGTCGCGACTCACGCCGTTAGTGGTACTTAGACGAACACCGGACTCGAGTCGCTGGGCGATGTGCGTGGGATGTAGTGGTACCAAACCCGATCCCCGTACGATTTTCTCAGCGCGAGATTATGCCCGCCGAGATCGCGCACGTATATCACGTCCCCCCTAATTCCCCGTCGCGCTGTCACCCGGTTCTGCGCCAGGAACGGCGGGTACAACGACGTCCCCGCGCTGTCCGCCAGTACATTCTCGGCGCATTGCTTCGTGAACGGTCCATGATCGGAGAACAGCAGCGTTCCATCCGACGTGATGTCCGGCCGCGGCGCGAGCGCAGCGCGTTCGCTCGGCGGCGTCGCGGCGCGCAAGCGCTCCACGAGTCCCGCCGGATCGCCGCCCGGCGGTGATTCCTCCACGAGCAGCGCCAATTCCAGCGCGCACGCGTCGCTCTGCGCCAGCAGCATCTCCGCGTCGCGCCGCGGCACGCCCAGCGCCCACATGCGCGCCATGATCCGCGCGCCCCAACTCTCGTGCACCACCACCAACGCGTTCTTGAGTCCCGCCGCCTGCGCCTCGGCGCCGATGTCGGTGCGCAACTGCCAGAGCGACTCGTGGTACCGCTCGGCGCGCATGCGCGCGCCCATCGTCGTGGATGGCATCACGATGCTCGCCACCATGCACAGCGGGATCAGCACGAACGCAGCGCGCCGGTAGAGCACGTTCTCCGTGCGCGACGCGAGCAGCGCCGGCGCGCGCACGGTGAAGAGCACCCACAGCGGCACCGTGGGGTAGATGAACCGCGGCCCCACCCAGAATCCCTCGTGCCAGTACAGCGCGTAGCCGCACAGGAACGCCACGATGAGCCCGGCCGCGAGCAGATCCCAATCGCTGGGCGCGCGCAGCAGCACGAGCGTCGCGAGCGCCAGCAGGATCCCGGGCACCGGCCACTCGAACATGTACAGGTCCAGCCGCATGAGGTTCTGCGACAGCAGCACCAGCGCGCGCACGGGCGTGTGCGCCTCGCCGAACGGACTCGCGCCGAATCCCATCGACGTGCCGCTCCACATCACGCCGTACGCGAACGTGAGCGGATGCCCCGTGCTCTTCGCGTTGGCGAGCAGCAGGAACGCCACCGGCACCGCGCCCGCGAGCGCCTGCGCGCCAGCGAGCTCCACGTCGCCGCGCCGCTGCGCCGCGCAATGTTCGCCGCCTGGAAGATCCCGAACACTCCCGCCGCGAGCGCGCCGTCCAGCGGGCGGATCGCCACCAGCGCGCCGAGCGCGAAGCCCGACGCCCACGCTCGCGATCGCCGCGGCGCGCGGCGTGGCCGCGGTGCGCCACGCGCCGAGCGCCGCGAGAGCGAGCGCGAGCGCGGCGAGCGCCGGCACATGATTCTGATAGCCCGCCGCCATGAACAGGAAGAAGGGCGAGAGCGCGAGCACGATCGCGGTCGCGCGCGCCGTACTCTCGTCGTACGCGCGCCGCACGAACGCGTACGTCGCCGCCACGCCGATCGCGGCGCACACGCGGATTCACGAGCCACGCCGCGCCCGCGAGCAGTGCCGACCGTCAGCAGCGCCGGCCCGCCGGCGGGGAATAGCGTGTACCACCGGTCCCAGTCGATCACGTTCATCATCGAGACGAACTCGCGGTGCGCGAACGGCGCGATCGCGAAATGGCCGCGACGCATAGATGCGCGCCTGCCAGAGCGCCTCCATCTCGTCGATCGAGTGCGGCTGCCGCGCGAAGCAGTACGCCGCGAGCGCGATGCGACAGCGCCAGCGTCACGCAGAACACGATGGCGCCGAAGCGCAGCGCACTCGGCGCCATCACGCGCCGCCAGGCGCTCGCGCACGCATCGCTCACGGCCTCGCCTCCCGCGCGCGCGATCGCGAGCGCCGCGATCACGGTCACGGCGCCCCAGAGCAGCCAGTCCTGCACGGCAGCTGCCCCACCAGACCACGGCGTGCCCGCCGCTGAGCCAGTTCGCCATGGGCACGAGGCCGAAGAGCGCGAGCGCAAGGGCGGTGGCGCGGAGCGCGGCGCGCGAGGAACGGTCGGTCGGCGTGGGAGAGTCCGGTTGGGGAGGTCGCGGGTCTTGCGCGAGAGCGTTCGCGAGGGCACCGTCAGCACTTGCCGGCGCGTCGGCCGGCACCGGACCCCTCTCGCGCGAGCGGCACATGGACGATCTGGACCGCATGTTTCGACGGCTCGTGCAGAACATTCGTAACGGCTATCCCGAGTATCTCTCCCAGCCGTTCGAGGTGAGCGAGCTCTTCCAGAGCCTCATCCCCTACCGGCACAACCGGAAGGAGCTCGAGATCGACACGAATGAGGACTACGAGATCGCGCTCTGCCAGATGCTCGCCGGCGAGCGCCAGCTCATGATGGGCGACGACGTGATGCGCGAGACGCATCCGCGCGGAGCTCGCGTCCAACAATCCGAACACCGCCATCTACCGCGAGTTCGCCGCGTCGCGCGTAGTGCTCGTCGCCGACGCCATCCGCCGGGCCGATGCGCAGGGCGGACCGATGGACATGAATCCGCAGCCGCGCGCGAGCGGCGCGGCTTCGACACCGAGGGCGGCGCCACCCCCGCCGCCGCCGCAACCTCCGCGCGCAAGTTCTCCCAACGTCCCTCCTCCTCCGCCCGGCGCACGCTCGTCGGGCCCCATGCGAGCGCCCATGCCATCGCCACCCGTCCCACGCCCCAGCACGCCCACGGCGAGTCCGCCCGCCGGCGACTGCCGCTTCTGCGGCGGCGCGCTGCCCGCCGGCCGCCGCGTCGTCTTCTGTCCGAACTGCGGGCAGAACCTCGCGATCCAGCGCTGCCCCGCGTGCGGCTCGGAGCTCGAAGTGAACTGGAAATTCTGCGTCACCTGCGGACGCAGCGCCGGCGCCGCCCCGTGACCTCACAGCGCCGCGTCGCCGTGATCGCCGGCGACGGCATCGGACCCGAAGTCACGCGCGAAGCGCTCAAGGTGCTGGCCGCGGTCGAGAAGAAGTTCAAACCCGGTCTCACGATCGAGCAGCTCCCCTACGGCGCCGATCACTATCTCAAGACCGGCGTCACGATCGCGCCCGCCGAAATGCAGCGGCTCGGCCGCGACTTCGACGCCATCATCGTCGGCGCGCTCGGCGATCCGCGCGTGCCCGGCAATGAGCACGCGCGCGACATCCTGCTCGGCATGCGCTTCCAGCTCGATCTCTATGTGAACGAGCGCCCCGCGCGGTTGCTGCACGAGCGCCTCACGCCGCTCAAGGGGAAGACGCCGAAGGACATCGACCTCGTGATCTTCCGCGAGAACACCGAGGGGCTGTACGTGTCGGTGGGCGGGATCTTCAAGAAGGGCACGCCCGACGAGATCGCGATCGCCGAGGAGTTGAACACGCGCAAGGGCGTCGAGCGCATCATCCGGTACGCGTTCGCGTGGGCGAAAGAGCACGGCAAGACGAGAGTCGCGATGGCCGACAAGGCGAACGCGATCGAAGCGCATTCGCTCTGGCGCCGCGTGTTCGAAGAGGTCGGGAAGGAATATCCCGGCATCACGCGCGAGACGCGCTACGTGGACGCGATGGCGATGGATCTCGTGCGCGCCCCCGAGCAGTTCCAGGTGATCGTGACGGGCAATCTCTTCGGCGACATCCTCTCGGACATCGCTTCGATGATCGCCGGCGGACTCGGGATGGCGCCCAGCGCCAACCGGAACCCCGGGCCGCATCGCGATGTTCGAGCCCGTGCACGGCAGCGCGCCGCCCATGGCCGGCAAGGACGTCGCGAACCCAATGGCCGCGATCCTGACACTCGCGATGCTCCTCGAGACCCTCGGCGCCGACGACGCCGCGCGCGCCGTGGAGAAGGCCGTGGCCGACGCGATCAATGCGGGTATCGGCACGTCCGATGTCGGCGGCACGATGGGCACAAGGCGGTAGGAGACTGGATCGCCAGCAGGATCTGAGCTGTTCATCATAGAAAATCATGTTAATCCTGTCAAATGCATTTGACAGGATTTACATGATTGAGATGATTTTCTTTTTGGGAGACGTTTCATGATCTCGCGCGCGAAGATGCTGGTCCTCGCGGTACTCGGTCCGTCGCGACAGCTGCCGTCACAGACGCCGAACGTCTCGTCCATCACGGATTCCTCCGTGCGCGCGATGCTGTCCATCCTGTCGGATGATTCGATGGAGGGTCGCATGACCGCGAGCCGCGGCGCGGCGCGCGCGACGCAGCTACATCGCGGCGCAGATGTACGCGGCGCACCTCATGACAACTGGGCGATAGCGGGTATTTCCAGCGCGTGCCGCTTGTCATCACCGCGAACGGACTCGCACCGTACTCGGCCGCGGCCGCGGCGCCCCGGGCACGCGCAAAGACGTGGACGTGAATGTCGTCGGGATGATCCGCGGCAGCGATCCGGCGCTGCGCAACGAGTACGTCCTCGTCGACGCGCACTTCGATCACCTCGGCATCGGCACCCCAGTGAATGGCGATTCGATCTACAACGGCGCCGATGACGATGCATCGGGCGTCGTCACAGTGTTGTCCGTGGCGCGCGTGCTCGCCGCGGGCCCGGCGCCCAAGCGCAGCATCCTCTTCGTCACCACCACCGGCGAAGAGGAGGGACTCTTCGGCACTCGGTGGCTGATCGACCATTTTCCCGTCCCGCTCGACAGCGTGAAAGCGAATCTCGAGATCGAGATGATCGGGCGCCCCGACACGCTCATCGGCGCCGGCCACGCGTGGCTCACCGGCTGGGAGCGCACCACCATGGGCCCCATGTTCAAGGCCGCGGGTCTCCCGATCGTCGCCGACCCGCATCCCACCGAGCAATTCTTCCAGCGCAGCGACAACATCGCCTTCGCGCACCGCGGCATTCCCGCGCAAACGCTCTCCTCCTTCGGCCTGCACGCCGACTATCACGAGCCGAGCGACGATATGTCGCGCGTGGACATCCCGCACATGACTGCCGTCATCCGCGCCGCCGCCCAGGCCGTCTGGATGCTCGCGAACGGCCCGCTGCCAACGTGGCTGCCAGGGGGCAAGCCCTAGCGCTTGCCTCCGTCGGCGGCCTCAGGCTCCGCGCGCCGGAACACAATGATCACGGTTCATGTTTAACGGGATGCGACGGAAGAGGCACGGATGCGTCGGATCGCTCCGCGCGAGAGGCATGCCTCCGCGCAACCGAGTCGGCCGCTGTTCTTGTGGTTAACCACAACGACAAGAGACGACCGGAGCGTCTCGAGAGCCATTCCGGCGCATGGAACGATCCTGCGCATCCGTGCCTCTTCCGCCGCATCCCGTTAAACATGAACCGTGATACTTGTGTTCCCGCGCGCGGAACCCGAGGCTCCGCGGGACCCCCACGACTACCATCCACGCTCGCCACCCGGGCATCTTTAGGGTCCCCCAAACTCCCCGGGCGTGATGAACAAGGAAATCGTCTTCCTGAGCGCGCTGCGCACGCCGTTCGGCACCTTCGGCGGCACGCTGAAGGACATCAGTGCCATCGACCTCACCGTCTTCGCCGCGCGCGAAGCGATCGTGCGCGCCAAAGTCGAGCCGGCGGAGATCGGCCACGCCGTCTTCGGCAACGTCATGCAGACGACGTCGGACACGATCTACTTCGCGCGCCATGTTTCGCTCAAGGCCGGCGTGCCGAAGGAAGTGCCCGGTCTCACGGTGAATCGCCTCTGCGGCTCGGGCTTCCAGGCCGTCGTCAGCGGCGCCATGGAGATCCTGCTCGGCCAAGCCGACGTCTGCCTCGTGGGCGGCGGCGAGAGCATGTCGCTGGCGCCGCACATCGCGCGCGGACTCCGCTGGGGCGTGCAGCTCGGCAAGAGCCCCGTGCTCGAAGATTCCCTATGGGAAGGGCTCCGCGATCCCGTCGCCGGACTCGCGATGGCCGAGACCGCGGAGAAGCTCGCGGCGCAATATTCGATCAGCCGCGCCGCGGTGGACGAGTACGCGCTGCGTTCCCAGCTGAAGGCCAAGGAAGCATGGGCGGCCGGCATGTTCGACGACGAGATCATCGGCATCCCGGTCAAGAATCCGAAGACGAAATTGGTGGAAGAGTTCCGCCGCGATGAGCACATGCGGCCGGACACCACCGCCGAGGGGTTGGCGAAGCTCAAGCCGGTGTTCAAAGCGGACGGCGTGGTCACCGCCGGCAACGCGAGCGGCATCGGCGACGGCGCCGGCGCGCTCGTGATCGCCGGCGACCAGTGGGCGAAGAAGAAGGGGCTCAAGCCACTCGCGCGCCTCGTGTCCTGGGGCGTCGCCGGCGTGGATCCCACGATCATGGGCATCGGCCCGGTGCCCGCGTCCAAGATCGCGCTCGAGCGGGCCGGGATGACGCTCGATCAAATGGACCTCATCGAGGTGAACGAAGCGTTCGCCGGACAGGTGTGCGCGGTGGAGATGGAACTCAAGATCCCGCGCGAGAAGTTCAACATCCACGGCGGCGCGATCGCGATCAGCCATCCGCTCGCCGCGAGCGGCGCGCGCATCACGGCGCACCTGATCCACGCCCTGCGCAAGAGCGGCAAGCGCTACGGACTCGGCTCCGCCTGCATCGGCGGCGGCCAGGGGATCGCGGTCATCATCGAGGCGCTCGCGTGAACTCTCGTTCCACCGTCATCGCCGCGCTCGCGGCGATGACATTGCTCGGTGCGTGCGCGGGAAGCCAGCCCGCTGCCGCACCGCCGCCGCCTCCCGTCGCCCCACGCGAGCCGGGCGCCGAGGTGCATTCGCAGTCGAATGACCCGTGGCCGGTGCACACGCGCTACGTGATCGATCTCTGGCTGCACGGCTTCGCGTTGATCACCGATGACAGCTCGCGCGTGCCGCTCTTCCGCCGCGGTTATCGCGACGAGATGATCGTGGAGAAGAACAAGCTTCAGATCACGACGCTGCTCGACACCAACCTCGATACGCTCTCCAAGTTCGTGAAAGCGCATCCGCAGGTGACTGGCGCGCAATTCCTCGTGCTCGCAGATGCACGACTGGAATCAGCTGAACGATGAGGTGCAACTCTTCCTCACGGCGGCCGGCGATCCGCGCAAAGCGAAGGACCGCGCCACGGCGGAGCGCATCTTCGCGTGGGCGCAGTCGTTTCCCGGGGCCCGGCGACCGCCGGTTCCTCGCGCGTGTACATGAAGTGCGCTCGCCGACGAGAGCAACAAGTTCTACGAGAAGTACTGGAAGAGCATCGAGCTCCAGCGGCGCCCGGTGCTCGCGGCCGTCGACTCGCGAGTGGGTGAAGAGTGTATCTGCGGCGCATGCGCAGCTTCCAGGAAGGCACGGACCAGGCGCGCGGCGATATCTACCTCTCGCTCCCGCTGGGCGCCGAGGGGCGCACGATCCTCGGCGGCAAGCGCGAGAACGTGATCGCCGTGAACTATCCGGCCGATCGCGCGACCGCGATGGAAGCGATCTTCGTGATCGCGCACGAGGCGGTGAGCAACATCGCCGCCACCGCGGTGGACGACAACACGACGCCCATCCAGAAGCGGTCCGGTCTCGCGGGACAGTATCTGAACACCGCGAACGTGCGCGGCGGCGAGATCGTCATGGAGAAGCTCGCGCCGGAGAGCGTGCCGGCGTATGAGGCGTACTATCTCACGGCGATCGGCGCGACGTTCACGCCGGGCCAGGAAGCGCTCGCGTTCCGCACGCAATTCCCGCTGCCGGAACCGATCCTCGAGCAGATCCGGCATTCGGTGGACGCGATCACGGGCGGGATCTGAGGCGATGAGCGACGAATCGAAGGATCTCCCGGAGCGGCAGCCGCTCGACCGCGGCGCGCTCGAGCGCGTGCTCGCGCGCGCGGCGGAGCTGCAGTCCGCCGAAGGCGAGGGCGACGAGCCAGAACTCACCGACGCGCAGCTGATCGACATCGCGAAGGAAGTGGGACTCGGCCCCGTGCATCTGCGGCAGGCGCTCGCCGAGGAGCGCACCCGACTGGCGGCGCCCGTGGCGCGCGGCGCGGTGGACCATCTGTTCGGCCCCGCGACCGCGCACGCGATGCGCACCGTGCGAGGAAATGCGGACGCGCAACTGGCGGCGCTCGACGCGCTGATGCAGCAGGAAGAAGGATTGCGCGTGAAGCGCCGCTATGGGAATCGCGTGCTGTGGGAGCGCGCGCCCGGGATCGTCGCGAACCTCACGCGCGCATTGGACATGGGCGGGCGCGGCTATCATCTCGCGCGCACCGACGAGATCGCCGCGACCGCCGTGATAGTGGACGATCAGCGCACGGTCGTGACCATCGAGGCATCGCTGCAGCGGCACGCGGTCGCGGAACATCGCCGCGGGCACGGCGCTCACGGTGTTCGGTGCGCTTGGCACCGCGGTACTGTTCGTGCTCGGCGTGATGCCGGTGATCGCGGCGGTCCCGCTCGTGGTGCTTGGCATTGCGGGCATCGCGGCCGCGCGAGTGCATCGCGGAACCCTCACTCGCGCGCAGCTCTCTCTCGAGCAGACGCTGGATAGGCTCGAGCGGAATGAAGACGCCGAGAAAATCGTTGTTGGCGCAGATCGTGGCACCGGCAAGGACTGAACCGCTAACGGCGGGGTTGGTACCGCCAACGGCGCGTTAGCGATAGCGTTAGGATGCGCGCCTTCCCAACGCCAACGCTACACACGCAGCTTGCGGTACTAGCCCCGCCTGTTGCGGTTCCAGGCACGCAGTTCGGATTACTCAACCTACTTTCTGAGATAGAGAATGCCTGAGATCAAGACCGTCGGTGTCCTCGGTGCCGGACTCATGGGCAGTGGCATCGCGCAAGTCGCGGCCCAGAGCGGGTTCGACACCAAAGTGCGCGAAGTGAGCGATGCGCTCTGCGCGCGCGCGAAGGCCGGCATCGAGAAGCAGATGAACAAAGCGATCGAGAAGGGGAAACTCACCGCCGAAGCGCGCGACGCGGCGATGGCGCGGCTCTCCTTCACGACCGCGGTGAAGGATCTCAAGGGCTGCGATGTCGTGATCGAAGCCGTGGTCGAGGATGTGGATGTGAAGAACGCGATGTGGAAGGAGCTCGACGCGCTCTGCCCGGCGCACACGATCTTCGCGTCGAACACCTCGAGCCTGACCATCGCCGCGATGGCCGCCGCCACCACGCGCCCCGACCGCATGGTGGGGCTGCATTTCTTCAATCCCGTTCCGGTGATGAAGCTCGTCGAGGTCGTGAAGACGGTGACGACGAGCGACGAGACGTTCAAGCGCGCATACGCGTTCGCGAAGTCACTTGGAAAGGAGCCGATCGCCGCGAAGGATAATTCGGGCTTCGTGGTGAATCTTCTGCTCGTGCCCTATCTCATCGACGCGATCAATATGCTCGAGCACGGCGTGGCATCGCGTCGCGGATATCGATAAGGGCATGATGCTCGGCACGGGATATCCTATGGGGCCGTTCACGCTGCTCGATTTCGTGGGACTGGATACGACGTACAAGATCGCGGAGATCATGTTCGATGAATATCGTGAGAAGCGATATGCTCCGCCGCCGCTGCTTAAGCGAATGGTGATGGCGGGGATGTTCGGCAGGAAATCGGGGAAGGGGTTCTACGATTATTCAACTGATCCTGCCAAACCGAGCGAGCTCGGGCTCTGAACTCTCACTGCAGTCAACAGTAAACAGTCACGAGTGACTGCCAGTCTACAGTCAACAGCTCACAGTTCACAGAAGTCAGATCACGAAAGGAGCGGGCCTCTCGATCCTGAATCAGCGATCGAGAGGCCCGTTTGTTCGTGGAGACGTTTTCTGTGACCTGTTGACTGTTGACTGTAGACTGGCAGTCACTCGTGACTGTTTACTGTTTACCGCCGTACCGCAGTTAGGCAGGAACCTCCGGCTGAGGCAACGTAACAACCCCCGCCACAGGACTCGACGGGCTAGCATGCGCCCGAATCGGCATCCGCCCAGCCAAATACCCCATCCTCCCAGCCTCCACCGCCTTCCTGAACGCCGCCGCCATCTGAACAGGCGACTCCGCCTCCGCGATCGCAGTATTCACCAGCACCGCATTCGCCCCGAACTCCATCACCGCCGCGGCCTCGCTCGGCACACCCAGCCCCGCGTCCACCACCACGGGCACCGTACTCTCCTCGATGATGATCTCGATCGCCGCCCGCGTGAGCACCCCGCGGCCGCTGCCGATCGGTGACGCCAAGGGCATCACGGTCGCACAACCCGCCGCCGCGAGCTGCCGCGCGAGCACGGGATCGGCATTCATATAGGGGAGAACGGTGAATCCCTCCCCCACCAGGATCTCGGCGGCGCGCAAAGTACCCACCGGATCGGGCAGCAGATATTTCGCGTCCGGGATCACTTCCAGCTTGAGCCATTCGGTGCCGCTCATCGCGCGCGCGAGCCGCGCGACGCGCACGGCTTCCTCAGCCGTCTTGCAGCCGGCGGTGTTCGGCAGCAGCTGATAGCTCCCCTTCGCGAGCACATCCATCAATCCCGTGTGCCCCGGCGCGCCGAGTTCCACGCGGCGGATGCTCACGGTAACGATCTCGACCGCGGCCGCATCGAAGGCGTCCTTCATCACGGCAAGATCGCGGTACTTGCCCGTGCCGAGCATCAGGCGCGAGCCGAACGACTTGCCGCCGATCACGAGTGGGTCGTGCATCTCAACCTCCCTGCATCATGCTGACGATCTCAATGACATCGCTCTCCTTGAGCGCGATGTCGGGGATCCTTCCAGGACGATAGACCTCCTCCCCCACCATCACCGCCGCCGCCCGCGCGTCCACCTTCACCTCCTCGAGCAACGCGAAGAGGGTCAAACCCGCTCTGTATTCGCGCGATTCACCGTTCACAGTCATTGAGACCTCCAACTGCAATACCAACGGCTTTATTGGGATAACTAACCGGATGCTGGCGGATCAAATGGATTGCTCCGTGCTCGCCCGGAGCTCCTCGCCGCGCGACAGCGTCCGCATTTTTGTTGTCAACAACAAAAACACAACGCCAGTCGCGGCTGAGCGATCCATTCCCGCCACACGGCGCAATCCATTGGATCCGCTAGCATCCGGTTAGTTATCCCCATAAAGTCAGTTGCAGTTGCCGTTCAAGCAGTTGAAACCGGCACATAGATATTGCCACCCTCGGCAACGAACTCCTCTGATTTCTTCTTCATCCCCTCAGCGGCGCTCGCGCGGAGCTGTTGGGTCAGGTGCATCGAACAGAACTTCGGGCCGCACATGGAGCAGAAGTGCGCGACCTTCGCGCCCTCGGCGGGCAGTGTCTGGTCGTGATATTTCTCGGCGGTCACCGGATCGAGCGCGAGATTGAATTGATCGCGCCACCGGAAATCGAAGCGCGCCTTGCTGAGCGCGTCGTCCCATTCGCGCGCGCGCGGATGGTTCTTCGCGAGATCCGCGGCGTGCGCCGCGATCTTGTACGCGATCACGCCGGCCTTCACGTCGTCGCGGTCGGGAAGGCCGAGATGCTCCTTCGGCGTCACGTAGCAGAGCATCGCCGTGCCGTACCAGCCGATCATCGCCGCGCCGATCGCGCTCGTGATGTGGTCGTAGCCCGGCGCGATGTCGGTGGTCAGCGGCCCGAGCGTATAGAACGGCGCTTCCCCGCACCACTCGAGCTGCTTCTCCATGTTCTCCTTGATGAGATGCATGGGAACGTGGCCCGGGCCTTCGTTCATCGTCTGCACGCCGAATTCCCACGCGATCTTGTTCAGCTCGCCCTGCGTCTTGAGTTCCGCGAACTGCGCCTCGTCGTTCGCGTCGGCGATCGAGCCCGGGCGCAGTCCGTCGCCCAGCGAGAAGCTGACGTCGTACGCGCGCATGATCTCGCAGATCTCGCGGAAATGCGTGTAGGTGAAATTCTCCTGGTGATGCGTGAGGCACCATTGCGCGATGATCGAGCCGCCGCGTGACACGATGCCGGTCATGCGGTTCGCGGTCATCGGGATGAAGCGCAGCAGCACGCCGGCGTGCACGGTGAAATAGTCCACCCCCTGCTCCGCCTGCTCGATGAGCGTGTCGCGATAGATCTCCCACGTGAGATCCTCGGGCGCGCCGCCCACTTTCTCGAGCGCCTGATAGATCGGCACCGTGCCGATCGGCACCGGCGAATTGCGCAGGATCCACTCGCGGGTCTCGTGGATGTTCTTGCCCGTGGAGAGGTCCATCACCGTGTCCGCGCCCCAGAGCGTGGCCCAGCGCAGCTTCTCCACTTCCTCTTCGATCGAGGACTTGATCGCCGAGTTGCCGATGTTGGCGTTGATCTTCACCGCGAAATTGCGGCCGATGATCATCGGCTCGAGCTCGGGATGATTGATGTTCGCCGGAATGATCGCGCGGCCGCGTGCGATCTCGTCGCGCACGAACTCGGGCTTCATCCCCTCGCGCACGGCGACGAACTCCATCTCCTCGGTGATCTGCCCGCGGCGCGCGAATTCCATCTGCGTCACCATCGGCCCGCCGCGGCGCGACGCCACCCACGGCTCGCGGAGCCTCGGCAGTCCCGCGTGCACGTCGGCGTCGCGCGGGCCGCTCGTGTCGTACACCCGCAGCGGCGGCTCGTCGCCCGCCAGCGCGATCTCGCGCATCGGCACGCGCACGCCGCGCGGGCCGTTCACGTACACCTTCGATGAATTCGGGAACGCGCCGGGATAATCGGTAGTCTTCGGCGCCGCGCCGTTGCCGTTGCCGTTCGTGCCCATCGCTCGACCCTCAGTGCTGAGGAGCGATCCGGGTATTTCCGGCCGGAATGGGGCGCGCGATGCCACAACTACTGTGGCGACTGCACCGCGCTCCCTACGCCGGCTCGACCCGGATCAGGTTCCAAGGGACTCTCTCAACTCCGGTCGTCCCGGAGTACCCCTGGCGGTTATTCGGAATCTATGAAGCGCGGCCAGCGTCGGCAACGCCGTCCATTCGCCGCCCGGCGCTCCAGGGCATATAATGAGACAACTTCACGGGGGCTCGCGATGGCGTACGATATCGAACGGTTCATCAAACCCTTCCGCATCAACGACGGCGCCAAGTTCCATCTTGCCGACATCGATCCCGGGAGCACCGGCCGGCTCGACGACAAGACCGGGCACAAGAAAGCGCTCGCCGAAGGCATCGAGACGCTCGCTGCGCTGCAGGACAAGCTCTACGCGCAGGACCGGTGGGCGGTACTGCTCATCTTCCAGGCCATGGACGCCGCGGGCAAGGACGGCGCGATCAAGCACGTCATGTCGGGCGTCAATCCGCAGGGCTGCCAGGTGTTCTCGTTCAAGTCGCCGTCGAGCGAAGAGCTCGACCACGATTTCCTCTGGCGCACGTCCAAGAATCTGCCCGAGCGCGGACGCATCGGAATCTTCAACCGGTCGTACTACGAGGAAGTGCTCGCCGTGCGCGTGCACGAGAAATTCCTCGCGAAACAGAAGCTCCCGAAGAGCCGGGTCACGAAGGACATCTGGAAAGAGCGCTTCGAAGACCTCAACAATTTCGAGCAGTACCTGTACCACAATGGCGTGCTCGTCCGGAAATTCTTCCTCCACGTCTCGAGAGACGAGCAGAAACGGCGATTCCTGGGGCGCCTCGATGAACCCGCGCGAAATTGGAAGTTCTCCAGCGCCGACGCCGTCGAACGCGGCTATTGGGATCAATACATGGAAGTCTACGAGGACATGATCCGGAACACATCCTCGAAGCACGCCCCGTGGTACGTCGTGCCGGCCGACAACAAGTGGTTCACCCGGCTCGTCGTCGCGGGCGCGGTGATCGAGGCGCTCGATTCGCTGAAGCTCGAATACCCCGAGGTCGGACCCGAGCAGAAGAAAGACCTCGCCGCGGCACGGAAGCTCATCGAGAAGCAGAAATAGTGGCGGACGATCCGGCCATCGACCATCGGCCATCGGCCATCGGCAACGTTGCGGCGCGGCTGCGCGCCCTGCGCATCCGCTCGCTCGTTGCGGCGCTCAGCGCCGGACTCTTCGGCAGTACGGTGATCCTCCTCGCTTGGCCGAAAGCATGGATGCTCGGCATGCTCCTAATCGCCGCCACCGGAACGGCGTTCTGGGGACTCGTGGACCGCGCGCTCACTTATGCGCACGCCACCCCCAACCCGCCGAAGGCGGTCACGACGGCGTATGAATCATTGCGCTGGATCGCCGCATTCATCAGCATCGGCGCCATCATCGAATTCACGCTCTCCGCCCTCCATGTCCTACTCGGCGGCGGCTGGAACTGAACACGGCAGACTTAGACGTTAGACTGAGACGTTAGACGCCAACGACAACGCGGGCTGTCGGCCTGGGGTGAAACTGACGTGTCGCGCAATAAACTGATCGCGCCGGCGCTCGTAATTGCCGGCCTGTGGTTCATTGTCGTCGCCGGCGTCCTCGCGACCACTCCGATCCGCGGAAACCCGCGCGAAAAGGGCGTCGTGCCGCAAGAAGATGAGCTGTATGTCGCGGTGATCGATACCGTATACCATCCATTGCAGTACGCCAACCAGTACCGCCGCGGAGTCGTTCTATTGCAGATGCAAAGCGAATCGGGTGCGGTGCATCTATCCGATCCAAGCATCATCACCGCATTGCGCAGAGTCGTGCCGCCTGGCATGCTCGACAGCTTATTAACGAGTTATCGCGCGGCGAACGCGACGAGTCATTGGCTCGACGGACATCTCGGATACGTGGTTGGTAGCACGCAGGAGACATTCCTCGATTCCTCCACCGTGCGGCACATCCTCGCACCGGGCGCCGAGGAGCCGATGAAGGAGAGCGTCGTAACGGATGTGCTTGCGGGCCTTCCGCTGGATAGTCTCCCCGGCATCCTCTCGCTCAGCATCCCCGGCATCACACCGGATGCGAATACCGCGATGCTGTACGCTACGTTGCGCGAGCGCCGCTCGGTGGAGCCCGGCCACCTCGAGGCCGCAGCGTTCCTGATCCTCTCGCGCGATGGAATGCGGTGGTCTCTCGCTGCCGAGGTGCCGGTTGGGGGAGCGAGATACTGAACTACACACTGAGACGTTAGACTGAGACGTTAGACTGCCACGGCCAGAGCAAGAACGGGCTGTCGACTGTCGACTGTCGCAAGCAGGCGACAGCCGACAGCCAACAGCCCGTAGTTGCGGTTCTAGTTGCAGTTGCCTTCTAGCGTCTAGATCTAGCGTCTAGGTCTGCAGTTCCGGCGCTATTTCAGATAACGTGCGACGAACTCTTCCATGCGCCCCAGATCGATCGAAGCGTCCTTACACGGCCCGTTGGGCAGCGTCATGGTGAGCCCCAGCACCGGCACCCGCCCCGCCACATCGTGCAATCCGCTGACCATGTCGCGTTCGCATGCTACCGCGACGACAGCTTTCGGACGCCGTTCCTTGATCACGCGTCGCGCCAATTGGCCGCGGGTCGCGACGAACGCCGATACGCCGTGCCGCTTCGCGATGGCGAGAACGCCATCCAACGATTCCCGTGATAAGCATCGCGGCACGAGGATGAGCAATTCATCGGGCGAGAGTGATCGTTCTCTTGCGAGTGCGAGCCGGTCGTACACGGCCACGGATGCGTGTCCCGTCCAATCGCGCTTCACACCGAACAGCTCGCCGGTGCGCCAGGCGAGATTGAGGGTCTTCAAGAGCAGTCCCCGTTCGGCCAACCGCTCCGGGAGCACCGCCCGCCCCGAATAGACGGCGGCCGCGATCAGCCCCAGCCAAACCAGCCCCAGGACCAGCCCCCCGCCTATACTATAGTAGAGGGCGGCCGGGACCCCCGAACCGAACAGAGCCCCAAGCCGCGGGGCCAGCAAATAGACCCCCGCCGCGAGCACCGCCGCGACGATCACGAACCCCACCGCGGTGAAGGCGAAATAGAGCCGAGCGGGCGAGCGGAAATCGCCTCCGTTATCCAGGGGCGTGCCGTCCCATTCGTCCCACTCGTGTCCGAGCCGGCGGTCGGTCTCGATCTTGATCAGCTGACCGTGCTCGCGCGGTGCGTCAATGGCCATGGTGGATGATGGCCGCCGCGTGAGACGCTTGTCAACGAGGCCGCGGGTCGCCAATCTCCCTTTCGTGCAACCGACCGGATTCCGCGGGATCTTTCGCGAGGACGAATTGGCACGCGCCGTCTATTCCGAGGGCGCGGGGATCGCGCGCGTCATCCCGCGGGCGGTCGCGGTGCCGGCCGACGCCGACGATGTGTGCGCGCTCGCGAAATGGGCGAGCGCGAACGCGATGCCGCTCATCCCGCGCGGCAGCGGCAGCGGGATGGCGGGCGGCGCGGTGGGCGATGGCGTCATCGTCGACCTCTCGCGGCTGGGCGGAGTGTCCCGGTTGGACGAGACATGGCGCCGAGTGTGGGCGGGGCCGGGCGCGACGCGCGCGGAGGTGAACGAGAAGGCGCGCGCGCATGGACTGCGCTTCCCGGTGGACCCGTCGAGCGGCGCCTTTTGCACGGTTGGCGGCATGGCGGCGACCAACGCCGCCGGCGCGCACAGCGTGCGCTACGGCGCGATGCGCGCCTGGGTCACGGCGCTCGATTGCGTGTTCGACGACGGCTCGCGCGCCGTGGTGCGCCGCGGCTCGCCGCTCCCGCCCGACATTCCCGCGCTCGAACGGTTCCACAAGACCGCGCATCCCGCGATCCTCGCCGCGCCCGGCCGCTACCGGCAGCATCCCGGCGTGCGCAAGGAGAGCTCGGGCTACGCGCTCGCGGACTACGCGCGCAGCGGCGAGCTGATCGATCTCCTGGTGGGCAGCGAGGGGACGCTCGCGATGTTCGTGGGCGTCGAGGTGTCGCTCGTGCCCGTTCCGGCGGCGACGTGCACGCTGCTCGCCGAGTTCGCGAGCGTGATGCAGGCCGTGGACGCGGCGGCGCGGGCGCGCGCGAACGGCGCGAGCGCGTGCGAGCTGATCGACCGCACGTTCCTGGCCGTCGCGACGAGCGAGGGCGACGACATTGGCGTCACGGATGGCACCGATGCCGTGCTCCTCGTAGAAGTCGAGGCCGGCGATGCGACGTCCGCGATCGCGGCCGCTCGGCAGCTCGAAGGACTCTTCGGCGGCGCGGGGGCGATGAATATCCGCGTCGCGCTCGATCCCGGGAGCGAGGGCGCGCTGTGGAAACTTCGCCACGCCGCGAGTCCCGATCCTCGCCCGCCTCGATCCTCGGCTCAAGAGCATGCAATTCATCGAAGACGCGCGCCGTGCCGCCCGACCAACTCGTGGACTACGTGCGCGGCGTGCGGAAGATGCTGGAGGATCACGGCGTGAAGGGCGTGATCTTCGGGCACGCCGGCGATGCGCATATGCACGTGAATCCGCTCGTCGACGTGAGCGCGAGCGATTGGCGCGAGACGGTGAATGGCGTGCTCGAGGACACGACCGAGCTCGTGCAGAAGCTCGGCGGGACGCTGAGCGGCGAGCATGGCGACGGCCGGATCCGGACGCCGCTCATGGACCGCACGTGGCATCATGAATCGCGCGCGCTGTTCAAGATCGTGAAGGACGCGTTCGATCCGGCCGGGATCTTGAATCCGGGCGTGAAGGTGCCGGCCGCGGGTCAGAAGCCGGTGGGCGATGTGAAGTACGATCCGGCGCTTGCCGCCGCTGCCGGCCGCCGCGCGGAGCGGTGCTCGATTCCATCGAGCGCGAGCGAGCTTGGAACAGATCGCGGCTTTCGGCGCTTGGGCGACGCTAAGCTAATTTCGACGTCGGCTGCCGGCTGTTGGCTGTCGGCTGTCGCCTACCACTACAACATGCAGCGTCATGAAATATTTCGCTGAGCCCGTCATCACCGTTCTGTCCCAGCCGGCATTCAAAGAGCCGGCGCATTTGCCGGTGAAGTGGATGGGGGAGAGCACCGACGGGGAGCGCCTCGCCGAGTTCGCGGGGCGGTTGTGTTATATGAGTCAGAAGAATCCGGCGAGCAGCACGACGCGGGATTATCTCGAGAACATTAAGAAGCAGGGTCATGGCTCGGTGCTCGAGCATGCGAACTATTCGTTGCTCTTGGAGGGCGTGAGCCGGTCGCTGACGCATGAGTTGGTGCGTCACCGGGCGGGGTTCGCGTATTCGCAGCTCTCGCAGCGGTATGTTGACGAGACCGATGCCAATTTCGTGATCCCGCCGGCTGTGATCGGGGATGCGGCGCTTGAGACTGCGTGGAAGGCGCAGATGGAATCGGCGTTGGCGGCATATATCGCGATGGTGGAGGCATTGATGGAGCGGTATGGATGGATCGCGGACAAGGTCCATCGCCGGAAGATGGCGCGTGAGGCGGCGCGGGCGGTTTGCCCAATGCGACGGAGACGAAGATCGTTGTGACGGGGAATGCGAGGGCGTGGAGGACGATGCTGGAACTGCGGATCGGGTGAGGGGGCGGAGCAGGAGATACGGCGGTGTGCGATTGCGGTATTGCGCGTGTTGCAAGGGATCGCGCCGGGGTTTTTTGGGGATTTTGAGGTTTATCAGGCGGAAGATCGGCGGGAGGCGGCGAGGATTCTGTACCACAAGGTCTAGCAACGGCGGCACCGCGTCACCTGCACGCTTCACCCTGCAGTCAACAGCAAACAGTCACGAGTGGCTGCCAGTCAACAGCTCACAGTCAACAGTTCACAGAAAACGGATCGGGGAGGCGGCGAGCGCAATGTGCGCGGCCGGCCTCCCTTTTCACATTGTGGCGGATTCGGGCGCGGGCTTGGCGAGAACGCTCGCGAGTTTCGTGAGCATCCGCAGTACCTCGTAGCTCAGTGCCTCGGCCCGGTGGATGTCCTCGGGTCGCAAGTAGCCGAAGGCGACGGCCATCGCGAGATGAGTATCGGCCTCCTGTATGGAGCCGCGGGCGATCGACAGAAACCGAGCGTAGTCACCGCGAGAGGTTCTACCAGCACCCTCCGCGATGTTCGAGGGCACGGACATTGCCGCGCGAAGAAGCTGATTCCATAGCTCCTTTCCTTCGCGCGCGGGAAATTTCCGTTTGAGCGCGTGCACTTCCGCGACGAACTCCATCGCGCGCCGCCACACGATGAGATCCCGATGACTTCGGATCTGCATCGCGCATGCTACCTCCAAACTTTCCAATCGTCATCATCACAGCAGCGCACGCTGAATTGTTTTCTGTGAGCTGTTGACTGTGAACTGTTGACTGGCAGTCACTCGTGACTGTTTACTGTTGACTGCAAGGTTGGATGTGCAAGTGATGTCGTGAGTCGTGCCGTAGTGCGTGAAAATATTTCTCCAAAGAAATCATTGCACTAAAATTCTTTCCACCCTATCTTTCTCCGCGTGAAGTCTCGCGAGTAGTTCGCTCGTTCCCCATGGAGCAGATGAGTCGAATAGGCTTCGCCTACAATCAAAAACCCGACTCCGCATCTCTTCGCCTCTCAGCCGACGCCGACCCCTCGCGTCCCGCCGAAGAGATCTCAAGCCGCCGCCGCAAATGGTCGCGCCGCTCGCGAGTCGCCGAATCGAATCCCGATTCGCACTTCCCCGCCCCCGAAGTCATCGCTCACCACCTCAGCACGGTCAACGATAAATACGCTGAGTGGGATTGCGCCGAGACGATCGATGCGGTCGAGGATGCACTGGCCGCGGTCGGTGAAGTGATCCGGCTCGAAGCCACAGCCGACTTCCCCGAGAAACTCCGCGTCGCGAAGCCCGATATCGTCTTCAACATTGCCGAAGGGATGAATGGCGCGAATCGCGAGGCCCACGTGCCCGCGATCTGCGAGTTCTACGGCATTCCCTACTCCGGCTCCGATCCGTTCACGCTCGCGATGGGGCTCGATAAGGCGCGCACGAAAGAATATCTCGCCTACAACCGGGTGCCCACCGCCCCTTTTGTGCTGGTGAGGGCCGCGCATGAGGTCACCGCTCTTCTCGAGCGCGTGACCACCCGCCGCCTGCGCGGTGTGAACGGCCGGCTCCGCCTGCCGCTCTTCGTCAAACCGGTGCACGAAGGATCATCGAAGGGCATAACTGAAAGAAATTTCTGCCGTACGCCCGCCGAGCTGGCGGAGCAGACGCTGTTCCTGCTCGAGCACTATCAGCAGCCCGTGCTCGTGGAAGAGTGGCTCCCCGGCGCCGAGTTCACGTGCGCCGTGCTGGGCAACGGCTCGGGCGCGCGCGTACTACCTATAGTAGGGATGAACTTCGCCGCCCTCCCCGAGGGCGCGCTGCCGGTGTACGGCTTCGAGGCCAAGTGGCTCTGGGACCGTCCGGAGAATCCGCTCGAGATCTTCGAATGCCCCGCGCAGGTCGACAGCGCGCTGCAATCCCGCATCGAGCAGGTGGCGCTCGCCGCCTACTTCGTGCTCGGCTGCCGCGATTGGTCGCGCATCGACATTCGCCTCGACGGCGACGGCACGCCGAACGTCGTCGAAGTGAATCCCCTGCCCGGCATCCTCCCCGACCCGCGCGATAATTCCTGCTTCCCCAAGGCCGCGCGCGCGGCGGGCATGAATTACGACCAGCTCATCCAAGCCTGTCTCCGTCATGCGGCGGAGCGGCAGAACGTCCGCCTCACCGGAAAGGCTGTGCGCCGCAACCGGCGCACCGCCGCGATCGGTTAGGCGCAAGCAAGGAGAACGCAACATGAAGATCGGTGTCCTCTTCGACGGACCGGCCGCGCTCGGCAAGGGCGCGGACCTCGCCATCCTCGACACTGTCGAGGCGGTGGAGAACGCGCTCACCCCCGACGGCAACACGGTGGTGCGCGTTCCGGTGAATCCTGACGGCCGCTGGGTGGAGCGCGTGCGCCGCGGGAAGTTCGATCTGATCTTCAATCTGTGCGAAGGCGTGGACGGCGTCGCCGAGCTGGAGCCGAGTGTCATTAGCGCGGTGGAAGTGATCGGGCTCCCGTATACGGGCAGCTCGAGCTGGACGACGTCGATGTGTCTGCGCAAGCATGTCGTGAACAGCCTGCTCGACCGCGCCGGCCTGCCCATCCCGCGCTTCGCGCTGGTGCATCCGGGCGACCCGATGCCGCACGTGGGCTATCCCGCGATCGTGAAGCCCGCCGCCGAGGATGCGTCCATTGGCGTGGAGCAGCGCAGCGTGGTGCGCAACGCGCGGCAGCTCTCCGAGCGCGTGATGGCGATGCACGAGCGCTGGACCGAGGTGCTCGTCCAGAAATTCGTGGACGGCCGCGAAGTGAACGTCGGCATCCTGGGCGACCGCGCGCTGCCGGTTGCCGAGATCAAGTTCGACGGCATGCCGCGCGGGATGTGGCGCATCGTCAGCTACAAGAGCAAGTGGGAGACCGGCTGCGACGAGGATCTGGGCAGCGTGCCGCAGTGTCCCGCGAAGATGCCGAAGGATCAGAGCGAGGAGCTGAAGCGCATCGCGCTCAGAGCGTGGCGCCTCGCCGGCGGCGAGGGATACGGCCGGGTGGACATGCGCATTGATCGCGCGGGCAAGCCGTGGATCCTCGAGGTGAATTCGAATCCTGATATCGCACCCGACGCCGGTTTGGCGCGCATGGCGCGCGTGGCCGGTCTCGAGTATGCCGACATGATCCATGCCGTGTGCGCGAGCGCGCTCAAGCGCCGCAAGGACTCGGCCGACGAACTGTGGCTGGCGGCGCGCACGCTGAGCGGCGTGCCCGCGACCATCGCCGACCGGATCGCACTGGATCTCTTCGTCGCCCAGGGATGATCGCCGGCGCGCAGCCGGGTGTGGTGCGCATCGGTGAAATGAACGCGAGCCACCGCGATCGCCTCGAGGCGATCGTGCGGGGCACGGGTTCGTTCCGGGAGAATGAGGTCGAAGTCGCGCTGGAGGTGTTCGACTCCTGCTTTGGGCTGCGGGGTGAAGAGCCCGATACCGATTATCAGTTCGTAGGGGCGTTCGATGGGAGTGGGGCGTTGATCGGGTATGCGGCGTTTGGGCCGACGCCGGTCACTGAAGGAACGTGGGATTTGTACTGGATCGCGACGGCTAAAGAGGCGCAAGGAAGAGGGGCGGGGCGTGCGTTAGTGGCGGAAGTGGAAGAGCGAGTGAGTAGGGCGCGCGGCAGAATGATGCTGATCGAGACCTCCAGCCGCGACGACTACGAAGGGACGCGCAAGTTCTATGCGGCGCGCGGGTATAGTGAACAGGCGCGGATCCGCGATTTCTATGCGGTGGACGACGACCGCGTGATGCTGACGAAGACTCTTACCGGCGGGCGGAAATGAGCGACTGGCAGAAGATCATCAAGGACGACAGCATCGCGACCCTCGAGAAGCTCGCGGAGAAGTTCGGCCGCGAGAATATCGACGTGGAAGCGCTGGCGCCGGCGTTCGACAACTTCCAGATGCGGATCACGCCCGAAGTGCTGGACCTGATCAAGGAAGTGGACGACCCGATCTGGAAGCAATACATCCCGAGCGTCGAGGAGCTGCAGATCACCGACGGCGTGATCGACAGCCTGGACGAGGACGGCGACAGTCCGGTGCCGAACATCACGCACCGGTACCCCGATCGCGTGCTGTTCCTCGTGAGCCCCGTGTGCGCGACGTATTGCCGCTTCTGCACTCGGCGCCGCAAAGTGGGCGATCCGGAGAAGATCCCGCTCAATCAGTATGATTCGGCGTTCGAGTACATCCGGAATCATCCCGAAGTGCGCGATGTGATCCTGAGCGGCGGCGATCCGATGATGCTCAGTGACCGCCGGCTCGAGCACATATTCCAAAAGCTGCGCGAGATCCCGCATGTCGAGATCATCCGCATCGGGAGCCGGATCACCGCGCACTTGCCCGAGCGGATCACGCCGGAATTCTGCGAGATGGTGCAGAAGTATCATCCGATCTATATGAACACCCACTTCAATCATCCCAGCGAGCTGACGCCGAACACCGTGGCGTCGCTGGACCGGTTGTCGAAGGCGGGTGTCGTGCTCGGCGCGCACACCGTGCTGCTGCGCGGAGTGAACGACGATCCCAAGATCATGATGAAACTGATGCACGAGCTGCTGAAAGCGCGCGTGCGGCCCTACTATATCTACATGGCCGACCAGGTCGCCGGCGGCGAGCATTTCCGCACCATGGTGCAGACCGGCCTCGAGATCATGAAAGCGCTGCGGGGGTGGACGAGTGGGTTGGCGATCCCGTATTTCGTGATCGACAGCCCCGGCGGCGGGGGGAAGGTGCCGCTGCTGCCCGAATACGTCGAGTCCATCAACGACGACGAAGTGGTGTTCAGGAACTACGAGGGGAAGCGCTATTCATACAAACAGCCGAAGATCCTGCCGAAGGATGGGACCATCGTGCCGATCGAGATCGCGGCGCGGAAAGTGGCGAACGGATAAACGGCTCGGGAGTCGGGAGTCGAGAACGGCCCCGCGCGAGTCATCGCGCGGGGCCGTTGTTTATCGCACTGCTGAATCCTAAGGTGTACCCAATCCACTATAGGCTCACCCTTAGCGGAATCCAATCACCACAACCGCGCCCGCCAGAAACCCATTCAGTAAGTACGCCCCCATGAGCCACCGGGTTCGTCGCGGATACAGGCAGCCACCACCATTGCAAGAATGTCGCTCCGTCCTTGCCCGTCCACATCCACGACTCGCTTGGCGTCCCCTCCCGATTATTTGGATCGGGACAGGCCCCAGGCGCGCCCAAGCGTGACATTCGAATGCGGCTGCGTACCGAGTCGGCCACGCGAAGAGTAGCATTGCGGTGCGAGGTCGAGACCTGTTCATACCAGTCCAAGATTGTGTCTGCTGCTCCGAATGTGAAGAACAAGAAAGGCGGAGCTGCGAACCTTGAGCCAACAGCCCGTATCGGAATCCTGAAGCGTAGCCTTCGGACGGAACTGCGAGCAGTTCCAACCCGCGCGCCGGAGGCTATCCAAGTTGGCTGTACGCGCTACGATTCCACCAACCTCCGGCTGTTGACATCCAGCCAGCGCCGGCCTGATCGCCGACCAATAGCCCTGCGACTAGGCCCGCGCTTCTTCCACGCGGCACGCGGTACCCTCCGTGTACAAGTCATCGAGGACTCAAGTGAATAAAGATCGCCATTCGCCTGCGGTCCTGCTGGTGCTACGGCCATCAGCCGGGGTCGCGCTGGCTAATATCTCCGCGTCAGCCAGCTATCCTCACCGCGTGCCCAGCGCGTGAAGCCGGCAATGATCAGCGCAATGCCGATCATGGGGACGATCGGGATGCTGAATCCCAACAACGTCATGCTGCTGTTGAGCAACGGCCCCGCGTTCACGACGAACGGCAGCTGGAAGAGCGCGCCCCACGTCATCAAATGGCTCGGCGGCGCGATGCGCGCCCACATCACGATGCCGTACGATCGCCAGCAGGATCCCGAGCCAGCGCACGATGAACATTGTGCTGCCGTACACGGCGCCAAGTCCCAGCCACCAGAGCAGGACGCCCACGGCCACGATCGCCACCGGGCGCAGCATTTGACGCCATGTCACCTTCGCTTCCACCGCCTCCGGCTCGATCTCGGGAAGGCGTTGGGA
This sequence comes from uncultured Gemmatimonadaceae bacterium, assembly GCA_963732065.1. Classification (GTDB taxonomy): domain Bacteria; phylum Gemmatimonadota; class Gemmatimonadetes; order Gemmatimonadales; family Gemmatimonadaceae; genus DATKOH01. The sequence goes on along the minus strand of CAVSYH010000018.1, from coordinate 61,953 downwards.
ACTCAGGCGCGCGGCCGTGCTCGCGCGGCTGGTGGTGGAGCGGCGGGTTGTGGAGCGGCGGGGAGGTGGTTTTTCGGGCAAGATTCTTGTCGAGATCCTGAGAGAGAATGGCTCAGGAAAGAGGCGATATATCCCTTCTCGGCGCAAGGCGGGAGGGCAACTGCGTTCGGCTCCGGCCCGGGGGAAAGCGGCAGGGAACAGTAAACAGTCACGAGTGACTGCCAGTCTACAGTCAACAGTCAACAGGTCACAGAAGACGGCTCAACGTGGAGCCGTTTTCTGTGAGCTGTTGACTGAGAACTGTTGACTGCCGTGCAGTTCTCGTGACTGTTTACTGTTTTCTGCAAGCCAGTGACAGCAAGTGGCCAGGCCGCAGTTGGCTTCTCGTCAATTCTTCCAGACGAATACATCCACAACCGTACTAGCACTCTGGCCCGGCACCAACGAATACGATCCAGAATATCCCGACGCGCTCGACGGCGTGGCGTAGAGGACATAGTAGCCGCTCGGGAGATTCGGGAATCGATAACTGCCGTCCGCCGCGGAAATAGTATTGCCCGCAAGCTCCTGCGCGGAATTGCCGTTCACGAGAATATTGTGCATCAAGCGCAGACTGACGTTTGCGATCGGGATATAGTGCAGCGTATCCGATCCCTGCGCGGCGGGAGTCGCTTGCATGGCGAAGACGTGGCCGGAAAGGATTATTGTATTCGGCGCGACGTGGGTTGTGTCGCCTGGTGCCGCGCTGCTCGCGGCGGGGGAGGTTGGGGTTGTTGGACTGCTGCAGGCAGCGACTACGAGGGCGGTGAGTAGGAGGGTGGACTTTGGGAGATGCATGGGGCGCCTACTATGGTGAGGGATAGTTCAGTATTACCCGCGATACTGAAAAAAGACTTCGGCCACCAGGCCGGGAAGGCGGCAGCTAACAGTAAACAGTCACGAGTGACTGCCAGTCAACAGTCAACAGTCAACAGCTCACAGAGAGCTGATCAATGCGACAGCGGCCTCTCGTGCGCATGGAACGGTTTTCTGTGACCTGTTGACTGTTGACTGTAGACTGGCAGGTACTCGTGACTGTTTACTGTTGACTGCAACGCTACCGGCGCTGGTGAGTAGGAGCAGTTGGCCATCACTCTGCGCGCAAAGCCACCGCAGGATCGATCCTCCCGCCCTTCTCGCGGGCACCCATCCCGCCAATAGCGCAACAACCCCGAGTACTCCGATCGCGCCGAGATATGCTCCAAAATCCCATGGCGCGATGCCGTACAAGAGTGAGCCAAGCAATCGCGAGAACAGGAGCGCGACGACGGCACCGACCGCCAATCCTGCAATGGTAAGCTTCATCGCGCCGCGCACGACCATTCCTTCCACTTGTATCGGCTGCGCGCCAAGTGCGAGACGAACGCCGATCTCGTTCGTGCGACGTTCTACGATGTAGGCGATGAGTCCGTATAACCCGATCGCCGCAAGAAGGAGCGCGGTGACGCCGGCGATCGCCGAGTAGGGTCATCGTGAAGGTGAGGCGGCTCATTGAGCGTGCGACGACCGTTTCCATTTCCTGCGCGTTCGCGATCGGGACTGCCGGATCGACTTCGGCGACGGCACGCCGGACCGCATTCAGATAGGAATCGGGGCTGCCGCGCGTTGTTCTGATGACGAGCGCCATTTCACCATCGAACCATTGCCCGGTATGCGGGATCGCGACGATGGGATAATAGATCGCGTTCGCCATTTCGCCGTCGAGGCTGGAGATATGGACATCGCCGACGACTCCGACCACGTGATAGAATGGGCCTTTGCCGTTGCCATTGGGCGCGGTGCCTTTGCCGATCGGATCCTCGCCCGGCCAGAAGCGGTCGGCGAATGTCTTGCTCACGACAACAGCGCCGCCCAATGGAGAATCGTTATCGCCCGCGACGAATTCCCTGCCCTTCAGGACCGGGATGCCCATTGCGGCGAAATAGCCGGGTGATGTGGTCTCCTGCCCGGCGCATTCGGTCTGGTGCGAGCGTTTCAGCTGTTCATAGACGCCGGCATCCTCGAATCCTTGCACGGTGCATCCGAAATCGCCGCTGAAGGGCAATTCCTCGGTCAATCCGGCCGATGCGACGCCGGGAATTGCGTCCACTTTCGCGATGACCTGCGCATAGAATTGCCACAACTTCTCCATCGTCTCGTATCGCTGCGACGAAGGGTAGAGTTCCACGGTCATCGTTCCTCGGCTATCGATCCCGGGACTCACCTTGCTCAGGCGATGGAAGGATTCGAGCAATAATCCGGCACCGACGACGAGCACGAGCGCCAATGCGACCTGCGAGACGACCAAAATGCTGCGGAAGCGCTGACGTTGGACGTTGGCCGTGCCGGACCGGCCGCCATCGCCGAGTGCGCCGATGGCGTCCGGGCGGTTCGTGCGTAGAACTGGTACGAGTGCGAGGATCGCCAGCTATCAAGAGCGCAAGAATGATGGTGAATGCGAAGACGCCCGGATCGAGCTGCAGGTCGGCCAGTCTGGGAAGGCTCGATGGTGCGAGCGCGACGAGCCAGCGCGTGGCGGAGTAGCCCAGCACGAGTGCGACCGCGGCGCCGGCCAGCGTGAGGATCGCCGATTCGCGGAAGGAATCGATTGCGATATCGCGCCAGCCGGCGCCTAATGCTGCGCGGATGGCGAATTCTCTGCGCCGGGCCTCGAAGCGCACGAGGAATAGATTGATGACGTTCGCGCACGCGATCAGCAGCACGAGCGCGACGGCGCCGAACAGGATCCAGAGATTCCTGCGCCGCGCCGCCCACGACATACTCCTTGAGCGGATACGGGCGCGTATGGAAGTTCTTGATGAAATTCTCGGAATACGCGACCGGGAACGCCGCGGGGAATTGCTTCGTGAGCTGATCCAGTTCGGCGCTCACCGAAGCGACCGTCGCGCCGGGCGCGAGGCGCGCGATGCCAGGATTCACATGGTTATTGTAGAACGGACCGGCCGGATCGAGCCGGCGCGCGGTCCACACATTGGTCGCGACCCCCAGCGCCTGCCCGCGTTCGAGCGGGACTTCGACGCCCGGCGCCATGATGCCGATGACTTGCACCGGCTGCGTCATCGAGCCTGATCGTCGTGCCGATGATCGATGGGTCGGCACCGAATTGCCGGCGCCAGAAATCGCGCGAAGAGCATTGCGACCCGCGGGGCCCCCGGAACGTCATCATTCCGATTGATCAGGCGGCCAAGTATCGCGTGAGCGCCAAGGAGATCCATCATCGACGCCGTGACCTCCGCGGCGTGAACGTGCTGGGGTTCGCCGCCCGGAGCGTTCGAGGCGAAATTCAGCCCGCCTTCGCGAAAGAGTCCGATGGCGGACAGGGTCTTGGCATGTTGCGAGAAATAGAAATATTGCGCGGTACTGAGACTCCACTCGACGTCATGCCCGACGGAAGGCATAGGGTTGGTGAGGCGGACCAATTGTTCTGGGTGGGGATATGGCAGGGGGTCGAGGACGACTCGTTTGAGTAGAGTGTAGATCGAGGTCGTCGCGCCCATGCCGAGTCCGAGGGTCAGGACGGCGGCGGTAGTGAAGGCTGGGGTGCGGGTGAGGGAGCGGAGGGAGGGCATGATTGTTCGACACACCCGGTGGGGGGAGGGTTGGTACGACACTACCGGAAAGTCCGGCCCGGGGGAAGGCGGCAGCTAACAGTAAACAGTCACGAGTGACTGCCAGTCTACAGTCTACAGTCAACAGGTCACAGAAAACTGCTCCATGCGCGTCGGATCATCCGTCGCGCTGACCCGATTTCTGTGACCTGTTGACTGTAGACTGTTGACTGGCCGGCACTCGTGACTGTTTACTGTTCACTGCAATTCTAAGCGTCCTGGCGACAGTAGTTTCGTCCGCAACCCAGCCAACCGTCGGGAATAGTTTGGTGTCAAATCCCGACCACCTCGCGGAGCGCCGAAACATGTCCACCGAAAGCCGCTGGCAAGCGACAAAACAAGACCTCACCTACGCCCTCCGCGGTCTCAAGAATAAACCGGGCTTCACCATCGCCGTCGTCCTCACGCTCGCGCTCGGCATCGGAGCCAACGCGGCGATCTTCTCCATAGTAGATCAACTCCTCTTCCGCGCGCCGCCGATGCTCTCCAACCCCGCGCGCACGCACCGGATCTATCTCGCCACCAGCTATCGCGGCAAAGAATTCGCCGGCGGCTCCCTGCCCTACGCGCGCATTCAGAATCTCACGAAAGAGACCAATTCCTTCACGCGCACGGCGGCGATGTTCGACCGCAAGACTCGCGATCGGCGACGGGCTCGATTCGCGCGAGATGCAGGTGTCCGCCGTGAGCGCCTCCTTCTTCGGCTTCTTCACCGCCCCGCCTGCCGCCGGCCGCTATTTCACGGCCAGCGAAGATGTCGCGCCCATCGGAACTCCGGTAGCCGTACTTAGCTATGGTATGTGGCAAACGCAGTACGGCGGCCGCGCCGACGCGATCGGGCAGCCGATACAAATAGGCGCCACGCGCTACACGATCATCGGCGTCACGCCCGCTGGCTTCGTCGGACTCTCGCCGTCGCAGCCCCCCGCCGCCTTCATCCCGATCTCGGCGTACGGCCACGAGCTGGGCGAAGGCCTCCGCCTGCTCGGCGAGTCGTGGGACGTGACGTATCATTGGCAGTGGGCGCGCATGATCGCCGAGCGGAAGCCGGACGTCTCGCTCGAGCAGGCTACGGCGGACATCAGCAGCGCGTTTCAGCGCGAATACGCCGCGCAGGCCGCGGCCGACAAGAACGAGACACCGCCCGAACTCGCGAAGCCGCACGCGATCGTCGCATCGATCTTGGCCGAGCGTGGCCCGCAGCAATCGAGCGAGGCGAAGGTCGCAGGCTGGATCGCTGGCGTCGCGGTCGTGGTATGGCTCATCGCGTGCGCGAACGTCGCGAACCTGCTGCTCGCGCGCGCACTGCGCCGGAAGCGTGAAGTGGCCGTGCGCCTCGCGCTCGGCGTGAGCCGCGGCCGGCTCGCGGCGCAATTGCTCACCGAGAGCGTGCTGCTCGCCGCGCTCGGCGGCGTGGTGGGGATCGTGATCGCGCAATTCGGCGGCGGCATTCTGCGCACGACCATGCTGCCCAAGACCGAAGGCGCCGCGGTGATCGGCGATCCGCGAGTTCTCGTCTTCGCCGGCCTCGCGGCGCTCGTGGCTGGCCTGCTCACCGGTCTCGCCCCGATCGTCCAGACGCGGAGCGCCGATCTCACGCTCGATCTCAAGGCCGGCGCGCGCGAGGGCGCGGTGCATCGCTCGCGCCTGCGCATCGGACTCCTCGTCTTCCAGGGCGCGCTGAGCGTCGTGCTGCTCGTGGGCGCGGGCCTCTTCGTGCGCTCGCTGCACAACGTCAATTCCATGAGCCTCGGCTACGACGCCACGCGGGTCACCGTGATCGATCCGATCATGCGCGGCGTGAAGCTGGACAGCGCGCATACCGAGCAATTGCTGCTCAGCCTGCTCGAGACGGCGAAGGCCACGCCGGGCGTCGAGCACGTGGCGCTCAGCGCGACGCTCCCCTTCTGGAGCATGTGGAGCGAAGATCTCCACGTGGCCGGGATCGATTCGGTGGACAAGCTCGGCGAATTCGATCTGAATGCCGTGACGCCCGATTTCTTCAATACGGTGGGCACGCGCATCGTGCGCGGCCGAGGGATCACGGCGGCCGACGTCGCGGGCGCGCCGAGGTCGGCAGTGGTGAGCGAGTCGATGGCGAAGATCCTGTGGCCGAAGACCGATGCGCTTGGGCAGTGCATGAAGATCGGCTCCGACACGATGCCGTGCACATATGTGGTGGGGATCGCGGAGAATACGAAGTCGCGCAATTTCTCGGACGACGCGGGTTATTTCTACTACCTGAGCGCCGCGCAGGAGAATCAGGCGAATCATTCCGCGATCCTCGTGCGCACGAATGGCGCGCGGCCGGCGGATCGGGAGACACTGCGCAAGCGCTTGCAGGCCGTGATGCCGGGGGCGAGTTACGTGACCGTCACGCCATTCTCGGACATCGTGGGGCGCGAGACGCAATCATGGCGGCTGGGCGCGGCGATGTTCACTGTGTTCGGAGTGTTGGCATTGATCTTGGCGGCGATCGGGTTGTATTCCGTGATCGCGTACAATGTTGCTCAGCGGACGCATGAATTGGGCGTGCGCGTCGCGCTCGGGGCACAGGTTTCGGATGTCGTGAGATTGGTGCTCGGCGAAGGGATGATTCTGGCTTCGGTGGGAGTGATCATTGGCGGCGGGATCGCAGCGGTGGCCGGAAAGTGGGTGAGGCCGATGTTATTCCAGGTTTCGCCGTATGATCCTGTGGTGTTCGTGGGAGTGGGAGTGGTACTGCTCGGCGTCGCTGCGGTCGCAAGCTTGGTGCCGGCACGACGGGCGGGAAAGGTCGATCCGCTCACTGCACTGCGCTCTGAGTGAGCTTAAGGCTGCAGTAAACAGCAAACAGTCACGAGTGACTGCCAGTCGACAGTCAACAGTCAACAGGTCACAGAAAGCGGCGCATTGGGGGCATTGATGTTTTCGCCCTTTCGCAGTCAGTTTTCTGTGAGCTGTAGACTGTTGACTGTCGACTGGCAGTCACTCGTGACTGTTTTCTGTTGACTGCAATTCTAAGCACCCTCGAACTCTCCACTCCGGACACCGTCCATGCGCATTGCCCTCGCCGTCGCCGCGATCTTCGGCCTTTCCGCCGTCTCGACAGCGCAAACGACCGATACCGATCAGCTACACCATCCTCATGGCCGGCCACCCCGCCGGCTACGAAAAAGAATGGCGCGCCGCGAACGGAGCCTGGAACGCGCACTATGAATTCAACGACCGCGGCCGAGGACCGTCATATGATGAGACCATCACCCTCGCGCCGAATGGCACGCAACTCACCGTCAGCACCACCGGTCACGATTATCTGAAAACTCCGGTCGCCGAGAGCTATTCCGTGATGAACGGAACGGCGATCTGGAAGAATTCGGCGGAAGCGGGGAGCGCGCCGATCACCGTGCCCGTGTTCTACAACAGCATGGACGGCGCAACGATCGAGAATACTTTGCTCGCGAAGTTGTTGCTGCGCGCGCCGGGGCATTCGATGAAGATGCTGCCCGCGGGCGAGGCGCATATCGACAGCGTGGGCTCCGCGACGCTGCACGCGAACGGCGCGACGCGAACCGTGATCCACTATTCGTTCACGGGCTTCGGCTTCACCCCCGTCTCGCTCTGGTACGATACCGACACGACGCTGTTCGCGGCACCGAACAGCTGGATGAGCATCATCCGGACAGGCTGGGAATCGACGGCGGCGGAGCTGATCGCGATACAGTCGGTTGGCGATTCCGTGCGCACGGCGCACATGGCCGCGACGCTCGCGCACAAGCCGAAAGGCGCGGTGGCGTTCCACGATGCCGATCTCTTCGACGCGGTGACGGGCAAGATCGTGCCGCACACGACTATCGTCGTGCACGGCGACAAGATCACCGCCGTCGGGCCCAACGCGAAGGTGAAGATCCCGGCCGGCACGCAGGTGATCGAGGCCACCGGCAAGACGGTGATGCCCGGCATGTGGGACATGCACGTCCACACCGGCGACGACGACGGTCTCATGTTCCTGCAGGCCGGCATCACGACCGTGCGCGATCTCGGGAACGATGTCGACGAATCGCTCGTGCGTCAGAAGCGCTTCGGCAACGGTTCCCTGCTCGGTCCTCGGCTCATTCTCGCGGCGCTGATCGACGGGCCCGGGCCGTACGCGGGTCCCACCAAACTGCTCGCGGACAATGCCGACACTGCGCGCGCGATCGTGGACCGCGTCGCGAAACTCGGCTATGTGCAGATCAAGATCTACAGCTCCGTGAAACCCGAGCTCGTGCCCGTGATCGCCGCCGAGGCGCATAGACTGGGACTCCGCGTAAGCGGACACGTGCCGGCGTTCATGACGGCCGCGCAGGCGGTGAATGCGGGATATGATGAGATCCAGCACGCGAATTTCCTGTTCCTGAATTTCTGGATCGATTCCGTGCCGGATACGCGCACGCCGGCGCGTTTCACGGCGGTGGCGCAGAAGGCGGCGTCGCTGGATCTGGGATGCGCGAGCGTGCAGGATTTCGTCGCGCTCTTGAAAGCGCATCACACCGTGCTCGATCCCACAGTGAATGTGTTCGAGAATATGTTCGTCGCGCGGAAAGGCACGCTCGATCCGGGGTACGCGATGATCGCCGACCGTCTGCCGGCCGGCGTGCGGCGTGGACTATTGACCGGAGGTCTGCCCGTGCCCGAGGGGATGGATCAGCGGTATAAGGACAGTTTTGCGGCGATGCTCAAGATGGTGAAGATGATGCATGACAATGGGCTCGTGATCGTCGCGGGGACGGATGGATTTCCTGGCTTCGCGTATGATCGGGAGTTGGAACTCTATGGGCAGGCTGGGATCACGCCTCCGGAAGTGCTGCAGATCGCGACTCTTGGCGCGGCGAGAGTGATGAAGATGGATAAATCGCTCGGCTCGGTGACGGTGGGAAAGTTCGCGGATATGATCGTAGTGGATGGACATCCTGCGGAGAATATTTCGGACATCCGGAAGGTGTCGGTGGTGATGAAGAATGGGGTGCTCTATTCGCCGGCGGAGCTGGATAAGGCGGTGGGGATCAAGCCGAATTGACCACCAGAGACATCCGGCGTTGCAGTGAACAGTAAACAGTCACGAGTACCGGCCAGTCGACAGTCAACAGCTCACAGGTCACAGAAAACGGATCACGAGGAGGGGCGAGGTCTCTCGCCCAATCGTGATCCGTTTTCTGTGAGCTGTGAACTGTTGACTGTCGACTGGCAGTCACTCGTGACTGTTTGCTGTTGACTGCAACCTTCCCCGCGCTGGTGGCACGAGTGTAGTTCGTAGTAAGTAGGACAGCCGGCAGCCGCCATCACGACCCCTAACTCGCAACCGCGGTGAACTCATAAGACACCGCCGCGAGCCCAACATGCATGACGACTGCCGGCGGTTCAGTCCATTCTTTGATAGGCGATCGATCCGTAAGAGCCTGCTGGGTCGATTTGCTCGACCCCGCTCAGAATGCGGCGCAGGATCAGATGCCCGTGGAACGTTATCGTAGGCTCTGAGCTGGATGTCATCTCCAGATCGACGTCATTGCCGGCCATCGCACCGGATATCGTCAGCTGCACCGGCCCATTGACCCAAGTGTTGCTGCCGCTCCCGGTGATCACGCCCCCGATCGAAGTCGAGATGCAACGTGACCGTTCTCGGGCCCGCCGGATTGTTCGGATTCCCAGGGGATACCCACTGCCATGTCCCGGTGAGATCTGCGTCGGAAGGCGGCTGCGATGGCATATCCGAGCAGCCGAGGGCGACCGCAGCGATCGCTGCCATCTTGAGCGCGCGCATCATACTGGAGGCTCCGCGCCCGGCGGCAACAAAGTTCGCTTGAGCGTGATCGGCGCAGGATCGCCCACCGGTGTCGTATACACGTAGCCGCTCAGCGTGCCGAACTCGAGATCCGCGCGAATATGCTGATGGAGGCCAAAGCTATAGACGATATCGAGATCGACCTGCTTGCCCGATACCGTGCCGGTGACAGTCAGCATTCCCGCCGGTCCGGCCTCGAAACTGAAGAAGCCGTCGCCCGTGACAGTCGTATCGTGCGTAGTGAGATGCAGCACGAACGATTCGCCGGGGATCGTGAACGGCTCGGACCACGTGCCGTTCAGGTGCTCGGCCGTGATCTGGCTTTGGGAAAGATTGGAATCGGTGCTGCAGGCGGCAACGGCGACGGCGGATAGGACGAGGAGCGAACGGACAGAGAGGCGCATGAGGTTCGACCTCCTGGTACGGGTGGTAAGCGATATGCTACCCCGTTCGTTGCGGAGGTTCCATGGGGGAACGGCGGAAGGACGCTGAGCCACATGCTTCGGAAGGCTGCAGTCAACAGTAAACAGTCACGAGTGACTGCCAGTCGACAGTCAACAGCTCACAGGTCACAGAACACAGATCACGATAGCGTGCGATGCATCGCGCCGAATCGTGATCCGTTTTCTGTGACCTGTTGACTGTAGACTGTCGACTGGCAGTCACTCGTGACTGTTAACTGTTTTCTGCAGCCCTAAGCACCCTGGCGATGAAGTGGCCGTTGTGACACAAAAGTTACCCAACCACCCTCCAACGATGACCGTGATGCAGTGAATTGAATCACATGCACTATCGCACAATCTGGCTCTCCGACCTCCACCTCGGCACAAAACATTCCCGCCCCGATCTTCTCCTCGAATTCCTGAAACACAACGATTCCGACTATCTCTATCTTGTCGGCGACATCGTCGATGGCTGGCAATTGAAGTCGAAGTGGCATTGGCACGATGATTACAACGTCCTGATCCAGAAACTGCTGCGAAAGAGCCGCAAGCAGACGCGCGTGATCTATATCACGGGCAATCATGACGAATTCCTCGAGGATTTCGCGGGGCTGCAATTCGGCAGCGTGACCATCGCGCGCCAAGTGATCCACGTCGGCGCCGACGGCAAGCGCTATCTCGTGCTCCACGGCCACCAGGCCGACGGTCTCACGAGTATCGGCCCCCTGCTCGAGCGCGTGGGCTCCCATCTCTACGACTGGATCCTCGATTTCAATCTCCACTTCAACCGCCTGCGCCGGAGTCTCGGCTTCGGCTATTGGTCCGTCGCCGCCTATCTCAAGGGGAAGGCGAAGGCCGCGGTCGCGTATATGTCCGACTACGAGCGCACGATCGCGCAGATGGCGCGGCGCGAGGGCGCCGACGGCGTGATCTGCGGCCATATCCACCGCGCCGAGATGAAGGATATTGGCGGCGTGCGCTATCTCAATTGCGGCGATTGGGTGGAGAGTTGCACTGCGCTGGTCGAGGATTTCGACGGCGTCATCACTTTACTCGAGCTCCATGCGAATCCTCTTCTGCGTACAGGGCGAGGGACGGGGTCACTTGACCCAGGCGATGGCGGCGAAGGAGATCGTCGAGAGCGCGGGACACGAGATCGTGGGCGTGGTGGTCGGGATGGGGCGCGAGAGGAAATTGCCGGACTACTTCGCTTCGGCGATGCCGGTTGCGTTGACGGTGATCCCGACGCTGGAGTTCGCGTTCACGGGGAATCGGTCGGTGAATATGCCGGCCACGATCGCGAGGGCGCTGCGGCGACTGCCTGAGTATGCGCGCAGCGTGCGCGCGCTCGCGGCGCTCGTGCGCGAGCGGAAGCCCGATGTCATCCTGAATTTCTACGAAGTGCTCACCGGCGTGTACGCGCTCATGTATCGCGCGCGGCCGCCGATCATCGCGCTCGGGCATCAGTTCCTGCAGGAACATCCCGAATTCCCGCGCATGCGCGAGATGCGCGCGCAGCAGGCGGGGCTCATGTGGTACACTCGGCTCGTGGGCGCGCGGTCGTCGTGGCTGGCGCTGTCGCACTATGAGGCGGCGGATCTGCCGCAGCGACGACTGTCCGTCGCGCCGCCGCTGCTGCGGAAGCATCTATTCGAGCTGGAGACCGATCCTGCACGGGAATTTCGTGCTTGGTCTATATGGTGAATCATGGCTACGCCGAGCATGTGCTCGAGTGGCATGCGCGGCATCCGGAGACGGAGATCCATTGTTTCTATGATAAGCCCGGTGCGCCGAAGGAATTTCGGCATGACGATACTTTGACGTTCCATCGACTGGACGGCGAGTTATTTCTGCAGATGATGGCGGGGTGTAAGTGCGTGGTGTCGACTGCGGGATTCGAGTCGGTGGCGGAGGCGGGGGTGTTGGGGAAGGCGGTGTTCATGGTGCCGGTTGAGGGGCATGTTGAGCAAATGCTGAATGCGCTTGATGGGGTGAAGGCGGGATTGGGGGCGTGGGGGAGGTCGTTCGATCTTGATGGGATTTCGCGATTGCCTGCGCGCACGAATAATGCCGCCTACCGCGCGTGGGTCATGAGAGCGCGGGAGATCCTGTTGTGGTCGATTGAAACTGCAACGGCGCGAGCCACCAGTGTGCATTGAGTTGCAGAAAACAGTAAACAGTCACGAGTGCCTGCCAGTCGACAGTCAACAGCTCACAGGTCACAGAAAACGGATCACGAATAGGGGAGAGATCGCTCGCCCGACTCGTGATCCGTTTTCTGTGACCTGTGAGCTGTTGACTGTCGACTGGCCGGTACTCGTGACTGTTTGCTGTTGACTGCAACCCTAAGCCCCCTGGTGATGCCTCCGCCGACCGTCCGATCGTGCCCACAACATCCTTCCGCCACCAACGAGCAACAGCCCACCAATCGCCATTGCCACAAGCGAACGCGTCGCGACTCCCCGTCGCAATACAGCCTCGGCGGGCGCGGCGGGATCATAGTAGACCGGCACGACGGCCCCGACCGGAAACGCGGTAAGATACGCCAGGCTGTCCCTCGAGAGCCGTCTTCGTGGCGTCGTCAGGTCAATCCGGTCGCCATGAAATGTGGTCGTATCGACGCGGTATTCGTACTCGATCACGGGTAGATCTCCGCAGTCGTAAGGATTGGACCGCGCCAGTAGCCGCCAACAGGCATGCGCCGCGTTCCAGATGTTACCACGCGGGCCGTCGTTTCAGTCCAGGCATCGGTGCGCGACGCGATCCGCACGTCATCCCCGCCGAGTCCGAAGAGTCCGAGGCCCACGATGGTGAACAGCATTCCGCCGTAATACCACCAAGTACCACGCGTGCCTGGAGGCCGCGATCCTCCTCTTCATCATCATTGACCGGATCGTTCTCGAGCGCATTCACGTGCTCAGCACCAACCGCTTCACCGCCGCCTCTCTCTCCGTCGCACATCGCAACATGAACGACGCGACCGTCGCCCGTGAGATCTTCGCACCACTCACGCCGTCCAGTCGCTCCCCGACCCGATATTTCCCGATCGCCCGATCATTCGTAAGCATCACCGGACAAATGATCGTCCACTCCAACCGACTCTCGCGCACCGCCGCATCGCCGATCGATTTGTCAGCATATATCCCTTTCAGCAGCGTGCGGAAGAACAATCTGCGAGAGCCCGGTCGCGCCGTCGTAATCGGGCGCGACACCGCATGCCGACAGCCACACGAGACGCTTCGGGCCGAGACGCTCCATCGCGGGAATCAATCTCGCGGCCGTATGCGCGCTGAGATGTTTCGGCGCGAATGACAATCCGCGGCCGAGCGCGCTGAGCACGGCGTCATGGCCCGGGAGCACGCGCTCGATCACGCTGGGGTCTTCGGCCACGTCGCCGGTGGCCAGCGACAGATTCCGGTGCGGAACGCCGGCATGCTCGGGATGCCGCGAGACCGCGGTGACGCGATGCCCCGCCGCGAGCGCCTGCGAGACGAGATGCCGGCCGGTGCCGCCGGAGGCGCCGAGGATGAGAAGATTCATGAGTCCGAATCTGACCGCCTCGATTCGATCATGGCTTTGCGACGATCGTCGCGGATCCGTCCGCGTGGACAGAATTCCACCTGGCCGTTCGCGCCAGTGCGAATTCCGGTCACTCCCGGCGGTCGCTGGCGCATCCAGATGCGTTTGTCGAATGTCCCGTCGTCGCGGACCTCGTCGAATCGGTAGATCGTCACGTCCTGATCGGTGAGCGCGACGAGATACTCCCGCTTCGTGTCGCCGTCGAGGGTTCCGCTTGCTGCGCCGGTCACAATACCGAACTCGATGTTGGCGCAATTCTGACGGCCGCCCGGGACGACGTAGTCCGTCAGGTCGAGGTATGTGACGACGCCTTGGCGCGAATCGGTATGAAGGAACGTCTGGTACCGGACGAATGAGAGGCTGTCGCTCCTGTCCATCATCTTACGGAATATCGACTCCGTGGCACTCTCCATGCCAGACATGTCCATCGCGACGCCCAGCGTGTGCGGATCGTGGAGCGGACTGGATCGCGAGACCAAGCGCCCTGGGGCGAGCCCTTCGCGAAGTATATGTGCGCCCGCCACAGGATCCACTCGAAAGACGAGGATCGTCGGCGTTTGGCGGTAGGTAGGCGCGATCCAGACGAATGCTAGCGGCGCTCCCTTGTGCTCGACATCGAGGAAGGCAACGCCGCCCACCGAAAACGTGCCGGTGTCGGACGTGAAGTTCTCGATAGGAACTTGCATGGCCGCGCCGAGCACTGCGTCGCGGGTCGCCGAAGACTGCGCATGCGGAGAAGCGTGCCCGCCGCCAGCGCGACCAGCGCGAGGAGTCTGCCGATCCTCCATCGAGTCGAGCAGCGGGTCAGCGGAACTCCCCCATCAACTCCTCGAGCGCCGCGCTGCCCGGGCACAGCTCCTCGTACGGCACATCCACGAGCGGCCGCTCGACGGTGTGGTTCACGGCGTGCATGTCGTTGCCCGATTCGTCAATGAAGAGCAAGTCCGGTCGCCACTTCGCCGCGCTTCTGGCAGGCGCGCACGTGGCTGTACGCCGCTTCGCGATCGGTGGGGTCGTAACCGCCGCTGGTCTTCCGGAATCGCATCGGCGACGCCGTCGTGCATCGTCACGGTCACGACATCGGTGTCGGCGTCGGGCGCGGTGATCTCGCGGCGCAACGGCACCATATCGCCCCACTCCACCTCGCTCGTGTGCTCGCGGGTGTACTGGTAGCTCTTCGTTGATCCCTCGTGATCGTTGAAGGTCACGCACGGGCGAGATCACGTCGATCAACGCGAACCCTTTGTGCCTCAGGCCGGCCTTGAGGATGGGCACGAGCTGCGTCTTGTCGCCCGAGAAACATGCGCGCGACGAACGTCGCGCCGAGCGTCAGCGCGAGCAGCACGGGATCGATCGGCGGCGAGACGTTCGCCTCGCCCTTCTTCGACGTGGAGCCCACATCCGCGCGACGCCGAGAACTGCCCCTTGGTGAGCCCGTACACGCCGTTGTTCTCGATCACGTACAGCAGACTGACGTTGCGCCGGATCGCGTGGCTCAGCTGGCCGAGTCCGATGGAAAGCGAGTCGCCGTCGCCGGAGATGCCGATGTACATGAGATCGCGGTTCGCCGCGTTCGCGCCGCTCGCGACGCGCGGCATGCGGCCGTGCACGGAGTTGAAGCCGTGCGACTGCTTCATGAAGTACGCGGTGGTCTTCGACGAGCAGCCGATGCCGCTCATCTTCGCGGCCATGTGCGGCGGCACGTCGCATTCCCAGAACGCGGTGATCAGCGCGGCGGTCACGGAGTCGTGGCCGCAGCCGGCGCAGAGGGTGGTCATCGCGCCTTCGTAGTCGCGCGTCGTGAGGCCGAGCGCGTTCTTCTGCAGGCCCGGATGGTTGACGGGGGGTTTTGTGATGGACGTCATGTGCGAGCTGACCTTTCGAGTCTTGACTGCAGGCTTGGACTTCGGCTTTCGGACTTCGAATGCGTGACCGCATCCACAACGACCTTCGCGGTGAGCGGCAGGCCGGCGTAGTCGAGGACCGGGGTCATCTCGTCGCGCGGGACGCCGGTCTCGATCGCGAGCAGCGAGCGCAGCTGCGCGTCGCGGTTCTGCTCCACCACGAAAATGCGCTCGTGGGATTCGAGGAACTCCAGCACCGACTTCGCGAACGGGAAGGCGCGGATGCGCATGTAGTCCACGTCGTGCCCTGCGCGCTCAAGCATCGCTCGCTTCGCGCACCGCGGCGTCGCAGCCGCCGATGCGACACGATCCCGATCTTCGCGCCCTTCTGCTTCGTCGAACTCCGGCGCCGGCAGCGACTCGGCGGATGCCGTTGATCTTGCGCGCGATGCGGTCCACGACCTCCTGATACGCGGCGCTCTCCTCGGTGTACGCGCCGTACTTGTCGTGCCCCGAGCCGCGCGTGAAGAACGCGCCCTTGCGCTCCTGCCCGGGCAGCGTGCGCGCGGCGATGCCGTCGCCGTCGAGATCCAGATAACGATCGAACTTCTCGATCTTCTCGAGCTCCGCGGGGCCGAGCACCTTGCCGCGGTCGGGGCGGAATTCGTCGTCCCACGTGAACCGCGGGCACATCCAGTCGTTCATCCCGATATCGAGATCGCTCACGACGAACACGGGCGTCTGGAAACGCTCGGCCAGATCGAACGCCTCCACGCCATCGAGAAACACTCCTCCGGATCGCTCGGAAAGATGCATGATGTGCTTCGTGTCGCCGTGCGACGCGTACGCGATCGACAAGAGGTCGCCCTGCTGCGTGCGCGTCGGCATGCCGGTGCTCGGCCCCGTGCGCTGCACGTCGAAGAAGACCGCCGGCATCTCGGTGTAGTACGCGAGCCCGATGAATTCCTGCATCAGTCGAATGCCCGGGCCCGCAGTGGACGTGAACGCGCGCGCGCCCGCCCAGCACGCGCCGATCACCATGCCGGCCGCGGCAAGCTCGTCCTCCGCCTGGATGATGCAGAACTTCTTCTCCTTCGTCGTCGGGTCCACGCGATACTGCTCGCAGAATTCCTTGAACGCCTCCATCAGCGACGTCGCCGGCGTGATCGGATACCACGCGCCGACGGTCGCGCCCGCGTACACCGCGCCGAGCGCGGCGGCGTGTTGCCGTCGATCAGGATGTGCCCTTTCGTGGCGTCCATCCTCTCGAGATGGAACGGCAGCGGGCACTTGAAGTTCGCTTTCGCGAAATCGTAGCCGAGCCTGATCGGCGGTGAAGTTCGCCTCGAGCACCGCCTTCTTCTTGCTGAACTTCTCGTTGAGCGCTTCGGTGACGACGTCCATGTCGATCGAAGCAGTGCCGCCAGCGCGCCGGTGTAGACGATGTTGCGCAGCAGCATGCGGTCGCGATCGCGCTCGAACGACTCCACGCACATCTTGCCGAACGGAACGCCGAGGATCGTGATGCCCTCGCGCTTGAGCGCGGCGTCGAGCGGCCAGCTGGAATCGTAGAGCAGGTAGCCGCCGGGGCGCACCGTGGCGATGTCCTTCGCTTACGTCGCCGTGTTCATCGCGACGACGAGGTCGATCTCGGCCGGGCGCGCGGTGTAGCCGTCCGGCCGGACGCGGATCTCGTACCAGGTGGGCAGGCCCTGGATGTTCGACGGGAAGATATTCTTTCCCGTGACCGGAATGCCCATGCGGAAAATCGACTGCATCAGCATCGTGTTCGCGCGAGGCCGATCCGGTGCCGTTGACGGTGCCGATCTTGAAGGCGAAGTCGTTGACGGCAGACATCTAACGACTCAGACCCCGGCTGTCGGCTGTCGGCTGTTGCCTGCACTGCGAAGGCGTACGGGATCTCCAACTCGAACTTCCGCATATCCCACGCCGCCGTCGGGCAGCGCTCCGCGCACAGCCCGCAGTGCAGGCAGACATCCTCGTCCTTCACCATCACGCGCTTCGTCTGCGGCAGCTCGGCGCTCACGTAAATGTCCTGCGTCATGTTCGTCGCCGGCGCCGAGAGGCGCGTGCGGAGGTCGGTCTCGTCGCCGCCGGGGGCGATCGTGATGCAGTTCTCGGGGCAGACGTCGACGCACGCGTCGCACTCGATGCACAGATTCGCCGTGAAGTGCGTCTCGATGTCGCAGTTGAGGCAGCGCTCCACTTCGCGCGCCGTTTGCTCGGGCGTGAAGCCGAGCTCGACTTCGACGTTCACCGCGGAGAAGCGCTTCACGAGCTCCTCGTGCGTCATCTTCGCGCGCGGCGACGGATTGTAGTCGTTGCTGTAGCTCCACGCGTTCATGCCGACCTTCGCGCTGACGAGGTTCATCCCGTGGCGGGGCGGTCGGTGATCGGGAGCGCTCTGGCAGTGCTGGTGGATCGAGATCGCCGCCTGATGCCCGTGCTCCACGGCCCAGATGATATTCTGCGGTCCCCACGCCGAGTCGCCGCCGAAGAACACGCCTTTGCGCGTGCTCTCCATCGTGGTCTTGTCGACGGCCGGCATGTCCCACTTGTCGAACTCGATGCCGATGTCGCGCTCGATCCACGGGAACGCGTTGTCCTGGCCGATGGCGAGGATCACGGCGTCGCACGGGCATGTCACCGTGTCGATCACTTCGCTGTTCTGCTTGCCGTCGGCGCTCACGTCCACCTGAGCTGTTCGAACTCCATGCCGACGAGCTTGCCGTTCTCGATCACGAAGCGCTTCGGCGCGTGGTTCTCGACGATCTCGACCTGCTCTTCTTCGGCGTCCTCGAGTTCCCACGGCGATCGCCTTGAAGTACGGCCGCGACGCGGCGCGCGATGACCTTCACGTCCGTCGCGCCGAGCCGCTTCGACGTGCGGCAGCAGTCCATCGCCGTATTGCCGACGCCGATGATCAGCACGCGCTTGCCGATCTTCTCGATGTGGCCGAAGTGCACGGAGCCGAGCCACTCGATGCCGATGTGGATGTTCGCCGCGATCGCCGGATCGTTGCGGCCGGGGATGTCGAGCTCCTTTCCCTTCGGCGCGCCGCTGCCGACGAACACCGCGTCGTAGCCCTCGTCGAGCAGCGCCTTCATGCTGTTCACGGGCGCTTGTAGCGCACGTCGACGCCCATGTTCATGATGTACTCGATCTCTTCGTCGAGCACGGGGGCCGGAAGCCGGAACGCCGGAATATTGAAGCGCATCAGTCCGCCCGCGCGGTCCATCTTCTCGAAGATCACGACTCGTAGCCGAGCGGCATGAGATCGTTCGCGACCGTGAGCGAGGCGGGCCCGCGCCGATCAGGGCGATGCGCTTGCCGTTCTTGACGAGCGGAGCCGTGGGGAGGCGGTCGGTGATGTCGTCGCGCAGATCCGCCGCGACGCGTTTCAGGCGGCAGATCGCGACGGGCTTTCCGTCGACGCGTCCGCGGCGGCACGCCGGTTCGCACGGACGGTCGCAGGTGCGCCCGAGAATTCCGGGGAAGACATTCGACTCGCGGTTGAGCATGTAGGAGTCGGTGTACTGGCCCTGCGCGATGAGGCGGAGGTATTCCGGGACGTTCGTGTGGGCGGGACAGGCCCATTGGCAGTCTACAACCTTATGGTAGTATTGCGGGTTTCCAACGTCCGTCGGGGGCATGACTACTCCCATTTGACTGGCCGTGTTTATGTTGGCCCTGTGCGTGGGAGATGGCAAGGCGGGGGACAGCTTTGCCACCAGGAGGTGAGAGTTGCAGTCAACAGTAAACAGTCACGAGTGACCTGCCAGTCGACAGTCAACAGCTCACAGGTCTCAGAAAACGGATCAGGTTTGGGAGATATCGTTCGCCCTTTCGTGATCCGTTTTCTGTGACCTGTAGACTGTTGGCTGTCGACTGGCCGGTACTCGTGACTGTTTGCTGTTCACTGCAGCCTTACGCATCCTGGCGGCTTATCGAGCCGGTCGCACTTCCCCGTCGATCCAAGCCGTCCCGAACGCCCCCGGCTTCACAGGCACTTCCACCTTATCCCCGATCGATAAGCTCGCAGTCGCTCGCGTATCCGCGATCCAAACCTCGTGCATCGATCCTTCCGCGGAATATTCGCGCAGCTCGAGCTGACTCCCATTCCGCCCGCGCGGATGTCCCTCAACGGTGAATACCGTCCACTTCACCGGCGTACTGTCGAGCACCGCGTTGCCCGTGAGATAGAGTCCCGACCCGAGCAGCGCGCCGAGCGAGAATCCCATGAGCGCGACGATCATGGCTGCGACGAAGGGTGGCGCGTTGCCCATGCCGAGATCGCGTCCTCGAGTGAAATATCGGGCGGCGAATGCCACAGCCACTCCCGTCGCGAGCGCAGCCCAGAGCTGGCCTTTGTCGCTCACGTCGAGCACGGGTG
Organism: uncultured Gemmatimonadaceae bacterium; assembly: GCA_963732065.1. GTDB lineage: Bacteria > Gemmatimonadota > Gemmatimonadetes > Gemmatimonadales > Gemmatimonadaceae > DATKOH01. The sequence goes on along the minus strand of CAVSYH010000018.1, from coordinate 42,226 downwards.
CTCTGATCCGGCCCACAGTCGAAGGCTGGTGGCGAGTACTGCGAGCGTGAGGAACCACTGCAGCGGACGCGGAACGCGTTGCGGCATCACGTGCCTCCGGTGCGGCGCATGAGGTCCAATTGAAGTGTTGCCCCTTTTGCGCCGATCGGCTCGCGAGCGCGCACGACGAATTGCCCGCTCTTGCTCACCCAATACATCTCATCGATCCCGGAGCCCGTCACGTGTACGATCCAACAGTCGAATGATCCGGCAGGATTCTCGATGCGTTCCTCGCCGCTCACCTGCAGTTTGAGAGGAACGAACGCGGCCTGCTTCCCCAGTTCCAGCGCACTCACATCACCACTCCAGTTCGACGTGAAGGGGACCGCCGCGAGAGCAGCGCGAAGCGCATAGTAGTTGAGGAATGAATGCACTCCGAGCCGCACGCTGATGGGAGAATCCGTTCCGTCCGTGGTCAGCGTACCCGTGAGCAAAGTATCGTGCACGGCGGCGGTGAACATGTAGGCAAGTTTCTTCGGCTGGCCTGCGAGGGCGTGCCGGCTGAGCGGAGAGAGATCCGCGGCGCGCATCCACACAGAGTCATCGTATGGATCGGAGCCGAAGCGCATCGCCGCCGTTACGAGCCACGCATCGATGCCGCCAGTGGCCACGCGCGCGATCGAGATCGTGCGTGGGCCGACGTCCTGGGCCTGCTCCTGCTGGCGGATATTGGCGCTGTATGTCCACGAGCCGGCGCGCACGCCCGGCGCCGCGCCGGTCGCTGCTGCCACTGGCGGCGCCGGCGCGTCCCTCTTGAGCGAAGCGTCGCCGACCATGGTCAGCAGAGCGCTCATGGTCAGTATGTCATTCTGATCGCCGAGCACGGAAAAACGCGCGTCGCTCGAATCGCCCATGTCGACCACATGCACCTGGATGATCGCGCTATCTTTCGGCGCGCGCACGATGATGACACGCGCACGCGGATCCGTGCGAAGAAAATAGTACTCATGCTTCACCAGCTGTCGTTCGAGCTGGAGGTAGACGGAATCCGCCGGCGCTTTGCTCGGGCTGCCCATCACTATCCCCTGCGCCGCCGCGGTCGACGACAGCAGGAGCATAGTCACACCAAGTTCCACCGCTCGCCGAATCACGGATCCTCCCCCGTGCGAGTGAAATAGTCCGCGACGGCGGCCTTTGATCCCGCTCGCGTGTACACGTCGGGCCGGCGGGAATCGATCACGCCGGCGATCACGGCGGCGGCGTCGCCCACATCCTGTCCGCCGGCCAGCTGGCGCGAATCGGGGCCGCCGTGCTTCGCGTGCACGCCGAATTCCGTATAGACCACGGGCGGCGACACCAGCGAGAACTGGATGTTCGATGCGTCTCCTGCACCTCCATGCGGAGCGTCGCGGTGAGAGCATTCAGGAAATGCTTGGCGCCAATATAGGCGGAGCGGAACATCGCGAGCGGCATGCGGCCGAGCATCGAGGAGATATTGATGACGTGCCCCGTGCCGCGTGATTTGAAATGCGGCAGGATCTCCTGCGCGCCATAGAGCGCAGACTTCACGTTGGCGCGCATCATGTCGTCGATGTCCTCGTCCGTGAGTTCACTCGGCGGGCGGGTGATCCCCTGCCCACGTTGTTCACGAGCACGTCGACGTGTCCGAATCGCGCAATGGCTTCGGCGATCATGCGCTTCACGTCCTCCCGGCGCGTGACATTGGCGACGATGGCGAGGGCGTTGGGGCCGCAGCGATCGGCGACTGCCTTGAGCGCGTCGGCGCGGCGCGCAACGAGGACCACCGAGTCACCCTTCTTAGCGAGCAACTCGCCGAGCGCGGCACCGATGCCGCTGCTGGCGCCGGTAATTATCACAACGCGACCGCGCATGGCGATGGCCATCAGATCGCCGGCATGGGCGACAGGTATCTTGCAAAACCAGTCGCGTACGGATCGCCGAATTGCACCCGCGTGATCTCATCGTATGGGACCACGCTCGGCGACTTATCCCAGACGCCGTCAGGGTCGAAATAGAGGACGCCGACCGCCGCATCGCCGATTCCAACGATCGGCCCTATGAAGAAGTGATTCCTCTTCTTCCGCCTTTCGCATTCGATGATCACGATCTCGCCCGTTGCGGCGAGGGAGGAGAGCAATCCTCGCCAACTGTCGAGTTTGAGCGGGATCGACGGCAGGCCCACTCTGGACATCATGCCGTTCTTCCGGAAGACGGTCTCCTGAAAGGACTGCCCGCCCCCGGATTCGACCGCCGTGATCTCCTCGAGCGGAATCATCGAATAACCTTTCAGCGCGAAATCGTCCAAGACTTGCACGATCGCCAAAGTCCGGCCGATAGCGACGGGAAATCCTCGCTCAGTCGGCAATCCGCCCCTCCGCGTGATCTTCACGCACCATGGCTTCGCGATGAACCTGTTGAGTGTGCCTCGCCTTGTCTTCATCTCGCGCACTCGCGCCCCGGAGGTGGTTCAGGTCGACATCATCATCTCGGCTCTGGCGGCGGTTCCGCGATCATGCCCACCACCCGCACACCATTCTGCCTCACATTATCGATCGCGTCCAGCACGCGGGCGTAGTCGAGCTCACGGTCGGCGTGCACGAAGAGCGCGTGATCGTCGGAGCGCGCATAGATCGCTTGCACGCGCCCGGCGAGGTCCGCCAGCGCGACAGGCCGCCGATCCAGAAAATAGTTGCCGGCGCGATCGATGCCCAGCACGTGATCGCCCGGCTGCTCGGGATGTGGTCGCAGATTCACCGCGACCGGCGGGATCGCCTCGGCGCCGTTCACGAGGATCGGCGTGATCACCATGAAGATGATCAACAGCACGAGCATCACGTCGATCATCGGCGTGATGTTGGGCTCGGCGCGAATGGTGGTCTGCATGGCGCACTCCTGGTGGGAGATGATCCCACTCTAGGTGCGCCCTGTGAATCGGTCGTTAACTATGGATTACGAACGCATGACCACAGCGTGAAGTGTCGCTGACCGCTGGTTCGCAGTTCCAAACGCGTACGACCAACGAGTGACTATCGACCATTCACGCTCTCGTCCAAGCGATCTCTACACCGTCGCGGGTCCCCAACGCATCCCGCAGCAGTTTCACCAGACTCTCCGGCGCGCCGTCGTCCTCGAGCATGTCGATCGTGCCGCCCTCGATGTAGTAGTCGGTGTCCTCCTCCGATTCTTCCTCGAGCGCATCCACGAGTACCTGGAATTCCTCGTCCGTGACGGAGCCGATGAGCTGGCCATTGTCCTTATCGCGCAGTGTGATCATAGGCTTCCGCAGGTAGAGAGATTGGAACGGCGGCGCGCGTCTCCTTCTCGGCCGCGTTCCGCAACGTAAGACAATGCTAATCGAAGAGCGAGCGGGGCCGGCGAGTTATTTCGCGGGGTCGACGAGGAAGAGTTGATAGTGCGTGACGTTCGGCTCGCGCTCGAGGAGGTATTCGTCGTCCTCGGGGAAATAGCGGGCGCGGAGGTAGTCGTCGCCGGCGAAGCGCTTGATCGACTCGAGCGAATCCCAGCGCGAGGAGACGATGATGTGCTCGATATCTCCCTCGGTTCGGCGCAGCACCGCAACGCCGAGGTTGCCAGGGGTGGACGCGAGCGCCGGAACGCCGCTGCGCATGAGATAAGCGTGATATGCGTCGCCCTTCGCGGCGGGCACGCGGCCGTGCCAGCTGCGTTCGATCACAGGCCGGGTGGTCCCATGGATCGGCCGGCGGCCTGCGCTACACCGTTGCCGCTGGTCGGCGGCTGCTCTTGAGCACAGTTCGCCTTCGACGCTGGCGCAGTGGTGAGCCATTCGAAGAATGCGGAATCGCTCTCGCGTTTCACGAGGCTTGCACGCACGGCAGCGCGCCAGGAGTCGTACGCGGAATCGTAGGCGAACTCGCCGACGCAGAACGCTGTCCGATTCAGCGTACCGATGGCGATGAGATACTCCCACTTGAGACCCGGCGGAACATCGGTGCTCGCGGCGATCGACGGCAGGTTCTTGCGCAAGTCGATGGTGTTCTGATCCGTGGCCGTAAGCATCGGCGGGAACGTCTTGGCTGCCGAAGCGGCAAGGTCGCGCGTGATCTTCTCCCCTTCGGCGTGACGGCCAGTCACCTCGTAAAGTGCCGCGAGTGCCGTCATTGATTGTCGCGCAACGACCGCCCCGACAAGGATGTCGATCGGACTCGGCCCGTCGTCGATCATGAGCACTCCCGCATTCGCCGCCGTGCGCAAGAGCGCCTCGGCACCGGCGGTATCGCCGCCCGCGAAGTGGTGCGCCGCGCTCGCGCAGGCCAATTCGCTCGCGTGCTTCACCGAAGATTCGAATGGGATCGGCAGGGTGCGCAGAAAATACAGCTCCGATCGCGGTTCGAATGTGAATCGTGTACCGAGCACGTCCATCTCGCGTGCGCCACCGATGAACAGGAGCGTGCGAAGATCAGGGTCGTCAATGGCCCGCTCAAGAAATGACTTCTGTTCCGCGGAGAATCCTTTCGCCGCGAGTGCAATGATGCCCTGACACCAGAGCGGAGGCGGGATGTGAAGCGGATTGGAGTCGGGGAGGGATTTGACCTTGCTATCGCGATCCCGGTCATACGGAAGCAGCACCGACGCCATCGCGGGCGGATCGGGGTGCCACTTCACCAACGCGTGGAGGGCGCGGCCGGCTTCCGAAGGCGTCGCGCTGTTGAACTGAGGCGGATACTCCCTGGCGACGTTCGCGACGGCAGTCTTGGGAAGGATCAATCCGTACTTCGGCATGGCGATATTCGCCATGACGTGCACCACGATCTTCGGCCAGATATAGCGCGGCCACGCCAGCACGATGGCGATTCCGCAGAGCATCAGGATGCCCAGCGCGATGAGCATCTTCTTCATCACGCCTTCACCGCCACTTCGCTCATGAGCGCGAGCTGATTGCCATCCGGATCGCGGAACTCGGTGAGCCAGAGTTCGCTCGTGGGCGTGCGGTGCACGAGGTGCGGCTCGGTGAAGAATTTCACGCCGCGGGTAGCGAGAGTCTTATGCACGGCGTGGATGTCCGCGACTCTGAAATAGATCATCGAACCGCGATTCGCCTTCTGCCCGTCCTCCGGCACGGCGACGAGCAGGCGCACGTTGCCCGTCTGCCAGAAGCTCATCTGCGGTGGCGCGGCGAAGAGGAATCTTCAAGCCGAGCACGTCGCGATAGAACGCGACGGCGTCATCCAGGTCGGACACCGGGATCATCAGTTGGCCGACGGTCGCTTCGGAGAGGTCAGCTGTCGCCATGAGTTCCTCCCTCGCGGTCGTTCATACGGTGAACTTGAACAATGGCAATGTTCGGCCCGGTGCGTCAGGCATCGGCGCCGGCGCATTCCCCGCCGCCACGGCGCCGAGCGCCACATAGAATCCGGTGGCATGCGGATCGGACGCCACCTGCACCATACCGTGGCGCACCGCGCGGATCTCGGCGAGCGCGTGTCGCACGAGCGCGGTGCCGACGCCCATTCCCTGCTGCCCGGGCTCCACCCACACGTGCTCGAGTGTCCACGACAACGTGCGATCCTCCACCGCGATCATGCCGGCGAGCTTACCATCCACGGTCGCGAGGTAGACGCGATTCTCCTTGATGTAGTCGGCGCCGATCGTGAGATCGGGCTCCCAGAGCTTGAGCCACTCCGCCGGGTAACCCCAATCCGCCTTGCTGCGGCGCGCGAGCGCGGTGAGCGCGAGAGAATCCTCGGCGACGGCGCGGCGAATGGACAGTTCCATGAGGGCTAGACGTTGACCTTGAACAGCACGCCGACGCCGTACGTGATCCCCATCGCGAGCGCGCCCCAGAAGGTCACGCGCAGCGCGCCGACCCACGCTTTCGCGCCGCCGGCGCGCGAGGCGATCGCGCCGAGGCTGCCGAGGCAGATCGAGCGAGACGGCGACCACCAGCCCGGTGAGCATCGTGCGTGGCGCGACGAGCACCATGACGAGAGGCAGCGCGGCACCGACGGCGAACGACGCCGCGGAGGCGAGCGCCGCCTGCACGGGGCGCGCGCGATGGATCTCGGTAATGCCGAGCTCGTCGCGCGCGTGCGCGCCGAGTGCGTCATGCGCCATGAGCTGCTGTGCGACTTGTTTCGCGAGTGAGGGATCGAGGCCGCGTTTCTCGTAGATCTCGCGCCAGCTCCCGGTGCTCGGCGGCATCGTGCTCTTTCAACTCCTTCTTCTCTCGAACGAGATCCGCATTCTCAGTGTCCGACTGCGAGCTGACGGATACGTACTCGCCGGCGGCCATGGACATCGAACCCGCGGCGAGTCCCGCGACGCCCGCGATGAGCACCCCGCTCGTGGGCGCGCCCGCTGCGGCGACGCCGAGGATGAGGCTCGCGGTGGAGACGATGCCGTCATCGGCGCCGAGTACCGCGGCGCGGAGCCAGCCGATCCGTTGGGAGTAGTGCAGCTCCACTTGTCTCATCGCGGCTCGGAGAGAGGCGGGGGCGGAGTGGTGGCTTCCTGCTGGACCAACGGGGGGCGACGTGGACGTTAGCGCGCGTGGAGAGTGGGAGTAAGAGTGGTCACTACTCCGAGCATCCAACACCCACGAATGCCAACGTCCAACGTCGCAGTCCGTTGGTCCAGCAGGAAGCCACTACTATCGCTCGGTATTGGCCGGTGCCCGTTGGGCGTCGCGGATGATGTCGTAGACCGCGCGCGCGTTCGGGATCATTTCGAACATCGGGATGCTCTCCGCTTCCAGGTCTCGAAAGCGGTAAGGCGAGCTTCATCCCGGTGGGCAGCGGGCCGAAGGCGATCGTGCCGGATCCGTCGGCGCTCTCTCGCAGCGTGACTTCGCCCAGGGTGCGGATCGGGATGGACTTCAGGGAGCCGCCGCCGCTCTGGATGATGATGCGATCGGACGTGACGGCGTACGTCGTGCGCGCGCGGCGATACGAGTCGTAGAAGAAGCGGCCGACCATCATGTAAAGGCCCAGCAGGACGAACGGCACGCCCCAGAGGCGAAAGAAGAAGGGCGCGCCGGAATGGAACACTCCCCACTCCCAGAAGATCGCGAATCCGCCCCAGAGCAGCTGAACGGGACGACGACGAGATCGTTCGGCCCGAGCGTAAGGCCCTGCCGCGGCACGCCAGCCCAGAGCTGGCGCTCGCCGTTGTCGAGGGAGAATTGGACGGACGTCGTGATGCTCGAAGGCGGCATCAAGCTACCTACGGAGTGGTGAATTCCTGCTGGACCAACGGAAGTGCGACGTTGGACGTTAGCGCGCGTGGAAAGTGGAGCTGGGAGTGGTTCCCACTCTCAGCAACCAGCATCTACGCGGGCTAACGTCCAACGTCGCAGTCCGTTTGTCCAGCAGGAAGCCACTACTATCAAACGCGGTCCGCAGTGATGTCCACGTCCTTCGTCTCCTTCACGAAGATCATCCCCACCACCAGCGTCAGCGTCGCGATGCCCACGGGATACCAAAGCCCCGAATAGATATTCCCCGTCGCCGCGACGATCGCGAATGCGGTGGTGGGCAGGAATCCGCCGAACCACCCGTTCCCGATGTGATACGGCAGCGACATGGACGTGTAGCGAATGCGCGTCGGGAACATCTCCACGAGCATCGCGGCGATCGGGCCGTACACGAGCGTCACGTAGATCACGAGGATCCAGAGCAGGAACACGACCATCGGCTTGTTCACGGCCGCAGGATCGGCCTTCGCCGGATACTTCGCGGCGCCGAGCGCGTCGCCGAGGGATTTCTCGAATGCCGCGGCACGATCCTTCGCGTCGGGCGCCTTCGCATCGTACGAGTCGATCACGGTCTCGCCGACGTGAATGCTCGCGCCGGTCGCGGCGGTCTCATTCGAGTACGGAACGCCGTGCCGCACCAATGCCGCCTTCGCCACGTCGCATGGCGACGTGAATTTCGATGTGCCCACTGGATTGAACTGCACCGAACACCCGCGTCGGATCCGCGAACACGGTCACCGGCGCCACCGCCTGCGCCTCGGCGAGCGCGGGATTCGCGTAGTGCGTGATCGCCTTGAAGATCGGGAAATATGTGAGCGCCGCGAGCGCGCAGCCCGCCATGATCACCGGCTTCCGGCCGATCCGGTCCGACATCGCGCCGAACACGAGGAAGAACGGCGTCCCCAGCAGCAGCGAGAGCGCGACGAGGATGTTCGCGGTCTGCGCGTCCACCTTCAGCGTTTGCGTGAGGAAGAACAGCGTATAGAACTGCCCCGTGTACCACACCACCGCCTGCCCCGCGGTGAGCCCGAAGAGCGCGATGAGCACGATGCGCAGATTCCCCCAGCGCGCGAACGAATCGGTGAGCGGCGCCTTGCTGCCCTTCCCCTGCGCTTTCATGCGCTCGAAGAGCGGACTCTCGTGCAGCTTGAGCCTTATCCAGACGGAGATGCCCAGCAGTATGAGCGACACGAGGAACGGGATGCGCCATCCCCACGCCTCGAACGCCTCGGTGCCGAGCGCGATGCGACAGCCGAGGATCACGAGCAGCGACAGGAACAGTCCGAGCGTGGCCGTGGTCTGGATCCACGACGTGTACGCGCCGCGCTTCCCCGCCGGCGCGTACTCGGCCACATACGTCGCGGCGCCGCCGTACTCGCCGCCGAGCGCGAGGCCCTGCAGCAGTCGCAGCGCTACGAGGGCGACCGGCGCGAGGATGCCGATCTTCGCGTACGACGGCAGGACGCCCACGATGAACGTGGCCGATCCCATGATCATGATCGTGAGCAGGAAGGTGTACTTCCGGCCCACGAGATCGCCGACGCGTCCGAAGACGAGCGCGCCGAACGGCCGCACCGCGAATCCCGCGGCGAAGGCGAGCAGCGCGAAGATGAACGCGGCGGTGGGATTCACCGCCGAGAAGAATTGGCGGCTGATGATCGCCGCGAGCGATCCGTAGAGGTAGAAATCGTACCACTCGAAGACCGTGCCGAGCGATGACGCGAAGATGACGCGGCGGATCTCGGCGGCGGTCAGCGCGGGTGCGGTCGTTTCACTCATCGTCCTCCGGAGGATCGAGCAGCGCGAGCAGTTTCTTTGGCGCCGTCATACGGTAGCCGTCGCGGAGCAAGCCGTCCACTTCGCGCCATGGGACTTTGCCGTCGAGCCAGACGCCCACCCATCCGCTCGGGCCGACGTAGGGCGGCTTGAAGAATCGTTTGGGCTACGCCGCGATAAGGAACTCCTTGGTTCACGGCCGCGGCCTTGATCCACGCGGCGGGCCGGCCGCCGCCGTGATGATTGCCGGCGCTCGCGAACATCGCGAAGAGTTTGTTCTTCACGCGGAAGGTCGGCTCGCCCCAAGCTTTCACCTCGTGCGCCTCGGGCAGCGCGAGCGCGAGCTTGCGGATGCGCGTGAGCGGCCGCACGCGCGGCGCGGTCATTGCCTCGCGATCGTGAGCGGCAGGAACATCCCATGCTCGAACTCCGGCACGCAGAAGATCACGTATTCGCCCGGCGGAAGATCGAGGGTGGTGAGCACGCTCGTGCCGGCCGGGAGCGTTGTGAGGCCGCCATAGTCCTCATCGAGGCGCGGCTTGCCGGAGGCTGGATCCCACTTGATCGCCTCCTCCACGGTATGACCGGGCAGAACGCGACTCAGGCGGAATTCGTGCCACGTCGTGCCCGCGTTGACGACGCGCACGAGATGCGGACCCGTCGTGAGCGGGTTCGAGAACGCGAACTTGTATTCGGTGAGCGTCACCGTCAATTCGGGCGCCGGCAACGAAACGGTAGCAGAGGAAGGCGTCACGAGAACCGCATGGAACATCCCTTTCTTCGTGTGGGCCACGCCATCCGACCCGCGCACGAAGCAGACGATCAGGTAGTTGCCCGGGGACAACAGGTAGGTCGCATTCGCGGTCCGGCCCGCACCAGGAAAACCAGGGCCGGCGAGATGCTCCGCCCATGTCGCGATGTCGTGCTCTTTGGTCGCCGCGATCCAGTCGGCGAGCGTCTTCCCAGCCGGCAGTCGAACGAGCCACGCACCATGACCGTCGGAAACGGTGCGAAGGCGCAGGGTGGTGAGCCCAGCAGGGATCGAATCCGGTGCGGTGATGTAGTAATCACCCTCGACAATGTCCACTACATTGCCGGGGAGCGGACGCGACGCGAAGACGGAGAGCCAGAGGAGCAGAGCCGGTGCGAACATGCACCAAACTGTGACGCACGTGCCCCTCCGTCCATAGCGGCGCTCGGCTAGCTTGCGGGCTCCTACCGAGGTGTTCACGATGGACGACGAAAACTCGCTCGACGAGTCATCCGACGACCAGCCGCTCGCCGACACGGAGGCGACCGTACTCTGCCCGTATTGCGGCGAGGAGAACGAGATCGCGCTCGATCCGGACAGCGGGGAGGCGCAGGAGTACGTCGAGGACTGCCAGGTGTGCTGCCAGCCCTGGACGGTGCACGTGACGTACGATCTCGAAGGGAAGGCCGAGGTCAGTCTAACGGCGCTGGACGAATAGGGTGCATCGTGCATCTGCACATCGTGCATCGTGCATCGAACCGCGAGCATGGGAACGCGGTATCGATGCCCGATGCACGATGAACGATGCACTATTCGTATCTCAGCGCCTTGATCGGATCCACCTTCGAAGCTTTGCGCGCCGGCAGCCATCCGGCGCACCAATCGCGACGAGCACGAGCGTAAGCACCGCGAGCGAGAAGACCATCGGATCGAAGCTCTTGAGCTCGTAGAGCAGCGACGCGGCGGCGCGGCCGAGCCCGTACGCGGCCACTAGCCCGATCGTTCCGCCGATGAACACCATGACGCCCACCTGCCGTAGCACCATCACCTGCACGCGGGCCGAGTCCGCGCCGAGCGCCATGCGCACGCCGATCTCGCGCGTGCGCTGCGCCACGGTGTACGCGAGCACACCGTAGAGGCCGATGCCGGCGAGCAGCGTCGCGAGCACCGCGAACGCCGCGGAGAGAATGCTGATCATCCGGTCAAGGAAGACGTTGTCCTTGATCTGTTGCGGCATCGTCTTGAGACCTTCCACCGGCACGTTCGCGTCGAAGCGCTTCATGGCCGCCGGGATGTCCCGCAGCAACTGCGATGCGGGAAGCGAACTGCTCACGTAGTAGTACATGTAGGTCGCGTCGGCCATCTGCTTCCATGGCACGTAGTACACGGCGATGACGGTGTCCTTCACTCCGTTGTACTTGGCGTCGCGAATGACGCCCACGATCTGCGTGTCGAGCGAGTCGTGGTGCCCCTGCGCGATGAACTTGCCAACAGCGTCCTTGCCCAGCTTGAACTTCTTCGCAAAAGCTTCGTTGATGATCACGACCTTCGCGCTCCCTCCGACATCGGCTTCGGTGAAATCGCGGCCGGATGCGAACTTCACGCCGAGCTTCGTGAAGTAGCCGGGTCCCACTTCGTTGTACCGCGAGTTCTGGTCCACGTCGGGTCCGCTCGGGAAACCCTGCACGGTCACGTCATTCCCCCAGCTGTCGCCGCCGAGTACCCCCACGAGTGACGATGTGACCGACGTGACGCCGGGGATCGCGGCGAGCGCTTCCTCCGCTCGGCCGTAGAACTGCTGCATGTGCGCGCTGTCGTAGCCGGCGCGCTGTGGCGAGACTCCGAGCATCACCACGTTGTCGAGCTGCATGCCGAGGTCCGTGTGCCCGACGTTCGCGAGACTCTTCATGAAGAGGCCGGCGGCGATGAGGAGCGTCATTGAGAGCGCGATCTGAGCGGTGACGAGCGATGAGCGGAATCGCGCCGCCGCGCGCGCGCCGGAGATCTGGCCGGCACCGGCGCGAATGCCGGTGATGAGATCGCCGCGTGTGCTGTGCAGCGCCGGGAACATCCCGAAGAGGAATCCGGTGGCGACCGCCAGCGCGGCGGAGAAGGCGAGCACCGACGGATCGAGATGGAAGGAGAGCGTCTTGATCCCGTCGGGCGGCAGGAGCGCGCCCAGAGCGCTCAGCGTCCACTGGGCGACGATGAGGCTGGCGAGTCCGCCCAGGATTGCCAGTAGCATCGACTCCGTGAGCAGCTGCCCGAGCAGCTGGCGCCGGCTCGCGCCGAGCGCGAGGCGCACGCTCATCTCCATCGCGCGGTTCGCACCGCGCGCGAGCAGCAGGTTCGCGATGTTCGCGCAGGCGATGAGCAGCACGATGACCGTGATCGCGATACAGCAGCATCATTGGCGTCCGCACCTGCTTGTGCACCGTGCTCTGACCGCGCTGCCCGGGCGTGACGACGATCTCCTTCGCTCTGAACTTCTCCAGCGTCTGCGGGCTCATCATCTCTTGCTGCGGCGCTTCGACGTCCTTGATGATCGGCTGGTAGACGCGATTGAGTCCCGCCGCCGTCTGCGCGATGGTGACGCCCGGCTTCATCCGGCCGAAGAGATAGATCGAGTAATTCTGCCGGTTGTCGAACGCGGTGAACCAGGGCGACACCACATGGCGCATGGTGATGGGCAGGAACACGAGCGGATGCACGCCCAGCGTGGTGCCTTCGAAGCCATTCGGTGCGACGCCGATGATCGTGAACTGATTCCCGTTCACCGTGATCTGCTTGCCGATCACGGATGGATCGCCGCCGAAGCGCGACTGCCAGAAGCCATAGTTGAGCACGGTCACGAACTGCGCGCCGATGGTCCGGTCGTCGTCGGGGCCGATCAGGCGTCCGAGCGCCGCCGAGACGCCGAGCGTCGGGAAATAGGAGCCCGAGACGAGCATCCCCGCTCCGCTCACCGGTTGCTGCTCGTATGAGAGGCTCACGCTGAGCGTGCGGTGCGCGGCGAGCCCCGCGAGTATGGCTTGCCCCTTCTCGAGGTCGCGGAACATCGGATACGAGAAGACATCGTGGCAGTCGCCGGCGAATGCAGCACGATTGTGATCCCGGATTCGGGCCCGGCGCGTGGAGGTCTACGAGCTCACCCGGGTCGCGCACGGGGAGCGGCCGGAGCAGCAGCTGGTCGAAGAGCGAGAAGATCGCCGCGTTCGCTCCGATCCCCAGCGCGAGCGAGAGGATCGCGACGGCGGTGACGAAGGGGGATTTGAAGAGCGTGCGAAGGGCGACTTTCAGTTGGCGCATGCGTGCTCCTCGTTCAGCATTCGGCGGTCATCGTGCATCGTGCATCGTGCATCGTCGGACCGCGAGCATGGGAGCGCGTCGTCGATGTCCGATGCACGATGCACGATGCACTACTCGTATCTCAGCGCCTTGATCGGATCCACTCTCGACGCCTTGCGCGCCGGCAGCCATCCCGCGCCGCTCGCGACGAGCGCGAGGGTCACGATCGCGATCACGAACACCACCGGATCGAAGCTGCTCAGCTGATAGAGCAGCGATGCGGCCGCGCGACCGAGGCCGTATGCGGCGGCGAGGCCGATGGTGCCGCCGATGAGCATCATCCAGCCCACCTGCCGCATCACCATCAGCTGCACGCTGCTCGGAGTTGGCGCCGAGCGCCATGCGCACGCCGATCTCGCGCGTGCGCTGCGCCACGGTGTACGCGAGCACGCCGTAGAGTCCCACCGCCGCGAGCAGCGTCGCGAGCACCGCGAACGATGCCGAGAGAATGGAGATCATGCGGTCGAGCGACACGTTCTCCTTGATCTGCTGCGGCATCGTCTTGAGGTCCTCCACCGGCACGGTGGCGTCCAGCCGGCGCATCGCCGCGGGAATGGCGCGCAGCAGCTCCGACGGCGGCAGCGAACCGCGCACGTAGAAATTCATGTACGTCGCGTTGCGGTCCTGCCGCCACGGGCGGTAGTACACGGGCGGCACGGAGTCCTTCACGTCGCTGTATTTCGCGTTCTGCACGAGGCCCACGATCTGGATGTCCATCGAATCGTGTTCGCCGCCCAGGCCCATGTACTTGCCCACGACATCATTGCCGAGCTTGAATTTCTTGGCGAACGATTCGTTGACCACCACCACCTTCGCCGCGCCCTGCGCATCGGCGGTCGTGAGATCGCGCCCCGCGAGCATCTTGATGCCGAGCATGTGGAAGTAACCCCCGCCCACTTCGTTCATGCGCGAGTTGTTGTCCACGTCGGGGCCATCGGGGAATCCCTGCACTTTCACGCTGTTCCCCCAGTTGTCGCCGGCCAGGAGCGGCACCATCGACGACGTGACGCCGGTGACACCGGGGATCGCGGCGAGCCGCTCCTCCACTTGACCGTAGAACAATTGCGCGCGCGTGCTGTCGTAGCCGGCGCGCTCGGGCGACATGCCGAACACCACGACGTCGTCCACGTGCACGCCGAGGTCCACTCGGCTGATGTTCGCGAGACTCTTCATGAAGAGTCCGGCGGCGATGAGCAGTGCCATGGAGAGCGCGATCTGTGCGGTGACGAGCGACGAGCGGAAGCGCGCCGCGGTGCGGTGCCCCGAGATCTGGCCGGCGTTCGAGCGGATCGTCGTCACCAGATCGCCGCGCGTGCTGTGGAGCGCCGGGAACATCCCGAACAGGAAACCGGTGACGACCGAGAGCGCCGCGGCGAAGAGCAGGATGCGCGGCTCGAGCGAGAAGGTGAGCGATGCGGCGCCGTCGTTCGGGAGCATGGTCGAGACGGCGCGCAGCGTCCACTGCGCCACGAACAGGCTCGCGATGCCGCCCATGGCGGCGAGCAGCAGCGATTCGGTGATGAGCTGCGTGAGGAGCTGGCGCCGGCTGGCGCCGAGCGCGAGGCGCACGCCCATCTCCATGGCGCGATTCGCGCCGCGCGCAAGGAGGAGGTTCGCGATGTTCGCGCACGCGATGAGCAGCACGATGACCGTGATGCCCAGCAACAGCGTCATGGGCGTCTTGGCCTCCTGATGGATCACGCTCTGGCCGCGCCGCCCATCCTCGACCTTCACCTCTTTCGCCTTGAACTTCGCGAGGGTCTGCTCGCTCATCCCCTTCTGGAGCGGCGCCTCCACGTCGTTGATGATCGGCTTGTACACCTTGTTGAGGCCGGCCTCCGCCTGCGCGAGCGTGACGCCCGGCTTCATGCGGCCGAAGAGATAGACCCAATAGCTTCGCCGATTCTCGAAGTCGTGGAACCAGGGCGACAGTTCGTGCCGCATCGAGATCGGCGCGAACACCTGCGGATTCGACGCTCGAGCGAGGTGCTCTGGAATCCCTTCGGCGCGACGCCGATGATCGTCATCGTCTGGCCGTTCACGATCATCGTCTTGCCGACGATCGACGGATCGCCGCCGAAGCGCGACATCCAGAAGTCGTAGCCCAGCACCACGACGAAATTCGCGCCGATCGGCGTGTCGTCGGACGGGCCGATCAGGCGGCCGGCCGCGGGATTGAGTTCGAGCGTGGGGAAGTACGATCCCGAGATGAGCAGCCCGCGCACGTTCGTGGGCTGCTGGTCGTACGAGATGCTGAAGCTCGCGTCGCGATGCGCCGCGAGGCCCGAGAGCACCGTCTGTCCCTTCTCGAGGTCCTTGAACATCTGGTACGAGAAGACCTCGTCGCACCCTCCGATCATGCTGCAGGAGTTGGATCCGAACTGCGGGCCGGGTCCCTTGAGATCGACCAAGCTGGCCGGCATCGGGCACCGGCACCGCGCGCAGCAGCGTCTGGTCGAAGAGCGAGTACATGGCCGCGTTCGCGCCGATGCCGAGCGCGAGCGACAGGATCGCCACCGTGGTGACGAAGGGGGACTTGAAGAGCGTTCTGAATGCGAATTTGAGCTGTCTCATTTTGCATCCTCGTCCATCGTGCATCGTGCCTCGGCCATCGGAACCGCCCCGCGCGGTGGGCCTCTGCTTCGACAATACGGCCGCGAAAAGGGTTTGTTACGCCATTCCGATGCCCAATGCACGATGCACGATGAACGACTATTCCGCGTACCCGCCAATGAACTCCAGCGCCCGCTCCACATCGAACTGCAAGCTTCCCAGCCCGAACGAGATCCGGATCGCGCCAACGGTCCCTTCCCCCAGACAGGCGGCGAAACGCGGGATCGTGAAGTCCTCGCCGAGTTCATCGAGGCATTCCTGCGTGCCGCGCGAGGCGAATCCGAGCGCGCGTTCCGCGCAGCCGGGATTGCAGAAGCAGCCGCCGCGCAGCGCGACCTTCCTTTCGCGCGCGCGCTCCTCTACCTCCCAATACGGCAGGTTTCGTGAAGAAGCGGGCTGTCGGCTGTCGGCTGTCGCTAACGACGGCGGGGATTATTTCCTGGTGCCCTGGAAGGTCGCACCGTTCTGGAGCAGCGTCATCTTCGTCGCGCGGCCGTTCTCCATCGTGAAGCTCAGGCGCAGTTTCGGATCGAAGGCGACGCCGAACGTATCGCTGCCGAGGAAGATGAGCGCGAAGGCGCCCTGGCCGGTGAGTTGGCCGGTGAGGTGGTCGCCCTGTTCGGCGACGGTGAAATCGTGCGCGCCGTCGGGAAGCATCAGTGCATAAACGCCAATGTATTTGGCGCGGTCGGCGGCGGAGAGCGCGAGCGATTTCGGCGGCAGCTCGAGCGCGACGCCGAGCGCGGCGCGCGCAACCTGCTTTGCGAGTGTGCCGACGGGCGCGCCGTTGCCGTTGCAGAGCACCGTGACCGACATCTGCGCCGACGGGATCCAGAGGTTCGCCGAACTGAACCCGTGGATGTTGCCGCCGTGAATGACGATGGCGCGTCCGGCGAGCGTGTCGGCGATAAGTCCAAAACCGTACTTCACCTCGGCGCTGCTGGCCGCGCCGGTGGCCGTGGTCATCGCGGCATATGAAGCAGCGGAGACGACTTTGCCGGTATTGAGCGCGCGGTCCCACTTCGCGAGGTCGCCGATGGTGGAACACAGCGAACCCGCAGAGAACGGCTGCGACATTGCGAGGTACGGCGCGTTGTGCCACGCGCCGCTGTCGGCGTAGTAGCCGGCGACGCGGCGCGGGATGATCGGATCGGAGAGGCACTCGCGCGTGTCGGGGAGGCCGAGCGGCTTGGCGAAACGTTCGATCACGTTCTCGCCCCACGACTTGCCCGTGATCTTCTCAACGAGCATGCCGAGCACGATGTAGCCGGAGTTGTCGTAGCGCCACTTCGTGCCGGGCGCGAACCACATGGAGTCGTTCGCCGTGAGTGCGACGAGTGAATCCGGCGGCATCTCGTCGCCCCAGCGGCGCACCCAACGCTGGCCGATGTCGGTGTAGCTCGGAATGCCCGACGTGTGGTTGAGCAGTTGGCGCACCGTGACCGCGTGCCAGGCGAGCGGGAGAGCGGGAAGGTACGTGGCGATCGAGTCGTCGAGCTTCACCTTTCCCTGCTCGACGAGCTGCATCACCATTGACGACGTGAACTGCTTCGTGACCGAACCGATCTTGTAGACGCTGCGCGAAGTGGCAGGAACGGACAGTTCGAGATCCGCCATCCCCCACGCCTTCATCACGAGCGTGTCGTTGCCGCGCACGACCGAGATCGCGACGCTGGGGGCGCCTTTCGCGCTAAGAAAAGCGCTCGCGAGAGAATCCACGGTCTGAGCTACGCGCGTCTTGGCTGGCGCCTGCCCTTGCAGCGCGAGCGGCAGCGAGAGCGCGAGCGCGTACATCGTGCATCGGGCATCGTGCATTCGAAACAGCGAGACGGTCCATGGGTACCCCTTGAGACTCGCGGTGACGATGCACGATGCCCGATGAACGATGCACTAATGCGTTTTCACTCTATCCGCCGGCCGCTTCGGCAGGATCCCCGGATTCGTCTTGAGCATGGTCATCACTTCCGAGATCGCGCGCTCGAGCTGCGGGTCCTTCCCGGCGATCAAGCGAGGCCGGGTCGTTCTCCACCTCGATGTCCGGATCCACGCCGTAGCCCTCGATGATCCACTCGCCCTTCGCGCTCGCCGTCGCCGACTCCGGCACGTTCACGGTGCCGCCGTCGATCAACTGGCCGTGGTCGCTGATGCCCACCACGCCGCCCCACGAGCGTTTGCCGATGAGCGGGCCGATCTTCGCCGCCTTGAACATCGCCGGGAAGATGTCGCCGTCGGAACCCGACCGTTCATCCAGCAGCGCCACCTTCGGACCCAGGAACGCCGCGCTTGGATACACGCCTACCCCCGAGTCGGTGCGCGAGAATTCCGTGGCGAGCAGCGGTGAGCTGCAGCCGCTCGATGAGCATCTGCGACACGTTGCCGCCGCCATTCGCGCGCACGTCGACGATCATCCCCTGCTTTCGGAGCTGCGGGTAGTACCACTTGATGAACTCGCGAATGCCTTCGCCCCCCATGTCCGGAATGTGCATGTACGCGATCTTGCCGCCCGTCGCCGAGTCCACGCGATGCCGGTTGCCCTGCACCCACGTGAAGTACACGAGATCATCCTCGGCGCGGATCGGGCGATACGTCGTGGTGTGCATGCCGTCGCCCTTCGCCGACTTCGCGAGCGTGAGCTCCACGGGACGGTCGGCCTTGTAGCGCAGCATCTCGTAGATGTCGGTCGTGCCGGTGAGATCCTGGCCGTCGATCTCGAGCACGTACTCGCCCGCCGACGCGTTCACGCCGACCTCGGTCAGCGGCGAGCGGTACCACGGCTCTTCGTTCTGCCCCGGATAGATCGCGGCGATGCGATAGCGCCCGCTCGCCGAATCCACGTTGAACACCGCGCCCGCGAGCGCGACACCGGGCCGCTGCGGACGCTGCCAATCGCCGCCCGCGATGTACGCGTGCTGGATGCTCAGTTCCGCCATCATCTCGCCGATCACGTAGTTCAGGTCCGAGCGGTGCTGCACGTACTTGAGCAGCGGCGCGTACTGGTCGTGCAGCGCGTTCCAGTCGTAGCCGTGCATGTTCTGCACGTAGAAGTAGTCGCGATAGCGGCGCCACACCTCGTTGAAGATCTGCGCGTACTCCTGCGACGGTACGCGGTCCACCATGAGGCCGGCGGTAGAAACGGTCTTCTTGGACGAACCGCCGCCCGCGCTCGCGTCGATCATCTGGTAGGCGCCGCCGGACGAGAGCAGGATCTTGTTGCCGTCGGCCGAGAGTTCGTAGCCGTTCACATCGTCGTACAGAATGTTCTCCTTGCGGTCCTTCATGCCGAAGATCTTGAGCGCCGTCTTCCGGTCGCTCTCCCGGCCGTAGTAGGAATTGCCGAAGACGAGATAGATGAGCGAGCCCTTCTTGGCGCTCAGCCCGCCGATGTTGTCGGCCTCCACCGGCACGCGCGCGACGCGCGTCTCGATGCCATCGAAATCGATCGTGAGCGCGGTCTTGTTTAGCGCGTTCGTGGAGTCCTTCGACATCTTCGCGCTCTTCGCGGAGTCCGGCTTGGACGCTGTGTCCGGCCCCGTCGAGACTTCGTCGCTCTCCATCGGGAACGGATTCTTCACATCCTTGCGCAGCGTGACGGCGAAGATCCCTGTCGTGCGCGCCACCGCGTAGTTGAACTCGAAGTTCGAGATGAGCGGCTGGTACTCGCGATCGCTCAGGAAATACAGATAGTTGCCGTCGGGATCCCACGCCGGCTGATATTCGCTGAATGGATGGCCGGTGACGGGATGCACCTTCCCATCCGCGCCGTTCCACACGTACACCGACTGCTCGCCGTCCATGCCCGTCAGCGTGAACGCGAGATAGTTGCCGCGCGGCGACCACACGTAGTCGAACACCTGATTGCGCGGATCGTGCGCGATCTCGGTGAGCTTCTTGTCGCCGCGGTCGAGCACGTACACGCGCCCGTAGTTGTCGCCGAACGCGAGGCTCTTGCCGTCGGCCGACCATTCGGGCGCGGAAAGCCGCGCCTTGAGCGTGGTGGTGAGCTGCTGCGGCTTGCTGCTGCCGTCCTGCGCGACCACCCAGATCTCTTCTTCGCCGCTCTGGTCCGAGATGTATGCGATCTCCTTGCCGTTCGGCGACCAGCGCGCGTCGCGGTCGTGCGCGTTGGACGAGTTCGTGAGATTCCGCGTGGGCCCCTTCTCCACCGGCGCGGTGAAGATGTCGCCGCGCGCCGCGAACAGCGCGCGCTCGCCCTTGGGGCTCAGCGAGAACCATTCGATGTTGTTCGCCGCCGAGATGTGCGCGGGACGCGAGGAGACGCCATCGTCGGGGACGTCGATCGAGATCGGCGTGCTCTTGCCCGTCTTCGTGTCGAGGAGCTGCAGCTCGCCGGCGCTCTCGTAGATGATGCGGCCATTGTCGCCGCGGCTCGGCCAGCGCGTGTCCCACTTCGTGCTCTGCGTGATCTGCTTGCGTGTGCCGGTGGCGACGTCGTACGCCCAAAGATTGAAGGTGCCGGTCTTGTCGGTGTTGTAATAGATCGTGCTGCCGATCCACATCGCATCGCGCTCGGCGCGCGGCCCTTCGGAGATGGGCTTCGCGGTATTCGTCGCGAAATCGAAGATCCAGAGACGATTCGCCTGTCCGCCGCCGTAGCGCTTCTCGGAGCGGAAGTCGCGGAAGAGCGGCGAATAGACCATCTGCTTCCCGTCGGGCGAGAACGAGCCGGAACCGGCCATTGGCATCGGCAGCGGCACCGAGGCGCCGCCTTCCACCGGTACCGTATAGAGGCGGTTCGTGCCGAGCGTCCAACTGCCGCGCAGGCTGCGATAGACGATGCGCTTGCCGTCGGGCGTCCAGCCATCCACCTGGTTGTCGTAACCCCAGCGTTCCGGGAGCGGGCCGTGCGCGGGGTAGAACGTGAGTTGCTTCGGCACGCCGCCGGTGGCGGGGATCACGTACACCTGCTCATCGCCATCGTACTGGCCGGTGAAGGCGATCCATTTGCCGTCGGGCGAGAATTTCGCGAAGAGCTCGAGGCCCGGATGGGCGGTGA
Source organism: uncultured Gemmatimonadaceae bacterium (assembly GCA_963732065.1). GTDB lineage: Bacteria > Gemmatimonadota > Gemmatimonadetes > Gemmatimonadales > Gemmatimonadaceae > DATKOH01. Next base: position 21,493 of record CAVSYH010000018.1, on the reverse strand, counting down.
GGTGCGTCGCGGTGCCGCCGGAGGTGGAGGCGGTCCAGAGATCGCCGGCGTAGGTGAAGACGACTTTGTCGCCGTGCACGTCGGGGAATCGAAGCAGTTTGGTTTGGCTCGCCAGTGGAGCTGGCGGAGATCGGCGAATGCGATCAGGAGAGCGTACATCGTGCATCGTGCATCGTGCATCGACAGTGCGAACAGCTTCATGGTGCCATCTCCATTCTGGGTGATTGGGATCGCGCGGCCGTGCCGAGGCACGACGCACGATGAACGATGCACGCTCACGGAGTCGTCAGATCCAACACCATGATGCGATCCGTCTGCCTATCCGGACCGACGAAGAAATCAGCCGAACCGACATCGCGCAAGCCGCTCTTGGCGTAGTACGCGATGGCACGAGGATTGTGCTCCCACACGCCGAGCCAGAGCGTGCGGGCGCCCATGTCGCTAGCGGCACTACGGGCCGCCGTCATCAATTGTTGCGCGAGGCCGGATCCGTGGTGCCGGCGATCGACGTAGAAGCGGGCGATCTCGACCGGCGCCTCGCCGGTGACGCAGGGCGGCGGTGCGCCGGTTCGCAGATGCGCGTAGCCGGCGAGCGCGCCGTCATGCTCGGCGAGCAGAATGAGTTGCAGCGGGGTCGGTGAGCTCGCGCGTCTGCTGCGGCAGCCCGTAGTGCTCTTCGAGATGCGCGGCGAGGTGGGCGTCCTCGTTCGCCGAGCCGAACGTGTCGGTGAAAGTGCGCGCGGCGAAGGCCGCGAGCGCCGCGGCATCGGAGAGGATGCCGCGGCGGATGCGGAAGCGGTCAGGGAGGCGTGGCGCCGGTGGAGTAGATCTTCGAGACGCCGCCGTGGCTCGAGCACTGCGTCGTGACGTCCTTCGTCGTGGAGTAGGTGCCGTCCTTGCAGCGGCCGGTGCTCTTGAAGGCCTTGCTCTCCGTGGTCTGACCGATGCCGCCGGAGCCGTGGCCCATTCTGTCCTTCCTTCATGACCGCGGTGTTGCCGACGCCACCCGCGGTCTTGTTCATTTGCCCTTCCTTCTCGACCGCGGTGTTGCCGGTGCCGCCGAGCTGACCCTCCTTATGCACGGCCGTGTTGCCGATGCCGCCGGAGCCGACGCTCGCCGGCGCGACCTTCTTGACCTCGGTATTCCCGATGCCGCCGCTGGCGGCCGTGGAGATCTTCTGCGGAGCGGCCGGGTCGCGCGGCGAGGATTCGATCTTCGTGTCCCCGTTGAGAGCGGCACTGGAGCCGGGTGCCGGCGGGGGCGCGGGCTTCGGCTTGGGTTTCGTGTGTGCGGGTGCCGTGGTGCTCGAGGCGGAGCCGGGAGTATTCACCGCCACCGCACCGGCCGCGGGCGCGGCATTCACGGCCACGGCGCCGCGCGCGGGCTTGATGCCGCCGTGCCCGTTACAGGGCGCCTTCGCGTTGGAAAGGTCGGTGGTGCCGTCCACGCAGGTGACCGAGTGCGGCGCCTGTTGCGCCGAGGAAACCGCTGCGAAGAAGAGCGCGCCAGTCGCGATCAGCGCGCGCGTGGAGAGGGTGGTAGAGCGCATGCGATCCTCCATAGTGCGGGACACGATTCTACCATAGCAGCGCATGGACGATCCTGTCAATCATGTGAATCCTGTCAAGAACTTTGACAGGATTCACATGATTCACATGATGCTCATTACTTGAGCGCCATGGCCGGACTGATCGTCGTCTTGTGCGAGATCACTCGTTTCCACCCCGTCGAATCGCGCACGAACACCATGGTCACGATCGCCTTCACCGATTCGGGCTGGCCCTTGAGCGGCACGGTCGTGATGCTCGCCCATCCCGTCACGATCACGGCGTTGTCGCTGATGGGGAGCGATTCGAGTTTCTCCCAGTGATAATCCAGTTTGCTCAGCGTCTTGTAGAAATCGCCGATGTCCTTCGCGTACGCGTTGCCGCTGATCGGATTCGTGTCGCTCACGTACACGATGCGGTCGGTCTGCGGAATGAACTTCACCAGCGCCGGCACATCCAGTCGCGAACCCGCCGCGGCCATCGCCTGGGCCTGCTCCTCGCCATCCTCTTTCGTGACGGGCTTCGAGCGCGGGCTTGCAGGCCGCTCGCGAAGAGCAGCGCGACGCCGAACATCATGTACCGACGCATGTGAACCTCACTGCGAGAGTGGCCTTAGAACCCCGATAATTTCGTGATCCGCCCCTTCGCGCCCACCGCCCAGCCGGCGCGCGGGGACGCGAAGCCCACCGACCAATAGTCGAACTTGTCGATCGTGATCCACGTGTCGCCCTCGTCGCGAGAGTATGCCGCGCCGCCCGGACCGACGGCGACGATCGCCGTCGGATTCGCGCCGGGCACGTAGGCTCCGCCCCAGATCCCCTGCTTCGATCTCGGGGCGGCGCGCGACTCCCATGTGTGCCCGCCATCGCTGGTCGTCGCCATGAGCACGTCGCTCGGCAGTACGGCGCCCCGCCGCCGAACACGGCGCCATGCTGCGGCATCGCGAAAACTCACCGACTGCGGACCCGAGCCCGCGTGCGTGGTGATCGGCAATTTCTCCAGTGCCCACGTCTGGCCGAAGTCGGTGGTGCGAAGAGACGCGCCGCCGCGGCGTTGCTCGACACGATCCAGGCGAGACCGCCAGGCCGCGTGACAGGCACGTGCCACTCGCGGCGAAACTCCCCTCGTTCGGCAGCGCCGGCGGGAGCGCCGCGGGGTGCACGCGCTCCCAGTGCTCACCGCCATCTATAGTAGTGAGTATCACCATTTGTCCGTCCACGGCGTCGCCGACCATGACGCCGTGCCGCGCGTCCCAGAAATCCATGCAGTCGTAGAACCCGGCCGAATCGCTGTTCGTGAGCTGCAGCGTCCAGTGCTTGCCGGCATCCGTGGTCTTGTAGATGCGCGACTGCGAACCGTTGCCGATGCTCAACAGATACGCGGTGTTCGCATCCACCGCGTGCACGTCGCGGAACTGCAGCGAATCCGCACCAGGCACGTGGCCCACCTGCCAATGCGCGCCGCCGTCGGTCGTGCGCAGCCACGTGCCGTGCTGGCCGCTCACCCACACGATGCGGTCGTTCACCGGGCTCACGGCAATGAGGAGTTCGCTTCGTGCCGCTGGGCTGGTCCACGTGCACGATCTGCGCGGGCGCGGCGAACGCGACGAGACGCGGCGAGAACGAACGAGCGTACGATGCGATGCATTTCACTGCGCCTCGCTATTGCACACGGGATTCCCCTTGTCGAACACGATGCGCCACACGCCCGGCGCGTCCTGCCGCCAAATAGACGTGAAGGTCCCGATCAGCTTGCCGCTCGGGTCGCGCACGGGGCCGGTGCTGAGCGCGAGCTTGCCGGATCCGAGCACTTCCACTCTCTCCGGCGCCCAGGAGAATGGCGCAGGCCCCTTGTCATAGTAGCGCTTCCAGTGGTCGAGCACCGCCTCCTTGCCGCGCAGCGGCTGCTCGCTGGTGAAGAACACCGCTTCGTTCGAGACGAACGTTCCGAACGCCGCGTAGTCGCGATCGGCCATCGTTTTCGCGAAGGCGATCTCGGTGCGGATCACCTGCTGCGTGGGATCGTCGGCGGATCGGGCGCACGCTGGCGCTGCGTTTCCGAGTAGGAGTGCGCTGCTTGCCAGCGCGGCGAAGATCGAGAATCGCACTGTGAATGCTCCTTAGCGTGGAGGCTCTTCGGTGATGGTGTGGCCGGCCGAACGAAGCGCCGCGGTCGCGCGCGCGAGATACGCGCCGTGCACGAGCACATAGTCCGTCTCGAACGTCGCGATGGGAAAGATCGCGAGGCCATCCGCCGCGAGCGGCGCGGCGAGCGAGGCGAAGATGCCGACGAGATCCAGCGGCAGCGGACCCTGCACGCGGAACGCGCGATAGCCGCGCTGCGCGTTCACGCTCTCGGGAATGCGCGTTCATCGCCGACGATGGAGAGTTCGGTAGGCGTGCGGCTGACAGTGAGGAATGTCTTGGCTTCGCTCGTCCATGGCGGCACCGCCGAGCCGGCCGGCAGCTGGCACATTGCGAGCGGCTCGGCGAGGAGCGTCAGCGGCAGCGAGAGCGCATGCGCACTCAGTACCACTTGGCCACGCCGCCATGGGACGCGCACGCGGTCGTTCGGTCTTTCTCGCTGGTGTAGGATCCGTCCTTGCACTGGCCGGTGTGCCTCTTTTTCGCGACGCTGCTTCTCGCGCCGGCGCCGGCCACCGCCGCGCCGCCGGCCGCTCCAGCAGCGCCGCCCGCGGCGCCGCCCGCACTACCGCCCTTGTTGCCGGCGGCGCTACCCGACGCCGCCACGCCGCCGGACGCGCCCGGCGCACCGCTCGCGGCGCCGTTCGCTCCCGCTGCGCCAGCGGCCGCGCCACCGCCTGCCGATGCGCCCCCCTTCCCGCCCGCTGCTCCGGCCGCACTCCCGCCGGCGCTCCCCGCGCCGGGTGACGCGCCGGCCGATGCACCCGCCCCGCCTGCAGCGCCGCCGGCCGAGCCCGCGGCGCCACCGGATGCCGCGCCACCGGATGCCGCGCCACCGGATGCCGCGCCCGCGGCGCCCGATTTTGTCGTCGTCGGATGCGCGCCCGGCGGGATCTTCTTCACGCCGCCATGCGACACGCACGCGCTCGCCGCATCGCCAGCCACGGTCGTGCCATCGGCGCATCGCACGGTCGTGTTCTGCGCCGCGAGCGCGCCCGCGAATAACAGCGCAATGCCCGAACAGGACCAACCCGCGATCGACGGTCTCATCATCTCTCCCTCCGTTCGCGCTACGGCGTCAACGGCACGCCCGTGCCCGTGCGGTACTGACCGAACCATCCCAGGATGTACGCGACCTTCGCCATCATGTGACTCGGGATCGCGGAGATCTCGTGCGATGCGTTCGGCACGCGCACCATCGCGGTCGGGATCTTGCGCAGCTTCAGCGCCTCGTAGAACTGCTCCGCCTCCGAACTCGGCGTGCGATAGTCCACAGCGCCCGTGATCAACATCGTGGGCGTGGTCACGTTGCCCACGTATGTGATCGGCGAGCGCTTCATGTACTGCTCCTGGTTGTCCCACGGCATGCCGGGGAACCAGTACTTCGTGAAGAACGCGTCGGCGTCGGCGGTGAGCACGAAGCTGTACCAGTTGATCACCGGCTTCTGCACCACGGCCGCGCGGAAGCGGTTCGTGTGCCCGACGATCCACGCCGTGAGCACGCCGCCGCCGCTGCCGCCGGTGACCATCATGTTCGTCGTGTCCACGTAGCCCTTCGCGATCACCGCGTTCACGCCGCTCATCAGGTCGTCGTAGTCGTGGTTCGGGTAATCGTGATGGATGAGATTGCCGAACTCCTCACCGTAGCTCGTGGAGCCGCGCGGATTCGTGTAGAGCACCACATAGCCGGCCGCGGCGTAGAGCTGGATCTCGGTCGCGTAGCGCGCGCCGTAGTTCGCGAACGGGCCGCCGTGGATCTCGAGCAGCAGCGGATATTTCTTCGCCGCGTCGAAGCCGGCCGGCTTCACGATCCAGCCTTCCACCTTGCGCTGGTCGAAACTCGAAGCGAACCACACCTCTTCGACACGGCGCGAGATTGCGATGCGCGAACAGATCGGCGTTGAGCTGCGTGAGGCGCACCACCTGTTGGCCCGCGGCGCCCACGGCGATGTCGGCGGGATGATCCGGCGCGGTCATGTTGAACGCGAAGCGCCCCGTATTCGCGACGGTGAACGAGCCGCCGCCATACGGGCGGCCGAGGTCGAGCCCGCCGAGGTGCGACGCGAGGACGGAGGTCGCACCGGATGTCGTGATGAATCCGATCTTGGTGTCGCCCTGGTCATCGTACTGGAAGAAGAGTCCCTTGCCGTCGCGGCTCCACACGAGACCGCCGGCGTCGCGGTCGAGCTTCGCGGAGATCGAGCGCGAGTTCGAGCCGCTGCGATCCATGAGATAGATCTGCGTGACCTGATAACCCTGATGCTTGTCGTCGAATCCGGTGTAGGCGATGGTCTTGCCGTCGGGCGAGACGACGGGATCGTTGTCGGGGCCGTAGCGCGTGGTGAGCGTCTTCACCGCGCCGCCCGCCGCGGGCACTTCATAGATCTCGCTGTTGTTCGGCTCGTACTCGGCGTCGGCGCTGCGATTCCCCGAGAAAACGATGGCCGCACCGTCGGGACTCCACTCCGGCGCGCCGTCATCCCACGCACCGTCGGTGATCTGGCGCGCCGTGCCGCCCTCGGCGGGCAGCGCGAAGATGTGCACGTGACCCCGCCGAAGATATCCGCGCCCGTCGAAGCGGTATTGCACTTGGTCGATGAACTGAACCGGCGGTCCCCAGTCCGCGCCCGCCGGGCGGCGTCGGGCAGCTGGACGAACGGCTTCGGATCATCGGGCACGAACATGTCGAACGCGAGCCATTTGCCGTCGGGCGACCACGCGATGTTGCGCGGCGATTCGAGGAGATGCGTGAGCTTCGCCTCGACGCCGGTGTCCATCCAGCGAACGAAGATGTCGCTCTTGCCATCGACCGTGGCGACGAAGAGGAGCTTCGTGCCGTCGGGCGACCAGCGCGGACTGCCGGCCTGCCGCGTGGGATCGAGCAGCGGCCGGAGATCGGAGCCGTCGGCGTTCACGACCCAGAGCGACGACTTCGTGTTGTCCTTCATGATGTCGAAGCCCTGGCGTTCGAAGACGACGCGCTTGCCGTCGGGCGAGATCTGCGGATCGGCCGCCCACTGGAGCTCGAAGATGTCCTTGAGCGACAGCTTATCGGAGGCGGCCTTCTGCGCGTGAGCGGACATGGCGCACGCCGCGACCGCGGCGAGAGAGAACAGACGATGGCGCATCAGTGGCTCCTGTGATCGATCGGGTGGGATTCAAATAGTAGGACTTTAGATGGCTATGTGGCTAGCTGAACGGCTGGCGCCGCGCGCCCGCGGCTGGCCGCGCGCGGGAACACGTGGATCACGGTTCATGTTTAACGGGATGCGGCGGAGGAAGCGCGGATGCGCTGGATCGCCCCGTGCGCGGAACCGATCTCCGCGACACAAACATGCCGTTGCTATTGTTGTTAACAACAAAGACAACAACATGATTCGGTCGAGCGGCCCCCTCGCACCCAAGGAACGATCCAGCGCATCCGCGCTTCCTCCGCCGTATCCCGTTAAACATGAACCGTGATACCTGTGTTCCCGCGCGCGGAACTTGAGAGCTCTCGGAACTGTAGTAGTCCCACATTGACATGCGCATGAGACTTTCCATAGGATAGCGAATGGCGTACGACACCGGCTCACATGAGGGGTTCACGCGGCGCGCGCTATTGGAGCGCGGGGCGGCGTTCGCGGCGCTGATCACGGCGCCGGCCGGATGGCGCCGGTTCTTCCTCGACTTCTTCGCGCCCAGCCGGCCGTGGTACAACGCGTCGTTCCAGGCCGAGCGCTGGATCAGGCGCAGCGCGGTGCGTGACGCGCGCGGCACCGCGTGGCCGGCGGATCCGCTCAAACCCGACAGCATCAGCACGGACTTGTACAACGGCATGCCGGGCGTCGTGCTGTTCTATCTGGAGATGTACGCGGCCACCAAGGATCCGGCGATGCTCGAGCGCGCCACGAGTGGCGCGGACTATCTCATCGCGACGCTCCCCGCCGACGCGTCGCAGCTTGGCGATGAAGGCGTCGGGCTGTATACCGGCGCGGCCGGCATCGCCTACGTGCTCGAGCGCACGCACGCGGCGAGCGGGCGCGATGTGTACTACGCGGGGGCGCAGCGCGCGATGTCGCTGCTGCACGCCGCCGCGAAGCCCGCGGGGAACGGCATCGCCTGGAATAGCGTGAACGACATCATCGCCGGGAGTGCGGGCATCGGTCTCACGATGCTCTGGGCGGAGAAAGCGCTCGGCGATTCCAAGGCGCGCGACGCCGCGATCGGCGCGGGGCGGCATCTCGTCGAGGTGGGGATCCCCGAGAAGGGCGGGCTCAAGTGGATGCTCGCGCCGGAAGTGCCGAAGCTGTATCCGAACTTCTCGCACGGCACGGGGGGCGTGTCATACTTCCTCGCGACGCTGTATCTCGCGACGAAGGACCGCGCATTCCTCGACGCCGCAGTCGCGGGCGCGACGTATCTCGACGCGATCGCGACGCCTACGGGCCCGACAGGGAAAAAGGTCTTCCATCACGAGCCCGGTGGTGAGGATCTCTTCTATCTCAGCTGGTGCCATGGTCCGGCGGGCACCGCGCGACTCTATCATCAGCTTGGCATCGCGACCGGCGACTCGAAGTACACGAGCTATGTGCCCAAGCTCGCGCAGGGGATCATCGACAGCGGCGTGCCCGAGAAGCATCCCGATCTCTCGGGCTACTGGAACAACATCTCGCAGTGCTGCGGCAATTCAGGCGTGTGCGAGTTCTTCGTGTCGCTGCATGGGATCACGAAGCGGCGCGAGCATTCGGTATTCGCGGCGCGGGTCGCGAACGATACGCTCGCGCGCGCCACGCTCGATGGCGACGGCATGAAGTGGATCCAGGCCGAGAATCGCATCTCCCCCGCGGACGTGATCGCGCAGACGGGAATGATGCAGGGCGCCGCGGGCGTCGGGCTCTCGCTGCTGCACATCGACGGCGTGGTCGTGGACCGGCCGCGATTCATCGTGCTGCCGGACAATCCGTTCTAGGCGCTCGCGGCGATCTCTCGCTTCTCCAACCACGCGATGATCGCGGCGAAGATGATGTAAGCCGCGAATGCTTCCGCCGCCATCGCCCTATTCGTCGGCGGCGGCGGGCCGAATGAACTGAAGATCTGCACGGCAAACATCACCACGCCGAAGATCACGAACTGCGCCCGGCGCCTCACGCCCGTTGTGAAGTACAACCAGAGTCCGCCGAAGAAGACTACGATCTCGAGACCGAGTGACAGAGCGGGCATATTCCACAGCCCGAGTCCGACCTTCGCGCTGTTCCCGTATAGTGGCAGGTCGGGTGTGTGGACGATGAAGTCGAGCACCCAATGCGAGAGGACGGCCGCCGCGACGACCCAGCCCGCGCGCGCGGTCGCGCCATGCCAGAACGAGCGGTACACCAACATCGCGCCGAGCGACCAGAGGAGTGCGGTGATCAGCCCGTGCGTGTACGGCATGTAGTAGAGGTCGAGCGGATTCGTGCCTGTGAAACCGGGCGCGATGCGCACCTTCTCGACACCGGCGAACACCAGCACGCTCCACATGACATCGAGCCACTGCACCGCGAGGAAGAGCACCCAGAGCGGCACCGTCGTATCCACCTTCTTCCCCGCGAAGCTTGCACCGTAATGCCCGACGAACATGAATCTCCTCCTAGACGGCTCGAGGCCCCGATGCACGATGCCCGATGTGCGATGCACTATATCGATCCGCGAAATCCCTGATCTCCGCCGAGTGCACCACGCGGCTTCGCACGCCGACGATCTGCGCCTGCAGCATCGCGCGGCCGAGGTCCTCGCCGCTCACGAAGAGTCGGCGTGAATACTTGAGCAACGGGAAGAACGGGCGCACGAGGTTGAACGCGAACGGCGTGTTGCCCGAGGGCTTCGCGCCGATCGCCATAGGGCGCCAGCAGACGGCCTGATATTCCTCGATGAGATCGCGCTCCGCCTCGGCCTTCACCCGCGCCCACATGAAGCGGCTCTCGAGGCCGGCGCCGTCGCCGCTCAAGTATTGGAATTGTGCCGCCGGGCTGCACTTGCGCAGCGCGTCCGCTGCGATGAGGGGGAAGTCATAGGTGATCCGCCGGTATTCTTCCTCGCCGGATACTTGGCTCACCGAGATGCCGACGCAGAAGAGGCAGACGTCCACGTCCACGAACGCCAGCTCGATCGCCGCGGGGTCGCCCAGGTCGGCGTGCACCACGCCGACGAATTTCCGAGATGCGTCGGTGAGCGGTCTTCGGGTCACGGCGCGCAGCTGCGTGACCACCGGCGATGCGATGCACGCCTCGAACACGGCGCGTCCCGCCATGCCGGTGGCGCCGAAGAGCAGGACTCTCACGTCACCGTCCCTTCGCCGGCTTCTGCTCCTTCGGGACGAAGCGGATGGATTTCACGATATTCTCGAATAGCACGTGAGCTTCCTTGGTGTACTGCACCTTGGAGATGTGAAGATCCACCCAGAACCCATCGTGCACGAACTCCGCATAGACGTTCTCCTGCTTCACCGGGATCCCACCATAGGATGCGATGTAGAACTCGAAGTAGGAGACATTGCCGATCTTGCCGTCCGACTTGCGCTCGGCGTTCGTCCATTCGGGGTTGCCGCGCGCCCGCACGCTGTCGCGGCATGCCGCGCTGTCGCGGCACATGACCGCCGGTCGGATGTTGAACGAGATCGTGATGTCGCCCGCGGCATCGGTCATCGTGAAATACCCGGAGCGGCCGCTCGTATCGACCTTCTGCTCCTGCACCGTGATCCTGCCCCTGGGCAGCGTGAGATACCAGGGCGCCGCGGGGACGGTGAATGACAGGACATCCTGCGCGCGCACCGGCCCGGCCGCGCCGACCAGCATGGCGAGCGCGAGGCACGCCCACGTGCGGGCGCTCACTTTCCGTTCAGCGAACGGGCCAGGATCATCTTGAGCGTGAGCCGATCGGATGCGCTCGTGAGCCCCACGCCGACTCCGAACTCCGCATTCCCAAGTCTTGCCGTAGTGGTCCACCACCGCGAAGATCTGGTGCGATTGGTCGTTCCATGGCTGGATGTCGTGCACCGGCCCGTAGTCCGAATACTCCTCGAGCGCGAATGACCATAGGGTGCCCACGTTGTAGTCGATGCGCGCGCACGGCGCGAAGTCGAGGTTCTCGAAACCGGAGTAGTCCGTGTCGAAGATCGGATTCACGATGATGTCCACCGGCTTGATATGCCATGCAAGGATCATTCTGATCTCCGATGTGAATTCCTTGGGGTCCCATCGCGGCGCGTTCACGCTGAATTCGAAATTCACGCCATATGCGAATTTTTTATCGTCGGCGTTCGGCGATACGAACAACGCGCGCAACTTGAAGCCGTTGAGGCCGAATCCCTGGTGCGCATTGAGGCTCCACAGCGGCAAGTACAATCCTGCCTCGAACCAATCGGCAACGCCATAGGCGAATTCGGGCACGCCGTTCAGCGAGTGGTTCGCGGTCACCGCGCCCGGGAAGCCGGGCACGGTGTCGCCACTCGCGACGTAGTTCGTATGGAGGGTGATCGTGAACTCGCCGGGCTTGGCGATCGCACCATTGTACACCTGGATCTCGTCGGTCTGCGCAGCGGCCGACGCGACCGCCGCCAAGAGTGCGCCAGCCGCGAGCACTCGCCTCACATGCGCGCCGCGGCGATGGACGCGCCGATGTTCTGCAGTCCTTCCTCGAACTCTCCCGCCGAGGGCCAGCCGAACCCGACGCGCATGAAGCGGTCGTGCTGCTCGAACCAGTGGCCGGGCCCCACGAATGTCGCGTGCGCCCCGTTCAGCGTCTCGTAGAACCTGGGCACGTTCACGTTGGCATCCTTCCGGATCGCGGGGAACGCGACGACGCCGCCGGCCGGCGCGACCCACTCCATAGCCGGCTCGCGCGCCATGAACGCCGTGAGCGACGCGACACCGCGCTGTACCGCGGCGGCGATCTTCGGCAATTCCTGCGTGCGGCGCGTGTACACGCGATAGCCGATCTCCTCGTCGAGTACGGCGCCGCAGATGAGCATCTGCTCCTTGGCCGCGAGGAAGGTCTCGTTGAGCACCGTATCGCGCGTCATCAGCCAGCCGATGCGCAATCCCGGCATGCCGTACGCCTTGGAGAGCGACGCGACGCTGATCACGCGATCGCTCAACGTGGTCGCGAAGGGCCGCGGCGTCGTGACGGTGAGGTCCCGATAAGTCTCGTCCACGAGCAGATACGCGCCGCGCGACGAGACCGTTTCGACGATCCGCGCCAGTTCCGCCTGGTCGAGCACGGTGCCCGTGGGATTATGTGGATTCGTAATGCTTACAAGCTTCGTACGCGGCGTCATCGCCGCCGCGATGTCGGCGGCCGTGTAGCGGAATCCCTTCTCGAGCGACAGTTCGACGAACGAGATGTCGCATCCGATCGCGCGCGGCGTCTCGATATTGGTCGCGTAGTTCGGCCGCAGCACCACGAGATGATCGCCGGCCGAGAGCAGACTCGTGGAGACGATGAACAGCGCCCCCGCCGCGCCCGGCGTCAGGAGCACCTGGGACGCCGAGCATCCACTCTCGGCGGCGAGCAGCTCGCGCAGCGCCGGATGCCCCCGATGATCGCCGTAGAGGAGGATCGTCTTCCCGAGATCCACGTCGAGCCCAAGATCCCCGAGCACCCGATCGCGCATCGAACTCTCCGCGAGATTGCAACGGATGGAGGCGTACCCCATCTCCTCGGGAGACTCGACCTCGATCGGCATCCTTCGATAGCGCATGGACCTCCCGTAGTTGCGCGTCCCGCGGCGAGTCCCGAGCCCCGAATCCCGCGCCCTACCAATCCGTGGGCCGATAGTCCTTCAGGAATTTTCCCCAGACGTGCTCGCCGGTGTTGAAGCCGGCGATGATCGGGTCCACGATGCGCGCCGCGCCGTCCACGATGTCCAGCGGCGGATGGAAGCGGTGCTCCGCCACCTTGCGCGCCGCGATCTGCACCGGGTCCTCGTCCGTCACCCAGCCGGTGTCCACGGCTGTTCATGTGGATGCCGTCGGCGTGGTAATCCGCCGCCGAGGTGCGCGTCATCATGTTGAGCGCGGCCTTGGCCATGTTCGTGTGCGGATGCCGCGTGGTCTTGAACTTCCGGTAGAACTGCCCCTCCACCGCCGAGACGTTGACGATGTGCTTGTCGCGCTCCGGCGTGCGCAGCATGAGCGGCTTGAGCCGCGCGTTGAGGATGAACGGCGCGATGGCGTTGACGAGCTGCACTTCGAGCAATTCCACGCGTCGGCACTTCGGCCATGAGCAGCCGCCAGGAATTGCGCTCGCGCAAATCCACCTGCTGCAAATCCTGGTCCAGCTTGCCCTTCGGGAAACAAATGCCTTCTGCGCCTCGCAGTTCCTCCGGCAGCAGCGGCACCTGCGACAGTTCCGCCGCGTGCGTGAGCCCGGCGACATTGGTGAGCCGTCGCGATCCTGCGCAGCAGCCGACTGCGGCAGTCCCCTCCGACTTCCGGCAACATGTGATAGCCGCGCAACCCTTCGTAAGCGCCGAGCAGATTGGCGCACGTCTGCGCGGCATGTCATGCAACGAGCCCGTTCTCGCGCTCCATCATGTGCTCGTAAAAATCCGGCGGACGCCGCACGGTCTGGCAGGCGTTGTTGATGATGAAATCCAGCCGGTCGCGCGTCGTCGAGCAGATGCGTGGCAGAACGCCTCCACGCTCGGCGTGTGGCGCAAGTCCAGGCCGAAGATCTCCAGCCGATGGCCCCACTCCGCGAAATCCGGCTCCGCCGCGTAGCGCATGCGCCGAGTCGCGCGGAAATCGCGTCGTGACGATGAGCTGCGCGCCGGCAGCGCAACAGTTTGATGCCCGCCTGATAACCGATCTTCACGCGTCCGCCGGTGAGCAGCGCCACGCGCCCGCGCAAATCCGCGATCTCGGTGCGCTTCGTGAAATTCAACTCCGCGCACGCCGGGCAAAGCTGGTCGTAGAAATGGTGGATCTTCGTGAACTCCTGCTTGCAGATGTAACAATTCTGCGGCTCGACGCCTCGCGGAATTCGGGCTCGGCGTCCACGTCCTGCTGCGCGAATCCTTCGGGCGGGAAGACATTGGGCGTGGTGAACACCGTCTGCCGCCGCAGCTTGCGGATGCCGGTCGCGTGGAGCGACTTGTCCTCCTTCTTGATGCGTTCGGCTTTACGACGGCGCGTCGTGGCGCGCACCATTTGGCGGCGCGCGTTCGCGTCGGGATGGTAGACCTGCCCCGACCGCGTGCAGGAGACGCTTCCGCTCCTCGGCCGGGATGCCCACGAGCACGCCGCGATCGGCGATGATCCGCTCGAGCAGCTCCGTGGTACTGCGCAAGCGCGCGAGCAATTCGGTGTCGGTATCGCCCACGGGCGGTTCTTTCTTCTTGGTCATTAAGGGGTAGTTTAGTCCGCGAACGGACGACGCGAAACAGGAGACAGCCGCCATTGGTCCGGCCCCGTGCCGTGGTATCGCCAGATCTTAACAACTGCTTTGACAGGATTAACATGATGAGAATTGATTGAACGGCGCAGTTCGATCACATTCATCTTGGTAATCCTGTCAAAGCAGTTGTATCACGTCGGTAGCTCGATAAACGCCATCCAAGAAGGAGCAGACCCATGACTCGCTCGCTCTCGATCGCCGCAGCCCTGCTCGTGTTCGTGTCGTCCGCCAGGGCTCAGTTCGGATTGCCCACGCCGAAATTACCGGGCACGCCTACCTCCAGCGCCCCGAGCGCGAAGCCGCCCAAGTGCGACGCGGGCGCGCCGACGGTGACCGACGATCTCGTCGCGCGCTACATGAAGGCGCTCCAGGCGCGCGATTCGATGATGGGCGTGATCGCGAAGGAGAATTCGCCCACGGGCAGTACTACGCCGCGCTGATGCAGCAGCGGAGCCTCCAACGGCGCGAGTACGACTTCGACAACCAGACGGGCCCCGACTGGGACAACTATCTGGCGCTGCAGAAGCGCGTGCAGTCGGGCGACACGTCGGCGGCGCGGCAGATGCAGGGCGTCAAACCGAATCCGCAATCGGTGATGTTACCGCATCTGCCCTGGGAAACGCAGAAGGCGGGCAACGATCGGCTGGATGTCGCGGCCGAGCATGCCGGCGATTTCGACTACTGCGGCTGGACCGCCGTCGTGGATGTGATGCCCATGCTCGTGAGCGCGCTCGCGATCAATCCGAACGCCACCAGCCAGCAGATCTCGGCGTGGGGGCATCCGAACGGATTCTCGGCGGCGGAGATCGCCGCAGTGAAGGCGCATCGCATCGAACTCGCGCAACTGCTTGGCGTACGATACAAGACCGATGCCATGATCGCGGCCCAGAACGCGCCGCCCCCGGCGACGGCGATGCCGGCCGGCTGCGGCCGCCGCGTCCGGCACCAGCTCCATGACGTTCGCCGCGTGCTTCCAGAAGGAATCGAAGGCGGCGCAGGACTATGCCGCGGCGCACAAGGCCGACATGGAAGCCGCACAGAAGGCGGGCGACACGGCGAAGCTGATGCAATACGCGCAGACGATGTCGCAGCTGCAGAATCGCGGCGATGGCGAAGTGCAAGGCGGCGTGCGAAGTAGGCGCCGCATGATCGGCCGGCGCTTCCTGATCCTGGCGGCGCTGCTGCCGTCGCTCGGCGCGCCGCCGAGCGGCGCGGCGCTGGGCGTGCGCGACACGCGTGGCGATGTGGGTCACGTGGTGGCGCGCGCAGGATGCGCCGGCGCGGTGGACGGCGGCCGATCCGGCCGTGAGCGCAGCGCTCGAGTGGAAGGAGGGGGCATCGGGCGTGCGGTGGGCGGAACTGGAACTCGCCGGCAGCGGCGAAGCGTGGCGCACGCGCGTGGTGGTCGCGCGCATCGATCCGCATCGCGTGGCGCTGGGTTTGGCGAATGGCGCCGCGCCGGATGGCGGCGTGGGAACGTGGACCATCGATGCGGCGCCGCCCGAGGCCGCGGTGGCGTTCAACGCCGGTCAGTTCGCCGGCGGCGCGGTGTGGGGATGGGTGGTGCACGACGGTGTGGAGTACCGCGCGCCCGGCATGGGCCCGCTCGCGAGCGCGGTGATCGATCGACTCCGCCGGGAACGTGACATTCGAGAACGACGCGAGCGTCGCGATGCGCCGGTCGCGCGGCGCGCCGGAGCATCCCGCCGGCGTGCGCGAAGCGTTCCAGTCGTATCCCACGCTCCTCGAGAGTGGCGGCGAAGTGCCGCGCCTATTACGCGAGACCACCGGGCTCATCGATCTCGAGCATCGTGACGCGCGTCTGGCGATCGGTCAGATGGCCGACGGCACGATCGTCGTGGCGCTCACGCGATTCGATGCGCTGGGCACATTCGCTCGGAGGCATCCCGTTCGGTCTGACGATCCCGGAGACCGCCGCACTCATGGGCGCACTCGGCTGCCGCAGAGCGGTCGCGCTCGACGGCGGCGTATCGGCGCAGCTGCGCATTGTTGGAGCGGATGGCGCCGTATATGCGTGGCACGGATTGAGACGTGTGCCGCTGGCGCTCGTCGCGGAGCCGATGTCTCGCTAGGTAGGTCAAGAAACGGCTTTGACAGGATTAACATGATGAAAAATGATTGAACCGCGCCGTTCAATCATTATCATCATGTTAATCCTGTCAGAAGCAGTTGTCGTCACCTACTTAACGCGGCACGCGCGCATCCGATATGCTTAATGCCTCACCCTCCATACCAATCCTGTCTGATGCCCGATATCGGCTATTTCCATCCGCAGATCGTCCATTTCGTGATCGCCGGCCTCTCGCTCGGCATTCTGTTCCGGGTGGTGTCGGTGACCGGCAAGCTGCCGTGGACCGACCGCGCGGCGACCACGGTGCTCCTCATTGGCACTGTGGCGGCGGTATTCGCCGTCCAGTCCGGCACGGACACGCATCAACTGTCCGAGCGCATTCCGGGCGCGGCCGCGGCGGTGCAAGCGCACGAGGATGCGGGCAAGGATCTCCGGAATCTCTTCCTCGTGATCGCGGCGATCGAACTCCTCGCGCTCGTGCCGGCGCTCGCGAAGTGGAAGCGGTATCATCATGATCGCGTCGGCGGTGCTCTGCCTCTGGGGCGCCTATGAGGTCTACGATGTCGGCCGGCTCGGCGGCGTCGTGGTCTACTCGTACGCCGGCGGCGTGGGCGAGCGCACGCAGGACACCACCGATGTGAATCACACCATTGTCGCCGCGCTGTATAACCGGGCGCTGCTCGACCGCGATCAGAAGAACACGGCCGCGCGCCGCGCAGGAATTCGAGGAACTCGCGCGCCGATTCCCCGAACGACCAGCAGATCCAGCTCGCGTACGCGCAATCGCTCATCACCGACAAGAAGGACGGCGCCGCCGCGATGGCCGTGCTCGCGAAGCTCCCCACGCCCGCCGACACATCACGCATGTGGAGCCGCTATCAGTCCACGAAAGCCGACGCCTTCATCGCGATGGGTCAGACGGATTCAGCGAAGGCGATCCTTACCGCACTCGTCGCGAAATTCCCCCAGAGCCAGCGCCTCAAGGACAAGCTGGCGAAGCTGAAGTAGGGCCATTGACAGCCTTTCTATCTTGCACAGATGCGCCCCCTTCGGAGGGGCCGTTGTCGTCTAACGTCTAGGTCTAACGTCAGGTCGCCCTTATGTCCATCCGCCCAGTCAAACGGATCATCGAATCCAAGCCCACCATGGAAGGCGCCGGCGTTCGTCTCCGCCGCGCCTTCGGGTTCGGTGACACCGAAGAGTACGATCCGTTCCTCTTGCTCGATGATTTCCGCAATGAGAACCCCGCCGACTATCTCGCGGGATTCCCCTGGCACCCGCACCGCGGCATCGAGACGATCACCTACGTGCTCGCCGGTTCCGTAGAGCACGGCGACAGCCTCGGCAATCGCGGCAGCCTCGGCGCCGGCGACGTGCAGTGGATGACCGCGGGCCGCGGCATCATGCACCAGGAAATGCCGCAGGGCGACGCGAAGGGGCGCATGCACGGCTTCCAGCTGTGGGCGAATCTTCCGTCGTCGCTCAAGATGACGCACCCGCGCTATCAGGACATTTCGCGAAGGACATTCCCGAGGTCACCGATGACGACGGCACGCACGTGCGCGTGGTGGTCGGCGATTTCTGGGGAAAGAAGGGACCGGTGGAGGGGGTCGCCGCCGAGCCGCGCTACCTGGACGTGTGGGTGCCGCCGGGCAAGAAGAAGTCGCTCAAGGTGGAGCGCGGCGCGCACGCGTTCGCGTACGTGTTCGAAGGCGACGGCAAGTTCCGCGACGCCTCGGCGCCGCGCGCGATCGAGACCGAGCAAGTCGGCACGCTCGTGACGCCGGGCGAGGCGAAGCGCGCAGACGAGGATTTCGCGCAGGACCGCAACCTCGTGCTCTTCGGCAGCGGCGACGAGATCACCGTGCAGGCGGGCGAGCACGGCATCCGCTTTCTGCTCGTGAGCGGCAAGCCGATCGAGGAGCCGGTCGCGTGGTACGGGCCCATCGTGATGAATACGGAGCAGGAGCTGCGGAAAGCGCTGAGCGATCTTAGGGACGGGACGTTCATTGAGGCGCCCTAACTGCTAGGCAACCTCGACTGGCGCCAGCGTCGTAACTGCAGACTTAGACTCTAGACCTAGACGTTAGACTACGTCACTGTCTGCGCATTCTAACATCTCAGTCTAACGTCTAAGTCTGCTCTTCCGACACGATCCGCTCGTATGCCGGGATCGTCAAGAAATCTGCGAACTCCGGCGCTAGTGACAGCGAAACGAACATCTCCCGCGCTTCGGCGAATTTGCCGCCGGTGAATTCGCGCGTCTCCTCTTCCACGATCGCGTTGAAGCGCGCGGCGGTGAGTGGCGCGTCTCCCACGGTCACGCCGTGCTTGCAGCCACTGCCACACGAGCGCGCGGCTGATCTCGGCGGTCGCGGCATCTTCCATGAGATCGTAGAGCGGCACGCAGCCGACGCCGCGCAGCCAGGCCTCGATGTACTGGATGCCGACGCGCACATCGTGCCGAAGCCCGGCCTCGGTGCGCGTGCCCGCGGGAACGCCGAGCAGATCGGAAACGGCTGACTTCACGTCCTCACGCAGTTTCCCGATCTGGTTCGGCCCGGGCATCGCGGCGTCGAAGATCTCCATCGCGACGGGCACGAGCCCCGGGTGCGCGACCCATGTGCCGTCGTGGCCGTCGCCGGCCTCGCGCCGCTTGTCCGCGCGCACGCGGCCGAGCGCCGCCTCGTTGCGCGCGGGATCGTTCTTGATCGGGATCTGCGCCGCCATGCCGCCCATGGCGTGCACGCCGCGGTGATGACAGGTGCGGATCGAGCAGCTGCGAGTACGCGCGCAGGAATCCCTTGTCCATCGTGATCTGCGCGCGGTCGGGCAGGATCGCGGCACTGCTCGCGCGATGCTTCTTGATGAAGGAGAAGATGTAGTCCCAGCGTCCGCAATTGAGCCCGGCGGCGTGCTGGCGCAGCTCGTGCAGGATCTCGTCCATCTCGAACGCGGCGGGCAGCGTCTCGATGAGCACCGTTGCGCGGATCGTGCCGAGCGGGACGCCGAGCGCGCGCTGCGCCTGGATGAAGACATCGTTCCAGAGTCGCGCCTCGAGGTGGCTCTCGAGCTTGGGGAGATAGAAGTACGGCGCCGGTGCCGCGATCGAGGAGCGCCTTGGCGTTGTGGAAGAAGTACAGCCCGAAATCGAGCAGCGCGCCGGGCGCCGGCTCGCCGTCCACCATGAAGTGCGCTTCGGGCAAGATGCAGGCCGCGCGGGCGCACCATGAGCACGGCGGTCCTCGCGTTCAGCGCATACTGCTTGCCGCCGGCTTCGAACGTGATCGTGCGGCGCACGGCGTCGTACAGATTCTGCTGGCCGGCGATGAGATTCGCCCACGTGGGCGTCGTGGAATCCTCGAAGTCGGCCATGAACACGCGCGCGCCGGAATTGAGCGCGTTGATCACCATCTTCCGGTCCACCGGGCCGGTGATCTCCACGCGGCGATCGCGCAGGTCGGCAGGGATCGGCGCGCACGTCCATTCGCTCTCGCGCACCGTGCGCGTGCTCTCGAGGAAATCGAGGATCGGCTGTCCCGCAGCCGCGCGCGCATCCATCTCCTTCGCGCGCTCCGCGCGGCGCGCGAGGAGCTTCGCTGAGTGCCGGACGGTGCGTGCGCACCAGCTCGGTGACGAACTCGATCGCCGCCGGCGACAGGATCGGGTCCCGTGCGCCAGCGCGGCGCTCCGCCCACGACGATGCTGCGCGTGCGGCGCTGGCTCACTTGTCGCCCGGTTCGAATGGAGGACGGATCAAGATGTCGAAGCCAAGGAAGAGCGTCTTGGAGTACGGATAGAAGAATATCGGGAATGCGACCATGAGCGCCGCGCCAACATACGTGATGAGTGCCCATGGTGGCGAGGGCC
Source organism: uncultured Gemmatimonadaceae bacterium (assembly GCA_963732065.1). Lineage (GTDB taxonomy): Bacteria > Gemmatimonadota > Gemmatimonadetes > Gemmatimonadales > Gemmatimonadaceae > DATKOH01. The sequence goes on along the minus strand of CAVSYH010000018.1, from coordinate 1,426 downwards.
ACGTGGCCAGCAGCGCGCCGAGGAAACCGAGTACGAACAGCAAGAGCGTCGCGCCGATGTTGATCATGTACGCGCCCACCTGGTATCCCTCCTCGCCGCGCTCGAGCGCGAGCCCGCAATGCATGCAGCCTGGCGCATACGGAACCAGTCGACGAAGATCGGCTGGCCGCCGCAATTGGGCAGCGGCGGCGGAGCGCTCTTGAGAGAACCTTCGAGATCGTCGGCGGACGCGGCATTCTGAGTCGTAACTGCAGACTGAGACGTTAGACTGAGACGTTAGACCTACTCACGCATTCTAAGTCTAAGTCTAACGTCTCAGTCTGTGGTTGAACTTGCGCTTCCCGCGCGCCATAATGACCTCCCCTCGACACACCGAGCCATGCTGAAATTCTCGCGCGCGCTTTCCATTCTTGCCGCTGTCTCCCTCGCGGCGCCTGCCTCCGCACAGCAGCAGCCCGCTTCCTCCGGCCCCGCCACGATCGCCTCCAAGACCGGCGGCATGGAGAAGCGCGACGGCTTCATTCCCGCTCTACCTCGACGAGAAGAACGGGAAGATCCTGCATGGAGCTGCCGCGCGACTCGATGCGTTTCCTCCTCTTCGCACAGGAAGCCACTGGGCTCGGCTCCAACCCGCTCGGCTTCGATCGCGGCGCGGCCGACGATGACCGCGTCGTGCATGTGCAGCGCACGGGCGACCGGCTGCTGCTCGTCGTGGAGAACTGGAAATACCGCAGCTCGCTCGGCGCGAATTCGCCCAATGGCGAGTCGGTGATGGAATCGTTCCCGCCGAGCACCATGGCGAGCATGCCGGTGCTCGCGAGCGAGAACGGGCGGATCCTGGTGGACGCGACCGATCTGTTCGTGCGCGATTGGCTCTCCGTGGGCGAGCGGCTGCAGAGCGAGCACGAGGGGAATTACTCGCTGTCGAAGGACCGCTCGAGCGTCTACACGCCGTTCACGAAGGCGTTTCCCGACAACACCGAGATCGACATCGCGCAAACCTTCGTCGCGAACGGCGCGCCCGGGAATACCGTGAGCCAGGTCGCGGCCGACGGGCGCGCGTTCACGCTGCGCGTGCACTACAGCCTCGTACGTCTGCCGAACGATGAATACCGCCCGCGCGTCGCCGATCCGCGCATTGGATTCTTCGGCGTGGACTTCAAGGATTTCGGCCAGCCCGTGCAGGGCCGGCTCGACGTGCACTGGATCTCGCGCTTCCGCCTCGAGCGCACGAACCCGAACGATCCGAACAGCCCGATCAAGAATCCGATCGTCTACTACATCGACCCCGCGATCCCCGAGCCGATGCACTCGGCGTCGGTCACGGGAGCGAAGTTCTGGAGCGAGGCGTTCGACCGCGCGGGACTCAAGGGTGGATTCGTCGTGAAAGATCTTCCCGCCGGCGCCGATCCGATGGATGTGCGTG
>CAVSYH010000017.1:0-7988 GCA_963732065.1 uncultured Gemmatimonadaceae bacterium | reverse complement strand
GACGCGGCGCCGAACAACACAAGCGCCAGAAGCGCCACGATCGAGACAGCACGTTGCATCATGAGTCCTGGTGAAGGCGTCGGTATCGATCCGGCGGGTGAGCATCTCATTTCACATTCTCCTTCAGGAAGCGCAGCGTCCGGTCCCAAGCGAGTTTCGCATTGGCCGCGCTGTATCTCGCGGGCCGCGTGTCGTTGAAGAACGCGTGATCGGCTTCGTAGAAATGCACCATGAACGATCCGCCACTGGCCGTCACCGCCGCCGCGAGGACGTTCACCGTCGCGGCCGTCACGCTCTTGTCGCGCGTGGCGAAATGCCCGAGCACAGGCACGCGCAGCCGCGCCGCATCGATCTTGACCTTCGGATGGATCCCATAGAAATCCACGCAGGCCGCGATCTGCCCGGGGTACTCCATGGCGGCGAAGAGTGCGAGCTGGCCGCCCATGCAGAAGCCGAGGACCCCGGCCTTCTTCGATGTGACCGCCGCCTGCGTGAGCAAGAACGTCGCGGCGCCGTGCATGTCCTTGCCCGCACGATCGATGTCGAGCGCCATCAGCAGCTTGTCGGCCTCGTCGGGGCTCTTCGTCGATTCACCATGGTACAGATCGGGCGCGAGCGCGACGAAACCGGCCGCCGCGAACCGGTCGGCGAGATCGATGATGTGCGGCACGAGCCCCCAATATTCCTGCAACACGATGACCGCAGGCCCGCGCTCCGCCGGTGGCAGAGCGAGATACCCGGGCGTCGTGTGCCCGTTCGCGCGGAATTCCACCATCGACCCCGGCATGGCCCTCCCCGGCCGCAACGCGGTGGACGTTACGGACGCGGCCGGTGCGACGCAATCACTCGGCGGATCCGCGGCCACTGGCCCCCACGCCCGCATCGCGCATCTTGAGAGGATCGCAATCAGGTCGGCGGGGGGATCCTGCTGTACATCGACAACACTAGAGCGGAGCATCCAAGAATGATCCGATCCACCTCGCTCGCTCGTGCCGCATTGTTCGCGGCGTGCCTCCTCTTCGGCCGGCTGCGCGTCGGCACCCGCATCGCCGAGCACACCCAAGTCGAACTCGTTGTACGTGAGGCTGGGCGGCTACGACGCGATCGCCGCCCTCGTCGATGATTTCATCGCGCGCATGGGGAAGGACACCATCACCGCGCCCTTCTTCGCGGGGCTCACGCCGCATCAGGGGAATCTGATCCGTCAGGGGATCATCGATCAACTCTGCCAGGCTTCGGGGGGCCCGTGCGTGTACACCGGCCGCAGCATGAAGGAGGCGCACAAGGACCTGGGCATCACACCGGCGGTGTGGCAAGCCGAGGTGTCCGAGATGAACGCAGCGATGGACCACTTCAAGATCGGCCGCGAAGAGAAGAATGAAGTGTTGGCCATCATCCGTCCGCTCGAAGCGGAGATCGTCACGGCGAAATGATGTGCGGCGCGCTCACGCCGCGGCGGCTTCGACGACCGATGGGTCCGTTCGAGCGAGCACGGCGCCGAGCCACTCGACGATGAACCACAATTCGCCACCGGCGATCGCCGTGGCGACCAGGGCCGCCGGGATGAACGCCCACGCGCCCGCGACGCCACGGAGCGAGAGGGCGATCACCGCCGCACCGAGCGCAGGCAGCACGAGCAGCAACAGGAACGCCAGCAGCGACCCCAACATGCTGAGCACATTCTGGCCGAGCGACTCGATGCCGGCCGAACGGCCGGGACCGAGATGCACCCAGCCGGGCAGGAGCACCGCCCACGCGTTGGCGACGGCCACCCGCAGCGCGGTGAGCGCGGGGAACATCAGGGCGCTCGCGAGAAGGATGGGGATCGCATTCGCGACGCGCGCCGCGCTGCCGGCATGCGCCCACTGGCCGGCCCATGGGATCATCGCGGCGAGTCCGATCGCGAGGCAGATCGCCTGCATGACGCTCAGCAGCGCGAGGGTGCCAAGGAGCTCCGCGGCGACGATCGTGCGGCCGCTCAGCGGGTACGTGCGCAGCAGGGCGAGCATGAGCATGTCCTGCTGCAGGTCGGTGCGCACGTAGAGCGGGCCGAAGGTCACGAGCAGGATGGCACCCGAGAGCATGACCGAGCCGACGAGCGTGGAGCCGAATTCGATGCCTGGCATGGAGAGTACGATGGCGCCGATGACCACGAGCGAGAGGATCGCGGTCCTCGTGAGCGGCACGAGTCGCTGGAACGACACCACCACCTTCCACACGAGCGCCACCGCCGGCTGTCCCGCGGGCGCAAGTGGCGGCCAGATGCGGTTTGCGCGCAACGCCACGTCGCCACGGAGTCGGCGTGCCGCGCGCTGCGCGGCCACCCGCTCCGAGCGCTGCATCGCCGCCTCCTCGAAGGCGACACCGGTGCGAATGACCCACACGTAGGTCGCGACGAGGAGCAGCAACGACCAACCGATCTCGCCAGCCCACTCGGCTGGCGTGCGCGCGAACACGGGCGCGATGAGCGCGTGGAAGGGCCACAGCACTGTGCGGATCACGGGCGTGTTCCGCAGCGACAGGAGGGCGGTGCCCATGGTGCCGGTCACCAGCGCCGAGCTGAGCGACGGCAGCGCCTCGATCACCGCGTACACGGTCGCGCCGATCGCCGTGGCCGCAATCGTGAGCGGCAGCCAATTGCGGCGCAGTCCGGTGCGGCCGTGTTGCGCGGCGCTCACGCGCACGAACGAGGCGCCCACGCGATGCAGATAGAGCGTCGTGAAGAGGATCCATAGCGCGAACGCGTGCCGGACCGGGATGCCGGTCACCTGTCGCGAGAGCAACACCTTCCAGATCAGGACACTGAGCAGGATCGCGATCTGTGCTTGCGCCAATTTGTAATTGATGAGCGCCCGGCGTGTGACCGGCGCCGGAAAGAGCATCTGGACTTCGGACCGGCTGAAGGTGAGCGCGGGCTCCGGGGCGCCGAAGATCCAGAGCCACGCCGTCGTGAGCGCGAGCAGCAGTTCGTACACGTTCTCGACGACGTCCCCGAAGCCGACGGGCACCGCGCCGGTGTCGCGCACCCCGTTCCCGAGGAAGGTCCAGAGCCACAGAGCGCCCAGCGCGATCGCGATCGCGTAGCGCGGCGACCGCGCGCGACGGACCTCCACGCGCACGCGATTCGCGAGCGAGCGCGTGAGGAGGAACTGCAGTGCGCCGACGGAGCGGTTCACCCGTCGCGCCCGCCGCCCGTGAGCGCGAGGAAGATGTCCTCGAGTCCCTGCCCCGCGAGTTGCGGCTGGCCCGCGACGATCTCGGCGATCGTGCCGATCGCCACGAGCTCGCCGCGCTGGATCACGAGCAGCCGCGTACAGAGCTCTTCGACGAGATGCAGCAGGTGCGAGCTGAGCAGCACCGCGGCGCCCTCGCGCGCACGCGCCGCGATGGTCGTGCGCATGCGGCGGATCCCGCCCGGGTCGAGTCCCGTGAGCGGCTCGTCGAGGATGAGCGCCGACGGGGAGTGCACGAGTCCGCAGGCGATCGCGAGCTTCTGTTTCATGCCGCGCGAGAGTTCCGCGGGCAGCGCAGCGCGCTTGTCGGAGAGCTCGAGCTCGGTGAGCAGTGCCGGGATCCGATGCGCCGCATCGGCCACACCGTACAAGCGCGCCGTGAAGACGAGATGCTCCTCGACCGTGAGATACTCGAAGAGCTGCGGTTCATCGGGGATGAAGGCCAAGAGCGCTTTCGCCCGCTCCGGCTGCCGCGCGAGGTCGAACGATCCGATCTGGATCCGCCCGCCGGTGGGATTGATGATCCCCGCGAGCGAGCGGAGCGTGGTGGTCTTCCCGGCGCCGTTCGGACCGACGAGTCCGAGCACTTCGCCCGGCGCGACGGTGAAGGAGAGATTCTTCACGGCGGTGAACTCGCCGTAGCGTTTCGTGAGCGATGCGACTTCGATCATGCGGGAAGTCTGGAGAGCGTGGTGCGCTGTCGCAATGCGGGCGGCGTGCTAAATTGTGTGCCATGCGTCGCTCGTGGATGCGCGGTGGCAGCGCCGCGCTCATGGTCCTCTGGATGTCCGCTTCCCTTGCGGAGCGGGCGGGGCTCGACCATTGCCCGCAGCACGACCCGCGCGCCGCGGCCGCAATGCAACTGTCGCACCACGAGGGGCATCAGCGGCCACGAGCACGGCCAGCATCAGAAATGCTGCTGCCTCGAGCAGTGCGCGTGCGGGTCGCTCTTCACGCGGCCGGCCGATCTCGCGGAAGCGCCCGTGGCACGCATCCCGCATTTCGACACCCCCCTCGCTTCGTACTCGCGAGACACCGCTGCCGCGCGTCGACACGCGCCTCCCATTCGCCAACGGCCCTCCGCACGCGCTCGCCGCGTAACGCCGTTCGCGCTTCCGCACCACCGGTCATCCTCGTAAGTCCACTCATCCCCTGCGGAGGGGGAACATCCATGTATACAGTCCGTTCGAACGCCCGCGCGCTCGCGCTGGGCGCCTTCTTGATCGGCGCGGCCGCAACCACTGCGCCCGCTCAGCAGCCTGACACGACGAAGCCACCGGCCGCGGACAGCACGCGCCGCGCGCCGGCCGATTCTCGCACCATATGGCATCAATGCCGGTGATCCGCGTGGTCGCCGCGCCCACGCAGCGCGCCGACGCCGCGAGCAGCGTGATCATTCTTCCCAGCGCGATCCGCACGGTGCCCGCTACCGACGCTTGGGACATTGTACGCCAGACGGCCGGCGTCGAAGTGCATTTGCAGGGGCAGGGGCCGGGCTTCGCCTCGGACGCGGCGATCCGCGGATTCACGTCCGACCACTCCACCGATGACGCGGCGTTCATCGACGGCGTGCCGCTGAACGAGACAGTGAGCGGTCACGCCGAGGGCTACGCCGACTGGAACGCCCTCATCCCCGAAGCGGTGAAAAGCGTCGACGTGACGAAGGGGCCCGCGTCGCCGTGGGCCGGGAATTTCGCCATGGGCGGCACGATGAACGTGATCACGCTGCCGACGAATCTCGGAACCGAGTGGAGCGCTCGCGTCGGCTCTTGGGGCGACGCACGCGTGCAAGTGCTCACCGGCAGCGAAGGCGCCGATGGCGGCTGGATGCTCGCGGCCGACCTGCAGCGTGCCTCCGGCTGGCGCGATAACAGCCAGCAGGCGATCGGCCATGTCATGGCAAGCAAGGAATGGTACGGCGCCGGCGGAAGCACGTACACGCTCGCCGTGAGCGGCTACGGCGGAGGATGGCACTCCCCGGGATTCATCAGTGATTCGCAGTACAACGCGGGCGATCTCACTGCGGCGACGAATCCCACCGACGGCGGCAACGAGGGTTTCGGCACCGTACGTGGATCGATGCAACGCTCGGCGTGGGACGGCACGCTCACGTCGACGCTGTACGCGCATGGGGGCACGTGGCACATCTTCCTCACGATCCCGCCCGAAGGAGGCATTGGTGAGGGCGTGCAGTCGCAAACGGAGGAACTCGACCAGCGCTTCGGCATGGGCGGCACCACACGCTGGGCGAAACAGTTCGGCGCCACACACCTCGAAGTCGGGCTCGATTACCGCGTGGTGGAGGCGCAGTACCAGCGCTACTACACGACCGATCGCGTGCGCGATTCGGTCTTCTTGTTCGATGAGACGCCCGCGAACCTCAGCGCACTCTATGCCGGCATCGCGCCGATCGTCGAAGCGCATTGGGATGTGACGCGCGACCTGAGTCTCGGCCTCGGCGGCCGCCTCGACTGGATCGACTACAGCACCAAGCAGCGCGGGCGGCCCGACGACCACCGACGGTCAGTGGGTCGCGTCGCCCAAGCTCAGCGCGATCTACCGGTTCACGGGCAAGCTCTCCGCCTACGTCTCCTACAACGGCGGCTATCGGTCGAGCGACGGCGCGATCGTGACCCCCTCGCTCCCGCCGGCGCTCGAGCGTGCGAGCGAGCTGGGGGTGCGCTACACCGGCCAGCGCTTCGAAGGTTCGATGGCGCTCTTCCTCATCAACGTCAGCAATCAGCAAACGGTGGATCCGGTCACACTGCAGCCGAGTTCCGGCGGCACCACGCGCCAGCAAGGCGTGGAGCTCGACGGGCGAGTCGGATTGTTGCGCTGGCTCTCGCTGTTCGCGCACGCGACCGTGAACGATGCGCACTACGTGCATTTCGTGACCGAGGACGGCACCGATCTCTCAGGACAGCCCGTGTTCCAGGTGGCGAGGTCGACCGTCCAAACGGGATTCGATCTGCAGCAGGGCGCATTCGCTGGTTCGATCTGGGCGGCCTATACCGGTCCCTGGACGCCAGTGAATCAGGTGGGGGTGCTCACCTCGGCATACACACTGCTCAACGTGCGGGGCGTGTTCCCGATCGCCGGCGAATGGAGCGGCGCGGTCGGCGTGCAGAATATCCTGGATCAGAAGTATGTCGAAGTGCAGGCAAGCGGGTTTATCAGCCCGGGCACGCCGCGTCAGCTGCTACTGACTGTCCGGCACGGATTCTAAAGAAGTAAGTCACCGGTGGTGACTTATTGATCACTAGGGCCGAGCAGCGCGGACACGATATTCGTGAGCGCGCGCTCGAGGCGGTGCCATTCATTGTCGCGCCGCGGTTCCAGCGCGCCGACCGATGCGCCGGGCTGGGCATGCAATGCAAGATGCGTCATTGCGGCGGATAGTAGCGCGACGATCGCATTCAGGTCGATGAACGCGGGCAGGCGGTGGCGCTCGCGGAGCGCGGCGACGATCGCTCGCGCATGCTCCGCTCGCGCCGCGGCGATCTCCCGCGCGAGTTGATTGTTCTCGGAGAGGCTCCACACCACCGCGCGCCGGGCGACGCGCTCGCGCGCAACTCGCGCGCCGCATTGAGGAGCATTCCGGTCATTGCGCGAGCGACGCATTGGTCTCGTCTGTACTGCGCAGAGAGTCCGCATCCGGCCACAGCCGCCGCTCGCGCGGAGCGCGCGCATGAGCTTGCGCGTGACCGCCGAAATAGCGATAGATGAGCACCTTGTCGACGCCGGCGGTGGCGGCAACGGCGTTGATGCGTACTGCCCCGACACCCTGTCGCGTCAGCAACTGCTCGCCGCCGCCAAGATCCGCGCGCGCGTGGCTTCCCTGTCCCGAGGCATGTTGGAGAATATAAGTCACTGTTTAGTGACTAATCAATACATTGTCACCATACAGTGACTTATGCGAACCCGTCCATTTGGCCATTGAATTCTCTCCGCGGCAGTCGCGCGTGCCACACGTCACACCCACACCGCGCCCCTGCAGTTCCCGGTAAGCATTGCAACGGGCCGCGTTTACCCTATTATCCCCTCGGCGGTTGCCTTTCGTCCGGCCCCGTGTCCTTGCGGTACATGGTGAAAATGTCCGCTTTTCGCTCGCGAGACTGACCCAGTGAGCCACCCGACCGCCACACCCGCAACAGGCGTACCCGCCACGGGCGCAGCCGCTACCGGCTCGATCGACAAGCGACTCACCGATTTCCTCCTGGATTTCGGCGTCGCCGTGCAGAAGCACGCGATCTACCCGGCCGGGCACCCGGACTCACCGCGGCGGTCGAGCGCGTCATGCGGCGCCTGGACGCGGCTATGGCCAGCAATCGCTCGATTTCGCTGGGCATCGCGCGCACGCAAGTCGTGATCGAGGGCATTGCCACCGACCCCAACAACTCGCTCATGAAGGAGCTGGCGCAGCGCTTCCACCGGCATCGCCTGGGCTCGATCACGATCAGCCCCGAAGTGTTGCGCGATGAACTCGCCGACTTCCTCGTCGCGTCGTCGAAAGACGAGGACCAGGGACCGCAGATCGCGCTCGCCGCGCAAACGGAACGCTGGCCGCACATTGCCCTCACGTCGGTCGTGTACGACAAGCTCGAGCTCATGGGCGAGGACAGTGGCCTCACCGACGACGAGGCGAAGCGCGCCGGCGCCAAGCTCATTCGGATCGCCCTCGCGCGCGCCATGCTCATGCTCGCCGAGGGCATGGCGACGGATGATCTGCTCGATCCGATGACCCTCGCCAGCGCG
>CAVSYH010000016.1:0-10398 GCA_963732065.1 uncultured Gemmatimonadaceae bacterium | reverse complement strand
GAAGCCGACGCTCACCGAGATCCGGAAAATTCAGCCCCGTGCTCGCGGGACTCGAGAGAGACAAGAAGATCGTGATGGTCGGCTCAATGTTCCACATTGAGACAGGGCAAGTCGAATTCCTTTAAGAGCAGTCTGTAGGCCTTCGTACCTCTGAGAAGCGCGTCTAGCAACTGAGCGTATGGTACGACAGGGCGTGAGTGGCGCCGTTCCAACTCACGCTTTGTCGTACCCTCGCTAGTTGCTAGACGCGCGTTTCAGCGGTACTAGGGCCTACACGCGCCTTGACAGTCGCGCATCCAATCCGCACTATGTAGACGCAATACGTAGCCCGTCTACCTAGTGAACCCATGTCGCGCAGAACGCCCACGTCCCGCATCGAGCTGCTGCAAGGCACGCTTGATCTCATCATCCTGCAAACCCTGCGCTGGGGGCCCGCCACGGATACGGGATGGTCCAACTGTCCGGGCGCAGTCGGGTAACGCCCTGCATGTTGAGACCGGCTCGCTGTACCCGGCGCTGCAGCGCCTCGTGCGGCAGCGGGCGATCGCGGCCGAATGGGGACTGTCGGACACGAAGCGGCGCGTTCGCCTCTATCGCCTCACCACCAAAGGGCGCGCGCGACTCACCGCCGAGCGCTCGCGCTGGAACACCATGGCCGACGTGATCGCCGGTCTCATGCTCCCGCCGGCCACGGAGAAGCCATGAGTCTTGGCGACTGGGTGCCCTGGCTGCGTGACCGCCGCACCGACGAACTGAGCGATGAGATGCGCGCGCATCTCGAGATGGCGGCGGCCGATCGCATCGCGCGCGGTGAATCGCCGGCCGACGCCGCCGCGAACGCGCGTCGCGAGTTCGGCAACGCGGGGCTCGCACAGGAGATCGCGCGCGACCAGTGGGGCGGCGTGGGGATGTGGATCGAACATATCGTGCAGGATGTGCGATTCGCCGTTCGCATGCTGCGCCGCTCGCCGGGCTTCACGATCGTCGCCGTGCTCACCATGGCGCTCGCCATCGGGACCACGACGGCCATGTTCAGCGTCGTCGAGGCCACGCTGCTGCGGCCGCAGCCCTACCCGCAGCCCGGACAGCTCGTCCGCATCGAGGATGATCTCGCCGGCATCGGCGCGCGCGATGTCGGCATGTCGACGCCGGAATGGTGGGACCTCGAGCGCGCCGGTGTTTTCCAGTACGTGTCGCCCACATGGTACGACAACAACAATCTCACGGGCTTGGACCACGCACAGCGCGTCAGTCTGCTGATCGTGGCGCCGAATTACTTCTCGATGCTCGGCGTCACTCCGGCGCGCGGGTCGGCGTTCGATCCGGCGGATCGCACACCGGGATTCAATGGGCAGGTGATGATCAGCGACGGTCTGTGGAAGCGCGTGTTCGGCGGCGATCCCACCGTGATCGGACGCGTCGTACAGCTCGACTCCGACTCGTACCGCGTCATCGGCGTCATGCCGCCGGGATTCCATGCGCCGGAACACGCGCGAGAGGGTCGCGGAACGGAGGTGTGGGTCGCGTTCGGATTCGCCGGCGCGCCGCTCACGACGCCCCCCACGCGCACTCCGCTCTTTCCCGGCGCCATCGCGCGGCTCGCGCCGGGCACGTCGGTCGAGGACGCGCAACGGCACGTCGATGCACTCGTTCGAGACCTACGGCGCCAATATCCGGCCGACTATCCGCCCACGAGCGACTGGCGCGTGCGACTCGTTCCCCTGGAGCGGTGGGTGAACGGCGATGTCCGCCAGCCGTTGTTGTTCCTGTTCGGCGCGGTCGCGCTCGTCTTGCTCATCGCGTGTGCGAACGTCGCCAATCTCCTGCTCACGCGGGCCACGGCGCGCGCGCGCGAGATGGCGCTGCGCCAGGCGCTCGGCGGCGGGCCGGCGCGTCTCATCCGCCAACTGCTCACCGAGAGCGTCGTGCTCTCAATGCTTGGCGCGCTCTTGGGGCTCGCGCTCCTTGTTCCGGCGCAGCACACGCTCGCCGGCCTGATCCCCGAGGCGGTGCCGAGGCTGAACGAGATCTCGATCGATCGGGTCGCGCTGTGCTTCGCGCTCGGCGCGTCGCTCCTGGCGGGGATCGTCTTCGGTCTCGTGCCCGCGCTGCAGGTCAGACGAATGAATCTCACCGGCGCGCTGAAACAGGAAGGCCGCGGCGCGACGAGCTCAGGCAGTCAGGCGCGCGCCCGCCGGGCGTTCGTCGTGGCGCAATTCGCACTGTCGCTCACCTTGATGATCAGCGCCGCACTCCTCGTGCGCAGCTTCTGGCGGCTCACAAGCGAGCCGCTTGGCTTCGATCCGCAGCGCGTGATGGTGGTGCGCACGCGGCTGCCGTACCCGAACGATCCGAAGGAGGATCTGTATCCCACGGCGGCGGCGCAGGCGCCGTTCGTGCGCGAGGTGATCCGCCGCGCCCTGAACCTCGGCGGCGTTCAGGAGGTCGCGGTCGGCAGCGGCGGCGCCGTGCCGCTCGATCATCCGTATCAGGACCAGCCGGTACGGCGCGTCGTGCTCGAGGACCGGCCCGCGACGACGACCCAGCCCGTGTACCTCACCGCCTCGGAAGTGACGCCCGAGTATTTCGGCCTGCTCGGCATGCGGCTCGTGCGCGGACGCCTGATAAATGATCACGACGACGACCAGGCGCCGTGGGTGGCCATCATCAACCAGGCGATGGCGCGAACATACTGGCCCGATCAGGATGCGCTGGGCCGGCGGCTGAAGTTGTCGCCGTCCTCTCCGGCGTGGACGACCGTGGTCGGCATCATCGGCGACGCGCGCACCGACTCGCTGGCGCGCCCTGACATTCCACAGGTGTACGCCAGCTTGTACCAGCAACGTGGCAAGCATCTCGCGATCTTCTTGCGCGGGCAATTCGAGTTGGCCGTGGTGGAGCGCGCCATGCGCGAGCAGGTGCAGTCGATCAATGCCGCGCTGCCCGTTTTCGCGGCGGAGCGACTCGACGAAACCGTGTGGGCATCGCTGGCGGCGCGCCGGTTCGCGATGGAGCTCATCGCGGCGTTCGCCATGACGGCGCTCGTGCTGTCGGCGCTCGGGATCTACGGCGTGGTCTCTTACATGGTCGGCGAACGCACGACGGAGATCGGCGTGCGGCTGGCGCTGGGCGCGAGGCCCGCCGACGTGATGCGAATGGTGGTCCGGCAGGGCGCGCAGCTCGCACTCGTGGGCGGCGTGGTCGGCCTCGCGGGCGCGCTCGTGGCATCGCGCCTGCTCGCGGGCGTGCTGTACGGCGTCAGTCCGATGGACCCGCTCGCGTTCACGCTCACGACGGCGCTACTCACGGTGGTCGCGCTCGCGGCATGTTACATACCAGCGCGGCGAGTCATTCGGGTGGATCTGATAACGGCGTTGCATGGTTGAACTCTGAAACGCGCGTGTAGGCCCTAGTACCGCTTGAGAAGCGCGTATAGCAACGGAGCGTATGGTACGGCAGGGCGTGAGTGGGCGAACGTAGTGCCAACTCACGCCGAGTCGTACCATACGCTCCGTTGCCATACGCGCCCTTTCAGCGGTACCAAGGCCCACACGCGCCCTAGTGTCGCACGACGCGCCACCGCCAAAGGTCTCCGTGATCCTCCCGCACCGTGACCGCCGCACGCCTGAAATCGCGTGAAACATCGACCGCTTTCGCGGCGCGCGGCACGGTGCCGATCACTTCGACGCGGCCGGGACTGCGCACCCGGTACAGCTTGTACAGGCCGCCGGCCTCGAACGCGATGAAGAGCAGCGAGCCATCCGTGAGAAAACATGTCGAGCTGAGCGATGAGATGTTCACGGTTCCCCATGGAACCGCCGCGCCGTTCGTCACGTCGATGACGTCGAAGCGCAGCGAGTCGGCAAAGCCGGCACGCACGCCGCCAATGGCGATCCGATTCCCGTCGAGCGTCGAACCCAGGCCGGCGACGCCCAGGAACCACGCGGGCTTGGGAAAGACGCGCGGCGACGCGTCGCCGGGCATCCAGACGCGGACGCTTTGGCCGTCGGCCGGAGTCCAGGTCCAGCCGCCACCTCCTCCGAGATGCGCGTAGTCGACGATCAGCGAGTCGTCGAGCAGGCGCTCTTCGCTGCGCCGGCCGGTTCGGCTGTCCACGAGCACGAGACGCACGTGCTGACCGTCGCGCTCTTCCAGGGCGAGTGATACGGAATCTGCCCAGTACGCTCTCACGAATGCGCCCCGGCTCGCGACCGGTGCGGCACTGCGGTCGGCGACGCGAAGGACATAGGGCAGCCGCTCACTTCCCGATGCGCCGGTCACGGTGTTCACGAAGTAGATCCGCGAACCATCGTAGGAGATCTGGGCCGTGAGCACGGCCGAGGACCGCCACACGCGATCCTTCGGCGCGAAGCGGCCGTGCAACGCGTCGGTCACGCTCGTGACCCAGATCTCGTACTCGGCGGCGTCCTCGGCCATGACAATGGTGCCGCCATCCGCCGTGACGTCGAAGCCGGTCATCGCACCAAAGTAGACGGTGTCGATCGCCGGCAGGATGCGTCCGCTCTTCGCATTGAACGGCAGGCGCACGAGTCCGGGGTGGTCGGCCTGCTGCATTTGTATCCAGATCGCATCGCGCGACGCCCTCCACACGGCGGCATGTTGGAAGTCGACACCCGGAAGGGCTCCGCGTTGCGTCACCATTCCTTGCCGATCGATGACGCGGACCTCCGCGTTGCGGCCGAGCGTGGCGAGCGCCACGAAGCGCGTCGTGCCGGGAACGTTGAAAATGAAGATCCAATCGACTGGGCCGTTGGTCACGATGCTGTCGCGCGGCACGCCATCGAGGCCGGCGATGAGCAGGTGCACCGTGGAGTCGCCCTTCAGCGCCTGCGGCGGCACCATGATGATCGAATCTCCGCCGGCGAAGAAACTCGCCCAGATAGGCGAGAGGAACTTCGGTGCGCCGCCGAACACGGAGAGGAGGTATGCGCCCTGCCGCCCGCCGACGCTCGCGGTCACGAGGAGGTTCCGGCGGTCCGGGCTCCACTCGATGTTGTTCACAGCCTGGAGTCCCGTGAGCAGCTCGCGGCTCTCCGGTTCACCGACATTCTGGACCACCACTGCGTTCGCGCATCCCGCTGCGCCGCACGACTCTGTGAGGAAGGCGATCTCTTTTCCATCCGACGAGATCGCCGCCTGCTCGGCGCGTCCCGACGACGTGAGTTGAGTGCGGTCGCGCAGCGCGAAGGCGGCAGCGTGGTCACCGCGCGATGGGCCATGCGCGAGCGACCACGCGAGACCGGCGAGAAGAATCAGCGCCACGGCCGCGACTACCGGCCACCGCCTAGTTCCCTCGCGCGCGCGAGGCTTGCCCACGCCCGCGGCGATCGCCGCCGCGAATTCTCCGGCGCTCGCGTAACGGTCCGACGGCACTTTCGCGAGCGCTCGCAACACCGCGTCGTCCACCGTCTCGGGCACGGTGTCGCGTGTCACCCGAAGTCGGGTGGGCCGTTCGGTGAGCAGCTTCGCGATGATCGCTTGCGCCGAGGCACCCGAGACCGGCGGCTCGCCGGCAAGCATCTCGTACACGACCGCACCGAGCGAGTACACATTGCTCCGCGCGTCGAGCGTACGGTCGCCGGTTGCCTGTTCCGGGCTCATGTACTGCGGCGTTCCGAGAGAGAGTCCCGTTTCCGTGAGGCGGTTGCCACCGGCTTCCTTGATCGCGAGCGCGATGCCGAAGTCGGCGAGCATTGCTTCACCCTCCTGCAGCAGGATGTTCTCTGGCTTGATGTCGCGGTGGATCACCCCCTGCCGGTGCGCGTAGTCGAGCGCGGCGGCCACCTGCGTGGTGATGCGGACCGTCTCGTCGAGACTGAGCTGCCGCTCCGAGCGCAGCCGGTCGCGCAGCGACTCGCCACGAACGTATGGGAGTACATAGTAGAGAAAGCCGTCCGCCGCGCCGGAGTCGATGAGCGCCAGGATGTGCGGATGGCCAAGCCGTGCCGTGATGCGGATCTCGTTCAGGAAGCGGTCGGCGCCGAGGACCGCGGCGAGATCGGGGCGCAGCACCTTGAGTGCCACCTCGCGGTCGTGCTTGAGGTCCCGCGCCAGATAGACTGTCGCCATCCCACCGGCGCCGATCGCACGCTCGATGCGGTAGCGATCCGCGAGCGCAGCCGCGAGGGAAGTGTGATGGGGGTTCCGGGGCCATGCTTCAAACTGTGAGCGCGGCGAGTGCGGCGCCAGCGCAGATCTATGATCGCCAGCGTCGCCCTGGTACCGCTGAAACGGCGCGTATGGCAACTGAGCGTATGGTACGGCGGAGCGTGAGTGGGAAGGACCCCAACTCACGCCCCTGCCGTACCATACGCTCAGTTGCTAAACGCGCTTCTCAAGCGGTACTAAGGCCCACACGCGCAGGTTGCCGTGCTAGCCACGGTGCGTGCAGCGCCGTAGAATCCCGTCTGCCACCTACCTTGAGAGTCCCTCCGATGTTCGCGTCCCGCTCGCTCGTGCTCGTCCTGCTCGCCGCGCTCCCCCTCGCCGCGCAGAAGCCCGCCGCCAAGAAAGCTCCCGCGGCCGCTCCCGACACCACTGCCGATTCTGTCTCGAAGTTCCTCTCGAACTTCAGCTATCGCGCGATCGGACCCGCCGCGTACTCCGGCCGCGTGACCGCGATCGCGGTGCCCACGAGCGCCGAGGCGCGGCCGAAGACGTTCTATATCGGCGCGGCCGGCGGCGGCGTATGGAAAACGACGAACGCCGGCATCACGTGGCGCTCGATCTCCTCCGGACTCGGCAGCGAGACGATCGGCGATCTCGCCGTCGCGCCGAGCGACACCAACATCATTTGGGTAGGCACCGGCGAGAAGAACAGCCTGCGGTCGCAGTACTGGGGCGACGGCGTCTACAAATCGCGTGGACGGCGGCAAGAAATGGAAGAACATGGGCCTCGCGGATTCGAAGGCGATCGGCCGCGTCGTCATCGACCCCGCGAATCCTGACATCGTGTACGTCGCCGCGCTCGGCCACCTCTGGGGCCCGAACAACGAGCGCGGCGTCTACAAGACCACCGACGGCGGCAAGACGTGGACGCGCGTGCTCTTCGTGAACGACACCACCGGCTTCGTGGACCTCGCGATGGACCCGAAGGATCCCAACACGCTCTACGCCGCGGCGTGGCATCGCCTGCGCTGGGGCGGCGCGCACATGGAGGGCGTGGGCAAGGGCAGCGGGATCTACAAGACGACGGATGGCGGCAAGACGTGGGTGCGACTCACCGACGCCGCGAAGAAGAATGGATTGCCCTATGACCGGATGGGCCGCATCGGTCTCGCGATCTCGCCGCAGGACTCCAAGCTCGTGTTCGCGATGATCGAAGTCGATCGCGGCATCACGAGTCCGGGGCAGGGACCCTTTGGCGGCGTCTTCCGCTCGTCCGACGCCGGCGCCACGTGGACGCAAGTGAACGATCTGCAGGCGGAGCCGCACTACTATTACGACGCGATCTTCGTGGACCCCAACGATTCGCAGCACGTGTTCGTCGCCGCGAGTCCGCTGCTCGAGAGCAAGGACGGCGGCCGCACATTCGCGCCGGAATCGTTGTTCAACGTGCACGTGGACAATCACGCGCTCTGGATCGATCCGCACGACGCCGGCCACCGCATCCTCGGCAACGACGGCGGCGCCTACGTCACCTACGATGCGCGGCAAGGCCTGGTGGCACATGGCGCTGCCCATCGGCCAGTTCTACACGGTGATCGTGGATAGTTCGCTCGCGCCGTATCAGGTGTGCGGCGGCCTGCAGGACAACGGCGTGTGGTGCGGGCCGAGTGCCTCGCGCGATTCGAGCGGGATCGATGATGCCGATTGGTATCCGGTGAACGGCGGCGATGGCATGTGGGTGCAGGTGCCGCCGCGCGATCCGTTCACGGTGTACTCGGGCTGGCAGTACGGCAACGTGTCCAAGCTCGATCTGCGCACATGGAAGCGCGACGACATCGTGCCCGCCTCGCTCGACGCGGGAGCGGAGAGCGGCTACGCCTTCACGTGGGGTTGGACGACGCCGATCCTCATCTCCACGCACGACTCGGGCACGGTGTACCTCGGCGCGAACCGCCTGTTCCGGTTGAAGCAGGGCGGCAAGGATTGGGAGGCGCTCGGCCCCGACATGACCAAGACGCCGCGCGACAAGCCGGCGCCGGAGGTGGGGAGCACGAGTTATCACTCCATCTTCTCGATCGCCGAGAGCCCGCGCAGCGCGGCCGTGCTCTGGACCGGCACCGACGACGGCAACGTGTGGGTGTCGCGCGATACGGGCCGCACGTGGATCAACACGACGGGAAAATTCCCGAAGGGCGCGCCGACCGATTGCTTCGTCTCCTCGATCGCGGCCTCGGCGCATGCCGACGGCACCGCGTGGGTGGCGCTCGATTGTCATCATCGCGACGATTACCGCCCGCACATTCTGGCGCACGACCGATTTCGGCGCCACGTGGACCGAGCTCGTGAACGGATTGCCCGCCGACCGTGGGAGCATGATCGTGATCGAGAGCCCGCGTAACGCGCGCGTGCTGTTCGCCGGCACATCGGACGGCGTGTACGCGACGCTCGATGGCGGGCAGCGCTGGCGCCGCTTCGGCAAGGATCTCCCGCACGTGATGGTGGAAGCGCTCGCGATCGCGCACCGTGAGAACGAGTTGGTGGTGGGCACGCACGGCCGCGGGATCTACATTGCGAACGTGGGCGCGGCGGAGGAGTACAGCGATTCGCTGCTCGGCGCGCCGGTGCATCTGTTCGACGTGGCGCCGGCGTACCAGTTCCGCTGGCATCACACCCTGCCGTCGAGCGGAAGCTATCCGTTCATGGGGCAGAACCCGCCGCGCGGCGCCGTGATCTCCTACTATATCAAGGAGCCGCAGCCGGAGGGCGTGAAGCTGGCGATCACCAGTGCGAACGGTGACACCGTGCGCACCATCACGGGATCGGGCGTGCCGGGACTTCAGCGCGTGACGTGGGACCTGTCGAGTCAGCGGCCGCGTCCGCGCGGATTGGGCGAACCGACCGATCGCGCGGAGTTGGTGCGCGTGCCGCCGGGCACGTACACCGTGCACCTCACCATGGGCGACAAGAAGCTCACGAGAACCATCGTCGTGACCGAGCTGGGGCCGGACAAGCTGGGGAGGATTCGCTAACGAGCACGGAGATCAATGTGAACGCCGGGGCGGAGTATCCGCGCACGTATCATGTCGCCCTCGCCTGGCGTATAGCGGCTACGATCTCTGGCGTGCCGTTGATGGCAGGGTCGCTGGTCATGGCGTGGAGGGTATGGCACTCCGACAGCCCTGAGGCGACTCTCGTCTGGCGCATGATTGCGATGCTGCTCTCTCTCGGCGTGTTCGGCGGACTGGGTTACTACTTCGCGGTTGGCTCGAATACGGACCGCATCGTGCTCACGGAAGATGGGATAACGGTCTATCAGCTGCTCGGCGGGAAAAGAACGCAGTTCTGGCGGGAACAGCTACGGGGGCGGCGCCTACGATTTGGCGTCGGTCAGTACAATCAGGGCGTCCCATTCACATTCCTGGTCCCGAAGGATCCCGCGCTGCCTCCGTTCAAGATCGACAATGGCTACGCCACCGACGCCGTCTACGACGCATGGATCGCGTCGCTCCCGGACCTCGACGCGCAGGACGTTGCCCGGAATGCCGGCCCCGTCTAGCTTCGGGGTGTGGTCGTAGTTCAACGTGCACCCAAGGAGGCTTGAAATGCATACAATGAAAACGCTCGCGCTCGCCGTGCTGTCGCTGCCGCTCATGGCCGCGGCCGGACACAAGACGGTGCGAGCCGATGAGCACGCGGATTTTTGGCCGCGATCGCCGAGATCAAGAAGACGGATCCGGGGATCGCCAAGTTCTTCAGCTCGGCGGCGGGCTACGCGGTGCTGCCTAATGTGGGCAAGGGCGCGATCGGCATCGGTGGTGCGCATGGCGACGGTGAACTGCTGGTGGGCGGCAACGCGATCGGCGAATGCTCAATGACGCAGATCACTATCGGATTGCAGCTGGGTGGACAGTCGTACATGGAGGTCATCTTCTTCGAGACCGAGAAGTCGCTCGAGGCGTTCAAGAAGGGGGACTTCGAGTTCGCGGCGCAGGTGAGCGCCGTTGCGCTCAAGGCCGGCGCGAGTGCCGACGCGAAGTACTCGAGCGGCGTCGCGGTGTTCACCGTCGCGAAGGGCGGCCTGATGTACGAGGCCAGCGTGGGCGGTCAGAAGTTCTCGTACAAGCCGTATAAATGAACTCCGAATGCGCGTGTGGTCGTTGACGTGTGGCAGCGGCATCGCGGTCGCCGTTGCCACACGTCAACGACCAGACGCGCCGTCAGCGGTGTCACACGCGCCGTCAGCACTTCCCCTCAATGCACCGGCACCTG
>CAVSYH010000015.1:0-19642 GCA_963732065.1 uncultured Gemmatimonadaceae bacterium | reverse complement strand
ACGAGCAGCAACGCGGCGGCGTCGCGCACCTACCGCATGGGGTTCAACGACCAATCGCCGCGCGGCGACTCCGCGAGCTACGTGAACACGCTCAACATGTGGATGCAGCGGGCGGACGGCGCGATCATGCATCTCGCGCCGCCATGGACCGCGCTGCTCGCGGGTGCGAACGCCGATTCCATCGTGCTCACCGACCAGGCGTGGAAGGTCAGCTTGTATCGCTCGCGCGGGTCAAGGTGTGGATCACACTGGACGTGACGGATGGTCTGGACCGCACGGCCGAGGCGCCGGAGCTGGTCGCATTGGGGCCAGCATCACCAGCTGGCGGTGCAGCTCCTGTATCGCAAGTACGCGATCGCGATCGATAGCATTCTGGGGACCGACTATCTCGGTCTCGCGGCGGAGAACGATCTCATTCGCCTCGCGGCGCCCGCGAACGTGTATGCCGCGGTGGTGACGATGACGAACGACGCGGCGGCGGACATCTATTGGCGCGACGCGACGAGGCTGCTGTATGTGAGCTTGCAGGTGGATGCCGGATCGGCCGGCTGGGCGGCGGCACCACGTACATTGGTGTCGCGCAGGATTACACCGACTTCCCGTTCATGACCGCGGTGGGGTTGTCATTGTATCCGTATCTCGCGGGCTACGCCGATCCCGCGGACATTCCCGATGATTACTACTCGCGCATCGCGTCGGGGCACACTCAACCGCTCATGGTGGTAAGGCGGCTGGACTTCGGCGACGGTCACCGGGTCACCAGCGATCCGGCGAAGCAAGCGCGATACATCACGCGACACAGACGCTGCTCGCGAACGCCCGCGCGATCGGCGTGTTCCAGCCGGAGTTCGCGGACCTCGACACGACAGGACTGCATTTGCCGCCCACGTCGATCCTGCCGCTCTTCATGACGATAGGCTCGTGAGCCCCGACCTGCAGCCGAAACCTGCGCTGGCGTCGTGGGACTCCGCGTTCGCGAAACCGCTGGCGCCGTAGCTCGCCCTACCGCACCGTCGCGCGCAGCGCGTGAGCGCGAACCAGAAGATCGCCGACGACATCACCGGCTTCGAGGATCGGCGCGACCATCGCGCTGCGCTCCGGACGGTCCACCAGTTTGGACATCACCACGACGTGCATCACCGCGAGCATCGCGAGGAAGGCCGCGTCCACGACGCACACCGCGACCTGCGCCGAAACGGTCGAGAGCCGCACGACGGTCACGATCGCGACCGCGCCCCACGCGAGATGCGCGAGCCCCACCTGTGGCGTCGCTTCGGCGCTCCAGCATCTGCTCGCGAAGATACACACGCCGAACACGCCCACGCTGAGCAGCGCCACCCAGCGCAATCCACGAACCGGATTCACCTCGTTGTAGCCGAGCGCGAAGCCGATGAACGCGGCGGCGTGGCCGGTCCACATCAGGATCGACGACGCGCGGGCCGAGCGCGAGACGTTCATTTCGCGATCACCGCGCCGACACACTCGATCTCCACGCGCGCGCCGATCGCGAGGCCGGAGGTGCCGAACGCGCTGCGCGCCGGCTTGTTCTCGGGAAAGAAGGTCATGTACACGGCATTCATCTGCGCCCATTCGCCGATGTCGGCCAGCATGACCGTGCACTTCACGACGTTATTCATGGATGAACCGTTCGCCTCGAGCAGCGCTTTGATCTGCTCCATCGCGGCCTTGGTCTCGGGCCGATGCCGCCGGCCACCGGCTTGGTGCCGGTGCTGTCGACGCCGATCTGGCCCGAAGGTAGCCATCCCGTTCACGATGACCGCCGCGGAGAACGGGCGCGCGGCGGGCCCGGGCGACTTCACGTACGTGGCGGCGGGGTGCGACATGCACGCGGCGAGCAGGGCGAGAGCGGCAAGGCATGGACGTTTGTCATGGCGACTCGATAGCAAGAGGTGGGCCAGCGGATCGACTCCGCTAAGCTAGCGCGCCCAGGCTTCCGGCGATACAATCGAAATGTGCGACCACCCACTGCCGGGAGGAGTTCGTGGCCGACGCACCAGCTGAGATCAAGGAGATCCGCGCGGCGTTGCGCGCTCTAGCCGACCGACTGGATCGCATCGAACGATCACTTGCAATGAAGCAGGCGCGTCGCGGCGCCCCCCGCCGCGAGCAGTACCTCGGTGCAAACGCCGGGCGAGATGTGGGAGGAGGCGATGCGCCGCTCGCGCGCCGCCGGCGCGGCCGAGTCCGCCGCCGGCGCGCCCCGCGCCCACCCCTCCGCACCGTCCGCACCGTCCACGCTGCCGCCGAGCGTCGCGCGTTTCGCGCGCGACACCTCGCAAATGGAATCGCGGATCGGCGCGCATTGGCTGAATCGCATCGGCATCGCGGCCATGCTCGTGGGCGTGGCCTATTTCCTCAAGCTCGTGTTCACGAACGGATGGATCGGCCGGCGGGCCGCATCGCGATCGGCCTGCTCGCGGGGATCGGCGTGCTCGTCTGGAGCGAACGATTCCGCACGCGCGGCTATCAGTACTTCTCGATCGCGCTCAAGGCCGTCGGCATCGGCACGCTGTATCTGTCGCTCTGGGCCGCATTCCAGCTCTACCATCTCATCCCGGGATCGGCCGCGGCGATCGCGATGATGATCGTGACGGGTCCGGCATCGCGATGGCGCTCGCGCAGAACGAAGAGATCCTTGCGGCGCTCGCGCTGATTGGCGGCTTCGCCACGCCCCTGCTCCTCTCGACCGGCGAGAACCACGAGTGCAGCTCTTCTCCTACGTGGCGCTGCTCGACATCGCGAGCGCCGTGCTCGCGGCGCGGCGTCCCTGGCGCCGCCTCCTCGCACTCAGCTTCATCGGCACACTGTTCTTCTATACGGGCTGGTACTCGGAATTCTACGACGTCACGCAGTTCCTGCCGACGGCGGCGTTCGCGACGGTCTTCTTCCTGGTGTTCGCGGTCGCGCCGATCATTGCGCGTGCGCCGGGCGACGATCAGACGGACCTGCCGGCGTTCCCGGTGCTGCTCACGCTCGGCAGCGCGATCCTCTATTTCGCGCAGATCTACGTGATGCTCCAGGAGCCGTACCCGCAGGCCGCCGCGTGGGTCGCGCTCGCGCTCGCCGCATTCTACGTCGCGCTCTCGCGCACGCTCGCGGCTTCGAGCGCGCCGGTTCGCGCCCAGCTGCAGATGGTGCATCTCGCGCTCGCCGTGGGCTTCGTGACCATCGCGATCCCGATCCGGCTCACGGTCACTGGATCACCATCGGCTGGGCGGTGGAAGCGGCCGCCCTGCTCTGGGTGGGCACGCGGATGCGCTCCGACCTCGTGGCCGGCCTGGGCGCGGCGGCGCTCGCGCTCAGCGTGGGCCGGCTGATCGCGGTGGACGATGTGCGCATGGAGACGCAATTCCTGAACGCGCGCCTCGCCGCGAACGCCGTGGTGATCACGATCCTCGCCGTGTTCGCGCACTATGGCGCGCGACGCGACGAAGACAACAGCCGCAACGGCGCGCGCCTGGCCGTGGTGGTCATGAACTTCCTCGCGATCCTCGCGCTGTCGCGGGAGGTGAGCGATCACTTCGTGTTCGAGCGGTCGCACGCCACGTTCGACGCGAGCCTGCGCATGCAAGAGGGCTTCACGTACTCCGGACTCTGGATGCTGTACGGCGCGGGACTCATGACCGCCGGGTTCATGAAGCGCAACGCCGATCTCCGCTGGATGGCGCTCATTCTGATCGCGGTCACCATCGTCAAAGTGTTCGCCTTCGACATCTCGGATCTCGACCGTGGCTATCGCGTCGTGAGCTTCATCGTGCTCGGCGCCCTCCTGCTCGGCGTCTCGTTCATGTACCAGCGCGGCTGGATCCAGATGCCGCACGACGAGAGCGAGGCACATCCATGAGACGAATCGTTTGGCTGCTGCTTATCGCGACGATCGCGGCGCTCGATCCCGAGCCGAAGCTCGCGTTCTTCACGCGCGTACGCGATGTGGTCACCACTACGCCGGACGCGCAGAACTACCTGATCGTGGACGCCGATATGTGGGCGAACGCGCGCCCCGATCTCGCGGACGTACGCCTCTACAGTGGCGATGACCAGGTCCGTACCGCTCGTGGAAGCGCACGGCGGTGCGTCACAGGTGGAATCGCCGGTGAAGGTGCTCAACGTGTCGAGCCGCGGCGACCACACGGAGTTCGATCTCGATCTGGCCAAGATCCCTGAATACGACCGCATCACGCTGTCACTCTCGGCGAGAGACTTCGTCGCGTCGGCGTACGTCACCGCGGGCGATGCGCCGGGCGCGCAGGCGGCGGGCGCCACATGGCCGGCGCCTTCCACGCTTCTTCGATTTCTCGCGCGAGCATCTCGGCGACAACTTCACGATCGCCGTGCCCCCATGGACGTTCCGCTACGTGCACGTACGCCTCACGCCCGGCATCCGGCCCGATCAGGTGCGCGGCGCGACGGTGTCCATGGTGCAGGCGCGCGACGCCAATGGACCGACGCGGGACAGTGCGGAGCGCCGGAGCGCCGCGGGCGCACCTCGATCATCAAGTGCGTCGTTCCATTCGGGCGCCGCTGGATCGCGTGCTGTTCACGGTGCCGCTGCCGCAGGTGAACTTCCGGCGGCCGGTGACCATCGGCATGGACAGCGGCTCGGCGCTCGGCGCGTCCGCGATCACCCGCGTTCGCATGACGCGCGCGGCCAGACCGCGATCTCCGAACAATTGGCGGTGAGCGCCACGAACGACTCGACCGGGCACCTCACGCTCACGATCGACAATGGGGACGACCCACCACTCCTGATCGCGGGCGCACAGCCGCAGGTCTTGCAGCGCCGAGTGTACTTCGATCCGCCCGCGCGCGCCGGCCTGAAGCTGTACTATGGTGATGCGCGGTCGATGCCGCCGCGCTACGACTTCGCGAATTTCTTCCACCAGGACACGAGCGCGGCGCTCGCGACGCTGGGGCCGCCGTCCGCCAACGCCGCCTACACCGGACGGGGCGACGAGCGCCCGTGGACCGAGCGCCACGCCGCGGTGCTCTGGATCGCGATGTTCGTGGCGGTCGCGGGCATCGGCGCGATGGCGCTCGCGGGGCTCCGCAGCGCCGAACGCCCGCGAAGCTAGCCGTCGAGCCCGCCGTCCTCGGCTAACCGCGCGAGCTTGCGCTGCGCATCCGGTCGCGCCACGAGCGCGAGCGGTCCACCACCTTCACGACCACGCCCGACATGAACGCGGTGCCGCGCACGCGGATCATCGGCGCATCGACCAGCGCCGCCGATGGCACCTTGGACTTGAGTCTGAACTCGCCATGATGGGATGGCCCTCGACCTGCACTCGCAGGTTGTGCGGCACGA
Organism: uncultured Gemmatimonadaceae bacterium; assembly: GCA_963732065.1. Classification (GTDB taxonomy): domain Bacteria; phylum Gemmatimonadota; class Gemmatimonadetes; order Gemmatimonadales; family Gemmatimonadaceae; genus DATKOH01. Next base: position 14,319 of record CAVSYH010000015.1, on the reverse strand, counting down.
GGATCGTGACCTGCCCCATGACCGCCACGACTTCGATGTCCGACGCGCCGGCGCCCAGTTGCACGTGGGACAGGTCCAGCACGGCCTCGCCCATCACCGCCACGACGCGGAAGAGCCGGGGCATCACCCACTCGCCGCTGCGACCAACGGTGGACATGACCGACGTGACACCCGCGCGCGCGGGGATGTAATCATTTGGGGATCAAGACCGGCCCCGAGAGCGCGGCCGGCACGTGCGATGGAGGATTGGTCACGATAGGGGAACGATAACTCCGGACGCGAGGTTTCGACCAGTTCACCGCGGGCGCGAGTGGTGAGCGGATGCATTGTGGAGTATGATTGCTCCGGTCGCACACTTCACGCGAGAGGAATGTCATGGGTCCCGTCGAGATCAGCCTCGCGATGTTCGCATGCATTTTCGGCGGCGCGCTGCTCGGCATGGCCATGAAGCGCGCCTCCCGGGCGACCACTTGCAGAGCGATTCGCGCGACTCGATCAAAGTCGGCATGGGATTCGTGGGTACCATGGTAGCCCTCGTGCTCGGGCTGCTCGTCGCTTCGGCCAAGAGTTCGTACGACACCCAGGCACCGAGGTCACGCAGGTCTCCGCGAACGTCGTGCTGCTCGATCGCGTGTTGGTGCACTACGGGCCGGAGACCTCACCGGCGCGCGCCACACTGCGAGACGCGGCGGAGTCTTCCTGCGCGACTCTGGGCACCGGAGGCGCCATCTCGCCCGCGAACCGCGCCGGCCGGCAAGGGCGAAGCGCTCTTCGACGAGATCGAGTCGCTCAGCCGAAGATGACACGCAGCGGACGCTGAAATCGCAGGCGGCGAGCATGATGCTCGACATGGGGAGCACGCGCTGGCTCATGTACGAGCAGCGGACGGGGGTCTCGCTGCCGCTCCTCGTCATGCTCTCGTGCGTGGCTGCACCCTCATTTTCATCAGCTTCGGGCTGTTCGCGCCACGGAATCTCACCGTGGTGGGGAGTTTCTTCGTTTCGTCGCTGTCCGTTGCCGGGGGCGATCATGCTGATCCTGGAGATGTACCAGCCTTTCTCGGGCCTGATCCAGATTTCGAAGGCGCCGCTTCAGGCGGCTATAGCGGCATTGGGGCGGTAGCGGACGCCTCGGGCTATCACGGCACCACTTCACGGAATCTTTATAAACGCACGTGACGTGCCTCCTACTATCACGCCCAGGCCGATTCTAACATTTCGGCGTGGCCGCAGATTGCCCGATATTCCGCGCACTGCGGCGAGTTCCTGGGCAGGTTCAAAGGAATCCTCCGGCGAAGCCATTGCAGGGAAGCACTTAGGTGCGCCGTGCCAGTCTGGCCCCGTTCGTGCTTTATTAACGGGCCGACGAGTCTCGCTCCAAACCACTGCCGCGCTCTACGGCGCGGTTCACTACCTCTCAGGAGAACCACCATGCGCTCCACCGCCAAGAAGGGCTTTACGCTGATCGAGCTTCTGATCGTCGTCGTGATCATCGGCATTCTGGCCGCGATCGCGATCCCGAAGTTCGCGAACACGAAGGAGAAGGCCTACATCGCGTCGGAAAAGTCCGACCTCCGCAATATGGCGACCTCGCAGGAGAGCTACTTCGCGGACAACCAGACGTACACCACGGTGCTCGCGAACATGGACTTCACCAGCTCGCAGGGTGTGGTCGCGACCGTGACGGATGCGAAGGGCACGGGCTGGGCGGCGAACACGTCGCACCCGGCGACGTCGGTGACGTGTGAAGTCGGCTTCGGGGCGGATTCGATCCCGGGCGTCGGCGACGGCGTGATCAAGTGCCAGTAGGCTCCACGCTCGTGTAATACTAAACGGGCCCGGCAGATTCTGCCGGGCCCGTTGTGCATCTAGTCGGGACTGCAGACTGAGACGTTAGACTCTAGACTTAGAATACAACTACTCCCGTATTCTAAGTTTAAGTATAACGTCTCAGTCTGCACTTTCGACTGGATGTCGATTTCGCGCCATTCGAATCGACCATCTCCCGTCCACATGTAGTTGACCGACAACACACCGGAGGGAGCCATGAAGTATCTCTGCCTGATCTACGACGAAGAGAAGAAGCTGGGCAAGATGACGAAGAACGAGGGCGAAGCGTTCATGGGCGAATACGGCGCCTTCACCGAGGAGATCAAGAAGAGCGGCCACTACATCGGCGGCAACGCGCTGCAGCCTGTCGACACGGCGACGACGGTGCGCGTCGGGAACGGCAAGGTCTCCACGACCGACGGCCCGTTCGCCGAGACCAAGGAGCAGCTCGGCGGCTACTACCTGATCGAGGCCAAGGATCTGAACGAGGCGATCCAGGTCGCCGCCGGATCCCGCCGCGCGCACGGGGAGCATCGAAGTGCGGCCGATCCGGGAGATGCCAGCCGAGGACGTGAGCGTGCCAATGGATGACGCGGACGCCGACGCATGCGCGGACGGTCGATGCGATCTATCGCGCCGAATCGCGCCGCGTGCTCGCGACGCTCATCCGCCTGCTCGGCGACTTCGACCTCGCCGAGGAGGCGCTGCACGACGCGTTCGCGCGCGGCGCTCGAGCAGTGGCCGCGCGAGGGCGTGCCGGCGAATCCGCGCGCCTGGCTCGTCTCGACCGGGCGCTTCAAGGCGATCGACGCGCTGCGCCGGCGCGCGCGCTTCGACGCCATCGCCGACGAGATCGCCGAGCGGCTCGAGCGCCGAGCCGCCGACGAGACACCGCGTGCGACCGGCGATGACGAGCGTCGAGGACGACCGGCTGCGGCTGATCTTCACCTGCTGCCATCCGGCGCTCGCCGCCCGACGCGCAGGTCGCGCTCACGCTGCGCGAGGTCTGCGGCCTCACGACCGAGGAGATCGCGCAGCGCCTTCCTACGCGCCGCGCCCACGCTCGCGCAGCGCATCGTGCGCGCCAAGGCCAAGATCCGCGACGCGCGCATCCCCTATCAAGTGCCGGCGCGCGCCGAGCTTGCCGGAGCGGCTCGACAGCGTGCTGCACGTCATCTACCTGGTGTTCAACGAAGGCTACTCGGCGTCGTCCGGGCGAGTCGCTGACGCGCGCCGATCTGTCGGGCGAAGCGATCCGCCTCGGGCGGCTGCTGGTGGAGCTGCTGCCCGAGCCCGAAGCGATCGGGCTGCTCGCGCTGATGCTGCTGCACGAGTCGCGGCGCGCCGCGCGCACGCACGCCGACAGGCGAACTCGTCCTGCTCGACGAACAGGATCGCTCGCTCTGGAACCGCGAGCAGATCGCGGAGGGCTCGGCGCTGGTCGAGCGCGCGCTCGCATCGCGCCGCCTCGGGCCCTACGCGCTGCAGGCGGCGATCGCGGCGGTGCATGCCGAGGCGACGACCGCGGAGGCGACCGACTGGCCGCAGATCGTGGCGCTCTACGATCTGCTGCTGCGCGCCGATCCCTCGCCCGTGGTCGAGCTGAACCGCGCCGCCGCGATCGCGATGCGCGACGGCCCGCGGCGGGGCTGCGGATCATCGACGCGCTGCTCGCGCGCGGCGAGCTCGACGAATATCAGCTCGCGCACTCCGCGCGCGCCGATCTCTGCCGCCGCCTCGGCGAGACTGCGCAGGCGCGCCTCTCGTACGCGCGGGCGCTCGAGCTCACGCAGCAGGAGCCGGAGCGGCGATTCCTCGAGCGCCGGCTTAAGGAAACAGCAGACTGAGAATGTGAGACTTCGACGTAGAATGCGGGAGTCGTTGTATTCTCAGTCTAAGTCTATAGTCTCAGTCTGTAGTTTCAGAGGATTGACGCCTCGCCCCGCCCCCGTATTTCTAGGACGTCGACCCCCGCACTCGGTGAGGCAGAGCCATGCACAAGTACATCCTCGGCGCACTCGGGCTGCTCGTGGCGGCCGCACCGGCTGTCGCGCAGAAGAAGAAGGTCGCCGTGCTCCGGTTCAACGATGTGGCCGTACAGCAGGCCGTACAGGCGATGGGCGGATCGAACCAGGACGTGGGCACCGGGATCGCCGACCTCCTCATCCAGAAGCTGGTGGAGGACGGGAAGTATTCCGTCGTCGAGCGCGCGGCGCTGGAGAAAGTGGGCAACGAACAGAACCTCTCGCAGGGTCAGCTCTCGGATCCCGACGCGGCTGCGAAGATCGGTCGGCTGCTGAACGTGGACTTCATCATCATCGGGAGCGTGAACCAGTTCGGCGCCGAGACGAATCAGACCACGCTGGGCGGCGGGAGCAATCTGAGCGTGAAGGGGTTCGGGATCGGCGGCGTGTCGAGCACGAACTCCAAGGCGGTGGTGGAGATCACGGCGCGCATGATCGACGTGTCGAACGAGGAGGTCGTCGCGGCGGCGACCGGCAAGGGCGAGAGTTCGCACTCGGGCGGCGTGAGCCTGCAGGGCACGTCGAACAGCAAGGCGGGCGGCGGCACGCTCGACATGACGGGCTCGGACTTCACGAGTTCGCTGCTGGGCGACGCGACGCACAAAGCGGTGAATCAGGTGGGCCTGCAGCTGGATACGAAGGCCGCGTCGCTGCCGGTGCACGCGGTGAAGATCGAACGCGATCGTGGCCGATGTCAGCGGCAACACGCTCATCTTGAACGTCGGCAGCACCGCCGGCGTGAAGGTGGGCGACGAGTTGGTGATCAGCCGCGCGGTGCGCACGGTGAAGGATCCCGCGACGGGCGCCGTGATCAAGACGGTCACCGAGAAGATCGGCATGGCGAAGGTGACCGAAGTGGACGAGAGTTCCGCGACAGTCACGCTGACGCCGGGCACGAATGGCCCGCCGAAGGTCGGCGACATGGCGGTCACGCCCTGATGTCGGAGCGCTCGACGCACGTCTTCCCGCGGCGCACACCGTCGGTGAGCTGGGAAGCGATCGACCGCGAGACGGCGCTGTTGCGCGTGAGCGACCGCGAGGTGGTGCGCGTGAACGCGGTGGGCGCGCGGCTCTGGGAACTGGCCGATGGCACGCGCTCGCTCGCGTCGATCGCGCACGAGATCACGGTGGAATTCGACGTGACCGACGAGCGCGCGCTGGCCGACGCGAAATCGTTCGTGGCCGAGCTGTGGGAGCTGGGCGCGATCGATCTTTCGGAGCGCGACGTCTCGCCCTAGAATCGCTGCGTCGGAACGTCCTCGGGCGGCGGGAGCGACTCGCAGATACGCGATGATGTCCCAGATCGCGTCGGGTGCGAGCGTGCCGCCGAACGCGGGCATTCCCTTCGGACGCCCGAAATAGATCGACGCGAAGACCTCGGCATCGGTGCCGCCGTAGCGCCAGCGGCCATCAATGAGACTCGGCCCCACCCAACCGGTCGCGCCGCCACCGTGACAGCCGTCGCAGTTCATCGCGGTGAATAATTTCGCGCCGCTCGCCGGCGTCGGCGTCGATGTCGCGCGCGGGAATGGAAACGGCAGATCGGGCGGCTTCACGCCGCCGGCGTAGATGCGGTCGGTCTGCAGCACGTCGCCGGAAGACGCGTGCGGCGCGGCCGCATCCTTCTTCGCGCAGGCGATAGCAGCGCCGAGGAGCGCGATCGCGATGAGCGTGTTCTTCATGGCTGGAGCGCGAAGAGGTAGACGATGCCGCCCTGGCTCGTGCGGCGCGCGAGGTCCTTCACGAATGGCGCCGCGTCGCGCACGTCGGCGGGATCGTCGCTCCGCACGTCGCCCGAGAGCAGGAACCAATCGCCGCCGATGCCCGCGTAGACGGCCACATACTGTTTTCCGTCGGGGCCGCGGTAGGTGATCGGATTGCCGACGATCCCGGAGCCGACCTTGAATTTCCAGAGCACCGCGCCGCTGCGCGCGTCCACGGCCTTGAACCAACCATCGAGCGTGCCGTAGAACACCACGCCGCCGCCCGTCGCCACCACGCCGCTCCACACCGGGTAACGCTCCTTGATCTCCCACACTTTCTTCCCGGTGGCCGCATCCCACGCGATGAACGCGCCCATGTGGCCGCCCGCGCCCGCGTAGTACGGCGAATTCGCGCCGATGTACGGCGTGCCGGCGATGTGGGTGACCGGCGTGGCCGCGTAATCCATGCACATGTTGTTCGTGCTCACATAGAACAGTTTCGTGAGCGGCGAGTACGCGACCGGCGCCGCCGGCGTCTTTCCGCCTTCGAGCGTGGGACAGATGTGCTTTACGTTGCCGCGGCTCGCGCCGGTGAGCTTCGTGGAATCGAGCACCGGGCGGCCCGTCGCGAGATCGATGCGCTTCGCCCAGTTCGTCTCGACGAACGGCTCGGCGACCAGCACCTCACCGGTCGCGCGATCGAGCGTGTACGCGAAACCGTTCTTGTTGAATTGCACGAGCGTTGGCGGAGCTTGCCGTTGATCTCGAGGTCCACGAGCACGAGCTCGGCGGTCGCGTCGAAGTCCCAACTGTCGTGCGGCGTGAACTGATACGCCCACGCGATCGAACCGTCGGCCGGGCGGCGCGCGATCACGCTCGCGGTCCACTTGTTGTCGCCGGGCCGCTGCTCCGGATTGTACGGCGCCGGATTGCCGACGCCGTAGTACACGAGGTCGAGCTGCGCATCGAAGGAGAACCAGCCCCACACCGGCGCGCCGCCGTGCATCCACGAGTCGGTGCCCCACGTGCTCGTGCCGAGTTCGGCGCCCTTGTCGTAGAAGAATTTCGCGGAGCCGGGCTTGGACGAGCGTGATGCTGTCGGGGCCCATGTTGTACGCGGTCCAGACGAGCTTGCCGCTCGCGAGATCGAGCCCCTTGAGCCAGCCATGGATGCCGAACTCGCCGCCCGACGGCCCCACGATCACGCGATCGCCTACGACGAAGGGCGCCATGGGCGTGGTCTCACCGTTCTTCAGATCAGCGACCTGGGTGTTCCAGAGCTCCTTGCCGCGTCTCCGCGTCGATGGCCACCGTGTGTCCGTCGAGCAGGTTGTAGATGATCTTGTGGTCGGCGTAGAAGGCGCCGCGGTTCACGGCGTCGCAGCACGCGATGCCGATCGCGTTGGGCGACACTGCGGGCCGGTATTTCCATTTGAGCGGATACCCTTCCTGCGTGAGGTCGAACGCATACAGCACGTTCGGCCACGGCGTGACCACGTACATCGTGTTGTTCACGACGAGCGGTTGTCCCTCGTGCCCGCCGAGCACGCCGGTGGAGAAGGTCCAGACGTTCTGGAGTTTCTTGACGTTGGCGGGCGTGATCTGCGCGAGATCGCTGAAGCGCGTCGACGCGTAGTCGCGCGCGGGCATCGTCCAGTCGCCATTGCGCTGCGCGCCGGCCGGCGCCGCCGCCAGCACGGCGAGCAGCGCCACGCACCGCGCGCGCACGATCACTCCTTGTACAGGTACGCGCCCACGTTAGCGGCGAGCATCATCTCGACGAATCCCCATGGGAGCGAGATCATCAGGACGCGCGACGAGAAGAAGCCCATGACGAGCATCCCCACCGCGCCGTAGAGATACGCGAAGAAGAACACGGTGGCGCCGGCGAGCGACGCCGTCTTGGGGCCGGGGCCGAACCGTGGACGGATTGCGGCGTACAACCATACGGTGACGATGCCGAGCATGAAGCAGAGGAAGACGAATACGCCGATCGCCGATCCGCCGACAGGCGGCAGTCCCATCCTGGCGAGCTGCGACGCGAGATCCGCGCCGAGGACCACCGTATTGAGAATGGTCTCACTGATGTTGAGCACGAGCCCGGCGGCGAGACCGCCGATGATGACACGGCCCATGTTGATCTTGCCCATCGACGGCCTCCCGTTGAGGAACGGGGCGAATGTGGCTCTACGAACTGCACACTGCAAGAGCGGGCGCTAGGCGCTCGGCGATAGACTGCACGCTGAATCCACGCCCGCAATGGGACGTAGTGCTCATTGCCGATCACCGGAGAATCGAACCGTGCTTGGAACTCTTCTTCTTCTTGCGGCCACCGTCGGATCCGACTCCCTGCCCTCATGCTCCGTGGTGCTCGACGGGATGGCGGCCAAGGCAGAGGCGAACTATGCGGGGTTCGTACTCGAGGTGAAGCGGTCGCGGCGGCGCCCGCAGTACGACTCCACGCTCGCGGCGCTGCGCGTGCGCGCGGCGGCGTCGCAGGGCGACGATTGCTACTTCGTGCTGAACGCGTACGCCGAGCAGTTCCACGATCCGCATGTGTTCGTGTTCCAGCAGACGTATCTCGACACGCTCGAGATCGCGAAGCGCGCGGCGACGCCGGGGTTCATCGAGCGGGTGCCCGTTTCCGAGGATACGCTGCGCCGCTATTTCGCGAAGAACGCGAAGCATCTCGATCCGGTGGAGGGGATCTGGAGGGACGGCGCGCTGCGCGTCGCGGTGATCCAGGCTCCGTCGGGCGGCGCCGGGCATTTCGTGGCGGTGGTGCTCACGCCGGACAGCGCGACGTGGCACGCCGGCGATGTACGGGCTCGGTTCACGCGCCGCAGCGACGCCAAATACGATGGCACGCTGTGGAGCGCGAACCTCTCGAAGCGGTTCACCACCGCGCACATCCACAAGAACACGTTGCTGCGGTTCGATCCGGGCATGTGGGCCAAGGAATTCCCGGTGGCCGCCGCGGACTCCGGTCTCGTGTCGCTCGAGCAGCCCGAGTACGCGACGCTCACGTGGCGCGGCAGCACGGCCGTGCTCTCCATTCCATCGAACGACCCCACGTACCGTGAGGCGCTCTTCAAGATCGTGGACAAGAACCGCGACGCGCTGCTCCGCGCGCCGCGAATGATCATCGATATCCGCGGCAACGAGGGCGGATCCTCGTGGGTGACTGACACTGTGCTGCCGCTCATCATGAGCACGGAGAAACGGCCGGCGCACGTGCCGCCGGATTCGCCGCAGATGCTCTCGTCGCCCGACAACATCAAGTACGTCGAGCAGCGCTCCGAGAACATCTCCGGCGACTCGACGTCGATCGTGCGCGTGCTCTCGCGCCTTGCCGCGAGCCCCGGCGGGCTCGTGCCGCTGAGCGATGACCTCGACCGCCTGCGCGACTCCACCGATTCCGTGAGTCGCATCAAGCCCGACAGCATGTGGGTGGACACCGTGGAGCGCGGCCCCACGCGCGTCGCGGTGCTCATCGATGGCGGCACCGTGAGCGCCGCCGAAGTATTCCTGCGCGAAGCGCGGCGCAGCATGCGCGTGATCGTGTACGGGCAGAACACCGCCGGCGCGCTCGACTACATGAGCGTGACGATCGTGCGCGTGGGCGACACCGGCAAACGCTGGTACCTCGGCTACCCCGTGATCACCGCGCGCCCCGATCTCCCGTACATGGGCATGCGCGGCACCGGCATCCCGCCGGACGTGCACGTGGACTGGTCGCGCACGCCCGACGCGATCGGGTGGGTGGACGCCGCGCTGGCGAAAGCGAAGTACTGACCGCTACCGCAGCGTGGTGACCAGGAACGTGTAGGTCACCGCCCAGAAAGTGGCCTGCTGCTCCGGCGTGTCGCCGGCGCCATGGCCGCCCTCGGTGTTCTCGAAGAAGAGCACCTTGTGTCCCTGCGATTCCATGAGCGCCGCCATCTTGCGCGCGTGCACGGGTCCCACGCGATCGTCGCGCGGTGGTGGTGGTGAAGAGCACCGGCGGGTACTGCTTGGTGGCGGACACGTTCTGATATGGCGAGTACTTCGAGATGTATGCCCACTGCTCGGGGATCTGCGGATTGCCGTATTCGCCGATCCAGCTCGCCCCGGCCTGCAGCTTCGTGTAGCCGTACATGTCGAGCAGCGGCACCGCGGAGACGACGCACCGAACAGCTCCGGCCTCTCGGTGAGCGCGACACCAACCAACAGGCCGCCGTTGCTGCCGCCGTTGATGCCGAGGTGCGCGGCCGAGGTGATCTTGCGCGTGATCGAGATCCTCGCGACCGCGAGGAAATCATCGTACGCGCGCTGGCGGTTCTCCTTGAGCGCGGCGCGTGCCACGCCGGACCGAACTCGCCGCCGCCGCGAATGTTCGCGAGCACCAGCACCCGCCGCGCTCGAGCCACGCGGCGCCGGTGGTGGCGCTGTAGTTCGGCAGCGACGACACCTGGAAACCGCCGTACGCGCGCAGCAGCGTGGGATTGTTCCCGTCCTCTCGCGAGTCCCTTCTTCATCACGATGAAATAGGGCACCTGGGTGCCGTCGGCGCTCGTCGCCTCGAGCTGCGTCGTCTCGAGGCCGTTCGCGTTGAAGAGCGCCGGCAGCTGCTTCACCATCGTGCTCTTTCCCGCCGGCGAGACGAGCGTAGAGCGTGGTGGGACTCAGGAAGCTGTCATAGCTGAAATAGAATGCGTCGCTCACGGGATCGGTGCTGCGCACCGAGACGTTGCCGAACGATGGCGCGGGGAAGCCGCGCGCCGGTCCACTTCCCATTGTGGAACGCGTAGCGATGGAGTTCGGCGTTCACGTTGTTGAGCAGCGATACGAGCACGTAATCCTTCGTCGTGGAGAAGCCGTCGATCGCGATCTTATCGGTGGGCGCGAGGATGGTCGTGAAGTCGCGCTTGCCGGCGAAGAAGTCGTTCGCGCCGATGCTGAGCAACGCGCCCTCGGCGTATGTATTGCCGCTCACCGTCCAGGGCGTGCGCAAATAGACGATGAGCCGATCGCCGACGAAGCCGTAGTCCGCATCCTGCGGGATCTCGAGCAGCACGAGCTTCCCGTCGCGGAGCACGCGGTTCACCGTCGTGAAGAAGGTGATCCCGTTGTTGATGACAGGGATCGTGTGACCGCCCGCGTAATTCGCGCCGACGAAGACCCACATGTCCGTGGTCTTGCCCTCGAAGAGCGTGGTCGCGGCGCTGAGCGGTGTGCCGCGCTTCCAGAGCTTGGCGATGCGCGGGTAGCCTGAAGTGGTCATGCTGCTGTCGCCGAAGTCAGTGGAGACGAGCAGTGTGTTCTGATCCTGCCACGCGGTGCTGCTCTTTCCCTCCGGCAGGTGGAATCCGTCCGCGACGAAGCGCCGCGTGTTCGCGTCGAACTCGCGCACCTCCACGGCGTCGCCGCCGCCGCGCGAGAGGCTCACGAGGCAATGCCGGTATTCGGGCGGCAGGCAGTTCGCGCCCTTCCAGGCCCACGTGGCGTTCTCCGCCTTCGAGAGCGCGTCGACATCGATGATCGTCTCCCAGGTGGGAGCGGCGGTCGCATACGAGGCCGACGTGGTGCGCCGCCAGATGCCGCGCGGGTGCGTGCTGTCCTGCCAGAAGTTGTAGAGGTACTTGCCCATTTGATCGGGATAGGCGATGCGCTTGTTCGAGCTGAGCACCTGCAGGATGCGCCGATAGAGTGAGTCGTATACCGGGGCCGCCTGCAGCGCGGCGAGCGTCGTCTTGTTCTGCGCCTCGACCCACGCCATGGGCTTGGCGCCGCGCACGTCGGAGAGCCACGCGAAGGAATCGGCGGGCGCGGGCGTTTGCGCACGGGCGACGGATGCGGCGGCGAGAGCGAGCGAGACGATGGCGAAGCGATACAGGCGCATGCGGAGATCCCGGAGGAAGTGTGCGACCAATCTAGCGCTCCTCGCCGCCGACAGCGACTTGGCGTAACGTTGGAGCGCCGCCGGCCGGCGGCTTCACCCGATCGGAGATCCGCCCATGTCGCGTCGCCTCGTTCTCGCCGTCGCGCTGCTCGCTTCGGCCGCCCCCTCGCCCGTGAGTGCGCAGAACAAGTTCACGCTCGACCAGTTCGCGAAGATCGTCGGCGTCTCCTCGCCTGACGTGTCGCCGGATGGCAAGACGGTCGTGTTCGTCGTCTCGCGGCCGAATTTCACGACCGACAAGAACGAGGCCGATATCTGGGCAGTGGACATTGCCGGCGGCGCTCCACGCGCGCTCACCGCGCGGCACGCGGCGCACGATCCGCACTGGAGCCCGGACGGAAAGACGATCGCGTTCGTCGCCCCCGACTCCGCAATGCACGGCCAGATCTGGCTCCTCCCTGCGGCCGGCGGTGAAGCGCGCCAACTCACTGTTTCGCCGACGGGCGTGAACATGTACTCCTGGCGTCCGGACGGCGGCGCGATCGCCTTCGCGGCGGACGACGAGTCGCCGAAGCGGACCGGCGAAGCGAAGCATCTCACGACCTTCACCGTGGGCGCGCAGGACATGTTCCTCACGAAGCCGCTCACGCCGCAGCACATTCGGCTGGTGCCCACCATTGGCGGCGAGGCGAAGCGGCTCACGAGCGGCGCGTGGACGCTCGAGTTCGTGCTCCCGCCGGGCAGCCCGCCGTCGGGACTGAGCTGGAGTCGCCGATGGCGCGCGCATCGCGTTCGCGCACGTGCCCGCGCCCGAGAGCGGGAAAGCTCGATTCCGTGAGCGTGCGCATCCTCGACGTCGCGACGGGAACCATCACGCCGCTCACCAGCGCGCGCCGCTTCGAGAACAACCCGGTGTATTCGCCGGACGGCAAGATGATCGCCTACTGGCAGCCGCGCGACGGGAACGGCGAGGCGGGATGGGTGAACGAAGTGCACGTGGTGCCGAGCGCGGGCGGCACGGGCAAGAGCATCACGCGCGCGATCGACCGGAATCTGTACGGCGCGGAATGGACGGCGGACAGCAAGGCGCTCGTCGTGGCGGGGAACGACCGCACGAGCGTGGGCGTGTGGATGCAGCCGGTGGACGGTTCGCCGGCGAAGCGCCTCGAGTTGGGCGACCTCGTCGTGAACGGCGCGTTCGGTTACGAGCTCACCGTCGCGAAGACCGGCGCGATCGTGTTCGTCGCCACGAGCGGCGGACGGCCATCCGAACTCTACGCGATGACCTCGCCCTCGGGCACGCCCAGCGCCTGACCCACTTCAACGCGTGGGCGACCGATGTCGCGTGGGGCGCGATGGAGCGCGTCACCTGGAAGGGACCGAACGGATTCGACGAGGACGGCGTCGATCAGCTGCCGCCCGGATTCTCGCGCGCGGAAGTATCCGCTCGTGCTGCTGATCCACGGCGGCCCGACGAGCGCATCGAAGCTGAGCTTCAGCTCGCTCGCGCAGTTGATGGCGGCCGAGGCTGGGTCGTGTTCTCGCCGAACTATCGTGGCAGCGACAATCTCGGCAACGCGTATCAAGCGGCGATCGTCAGCGACGCCGGATCCGGGCCCGGGCGCGACGTGATGGCCGGCGTCGCGATGCTCCGGCAGCGCGCCTACGTGGACAAGGCGCGCACCGCCGTGACCGGCTGGTCCTACGGCGGATTCATGACGAGTTGGCTGATGGGGAATTATCCGAACGAGTGGAAGGCCGCGATGGCAGGAGCGCCGGTCACGAACTGGGAGGACAAGTACAATCTCGGCGACGGCAACATTGCGATCCGCTACCTCTTCGGCGGCTCGCCCTGGACGGGCGGGCTGAGAAGGCCTACCGTGAGCAGTCGCCGATCACCTATGCGAGGAAGATCAACGCGCCGACGCTCGTGATGTCGAACATGGAAGACTTCCGCGTGCCGCCGACACAGGCATTCGCGCTCTACCGCGCGATGAAGGACAACGGCGTGGAGACGCAGTTCGTGGGATTCGTCGGGCGTGCGCACGCGTCGGGCGACCCGGTGAACGCGAAGGAGCGCGCGCGGTTGTGGGTGGAGTGGGTGCGCGATTACATTGGGGGGATGACGACGGTTGGTCTTTGAGCGGTCCTCGGCCATCGGCCATCGGCCATCGGCACGGCGTGTGCAAGGTGAGGCGATCGCGCGTCCCTTCGTCGGGCCGCGAAATGGAGAATCGGCATGAACGCTCGGGCGATCGTCGCATTTGTCGGAGCGCCGGGCATTGAAGCACGGGCGGGAACCGCACAATCCACCGATGCCATAGGCCCGGTGAGCTTCGAGTTGTCGGAGATGCGCGGCGCTCCGGGCCGCGCACCGGTCATGCGCTTCGTCTACGAAACGGTGGAGATCCATCAGTGCGCGACGCTCGACGTGAAACTCAGCGTGAGCGGCACCGCGATCGTGCTCGGACCGTACACCGCACGCGCGCTCACGGGTCCCTGCCCGCCCACGGTCACGCCTGTGATGGGCCGCAAGGAGGTCGCGCTCGCGAACGGGAGCTATTCGCTCAGCGTCGTGAATCGCGATACCAGCACGTTCCGCGTGGAGATCACGGACGCGCGCATCATTATTACTCGCGTGCGCGCATCCGAGATGGCGATGCTTCGGTACGCGGCGGTAATGCGTATCGAGCCGAACACCTTCGCGCTCACCTGCGGATCGCCGCGCGAGACCGCTGATTTCTGTCCGGGCATTGTCGAGGCGCTCTCCGGTATCGCAGGGATCACCGCGGTCGACGTGGCCGCCGACGTGCATGGCTGGCAGCAGCAGGCCAACGGATTCTGGGTGAACGAGCCGACGCGCTACTTTCACTACGCGAACG
>CAVSYH010000014.1:0-16280 GCA_963732065.1 uncultured Gemmatimonadaceae bacterium | reverse complement strand
TGCGCGCGCGACGCATGCTGCTGGATGGCGCGGCGCCCGTGTACCTCAGCTCGCTCTTCCTTGCGACCGCGGCCATCATCGCCGCGCCGCTCCTGCTCTCGGCGCAGGCGGGCGTGTCCCTTGGCGGCCTCATCCTGCTGGGCGCGTTGGCGCTCGTGCCCGCATCGGATCTCGCGGTCGCCCTGCTCAACCGGCTGATCACAACCATGGTCGTGCCGGGCCTGCTGCCGCGCCTGCGATGGAAGACGGGGATCCCGGAGAGCGCCGTACGCTCGTCGCGGTGCCGACGCTGTTCGCGTCGCCCGAGGACGCGCGGCAACAGGTCGAGCGGCTCGAAGTGCACTTCATCGCCAACGCCGAAGGCGATGTGTACTACGCGCTCGTCTCCGACTTCCACGATGCGGCTAGCGAGCAAATGCCCGGGGACGATGCCATTCTCGCGGCGGCGCGCGAGGGCATCGCGCGCCTCAACGCGCGACACGGTCCCGCGCCTGGCGGCGGTGCGCGTTTCTTGCTCGCGCACCGCCGCCGCATGAAGAACGAGAGCGAAGGCGCGTGGATCGGCTGGGAGCGGAAGCGCGGCAAGCTGCACGAGCTGAACCGCCTACTGCGCGGCGCCACCGACACGACCTTCCTGCCCATAGAGGGCGGCGCGCCGCAGGGCGTGCGATGCGTCGTCACGCTCGACGCCGACACGCGCATTCCCATTGGCGCGGTGGGGCGTCTCGTTGGCACGATCATGCATCCGCTCAACCGGCCGCGCATCGATCCGGCGTCGCGCCGCGTGGTGGAGGGATATGCGGTGCTGCAGCCGCGCGTGACGGCGCCGCTGCCGGGGCGCGGCGGCTCACACTTCCAGCGGATGATCTCCGGGCCCACCGGTGTGGACCCGTACGCCGGCGCGGTGAGCGACGTGTACCAGGATCTCTTCGCCGAGGGATCGTACACGGGCAAGGGCATCTACGACGTGGACGCGTTCGAGGCGGCGCTCGAGGGCCGCGTGCCCGAGAACACGCTGCTCAGCCACGATCTGTTCGAGGGACTCTTCGCGCGCTCGGGGCTCGTGACCGACGTGGAGTTGTTCGAGAGCGCGCCGGCGAACTATCTGTCGGCCGCCGGGCGGCAGTACCGCTGGGCACGCGGCGATTGGCAACTGCTGCCATGGATCCTGGGCGAGCGCTTCCCGCTCATCCACCGCTGGAAGATGCTGGACAATCTGCGCCGCACGCTGAGCAGCCCGTCGGCATTCGGCTTGTTGCTCGCGTGTTGGCTCTGGCCCGACGCGATGCCGGCGCTGTGGACGGCGTTCATTCTCACCGTGCTCGCGGTGCCGCCGCTCATTCCCGCGATCGCCGGCATCTGGCCGCGGATGTCCGGCATCTCCAAGCGCAGCCACGTGCGCGCGGTGCTTCGCGACTTCGCGGCCGCGACGGATCAGATCGGCCTGCAGGTGGTGACGGTCGCGAACGGGGCGTGGCTCATGATGCACGCGATCGTGCGCACGCTCTGGCGGCTCGGCGTGTCGCACCGGCATCTGCTCGAGTGGCGCGCGTCGGGCATCGCGGCCGCGCGCGCGCCGCGCGCGATCCCCGGATTCTACCGGCGCATGGCGGGCTCGGTGGCGATCACCGTGGCCGCGGCGATCGCCGTGCTGCTCGTACAGCCCGCATCCGCGCCGCTGGCGGCGCCCTTCCTGCTGCTCTGGCTGTTCGCGCCCGGTGTCGCGTGGTGGCTGAGCCGGCCGCTGCCCGCCGTCGCCGCGGGCGACATCGACGAAGAGGATGCGCGCGCGCTGCGGCTCATCGCACGGCGCACGTGGAACTACTTCGCGACGTTCGTAACGCCGGGGAACCATTCGCTGCCGCCGGACAACTTCCAGGAGACGCCGCGCCCGGTCGTCACGACGCGCACCTCGCCCACGAACATCGGACTGTATCTCCTGTCGATCTTCTCGGCGCACGACTTCGGTTGGGTCGGTACGCTCGATGCGATGGACCGCCTGGAGGCGACGCTGGCCGCGACCAAGTCGCTCGAAACGTATCGGGGCCACCTTTTCAATTGGTACGACACGATCACCGGCCAGGCGCTCGAACCGCGCTATGTGTCGAGCGTGGACAGCGGCAATCTCGCGGGTTCGTTGATCGCAGTGGCGAATGGTTGCGACGCGCTGCTGCGCGACGGGGCACGCGGCGTCGCGCGGCTCTCGGGCATCACCGATGCGGTGCTGCTGCTGCGCGAGGCGGTAGAGCAGGCGCGACACGGAGGCGATGGGAACGAGCGCGCGATCGAGCGCCTCGACGCCGCGCTCGGTGTGTTCAGCACATTGCTCACCGACGCACCCTCGGGCACGATCGCCTACGCTACGCGCATCGCAGAACTCGAGGCGGCGGCGCGCACCGTGAGCGATCGCGCGCGCGATGCGGCCGGCGCACAACCCGACGAGTCGCCGCGATCGATCACGTCGTGCGCCGCCGCGCTGCGCGACGCGGTCGCCACGCACGACCGCGATCTCGACACGCTGCTCCCGTGGTGCCGCCTGCGCGTGGACGATGCGGCCGTGCCGGCGCTCGCACGATTCACGCCGGACCTTCCGCTGGCCGACGTGCCCGCGATGTGCGCCGCGGCGCTCAGCGATGTGGCCACGGTGCGCGCCGAACTCGTCGCGGACGGCGAGGCGAACGCCGGCCGGTTGCGCGCATCGACGCGCTCGCCTCCGCCCTGGAACGCAGCTCGGCCGCGATCGACGCATTGCGCGCGCGACTGGAAACGCAGGCTGCGTCGGCGCGCGCCGCTGGTGGCGGCCATGGATTTCAGATTCCTGTTCGATCCGTCGCGCATGCTCTTCGCGATCGGGTATCGCATGACCGACCGCGCGCTCGACGACAGCCGCTACGATCTGCTCGCGTCCGAAGCGCGATTGCTCAGCTTCATCGCCATCGCCAAGGGCGACGTGCCGGCCCGCCATTGGTTCCGCCTGGGCCGGCTGCTCACGCCGGTGCGCCGCGACTCGGTGCTCATGTCGTGGGCGGGATCGATGTTCGAGTATCTCATGCCGGCGCTCGTCATGCGCACGCCGCCGGGCAGCCTGTTGGAGCAGACCTCGCGCCTCGTGGTGCAGCGGCAAATGGACTACGGCGAGGAGCGCGGCACGCCGTGGGGCGTCTCGGAGTCGGGCTACTTTGCGCGCGACCTCGGCATGACCTTCCAGTACGCGAGCTTCGGCGTGCCGGTCTTGGTTTTCGTCGCGGCCTGGGAGACGACATCGTGATCGCGCCGTACGCGAGTGCGCTCGCGGCGCAGTTCGATCCGCGCTCGCACTGGAGAATCTGCGCGCCCTGGCCGCGCAGGGCGGCGACGGCGAGTACGGTTTCTACGAGTCGATCGATTACACGCCCGCGCGATTGCCCGAGGGGGAAACGCGCGAAGTCGTGCGCATGTACATGGCGCATCATCAGGCGATGGCGATCGTCGCGATCGGGAACGCGCTGCATCGCGGCCGCATGCAGGACCGCTTCCACGCCGAGCCGATGGTGCGCGCCACCGAACTGCTGCTGCAGGAGCGCACGCCGCGCGATGTGCCCGTGGCGCGGCCGCGCGCGGACGCGAATCTCGCGGTCGCGGACATTCGCGAACTCGTGTCGCCGCGCACGCGATTCTACGAAACGCCGCAAACGGCCGCGCCTCGCACGCAGCTGCTGAGCAACGGGCGCTACGCTGTGATGATGAGCACAGCGGGCTCGGGCTACAGCCGCTGGCGCGATATCGCCGTGACGCGGTGGCGCCCCGACGCCACGTGCGACGACATGGGATCGTACGTGCTCATTCGCGACGCGGCGAGCGGCGAGCGTTGGAGCGCCGGCTTCCAGCCGTCGGCGGCCGCGCCCGAAAGCTACGAGGTGGCGTTCACCGAGGATCGCGCCGAATTCACGCGGCGCGACGGCGCGATCACGACGCGCCTCGAGGTGATCGTCTCGAGCGAGGATGACGCGGAAGTGCGCCGCGTGTCGATCACGAATTCGGGTGGGCGCACGCGCGAGACTGGACGTGACGTCGTACGCCGAGGTCGTGCTGGCGCCGGCGGCGGCCGACAACGCACACCCCGCGTTCTCGAACCTCTTCGTGCAGACCGAGGCCGTGCCGGAGCGCGACACGCTGCTCGTCACGCGCCGCCGCCGCTCGCCAAGCGACACCGAAGTGTGGCTCGCGCACGTGATGGCCGTGGAGGGCGAGACGGTGGGCGATCTGCAATGGGAAACCGACCGCGCGCTGTTCCTCGGACGTGGGCGCGATCTGCGCCACGCGATGGCCGAGGAAGAGGGGCATCACCTGTCGAACAGCGCGGGCGCGGTGCTCGATCCGATCGTGAGCCTGCGCCGCCGCATCCGCATTCGCCCCGGGCGCACGGTGCACGTCGCGTTCTCCACGCTCGTGGCGGGCAAGCGCGACGAGGCGCTCGATCTCGCCGACAAGTACCACGACGTCACCACGTTCGAGCGCGCGGCCACGCTCGCGTGGACGCAGTCGCAGGTGCAGCTGCATCACCTGGGCATCGATGCGATGGAAGCGCATCTCTTCCAGACGCTCGCTGGATCCATCCTCTATGCGGATCGCGCGCTGGTCGCGACGGCGGCCGCGCGCACGCACCAATCCGGCTCCGCCGCGGCGCTCTGGGTGCACGGCATCTCGGGCGACCTGCCGATCGTGCTGGTGAAGATCGATGCCGCCGACGATGTGGGCATCGTGCGCCAGCTGCTCAAAGCGCACGCATACTGGCGCATGAAGCGGCTGGCGGTGGACCTCGTCATCCTCAACGACCGCGCGCCGTCGTATCTCCAGGACCTGCAGACGCTGCTCGACACGTTGGTGCGCACGAGCAAGTCCACGACGGCGCCCGACACGAGCGCCGCGGAGGGCCGGATCTTCACGATGCGCTCCGACCAGATGACGGCGGCCCAGCAGGAAGTACTCGAGAGCGTGGCGCGCATCGAGCTGTCGAGCCGGCGCGGGCCGCTCGCGGAACAGGTGGCGCGCGCGTATCGCGCCGAGGCCGCGCCGGTGAGCAACGTGCGCGCGCTGTTGCCGGCGCCCGCCAGCGACGAGGACCGCGCCGTGGTGAGCGAGCCGCCGCCCGCGGCGGCGCGCGAAGAGCTCGAATTCGCGAATGGCACCGGTGGCTTCGCGGCCGGGGCCGCGAGTACGTGACTCAACTGGGGCCGGGCGTGTGGACGCCGGCGCCCTGGGTGAATGTCATCGCGAATCCACGCTTCGGATGCATGGTGTCGGAATCGGGGTCGGGCGCGACATGGTCGCGGAACAGTCAAGCGAACCAGCTCAGCCTGTGGTCGAACGACCCGGTGACCGACGAGCCCAGCGACGTGCTCTACATTCGCGACGAGGATTCCGGCGAATTCTGGAGTGCCACACCGCTGCCGATCCGCGAGCCGCAGGGCGAGTATGTCGCGCGGCATGGCCATGGATACACGAAGCACAGCTACCACGCGCACGGCATCGCGCTGGAGCTCGTCATTTCGTGCCGGCGGCCGATCCCGTGAAGATCGCGCGCCTCACACTGAGAAATACGTCCGGGCGCGCGCGGCGATTGTCCGTCATCGCGTTCGTGCAATGGGTGTTGGCGCAGTCGCGCAGCGGCTCGGCGCCCTTCGTCGTCACCGAGATCGATGAGGCCACCGGCGCGATCTTCGCCCGCAACGCATGGAACACCGACTTCGGCGACTGTGTGGCGTTCGCCGATCTTGCGGGCGCGCAGAACTCGGTGACCGGGGATCGCACCGAGTTCCTTGGCCGCAACGGGTCTCTCGCGCGGCCGCTCGCGCTCGTGCGCGGCGATCGCCTCTCGGGACGCATTGGGGCGGCATACGATCCTTGCGCCGCCCTGCAGACCACTGTGGATCTCGCCGAGGGTGCCGAGAGCACGGTGGTCTTCCTGCTGGGCGAAGGGGAGAATGCCGAGGAGGCGCGCGCAGTGGTGCAGCGTCAGCGCGCCGCGGATCCAAATGCGAGTCTGGCCGAGGCACTCGGCGTGTGGGACCAACTGCTCGGCACGGTGCAGGTGGAGACGCCCGACCGCGCGCTGGACATCATGCTCAATCGCTGGCTCCTGTATCAGACCGTCGCGAGCCGGCTGTGGGCGCGCACCGGCTTCTACCAGGCGAGCGGCGCGTACGGGTTCCGCGACCAGCTGCAGGACGTGATGGCGGTCGCGGTGGCGCGTCCCGATCTTGCGCGCGAGCAGATCGTGCGCGCCGCCGGCCGGCAATTCGTGGAAGGCGACGTGCAGCACTGGTGGCACGAGCGCACGGGAAGAGGCGTGCGCACGCGCATCGTGGATGATCTGCTCTGGCTCCCCTATGTCGCCGAGCACTACCTGAGCGTGAGCGGCGACATCAAGCTTCTCGACGAGCAGGCGGCGTTCATCGAGGGGCCGGTGCTCACCGCCGGCCAGTTCGAATCGTACTTCGAGCCGCGCGTCTCCGATCAGCGCGCCACGATCTTCGAGCACTGCGCGCGCGCGATCGACCGGAGTCTTTCGGTGGGCTCGCACGGACTGCCGCTCATGGGCACAGGCGACTGGAACGACGGGATGAACAACGTGGGCGCGATGGGACAGGGCGAGAGCGTGTGGATGGCGTGGTTCCTGCATGTCGTGCTCGCGAAATGGGCCCCGATCGCGACCGCGCGCGGCGAACACACGCGTGCCGAAGCGTGGGCCTCCCACGCGAAAGTGCTGGCCGGCGCCGCGGAACGCGAAGGTGGGACGGCGAGTGGTACCGTCGCGCCTATTTCGACGACGGCACGCCGCTCGGCACCAAGGGTGCGGATGCATGTGAGATCGACTCCATCGCGCAAACGTGGTCCGTGATCTCAGGCGCGGCGACCGCGTGAACGCGCCCAGCGCGCCATGCGATCGCTGAGCGAGAAGCTCGTGCGCGAAGAGGATCAGCTCGTGCTGCTGCTCACGCCGCCGTTCGACCGCACGGCGCTCGAACCCGGGTACATCAAGGGTTACGTGCCGGGCGTGCGTGAGAACGGCGGACAATACACCCACGCGGCGGCGTGGGCGGTGATCGCGTTCGCCGAGCTTGGGCAAGGCGATCGCGCGGCACAGCTCATGGCCATGCTCAATCCCGTGCGCCGCTCGACCACGGCCGCGGGCGTGCATCGCTACCGGATCGAGCCGTACGCGGTGCCCGGCGATGTCTACGCCGATCCGCACTCCGGGCGCGGCGGATGGAGCTGGTACACGGGCTCGGCGGGTTGGCTCTATCGCGCAGGAGTCGAATGGATGCTCGGCCTGCGCGTGCGCGGCGATCGGCTCGTGATCGATCCGTGCATCCCCACGGCTTGGCCGCGCTACAGTATGACGTTCCGCGCCGGTGAGTCGCGGTACGAGATCACCGTGGAGAATCCGCAGGGGGTGTCGCGCGGCGTGTCCGTGCTCGAAGTAGATGGCGCCGCGGCCGATGCGAAGGCCGGCATCCCGATCGTGTGCACGGGCGGCACGCACCACGTGCGCGTCGTACTCGGCAAATGAGCGCGGCCATCAGCCCGCTCGCCGGCAAGATGCCAGCGCCCGGGATGCTCGTGGATGTCGCGAAGCTCGTGACGGCGTACTACTCCGAGCGGCCCGATCCGGC
The DNA here is from genome assembly GCA_963732065.1 of uncultured Gemmatimonadaceae bacterium. Taxonomy (GTDB): domain Bacteria; phylum Gemmatimonadota; class Gemmatimonadetes; order Gemmatimonadales; family Gemmatimonadaceae; genus DATKOH01. The sequence goes on along the minus strand of CAVSYH010000014.1, from coordinate 8,625 downwards.
CGTGCCGGCGCAGCGCGTGCTGTTCGGGACTTCCGGGCACCGGGGTTCTTCCTTCGATCGCGCGTTCAACGAGTGGCACATCCTGGCGATCACCCAGGCCATCTGCGAGTATCGCCGCGCGCAGGGCACGAACGGCCCAGTGTTCATGGGTTTCGACACCCACGCGCTCTCGGCGCCGGCGTGCGCCTCCGCACTGGAAGTGCTGGCCGCGAATGAAGTGGATGTGATGCTCGCCGAGGGAGACGAGTTCACGCCGACGCCGGTCGTGTCGCACGCGATCATCGCGTACAACCGCGGACGGCGCGACGCGTTCGCGGATGGGATCGTGATCACGCCGTCGCACAATCCGCCGGAGGATGGCGGCTTCAAGTACGATCCGCCGAGCGGCGGTCCGGCGGCCACGGCGGTCACGGACTGGATCGGCAAACGAGCCAACGAACTGCTCGAGGGATCGCTCTCGGGCGTCAAGCGCGTGCCGCACGCCAGCGCGCTGAGCGCGCCCACGACGCATCGCTACGATTATCGCGATGCGTACGTGCGCGATCTCGAGAACGTGGTGGACATGGGCGTTATCCGGCGCGGCTCGATTCGTATTGGCGTCGACCCGCTCGGCGGCGCGGGTGTGCACTACTGGCCGCTCATCGCGGAGCGCTACGATCTGGATCTCACCGTCGTGAGCGATGCAGTGGACGAGACGTTCCGTTTCATGACGCTCGATTGGGATGGTCGCATTCGGATGGATCCATCGTCGCCGTACGCGATGCAGCGACTGATCGCGCTCAAGAACGGTTTCGATGTGGCGTTCGCGTGCGACACCGATCATGATCGGCACGGCATCGTGACGAAGAGCGCCGGACTGCTGCCGCCGAACCATTATCTCACGGCGGCCATCGACTATCTGTTCACGCACCGGCCCGCGTGGGGGCCGAAGGTTGGAGTAGGGAAGACCGTTGTGAGCAGCGCGACCATCGATCGCGAGTCGGCGCGGCTTGGGCGGCGGCTGTTCGAAGTGCCGGTGGGATTCAAGTGGTTCGTGGACGGACTCGCCGACGGCTCGCTCGGTTTCGTGGGGGAGGAGAGCGCGGGCGCGACATTCCTGCGCCGGAACGGCGAGGTGTGGACCACCGACAAAGACGGGATCGTCGCCGGGCTGCTCGCGGCGGAGATCACCGTGCGCACGGGGCGGGACCCGGGCCAGCTGTATGACGAGCTCACGCGCCAGATCGGCGCGCCGGTGAGCACGCGCATCGATGCGCCCGCGACGGCCGATCAGCGCGCGCGGCTCGGCAAGCTCTCCGCGAAGGATGTGCGCGCGAGAGAATTGGCGGGAGAGAAGATCGATCGCGTGATCGATCGTGCGCCCGGGAATAATGCGCCGATCGGTGGCGTACGCGTGAATGCGGCGTCAGGATGGTTCGCGGCCCGGCCGTCGGGCACGGAAGACATTTACAAGATCTACGCGGAGAGTTTGAAGGGCGATGGGCATTTGGAGAGGATCGTCGCCGAGGCGCAGGCGATCGTAGGCGACGCGATCGGAGCGGGCTGACTGCTAAACGGCCGGGAACCGATTGCCGGCAATCGGTTCCCGGCCGTTCAGTCGTCACGTGGCCTTACTGCTCCGATCAGCACATACGGCGCCCACCGCGCCGGTTGTGCTCTCGCACCGCCCGCGCCGATCCACGCGCGCCGTACGGTGAGCAGCGCCGCCGATGGCGCCGCGCCGGCGCTCAGTTCGCGATAGAACGCGGTCATGAAGTCTGCGGCCGAGCGATCGCGGATCGGCCAGAGTGTGACCACGGTGCCGCGCGCACCGGCAGAGAGGAACGCGTGAGAGAGCCCAAGGACTCCCTCGCCGCGCACGCGATCGCCCAGCGCGGTCTCGCACGCGGACAACGTCACCAGTTCGGCCGTCAAATGGAGGGCGCGGATCGCCGGGAGATCGAGGGCGCTGTCGGCGAGCAGCACGGCCGATGCGCCTGGACGGCGGCCGGCGAGCTCGGCGTGCGCCGCGAAGTGCAGATAGCGATAGCGAGACGGATCCAGCGCGCGCCATCGCGCGAGTGTGGCGTCTTGGCCAATGAGCACATCGGTCTTCCCGGCCGCGAAGAGTGCTGCAATGCCGCGTGCCTCGACCGCCGCGTACGGGAGCGACGCGCGCGCATTGTCGCGTTCGCCGGCGACTCGCTCGCTCGCGCGCCCCGGCGCGGGCGCGGGATCGCCGATGACGAGCATGGCGCGATCCCACTGGGACTGTCCGGCGGACGGCATCAGTGCTGCGAGCACCGAAGCCGACGGGCCGTACGCGATCCGGCGCGTCGCGCCCCACGGTAGCGTGTCTCCCGGAGCCAGGAACACCTCCGCCGGCACGCTCGCCAGTGGACCGTCCGCGATCACGAACAATTCGGCGGACGTATCGGGCGCGAGCGGAGCGACGATCGCTGCGAATGTGCGGCGTGCCGCAGGCTGCCATGAGACTCGGCCCGTACTGTCCTCGATCGCGCCACGCAGGAACTCGATGACGCTCGCCAGCGAATCGGCGCGCCCCAGTCGCGCGGCGCGCACGTATGTCCTGGTGATCCACCAGCCGTACACATCTCTGTTCGCCCCAGAACACGGCAAGCATCGCGCGATCGGGCGTGAGCAGCTTTCGTTGGATCGCGCCTACCGGCAACGGCGCCGGATCGCGGCTGATCCCGGCGCTGAGCGAATCGCCGAGCGCGCCGATCTCGCGGTCGATCGCGGCGCGCTCGGCGGGGTTCGCATCGGCACGTGCGTCGCCACGCTCGCGGATCCGCCGGCGGAGCTGCTCGCGCCGTGAACGCGATGGGCCATCGCCGCGATCGCGCATCAAGTCCAGCAACAGCCTGGCCCGCGCATGCTCGGCGACATCGAACGCTTCGCCCGCGCGCCCCGCTCGAACCAGCAAGCGGATCGCGCCTTCGTAGGCGCCGAGCCGCGGCTGCGCGATGCCCATGCGCAGATCGCCGAGCGCGACACGCCCGCGCCAGGACTCGAGCAGCGCGATCGTGCCGCGATACTCGTTGAGCGCGCCGGTGCGCCCCGCCGCCTCGAGGGCCGCGGCATATGCCTCGCGGGCCTCCGCCTGCGCTTCCGGATCATCGAGCGAGTCAGCGATCGTGACCGCGGTGGATCCGGACCGCACGGCCGCACGCGGATCGCCGAGCGCGATCGCCGTGCGCGCGAGCGATGCGCGTGCGGATGCACGCTGACGGCCGTATCCCAGCGAGTCGGCGGCACGCACGGCCGAGTCGAGCAGGATGGTGGCGATGGCCGGTCGGCCCTCGGCGAGTTCGAGTCGCGCGAGCGCGCCGAGGAGTTCAACGCGGGAGTACTCGAAGGCGCCGTTATTCAACGCGAGCGCCTTCACGATGTGCGCTCTCGCCTCGGGATATCGTGATGCGCGCCGATAGAGTTCCGCGAGATCGGTGCGCACGAAGATCTCGCCGCGCACGTTGCCGGTCGGTTCGACGGTGCGGAGGGCGTCGAGCATCAAAGGCAGGGCGCGGGCATCGTCGCCCGTGGCGACGTAGACATTGGCGAGATTGAACGAGGCACGCGCGATGCCTTCCGGATTGCCGCGCGCGCGCTCGAGCACCAGCGCCTGCCCCAGCGTCTGCTCCGCGTCGGTAAATCGTCCGAGGTGGCGGTAGCCGATCCCGAGCTCGTTGAGCTCGATCGCCATTCCGCGCGACGCCTTCCCGCCCAGCGCGAGGTCGATCGCGAGCGCCTGCGAGTTGTCGTCGATCGCCTCGCGGTAGTGGCCGGTGAGGGAACGGATGCGGCCGGTCTCGTTGAACGTCTTCGCTTCGAGCGCCGAGTCGTGCGCGACGCGTGCCAGCGCTCGCGCGCGCAACGCTTCGGCGGCCGCTGAGTCGAACTTGCCCAGCCGATCGAGGAGCAATGCGTGCTCGTTCCGGACCCAGCCCTCGCGATCCGCACTGGCGCCGGCCAACGCCAATGCTGCGGCGAGGTCCGCGCGCGCGCTATCCATTTGCTTCACGCCGATCATCGCATCGGCCAGCCAAAGGTCCGCGCGCCAGACGCCGGCCGTATCGCCGGCAGTCGCGAGCGAATCGCGCAGGTGAACGAGCATCGGAATCGCTTCAGCGGAACGACCCTCGAAGCGCAGGCTGTCCGCGGCATGGAACGCGCGGTCGAGTGGCGTCATGCCAGCGGGCGTGCGGTCCGTGCACGCCCAGAGCAGCAACAACGTGCTCGCGAAGAGGGACCGGCGCGCGTTCAGCGGCGTGGCAGCGGGAGCGGCGTGATCGCGGATTGCGCGAGCGGGTTCGCGAGGGCATCGCGCGCCATGACACGGACGAACGCCGTATCCGGAGCAGCGCCGGCGAGCGCGGTGCGGGGGATCGTGAGCGAGGACTCGCTCACTACTCGCTCGAACAGCGGCGAGCCGTCCGGCGCGGATATCCGCACGCGATAATCGGTCGCTTCGCTCACGGGGCGCCAGGCGATGCTCACCGAGTCACCATGCACGATCGCCAGTGCGGTGATCGCGTTCTTGCCGCCGCGCGTGGCGTCCTCGCCGGTCGGCCGCTGTGCGCGGAACGAATACCAGAGCGCGCCGGCCGCGACGAGCACGACGGCGGCGGCGAGTCCCTGCCACCATTGCCGCCGTGACGCGTGCCGTGTCGCGGTCGCCGGCGCGCCGGCCGCGCGCAGGGCGAGCCCGCGCTGCACCAGTGCCCAGCAACGCTCGCAGTCGAAGTAGTGCTCCTCGAACGCGTCGGCCTCGGCCGGGGACAGCGTCCCGGCGAGATAGCGCTGGTCGATATCGTCGCGGTCGACGATCTCGCAGGTGAGAGGCGAATCGGCCATGACTATAGGTTCCCGATGGGCGGTGAGCGTTTCACATCCACCTCGCGTTGCATGATTTCGGCGAGGTGGGCGAGCGCGCGGTGTTTTCTCACACGCAGCGCACCGGGCGTGATCTGCAGCGTCGCGGCAACGGCGTCGGTGGCGCGGCCGTCGAAGTAAAGCATCGTGAGCAGCGCACGCTCCGGTTCGGTGAGTTGCGCCATAGCTCCCCGCACGGCCAGCCGGTCCTCCGCGGAAATGAGAGTGCTGAGCGCACTCGGAATGTCGTCCGGTGTCTCGCCCTCGGCACTCATGCGCGTGAGCGCGCGCTCCTCACGTCCTTCGGAACGGAACGAGTGCAGGCAGATGTGACGTGCTGTCTGGAAGACGAAGGCCGGGAGCGCCGCAGGATTCTCGATACGCCCGCCGCGCATGGCGTCCACCACGCGGCGGAGAGTCTCCTGCGCCACATCCTGAGCCGCGGCGGGGTCGCGAAGCCGCCGCGCTGCCATCACGCACACGCGAGACCAGAAGCGCTCGACGAGCTCCTGTTCGGCGGGCAGCTCCGCGCCGGGCGGCCGATCCTGCGTGTAACGGTCCCGGCCGGTCGGCGACATAGAGATACAGGCGGGAGGGAAGACTGTTTCGAGCAGGACGAACGTATGACCCGCCACTCATTGGAGGAAGGCCACCATGACACGCATTCGTATCGTGATCGGATCGCTCCTGGCTTGCGCTGCGGTGAGCGCGGCGTCGCTCGCCGGTGCACAGGTCCCGCAGAAGACGGGCGCGCTCAAGCCTTTGGCATGTTGCGACGTCGTCTCCGTGGATGCGCGCACCGGCGTCGTCACGGCGAAAGTGATCGCGACCGGCGCGACGTTCCACTTCATGTTCGGGTGGTTCGATCCCAAGCTCGGCATCGGCCCCGTAGATGGCCTCGGTCCCGTCGATGGAGCGAAGTTGCAGCCCGCATTGGGCTTCGGGCCGATCGAGGCGCAGAAGGGAGCCGCGACGCTGCACGTTGGCCAGCAGATCTGGGCGAACGCGCACGGCAAGGTGTCGGTGAACGGCGTCACGGCGTGCTGCGGAGTGATCACGAAGATCGGTCCCGCCGGGATGAAAGTGGGTCCGCCGCAGATCGAGTACGACGCACACATCGCCGGCTGCAATGCCGTGGCCGCGAGCACGTTTCCGCAGGGCGGCCACACGTGTGTGCCGCTCGCGACGATGACCACCTCCGGGAAGAACCCGGACGGGTCGGACGCCACCTACAGCTGGACGTGCGTGTGCTCATGAGGACGCGCCATCTCCATCGCCGCCGGCGCGATCCTCGCGCTCGCGGTGAGCGCCGGAGCGCAGACCGCGGCGCATCCGGATAAGGCGATCTGGGAGCCGGTGAACTATTCCCAGGACATCGATTTCGGCTCGGTGTTCTTCGTCACGCCGCTGGTCGGTTGGGTCGCGGGCGACCACGGCACGATCATATACACCACCGATGGCGGCGCGCATTGGACCGCGCAGCTCGGCGGCGACCCCGCCGCCGCTGAGAACCCGCTCGACGGACTGCGCTTCATCGACGCGCAGCACGGCTGGGCGACGGAACGGTTCCCGCAGACCGATAGCAAGTTGCTTCGCACCACCGACGGCGAGCACTGGGAGCGGATCGGCGCGATCCCGCATGTCTTCTCGAATACGTATTCGGATTACGCGTTCACCTCGCCAGTACACGGTGCCGCACTCGTGGGCGCGAAGATCTTTGTGACTCGGAATGGCGGAAAGGATTGGCGCGAGTCGTTCACGTGCGATCTGCAGGGCGTCGAGTGCACGCTCTTGAGCCTGAGTTTCGTTTCGGCCGACGTCGGCTTCGCGCTCGGCGGGAACCGCGATCTGAAGGACAAGGTCTTTATCGCGAAGACCATCAACGGCGGCGACAGCTGGACCGTCATACTCGGCGACGGTCCTCAGATCGACGATCCCATCAATGGAGTGGGCGGAGAGATCACGTTCACCGACGCGTTGCACGGGGTGCTCTGCGATGCGCATGGCCAGATCTCCACGACGAGCAATGGCGGGGCGACATGGCATGGCATGCCGGGGAAGGCCGGTTCGCACAGCCTGACCTTCGCGGACCCCCAAGTCGCGTTCTCCCTCTACGAGACGCAATTGAGCTATACCGCCGACGGTGGCGCGCGATGGACGTCGCGCATCTTCGCGTTCCCGACGTCGCCGCGCGCGATCTCGGCGCCCCGGCGTGACCGCGTGTACGTCGTGAGCAATCACGGCATGATCTACGCGTACCACGTGGTGCCGCACTCGTACTCGCGCCCGAAGGCGCTCGCTGCCCCGATATTCGGGCCGCCGCCGACGGCCTTCGCGGGAGCGCTGGAGAAGCTCACGGTCGCGAGCTCATCGCTCGATGCGAAGCGCATCAGCACCGTGCAAGCCGCGTTCGATACGGCGACCGGTCTCTTGCCTGACTACATCGCCCGTTACCGCAATCTCAATCTCATGATCTTCGGCCTCCGCACGGCTGACGCATTGCCCGCGCAGGCCGCAGCGCACGAAGCGCACTCGCCGCGTTCAAAGGAGCGGCACGCGCACACGCCGAGCTCGCTCGCGCCGCTCTCAGCGGCGCTGATCGGATTCACGCAGCTCGCCGACACGGCGCTCCAGAACCCTCCCGCACCGGCACCCTGACAACAAGGATCGACACCAATGACACACGCCCGGATCCCGCCGCGCATCGCATTGCTCGTTTCAGTCGCGATGGCGTCGTTCAAGCTCCCGCGCAGGGGACGGCCAAGCCCGCGGCACCGGCTCCCGCCCCGAAGACGGGAGGTCATCCGACCACGACCGCGACGGGCAGCACTCCATCGTTCGACGCGATGAAGGTCAATGCCAACGTCACGCCTACTGATGGGACAACGATGGGCGCCATTCGTGGCGTCCAGTCGGCCGACAGCGAGAACGCGCGCGGGCAGACCGATGTGCACGTCGTGCCCCAGCCTCGCGGCTTCATGGCGAGTCCGCCGCATACGCTGGGCAGACACGAGCGGCTCAAGGATGATCCGAAGATCGGCGACTACATCAAGGCGGCGGTGAATTCGCTCAAGGGATTCGACATCCAGACGTCGCTGCTTGCCGGCCACAAGTACATGGTGAACAGCTGTCTTGGCGTGAAGGTCAACGCCGGCGAATTCTCGCTGACGGTGCCGGATCCCGACTTGCGCGTCGCGGGCGATGGGCTCGTGCTGACCTTCACCGTCGCGCATGTCGCGATGAACGCGTTCAGCCTGCGCTTCCGCCCCGATCCGAGTGATGTGATGCAGCCCTGTCACTTCAGCGGCGCGGTGGGGGTGAGCGGCGGGGCGGACAATGTGCGGTACGAATTGCACTTCGATCCCGTGCTCGATCTCGAGCAGTGCAAGATCGGGAGCATGGGGCAGGTGCATCAGATCTGGCGCATTGGGGCGCTGCATTCGGATCGCTGCCTCAGCAGCTCAGCAATGTCGCGGGCAATATGATCGAGGATTCATTTACGGCGTTCGCGAATTTCGATCTGACGGATCGAGTGGTGGCCGCGCTCAATGCGGCGGTGGGGGCACAATGTCATAAGTAGCGTGAGTCGAACCTCAGAGCGCGTCATTAGTCACCCCAACTCCGTCAGTTGAACTTGAGTCGTTCGTGGATGAAACGAACGACTCGTCACTGACGGTGTTCGGGGGACCAGTGACGCGCTTCGGGGTTCGACTCACGCCCTCTGAACTCCACGGCTAGATTGAACGCGTCCCC
>CAVSYH010000013.1:0-4639 GCA_963732065.1 uncultured Gemmatimonadaceae bacterium | reverse complement strand
CTGCGCTGCGGCTGATCGCGCGGCATGACCGGGCCACCCACACCGACGACCGGTTGCCGCTCGCGTAGCTCAGTGCTCGGCCCGCGTATCGACGGCGACCCAGTTGAGCTCCCAGGTCTTGCCGCCGTCGGGAGAGAACGACTGCTCGAACCGCACCGAGTCCGCCGACACCGGGATGATCACGAAGCGCACGAAGATCGCGCGACCGTCGAACGTTTCCTGGTCGAAGAACTCGCCGCGGCCATTCGCGAATTCGCCGATGGTCGGCTGGCTCATCGTACCGCCTTTGGCGCTCGCGAAGTTCAGGCTCCATTGGTGCGACTGCGGATCGTAGAGCCGCAGGTTGAGCCCCTCGAAGTGACCGGCGGGGCCGTCGACGACCAACTCGACCAGGTTCGCGCGGCCCTCCCACACCTTGCTCACGACGCTCGTGCCGTCGTACTCGACCCACGTGGTGGAGCCCGAGAGCGGATGCATGAGCCGGCGGAGGTGCGTGTGCCAGCGGCCGAATTCGAAATCAAAATCGTGCGAACCATCGCGCGGTGCGGCGAGCAGCGTGGCGCAGCAGATGAGGGCGATCAGTGGTCGTTCAATCATGGAGCAGCGAGCGCGCTGTCGGTGAGAGGCGCAGGGTCTGCGGTTCACGGATCTTCGAGCTCAGTTCCACCGCCACGGAATCGCGCCACGCGGGAATGGCGGCGAGCGTGGACGTGAAACGCGCATACGCGGATTCATTCGCGAATCGTGTGAACCACACGAACACATGCGCGCCTTCGCGCACCGGCAGCCGCGGAAAATTGTTGGCACTTCGCTCGGGCACGAACGTCGCGAGCACCGGTGCGCCGGCCTGAACGAGCAGCGGCATCACGCGATGATCGAAGAACGCAATGAACTCGGTCTCCTTCGCGTCGGTGGGATCGATGTGATAGATCGTTGCCACGATGACCCCGTGTCCGGCGCCGGTGGTGCTGCGCGGGGGACGATCGCGTGTGTCGAGCGTGAACCCCGTTCCGGCGTGCGCGGGGCGGAGCAGAAGCACATTGTCGTTGTCGATGATCGTCAGGTTCGCCGAGTCGCGTTTGGACTTCCAGACCGCACCGTCGTAGAACGCGGTGAGCGCCGCGGCGCGCGAGGGCATGTCCGGAAATCCGCGGAGCCACACGAACTTGTTCGGGTCGTCCAGATTCCGGAATTCGCCAATGATCGTGGCGCCGGCCGCTTCCTGTGGCTCGATGAACGCTCCGTCGAAGAGCGCGATGAGTTCATCGCGCTTGCCGGGATGCAGGGTGTATTGCCGCAGCTCGACGATCGGCGAGAACACCGGAAGCTCCGTCTGCTCGGCGGCCGGCCGCGAGCCGCCCAGCGATCCGGCGATGGCGAGCGAGGCCAGCATCACGCCATGCCGCGCGTCGGGAGCTGTCACATGCCTCCCGTGGCTGCGCGCTTCGACTCGATGACCCAGTTCGTCTCCCAGGTCTTGCCTTCGTCGGTGGAGAAGGCCTGCTCCCAGTGACAGCTGTTCTTGGTGATCTGCGACCAGATGAATCGCACCAGGATCGTCCTGCCCTCGAACTGCTGGTGGCCCGTCATGGTGCCGACGCCGTTCACGAACGAGCCCACCACCGGCGGGTCCATCTCGCCCTTGGTGTTCACCCAGTAGAGGCTCCAGAGGCGCGTCTCCTTGTCGTAGACCCGCACCGTCATGCCGTGCCAGTCGGGGCCGAAGAACGTCGTGACGAACTCGTCGTAGTTGGCCATGCCGCCCATGAGCGAGACCGCGTGATGTGTCGACTCGAACTCCTGCCATTCGTGTGAGTTGGCCAAGCGCTTGACCAGGCGCTTGTTGTGATTGTTCCAGTCGCCGATCCAGAAATCGAAATCGTGGGATCCGTCGCGCGGCTCGGACGCCGAGGTCCGTGCTGCGTGAGTTGCGGTGTGAGGCTGGCGCGCGAACGCGCTGAGCGCGACGGCGCCGGCCACGGCCGCCAGGGAGGTCCAGACTCGCATGCGCATGGGGCTGCTCCGGGGAGATCGGGAGCCGCAAAGTCGCATGCGGGCGGTATGCTGGATAGCGCCACTTATCGCAGAAATGTGATAGCCACTTAATTTGACAAAAGGGCTGGCGGTGGAGGGCGCCGCCGCCGCATCATCAGCCCGAAGCGGTCCGCTCGCTCTTTCGCTCCAAGTCGATCGGCCCATGACCACTACGCACGTCCGCCGCCGCGCGAAGAGCACGACGAGCCCCGACATCCTCGCGCACCTCCCTCTCCGGCGAGGCGCCAAGCTCCCGCTCCATTGTCAGGTCTACGACGGCATACGGCGCGCCATCCTCGACGGATCGCTGCGCCCGGGCGAGCGGCTGCCGTCTACGCGCACGCTCGCCGTGGAGCTGCACGTCTCGCGGCTGCCTGTGCTCACGGCGTACGAGCAACTCCTTCACGAGGGCTACCTCGAGGGCCGCGTGGGATCCGGAACCTACGTGAGCGCAGCGATGCCGGAGGATGCGATGCACGCGGTGCCGCGCACGCGCGCAGAGGCGCTCGCCGCAAAGCGCCGCGCCACGCGAACGGCACTGCCCGTGCGCGATGAGGGCGGGCTCCGCCCATTCCGCATGAGCCTCCCCGCGCTCGACCACTTCCCGCACGTGCTCTGGGCGCGGCTCGTCGCGCGGCATGCGCGCGCGATGACGCCGACGCAGATGGCGTACGGGAACCCGGCCGGGCTGGACGCACTGCGCACCGCGGTCGCCGCGCATCTCCGGACTTCGCGCGCCGTGCGCTGCGAACCGGATCAGGTGCTCATCGTCTCCGGATCGCAGGCCGCGCTGCGCATCTGTGCCACAGTGCTGCTCGCGCCCGGCGACCGGATCGCGATCGAAGAGCCGGGTTATGAGGGTGCGCAGTGGGCGCTCGTGACGAGCGGCGCGCAACTCGCGCCGGTCGGCGTGGATGCAGAGGGCATCGAAGTGGATGCCCTCAATGCACTCGGCGCGCGCACGCGGGCCGCGTACGTCACGCCGTCGCACCAATATCCGATGGGTGCGTCGATGTCGGTCGCGCGGCGGCTCGCGCTGCTCGACTGGGCCGAGCGGCGCGGCGCGTGGCTGATCGAAGATGATTACGACAGCGAGTACCGCTACGTGAGCCGCCCGCTCGCGGCGCTGCAGGGGATGGACACGCGAGGGCGGGTCGTGTACGTGGGCACCTTCAGCAAGGTGCTCTTCCCGGCGTTGCGCGTGGGGTATCTCGTTGTGCCACCCGCGCTCTGGAACGATTTCGTGGCCGCGCGCGAGGCGCTCGACATCTTCTCGCCAACGCTCTACCAGTTGGCGCTCGCGGAATTCCTACGTGACGGGCACTTCGCGCGCCACCTCCGCCGGACCCGAATACTGTACCTCGCGCGCCGGAACGCGCTGCTCGCCGGCCTGGCGCGCCACTGTGACGGGTTGCTCACGGTGCACAACGCCGACGCGGGCCTGCATGCATCCACGCTGCTGCCCTCCGGGGTGAACGACGTCGCCGTGGTGCGGCGCATGCGCGAGCGCGGACTGACCGCGACCGCGCTCTCCACGCGCTACGTGAGTGCGCACCGGCGCAGCGGACTCTTGCTCGGCTTCGGCGGGTGGGGCGAACGCCGGATCGCGGAGGCGACCGCCGTCCTCGGTGAGGTCCTGCGCGAGTTCGCATAACGGCGCGCCGCAGTTCGAGTCAGACGCACGCGTCTCCGCGGAGGCTCCGCGGACTCACGTCGTCAGCCTCTCTTGACAATGCATAAGTCATCACTTATACATTGTCGCATGCGACGCGAAGACACGCTCTTCGCGCCCTGGCCGATCCCAGCCGGCGGCGCATCCTCGAACGGCTCACCCGCGGCGAAGCGGCGGTGGAGATCTCACCGCCCGCTTCGACATCTCGCAGCCGGCCGTGTCCCAGCACTTGGCCGCGCTGCGCAAGGCGGGTCTCGTGCGCGAGCGACGCGCGGGCCGCCTCGTGTACTACCGCGTGGAACCGAAAGGTCTTCGCCCGCTAGGAATGGACTGGCTCTCCCACTACGAGGCGTTCTGGCACGATCGCCTCGACAAACTCCAGGCCCTGCTTTTGGGAATGGACGAATGACCGCGACATCGAAGGCGAACACCAAGTCGGTGACAATGGGAGTACGATCTGCCGCACGCGCCCGCCAAAGTCTGGCGCGCGCTCACGGGACCCGAGCTGGTGGTCGAAGTGGCTCATGCGATCGGACATGACGTCGAACGTCGGCGCCAAGTTCACGTTCACCGCCAAACCCATGGGCTCATAGGGGATCGCATCGTGCGCTGCGAGGATCCTGGAATCGGTGCCGAACAAGAAGCTCAGCTACACCTGGCAGAGCGGACCGCCCGAGAACATGGTAGACACCGTGGTGACGTGGACGCTCACGCCCACGTCGGATGGCGGCACGAAGCTCGCGATCGTGCACTCCGGTTTCCTGCCCAAGGACAGCGACACGTACGACGCTGTGAACGGCGGGTGGAGGGGGAACATCGATTCCAAGCTGCGCGCCGTGCTCGCGGCATTGTAGTTCCGCCGCGGCCGGATAACATTGAATCTCCGGGCGCGCGCACCCCGCGCCGCCCGGAGAACTCAATGGAGCGCGCCCC
>CAVSYH010000012.1:0-17575 GCA_963732065.1 uncultured Gemmatimonadaceae bacterium | reverse complement strand
ACATTGGCGCCGCGGTGCAGGCGGTGGTGGAGCGCGCGGGGTTCAGCGTGGTGCGCGAACTGGTGGGGCACGGCGTGGGCGCCGCGCCGCACGAGGAGCCGCAGGTGCCGAACTACGGCAAGCCGAAGCGCGGGCACAAGCTGGCGCCGGGCCTGACGATCGCGATCGAGCCGATGGTGAACGTCGGCGCCGCCGGCACGCGCACGATGCCCGACGGCTGGACGATCGTGACGAGCGACGGATCGCGGTCGGCGCACTTCGAGCATACCGTCGCGATCACGGATGCGGGACCGCGGGTCCTGACGCGCGTTTGACTGCGGGCATCGTTCATCGTGCATCGTGCCTCGACGATGCACGAGGCACGATGCACGATGAACGCTCTCGAGGATCACCCATGCGCTCTCTGCTCGTCGTCGCATTGCTCTCATTCAGCCTCTGCGCATCCGCGCAACAGAAGCCCCGCGCGCGTGAACTGGGCATTCCCATAGGGGGAACCGCGGGCGCGCTCGATGCGATCACCGATGTCGCGGGCGTCGAAGTCGGATACACCACGATCATCGAGGGGAGCGGCAAGACCGTCGTCGGCAAAGGGCCGGTGCGCACCGGCGTCACGGTGATCTTCCCGCGCGGCAGCAAGAACGCCGACGATCCGGTGTTCGCGGGCTGGTTCACGCTGAACGGCAACGGCGAGATGACCGGCACCACCTGGGTGCAGGAGAGCGGATTCCTCGAGGGGCCGGTGGGGATCACGAACACGCACAGCGTGGGCGTGGTGCGCGACGCGATCATCGCGTGGCAGATCGACGCACGACAAACTCCCGCCCGGCGGCGCGCTGCCGGTGGTGGCCGAGACGTACGACGGCGGGCTGAACGACATCGACGGCCAGCACGTGAAGCCGGCGCACGTGTTCGCGGCGTTGGATAGTGCGCACAGCGGCGCGGTGCAGGAGGGCAACGTCGGCGGCGGCACCGGCATGACGTGCCATGGCTTCAAGGGCGGACTCGGCACCGCGTCGCGCAAAGTGGGCACGCTACACCGTGGGCGTGCTGGTGCAGTGCAATTGCTGCACGCGGCACGATCTGAGCATTGCGGGCGTGCCCGTGGGTCTCGAACTCACCGGCATGATGCCCTGCTTCTCGGATCCGGCGGCGCACCCCAACGGCCGCCACTGCGACGCCAAGGACACGATCCCGGAAGGGCAGGAGAAGGATGAAGGCGCGGGCTCGATCATCATCATCGTAGCGACCGACGCACCGATGCTGCCCGATCAGCTCAAGCGCATGGCGGTGCGCGCCGCGCTCGGCGTGGGCCGCATGGGCGGGCACGGCGAGAACGGTTCGGGCGATATCTTCCTCGCGTTCTCCACGGCGAACGCGAAAGCGGCGTACGGCACGGGCGTGCACAACGTGCAAATGCTCGCGAACGACGATCTCAATCCGTTCTTCGTCGCGACGGTGCAAGCGACCGAGGAATCGATGGTGAACGCGATGCTCGCCGCGACGACAATGACGGGCGGCGACGATCGCCGTGTGTACGCGCTGCCGCTCGCGCAACTGCGGCTGGTGATGGCCAAATACGGGAGACCGATCAAGTGACCCATCGCAGACAATTCCTCAGCTGGCTCGGCGTCACCTCACTGCTCGGCGCGACGAGCGGGCGACTGAGTGCCGAAGAGCCCGCGGACGCCGGTGGATGACTCGTGGGACATGTCGTGGGTCGACCGGCTCGCGAAGGCGAAGGCGCGCGCGGTGTTCGATTCGCCGGAGATCTCCGACGGCGAGGCGGTGTGGAAGGCGATGATGTGGGCCGACCAGTACGCGCAGGTCTACGGCACGCCGCGATCGCAGATCGTGCCGGTGCTGGTATTCCGGCACATGGGCATCGCGCTCGCGATGAACGACAGCTACTGGAAGCGCTTCAATGTCGGCAAGGAAAAGAAGGTGCTGAACGCGCAGGGGAAGGAATGGGCCGAATCGAACCCGGTGCTCCTGCCGCCAGCGGCCGGGAGCACCGATCCGGACTATTCGCTCCCGAAGTTCTTCGAGGCCGGCGGCATCGTGCTCGCGTGCAATCTCGCGTTCACTTTTGCGGCTGCGCCGCTACAAGAAGGAACTGAAGACCGATTCCGCCGGTGCGCGGGCGGCGGCGCTGAAGGACCTGATTCCCGGCGTGATCCTGCAGCCGTCCGGCATCTTCGCGGTCATGCGCGCGCAGGAGGCGGGGGCGGGACTATGATCGCGTAGTCGTCTCGCCCCCTCAGCGCGCCGTAGGCGCTCAAGCGCCTTCTCCACCGCCGCGATCGCGCGCTTCGCGTGGGCGCTCGTCTCCTTCACGAACTCCGCGGCCGCCTCACTCAGCGCCCTCCCCGCGTTCTTGTCGCTGAGCGAATTCACGTTGATGCGCACGTTGTACGCGGCGCCGCGGCAGGCGGCCTCGGCGAGCAGCGCAGCGACGCCCGCATCGCTCACGGCGTTCGAGTTCCCGCCCTCCGCCGCTTCCGCGGCGAGCTTCGCGACCTCGGCGCATGCGCGCGCCGTCTCGAGCGGTACTTCGCTCGCGCCGATGAGCGCTGCGGTGATCGCCGCATCGCGCTTGGCGGTCTGGTCCGGCGTCTCCTTCGGCAGCTTGTACGCATTCGAGACCGCGGCATAGCTCTTCGCGTCGAGTTCCACCAAGGCCGAGAGCCGAGCGCCTAGCGCCGAGGCCTGCAGTTGGATCTCCTTGAATCTCGACTCCACCGCCGCGTACTTCTTTCGTCCGACCGTCAGCCCCGCCACCATCTGCGCGAGCGCAGCGGCGAGCGCGCCGGCGTGCGCGACGACGCTCCCACCGCCCGGCACCGGCTCGCTGCTCGCCACCGACGCGACGAATCCGCTGAGGCTCTGGCCGCCGCTGAGCGCCGAGCGCACTTTGCGCTCGAGCACCTGATCGATGGAGAAGTTCGACAGCTGGAGATATCGCGCCGCCGCATCGAACAGCGCGCGCTCGGGCACGAGGCCCACGATCTCGCTCCACGTGGTGCCGACGCCGCGCGCGGCGGCTTCCATCTTCACGACATCGAACGCGCGGTGCATCGGCGTCTTGTCGATCTCCACGAGGTTCATCGACACCTGCGCCTGGCCGTCGACTTCGAGGCCGAGTCCCTTCACATAGCGGAGTCCGCCGCTCGAGCCGCGCACGGCCTTCGCGACCTCCTTCGCGACCGGCACGTTCTTCGCGTCGCCCATGTACACGTTGAACGCGACGAGGAAGGGGCGCGCGCCGATGGCGGTAGCGCCCGCGGTCGCGTGCACGTGCCGCGGGCCGAAGTCGGGCACGCGGTCGGGATTCGTGGGCATCTCGTCGCGGAGACCCTCGAATTCCCCGCGGCGCACGTCGGCGAGGTTCTCGCGCTTGGGCGTGGTGGCCGCTTTCTCATAGAGGAAAACAGGAATGCCGAGCTCGCGCGCGGCGCGCTCGCCGAGCGTTCGCGCGAGGGCCACGCAGTCTTCCATCGTGGCGCCCTCGAGCGGAATGAACGGCACGACGTCGGTCGCGCCCATGCGCGGATGCTCGCCCTGATGCTTGGTGAGATCGATCCGCGCGGCGGCCTCCTTCATCCCGGCGAATGCGGCGTCCACCGCGCGCTCGGCGGGCACGACGAAAGTGACCACCGTGCGATTGTGCGACGCGTCGCTCGACACATCGAGCATCACGACGCCATCCACCGCCTTGATCGCGTCGACGATCGCCTGCACGACCTCGGGGCGGCGCCCTTCGGAGAAATTGGGAACGCATTCGACGAGCTTCATGAGGCGCGCATTTCCAGTTTGGAGTGATGTTCCGAACGGGCGGCGGCGACGGTGTCGCCGAGCCAGCGGTGCATGGCCGGATTGCCGGCGAGCACGGATGATTTGTGCAACGAGATCGCGCCGCCCTCGACATCGGAAACAATGCCGCCGGCTTCGCGCACGAGCAGCGCGCCCGCCGCGAAATCCCAGGGGGAGAGCAGCGGCTCCCAGAAGGCGTCGAAGCGTCCGCAGGCCACGTCGCACAGATCGAGCGAGGCGGCGCCGGCGCGGCGGATGCCCGCGGTCGCGCGCGCCACCGCGTAGAACTCGCTCAGGTACTCGTTGAGCACGGCGACCGCGCGGAAGGGGAATCCGGTGCCGATCAGCGCGCGGGTCGGGTCGGTGGTATTCGAGACGGGAGATGCGCGTGCCGTTGCGGAACGCGCCGGCGCCGCGGCGCGCGGTGAACACTTCGCCGATGGCGGCATTGTGCACCACGGCCGGCCGCGAGCTCGCCGTTCACCGCCGCGCAGATCGACACGGCGTACTCGGGATAGCCGTGCAGGAAGTTCGTGGTGCCGTCGAGCGGATCCACCGCGAATACGAGGCCGGCGCTCGGCGCCGCGCCGGGCGAGAGTTCCTCGCCCATGATGTACGCCGCGGGGAACGCCGCCGAGAGGCGCGCGCGGATGAGCGTCTCCGTCTCGACGTCCACATCGGAAACGAAATCGCTCGCGTTCTTCGTGCGCACCTCGAGCGTGGCCAGCTCGCCCGCGCGCGCGGCGATCCCGCGCGCCGCCTCGGCGGCGGCGTCCGACGATCACGCTCAGGATGCGCTCGTCATTCGCGAGTTCTGCTTGCTTCACGTTTTCCGCGCTCGTAGGTTTGCTGTAATGTCGAGAGTCTTCAGCGGCATCCAGCCGTCGGGCGAACTGCACATCGGGAATTACCTTGGCGCCGTCAAGAACTGGGTGGAACTCCAGTCGCGCCTCGAGTGCATCTATTGCATCGTCGACTATCACGCGATCACCGGCGCGTACGAACCGGCCGACCTCAGGAAGCGCACGCGCGACATGGCCATTTCGCTGCTCGCGGCCGGCGTCGACCCGGAGAAATGTACCTTGTTCGTGCAGTCGATGGTGCCCGAGCACACCGAACTCGCGTGGATCTTCAATACCGTGACGCCGCTGGGCGAACTCGAGCGGCAGACGCAGTACAAGGACAAGGCCAGCCGGCAGGAGAGCGTGCCGGCGGGGATCCTGAACTATCCGGTGCTGCAGGCGGCCGACATTCTGCTCTATCGCGCCGACCAGGTGCCGGTGGGCGAGGATCAGGTGCAGCATCTCGAACTCTCGCGCGAGATCGCGCGGCGCTGGAACCAGAAGTTCGGCGTAGACTTCTTTCCCGAGCCGAAGCCGCTGCTCACGGCCACGCGCCGCATCATGGGGCTCGACGGCCAGGCGAAGATGTCGAAGTCGCTCGGCAACGCGATCGGGATCCTCGAGAGCAAGGACGAGATCTGGGCCAAGCTGCGGCCGGCGGTCACCGATCCGGCGCGCGTGCGGCAAGACCGATCCGGGCACGCCGGAGGTGTGCGGCATCTATCACCTTGCACAAGGCATTCAGCGATGCGCCGACCGTGGCCAACGTCGTGAAGCAGTGCACGACCGCGGGCTGGGGCTGCATTGATTGCAAGCAGGTGCTCGCGGCCTCGATGGAGCGGGAGTTCGCGCCGGTGCGTGAGCGCGCGAGAGCCTTCGAGGCGAATCCCGAAGCGCGTGACGGACATCCTGGCCGATGGCGCGGCGCGCGCGGGGAAGATCGCGCGCGAGACGCTGCGCGAGGTGAAATCGATCATGGGGCTCGCCTGACATGGAAAGCTTCCTGAGCGTGCATCTCAACCTGCTGCTTCCCCTCGCTGTGGCCGTCATCCTCGGTGGCGCCGTCGGACTCGAGCGTGAACTCTCGGGGAAGCCCGCAGGGTTGCGCACCAACATCCTGATCTGCATGGGCTCGGCGATGCTGACCGACCTGTCGATGCACATCAGCTTCGGCGCGAACGGGGCGCCCAACGGCGACGGCGGGCGCATCGCGGCGCAGATCGTTACCGGCATCGGCTTCCTGGGCGCGGGGAGCATCCTGCAAGCGCGCGGCGCGGTGGTGGGTCTCACGACGGCGGCCACGATCTGGGTGGTCGCGGCGATCGGCATGCTCGTGGGCGCGGGCTGGTACGTGGAGGCCACGGGCGGCACCGTGCTCGTGTTGCTCGTGCTCGAGGGATTGCGGCGCGTGGAGCGGCGGATCCTCGCGCGCAGCCGCACCGTAGGCGCCACGATCCGGGCGAAGCGTGGCACGGATCAAGAGAAGATCGTGAACGAGCTCCGCGCCACCGGGCTCCAAGTGGTGGCGTGCAAACCGTATGAGCACGAGAGCGACACCACATTCGAACTGAGAGTGTCCGGTCCCGCGAAGCAATTCGATGTCGCCACCGCGCGGCTCCTCGAACGCGCCGACGTGCTCAGCGTTCAGTTCGAGTAGCATGGCGCGGCTCATGGTGGCGGATGTGCGTGCACAACACGGGCAGTGGGCGATCACCCCGGAGGCCGAGGCGCGACTGAGCGCGTCGGTGCCGGCCGGCTGGACGCTGCGCATGGTGAAGGCGCCCACGGTGAGCGATGGCGATGGCGGCACGCCGCCGAGTGCGGAATCGCTGGCGGCGATCGCGGAGGCGGAGGCGTATTTCGGGTTCGGCATCTCGAAACCGCTGTTCGACGCCGCGAAGAAATTGAAATGGGTGCACAGCGCCGCGGCGGGGGTGGGGAGCATGCTCTTTCCCGAGATGAAAGCGAGCGATGTGATCCTCACGAACTCGGCGGGGATCCATGCGATCCCGATCGCCGAGCATGCGGTGGCGGGCGTGCTCGCGCTCGTGCGCGGGCTCGATATCGCGATGGAGCTGCAGCGGAGTCGCGAGTGGAAGCGCGATGCGTTCTTGAGCGGGACGAGCGTGGTGCGCGAGGCGGGGGGGCTGCGGGCGCTCGTGATCGGTTCCGGCGGGTTGGGGCGGGCGCTAGGCGCTCGGCTCTCGGCGCTAGGAGTGCGATGCACGGGCGTGAGGAGGCGAGTGGCGCTTGGTACGCCTGATGGATTCGAGCGCATCGTGGGGCCGGGCGAATGGAAGGCGTTGTTGCCCGAGACAGACATCCTCGCCATTTGCGCGCCGGCGACGGCGGAGACGCGAGCCATGGTGGGCGCGGCGGAGCTGGATCGTCTGCCGAAGAATGCGATCGTGGTGAACGTCGCGCGCGGAGCGCTGCTGGATGAAGCGGCGCTCGTGGCGCGCGTGAAGAGCGGCGCGCTGCGCGGCGCGGTGCTCGATGTGTTCGACAAGGAGCCGTTGCCCACGGACAGTCCCCTGTGGGACCTGCGCAGCGTGATCCTCACGCCGCATGTGTCGGGAGTGACGAACCGGTTCTGGGACCGTGAGGCGGAGTTGGTCGTCGGGAATTGGCGGGCGTATGACAAGGGAGAAGCGATGCGGAATGTGGTCGATAAGCAGGCGGGGTACTGAGTGAGCGCGGCCATCGTGCCTCGGCCATCGGCCATCGGGGGAGTGCTTGTGCCCGAAGTGACTCCGTTCCTCGAGAACGGGGATCTCGATGAGGCGGGGTTCACCGCAAATGTGAAAGCGCATCTCGCGAGCGGCGTGAGTGGCGTGGTCACCGCGGGCAGCACGGGCGAAGCTGCACTCCTCGACGAGGACGAGCGGACGCGCATCGTGGAACTCGCGCGCGCCGTGGTGCCCGCCGAGAAATGGGTGATCGCCGGCGTCGGCGGTGAATCGACGCGCATGACCATCCGGCGCGCGCGTGAGGCAGCGGCGCGCGGGGCGGACGCGGTGATCGTGGTCGCGCCGCACTATTACGCGACGTCGATGACCGACGCGGCGCTCGAAGCGCACTATCGCCGCGTGGCGGATGGAAGTTTCGTGCCCGTGATCCTGTACAACATCCCGAAGTACGCGCATCTCGCGCTGTCGCCGGCGATGGTGGAGCGTCTGTCGGCGCACGGCAACATTTCGGGGATCAAGGACAGCTCGGGCGAGCTCGATTCCATTCGCGCGTACATCGCGAGCCAGAAGCCGTCGTTCACCGTGGTGACGGGGAGCGCGCAGCAGTTCCTCGCGAGCCTCGATCTCGGCGCGAAGGGAGGAATCCTGGGCGTCGCGTGCTTCGCCGCCGCGCGGGCGGTGGAATTGTTCGACGCGCACGCGCGCGGCGATCTCGCCGCGAGCATCGGCGCGCAGGCGCGGTTGCTGCCGTTGGGCCGCGACATTGTTGGCGCGTTCGGCCCGGCGGGCGTGAAGGCTGCGATGAACGCGATCGGGCTCAAGGGTGGAAACGTGCGGAGTCCGCTGCGCGATGTGGACGGGAATGCACGGGCGCAGATCGTCAAGCTCATCACGAAATAGCATGGCGCTGTTCCTCCTGATCCTCGCCTTCGCTGTCGGCCTCGTATTCCTGCCGTTCGGCCTGCCCGGGCTCTGGCTGATGGTCGCCGCGACGGGCGCCTACTTCTGGCTCGGCCCGCAAGGCGCGATCGGCCCCTACACGCTCGGCGGCGTGGTCGCGATCGCGGTGATCGCCGAGCTCGCCGAATTCATCGTGACCGCGCGCGCGACCAAGCGCGCCGGCGGATCCTCCCGCGGCGCGTGGTGGGCCCTCGGCGGCTCACTGGTCGGTGCACTCGCCGGCGTCCCAGTCCCGATCGCCGGCAGCCTGATCGGCGCGTTCCTCGGAGCTTTCCTCGGCGCATGGCTCGCGGAATTGTCGCTGGGCCGCGCCGTAGAGCACGCCACCCGCGCCGCGAAGGGCGCCGTGATGGGCCGCATCACCGCCGTCGCCCTCAAGATCGCCGCCGCCGTCGCCATCGCCGCCTGGGTGATCGGCGCCATAGTGTACCACTCGAGCTTCTAAGACCCGGCAGCGAGCCTAGCTCGGCTCGGCGAGAAGGAAGCCCAACCCAGATCCAGATCGGGAGCGAGCGAGGCATTGGCAGAGCCGCCCCCGCGCGTCGCGAGAGCCTCGCGGCCGTATCGCGAGGCTCAAGGCGACACGTGAGGGCGGCGGAGCCGATGCCTCGCTCGCGACCACGCCACGATGATGCGTAGTTGACTCAACCACTCGCCAAGACGAACTTTAGCGAGGCACCCACGCACACCAGCGTGGGCCCTTTTTTTCGCGCCAGCCGGGACTCCGATGTTCGACAAGAAAACTCGCACCGTCGTCGTGGTCGGCGCGCAGTGGGGCGACGAAGGGAAGGGCAAACTCGTCGACGTGCTCGCCGAGCGCGCGGACTGGGTCGTGCGCTACCAGGGCGGCGCGAACGCCGGGCACACCGTGCAGATCGGTGACCGCCAGTTCGTGCTCCACCAGATCCCGAGCGGCATCCTGCATCCCGGCGTGCGCTGCGCGATCGGGAACGGCGTCGTGCTCGATCCCGAGACGCTGTTCACCGAGATCGACGAACTCGTCGCCGACGGCGTGGATGTCGAGGGCCGCCTGTACGTGAGCGACCGCGCGCATCTCGTGCTCCCGTACCACAAGCTCGTGGACGGCGAGAGCGCCGCGAGCAAGGCGATCGGCACCACCGGCCGCGGCATCGGTCCGGCGTACGAGGACAAGATCGCGCGCCGCGGTGTGCGCGTGCTCGACCTGCGCCATCCCGAACAGCTGCGCGAGCTGGTCGAGCGCGGCATCGCGCACGCGAACGCGCAGCTCGCGGCGTTCGGCAGCGCCAATGCGCGCGAGCATCGATGAGACACGTGGAGATGCTCGAGCGCCTCGCGCCGCGGCTGCTCGCCGCTCGCCGACGACGTCGGGCTCGCGGTGCAGCCGCGCGCAGAAGTCGGGCGCGGCCGTGCTGCTCGAGGGCGCGCAGGGCTCGCTGCTCGATGTCGATCACGGCACGTATCCGTTCGTCACGTCGAGCAGCACCACGAGCGGCGGCGCGGCGATCGGCGTGGGCATCGCGCCGCGCTCGCTCGACGCGGTGCTCGGCGTCGTGAAGGCGTACACGACGCGCGTGGGCAACGGCCCGCTCCCCACCGAATTCGACGAGCCGCTCGCGAGCCAGGTGCGCAAACTCGGCAACGAGTTCGGCGCGACCACCGGCCGTCCGCGCCGCTGCGGCTGGTTCGACGCGGTGGTCGTGCGCTACGCCGCGCGCGTGAACGGACTCACGGGTCTCGCCGTCACCAAGCTCGACGTGCTCGACACGCTCGACAAACTCGCGATCTGCACCGGGTACGAGGTGGCGAGGCGAGCGACACGAGGAATTCCCCGGCGATCTCACCGATGCTCGAGGGCGCGAAGCCGGTGTACGAATGGTTCGACGGATGGAAGAAATCCACGGCCGGCGCGCGCAAGATGGCCGACCTGCCGCCAGCCGCGCGCAAATATCTCGACCGGATACGCGAACTCGCCGCGACGCCCATCACGTACGTGAGCGTGGGCACGCAACCGCGACCAGATCATCGGCGTCGAGTGATGATCGACGTCGCGATCGTAGGCGCTGGGCCGTGCGGCCTCGCGGCGGCGATCGCGGCCGAGCGCGCGGGACTGCACGCGGTGACCTTCGACGCGTCGTGCATCGTGAGCGGGATCTACGGATATCCCACGGATCTGATCTTCTTCTCGACGCCGGAGAAGCTCGAGATCGGCGGCGTGCCGTTCGTGAGCGCCGGCGAGAGGCCTACCCGGCATGAAGGCTCGGCGTACTATCGCAGCGTCGCGGCGCGATTCTCGCTCGAGCTGCGGCAGTACGAGACCGTGGAGCGCGTCGAACAGGACGGCGGCGCATTCACATTGCGCACGCGCACGCTTGGCGGTGCGACGCACGCCGAGCGCGCGGCCGCCGTGGTGATCGCGACCGGATATTTCGGCCGCCCTGTGCGGCTTGGTGTCCCCGGCGAAGATCGCGCGCACGTCATGCATTTCTACCGTGAAGGGCACGCGGCGTTCGATCAGGACGTCGTGGTCGTGGGCGGCGCGAACTCAGCGGTGGAGGCGGCGCTGCTGCTCCAGCGCGGCGGAGCGCGCGTGACGATCGTGCATTACCACGAGGCGCTCGGTACGAACGTGAAGCCGTGGGTGCTGCCCGACATCACGGCGCGAATTGCGGATGGGTCCATTCAGACGCGATTCGAATGCGCGCGTCACGAGCATCGAGGCGGAGCACGTCGTGATCGCGGGGCCGCAGGGTACTGAACGGTTGCCGGCGCGGCATGTGTACCTCATGATCGGCTTCGAACCGAATACCACTCTGCTCGAGCAACTCGGCGTGCCGATCGATGCGGAGACGGGCGTTCCGCAGCACGATCCCGCCACGATGGAAACGAACGTGCCCGGAGTGTTCATCGCCGGCGTGCTCACGTCGGGCATCAAGGCGAACAGCACGTTCATCGAGAACGGCCGGCATCACGGCGACCTCATCGCGGCGCGACTCGCGCACGCGCACTCTCATTAGCGAACGATCAATGGCCGACACCAAGTATCCTGATGTCATGGAGAAGCTCGTGTCGCTGTGCAAGCGACGCGGTTTCATCTTCCAGAGTTCCGAGATCTACGGCGGCACGGGAAGCGTCTGGGACTACGGTCCGCTCGGCGTCGAACTCAAGAAGAACATCAAGGACCGCTGGTGGAACGCGATGGTGCGTGCACGCGACGACATTGAAGGGCTCGACGCGGCGATCCTCATGAATCCCAAGGTGTGGGAAGCGAGCGGCCACGTGAGCGGCTTCGTCGACCCGCTCGTGGAATGCCGACAGTGCAAGAAGCGCTTCCGCGCCGACGATCCGAAGATCAAGGGCACGCCCGGCGAACCCGACGCGCAGTGCCCGAGTTGCGGCACCAAGGGTCGCTCGGAGCGCCGCGGCTGTTCAACCTGATGTTCAAGACGTTCATGGGCCCGGTGGAGGACACCGCGGCCGTGGTGTATCTGCGCCCCGAGACGGCGCAGGGGATCTACGTGAATTTCCTGAACGTGCAGCAGGCCACGCGACAGAAGGTGCCGTTCGGGATCGCGCAGATCGGCAAGGCGTTCCGCAACGAGATCACGCCCGGGAATTTCATCTTCCGCACGCGCGAGTTCGAGCAGATGGAGATGCAGTTCTTCGTCGAGCCGGGCACCGACATGACGTGGTTCGAGTTTTGGAAGGCCGAGCGGATGAAATGGCACCAGGAACTCGGCCTCGCGCCGGAGCGGCTGATGTTCCATCAGCACGAGAAGCACGAGCTAGCGCACTATGCGCGCGCGGCGTTCGACGTGCAGTTCGATTTCGGCGGCACGCTGGGATTCCAGGAGATCGAAGGCGTGCACAATCGCGGTGATTTCGATCTCACCGCGCACCAGAATCTCTCGGGGAAGAAGCTCGAGTACTTCGACCAGCCGAACAACCGGCGCTTCACTCCGTATGTGGTCGAGACGAGTGTCGGCGCCGATCGCACGACGCTCGCGGTGCTCGTGAACGCGTATCGCGAGGAGAAGGTCGAAGGCGAGGAGGAGGGCCGCACCGTGCTCGGCATCCACCCGTCGCTCGCGCCGATCAAGGCGGGGATCTTCCCGCTCGTGAAGAAGGACGGCATGCCGGAGATGGCGGAGAAGCTGGCGAAGGAGCTGCGTCCGCACTTCCCGGTGTTCTACGACGAGAGCGGCGCGATCGGGCGGCGGTACCGTCGCCAGGATGAAGTCGGGTACGCCCTGGTGCATCACCGTGGACGGCGATTCCACGAAGGATGGCACGGTGACCATCCGGGAGCGCGATTCATTGAAACAGGAGCGCGTCCCCGCGGACGAGTTGCGCACGATCATCCTGGATCGGCTCACGAAGTGAGTGCCAGCGAGTTGGACCGCCTCCGCCGAGATGGCGAGGCAATGAGCGTGGCGCTGTCGCGTGAGTTCTATGAGAACGGGGCAGGGCTCAAGGGCACGGCAGAGCTGCAGCCGATCTACGCCAAGTACCCTCGAGTGTTGGGCGATGAAGCGCTCGCTCAGGTGCGCGAGGCGTTCGCCGGCGCGGCCGAGGGCAGTGAAGAGAAGCGTGGGGCGCGCCTGCTGCTCGATTGGCAGGTGGAGGGGATGGTTTCGCGCGAGCTCGCGGCGCTGGACGAGCGCGAGATCGCATGGGAGTCGAGCGCGGCCGTGACGCTGCCCGATGGGCGCGTGGTGCCGTACCAGCAGCTGGCGATCGACATCGCGAACACCATGGACCGCGAGAGACCGACTGAGCCTCGATCGCGCGCGATCGGCGATCGTGTCGAAGGAACTCGCGCCGATGCGCCTCGAGCATTTCCAGCGCGAGACGGAACTCACGGCGAAGCTGGGCATCGGATCGAACTATGTGAGCACGTTCGTGACTCTGTCCGGCGTGGATATCGCGGAATTGGCTGCACAGTGCGCGAAGTTCCTGCGCGACACGCAGGCGATGTGGGACGACACCGTGCGCGAGCGGGTGCGCGATAAGCTCGGGATCAAGATCAGCGAGGCCGTGCGCGCGGATGCATTCGCGCTCATGCGCGTGCCGGAGTTCGACGAGTTCTTCCCGGGCACGGGCCTCGAGAGCGCCGCGCGCCGCAACATGCAGGAGATGGGCATCGACGCCGTGGCCGGCGGTCGCGTCGTGTTCGATACGGGCGACCGCGAGGGGAAGCGATCGCGCGCGTTCTGTGCGCCGGTGCGGATCCCCGAGGAGGTCTACCTCGTGATGCGGCCGCACGGCGGGCAGACCGACTACGCGACCTTCATGCACGAACTGGGGCACGCGCTGCATTTCGGCTACATGCGCGCCGACTATCCATTCGAGTATCGCTGGCTGGGCGACAATTCAGTGACCGAGAGCTACGCGATGCTCTTCGATCACTTGATGCAGAACGCCGGCTGGCTGCTGCGCTACACGTCGCTCACGAAGAAGGAGCTGCCGGCATTCGAGCGCGCCGCGGGATTCGAGGAGCTGCAGTTCCTGCGGCGCTATTGCGGCAAGCTGCTATACGAAATGGAATTGCACGGCGGCGAGCACGCGTGGAATGCGCTGCCCGATCTCTACGTGCAGATCCTCACGGGAGCGACGTCGTTCCGCTACGATCCCGCCGACGCGTTCGTGGATGTGGACCCGCGATTCTACGCGGCGCGATACCTGCGCGCGTGGCAGCTGCAGTCCGTGATCGGGGAATCGCTCGTCGAGAGATTCAACGAGGACTGGTACCGGAATCCGAAGGCCGGGCCGTGGATCGTCGGTAGCCTCTACGCCGAAGGCCAGCGCGAACTGGCGCACGAACTCGCGACGCGCGTCGCGGGGAAGGGGCTTTCGTTCGATCCGCTGGCGCGGAAGGTGGAATCGCTCCTCTCGGCGGTCTGATCCGCTAGGGATTCATCTTCGTCGTATCCGGCTTCGGCGCCGTGCCCACGACGCTGTCGAGCGCGGTCTTGTCGCCCTTCTCATAGAGTTCGATGAGCTTCTCGCACTGCGGGTCGCTTTCGGCCCAGCCGACGTCGAAGTGATACGCCTGCGAACACCACGTGAGCGGCGGAAGCCCTTTCGATTCGCGGTCCGCGTTCGTCTGCTGAAGTTGCGCCATGAACTGCTGGCGCTCCGCATTCGTCTTGTGGACGTTGTAGGAGATGATGCTCCCCACCGCCACGGCGCGGCACGCGAGTGCAGGTGCGAATGCGAGCAGCACGAATCGCGCTCTTGATGCGCATGCGAGGTATCCTCTGCAGATTGGAGTGTGACTCGGAGTAACGACGCACCGCGGGCCCCTCGTTGTCAAGGAAGACGCTCATGCGGAAGCTGATCTTCGTGATGCTCGCATTGTGGAGCGGGACGCTCGCCGCACAATCGCCCGCGCCCCAGACGATCAAGGGACTCGGCACGATCACCTTCCCGACCTCCACGAAGAACGCCGCCGCGCAAACGGCATTCATTCGCGGCGTGCTGCTGCTGCACATCTTCGAGTATCCCGATGCCGCCGCGAGTTTTCGCGAGGCGCAGACGCTCGATCCCAACTTCGCGATGGCCTACTGGGGCGAGGCGATGACGTACACGCACCCCGTATGGAACGAGCAGAACGTCGCCGGTGCGCGCGCGGTACTGCTCCGGCTCGGGCCGAACGCCGCCGCGAGGCAGTCGAAGGCCGCTACCAAGCGCGAGGCCATGTATCTCGCCGCGGTGGAGACTCTGTACGGCGATGGACCGAAGGCGAAGCGCGACACGCTCTACTCTGGCGCGATGCACCAGCTGCTCCTCGCGTATCCGGCCGACGACGAGGCGCGCGCGTTCTACGCGCTCTCGCTGCTCGGATTGAGCCAGGGTGTGCGTAACGTGCCGACGTACCTCGAGGCGGGAGTGCTCGCCGAGAGCGTGTTCGCACGGAATCCGAAGCATCCGGGCGCGGCGCACTACTGGATCCATTCCATGGACGATCCGGAGCACGCGCCCGACGCGCTTACCGCTGCGCTCGCGCTCTCGGTGATCGCGCCCGACGCCGGCCACTCGCAGCACATGACCACGCACATCTTCCTCGCAATGGGCATGTGGAATGAGGTGGTCAGCCAGAACGAGATCGCGCTCCGCGTGGTGGACTCCATTCGCAAATCGCGTGGGCGGCCACCGGCCGCGTGCGGCCATTACCCGAGCTGGCTCGCCTACGGCTACGGCATGCAGGGACGCCTCGGCGCATCGCAGAAAATGGTGCAGGCCTGTCGCACCGACGCGATGGGTCCGGAAGGGGAACCGCGCGCGACGACCGATCCCGACAATTCGCTGCGCGCATTGTTCGTGTCGATGTGGTCGCGCCACGTTCTGGACGCGGCGCAGTGGAACAGCGACGTGACGCGCTGGTCGATCGATCCGGGCAAAGGACCCGGCGACGATCATGGAGTACCAGTTCACCCGCGGGTACATGGCCGCGCAGCGCGGCGACGTCGCCACCGCACGCACGGCGCTCGCGGCGTATGACAGCGCCGCTGACCTCTTCGACGCCGCGCTCGCGCTCGAGAACAGCTCCGATCCCGAGACGGTGGAATTCCAGAAGGATGTGCGCGCAATGCGCCTCCAGCTCCAGGGGCTCATCGCTGTGAAGAGCGGCGCGCAGGATTCGGGGATCGCGCTCATTCGCCGCGCCGTCGCGGTCGAGGATAGTACGGCCGCTGCGTTCGGGCCGCCTTCGATCGATCAGCCGTCTTAGGAATTGCTCGGCGAACTGCTTCTCGCCGCTGGGAAGCCAAGGATGCGATGATCGCGTTCCGCTTCGCGCTCATCCGCGCGCCGCGGCGCACGCCGGCGTTGCTCGGCCTCGCGCGCTCGGCGAAGGCCGCGGGAGATGGTTCAACGGCCGCGCAGGCATACAAGACACTCGTGGCGATCTGGCACGAAGCGGATCCCGATCTCCCTGCACTCGCCGAAGCGCGCGCCGGCGCGGTTGCCGCCACCGGCGCGCACCAATAAGTTCGGTCGCGCACTGCACTGGAGGCCGAATGCGCATCGCACTTCCGCTCACACTCGCGCTGAGCCTTGCCGTTGCTCGCGCGAGCCGCGCCGGCGCAGCAGCCGAAGGTCGCCGCACCCACTGTCGCGTCGCCCGTGAAGCCGGTGACAGTTCCGGCGCCCAACACGGCGGCGAAAACGACGGCGCCCGCGAAATCGTCCGCGCGAAAGTATCCGGTGGCGATCAGCACGCCGGCGCTTCAGCTCGTCTTCAGCGCGAAGCCGCGCAGCTGTTGTCGCGTTCACACCGCACACGATCACGACTCCCCATGTGCAGCTCGCGCTCGTCAAGCCGGGAGCCGCTGCGCCGCCGCCGCCGTTCAAACCGCGCACGATCCGCACCGACTCGCTCAAGCTCCTCATCACGCCGCATCCCTGACCCAACGCGAGGATACGATATGCGCTCGCTCATCGCACTGCTGGTCGTCGGCCTGGCGTCGTTCGCCGCACCGCCGCAGGGAACGCCGGGCACTCCGTCGTTCACGTTCAACGTGCCCGTCCACGTGTCGAACGTTCCGCCGGAGGTCACGCGTCTCGTCGTGATCTGCGATGTGTTCAGCTCCGCGACGGCGATCGGCGTGGATACCGTGACCGTGCCGCTCACCGGCGGCGGCTACTCGGGCACGCTCACGGTTCCAGTCGCCGTGAGTGGCGTCTCCGGCCGCGCTCCCGATCCGAGCATGGCGAACGCGTGGGGGTGCGGGCTCCAGATGCAGGTGGCAGGGGGCTACAATCTCGCGAGCGCGTTCGTGAATCCGCCGGGCGTTCGCGGCACGCTGCGATGGGACGCCGTCGCAGGCTCTACGATGACGATCCTTGTCCGCGGAACCATCCCGTGATCGATCCTCCCAGGGAGAACCCACGTTGCTGATCACTCGAATCGCTTTCGCCGCCACATTCATCGCGACCGCCGTGAACGCACAGACGCCCGACTGGAACGCCGCGCGCGACGAGACCGCTGCGGCATCTCCAGACCATGATCCGCATGAACACGTCGAACCCGCCGGGCAATGAGATGCCGGTGGCGAAATACCTCGACAGCGTGCTCAAGGCCGAAGGGATCGAGACGCATCTCTTCGAGCCGGCGCCCGGGCGCGCCGCGTTCGTCGCGCGGCTCAAAGGGAACGGCGCGAAGCAGGCCGGTGATCCTCATGGGGCACATGGATGTCGTGGGCATCGAGCGCGCGCACTGGACGGTCGACCCTTCGCCGCCGAGATCAAGGACGGTTTCCTCTATGGCCGCGGCGCGATCGACGACAAGGG
>CAVSYH010000011.1:0-7325 GCA_963732065.1 uncultured Gemmatimonadaceae bacterium | reverse complement strand
CATGCGATGACGCACCGAAAGAGAGCAGCGCGATGACCGCCGCCGTCGAGATACGATTTTTCACAATGCGCCCTGGTTGGGTTCGCGTGGCTCTTCCGATGGCCGGTGGCCGATGGACGATGGACGTTACGGGCACGGCCCATGCGACGCAATCACCGCAGCCACTGGCCGTCGCGCTCGCAACGCACATCTTTCTACATATTGAAATCGAGTCGCCACCGCGGACAACGGGATCCAATGCTCGGCATGCTCGGAGTGACGACGCCGCCGATTTACGGCCTCACTTCCGAGCAAGTGCGCGAGCGGAGCGTTCACGAATGACCCGATCCAGTCAGCTCGCTCGTGCCCTCGTGTTCAGTCTGTCCGTTGGCGCCGCGATCGCAGCGGCCGGATGCGCGTCCCCGCCGCGTCCTCTCCGAGTACCCCCGAGCCGAGTTCCACCGTATGTCCGGCTCGGCGGCTACGACGCGATCGCCGCGGCTGGTGGAAGACTCGATTGCGCGCATGGGGAAGGACACGATCACGGCACCGTTCTTCGCGGGGCTGACGCCGCACCAGGGGAATTTGATCCGGCAGGGGATCGTGGATCAGCTTTGCCAGGCGTCCGGTGGCCCCTGGATTCTACCTGTGGTCTCGGAGCATGAAGGACGCGCAGAAGGATCTGCACATCACGCCGGTGGGGTGCGGGCAGGCCGAGGTATCGGAGATGAACGCGGCGATGGACTACTACCATATTGGCCGCGACCGAGAAGAAACCAGGTCCTCGCGATCATCCGCACGCTCGAGGCGGACATCGTCACCGCGAAGTAGCACGTGAAGAGGGCTCAAGCCGCGGCGGTCTTCACCGCCGACGGCTCTGTTCGCGCGAGCACGTCGCCGAGCCATCCCATGAGGAACCAGAGTTCCCCGGCAGCGACCGCGGTCGCCACGATGGCCGCGGGGTGGGCAGCCCAAGCTGCCCGCGATGGGGAGTGAGCACGACCGATGACGAAAGGCGCACCGTGATCGCCGGCGCCAGAGCAGGAGCAGGTGCGCCATGAAGCGAACCGCCCACGCTCACCACATTCTGGCCGACGATTCGATACCGCCGATCGGCCCGGGCCGAGGTGCACCCAGCCCGGCAGGAGCACCGCCCACGCATTGCGACCGCGACGCGCAGCGCGGTCACCGCGGGGCATCAGGACGCTCGCGATGAGAATGGGGATCGCGTTGCGACGCGCGTCGCGCTCCCGGCTTCCGCCCACTGGCTGGCCCACGGGGTGATCGCGGCCATTCCGACGGCGAGGCAGATCGCCTGCATCATATTCAGCAGGGCCACCGTTCCCGCGATTTCCGCCGCGACGATCGATCGGCCGCTCAGCGGATACCTTCGCAAGAGCGCGAGCATGAGCATGTCCTGCTGCAGGTCGGTGCGCACATAGAGCGGGCCGAATCACGAGCAGGATGGCGCCCGCGAGCATGACCGCGCCGACGAGCGCGGCCCCGAATTCGATGCCGGGCATCCAGAGGGCGATCCGCCGATGACGAGCGAGAGGATCACCGTCCTCGTGCGCGACACGAGACGCTGGACGACACCACCACCTTCCACACGAGCGCGGTGGCGGCCGCCCGCGGGCGCGAGCGGCAGCCAGATCCGCTTCGCGCGCAACGCTACATCTCCGCGACGCCGGCGTGCCGCCCCCTGCGCGGCGACCCGCTCCGAGCGTTGCATCGCCGCTTCCTCGAAGGCGACACCGGCGCGGATCACCCAGATATAGGTCGCGACGAGGAGCAGCAGCGACCAACCGATCCCGCCGGCCCACTCGGCGGGCGTGCGCGCGAACACGGGTCCAATGAGCGCGTGGAAGGGCCAGAGCACCGTCCGGATCACGGGCGTATTCCGCAGCGACAAGAGGGCGGTGCCCATGGTGCCGGTCACGAGCGCCGAGCTGAGCGAGGGCAGCGCCTCGATCACCGCGTACACGGTGGCGCCGATCGCGGTGGCCGCGATCGTGAGCGGCAGCCAATTGCGGCGCAGACCCGTGCGGCCATGTTGCGCCGCGCTCACGCGCACGAACGAGGCGCCAACGCGATGCAGATAGAGCGTCGTGAAGAGGATCCGCAGCGCGAACGCGTGCCGGACCGGGATGCCGGTCACCTGTCTCGAGAGCAGCACCTTCCAGATCAAAACGCTGAGCAGGATCGCGATCTGTGCTTGCGCGAGTTTGTAGTTGATGAGCGAGCGGCGGGCTTATCGGCGCCGGAAAGAGCATTTGGACTTCCGAGCGGCTGAAGGTAAGCGCCAGGCTCGGAGGCACCGAAGATCCAGAGCCACGCCGTCGTGAGCGCGAGCAGCAGCTCATATACGTTCTCGACGACGTCCCCGAAACCGACGGGCACGGCCCCGGTGTCGCGCACGCCATTCCCGAGGAACGTCCAGAGCCAGAGGGCGCCGAGCACGATCGCGATCGCGTAGCGCGGCGACCGCGCGCGACGGACCTCCACGCGCACGCGATTCGCGAGCGAGCGCGTGAGAAGGAACTGCAGCGCACCGACGGAACGATTCACCCGTCGCGCCCGCCGCCGGTGAGTGCGGGGAGAATGTCCTCGAGCCCCTGCCCCGCGAGTTGCGGCTGTCCCGCGACGATCTTGGCGATCGTGCCGATCGCCACGAGCTCGCCGCGCTGGATCAGGAGGCGCGAGCAGATTTCCTGGACCAGATGCAGCAGGTGCGAGCTGATGATGATGGCCGCGCCGTCGCGGGCGCGCTTCAGGATGGAGTCCTCATCTTCCGGATGCCATACGGATCCAGGCCCGTGAGCGGTTCGTCGAAATAGATCACCCGGGGAATGCAGCAGGCCGCAGGCGATGGCGAGCTCTGCTTCATGCCGCGCGAGAGTTCGCGGGCAGGCGGCGCGCTTGTTGGAGAGTTCGAGTTCGTCAGCAGTCGGATGGTGCGCCGCATCGGCCACCCGGTACATGCGCGCGATGAACCGAGGTGTTCTTAGACCGTGAGGTACTCGAAGAGCCGCGGTTCATCCGGATGAGGCCAACAGCCCTTTGGCCCGCTCCGGCTGCCGCGCGAGGTCGAAGGAGCCGATCGGATCGCCCGCCAGCGGGTGATGATCCCGGCGAGCGAGCGCAGGGTCGTCGTCTTGCCGGCGCCGTTCGGGCCGACAGCCAGCACCTCGCCCGGCGCGACGGTAACGAGAGATCGTTCACGGCGGTGAACTCGCCGTAGCGTTTCGTGAGCGAGGCGACTTCGATCATGCGGGAAGTCTGGAGCGGGCGATACGCTGTCGCAATGCGGGCGGCGTCTAAATTGTGTCCCATGCGCCGTCCGTGGATGCGCGCGGGCAGCGCCGCGCTCCTGGCTCTCTGGATGTCCGCTTCCCTCGGGGAGCGGGCCGGGATCGACCATTGCCCCCAGCACGATCCACTGCGCCGCGGCCGCGAGAATGTCGCACCACGGCGGGCACAGTGGTCACGAGCACGGTCAGCATCAGCAATGCTGCTGTCTCGAGCAATGCGCCTGCGCGTCGGTCTTCACTCTCCCGGCGATCGTCGCCGTGGCCCCGGCCGCGCGGGTGGTATCTCGAGCCCGCCGCGCTCGTACTCGCGACGACCCCGCTCCCGCGCGTCGACACGCGCCTTCCCTTCGCGAACGGCCCTCCGCACGCGCTCGACGCGTAACGCCGTTCGCGCTCTCGCAGCACCCGGTAATCCTTGTAAGTCCACTAATCCCCTGCGGAGGGGGAATCCATGCATGTCACTTTCCCGCGTGCCCACGCGCTCGCGCTGGCCCCGTTCATTCTCGGTGCCGGCTCGCCCGCGCGGCCGCACAGGAGCCCGATACCGCGCAAACCCGCCGCGCCGACAGCGCGCACCGCGCGCCACCGATTCGACCCATATGACGTCGATGCCGGTGATCCGCGTCGTCGGCGCGCCCACGCAGCGCGCCGATGCCGCGAGCAGCGTGATCATCCTGCCGAACGCGATCCGCACCGTGCCCGCCACCGATGCGTGGGACATTGTGCGTCAAACGGCGGGCGTCGAGGTCCATCTTCAGGGTCAGGGTCCCGGCTTCGCCTCGGATGCCGCCATACGCGGATTCACGTCCGATCACTCGACCGATGACGCCGCGTTCATCGACGGCGTGCCGCTGAATGAGACGGTGAGCGGCCACGCCGAGGGCTACGCCGACTGGAACGCGCTCATCCCCGAAGCGGTGAAACAAGTGGACGTCACGAAAGGTCCGGCGTCGCCCTGGGCCGGGAATTTCGCCATGGGCGGCACGATGAACGTCATCACCCTGCCGTCGAACCTCGGCACCGAGTGGAGCGCGCGCGCGGGTTCGTGGGGCGATGCGCGCGTGCAGCTGCTCACCGGCAGCGAAGACGCGGACGGGGGTTGGATGTTCGCCGGCGACCTGCAGCGCTCGGATGGCTGGCGCGACAACAGCCAGGAAGCACTGGGCCATGTGATGGTCACCAGACAGTGGTTCGTGCCAGGACCGCAGACGTATACGCTCGCGGTGAGCGGCTACGGCGGCGGGTGGCACTCGCCGGGATATCTCAGCGACTCGCAGTACAAGGCGGGCGACCTCACCCCTGCCACGAACTCCACCGACGGTGGCAACGAAGGCTTCGGCACGGTGCGTTTCTCAATGGAACGTCCGGCGTGGGACGGCACGCTCACGTCGACGCTGTACGCACATGGCGGCACGTGGCACATCTTCCTCACGATCCCGCCGGAAGGAGGGATCGGCGAAGGTGTGCAGTCGCAGACCGAGGAACTCGACCAGCGATTCGGCCTGGGCGGCACCACGCGCTGGGCGAAACAGTTCGGCGCCACGCACTTGGAAGTCGGGCTCGATTATCGCGTAGTGGAGGCGCAGTACCAGCGCTACTACACGACCGACCGCGTGCGTGACTCGATATTCCTGTTCGATGAAACGCCCGCCAACCTGAGCGCGCTGTATGCCGGCATCGCGCCGATCGTCGAAGCGCACTGGGATGTGACGCGTGACTTGAGTCTCGGCCTCGGCGGCCGCCTCGACTGGATCGACTACAGTACCAAGCAGCGAAGCGGCGGTCCGACGACCACCGACGGCCAGTGGGTCGCGTCGCCCAAGCTGAGCGCGATCTACCGGTTCACCGGCAAGCTCTCCGCGTACGTCTCGTACAACGGCGGCTACCGGTCGAGCGATGGCGCGATCGTCACGCCGTCGCTGCCGCCGGCGATCGAGCGCGCCGGTGAGTTAGGCGTGCGCTATACCGGGCAGCGCCTCGAGGGATCGGTGGCGCTGTTCCTCATCAACGTGAGCAATCAGCAGACAGTCGACCCGATCACACTGCAGCCAAGCTCCGGCGGCACGACGCGGCAGCAAGGCGTGGAGCTCGACGGACGCATCGGGGTCCTGCGTTGGCTCTCGGTGTTCGCGCATGCGACCGTGAACGATGCGCACTACGTGCATCTCGTGACGGAGGATGGCACCGATCTCTCAGGGACGCCGGTGTTCCAGGTGGCCAAGTCCACCGTGCAGTTCGGGCTCGACCTGCAGCAGGGTGCGTTCGCCGGTTCGATCTGGGCGGCGTACACCGGTCCATGGACGCCGGTGAATCAGGTGGGCATGCTCACCTCTCCCTACACGTTGCTCAACATTCGCGGCGTGTTCCCGGTGGTCGGCGACTGGAGCGGTGCGGTGGGCGTGCAGAACATCCTCGACCAGAAGTACGTCGAGACGCAGGCGAGCGGGTTCGTAAGTCCCGGGACCCCGCGCCAACTCTTGTTGACCATTCGGCACGGGTTCTGATCGGT
The DNA here is from genome assembly GCA_963732065.1 of uncultured Gemmatimonadaceae bacterium. GTDB lineage: Bacteria > Gemmatimonadota > Gemmatimonadetes > Gemmatimonadales > Gemmatimonadaceae > DATKOH01. The sequence goes on along the minus strand of CAVSYH010000011.1, from coordinate 1,526 downwards.
AAAGTCACCGAATAGTGACTTATTGATCGGCGGGGCCGAGCAACGCGCTCACGATATTCGTGAGCGCGCGCTCGAGCCGGCGCCATTCATCGTCGTGCCGCGGTCCCAGCGCGCCGACCAATGCGCCGGGCGAGGCGTGCAATGCGGAATGCGTCATCGCGGCGGACAGCAGCGCGACGATCGCGTCGAGGTCGACGAACGCCGGCAGCCGGTAACGCTCGCGAAATGCGGCTACGATCGCCCGGGCGTGTTCAGCGCGCGCCGCCGCGATCTCCCGCGCGAGCTCATCGTTCTCCGAGAGACTCCACACCACTGCGCGTCGAGCGAGCGGGCTCGCGCGAATTCGCGCGCGGCATTGAGCAGCATTGCGGTCAGCTCTCGCGAGAGCGACGCATCCGCCTCGTCCGCGCTGCGCAGCGAGTCCGCATCCGGCCATAGCCTCCGCTCGCGCGCGAGCGCGCGCATGAGCTGCGCGCGGCCACCGAAATAACGATAGATGAGTACCTTGTCGACGCCGGCCGCGGCGGCGACGGCGTTTATGCGCACGGCGCCGACACCATGTCGCGTGAGCAACTGCTCCGCCGCCGCCAAGATCCGCGCGCGTGTGGCTTCCCTGTCCCGTGGCATGCTCGGGAATATAAGTCACCGTATAGTGACTAATCAATACATTGTCACCGTCGGGTGACTTACAGGAAGATACGCGCGCAAGAGTTGCCTCGTCGCGCGCTCGTTCGCCCGCGACAATCGACAGCCCACAGCCGATGCCCCTGCTTGCTCTTAAGCATTGCCCCGCGCCGCGTTTACCCTATTATCCCCTCGGCGGTTGCCTTTCGTCCGCCACAGTGCGTCCTCCCGTTGCATGGTGAGAATGCCCAACCAGCGCCCGCGCGAGCGATCCGGTGAGTCATCCCACGACCACTCCTGCAGGGCGCCGCCCCGCCGTCGGCTCGATCGACAAGCACGTCACCGATTTCCTCCTCGACTTCGGCGTCGCGGGGCAGAAGCACGCGTTTTACCCGCCGGGCCATCCGCAACTCGTCGCGGCCGTCGAACGCGTGATGAAGCGCCTCGGATGCCGCGATGGCGAACAATCGCGCGATTTCGCTGGGCATCGCGCGCACCCAGGTCGTCATCGAAGGGTTCGCCACTGATCCGGGCGAATTCCCTGATGAAGGAACTCGCGCAGCGATTCCACCGGCACCGGCTCGGTTCGATCACGATCCGCCGCCGGAAGTCCTGAGCGACGAGCTCGCCGATTTCCTGGTCGCCTCGTCGAAGGAGAGAACACGAGGGACCACAGATCGCGCTCGCCGCGCAGACCGAGCGCTGGCCGCACATTACGCTCACGTCGGTGGTCTACGACAAGCTGGAGCTGATGGGTGACGAAAGCGGGCTCTCGGAGGATGAAGAACAAGAAGGCCGGTGCGAAGCTGATCTGGATCGCGCTCGCGCGGGCTACGCTGATGCTTGCCCAGGAAGGCGGCACGAGCGAAGACCTGCTCGATCCCCTGGTGCTCGCGGGCGCA
>CAVSYH010000010.1:0-18916 GCA_963732065.1 uncultured Gemmatimonadaceae bacterium | reverse complement strand
GTAGTCCACGCCCATGCCGAGGAGGAGCAGCAGGGCCAGCACGTGCATCAGTTGCACCGGCTGCCCGATCATCCCGAGCACCGCCACTGTGAACAGGATCCCCGCCCCCGTCGGCGCGAGTACGCGCCACGCCCGGCGGCCGTAGCGAGGCAGCAGCACGCCCCATAGCAGCACGAAGCTGACGATGACCACGCCGAGCATCTGCCGCCGGTAACGCCCCAGCAGAGCAGACTGCGCGGCGACGTTGTCGACCCACTGCGCCCCGGGAACCGTGGGGGCGATCGCGCGCAATCGCGCGACGTTCGCGGCGTTCACTCCCTCGAGATCGACCACGCTCACCCAGTCATTGCCGATGCGCCCGAGCCAGCGATGCCGCCCCGTTTCCGAGATCGGGCTCGCGAGCCACGCATCGATCGTGACGTCGCCGCTGGCGGCCGCGATCTCGCGCCGCACGTTGTCGGCCCACGACCTGCCGTTCTCCCAAACGCGACGACAGCAGGTCAAGCGCGCCGCCCACACGGTATAGCCGCGCATTGGCGAGCGCCCGGTTCGCCGCCTGAGCTTTGTGCGATGGTACCCACAGCGATACGGCGTTATAGCCCGCGAGCGCTCCGCTCGCGACGAGGCTGTCGAGCGGAACGCGCACCGCCTCTTCGCGCTCCAGAAGCGTCTCAGCATCGGGAGCATGCATGAGCAGGAATTGCGCCGGCGCCGCGACGCGCATAATGCGTCCCACCTCGCGCTGCTCATCGACGAGCGTGGCCGGTGCGTGCACGAGCAGCCGAATGTCATCGTCGAACGTGACGCGTGAGAGTCCGATGGCGATCACGATGATGCCGCCGATCACGACGATCGCCCGACCGAACCCGGCCGCGGCGCGGAGGGCCAACGCGCGATGGAGCGCCCGAGCCACCGCGCCGCCGCCGTCTCGCCCGGCGGCCGACGATCGAGCCACGGGAACCACAGCACGACGGTGATCCACGCGAAGAACAACCCCGCGATCGAGAACACCGCCATTTGGCGGAGTCCTGGGAATGGCGTCAACGCGAGACCGAGGTAGCCGAGCGCGGTCGTGCCCACCGCGAAGAGCAGCGCAGGCAGCAGCGCGCGCATCATCGCGTCGCCCTTGCCCGCATCGCCGATCCGGTGCGAGAAGTAGAGCACCCCGTAGTCCTGCGCGACACCGAGCAAGCTCGCGCCGAACACGAGCGTGATCAAATGGATCCGCTCGAAGACGAGTCCGCTCACGGAGAGCGCGCCCACGAGTCCGACCGCGAGCGACAGAGCGACCAGCCCGAGTGGCGCGAGGGAACGGAAGGTGACCCACAGCAGGAGCAGGATCCCGGCGATCGATCCCCAACCGATGATCGCCATCTCCCTTTGCGCCGTCTGAGCCGCCTCGTGACCGAACAGGATCACGCCGGCGGTCATCACGCGGATGCCGGGCGCCGCGGCGCGCGCCGAATCGCGCGCGGCGTCGAGCACCGGGACGATGGCGCGTTGCGCGCTGATGGCGAACGACGGGGCCGTGAGCCGCAGCGGCAGCACGGCGTAGGAGATCCCGCTGTCCACTACCTGCAGTTCGCCGTCCACCGGCCGCGCCGGCGTCTCCTGCGCGCGCGCGAGCAGCCAACGGCGAAAGAGACCGAAGGGATCATCGCGCCAATTGCCCATGCGCCCGACGGCCAACGGGCTCGACAGATCGCTCAGTGCCGCGGCCGCCCAAACATTACTCGTACGCTCCGCGAGCGCGCGCCGATCGGCGCCAGTGAGCAAGCCCGCGCGATGCGTCCACCATGGGGCAAGCGCCTCGCTGCGGCCGCTGTCGGCGGCGTGCTCGAGCTGCAGCCACGCCGGGTGCGCGCTGATGACTCGACGATACGCGTCAGCCGCGTGTCGCGCCGCGTCCCAATCGCGAGCGCCGACGAGTACGATCACGCGTGACTGTCCGAGCGCGGACACCTTGTTCAGCGCTTCCTGCAGCGCGACATCGCGCTCCGGCGCTGGAAGGAGCGCGAGGATGTTCGTCTCGAGCGAACGCCGCTCGATGAACGAGAACCACAACACGTGCGCGAGCGCGAGCAGGACGACCCCCAACCAGCCCAACGCGAGCCAGCGTCGAGGACCGGGGGACGCGCTACTCAAGCTCGCGTGCCTCCTCCGGTTGCATCGCCGCGGCACCGGCCGCGATGCCGGAGAAGACGATGACCGTCACGTCGCCCCCGGCATCGTGAAGCGCGATGCGCCGCACGTATGAACCGCCCTGCAGGTCGATCCCCGCGATCGTCGCGCGCATGCCCGCCGTGCGCGGCGAGAGCGTCGCGCTCCAATCCGCTCCGTCCGTCTTGGCGGAGACCGCGAAGCTCGCGGCGAGCCGGCTCAGATCGCCGCCGAACAGCGAGAACAGCAGATCGTTGATCGCGCGCACACCGGGCTCCTGCTGCGCCGAGAGCCGCTGCGGTGCCTCGCCAGCGCGCGACTCGGTGATCCCATCGCGCGTGACCAGCAGCGAAGTCGCGAAGGGTCGAAGCGTGCGCCAGAGGATTCCCTTCCCCGCGGAAACGCAGAACCGGCCGGAGGACTTCACCGGCTGCTTCACCCCCACCAGCGCCTTGCTCTGCTCGAACGTTCCGCAGAAAATGGGCGGCGACGCGAGCTGCCGCTGGATCCGCGCGAGCGCCACGCTGTCTTGCGCCGGGCTTCGCGCGGCCACGACGAGCAGCGCTGCGGCGAGCAGCCCGGTTCGCGTCATGCGGCGGGCAGCCCGAGTCTCTCGAACAGGATCGGCGGCGAGACGAAGCACATCTCCTGCGTCTCCATATTGACCGCGACCTGCGTCGTGCTCCCTTTGCTCAGCCGCGCTCCGCTCGCCGCGTCGGAGATGACATACTCGATCCGGAGCCGCTGCTCCCATTCCACGAGCTCGGCGCGCACGATGATCCGTTGGCCGAGGACTGCGGGCTGCGCATAGCGCACATGGAGATCGATCACCGGCCACGCGAATCCGGAATCGCGCATTTGCGCATAACCGTATCCGATGCCATCGAGCAGCGCACAGCGCGCGTCCTCGAAGTATTTCGCGTAGTGACCATGCCACACCACTTGGAGCGCATCCACGTCGTAGAACTGCACCTGGATCTCGACCTCCGCGAAATGCCGCGCTGGCTCACTCACTGTTCCGCCCGGACTCCGGTTCCGACCAGAAGTCATAGAAGTTGAACCATTCGAACGGCGCCTCAAGGCAGTAGTGCTGCAATCGCGCCGGCGTATTCGCTCGCGAGCGCCTCGAGCGCACCGTCACGGTCCCGTCGCGGCAAGTCGATCTGGTCGCGGAAGAGCTCGTAGTGCACGTGATACTCGGCCCCGCGCCTGAGGCAGAACATCAGATAGACCGGGCACCGGAGCAAGCTCACCCAGAATGTACGGGCCCACGGGGAACGCCGCGCGGTCGCCCAGCAGCTCGGCGAACGCGACGCGCGGATGCGCCGACACCGGCACGCGGTCGCCCGCCATCACGACGAATTCCCCGGCGTCCACCTTCTGCCCGATCAGGATCGCGGCCTCCGGCGTGAGATCGGTCACCTGCATCAAGTTGAGCGCACTCTCCGGATTCAGCTCGGCGAGCATTCGGTTGAACACGCGCGCGTGCTTGGTATGGACCAGCACCGTGATGCGAAGCCCCGGGCGCCGCTTCGAAAGCACGCGACAGAGCTCGATGTTGCCAAGGTGCGACGTGATGATCAGGCCGCCGCGCCCGAGTTCGATCTGGGCCGCGACAGCTTCGCGTCCGTGGAACTCCACGGGGAACGTGTCGACGGTGTCGCTCCAGATGCGCACCTTGTCGATGATGCACTCCGCGTAGGAACTGAAATGACGGAGGACTTCCGCCGCGCCCGCCTTCTCGTGCGGGTGCCCCAGCGTGCGATTCACCCGGGCGAGATAGGCACGCGATGCAGCGCGCGCGCGCGAATTGGTGGCGATGTAGAACACCACCGTCGGGAGCACCACGAGACGGAACATTGTGCGCCCGAAGAGCCGGTACACCCACAGTAGGAATCGAATGCCCGCGGCGAAGGTCCGCTCATCCGCGCGCGCCCAATGATTCGGCAGGGCGCGCGCGGTCACGCGGCCCTCCATTTCCTGGCGAGCAACCACGGCAGGCGAACGATCATCCCGAGGAGCAGTCGAAGATGCATGAACATGACCAGCAGGTTGTCCCACCCCATACGATAGTGCGAGATGCCGTCGGCCGGATAGCGGACCCGCGTCGGGATCGTGACGAAGGCGCAGCCGCGCCAATGCAGACGGATCAGCAGTTCGATGTCGAACTCCATGTGACGCCCGATCGGCGTGACCGCATTGAGCGCGAGTACGGGGTCGATCGGATAGACGCGAAAGCCGCACATTGTATCGCGGATCTCGAACGAGAGGGTGTGCACCCAGGTGAGGATGTGCGTCACCCACCGCCCCGCCGCCCGATACGTCGGCATCGACGCATCGAAGATCGGGCGGCCGAGGATCACCGCGGTGGGATGTTCGCGCACGAGGGCGAGGAATGCCGGGATGTCGGCGCTGTCGTGCTGGCCGTCGGCATCGATCTGCAGTGCGTGCGTGTAGCCGAGCGTCTTCGCCCGCGCGAGGCCATCGAGCACTGCCGCGCCCTTCCCTCCGTTCTGCGCGCGGCGGATGAGCGTCACTCCATCACCAGCCGCAACGGCGATCGTGTCGAGCGCCCGCGCACACTCCGCGCCGCTGCCGTCATCGACGACGATGCAATGCAGCCCGGCGTCGGCCACGCTCCGCACCATGTCGCCCACGGTGGTCGCGTGGTCGAACACGGGGATCACGCCCGTGATTCGAATCTCAGTCATGTGGCGAAGATGATGCGACCGCTCGAATGCCGGCCAGTATCCGACTCGTAGACGAACGCCAGCGACGCGAGTTCAGCGCTCCAACGCAGGGATAGGCGCACGACCGCGCCCGGCCGGATCGGCCGCTGGAACTTGAGCGCCTCGATGCGAGTGAAGCCATCCCCAACGCCGAATTGCGCGCGCGCGAAGTGGATCGCCCAATGGACCTGCGCGGCGCCAGGCAGGATCGGCGCGCCGTCGAAATGCCCGTCGAAGTACGCGAGGCCGGCGGGAATGCGGAGCTCGAACTGCGCGTCGGCCGCGGTGCGCGAGGTGAGCGCCGCCTCGGGCAGCACCGGAGCTGTGTTTGCGAACAGCGCCGCGAGCGCGGCGGTGGTCGTCTTGCCCTGCGAGTCCATGGGCAACTCTTCCACGAAGCGCCAGCGGCGCGGCAGCGCGACGCGCTCCGTTCCCTCGGCGAGCAGCTCGCGGAGCCCGTGCGAGACCGTGGCCCGCCCATCGCGCGCCAGCACCTCCGCGCCTTCGTCGCTCAGGACGATCACCGCCGCCAGCTGTTCGCGCGGCGCATTCAGCGCCACCACGCGCGCTTCTCGCACCCATGGCGAAGCGGTGAGCCCCCGCTCAACGCCATCCAATGACACGCGCTTCCCTTCGACCTTCGCGAGGCGGTCGGCGCGGCCGCCGAGCGTGAATGTGCCGTCTGAAGCCAGCTCCGCGAGATCGGCGGTGATGAACCACTCGTCATTGGCGAGATACGCCGATCGTACCGCGAGATGGCCATCCTCGATGCGCACCGCGATGCCGGGAAATACGCTCCACGGCACGTCGGCGCCCGCGCGTTGCCGTCGCGTCGCGATGCCGCCCGTCTCGGAACTGCCGAGCACTTCGATCGGTGTCCTGCCGAGCAATCGTTCGGTGGTGTGCGCGGCCTCTGCCGGTAACGGGCCGCCCGAAGAGAACACCGCCTGAACTCCGGCGCGCGCGGCACTCCAATCCATCGCCTGTGGCAGCCGTCGCAGGAGCGCAGGGCTCGACACCACCGCCGACCGGCGCCCCGTCAGCGCCTCCGCCAACTCCTCGGGATATTCGATCGTCCGCGAGAGGAAGCTCCGCCTCGTGGCGATCGGCCACAGGATCTTGTAGAGCAATCCGTAAATGTGCTGGTGCGAGACGGTGGCCACGATGTCCGCGTCGCCGATCTCGGCGCCGAACGTCCGCTCCAGCGTCTCCACCTCGTGAGCGAGCTGCGCGAGGCGCTTCGGGATCGCCTGAGCGTCTCCCGTGGAGCCCGAAGTGAAGACGGTGAGACCGGCGAAGTCGGCATCGAGAGCCGCGAACGTTCCGGAGCCGGCCTCCTCGGCAGCTGCGACCGCGTTCGACTCGTGCGACCACTCGCCCAGGAAGGCGATCACGTGTGGTGCGAGTCTCCGTCGCGTTTCCGGAAGATCATCGGCGGCAAGGTACACCGTGCGCCCACACTGCCACGCGCCGAACAGCGCCGCGGCGAATTCCACGCCATCACCATGATGCAACGCGACGGGGCCCTCGCCGCACCGCTCGCACGCACGCATCCAACATCGCACCCGCGCGCGGAATTCCGCTTCGCTCACCGCGATCCGTCCACGCCATGCGACCGGGCGCGACGCATCTGCCGTCGCCGCGAGGCGCGAGAGCAGCTGGAGCGGTTCACGCATGGACGCGACGGATCACCCGGCGGCGCACCAGATACTCGCCCGCGAACAGCAGCCCCATGAGGGCGTACGCGATCAGGCCATTGTAGAGCGACCAGACCGCTGTGCTCGCGTACCGCGCAGTGATGTACGCGATCGTGCCGTTCACAATGAAGAACGCGCACCACACCGCCGTCACTTTGTTGATATAGGCGACCGCGGCGGGCGGGAGATCCGGCGTGCGCAAGCGCACCATCCGCTCGATCACGGTGGGCGGCGCGTACAGGCTCCACGCGAAGAGCGCGAAGAAACTCGCGTTCACTACCACGGGATACAGCTTCAAGGGGAACGCTTTGTTGCTGAGCACCACCACCACCGCGAGTGCGAAGACTACCACGGACACTGCGCGCACGAATCCCGCTTTCCCGAAGGCGAAGCGAGCGACCGCGGCTACGCCGAGCGCCGCCGCAAGGATCCGTGGTTCGACCACTCCCAACCCGGCGTAGACGGCGAACGGATAGAGGATCGCGATCGCAATGATGAGCGCGGCACGCACGGCCGCCTACCTCACCGGCGCGGCGGCGAGGGCGTCCACCACATCGCCGACCGTTCGCACGCGCTTGAAGACCTCCGGCGCGATCCGCGTGCCACTGGCCTTCTGCAGCTTCACCGCGAGATCGACGGCATCGATGCTGTCGAGATCGAGGTCCTCGCTCAACCGCGATTCCCGCGTGATCCGCGACGGGTCGAGTCCGAAGGTCTGCTCGAGGCCGGCCACGAGCATCGCGTATGCCTCGTCCGACGTCATCTCACGTCGCCGCGCCGCGCGAACCCTCGATGAGCGCCATGAGCGCGCGCACCGACGCGAAGTGTCGCCGCGTGTCGTTCGCCTCAGCGGAGAACTCCACCCGATAGCGCTTCCGGATCGCGACGCCCAGTTCCAGCGCGTCGATCGAATCCAGTCCCAAGCCATCGCCGAAGAGCGGCGCATTGGTGTCGATGTCGCCGGGCGTGACATCCTCCAACTGCAGCGCCTCAATGATCAACCGCTTCACTTCCTCTTCAAGCGACGGCATGCGCCAGGAGTTCCTTGGAGAAGTAATCGTGCAAATGGTCCGTGAGCGCCCGGGCGGACAGCGCCGGCTCGCCGAACTGCGCCACGAACGGACGCACCGGGATGTCTTCCTGCACACTGATCGTATATTGTGCGCGACGCGACGGTACGCGCCACCACTTCGCGCCCCGGGTAAGATGCGGCGGCGTGCAGTGAATGACCACCGGCGTGAGATCGCGCCCGCCGCGGACCGCCACCTGCGCCGCGCCCCGCGTCAGTTGGAGCGGTTCCCCCGGGGTCGTCCGCCGCGACTCAGGGAAGAACAGGAGATTCCCTCCGCGGTCGAGCGAAGCGAGGCACGCATCGACCAACGGCAATCCTGACGGCTGATTCGGTATGTAGCCCGCCGCGCGCACCGCACTGCGCGTGTACTTGTTGTCGAACAACGCCGCATTCGATCACACAATCCGCATTCCGGATGAAGGCCATCAGCAATACCGCGTCGATGAGCGACGGGTGGTTGGACACGATCAAGAGACCGCGCCGGTCCAAGCGTTCCAGTCCGCTGAACGAGTAGCGGATGATGCCGACGCCGTGCATCACCGCGATGTGGCACCGGAAGCACCAGCGGAGCAATCCGCGCGAGGTCGCCTGCCGGCGCTGCGCGTCCGGGATCGCCACGCGCAGGATCGGGAAAACGAGGAAGCCGAGCACCAATCCGGCGAGACCGAATACGAAGAAACTGAAGCCGGTACCGACCACCCGCCAGTAGCGGCCGAGCCTGCTAACCACGCCGGCTCCAGGTGAATTTCAGATGCTCGTCTGTGTGCACGAGATCCTTGTCATCGCGCAACAGGAAGCGAAGCACTTCGAGCGCGGCCGGCAGCCGCTTCCCGTTCCTGTTTTCTTTCTCGCCCGCCGCCGGCTCCCATCGCAGCGACACGCGGCCAGCATCGGGCGGCGTGATGAGCGCCGCCCACGCATAGGGCACGCGCTCCCGTTCCTCGAACGCATGGTAGATCTCGGGGAGGACCCAGTCCACCGCCACGACCGCGACGCGTGGCGCCCCTTCCGCGAGCAGGCCGCAGGCCTCGATCACGCCGAGCGCAGCCGACGCCTCGCCCGCGGCGATCGCGACCGAGTTGGCGGAGTCGCGGCGGGCGATCGAAAAGAGGCCGGCCGCCGCGTTGTGCACCGAGAGGCTGAACGACGTGGGCGAGAGCACCTCGTCGTGCGCGAGCTGCGTGAGCAGCTCCACCGATCGCGCGGCCTCGCCATAGCGCGAACAGAAGATCAGCGGCACGTCCACAGCGCCGTCGAGCGCGCGATAAGCGACGTCGCACGCGAGGCGCCCGATCGGACCGGCGTGCCGCCGGAGCGCCGCCGGCATTTGGCGGAGCGCGGGCACGGTCTCGCCGATCGGGACGCGCTCGCCCCGCGCCCACTCGTCCCATTCGGCGGGCGACTCGATGCCCGGCGCCCACGCGGCGATGCGCGCGATGGAGAACCGCACTTCCTGAGCCGTGCCGGGGGTCACGCGATGCATTCGCCTCTGAGTGCGGGGGTGCGCCGTAGAGATTCACGCGCGCGCGCGTGCTGCGCAAGCGCTGAATCCAGCGTGTATAATATGGTGTCCCGATCCGGCTCTCTCCGCGATCTCGCTCCGCCGTCCACCGAGACATCCGCGACTCCCGATGCCCCAGCGCCGCGAACGCACGGAGATCCTGATCATCGGCGCGGGCCCGGCCGGCTCGGTGGCCGCCGGCATGCTGCGCCGCCAGGGGCGCCCAGTCCTCGTCCTCGAGCGCGAGACCTTCCCCCGCTTCAGCATCGGGGAGAGCCTCCTCCCACAGAGCATGACGTATCTCGAGGAGGCAGGCATGCTGCGCGCGGTGGTCGAGGCGGGATTCCAGCACAAGAACGGAGCCGTCTTCGCGCGCGGCGGCCGGATCACGTCCTTCGATTTCCGGGAGAAGCATTCCGAAGGCTGGGGGACCACGTACCAGGTACAGCGCGCGCCATTCGACCAGCTGCTCGCGCGCGAGGCGGAGCGGCTCGGTGCCGACGTGCGCTTCCGCCACGAGGTCGTTTCCGTCGATGTCGCGGGTGAGCAGCCCGTCGTGGGCGTGCGTTCGCCGGACGGCGAGGACTACGCCGTCGAGGCCGCGTTCCTCCTGGATGCGAGCGGATTCGGACGCATTCTCCCTCGGCTGCTCCGGCTCGAGCGGCCCTCCGATTTCCCGGTGCGCGGCGCGATCTTCACGCATATCGAAGACGGCATCGCCCGCGACGCCTTCGACCGCGACAAGATCCGGATCATGGTGCACCCGATGCATGCGGACGTCTGGTACTGGCTCATCCCGTTCTCCAACGGCCGCTCGTCCATTGGCGTCGTGGCATCGCAGGAATTCCTGGCGCGCTACACCGGCGATGACACGGAACGGCTGCGCGAACTGCTCTTCGAGGATCCGGCGTCGCGCGCGCTTCTCGAACACGCCGACTGGGACACGCCCGCGCAGGCACATCACCGGCTACGCCTCGAACGTGAGCGCGCTCTGTGGCCGCGGCTTCGCGCTGCTCGGCAACGCCGGCGAGTTCCTCGATCCCGTCTTCTCGAGCGGAGTCACGATCGCCTTCAAGTCCGCGAGCCTGGCCGCCGGGTGTCTGCGCGCGAGTTCGCGGGCGAGACGGTCGACTGGGACGCCGACTATGCCCGCGCCCTGAAGAAAGGCGTCGACACCTTCCGCGCGTTCGTCGACTCCTGGTATGCCGGCGACTTCCAGCGGATCCTCTTCCACGAGGGAGCGCAGCCGGAGGTCCGGCGGAAGATCTGCGCCATCCTCGCGGGCTACGCGTGGGACGAGACCAACGCGTATGTGCGAGAGCCAAAGCGCCGGCTTGCCGCGCTCGAGGAGATCTGCACCTGACGCCGGATCGTCCGTGCCACCGCGCTCCTGCTGGCCGGAGCGCTCGCCGGCTGCGCCGGTGCGGCGCCTCCCGTGAGTGCGCTCGCTCCCGTGCGCGGCGCCCGCGCCGACTCCCGGCCGCTCGCAACTCGCGCTCGCGCCGAAGAGCTTCGGCCGTTCGCTCGGCCTGCGGCAGCAGCTGCAGATCACCGCCGCCGGCCACACGGTGGACCTCGACGCCGTGCTCGCCATCGCGCCCGACAGCCTCACGCTGGTGGCGCTGCGATTCGACCAACGCGTGCTCACGCTCACCGACGCGAACGGCACGGTGCTGCGAGCAGCGTCACGCGAAGTTGCCCGCCGAGATCCGCGGCGCGGACATCCTGACCGACCTTCAGCTGTCGCTCTGGCCGGCCGACGCCATCCGCGCGGCACTCCCTGCAGGTTGGGCGCTCGCCGACGATGGCACCCGCCGGACACTGACGAACAGTGGCCGCGAGGTGGAGATCATCGCGTACTCCGGCACGCCGCGGTGGGTAGGGCGCATCACGCTCCGGAATCTGGAGTATGATTATTCCCTCGTGATCAACTCCGTCGTGGATTCGCCATGAAGAACCCTGCCTTCCTGCAGGCGCTCGGCATCGTCTGCGCCCTGGGCGCCGGCGCCGACGAAGTCGCGGCGCGGCTCTTCGCCGGAGAGAGCGGGCTCGTCGTGGACGATCGCTACTCCCGCGGCCGCGCGACGCCGCTCGGCGTGTACGATGGTCCGCGGCCGCCGCTCGACGGGCTGCCCGTCGAGTTGCGCAGCCGCAACAACGCGTTCGCTCTCGCCGCGGCGGAGCAGATCGCGCCGGCGGTCGCCGCCGCCGTCGAGCGCTACGGCGCGCACCGCGTCGCGGTGACCATTGGCAGCAGCACCTCGGGGATCAGCGAGAGCGAGGGCGCGATCCGCTGCCTCCTCGCGCATGGGAGACTCCCTGCCGGATTCCATCTCGCGCAGCAGGAACTCGCGTCGCCGGCGCGCATGCTCGCGCATGTGCTCGGCATGCACGGGACCGGCGCACGTGATCTCGAGCGCGTGCGCCTCGAGCGCGAAGGCGCTCGCGAGCGCCGCGCGCCTGCTCCAGCTCGGAGTCGCGGACGCCGTCGTGACCGGCGGCGTCGACACGATCGGTGCCTTCACGCTCGCCGGCTTCGACTCGCTGCAACTGGTGAGTGCCGACCGCTGCAATCCGCTCTCGGCCAATCGCAACGGCATCAATCTCGGCGAGGCCGCCGCGCTCTTCCTCATGACCCGCGAGCCGGCGACGGTGAGCCTGCGCGGCTGGGGAGAGACGACCGACGGCTATCACTTCTCGGCGCCCGATCCCAGGGACTCGGCGCCCGCGTAGCGATCGAGCAAGCGCTCGCGCGCGGCGGCGATCGCGGCGAGCGACGATCGAATACGTCAATCTCCATGGCACCGGCACGCCGCAGAACGACGCCGCGGAAAGCGTGAGCATCCACGCCACGCTGGGCGACGCGATCCCGATGAGCTCCACGAAGCCGCTCAGCGGTCACGCGCTCGGCGCGGCCGGCGCGCTCGAGGCGGCGTTCTGCTGGCTCACGATGCAAGACGAGAATCGCGCCGGGCGGCTCCCGCCGCATCTCTGGGATGGCGTCGCCGATCCGGCGCTGCCGGCTGCGCCCGGTCGCGCCCGGCGAGACGCTCGGCCACCCGCCGCGTCTCACACTGTCGAATTCGTTCGCGTTCGGCGGCGCGAACGCCGGTCTTGCTCCTGGGACGTGAGTAGCGCAATGAGCACGCCGACATCCGAACGCTCCTCCCCCACTCGGGCCGCAGCGTGCTGCTCGATCGCGCTGCTCGCGACGGAGCCGGACGCGCTGACCGCCGAGGTGACCGATGCGCCACGACGCGCCGTATCTCGAGGACGGCGGCGTTGGCGCGTGGGTCGGCATCGAATACATGGCGCAGGCGGCCGCCGCGTTGGCCGGTTCGCGGCGCGCCCAAGAGGCGGCGCCGAGCGTCAGGGCGTCCTGCTCGGCACCCGCCGCTACGAGTGCGACGTGCCGATTTCCCGCTGGGCAGCGTGCTGCGCGTGACGGCGCGGCGTGCCGCGCCCGGCGACGCGGAGCTCTCGGTGTTCGAATGCCGCATCGCCGGCGAAGGCATGCGTGCGACGGCGACGATCAGCATCTATCACGGAGCCCGCGATCGAGACGCTCCTCGCGGGAGATCGCGAATGACCGAGCGGCGCATTGGTCACCGGCTCCAGCCGCGGCATTGGCCGGGCGATCGCGCTGCGCCTCGCGCGGGACGGCTACGACGTCGTCGTGCATTGCCGCAGCGGCGCGACGCGGCGGACGCGGTGGCGCAGGAGATCGCGGCGCTGGGCCGCAGCGCGCGCGTGCTGCAATTCGACGTGACCGACCGCGAGACCGCGGCGGCGACGCTGCTGGCCGACGTCGAAGCGCACGGCTGCTACTACGGCGTCGTGTGCAACGCCGGCATCGCGCGCGACAACGCGTTTCCGGCGATGTCCGGCGACGACTGGGACGACGTGATCCACACCAACCTGACGGGCTTCTACAACGTGCTGCATCCGCTGACCATGCCGATGGTGCGGCGGCGCAGGCCGGGCCGCATCGTCACGATCTCGTCGGTGTCGGGCGTGATGGGAATCGCGGCCAGGTCAACTACAGCGCGGCGAAGGCCGGCATCATCGGCGCGACGAAGGCGCTCGCGGTGGAACTCGCGACGCGCGAGATCACCGTCAACTGCGTCGCGCCGGGTCTGATCGAGACCGACATGACGCAGGGCGCGCCGCTGGAGGCGATGCTGAAGGAGATCCCGCTCAGCCGCGTCGGGACCGCCGGACGAAGTCGCGGCCGCGGTGAGCTTCCTGATTCCGCGCCGACGCCGGCGTACATCACGCGCCAGGTGATCCGCGTCGACGGCGGGCATCGCGTGAGCAAGCGCGTCGTCGTTACCGGCATGGGCGGCATCAGCCCGCTCGGGAACGACTGGGACACTGTGCGCGCGCAAGCTCGAGAGCTGCCGCAACGCCGTCGTCGCATGGAGGAATGGGACGAATACGAAGGGCTGAACGCGCGCCTCGGCGCGCCCGCCGCCGCGTTCGACCTGCCGGCGCACTACACGCGCAAGACCACGCGCAGCATGGGGCGCGTCGCGCTCATGGCGACGCTCGCCAGCGAACGGGCGCTCGCGGACGCGGGCCTGCTCGGCGACCCGGTGATGAAGAGCGGCCGCATGGGCATCGCCTACGGATCGTCGTCGGGAACGCCGATCGGCGCTCGGCGACTTCGCGCGCATGCTCTAGTTCAAGAGCGGGACGGCATCACCGCGACCACGTATCTGCAGATGATGAGCAACACCGCGGCCGTCAACATCAGCGTGTTCTTCGGCATCACCGGCCGCATCGATCCCCACGTCGAGCGCGTGCACGTCGGGCAGCCAGGGCATCGGCTACGCCTACGAGACGATCAAGGACGGGCAGCAGGACGCTGATGGTGGCCGGCGGCGCGGAGGAACTGGATCCCACGCAGGTCGCCGTGTTCGACACGCTCTACGCCACCAGCGACGCAACGACGCGCCGCGACCACGCCGCGGCCGTTCGACGCGCGACCGCGACGGCCTGGTGCTCGGCGAGGGCGCGGGCACGCTCTGCTCGAGGATCTCGAGCACGCGCTGGCGCGCGGCGCGCGCATTCATGCGGAGATCGTGGGCTTCGGCACCAACTCCGACGGCAGCCACGTCACCTTCCCGAACGCCGGAGACGATGCCGGTGGCGATGCAGCTCGCGCTCGACGATGCGCGGCTGCCGCCGGAGGCGATCGGCTACGTCAACGCGCACGGCACCGCGACCGACCGCGGCGACGTCGCCGAAAGCCACGCGACCGCGCAGTGTTCGGCGGGCGCACGCCGATCAGCTCGCTGAAGAGCTACATGGGACACACGCTCGGCGCGTGCGGCGCGCTGGAGGCGTGGATGACCATCGAGATGATGCGCGCCGCTGGTTCGCGCCGACGTCAACCTCGAGCAGTCGATCCCGCCTGCGCCGCGCTCGACTCATCTGCGGCGAGGGCCGCCGCATCGAGTGCGAATACGTGATGAGCAACAACTTCGCGTTCGGCGGCATCAACACGTCGCTGATTTTCAGGCGCTACGGCGACGTGATGACCTTCTTCAGAAAGACACGGATCGGCCGTCGGAGGCGAAGGCGGCGGCGCAGTGGATCGCGTTCGCGCCGATGGTCTTCCAGGCGACGAGGGCGCTGCGCGAGCTCGGCATCCTCGAGGCCGTCGAGCGCGCCGGCGGGCACGGACTACGCACGAAGAGATCGTCGCGCAGTGAAGCTCCCGCCGTACGGTGTGCGGGTGCTCCTGGAGGCGGGGCTGGGGATCGGCCTGCTCATCGTGAATGACGGGCGGTACACCACCACGCGGACCGCGCAATTCATTCTGCACGACACCATGACGCGCGTGAACATGGATTTCGTTCACGACGTGAACTACAAGGGGCTGTATCACCTGACGGAAGCGATCGCGCAGGGCGCGCCGGGGGATTGCGCGAGCTCGACGGCGACCATGCACGGTGTATGCGGCGCTGGCGACGCTGCCCGAGCCGGTGCGGCGGAGCTGGTTCGCCTTCGAGCACTTCTGCTCGGCGCAGGCGTTCCAGGAGGCGCTGCCGTTGGTCTTCGAGCACCCGGTGCGGCGGCTGCTCGACGTCGGCGCGAATACCGGCAAGTGGGCGCTGGCGTGCGCCGCGTATTCGCCCGATGTCTCCGTCACGATGTGCGACTTGCCGGCGCAATTGGACCTCGCGATCGAGAACGTGGCGCAAGCCGGGCTTCGGCGCGGATCAGCGCGTGTCCAGTGGACATATTCTTGGAGGGACGCCCTGCCCTCCGGACACGACGCGATCTGGATGAGCCAGTTCCTCGACTGTTTCTCGGAGGACGAGATCGTCTCGATCCTCCGAAAGGCAGCGAATGCGATGTCGGCGGAGGCGAAGCTCTTGATCCTCGAGACGTATTGGGACCGTCAGCTGTTCGAGAATGCCGCGTTCTGCCTGCAGCAGATCTCGTTGTACTTCACGGCGTCGCGAACGGGAACAGTCAGCTCTACCATTCGACGGTGATGCACGACTGCATCGAGCGCGCGGGACTGGGATCGAGCGCGAGACCGACCACATCGGGCTCGCGCACACGCTGACGGTATGCGTGAGGAAGTAGTCGGCAAGTGGTCGCGGGTTGCTAGACTTCGCGGTTCAGCAAGCCAGGATACGAACAAAAGGCGCGTGTGGCGTATGGTACAGGGGAGCGGTGGCCGAGAGGCTGAAGGCACCGGTTTGCTAAACCGGCATACGGGGCTTAAACCTGTATCGAGGGTTCGAATCCCTCCCGCTCCGTCAGGAAGTCTGAGCCCGCGCGCAGAGTGCGGGCTTTTTCTTTGGAGCGGCCGCCCCCCCCGGGGGGACCGCCGATCGGCGAATTCTTAGCGAGACCCGCTCGACGCGATTCCCGAGGCTATCCGCCCGAAATGAGCCGACTCTCTCAATCGGCTCCAGAGCGCAGTACCAAGTTGATGCTCGTGTTCCGGCGGAATCGGCAATAGTACTGGATGTGATCGGACGCGACGAGACCGCATAGAAGAGGGAAGCTCCGCCGGCAGCGACGATCTTGGAGAAAAGGCGCAAGAGATGGAACAGAGTAGGTTCTCGGCGAGCACGGACTAGATGGTCCCGATTGCGGGGGCTACGTCAAATGCGCCAATCGCCCCTGCTCCAAGCTGGGCTCGCCGCAGAGCTGTCATTCGGCTTCAGATCGTACGGACCTACCTCTCCGGGCGCGAATACCCCGGCGTACTTCACTTGCGTCATTGCCTTCGCCTTGTTGAGCGCCGTAAAGAGCAGGCCCCAGTCGAATCCGTGGGAATCTGCACCAGATAGCTGGTAAGGAGTGCCCATCCGCCTACCACTTTCGCTCGAAGCGAATCAACCACGGCCTGCTTCTGCGCCTGGGTGTGCCGGCCTTGAAGATGATGCCGAATGCGTAGCGTGAGACGAGCGAACCTGGAACCTCTTGGTCGGTCGCTCCTCAACCAGCGTGGCACGCTATCGGGCGGGGTCGCGGTGACGGGATAGGCATTCTGCGCCTGCACCCGCAATAAAACTGTGAAGACCGTCGGGTTGCCGCTGACAACTTGAATCGCGATCGAGTGCGTTCTGCTCGCAGTTGCTGGCCAGAGCGTCTGGGGCTGTCCGTGGGCCGCGAGAAGCGTGTCGTACCTCCACAGACGAGCGTTCTTGAACGTCGCCGCGGTCGCACCAATTGTCGAATCCATCCCCGTCAGCCGCAAATAGGTCCCGTTCGTGCCGTTCACCAGGCCGGTTGGCGTCGTAATCGCGATGTTGTCGTTCCAGGCGTAGACGCGAGCTGGCGCGACGATCTCACGCGCCCACGCATTCGTGTCGGCGACCGTGAGCGTGATGACCTTTGCGACGGGATTGTACATCGTCGTCGCCGCGAGTACCGGCTTGATCGGACCGCAACTTGGAACGCTCACCGACGTAACAGTGATGCTGCTCCCACCCGTCAGCGTGATCTTCCACTTCGCGCAGCCTTGAACGGGAACGTCTGGCGAGCCATGAGAGAAAAAGATGGGCGGTCGAATCGTGGTCGATCCTGCCACGTTCTCGGCGCGACAGGAGAGCGTCGCTGCGACCACGCAAGCGGCGACTCGCATTGGGAAACCTCCGCGAAACACAAGTGAGCGATGTATGTTCGCCTCCAAGCGAATTGGACCCTCTCCGGCCATAGCATTGAGCGCTGATCCGGTGCGGCTCCCCGAAGGGGCAGGCCCGAATCCGAGGTCACGTCACTGGTGATCGTAGCGCTCGCCCGTGAGTAGGCGACCGCCGGTATCGCGCTCAGCGCAACCAGAACCGCCAACGCGCGGACACTCGGTGGTCTCACGGGTGCTCTCCGGTGGATACCGCGCAGTCGGCGTGCGGTCTCGCTGGCGCCGCCGACTCGCAAACGCACCGACTCGTATTCTACAGGACGATCGCAAGTCGCTCTCTTGCACGGTGGGTGCCGAACTTCAAATGTGGCACGGTCGGCGTCCCAGCGCCGAGTCTCAAGGGTGCGCGGCGCGCGCAGCCCGACGTCGCACTCCGCAAACAAGCTGGCCCATGCGCGCTCGATTCCCTCCAATCTGCCTGCGCTCGCGATTTGCGGCCGGATCACAATTGGCGAATGCCAAGGGTGTTCCCTGCTCCGCCGAACTAATTCCTTGTTACTACCGAACGAAATTCCCTGTAGAATTCGTACTCGGCGGTTGACGCGCAGGATGTAACCCGCTGCGATTCAACCAGGTCCGCGCGGGGGGCCGCGGCTATCATTGAGAAATTCCCTCATAAATTCCCTAATGAAGGGAATTTCCGCCTGAGACGGGTTCGGCCGAGACTGCAACCACCGTCAGGAAGTCAGAGCCCGCGCGAAAGTGCGGGCTTTTTCTTTGGGGATCGGCCGCTCCCCCCGGGGAACCGCCGGTTGGCGATTTCTCAGCGGCACTTTCTCGGCGGGTTTCTCTAGCCAAACCGCCCGAAATGGGGCGAGTTTCTCAGTCAGGTCACGGAGCAGTAGCACGTTGATTTTCGCCGTGCGGCGAATTCGGCGATGGTGATGGCCGTGATTCGGCGTAGACGAGGCCGTCCTAGATCGGGTGCGCCGCCGAAGGCAGATGCGCTTCGGATCCTTGAGTGCGGATACCCGCGACACTCAGTAGTCGGTCGGCATCATGCTGAGGAAGGTCCAATCCGCCTTAAAGAAGAGCACCGCTCTAGTGCCGCGAACGCCGTATGGATCGTACGCTGCGTAGTACATTCCATTCGCGAGCCGCCACACGGAAAGTTCTCCGGATGCGTCTGCCGGGTATCCGCGTTTGGCTTGATACGCGGTCAAGAGCCGGCTGCAGTGCGAAATCGCGACGTCAACGGTTACCGCAGTCGACGCCATTCTGCGGGAGGCCGAGGAGGCCGCGGTAGCGCGCCGTTGTGGTGTCAGTGCTCGAAACCATATGTCTGATATTATACCCCACGCCGTCGGTGGACTTGCTGGCGGCTGCGCAGGCGGAGGTCGACGTCGCGAGATCCCACCGTGTCATTGACCGCAGAGCGGCAAATGGCACGAGCAGAATGGAAGCGATCAGGAAATGGCGAGCAGTCGACATTGATAGACCCGATCAAGAAAGCGGGGAATAGCGAGCCTCCGCCAACGACAGTGCGGATCCAAATTTGGCCCAAAGAACCGTACATCTCCTCTGAGTGTGTTCATTGCGACGACGGGAGCGAGCACTGTCATAATCTTATGGCGTCGCCATTGAACA
>CAVSYH010000009.1:0-21596 GCA_963732065.1 uncultured Gemmatimonadaceae bacterium | reverse complement strand
GAAGTCTGAGCCCGCGCGAGAGTGCGGGCTTTTTCTTTGGGGATCGGCCGCTCCCCCCGGGGAACCGCCGGTTGGGGATTTCTCAGCGGCACTTTCTCGGCGGGTCTCTCGAGCCAAACCGCCCGAAATCGGGCGAGTTTCTCAGGCAGGTCACGGAGCAGTAGCACGTTGATATTCGCCGTGCGGCGAATTCGGCGACGGTCGTGGCCGTGATTCGGCGTGACGAGGCAGGGCCTAGATCGGGGTGCGCCGCCGAAGGCAGAATGCGCTTCGGATCCTTGAGTGCGGATGCCCGCGACACTCAGTAGTCGGTCGGCATCATGCTGAGGAAGGTCCAATCCGCTTTAAAGAAGAGCACCGCTCCGGTGCCGCGGAACGCCGTATGGATCGTAAGCTGCGTAGTAAGTCCCATTCGCGAGCTTCCACACGAAAAGCTTGCCTTGCGCTGCTGGGTATCCGCGTTTGGCTTGATACGCGGTCAAGAGCCGGCTACAGTGCGAGCCCGCGACGTCAACGGTTACCGCAGTCGACGCCATCTGCGGGAGGCCGAGGAGGCCGCCCCAGCGTGCCGTTGCGGTGTCAGTGCTCGAAACCATCTGCTTGATATCATACCCCTCGCCGTCGGTAGACTTGCTGGCGGCTGCGCAGGCGGAGGTCGACGTCGAGAGATCCCACCGCGTCATTGACCGCAGAGCGGCAATTGGAACGAGCAGAACGGAAGCGATCAGGAAATGGCGAGCAGTCGACATTGAAAGACCCAACCAAGGAAGCGGGGAATAGCGAGCCACTACCAGCGACAATGCTCGGTCTCCCGCGATCGGCGTCGACTGCGCTGGAGGTTGTGACCGCCAAGAAGATCTGCAGGCATCCGTTCTCAGGAATCTGAGCGCCTCTGAGCCCGCTAGCGCCCTGACGGCCGCAGCAATCCATTGGAAACAGCCACACTACGCGAATGGGTTCGTGACCGCCGCACGCTCCGATCCCCGGCCTCGCGTTCTCCTCGCGCCACGACCAGTACCCCGCACTCTGCACGCTGAGATCCAGGGGGCCCCGGCGTGCCGCCGTCCTTCTTGGCGCATGGGAGCCTGCAGCCGAAGTGTGGAATCGCGTACGCTCGGAACGCCGTGTGCCGAGGCCGAGTGGTGCCCCTGCGCCACCACGAGTGCACCCGCTGGCGGTGTTTTGCCGGTCAGGACGTCGAAGACTAGCAAGGACGGGTATGGCGAGAGGACGTCGACGCAGAGTCGCGGGCGCGTGGGGTGCAGCGCAATCCGTGTCACGTAGCCAACAGTCGGGATTGGGTGATAGTTCATCGATCCGTTCGCATAGCCGAATTCGTGTGCCGCGATTGCGGCGAATTCCCCGGCGCGTAGCGAATCCGGAACAACGTAAAATCGACCGCCGAGGAGTCCGTGAGCACACTCTTCATCGTCCGGAACGTTACCATGTGCTCGACGCGCGCACCCCCTTCGCTGCCCACGTCCGCGCCTGCGGTCCCAACGCGCACGAATACTTTCGCTCCGGCTACGCCGCGACCCGTCGTGTCATCGACGACCACCCCGCTGAGTGAACCTGGCGGGACAGTATCGCTTGGCATTGGCGGTAAGCTGAACGCAATGACGGGCAATGGCTGAGGGGGCGGAGCAAAGCGGAGAGCAAAGACAATGGCGTGACCCACCGGACCGCTCAGCACCAGGTGAGGATAGGAGGCGGAAGCGAACCCGGAGGCCGCGATAGAAACCGTCACATCGCTCAATTGTGCCTGCTTGGGCAGCAGCAATCGGAAGAGACCGCGTGCGTTCGAAATCGTTGCGACGGAGTCTACGTCACCATCGCTCGCCGAGAAATGGGCAACAACGTGTGCCTGTGAGATCCACCCGCCGGGCGTGGAGACGACGACCCCAGCGAGTTCAAGTGGCGCCACGCGCACGGTCGCGACTGGAGTGCCACTGCCGCCGTCGGGAAGGACCCGAGGCGAAGTAGGAGTACAGTCAAGCGAAGCGATCATGATCACGGCGAGAAGGCACCGGGACTCACGTCGCGCACTGATCACTCTGGAATCCACATAGACCCCCAGCGATAGCTGGCAAGCTGCCGCACACGAGATCACTCAGCTACTCGAGCACTTCGAAGACTAGGACGTTTCCCGCACCCTGTCCGTGCACAACGACGAGTCGAGGCGAAAGACAAGAGACCCTGCAGGCTTCGGAGAAATCACATCAAGGGTTCCCTTGAATCCAAGCAAGTTGCGTGTCGAATGCGCTCGGTGGAACCGCCTTCGACCTTCCGCGTGTCGGACGTTCTCGCGAGATTCTCAGCGTGACCGGTTCGATTATCTATCTTCTCGACCGACGCAATGCCGGGCGCGCCATGCTCGCGGCCGCCGAACGGCGACTGTCCCCCCGAGGATCGCCGCCGGTACGCTGGATTCACACGAGCACTGCGCCGGGAGCGGCTGCCTGCTCGGCCGCCCCATGCTGCGTCTCGCGGTGGCGCGCGCAACGGGCGCCGAGCGGGACGCCATCGAGATCACCTGGCACGTCGACGGGCGTGCGCGCGTCGCGGCGCGACACGTCTCGGCACCGCGCCTCAGCCTCTCGCACAGCGGGGGGTGGGTCGCCTGCGCCGTGCACCCAGTCGCTGCGATCGGACTGGATATCGAGTGCAAGAATGCGACGCGCGATTTCGCAGGCATCGGCGCACTGGCGTTCGGCGCCGACGAACAGGCGTGGTTGCTCCGTCAGCCGGAGCGATCCGACGCGTTCTACCGGCTCTGGACCGGCCGCGAGGCCCTGACGAAGCTAGGTGCTGAACTTGCTTTGCCGACGAGCTGGCTGGGTCTCGCCGACGGAACGCTCGTCCGCTGCGCCTGCGCCCGCTGCCGGCTGGTATCATACCGAAGTCCGCCCGGGCGTCGCGCTCAGTGTGATGTCCGAGCGCGCCGTGGGCCCCGTACGCGTCGAGACCGTTGCGGCCGCGCCGACCGAATTACTCCTGGCTTGAACCAGAGGGATCACGTCGTGACCAATGCCCCGCCATTCGTCGGCACGCTGAATCGGTTCGTCCTCAAACAGATCCGTTTCCTCGGAATGACCGGCGTGATCATGCGCATCTTCAGCTTCACGCTCGTGAGCTGGCTCGGCCCGCGAGCCCGTTCCTCTTCGTGTGGATCTTCAACACAGCGATGTCAATCGTGCTCACCTGGTGTGCGGTATTGAAGCACGACCGCGCCTACACGGTGCTGAACGGCACCTGGATCGCCATCGGCGTGCTCGGCATCGGACGCGCCAGCGGTCTCCTCAGGTAGCGCCGAGCTCGAGGCAGAACGGCGTGAGGAGCGCGATCGTCGTGATGCCGATCAGCATTGTGGTGCCGAAGAAGTGCAGCGCCGGCGTCGCGCTCAGACTCAGCAGACCGAACGAGAGCAGCGTGCTCACGGAAGCGAGCACCACGGCCAGCCATCCGCGCGCCCGGCGCACGCCCTGCGCTTCCTCGAGGAAAATCCCATAGTCGACTCCCATACCGAGCAGGAGCAGCAGCGCGAGCACATGCATTGTAGTTCTACCGGCTGGCCGATCGCCCCGAGCATTGCCACGGTGAAGAGGATGCCCACCCCGGTGGGCGCGAGCACGCGCCACGCGCGGCGCCGGTAGCGCGGCAGCATCACGGCCGAGATGCACACGAAGCTCACGATGACAACGCCGAGCATCTGCCGACGGTAGCGCCCGAGCAAGGCGGACTGCGCGGCGACGTTGTCGACCCAGCGCACCCCCGGTTTCGGCACCGGCCCGCCCGCAGCGGCGCGACATTCGCGGCGTTCACGCCCTCGAGATCCACGACGCTCACCCGAGCCATTGCCCACCGCGTCCGAGCCACCGCTGGCGCGTCAGCGGCCGATGCCGGGCTCGCGAGCCATTCATTGATCGTGATGTCGCCGCCGGCGCCGGCGAGTTCGCGCCGAACTCCGGCCGCCCATGACTTCCCTTCCCCGAGGCGCGGCGCCAGCGCGCTCCAGCGCGCCGCCTCCGCCGGTACAATCGCGCGTCGGCGAGCGCCCGGTCCGCTGCCTGCGGTCGCGTGCGATGGCACCCACGTGGACACCGCGCGATAGCCGCCGAGCGCTCCGGCGGCAACGAGACTGTCGAGCGGCACGCGCAGCGCCTCCTCGCGCTCCCAGCAGCGCCTGCGCGTCGGGCGCGCGCACGATGAAGAACTGGGCCGGTGCGGCGACGCGCATGATGCGCGCCACTTCGCGCTGCTCCTCGACGAGCGTTGCCGGCGCACTCACGTAGAGCTCCCGGATGTCGTCGTCGAATCTCATGCGCGAGAGTCCGATCACGATCACGATGACGCCGCCGATGGCGACCGAACGCCCCGATCGCTCCGGTGCGCCGCGCCGCGGGCCAACGTTCGATGGAGCGCCCGAGCCACCCCGGCTCACTCCGGTCTCGCGCGGCGGCGTCTCGGTCGAGGCGCGGGAACCACAGCACCACCGTGATCCACGCGAATACCAATCCCGCGATCGAGAAGACCGCCATTCGGCGCAGTCCCGGGAATGGAGTGAGCGCGAGTCCGACATATCCGAGCGCGGTGGTGCCCACCGCGAACAGCAGCGCGGAGCAGGGCGCGGATCATTGCCTCGCCCTTGCCCACGTCACCGAGCCGGTGTGACAGGTAGAGCACCGCGTAATCCTGCGCGACACCGATCAAGCCCGCGCTTGAGACCAGCGTGGTCACGGATCCGCTCGAGATCGAAACCTTCACGAAGAACGCGCCCACGAGTCCGACCGCGAGCGAGAGGACCACGAGCACGATCGGCGCCGGCGAACGGAATCACCAGCCACAGCAGGAGCACGATCCCGACGATCGATCCCCAGCCGATGATCGCCATTCCTCGCGCTGCGCGGTCTGCGCGGCGGCGTGACCGAAGAGGATCACGCCGGCGGTCATCACGCTCACCCCCGGAGCGGCGGCGCGTGCCGAGTCGCGCGCCGCATTGAGCACGGGAACGATCGCGCGTCTTGACTGAATGGCGAACGACGGCGCGGCGAGCGGGATCGTCAGCACCACATAGGAGATCCCGGCATCCACGACTTGCAACTCGCCGTCCACCGGACGTGCCGGCGTCTCCTGCGCGCGC
This sequence comes from uncultured Gemmatimonadaceae bacterium, assembly GCA_963732065.1. Classification (GTDB taxonomy): domain Bacteria; phylum Gemmatimonadota; class Gemmatimonadetes; order Gemmatimonadales; family Gemmatimonadaceae; genus DATKOH01. The sequence continues at coordinate 16,456 of CAVSYH010000009.1, read as the reverse complement.
GCCCGCAACCAATGCCGGAAGAGACCGAACGGGTCGTCGCGCCACGCTCCCCACGCGCCCGACGGCGAAGGGACTCGCGAGATCGCCCATTGCGTTCGCCGCCCAATCGGTGCCTCCCCCGCCATCCGTCAGCGCACGGCGATCGACGGCGGTGAGCAGTCCCGCGCGGTGCGTCCACCACGGCGCGAGCGCGGCACTCAGGTCGCTGTCGCCGGTGTGCTCGAGTCCAGCCATTCCGGGTGCTGGCGGATCACGCGCCGGTATGCATTCGCTGCGCGTCGCGCCGCGTCCCATTCGTGATCCCCGACGAGCACGATCACGCGGGACTGCGCGAGCGCGGACACCTTGCTCAGCGCCTCCTGCAGCGCGGACCCCGCTCCGCCGCGGGGAGCAGCGCGAGGACGTCCGTCTCCAGCGCGCGCCGCTCGATGAGCGAGAGCCACACCACGTGCGCGAGCGCGAGAAGCACGATCCCCAGCCAAAACATTGGCGCGAGCCAGCGACGCAGCGCGGCGGTAGTGCTACGGAACTCGCGGCCTCCTCCGGTTGCATGGCGGCGGCGGCCGGTCGCGATGCCGGAGAAGCCGATGACCGTCACGTCGCCTCCCGCATCGCGAGTGGAGATGCGGCGCACGAAGGCGCCGCCCTGGAAGGTCGATGCCGGCGACTGTCGCTCGCATGCCCGCCGCGCGCGGAACCAGCGCCGCCTTCCAGTTCGCACCATCCACGGTAGCCTTCACCTCGAAGTTCGCGGCGAGCCGGGTCAGATCACCGCCGAAGAGCGAAAAGAGAAGATCGTTGATCGCGCGTACGCCGGGCTCCTGCTCGGCCGATAGTCGCTGCGGCGCCTCGCCGGCGCGCGATTCGGTGATCCCGTAGACGCGTGACGAGGAGCGATGACGGGAACGGCCTGAGCGTGCGCCAGAAGATCCCCTTCCCCGCGGCCACTGAAAATCGGCCGGACGAGCGCACCGGCTGCTTCACGCCCACCAGAGTCTTGCTCTGTTCGAAGGCGCACCGCAGAAGATGGACGGCGTCGCGGAGCTGCCGCTGGATGTGCGCGAGCATCGCACTGTCCTGCGACGAGACGCGCGCGACCAGCGCGAACAGTGTGATGGCCGCAATAACGCTGCGACTCACGCCGGCGCGAGCCCCAGCTTCTCGAACAGGATCGGCGGCGACACGAAGCTGATCTCCCGCCCGTCGCGACGCGCACCGCCACCTGCGTCGTGCTCCCTTTGCTCAGCCGCGCGCCGCTCGCCGCGTCGGAAATGAAGATACTCGATCCGGAGCCGTAGCTCCTACTCCACGAGCTCGGCACGCACGATCCTCTGCTGGCCGAATACCGCCGGCTGCGCGTAGCGCACATGGAGATCGATCACCGGCCACGCATATCCGGAATCGCGCATGCGCGGCGTAGCCGTAGGCCATGCCCTCGAACAGCGCGCAGCGGGCGCGCTCGAAGAATTTCGCATAATGGCCGTGCCATACCACCTGAAGCGCATCCACGTCGTAGAACTGCACCTGGATCTGGACCTCGGCGGTACGACGCGACGCCGGATCGTTCGCCGGTTCAACCATAGAGACTCCACGCCTCTTCCCGGATGAGCCCGAGCAGCAGGCGCAGTTCGCCGTCGAGTGCGCGGTCGGTGTCGAGCGGCGGCACCTTCGCGCTGATCTGATCGTGGAACGACGCGACCGCGCGCGTGAGCGCCGGTTCACCTTGCCGCCCGCGCAGCGAGACTCCCTGACGAACCGCGATCAGCAATCCCGCGGCCACCTGCTCGCTGATGAACACGCGCACCGCATCGCGTGCTGCGATCGTCCCCATGCTCACGATGTCCTGATTGTGACATTCCGTGGAGCGCGAACGGATGCGGGCATCGGATTCTTGAGCGCTTCCGCCGTCCACGCCGAGACGGCGATCTGCAGCGTCTTCGAAGCCGTGATGCAGGACGGCGCGCGGCCCCGTCGCACCGGTGAGGTTCGCGGGCAAGCCGGGTTGGACCGCGGGTCCACCAGCAGCGCCAGCTGGCGATCGAGCAGATCGGCGACGTTCGCCACCGCCTGCTCTAGGTAGTCCATCGCGAACGCGATGTGCCCGCCGTAGAAATTCCCGCCGTGGAGGACGCGCTCTCCTTCGAGATCGACGGTCGGATTGTCGTTCGTGCTGTTGAGCTCCGTCTCGATCCACTCGCGCGTCCACGCCAGCGCATCCTCCAGCACGCCGATCACGTGCGGCGCGCAACGGATCGAGTAGCGGTCCTGGAGACGGCGCTCGTTGCGCTCCGCCCGCCCCGAGGCGAGGTCGGCGCGGATCCTCGCGGCCGCACGGGATTGTCCGGGGTGCGGCTTCACGCTGGACAGCGTCTCGTCGAAGTGGTGCGCGTTCCCGTCGAGCGCGATGCTCGCCATTGCCGTGATCCGCGTCGCGAGACGCGCCAGATAGTCGGCTCGCGCCCACGCGAGACAGGCGATCCCGGTCATCACCGCGGTGCCGTTCACGAGCGCAAGACATTCCTTGGGGCGAAGACGTATCGGCGTCATCCCGGCCGCGGCCAACGCTTCCGACGCGAGCATGCGCCGCCCGCCGTAGAGCACTTCGCGCTCGCCGCACATCACGGGCGGCCACATACGACAGTGGCGTGAGGTCGCCGCTCGCGCCCACCGAACCCTCCGCCGGGATCAGCGGCAGGATGTCGTGATGGAGCAGCGCGGACAGTTGATCGAAGACCTCGACGCCGACGCCGAGTAGCCGCGCGCGAGTGACGTGATACGCGTCGCGATCGCCGCACGCGTCTCCTCCGGCGTGAGGAAGGCGCCGAGTCCCACACCGTGGAACGTATAGAGCTGCCGCGGAAGCTCCCCGACGAGATCGGGCGGGATGACCACGGTGCAGGAATCGCCGAGCCGGGGCGGTGACGCCGTAGATCACGCCGGATTTCGGCGATCACGCGATCGATGAAGTCCGCACCCCGCTGGATGTGCGCGCGGAACGCGGGATCGGGAGAGAGTTCGGCCCGGGCGCGCACACGGCTCAGGTCCACGATGTCCGCGATCATCAGCGGCTCGCGATCGAAGCGAACGGTGCGCACCGCGCCGGCAGGCGGCTCAGCCATTGTTCGATCCTGATTCCGGTTCCGCCCAAAAGTCATAGAAGTTGAACCATTCGAATGGCGCATCTGAGTCAGTATGCTCTGATTCGCGCGGCGTACGCGCTCGCGAGCGCCGCGAGCGCTGGGTCTCTGCTCTTTCGCGGCAGATCGATGCGGTCGCGGAAGAGCTCGTAATGCACATGATACTCGGCCCCGCGCCTGAGGCAGAACATCAGATAGATCGGGCATTCAAGCAAGCCGCCCAGGATGTACGGCCCAACGGGGAACGCGGCGCGATCGCCCAGCAGCTGGGCGAAAGCTACTCGCGGATGCGAAGATACCGGCACACGGTCACCGGCCATGACGACGAACTCTCCGGCATTCACTCTCTGCCCGATCAGGATCGCCGCCTCCGGCGTGAGGTCGGTCACCTGCATCAGGTCGACCTGCCCTCTCCGGATTCAGCTCCGCGAGCAACTGATCGAACACGCGCGCGTGCTTGGTGTGCACCATCACCCGCCAGCCGGAGTCCGGGCCTCCGTTTCGAGAGCACGCGGCAGAGCTCGATGTTGCCGAGGTGCGATGTGATGATCAGCTGCCACGTCCGAGCTCGATCTGCTCCGCGACCGCCTCGCGCCCGTGGAACTCCACCGGGAACGTATCGGTCCGGTCGCCCCAGATGCGCACCTTGTCGATGATGCAATCCGCGTACGAGCGGAAGTGACGCAGGACGTCCAGCGCACCGGCCTGCGTGGAGCGAGCGCCCCAGCGTGCGATTCACCCTGGCGAGATACTCGCGCTAAACCCCCCGCGCGCGCGAATTGGTCGCGATGTAGAAGAGCACCGTCGGGAAGACCACGACGCGGAACATTGTGCCGGCCGAACACACGGTATACCAGCAGCAGGAAGCGGATGCCCGCGGCGAACGTGCGCTATTTCGCTCGCGCCCAGTGCCTCGGCACCACGCGCGTCGTCACGCGGCTCTCCATTTTCCTGCGCCCAGTATGGCAGGCGCGCGAGTACTCCCGCAGGAACAGGCGAAGATGCATGGACATCACGCAGCAGGTTGTCCCACCCACAGGATAGTGCGAGACGCCGTCGGCCGGATAGCGCACTTTCGTGGGGATCGATACGAAGGCGAGCCCGCGCCAGTGCAGCCGGATCAGCAGTTCGATGTCGAAATCCATGTGACGGCCCAGTGGCGTGCTCCGCGTCGAGCGCGAGCACCGCATCAATGGGATACACACGAAAGCCGCACATTGTGTCGCGCATCTCGAATGAGAGGGTGTGCACCCACGTGAGCACGTGCGTGACCCAGCGGCCGGCCGCCCGATAGCGCCGGCATTGACGCGTCGAAGACCGGACGGCCGAGGATCACCGCGGCGGGATGCTCGCGCGCGAGCGCGAGGAAGGACGGGATGTCGCCGCTGTCATGCTGGCCGTCGGCATTGATCTGCAATGCGTGCGTGTAGCCGAGCGCACTTCGCGCGCGCGAGGCGATCGAGCACCGCCGCGCCCTTTCCGCCGTTCCGGGCGCGGCGCACGAGGGTCACCCGCTCGCGTCCGGTCGCGGCGATCGCATTCAGCACGCGTGCACACTCCGATGCTGTTGCCCTCGTCGACGAGGACGCACGTACCCCGCATTGCTCACACTGCGCGCCATGTCGCCCACCGTGGTGGGATGATCGAACACGGGGATCACGGCCGTGGGCCGGATCGTCGTCATGCGGTGAAGATGATCCGCCCGTTCGAATGCGGGCCGGCATCCGAATTGAACGCGAACGCCAGCGAACGCCCCCTCGGCGCGCCACTGAAGCGAGAGGCGGACGAGGTCGCCCGGACGGATCGGCCGCAGGAACTTGATCGCTTCCATTCCGCTGAAGCCGAGCGCCAACGCCGAAGTGCGCGCGCGCGTAGTGGATCGCCCACTGGATCTGTGCGACGCCGGGGAGGATCGGCGCGCCGTCAAAGTGTCCATTGAAGTACCGGAGATCGGCGGGAATGCGAAGCTCCAGCCGCGCGTCGTGTGCGCTGCGTGAGAGCCAGCGAGGCGTCGGGCAGCGTTGGCGCCGCCTCGTCGAACAGCGCGGCGAGCGCGGCGGTGGTCGTCTTCCCTTGGCTGTCCACCGGGAACCCTGGCGCACGAATCGCCAGCGGCGCGGAAGCGCGACGCGCTCGGTGGCATTGGCGAGCAACGGCGTGAAGCGCCCTGCGAGAGCGCCGCCTTGCCATCGCGAGCCAGCGTCGCCGCGCCCTCATCGCCGAGCGCCACCACCGCCGCCAATTGTTCGCGCGGCGTGCTTAGCGCGACCACGCGCACATTGCTCGCCCACGGCGACGTGGCGATCGCGCTCCTCGATGCCGGCCCACCAGTATGCGCTTCCCCTCGATCTTCGCGATCCGGTCGGCGCGGCCGCCGAGGCGAAACATGCCGTCCGGTGCGATTTCCGCGAGATCGGCGGTCGCGAACCATTCGTCGTTCGGCAACATACGCCGACCGCACGGCGAGGCGGCCCTCCGTCGACACGCACCTCGATCCCGTGGAACGCGGTCCACCCGCACCTCGGCGCCGGCGCGTTGCCGCCGCGTCGCGATGCCGCCGGTCTCGGAACTGCCGAGTACTTCGATCGGGGTCCTGCCGAGGATCCGTTCCGCGGCCTGCGACGCCTCCATTGGCAACTTACGACCAGAGGAGAAGATGGCCCGCACTCCGGCGCGCGCGGCACTCCAATCGATGCCTCTCCGGGGAGCCGCCTCAACAGCGCAGGGCTTGTCACGAGCGCCGAGTGGCGAGCCGTGAGCGCTTCGACGAGTTCTTCGGGATACTCGATCGTACGCGTATGAAGCTCCGCCTCGGTCGCGAGTGGCCAGAGGATCTTGTACAGCAGTCCGTAGATGTGCTGATGCGAGACCGTGGCCACGATGTCAGCGTCGCCGATCTCATTGCCGAAGGTTCGCTCCAGTGTCTCGACTTCTCGCCCGAGTTGCGCAAGATGCTTGCGGATCGCCTGCGCCTCGCCCGTTGAACCGGAGGTGAAGACGACGAGCCCCGGAAATCCTGCATTCAGGGGCATGAACGCGTCGGAGGAGGAATCCTCCGCCGCCCCGATCTCGTTAGAAGACTCGTGCGCCCATTCGCCCAGGAACGCGGCCACGAGCTGCGTGAGCCGCCGCCGCGTCGCCGGCAGATCGTCGGCGCTGAGGTACACCGTGCGTCCGCTCTGCCACGCACCAAGCAGCGCCGCCGCGAATTCCACGCCATCGCCGTGATGCAGTGCGACGGGGCCGTCGGGACTCCGACGGCACGCGCCCATCGAGCATCGCACGCGCGCGCGGAACTCCGCTTCACTCACCGCGGCCCGCCCACGCCACGCGACGGGGCGCGACCCCTCGTCCGCTTGCGACGCGAGGCGCGAAAGCAACCGGAGCGATTCAGCCATGGACGCGACGCATCACCCTGTGCCATCGATATTCGCCGCCGAAGAGGAGCCCCATGAGTCCGTAGGCGATCAGGCCGTTGTAATAGAACCACCAGACCGCCGGCTGGCATATCGCGCGGTGATGAACGCGATCGTGCCGTTCACAATGAAGAACGCGCACCACACCGCCGTCACTTTGTTGATATAGGCGACCGCGGCGGGCGGGAGATCCGGCGTGCGCAAGCGCACCATCCGCTCGATCACGGTGGGCGGCGCGTACAGGCTCCACGCGAAGAGCCGCGAAGAAACTCGCATTCACCACCACGGGATACAGCTTCAAGCGGGAACGCTTTGTTGCTGAGCACCACCACCACCGCGAGTGCGAAGACTACGACGGACACTGCCGCGCACGAATCCCGCTTTCCCGAAGGCGAAGCGAGCGACCGCGGCCACGCCGAGCGCCGCCGCAAGGATCCGCGGTTCGACCACTCCCAACCCGGCGTAGACGGCGAACGGATAGAGGATCGCGATCGCGATGACGAGCGCGGCGCGCACGCGCCGCCTACCTCACCGGCGCGGCGGCGAGGGCGTCCACCACATCGCCGACCGTTCGCACGCGCTTGAAGACCTCCGGCGCGATCCGCGTGCCACTGGCCTTCTGCAGCTTCACCGCGAGATCGACGGCATCAATGCTGTCGAGATCGAGATCCTCGCTCAACCGCGACTCCCGCGTGATCCGCGACGGGTCGAGTCCGAAGGTCTGCTCGAGGCCGGCCACGAGCATCGCGTATGCCTCGTCCGACGTCATCTCACGTCGCCGCGCCGCGCGAACCCTCGATGAGCGCCATGAGCGCGCGCACCGACGCGAAGTGTCGCCGCGTGTCGTTCGCCTCGGCGGAGAATTCCACCCGATAGCGCTTCCGGATCGCGACGCCGAGTTCCAGCGCGTCGATCGAATCGAGTCCCAAGCCATCGCCGAAGAGCGGCGCATCGGTGTCGATGTCGCCGGGCGTGACGTCCTCCAACTGCAGCGCTTCGATGATCAACCGCTTCACTTCCTCTTCAAGCGACGGCATGCGCCAGGAGTTCCTTGGTGAAGTAGTCGTGCAAATGGTCGGTGAGCGCCCGGGCGGACAGCGCCGGCTCGCCGAACTGCTCGATGAACGGACGCACCGGAATGTCGGCGTGCACGTTGATCGTGTACTGCGCGCGACGCGACGGTACGCGCCACCACTTCGCGCCCCGGGTAAGATGCGGCGGCGTGCAGTGAATGACCACCGGCGTGAGATCGCGCCCGCCGCGGACCGCCACCTGCGCCGCGCCCCGCGTCAGTTGGAGCGGTTCCCCCGGGCGTCGTCCGCCGCGATTCCGGAAAGAACAGGAGATTCCCTCCGCGGTCGAGCGACGCGAGGCACGCATCCACCAACGGCAATCCTGACGGCTGATTCGGTATGTAGCCCGCCGCGCGCACCGCACTGCGCGTGTACTTGTTGTCGAACAACGCCGCATTCGATCACACAATCCGCATTCCGGATGAAGGCCATCAGCAATACCGCGTCGATCAGCGACGGGTGGTTGGACACGATCGAGGACCACGAACAGTGCAGGACGCGCCAGCCCCCTGAACGAGTAGCGGATGATGCCCACGCCGCGCATCACGGCGATATGGCACCGGAAGCACCAGCGGAGCAATTCGCGCGACATCGCCCGGCGGCGCTGCGCGTCCGGGATCGCCACCGCGCAGGATCGGGAAGACGAGGAATCCGAGCACCAATCCGGCGAGCCCGAATACGAAGAAACTGAAGCCGGTACCGACCACCCGCCAGTAGCGGCCGAGCCTGCTAACCACGCCGGCTCCAGGTGAATTTCAGAAATGCTCGTCTGTGTGCACGAGATCCTTGTCATCGCGCAACAGGAAGCGGAGCCTTTCGAACGCGGCCGGCAGCCGCTTCCCGTTCCTGTTTTCTTTCTCGCCCGCCGCCGGCTCCCATCGCAGCGACACGCGGCCAGCATGGGGCGGCGCATGAGCGCCGCCCACGCATAGGGCACGCGCTCCCGTTCCTCGAACGCATGGTAGATCTCGGGGAGGACCCAGTCCACCGCCACGACCGCGACGCGTGGCGCCCCTTCCGCGAGCAGGCCGCAGGCCTCGATCACGCCGAGCGCAGCCGACGCCTCGCCCGCGGCGATCGCGACCGAGTTGGCAGAGTCGCGGCGGGCGATCGAAAAGAGGCCGGCCGCCGCGTTGTGCACCGAGAGGCTGAACGACGTGGGTGAGAGCACCTCGTCGTGCGCGAGCTGCGTGAGCAGCTCCACCGATCGCGCGGCCTCGCCATAGCGCGAACAGAAGATCAGCGGCACGTCCACAGCGCCGTCGAGCGCGCGATAAGCGACGTCGCACGCGAGGCGCCCGATCGGACCGGCGTGCCGCCGGAGCGCCGCCGGCATTTGGCGGAGCGCGGGCACGGTCTCGCCGATCGGGACGCGCTCGCCCCGCGCCGGCTTCGTCCCATTCGGCGGGCGACTCAATGCCCGGCGCCCACGCGGCAATGCGCGCGATGGAGAACCGCACTTCCTGAGCCGTGCCGGGGATAACGCAATGCATTCGCCTCTGAGTGCGGGGGTGCGCCGTAGAGATTCACGCGCGCGCGCGTGCTGCGCAAGCGCTGAATCCAGCGTGTATAATATGGTGTCCCGATCCGGCTCTCTCCGCGATCTCGCTCCGCCGTCCACCGAGACATCCGCGACTCCCGATGCCCCAGCGCCGCGAACGCACGGAGATCCTGATCATCGGCGCGGGCCCGGCCGGCTCGGTGGCCGCCGGCTTGTTGCGCCGCCAGGGCCGCCCAGTCCTCGTCCTCGAGCGCGAGAACTTCCCCCGCTTCAGCATCGGGGAGAGCCTCCTCCCACAGAGCATGACGTATCTCGAGGAAGCAGGCATGCTGCGCGCGGTGGTCGAGGCGGGATTCCAGCACAAGAACGGCGCCGTCTTCGCGCGCGGCGCCGGATCACATCCTTCGATTTTCGGGAGAAGCATTCCGAAGGCTGGGGGACCACGTACCAGGTACAGCGCGCGCCATTCGACCAGCTGCTCGCGCGCGAGGCGGAGCGGCTCGGTGCCGACGTGCGCTTCCGCCACGAAGTGTTTCCGTCGAGCGCGGGTGAGCAGCCCGTCGTGAGCGTGCGTTCGCCGGACGGCGAGGACTACGCCGTCGAGGCCGCGTTCGTCCTGGATGCGAGCGGATTCGGACGCATTCTCCCTCGGCTGCTCCGGCTCGAGCGGCCCTCTGATTTTCCGGTGCGCGGCGCGATCTTCACGCATATCGAAGACGGGATCGCTCGAGATGCCTTCGACCGCGACAAGATCCGGATCATCGTGCACCCGATCCATGCGGACGTCTGGTACTGGCTCATCCCGTTCTCCAACGGCCGCTCGTCTATTGGCGTCGTGGCATCGCAGGAATTCCTGGCGCGCTACACCGGCGATGACACGGAACGGCTGCGCGAACTGCTCTTCGAGGATCCGGCGTCGCGCGCGCTTCTCGAACACGCCGACTGGGACACGCCCGCCAGCCACATCATCGGCTACGCCTCGAACGTGAGCGCCCTCTGTGGCCGCGGCTTCGCGCTGCTCGGCAACGCCGGCGAGTTCCTCGATCCCGTCTTCTCGAGCGGAGTCACGATCGCCTTCAAGTCCGCGAGCCTGGCCGCCGGGTGTCTGGCGCGGCAGTTCGCGGGCGAGACGGTCGACTGGGACGCCGACTACGCTCGCGCCCTCAAGAAAGGTGTCGACACGTTCCGCGCATTCGTCGACTCCTGGTACGCGGGCGAATTCCAGCGGATCCTCTTCCACGAAGGAGCGCAGCCGGAGGTCCGGCGGAAGATCTGCGCCATCCTCGCGGGCTATGCGTGGGATGCGAGCAATGCGTATGTGAGAGAGCCAAAGCGGCGGCTCGCCGCGCTCGCGGAGATCTGCACCTGACCCGCATCGGCCTGCCACCGCGCTCCTGCTGGCCGGAGCGCTCGCCGGCTGTGCCGGTGCGGTGCCTCCCGAGAGTGCGCTCGCACCGTGCGCGGCGCCCGCGCCGACATCCGGCCGACTCGAACTCGCGCTCGCGCCGAAAACATTCGGCCGCTCGCTCGGCCTGCAGCAGCAGCTGCAGATCACCGCCGCGGGCCACACGGTGGACCTCGACGCCGTGCTCGCCATCGCGCCCGACAGTCTCACGCTCGTTGCGCTGCGATTCGACCAACGCGTGCTCACGCTCACCCTCTGAACGGCACGTTGTGCGAGCGGCGTCACGCTAAGTTGCCCGCCGAGATCCGGGGGGCGGACATCCTGACGGACCTTCAGCTGGCGCTCTGGCCGGCCGACGCCATCCGCGCGGCACTCCCCTCCGGTTGGGCGCTCGCCGATGATGGCACTCGCCGGACACTCACGAACAGCGGTCGCGAGGTGGAGGTCATCGCGTACTCCGGCACGCCGCGGTGGTGGGCCGCATCACGCTCCGGAATTCGGAGTATGATTATTCCCTCGTGATCAATTCCGTCGTGGATTCGCCGTGAAGAGCCCGCGTTCCTGAACGCGCTCGGCATGGTCTGCGCCCTCGGCGCCGGCGCCTATGACGTCGCTGCGCGGCTCTTCGCCGGCGAGAGCGGACTCGTCGTGGACGATCGCCACTCCCGCGGCCGCGCGACGCCGCTCGGCGTGTCGATGGTCCGCGGCCGTCGCTCGATGGACTGCCCGTCGAGCTGCGCAGCCGCAACAATGCGTTCGTCATCGCCGCGGCGGAACAGATCGCGCCGGCGGTGGCCGCCGCCGTCGAGCGCTACGGCGCGCACCGCGTCGCAGTGACCATCGGCAGCAGCACCTCGGGGATCAGCGAGAGCGAGGGCGCGATCCGCTGCCTCCTCGCGAATGGGAGACTCCCTTCCGGATTCCATCTCGCCCAGCAGGAACTCGCGTCGCCGGCGCGCATGCTCGCGCATGGCTGGGCGTCACGGGACCGGCGCACGTGATCTCGAGCGCGTGCGCCTCGAGCGCGAAGGCGCTCGCGAGCGCCGCGCGCCTGCTCCAGCTCGGAGTCGTGGACGCCGTCGTGACCGGTGGCGTGGACACGATCGGAGCCTTCACGCTCGCCGGCTTCGACTCGCTGCAACTGGTGAGTGCCACCGCTGCAATCCGCTTTCGGCGAATCGCAACGGCATCAATCTCGGCGAGGCCGCCGCGATCTTCCTCATGACGCGCGAGCCGGCGACGGTGAGCTTCGCGGATGGGGTGAGACGACCGACGGCTATCACTTCTCGGCGCCCGATCCACAGGGACACGGCGCGCGCGTAGCGATCGAGCAAGCGCTCGCGCGCGATGGCGATCCGGCGAGCGACATCGAATATCTCAATCTCCATGGCACCGGCACGCCGCAGAACGACGCCACCGAGAGCATGAGCATCCACGCCACGCTCGGCGACGCGATCCCGATGAGTTCCACGAAGCCACTCAGCGGGCACGCGCTTGGCGCGGCGGGCGCGCTCGAGGCGGCCTTCTGCTGGCTTACGATGCAAGACGAGAATCGCGCCGGGAGGCTCCCGCCGCATCTCTGGGATGGCATTGCCGATCCGGCACTGCCGGTGCTGCGCCCGGTCGCGCCCGGCGAGACGCTCGGCCATCCGCCGCGCCTCACCTCTCGAATTCGTTCGCGTTCGGCGGCGCGAACGCGGTTTGCTCCTGGGCCGGGAGTAGCGCCATGACACAGACGAGATTCGGACGCTCCTCCCGCACTCGGGCCCCAGCGTACTGCTCGACCGGATCCTCGCTGCGGAAGCGGACGAGCTCACCGCGGAGGTCACTGTGCGCGACGACGCGCGGTACCGTCGAGAATGGCGGCGTTGGCGCGTGGCTCGGGCTCGAATACATGGCACAGGCGGCCGCCGCGCTCGCCGGCGGAGGCGCGCGCAGGAAGGCGGCGCCGTACGTTCGGGCGATTGCTCGGCACGCGCCGGTACGAGTGCGATCGGTCAAATTTCCCGCTGGGTTGCGTGCTGCGCGTGCGGCGCGGCGCGCCGCGCAGGGCGACACGGAGTTCGGTGTTCGAATGCCCCATCACGGGCGAAGGCATCGTGCCGACGGCGACGTCAGCATCCATCCGGAGCCCCGATCGTACGCTCCTCGCGGGAGATAGCGAATGACCGAGCGGCGCTTCGTCACGGGATCCAGCCGCGGCATCGGACGCGCGATCGCGCTTCGCCTCGCGCGGGACGGGTTCGACATGGCGGTCCACTGCCGCGCGCGGCGCGACGCAGCGGACGCCGTGCGCGGGAGATCGTCGCGCTGGGCCGGTCGCGCGCGTGCTGCAGTTCGACGTGCGCGAGCGCGCCGACCGCCGCGGCGCGCTGCTGGCCGACATCGACGCGCACGGCTGCTATTACGGCGTCGTCTGCAACGCCGGCATCGCGCGCGACAACTCGTTTCCGGCGATGTCCGGCGAAGACTGGGACGATGTGATCGAGACCAATCTCGACGGGCTCTTCAACGTGCTGCAGCCGCTGACATGCCGATGGTGCGGCGGCGCAGGCCCGGCCGGATCGTCACGATCTCGTCGGTGTCCGGCGTGATTGGGAATCGCGGCCAGGTCAACTACAGCGCGGCGAAGGCGGGCATCATCGGCGCGACGAAAGCGCTCGCGCTGGAGCTCGCGTCGCGCGAGATCACGGTCAACTGCGTCGCGCCGGGTCTCATCGAGACCGACATGACGCAGGGCGCGCCGCTCGAGGCGATGCTGAAGGAGTCCGCTGGACCGAGTGGGACCGCCGGAGGAAGTCGCGGCCGCGGTGAGCTTCCTCATCGGCCGACGCGGCGTACATCACGCGCCAGGTGATCCGCGTCGACGGCGGCATCGCGTGAGCAAGCGCGTGGTCATTACCGGCATGGGGTGCTTGAGCCCGCTCGGGCATGACTGGCACACGGTGCGCGCCAAGCTCGAGAGCTGTCGCAACGCGGTCGTCTACATGAAGGAATGGGACGAGTACGAGGGGCTGCACACGCGCCTTGGCGTGCCCGCCGCCGCGTTCGACCTGCCGCCGCACTTCACGCGCAAGACCACGCGCAGCATGGGCCGCGTCGCGCTCATGGCGACGATCGCCAGCGAGCTCGCGCTCGCGGACGCCGGGCTGCTCGGCGACCCGGTCGTGACGAGCGGCCGCATGGGCATCGCCTACGGATCGTCGTCGGGCACGCCGTCGGCGCTCGGCGACTTCGCGCGCCTGCTCTACTTCAAGAACGTGGAGGGGATCACGGCCACCACCTACCTGCGAGATGATGCGCAACACCGCGGCGGTGAACATGAGCGTCTTCTTCGGCATCACGGGCCGCGGATCCCCACGAGCAGCGCGTGCACGTCGGGCAGCCAGGGGATCGGCTACGCCTACGAGACCATCAAGGAAGGGCGTCAGGATGTGATGGTCGCCGGCGGCGCGGAGGAACTGGATCCCACGCAGGTAGGCGTGTTCGACACCCTCTACGCCACGAGCGGACGGAACGACGCGCCGGCGACCACGCCGCGGCCGTTCGACGCGCACCGCGACGGTCTGGTGCTCGGCGAGGGCGCGGGCACCCTCGTGGTCGAGGATCTCGAGCACGCGCTAGCGCGCGGCGCCCGCATTCATGCGGAGATCGTGGGCTATGGCACGAACTGCGATGGCAGCCACGTCACCTTCCCCAAGCAGGAAACGATGCAGGTGGCGATGCGGCTCGCGCTCGACGACGCGCAGCTGCCGCCGGAGGCGATCGGTTACGTCAACGCGCACGGCACCAGCACCGACGGCGGCGATGTCGCCGAGAGCGTGGCGACGTGCGCCGTGTTCGGCGGGCGGACGCCGGCGAGCACGCTGAAGAGCTACATGGGACACACGCTCGGCGCGTGCGGCGCGCTCGAGGCGTGGATGAGCATCGAGATGATGCGCGCAGGCTGGTTCGCGCCCACGATCAATCTCGAGACAGTCGATCCCAACTGCTCCGCGCTCGATTTCATCGTGCGCGAGGGGCGCCGCATCGACTGCGAGTACGTGGTGAGCAACAACTTCGCGTTCGGCGGCGTGAACACGTCGCTGATCTTCAAGCGCTACGGCGATTGATGCGTTTCTTCACCAAGGACACGCGATCGGCCGTCGAGGCGAAGGCGGCGGCGCAGTGGATCGCGTTCGCGCCAATGGTGTTCCAGGCGACGAAGGCGCTCCGTGATCTGGGCATCCTCGAGGCCGTGGAGCGCGCCGGCGGGCACGGACTCACTCTTGAGGAAATCATCGCGCAGTTGCGGCTCCCGCCGTACGGCGTGCGCGTGCTCGTGGAGGCGGGGCTCGGGATTGGTCTGCTCATCGTGAACGACGGTCGGTACACCACCACGCAACAGCACAATTCGTGCTGCACGACACCATGACGCGTGTGAACATGGATTTCGTTCACGATGTGAATTACAAGGGGCTGTATCACCTGACGGAAGCGGTCACGCAGGGCGCGCCGGTGGGATTGCGCGAACTGGACGGCGATCATGCGACCGTATACGCGGCGTTAGCGACACTGCCCGAGCCGGTGCGCCGAAGCTGGTTCGCGTTCGAGCACTTCTGTTCGACGCAGGCGTTCCAGGAAGCGCTGCCGCTGGTCTTCGAGCACCAAGTGCAACGACTGCTCGACGTTGGAGCGAACACGGGAAAGTGGGCGCTGGCCTGCGCGGCGTATTCGCCGAGTGTCACCGTCACCATGGTGGATCTGCCGGCGCAATTGGATCTCGCGATCGGGAACGTCGCGCAGGCCGGGCTCTGGCACGGATCACCGGCTATCCGGTGGACGTGCTATTGGAAGGAAGCGTTCTTCCCTACGGGCATGACGTCATCTGGATAGCCAGTTCCTGGATTGCTTCTCCGAGGAGGAGATCGTTTCGATCCTCCGAAAGACCGCGACCGCAATGTCGCCGGAGGCGAAGTTGCTGATCCTCGAGACGTACTGGGACCGCCAGCTCTTCGAGAACGCCGCGTTCTGTCTGCAGCAGATCTCGTTGTATTTCACATGCGTCGCGAATGGGAACAGTCAGCTGTACCATTCGAGAGTGATGCACGACTGCGTCGCGCGCGCGGGGCTAAGGATCGAGAAGGAGACCGATCATATCGGGCTCGCGCATACGCTGACGGTGTGCGTGAGGAAATAGGAGGGTCGTTGCTCAAGTGGGTGCGGGCGGCTAGACTTCGCGGCTCGGCTACGGCGACTACAACAAGAGGCGCGTATAGCGTCTAGTACAAGGAGCGGTGGCCGAGAGGCTGAAGGCACCGGTTTGCTAAACCGGCATAGGGGATTAAACCTCTATCGAGGGTTCGAATCCCTCCCGCTCCGTCAGGAAGTCTGAGCCCGCGCGCAAGTGCGGGCTTCTTCTTTGCGGATCGGCTGCGTCCCCCGGGGGAGCCGACGATTGACGAATTCTCAGCGGTACCCGCTCGCTACGATTCTGGAGCCAATCTGCCCGAAATGGGGCGCCTTTCTCAATCGGCTCGTGGCGCAGTACCGAGTTGAACCTGTAGGATTCACCGCCTCCTGTTGAGCTATCGTCTTTGGCGGAGCACCTATTCATTGCAAAGAATGGAGCGTGCACCGCATTATCCGCGTTAGGCAGGCGTCCGCTCTAGCGAGGACACCATGAGCAAGATTCCGCGATTGACGCTAGCTGTTCTCGTTCTGGGCTTCTTTGCTTGGTCAGCAGTCTTCGGGAAGGATTCTCGCGTCCGAGATTTTGCGCTGGCGAGTCTCGTACTCGGAACGGTGACCGTATTCGCGGCGTTCCGGCGGCGCACATCTGCCTGACCGCCGTTTCAGCGATCGAGTGAGCTACGGAGTGCTCGATTCGCTCGCGCTACAGTCTCACCCGCAGCCGAACGCACTTCGTTAGGCAGCTATCGACA
>CAVSYH010000008.1:0-19746 GCA_963732065.1 uncultured Gemmatimonadaceae bacterium | reverse complement strand
TCGAGCAGCAACACGGCGGCCACGCGCACGTATCGCATGGGGTTCAACGACCAGGCGCCGCGCGGCGACTCAGCGAGTTACGTGAACACGCTGAACATGTGGCTCCAGCGGGCGGAATGGCGCGATCATGCATCTCGCGCCGCCGTGGACCGCGCTGTTCGCGGGCGCGAAAACGCCGATTCGCTCGTGCTCACCGATCAGGCGTGGAAAGTGGGGTTGTATCGCTCGCGCGGGCTCAAGGTGTGGATCACGCTGGACGTGACGAACGGATTAGACCGCACGGCTGAGGCCCCTGAGCTGGTCTCCGCCGGGCGCAGCATCACCGAGCCGGCGGTGCAGCTGCTCTATCGCAAATACGCGATCGCGCTCGATAGCGTCCTCGCCCCCGACTATCTCGGTCTCGCGGCGGAGACGAATCTCATTCGCCTGGCGGCGCCGGCGAACGTGTCGCTGCCGTGGTGACAATGACGAATGACGCGGCAGCGGACATCCATTCGCGCGACGCGACGAGGCCGCTGTATGTGAGCCTGCAGGTGGACGCCGCATGGGGCCGCCTCGGTGGCGGCACGACGTACATCGGTGTCGCGCAGGATTACACCGACTTCCCGTTCATGACCGCGGTGGGGTTGTCATCGTATCCGTATCTCGCGGGCTACGCCGATCCCGCGGACATTCCCCTAATGACTACTTACTCACGCATCGCGTCGGGGCACGCTCTGCCGCTGATGGTCGTGGAAGGCGGCTGGAGTTCGGCGGCGGTCACCGGCGTCACCAGCGATCCGGCGAAGCAAGCGCGCTACATCACGCGACAGCAGACGTTGCTCGCGAACGCGCGCGCGATCGGCGTTTTCCAATTGGAGTTCGCGGACCTCGATACCACGGGGTTTCACCTTCCGCCCACGTCGATTCTCCCGCTCTTCATCACGATCGGCCTCGTGAGCCCCGACCTGCAGCCGAAACCCGCGCTGGCGTCCTGGGACTCCGCGTTCGCAAAGCCGCTCGCGCAGTAGCTCGGCTCTACCGCACCGTCGCGCGCAGCGCCGTGAGCGCGAACCAGAAGATCGCCGACGACATCACGGCCTCGAGGATCGGCGCGACCATCGCGCTGCGCTCCGGGCGGTCCACCGGCTTGAACATCACCACGACATGCATCACGGCGAGCATCGCGAGGAACGCGGCGTCCACGACGCACACCGCGACCTGCGCCGAGACCGTCGAGAGCCGCACCACGGTCACGATCGCGACGGCGCCCCACGCGAGATGCGCGAGTCCTACCTCGATCCCGGCGTCGCTCCGCCGATCGAGCATCTCGCTCGCGAAGATGCACACGCCGAACACGCCCACGCTGAGCAGCGCCACCCAGCGCAATCCGCGCACCGGATTGATCTCGTTGTAGCCCAGCGCGAAGCCGATGAAGGCGGCCGCATGGCCGGTCCACATCAGGATCGACGACGCGCGGGCCGAGCGCGAGGCGTTCATTTCGCGATCACCGCGCCGACGCACTCGATCTCCACGCGCGCGCCGATCGCGAGGCCGGACGTGCCGAAGGCGCTGCGCGCCGGCTTGTTGTCGGGAAAGAAGGTGACGTACACGGCGTTCATCTGCGCCCATTCGCCAATGTCGGCCAGCATGACCGTGCACTTCACGACGTTATTCATCGACGAGCCGTTCGCTTCGAGCAGCGCCTTGATCTGCTCCATCGCGGCCTTGGTCTCCGGCCCAATGCCACCCGCCACCGGCTTCGTGCCGGTGCTGTCGACGCCGATCTGGCCCAGAGGTACACCATCCCATTCACGATGACCGCCGCGGAGAACGGGCGCGCGGCGGGCCCGGGCGACTTCACGTACGTGGCGGCGGGGTGCGACATGCACGCGGCGAGCAGGGCGAGAACGGCGACGAATGGACGTTTGTTCATGGCGACTCGATAGCAAAAGGTGGGCCAGCGGATCGACTCCGCTAAGCTAGCGCGCCCCGGCTCTGGGCGATACAATCGAAATGTGCGACCACCCACTGCCGGGAGGAGTTCGTGGCCGACGCACCAGCTGAGATCAAGGAGATCCGCGCGGCGTTGCGCGCGTTAGCCGACCGGTTGGACCGTCTCGAACGATCACTATTAAATAGAAGCAGCAGCGTCGCGGAGTCCCCGGCCGCGACGGCCTCATCGTGGCCCACGCCGGGACCCACGCCGGGACCCACGCCGGGCGAGATGTGGGAGGAGGCCGTGCGCCGCTCGCGCGCCGCCGGTGCGGCTGCGCCCGCTGCGCCCGCTGCGCCCGCTGCGCCTGCGCCCGCCGCGCCCGCTGCGCCCGCCGCGCAGCGGCCGAGTGTCGCCCGCTTCACCCGCGAGACGTCGCAGAATGGAATCCCGGATCGGCGCACATTGGCTGAATCGGATCGGCATCGCGGCGATGCTCGTGGGCGTGGCCTATTTCCTCAAGCTCGTGTTCACGAATGGATGGATCGGGCCGGCGGGCCGCATCGCGATCGGCCTGCTCGCGGGGATCGGAGTGCTCGTGTGGAGCGAACGCTTCCGCACGCGCGGCTACCAATATTTCTCGATCGCGCTCAAGGCCGTGGGCATCGGCACGCTGTACCTGTCGCTCTGGGCGGCGTTCCAGCTCTACCATCTCATTCCCGGATCGGCGGCGTCGATCGCGATGATGATCGTGACGGGCTCCGGCATCGCGATGGCGCTCGCGCAGAACGAGGAGATCCTGGCGGCGCTCGCGTTGGTTGGTGGTTTCGCCACGCCCTTGCTCCTCTCCACCGGCGAGAACCGCGAGCTGCAGCTCTTCTCCTACGTGGCGCTGCTCGACATCGCGAGTGCGGTGCTCGCGGCGCGGCGTCCCTGGCGCCGGCTGCTCGCGCTCAGCTTCATCGGCACGCTGTTCTTCTATACGGGCTGGTACTCGGAGTTCTACGACGTCACGCAGCTCCTGCCGACGGCCGCGTTCGCGACCGTTTTCTTCCTGGTGTTCACCGTTGCGCCGATCCTCGCACGCGCGCCGAACGGCGATCAGACGGACCTGCCGGCGTTCCCGGTGTTGCTCACGCTCGGCAGCGCGATCATTTACTTCGCGCAGGTCTACGTGATGCTCCAGGAGCCATACCCGCACGGCAGCGCGTGGCTTGCGCTCGCGCTTGCGGCATTCTACGTCGCGCTCTCACGCACGCCGGCCGCCTCCAGCGCCAGCGCCCCAGTGCGCGCCCGATTGCCGATGGTGCACCTCGCGCTCGCCGTGGGCTTCGTGACCGTGGCGATCCCGATCCGCTTGGACGGGCACTGGATCACCATCGGCTGGGCGGTGGAAGCGGCCGCCCTGCTCTGGGTGGGCACGCGATGCGCTCCGATCTCATCGCCGCCCTCGGCACGGCGGCGCTGGCGCTCAGTGTGGGCCGGCTGATCGCGGTGGACGATGTACGCATGGAGACGCAGTTCCTCAATGCGCGTCTCGCTGCGAACGCCGTGGTGATCGCGATCCTCGCCGTGTTCGCGCACTACGGCGCGCAGCGTAGCGACGACAACAGCCGCAATGGCGCGCGCCTCGCCGTGGTGGTCATGAATTTCCTCGCGATCCTCGCCCTGTCGCGCGAGGTGAGCGATCACTTCGCGTTCGAGCGATCGCATGGCACGTTCGACACGAGCCTGCGCATGCAAGAGGGCTTCACCTACTCCGGCCTCTGGATGCTGTACGGCGCCGGCCTCATGACCGCCGGGTTCATGAAGCGCAACGCCGATCTCCGCTGGATGGCGCTCATCCTCATCGCGGTCACCATCGTCAAGGTGTTCGCTTTCGACATCTCCGAGCTGGATCGCGGCTACCGCGTCGTGAGCTTCATCGTGCTCGGCGCGTTGCTGCTCGGCGTGTCGTTCATGTACCAGCGCGGCTGGATCCGAATGCCCCACGACGAGAGTGAGGCGCATCCATGAGACGACTCGTTTGGCTGCTGCTCTTCGCGACGATCGCGGCGCTCGATCCCGAGCCGAAGATCGCCTTCTTCGCGCGCGTGCGCGACGTGGTCACCACGACGCCCGACGTGCAGAACTACCTGATCGTGGACGCCGACATGTGGGCGAACGCCCGCCCCGATCTCGCCGACGTGCGGCTGTACAGTGGAGATGATCAGGTGCCGTACGCGCTCGCGGAGGCGCGCGGCGGCGCCCTGCAGGTGGAATCGCCGGTGAAAGTGCTCAACGTGTCGAGCCACGGCGACCACACGGAGTTCGATCTCGATCTCGCCAAGGTTTCCGAGTACAATCGCATCACGCTCTCGCTCTCGGCGAAGGACTTCGTCGCGTCGGCATACGCCACCGCGGGCAGTGCGCCGGGCGCGCAGGCGGCCTCCGCGACGTGGCCAGCGCCCAGCACGCTGTTCGATTTCTCGCGCGAGCATCTCGGCGACAACTTCACGATCGCCGTGCCCGCGTGGACGTTCCGGTATGTGCACGTGCGGCTCACCCCCGGCATCCGGCCCGACCATGTGCGCGGCGCGACCGTGTCGCTGGTGCAGGAGCGCGACGCCAAGTGGACCGACGCGGGAGAGTGCGGCGCGCCGGAGCGCCGCGGGCGGACGTCGATCATCAAGTGCGTGGTTCCCATTCGGGCGCCGCTGGACCGCGTGCTGTTCACGGTGCCGCTGCCGCAGGTGAACTTCCGGCGCCTGGTGACCATCGGCATGGACAGCGGCGCCGCGCTCGGTGCGGCCGCAATCACGCGCGTGCGCATGACGCGTGGCGGCCAGACCGCGATCTCCGAACAATTGGCGGTGGGCGCCTCGAACGACTCGACCGGTCGTCTCACTCTCACGATCGACAACGGAGACGATCCGCCACTCCTGATCGCGCACGCGCAGCCGCAAGTCTTGCAGCGCCGCGTGTACTTCGATCCGCCCGCGCGGGCCGGCGTCAAGCTCTACTATGGAGATGCGCGATTGATGCCGCCGCGCTATGACTTCGCGAACTTCTTCCACGAGGACACGAGCGCGGCGCTCGCTGCGCTGGGCCCGCCGTCGGCGAACGCGGCCTACACCGGACGCGGCGACGAGCGCCCGTGGACCGAGCGTCACGCCGCGGTGCTCTGGATCGCAATGATCGTGGCGGTCATGGGCATCGGCGCAATGGCGATCGCCGGACTGCGCAGCGCCGAACGCCCGCGCGGCTAGCCGTCCAGTTCTCCGTCCTCGGCCAACCGCGCGAGCTTGCGCTGGCGCATCCGGTCGCGCCAACCCAGGGCGAGCGGGTCCACCACCTTCACGATCACGCCCGACATGAACGCGGTGCCGCGCACGCGGATCATCGGCGCATCGACCAGCGCCGCCGACGGCACCTTGGACTTGAGCTTGAACTCGCCCATCACCGGATGCCCCTCGACCTGCACGCGCAGATTGTGCGGCACAAGGATCGTCGACCTGCCCCATGACCGCCACGACCTCGATGTCCGAGGCGCCCGCGCCCAAGTGCACGTGGGATAGGTCGAGCACCGCCTCGCCCATCACCGCCACGACGCGGAAGAGCCGCGGCAGTACCCACTCGCCGCCGCGGCCGACGGTGGACATGACCGACGTGACACCCGCGCGCTCCGGGATGTAGTCGTCGGGGATCATCACCGGTCCCGCGAGCGCGGCTGGCACGTGCGATGGAGGAATGGTCATGGTACGGGAACGATAACTCCGGACGCGACGATTCGACCAGTTCGCCGCGGGCGCGGGTGGTGAGCGCCTCCATCATGACGTATGATTGCTGTCGTCGCACACCTCACGCGAGAGGAACGCAATGGGTCCCGTCGAGATCAGCCTCGCAATGTTCGCCTGCATCTTCGGCGGTGCAGTGGCCGGCATGTTCGTGCGCGCAGCGCTGCCGGGCGATCATCTGCAGAGCGACTCGCGCGATTCGATCAAAGTCGGGATGGGGTTCGTCGGCACGATGGTCGCACTCGTGCTCGGCCTGCTGGTCGCATCGGCCAAGAGCTCGTACGACACCCAAGGGAACGAGCTCACGCAGATCTCGGCGAACATGGTTCTGCTCGATCGCGTGCTCGTGCACTACGGCCCGGAGAGCGGGCCGGCGCGCGCAACGCTGCGCGACGCGGCGGAGACGTTCCGGCAGCGCCTCTGGGCCCCCCGGGGCGCGAAGGCGTCGGCGAACAGCGCGCCCTCGAGCAAGGGCGATGAGCTCTTCGACCAGATCGAGGCGCTGCAACCGAAGGATGACACCCAGCGGACACTGAAGTCGCAGGCGTCCGAGCATCATGCTCGACGTGGGTCGCACGCGGTTTCTGATGTACGAGCAGAGCGTGACGGGAGTATCAATGCCGCTCGTTGTCATGCTCATCGTGTGGCTCACACTCATTTTCATCAGCTTCGGACTGTTCGCGCCGCGCAATTTCACTGTCGTCGGCAGCTTCTTCGTTTCGGCACTCAGTGTGGCGGGCGCGCTCCTGCTGATCCTGGAGATGTACTCCCCATTCGCCGGATTCATCCAGAATCTCGCAGGCGCCTCTCCTGGCGGCTATCGCCGTACTCGGTTGGTAAGAACGCGCCACGCCCTCTATCACTAAGAATGGCGGCGAATAGCTCCTGGAGCGTTGGAATAATGTCAACTATCACGCCCAGGCCGATTCTGCTCACATTTCGGAATCGCAAAATGCCCGACGAATGGCGGCATGCCATATGCCCAGGCACGGCCCGCGCCGAGAGCAACGTGGCGAACTGCTTTTCCCGTAAAGGACTTAGGCGATCCACGGAGCGCTGGCCTCCTTCCTGCCATATGTAAGGCCAACGCGTTCCGTTGGAACTCACTGCCGCGCTCGTCGCGGTTCACTACCTCTCAGGAGAAAGTCACCATGCGCTCCACCGCCAAGAAGGGCTTTACGCTGATCGAGCTTCTGATCGTCGTCGTGATCATCGGCATTCTGGCCGCGATCGCGATTCCGAAGTTCGCCAACACGAAGGAGAAGGCCTACGTCGCGTCGATGAAGTCCGACCTTCGTAACATGGCGACCGCGCAGGAGAGCTACTTCGCGGACAACCAGACGTACACCACGGTGCTCGCGAACATGAACTTCACGGCGTCGCAGGCGGTGATCGCGACCGTGACGGATGCGAAGGGCACGGGTTGGGCGGCGAACACGTCGCACCCGGCGACCGCGATCACGTGTGAAGTCGGTTTCGGTTCGGACTCGATCGCCGGCGTCGGCAATGGCGTGATCAAGTGCCAGTAGTTTCGAAGCTGCTGTCGTCAAACGGGCCCGGCAGATTCTGCCGGGCCCGTTCTGCATCCAGTCGGGACTGCAGACCTAGACGCTAGACCTAGACGCTAGAATACTCTACACCCGTATTCTAGCCTCTAGGTCTAGCGTCTAGGTCTGTAGTATCGACGCCAATGTCGATTTCATGCCCTTCAAATCGACCATCTCCCGTCCACGGCGATTTCGACCCAACCCAACGGAGGGAGCCATGAAGTATCTGTGCCTGATCTACGACGAAGAGAAGAAGATGGGCGCGATGACGAAGAGCGACGGCGACGCGTTCATGGGCGACTACCACGCCTTCACCGAGAGCGATCAAGAAGAGCGGCCACTACATCGCGCGGCAACGCGCTGAGCCGGTCCACACGGCGACGACGGTGCGCGTCCGGAACGGCAAGGTCTCCACGACCGACGGGCCGTTCGCCGAGACCAAGGAGCAGCTCGGCGGCTTCTACCTGATCGAGGCGCGGGACCTGAACGACGCCATCCAGGTCGCCGCGCAGATCCCGTCGGCGCGGACGGGCAGCATCGAGGTGCGCCCGATCAGGGAGTTCACTAGCCGACGCCGGATGACGGGCGGCCGTGAGCGAGGACGCGGCCGATCGCGGCGCGACCAGGCGGTCGATGCGGTCTACCGCGCCGACTCGCGCCGCGTGCTCGCGACGCTCATCCGCCTGCTCGGCGACTTCGATCTCGCCGAGGAGGCGCTGCACGACGCGTTCAGCGGCCGCGCTCGAGCAGTGGCCGCGCGAGCGGCGTGCCCGCCGAACCCGCGCGCCTGGCTGGTCTCCACCGGCCGCTTCAAGGCGATCGACGCGCCTGCGGCGCCGCGCGCGCTTCGACGCCTCGCTGGCGACGAGCTCGCCGAGCGGCTCGGCCACGGATCCGGCGACGCAGCGACGCCGGACCGACGAGCACGAGCGTCGACGACGACCGGCTGCGGCTGATCTTCACCTGCTGCCATCCCGCGCTGCCGCCCGACGCGCAGATCGCGCTGACGCTGCGCGAAGTCTGCGGCCTCACCACCGAGGAGATCGCGCGCGCCTTCCTGACCGGCGCGCCCACGCGTGGCGCAGCGCATCGTGCGCGCCAAGGCGCAAGATCCGCGACGCGC
This sequence comes from uncultured Gemmatimonadaceae bacterium, assembly GCA_963732065.1. GTDB lineage: Bacteria > Gemmatimonadota > Gemmatimonadetes > Gemmatimonadales > Gemmatimonadaceae > DATKOH01. The sequence goes on along the minus strand of CAVSYH010000008.1, from coordinate 11,385 downwards.
GCATCCCCTATCAGGTCCCGCCGCGCGCCGAGCTTGCCGGAGCGCCTCGACACGCGTGCTGCACGTCATCTACCTCGTGTTCAACGAGGGCTACGCGGCCTCGTCGGGCGCGTCGCTCACGCGCCACGATCTCTCGCGCGAGGCGATCCGCCTGGGCCGCCTGCTCGTCGAGCTGCTGCCCGAGCCCGAGGCGAAGGCCTTCTGGCGCTGATGCTGCTGCACGAATCGCGGCGCGCGGCGCGCACGTCGCGAGTCGGGCGAGCTCGTGCTGCTCGACGAGCAGGACCGCTCGCGCTGGGACCGCGATCAGATCGCCGAGGGCTCGCGCTGGTGGAGCGCGCGCTGGCGTCTCGCGCCGGTTCGGGCCGTACGCGCTGCAGGCGGCGATCGCGGCGGTGCACGCCGACGCGCCGACGCGCGGCGACGACCGACTGGGCGCAGATCGTCGGCGCTCTACGACGTGCTGCTGCGTGCCGATCCGTCGCCGGTCGTCGCGCTGAACCGCGCCGCCGCGATCGCCATGCGCGACGGCCCGCTGGCGGGGCTGCGCTCATCGACGCCTCTTCGCCCGGCGGCGAGCTCGCCGACTACCAGCTCGGCGCATTCGGCGCGCGCGGATCTCTGCCGCCGGCTCGGCGAGAACGCACAGGCGCGGCAGTCGTACGCGCGGGCGCTCGAGCTCACGCGGCAGGAACCGCAGCGACGTTTCCTGGAGCGCCGGCTCAAGGAAACGGCAGACTGAGACGTTAGACTTAGACATTAGAATGCGACAGCAGTTCTATTCTCAGTCTAAGTCTCAAGTCCCAGTCTGTAGTTCAGAGGATTGACGCCTCACCCTGGCGCCCGTATTTCTAGGATGTCGACCCTCGCACTCGGTGAGGCAGAGCCATGCACAAGTACCTCCTCGGCGCGCTCGGGCTGCTCGTTGCGGCCGCGCCAGCCGTCGCGCAGAAGAAGAAGGTCGCCGTGCTCCGGTTCAACGATGCGTCGGTGCAGCAGGCCGTGCAGGCGATGGGCGGATCGAACCAGGACGTGGGCACCGGGATCTCCGAGCTGCTGATCCAGAAGCTCGTGGAGGACGGGAAATATTCCGTCGTGGAACGTGCCGCGCTCGAGAAGGTCGGCTCCGACCAGAATCTCTCGCAGGGGCAGCTCTCCGATCCCGACGCGGCGGCGAAGATCGGGCGGCTCCTCAACGTGGACTTCATCATCATTGGCAGCGTGAACCAGTTCGGTGCCGAGACGAATCAGACCACGCTCGGCGGCGGGAGCAATCTGAGCGTGAAGGGATTCGGCATCGGCGGCGTGTCGAGCACGAGCTCCAAGGCGGTCGTGGAGATCACGGCGCGCATGATCGACGTGTCGAACGAGGAGGTCGTCGCCGCGGCCACGGGCAAAGGGGAGAGTTCGCATTCCGGCGGCGTGAGCCTGCAGGGGACATCGAACAGCAAAGCGGGCGGCGGCACGCTCGACATGACGGGCTCGGACTTCACCAGCTCGTTGCTCGGTGACGCGACGCACAAGGCCGTGAACCAGGTGGGGGTGCAGCTCGATGCGAAGGCCGCGTCGCTGCCTATGCACGCGGTGAAGATCAACGCGATCGTGGCCGATGTCAGCGGCAACACGCTCATCTTGAACGTGGGCAGCACTGCCGGCGTGAAGGTGGGCGACGAATTGGTGATCAGCCGTGCGGTGCGCACGGTGAAGGATCCCGCGACCGGCGCCGTGATCAAGACCGTCACGGAGAAGATCGGCGTGGCGAAGGTGACCGAGGTGGACGAGACGTCGGCGACGGTCACGCTCACGCCGGGCACGAACGGCCCGCCGAAGGTCGGCGACATGGCGGTCACGCCCTGATGTCGGAGCGTTCAACGCACGTCTTCCCGCGGCGCACGCCGTCGGTCAGCTGGGAAGCGATCGACCGTGAGGAGGCGCTGCTGCGCGTGAGCGACCGCGAAGTGGTGCGCGTGAACGCGGTGGGCGCGCGGCTGTGGGAGCTGGCCGATGGCACGCGCTCGCTCGCGTCGATCGCGCACGAGATCACGGTGGAGTTCGATGTGACCGACGAGCGCGCGCTGGCCAATGCGAAATCGTTCGTGGCCGAGTTGTGGGAGTTGGGCGCGATCGATCTCTCGGAGCGCGACGCGTCGATCTAGAACCGCTGCGTCGGGACGTCCTCGGGCGGCGGGAGCGATCGGAGATACGCGATGATGTCCCAGATCGCGTCGGGTGCGAGCGTTCCGCCGAACGCCGGCATCCCCTTGGGACGCCCGAAATAGATCGACGCGAAGACCTCGGCATCGGTGCCGCCGTAACGCCAGCGGCCATCGATGAGGCTCGGCCCCACCCAGCCGGTGGCACCGCCGCCGTGACAGCCGTCGCAATTCATGGCGGTGAACAATTTCGCGCCGCTCGCGGCCGTGGGCGTCGACGTCGCGCGCGGGAACGGGAACGGCAGGTCGGGCGGCTTCACGCCGCCGGCGTAGATGCGATCGGTCTGCAGCACGTCGCCGGAAGACGCCGGTGGCGCGGCCGCATCCTTCTTCGCGCACGCGACACACGCGCCGAGGAGCGCGATGGCGACGATCGTGTTCTTCATGGCTGGAGCGCGAAGAGGTAGACGATGCCGCCCTGGCTCGTGTGGCGCGCGAGCTCCTTCACGAATGGCGCCGGATCGCGCACGTCGGCAGGATCGTCGCTGCGCACGTCGCCCGAGAACAGGAACCAGTCGCCGCCGATGCCGGCGTACACGGCGACGTACTGCTTGCCGTCCGGCGCCGCGGTACGTGATCGGATTGCCGACGATCCCGGAGCCCACCTTGAATTTCCAGAGCACCGCGCCGGTGCGCGCGTCCACGGCCTTGAACCAGCCGTCGAGCGTGCCGTAGAACACCACGCCGCCGCCGGTCGCCACCACCGCCGCTCCACACCGGGTACCGCTCCTTGATCTCCCACACCTTCTTCCCGGTGGCCGCATCCCAGGCGATGAACGCGCCCATATTGCCACCCGCGCCCGCATAGTACGGCGAATTCGCGCCGATGTACGGCGTGCCCGGCAATGTGCGTGCACCGGCGTCGCCGCGTAGTCCATGCACATGTTGTTCGTGCTCACGTAGAACAGTTTCGTGAGCGGCGAGTACGCGACCGGTGCCGCGGGCGTCTTCCCGCCCTCGAGCGTGGGACAAATGTGCTTCACGTTGCCGCGGCTCGCGCCGGTGAGCTTGGTGGAATCGAGCACCGGACGGCCCGTCGCGAGATCAATGCGCTTCGCCCAGTTCGCCTCGACGAACGGCTCGGCGACCAGCACTTCACCGGTCGCGCGATCGAGCGTGTACGCGAAGCCGTTCTTGTTGAACTGCACGAGCGTGTGGCGGAGCCCCGCCATGGATCTCGAGGTCCACGAGCACGAGTTCGGCGGTGGCGTCGAAATCCCAACTGTCGTGCGGCGTGAACTGATAGGCCCACGCGATGGAACCGTCGGCGGGGCGGCGCGCGATCACGCTGGCGGTCCATTTGTTGTCGCCGGGCCGCTGCTCCGGATTGTACGGCGCCGGATTGCCGACGCCGTAGTACACGAGATCGAGCTGCGCGTCGAAGGAGAACCAGCCCCACACCGGCGCGCCGCCGTGCATCCACGAATCGGTGCCCCACGTACTCGTTCCGAGCTCGGCGCCCTTGTCGTAGAAGAATTTGGCGGAGCCGGGCTTGGAGAGCGTGATACTGTCGGGGCCCATGTTGTACGCTGTCCAGACGAGCTTGCCGCTGGCGAGATCGAGCCCCTTCAGCCAGCCGTGGATGCCGAACTCGCCGCCCGACGGTCCGACGATCACGCGGTTGCCCACGACGAAGGGCGCCATGGGCGTGGTCTCGCCGTTCTTCAGATCAGCCACCTGCGTATTCCAGAGTTCCTTGCCGCTCTCCGCGTCGATGGCCACGGTGTGCCCATCGAGCAGGTTGTAGATGATCTTGTGGTCGGCGTAGAACGCGCCGCGATTCACCGCGTCACAGCACGCGATGCCGATCGCATTGGGCGATACCGCCGGCCGGTATTTCCATTTGAGCGGATACCCTTCCTGCGTGAGGTCGAACGCGTAGAGCACGTTGGGCCACGGCGTGACCACGTACATCGTGTTGTTCACGACGAGCGGCTGTCCCTCGTGCCCGCCGAGCACGCCGGTGGAGAAGGTCCAGACGTTCTGGAGTTTCTTGACGTTGGCGGGCGTGATCTGCGCGAGCTCGCTGAAGCGCGTCGACGCGTAGTCGCGCGCGGGCATGGTCCAGTCGCCATCGCGCTGCGCGGCGGCCGGCGCCGCTGCGAGCACGGCGAGCAGCGCCACGCAACGCGCGCGCACGATCATTCCTTGTACAGGTACGCGCCCACGTTGGCGGCGAGCATTATCTCGACGAATCCCCACACCATGGTCGTGACCTCGACCTGTGACGGGAAGATGCCCAACGCCACCATTCCCACGCCGCCGTAGAGATACGCGAGGAAGAAGACGGCGGAGCCGACGACGGACGCGGTCTTGGGGCCAGGGCCGAACCGTGGGCGGACCGCGGCGTATAACCAGACGGTGACGATCCCAAGCAGGAAGCAGAGCATGACGAACACGCCGATCGCCGCTCCGCTCACCGGAGGCAGACCCATTTTGGCCAAGTGGGCCGCCAGCTCGGCGCCAAGGACTTTCGTGTTCAGGATGAACTCACTGATGTTGAGCACGAGCCCGGCGGCGAGACCGCCGAGGATGACGCGGACCATGTTGATCTTGCCCATCGACGGCCTCCGGTAGAGGAACGGGGCGAATGTGGGGGCGCTAACTGCAGACTGCAAGAGCAGAGTTGGACGATAGACTTAGAATGCGAACTGAATCTGCGCTCGGGTCTGGCCGTACTGCTCCTAACGAACCTCATCGGAGACTCGTCTCGTGATCGGACTTCTTCTGCTGCTCGCCGCCGCTAGCCCGTCCGATTCCGTGCCCTCCTGCTCCACCGTGCTCGACGGAATGGCGGCGAAGGCGGAGGCGAACTATGCGGGGTTCGTATTGGAGGTGAAGCGGTCGCGGCGGCGTGCGCAGTACGACTCCACGCTCGCTGCGCTGCGCGTGCGCGCAGCCGCGGCGCAGGGCGACGATTGCTATTTCGTCCTGAACGCGTACGCCGAGCAGTTCCATGATCCGCATGTGTTCGTGTTCCAGCAGACGTATCTCGACACGCTCGAGATCGCGAAGCGTGCATCGACGCCGGGGTTCATCGAGCGGCTCCCCGTGTCCGAGGATACCCTGCGCCGCTATTTCGCGAAGAATGCCAAGCATCTCGATCCGATCGAAGGCATCTGGAAGGATGGAGCACTGCGCGTCGCCGTGGTCCCAGCTCCGAACAGCAGCGCCGGGCATTTCGTAGCGATGGTGCTCACACCGGACAGCGCGACGTGGCATACCGGTGATGTGCGGGCGCGATTCGCGCGACACGGCGACGGCAAGTACGATGGCACGCTATGGAACGCGAACCTCTCGAAGCGCTTCACGGCAGCGCACATCCACAAGAACACGTTGCTGCGGTTCGATCCCGGGATGTGGGCCAAGGAATTCCCGGTGGCCGCCGCGGACTCCGGACTCGTGTCGCTCGTGCAGCCCGAGTTCGCGACGCTCACATGGCGCGGCGGCACGGCCGTGCTCTCGATCCCGTCCAACGATCCCACATACCGCGAGGCGCTGTTCTCGATCGTGGACAAGAACCGCGACGCGCTGCTCCGCGCGCCGCGGATGATCATCGACATCCGCGGCAACGAGGGCGGATCATCGTGGGTGACGGACACGGTACTGCCGCTGATCATGAGCATGGAAAAACGTCCGGCGCACGTGCCGCCGGACGAGCCGCAGATGCTCTCGTCGCCCGATAACATCAAGTATGTCGAGCAGCGCCCGGAGAACATCTCCCGCGACTCAGCGTCGATCGTGCGAGTGCTCTCGCGTCTCGCCGAGAGCCCCGGCGCGCTCGTGCCGCTCAGCGATGATCTCGACCGCCTGCGCGACTCCACGGATTCCGTGAGCCGCATCAAGCCCGACAGCATGTGGGTGGACACCGTCGAACGAGGACCCTCGCGCGTCGCGGTGCTCATCGACGGCGGCACCGTGAGCGCGGCAGAAGTATTCCTGCGCGAGGCGCGGCGCAGCATGCGCGTGATCGTGTACGGGCAGAACACCGCCGGCGCGCTCGACTACATGAGCGTGACGATCGTGCGCGTGGGCGACACCGGCAAACGCTGGTACCTCGGCTACCCCGTGATCACCGCACGGCCCGACCTTCCGTACATGGGCATGCGCGGCACCGGCATCCCGCCGGACGTGCACGTGGAGTGGTCGCGCACGCCCGACGCGATCGGGTGGGTGGACGCCGCGCTGGCGAAAGCGAAGTACTGACTATCGCAGCGTGGTGACCAGGAACGTGTAGGTGACCGCCCAGAAGGTGGCCTGCTGCTCCGGCGTATCGCCCGCTCCATGGCCACCCTCGGTGTTCTCGAAGAAGAGCACCTTGTGCCCCTGCGATTCCATCAGCGCCGCCATCTTGCGCGCGTGCACCGGCCCCACACGATCGTCGGCGGTGGTCGTGGTGAATAGCACGGGCGGGTACTGCTTCGTGGCCGACACGTTCTGATAGGGCGAATACTTCGAGATGTACGCCCACTGCTCGGGGATCTGCGGGTCACCGTATTCGCCGATCCAGCTCGCCCCGGCCTGGAGTTTGGTGTAACCGTACATGTCGAGCAGCGGTACCGCCGAGACCACCGCGCCGAACAGCTCCGGCTTCTCGGTGAGCGCGACACCAACCAACAGGCCGCCGTTGCTGCCGCCGTTGATGCCCAAATGCGCGGGCGAGGTGACCTTGCGCGTGATGAGATCCTGCGCGACCGCGAGGAAGTCATCATACGCGCGCTGGCGGTTCTCCTTGAGCGCGGCGCGATGCCACGCGGGGCCGAACTCGCCGCCGCCGCGAATGTTGGCGAGCACGAGCACGCCGCCGCGTTCGAGCCATGCGGCGCCGGTGGTGGCGCTGTAATTCGGCAGCGACGATACCTGGAATCCGCCGTACGCGCGCAGCAGCGTAGGATTGGTGCCATCCCTCGCGAGTCCCTTCTTCATCACAATGAAATACGGCACCTGCGTGCCGTCGGCGCTCGTCGCTTCGAGCTGCGTCGTCTCGAGGCCATTGGCGTTGAACAGAGCCGGCAGCTGCTTCACCATCGTGCTCTTCCCCGCCGGCGACACAGCGTAGAGCGTCGTGGGGCTCAGGAAGCTGTCATAGCTGAAATAGAACTCGTCGCTCACGGGATCGGTGCTGCGCACCGACACGTTGCCGAACGATGGCGCGGGAAGCCGCGCGCCGGTCCACTTGCCATCGTGGAACGCGTAGCGGTGCAGCTCGGCGTTCACGTTGTTGAGCAGCGACACCAGCACATAGTCCTTCGTCGTGGAGAAGCCGTCGATCGCGATCTTATCGGTGGGCGCGAGGATGGTCGTGAAGTCGCGCTTGCCGGCGAAGAAGTCGTTCGCGCCGATGCTCAGCAGCGCGCCCTCGGCGTAGGTGTTGCCGCTCACCGTCCAGGGCGTGCGCAGATAGACGATGAGCCGATCGCCGACGAAGCCGTAGTCCGCATCCTGCGGGATCTCGAGCAGCACGAGCTTCCCGTCGCGGAGCACGCGATTCACCGTCGTGAAGAAGGTGATCCCGTTGTTGACGACGGGGATCGTGTGCCCGCCGGCGTAATTCGCGCCGACGAATACCCAGACGTCCGTGGTCTTCCCCTCGAAGAGCGTGGTCGCGGCGCCGAGTGGCGTGCCGCGCTTCCAGAGCTTCGCGATGCGAGGATAGCCGGACGTCGTCATGCTGCTGTCGCCGAAGTCGGTGGAAACGAGGAGCGTGTTCTGATCCTGCCACGCCGTGCTGCTCTTGCCTTCGGGCAAATGGAAGCCGCCGGAGACGAAGCGGCGTGTCTTCGCGTCGAACTCGCGTACCTCCACCGCGTCGCCGCCGCCGCGCGAGAGACTCACAAGACAATGCCGGTATTCGGGCGGCAGGCAGTTCGCACCCTTCCAGGCCCACGTCGCGTTCTCGCTCTTGGAGAGCGCATCGACATTGATGATCGTTTCCCATGCGGGAGCGGCCGTCGCATACGAGGCCAATGTGGTGCGCCGCCAGATGCCGCGCGGGTGCGTGCTGTCCTGCCAGAAATTGTAGAGATACGTGCCCATCTGATCGGGATACGCGATGCGCTTGTTCGAGCTGAGCACCTGCAGGATGCGGCGGTAGAGCGAGTCGTACACCGGGGCTGATTGCAGCGCGGCGAGCGTCGTCTTGTTCTGCGCCTCGACCCACGCCATGGGCTTCGCGCCGCGCACGTCGGAGAGCCAAGCGAATGAATCGGCGGGCGCGGGGGTCTGCGCACGCGCGATGGGCGCGGCGGCGAGGACGAGCGAGACAACTGCGATCCGTTGCAGACGCATGCGATCACCGGGAAGAAGTATGCGAGCAATCTAGCGCTCCTCGCCGCCGGCAGCGACTTGGCGTAACGTTGGAGCGCCGCCGGCCGGCGGCTTCACCCGATCGGAGATCCGCCCATGTCGCGTCGCCTCGTTCTCGCCGCTGCGCTGCTCGCTTCGGCCGTCCGGTCGCCCGTGAGTGCGCAGAACAAGTTCACCCTCGACCAGTTCGCGAAGATCGTCGGCGTCTCCTCGCCGGACGTGTCGCCGGATGGCAAGACGGTCGTCTTCGTCGTCTCGCGGCCGAACTTCACGACCGACAAGAACGAAGCCGACATCTGGGCGGTGGACATCGCCGGCGGCGCTCCACGCGCGCTCACTGCGCGGCACGCGGCACACGATCCGCATTGGAGCCCGGACGGAAAGACGATCGCGTTCGTCGCCCCCGACTCGGCGATGCACGGCCAGATCTGGCTCCTCCCTGCGGCCGGCGGTGAAGCGCGCCAACTCACCGCGTCGCCGACGGGCGTGAACATGTACGCCTGGCGCCCCGACGGCGGCGCGATCGCCTTCGCCGCCGACGACGAGTCGCCGAAGCGGACGGGCGAAGCGAAGTACCTCACGACCTTCACCGTGGGCGCTCAGGACATGTTCCTCACGAAGCCGCTCATGCCGCAGCACATCTGGCTCGTGCCCACCACCGGTGGCGAAGCGAAGCGGCTCACGAGCGGCGCATGGACGCTCGAGTTCGTGCTCCCGCCGGGCAGCCCGCCGTCGGGACTGAGCTGGAGTCCCGACGGCGCGCGCATCGCGTTCGCGCACGTGCCCGCGCCCGAGAGCGGGAAGCTCGACTCGGTGAGCGTGCGCATCCTCGATGTCGCGACGGGAACCATCACGCCGCTCACCAGCGCGCGCCGCTTCGAGAACAACCCGGTGTATTCGCCGGATGGCAAAATGATCGCCTACTGGCAGCCGCGCGACGGGAACGGCGAGGCGGGATGGGTGAACGAAGTGCACGTGGTGGCGAGCAGCGGCGGCACGGGCAAGAGCATCACGCGCGCGATCGACCGGAATCTGTACGGCGCGCAATGGACGGCGGACAGTAAAGCGCTCGTCGTCGCGGGGAACGACCGCGCGAGCGTGGGCGTGTGGGTCAGCCGGCGAACGGCTCGCCGGCGAAGCGACTCGACTTGGGTGACCTCGTCGTGAACGGCGCATTCGGTTACGAGCTCACCGTCGCGAAGACCGGCGCGATCGTGTTCGTCGCCACGAGCGGCGGACGGCCGTCGGAGCTGTATGCGATGACGTCGCCGGCGGGCACACCCAAGCGCTTGACCGACTTCAACGCGTGGGCGGCCGATGTCGCGTGGGGCGCGATGGAGCGCGTCACCTGGAAGGGCCCGAACGGATTCGACGAGGATGGCACGATCACGCTGCCGCCCGGGTTCTCGCCGTCGGGCAAGTATCCTCTGGTCCTGCTTATCCACGGCGGCCCGACGAGCGCATCGAAGCTCAGTTTCAGCTCGCTGGCGCAGTTGATGGCGGCCGAAGGCTGGGTCGTGTTCTCGCCGAACTATCGCGGCAGCGACAATCTGGGCAACGCGTATCAGGCGGCGATCGTCGGCGACGCCGGATCCGGACCGGGGAAGGACGTGATGGCCGGCGTCGCGATGCTTCGGCAGCGCGCCTACGTGGACAAGGCGCGCACCGCCGTCACCGGCTGGAGCTACGGCGGATACATGACGAGTTGGCTGCTGGGCAATTATCCGTCCGAATGGAAGGCCGCAATGGCGGGCGCGCCGGTCACCAATTGGGAAGACATGTACAATCTGGGCGACGGCAACATCGCGATCCGGTACCTGTTCGGCGGCTCGCCGTGGACGGGCGGGCGCGAGAAGGCGTACCGTGAGCAGTCGCCGATCACGTACGCGCGGAACATCACCACGCCAACGCTCGTGATGTCGAACATGGAAGACTTCCGCGTGCCGCCGTCGCAGGCATTCGCGCTCTACCGCGCAATGAAGGACAACGGCGTGGAGACGAAGTTCGTGGGATTCGTGGGGCGCGCCCACGCCTCGGGCGACCCGGTGAACGCGAAGGAACGCGCGCGGTTGTGGGTGGAGTGGGTGCGCGATCACATCGGGGGGACGACGGCCGTTCATCCGTAGACTGGGCGCATCGTTCATCGTGCATCGGGCATCGAAACGGCGTGTGCAAGGTGAGGCGTATCGCGCGTCCTTTCGTCGGGTCGCGAAATGGAGGGTCGGCATGAACGGTCGGACGATCGCCGCACTTGTTGGAGCGCTGGGCATCGGAGCACGGGCGGGAGTCGCGCAATCGACGGACTCTGTCGGCCCGGTGAGCTTCGAGCTGTCGGAGATGCGCGGCGCTGCGGGCCGCGCACCGGTCATGCGCTTCGTCTTCGAAACGGTGGAGATCCATCAGTGCGCGACGCTCGACGTGAAGCTGAGCGTGAGCGGCAGCGTGATCGTTCTGGGACCGTTCACCGCACGCGCGCTCACGGGCCCCTGCCCGCCCTCGGTCACGCCCGCCATGGGCCACAAGGAAGTCTCGCTCGCGAACGGGAGCTATTCGCTCAGCGTGGTGAATCGTGACACGAGCACGTTCCGCGTCGAGGTGACCGAGGCGCGCATCACCATCGCGCGCGTGCGAGCGTCGGAGATGGCGATGCTTCGGACGCGGCGGTAACGCATCGAGCCGAGCACCTTCGCGCTCACCTGCGGATCGCCGCGCGAGACCGCTGATTTCTGTCCGGGCATTGTCGAGGCGCTCTCCGGTATCGCAGGGATCACCGCGATCGGCGTGGCCGCCGACGTGCACGGCTGCCAGCAGCAGGCCAACGGATTCTGGGTGAACGAGCCGACGCGCTACTACCGCTATGCGAGTG
>CAVSYH010000007.1:0-27333 GCA_963732065.1 uncultured Gemmatimonadaceae bacterium | reverse complement strand
TGGATTACTCGGTGAGTGACCTGCGTGCCGAGCCGGTGAGCAGCACATTTACCCAGCGCCGCAGTTCGTGCGGAGGCGCTCATGCGCTTCCAGATTCGGCTGCGACCGGACGCCAGCACAATTGCAGCTGGAACTCCACGCACATCACGGCCAGCTCAGACCCGAACTCGCGCCAACGACGACGGTCCCGACCCAACGAAGTTGCATTCCTCGGCTGGCCGAACTTCCCTCGACCAGTGGGACCGCTACCGCAACATCGCGGCGATCAGTCCGCAGGCGTGGTACACGGGGCCCGGCGGACTCACTGTTGGCGCGCGCGTGCGCTCGAACTACCAGAAGCAGGTGGACCAGTGGGATCTTGGGCTCGTGATGGCCGTGCGCGGTCCGGATCTCTCCGCAGCGACCCAGGTGCAGGGCTGGGCGGCAGTGGACAATCCCATCTTCCCGTGGGCGGACACGCCATCAATGGGACTCCGCACCGGACTCTGGATGGTGGACGGCACGTTCCGCTTCACGCTGCGGCAGAAATGGGATGAGAGCCCGTTCCGATTCGCGAATGGCCAGCAGGACACGGTCACGTTCGCGTTCAACGTCACATCGCCATATGCGCGCGCGTGGCAGGACACACTGCGGTGGAGCAACGCGACCGTGGCTGACGTGAGCGCGGAGTGGAAATGGCGGTCGCGGAAGCCGTCGCTCTGGTTCGCGCGCGGTTTCATGGACGGCGGCATCGCGTTCGCGCGCGCAGGCACGCCGGGTGCGGGCGCGTTCGGCCGAGTGGAGGTCGAGGTCGGCAACACGTTCAAGCTCGACTCGAGCGGACGGCTCGCGCTCATGCTTCGTGCGTTCGGCGGTCTCTCGAATGCGACGCCGCCGGAGCGCTCGATCGGATTGTCATCGCTCGATCCGACGGCGACGTTCGACAACAACTACCTTGCGCGGCCAGGACGCGATCCTCGTGCTGCCCGATGTCCCGTACGTTCCGCTCGGCGGCGCGGGAATGCGCGGTTACTCACTGTACAATTTCATGCAGAATGTCGCGTCGCTGAACACGCAGATCGCATATGAGTTCACCCGTGCGAAGCCAAGGTCGCTCATTCCGGGATTCCAGGGCGCGATCTTCGGGGACATCGCCTATGGCACGCCGCTCGGCTCGACCCCCGGCTATGCGCTGCACTATGTTGATGCGGGTGCGAGCGCCATCCTGCGCGGCGCGTTGTACGATCGCAGCTATGTGATTCGTATTGACGTGCCCGTGCTCATGGATCGCCCGGAGCTCGCGCCGGGCCGCGAGGCGAGCAGCGAGCAAGTGAAATTCCGCTGGACATTCACCGTGGGAGATCTCTGGTGACCGGACCCGCCGATGTGAAACGCGTCCGAAGCCGTGGGGCTACGAGATCATCTGGGCGCACACCGAGCGATATGTGGGCAAGATCCTGCACATCAACGCCGGCCACGCGCTCTCGGTGCAGTATCACGAGCGCAAGGATGAGACCGTGTATCTGCTGCGCGGCGAGTTGAGCTATCGCGTGAAGATCGGCGAGGAGATGACCGACGTGCGCCTGAAAGAGGGCGACGCATACCGGATCACGCCCAACACGATCCACTACATGGAAGCGATCACCGACTGCGATGTGCTCGAAGCGAGCACGCCGGAGCTGGACGATGTCGTGCGTCTCACCGACCGCTATGGTCGGCAGGGGACGAGCGCGCCGTGAAGGTGATCATCCCGCTCGCGGGCAAGGGCACGCGGCTCCGCCCGCACACGCACACCACACCGAAGCCGATGCTCCGCGTCGCCGGGAAGCCGGTGATGGAGTACATCCTTGACGACCTGCAGCGACTCGGCGGCGTCGAGCAGGTGGTGTACATCACGGGCCATCTCAAGGAGGCCGTCGAGATCTACGTGCGCGAGGGCGCGCGCTTCCCGAGCGAATTCGTGGAGCAGGTGGTGCAGAACGGCACGGCGAGCGCCGTGGAATTGGCGCGCGAGTTCGTGGACCAGCCGGTGCTCATCATTTTCGTGGATACCATCTTCGACGCCGACCTGTCGATCATTGATCGGACCGACGCCGACGGGATCATCTGGACGAAGGAGGTGGAGGACTATCAGCGCTTCGGCGTGGTAGTGACCGACGCCACGGGCAACATGACGCAGATCATCGAGAAGCCATCGACGCCCATCTCCAAGCGCGCGAACATCGGGCTGTACTACATCCGCAATTGGAAGCTGCTGTACGAGGGGATCACCGAGATCATGAAGCGCCCGCCGAACAAGGGGGAGTTCTATCTCACCGACGCGTTCCAGTACATGATCGACCACGGCGCGAAGCTAAGAGTCGTCGATGTGGCCGGTTGGTACGACGCGGGCAAACTCGAGACGATCCTCGACACGAACCGCGTGATGCTGGAGAAGGGACGCTCGCGCCGTCCCGCACAGACACCGGCGGGCTCGAGGATCATCGACCCCGTCTATCTCGAGGACGGCGTGGAGCTCCGCAACGCGGTGGTCGGGCCTAACGTATCGGTGAGTGCCGGCAGCGTGATCGAGAAGAGCAGCGTGCGCGATTCGATCATCGGTGCGCGCACGACGCTGAAGGATTGCGCGGTCCACGATTCGATGGTGGGCGACGGCGCGATGCTCGTTAATGTTCGCGGCGCCGTGAGCATTGGCGACAACGGCGAGGTCCACGGGGAGTAGCGGTCGCTCCGAACCACCATACATTCCCACCCAATGCAGGAACGCGATCTCATCCACGACTGGAATGCCGCGCCCGGCGCATTCGATTGGAGCGCCTGCCGCGTCGAGCTGAACGACGAGACACTGCGCGATGGGCTGCAGTGCCCATTGGTCACGGATCCTGACATTGAGAGCAAGAAGGAATTGCTCCACCTCATGGTGGCGCTCGGGATCGCCAGCGCAGACATTGGGCTGCCCGGCGCCGGTCCGCGCGCGGTAGCCGACACGCTCGCCCTCGCGCGCGAGATCGTGGCCGCCAAGCTGCCGCTCAGTCCCAACTGCGCCGCGCGCACCACGCGCTCCGACGTGGAGCCGGTGGTGCGGATCTCGCAAACGGCCGGCATCCCGATCGAATGCGCGACCTTCATCGGCTCGTCGCCCATCCGCCAGTACGCCGAAGACTGGACGCTCGATGATCTCCTGCGCGCGAGCGAGACCGCAGTCACGTTCGCGGTGAACGAAGGGCTGCCGGTGATGTTCGTCACCGAGGACACGACGCGCGCGGCGCCCGAAACGCTCAAGGCGCTCTATGGCAACGCCATTCGCTGGGGCGCGCGGCGTCTCTGTCTCGCCGACACGGTGGGACACGCCACCCCTGACGGCGTGCGCGCGCTCGTGCATTTCGTGAAGAGCGAGATCATCGCGCCGAGTGGCGAAAGTGTGAAGCTCGACTGGCACGGCCACCGCGATCGCGGATTCGGGCTCGCCAATTGTTTTGCCGCGATCGAGGCGGGAGCCGACCGCGTGCACGGCACGGCGCTCGGTGTCGGCGAGCGTGTCGGGAACGCGGAGATGGACTTGCTGCTCATCAATCTCAATCTGCTCGGCGCGCACAAACACGATCTGAGCCGGCTGCCGGAGTACGCGCACCTCGCGTCGCGCGCACTTGGACTCGCGATCCCGCCCGGCTATCCGGTGCTCGGCGAGGACGCGTTCCGCACCGGTACCGGCGTGCACGCGGCGGCGATCATCAAGGCGCGCAAGAAGGGGCATGCGTGGCTCGCGGACCGCATCTACTCGGGCGTGCCGGCCGGAGATTTCGGATTGTCGCAGATCATCGAAGTCTCGCACGTGTCGGGATTGTCGAACGTGAAGTGGTGGCTCGAGCAGCATGGGCACGACGCGACGAACGCCGCGCTGTGCCAGCGGCTGCTCGACGCGGCGAAATCCACGCACCGCACTCTGCGCGACGATGAACTGGAGGCGCTGGTGGCCGCGCACGCGCGCCAGCCGGCGTCGACATGAGCGCCGCGCTCGACAAGGTGCTGAGCGGGTACCTCGATCTTCGCTGGGCGATGAATCCAGTGGAAGCGACGTACCACGGCCGCCGCGAACGCGATGGTGATTACGCGCAGTGGGACACCGCGTCAGTGCTGCAGCACATCGCGGCGCTCAAGGCGTACGAGCATGCGCTCGAGGAGTTGGATCCATCGTGTCTCGAGGATGAGGTCGACCGCACCGCGGCGCTGCAGGCAGTGCGGCATGAGATCCTCGTGCTCGACCTCGAGCGGCCCTTCGAACGGAACCCCGGCTACCACCTCTCACATGCGCTGAACGGGCTATATCTGCTGCTCGCGCGCTCAACCGCCGATCCTTCGCAGCGCGGTCGCGCGCTCGTCGCGCGTCTCGAAGCGCTGCCCGCGTTCCTCGAGCGCGCCGCAAAAACGGTGACGCGTCCCGACGTGAGTTTCGTCGAGATGGCGCGCGCGATGCTGCCGGGCGGCGCGGTGCTCGTGCGCCAGGCCACGGAGGCGGCCGCGCTCGCCGTGGCGTTCAATGCCGAAGTGGTCAGGCAGACGGCCCTCGAAGCGCTCGCCGCGTTCGGCGAGAGTTTGGCAGCGATGCAGGCGACCGCCGGATCCACCTATGCGATCGGCCGCGAACTCTTCGATCGCAAGCTGCAGACGTGGCATCTCCTCAAGGAGAACGCCGATCAGCTCTACCGCTTCGGCGAACGGCTGCGCGGCGAGGCGTTCGCGGAATTGGAGCGTCGCGCGCAGGAATTGCGGCCGGGCACGAAATGGCGCGACCTGGTGATCGAGCTGCGCAAGGACCGGCCGTCGCGTGAGCAGGCGCTCGCCGAATACGCCGCCGCAATGAAGAGCGCGCGCGAGTTCACGGCCAAGCGCTCGCTCTTGAAGGTGCCCGTCTCTGAGCTGGCCGTGATCGAGACACCGGAGTTCCTGCGCGCGCTCGTTCCGTACGCGGCGTACCAAGGGCCGGGTGCGTTCGACAACGATCAGCGCGGGCTGTTCTTCGTGACGCTGCCGCCGAAGGGCGAGCAGTGGCGCTCGGACTGCCGCGCCGAGTTGCCGAACACGGCCGTGCACGAGGGTTATCCCGGGCACCATCTCCAGATCGTGACGGGAAACTCGCTGCCGCGGAACGTGCGGCGCATCCTCTCCACACCGGCGACGCGCGAAGGCTGGGCGCTGTACTGTGAATCGCTGATGGCCGACGAGGGGTTCCTCGAGCCGCCGCAGCGTTTCTTCCAGGCGCACCATCTGCTGTGGCGCGCGCTGCGCATCATCATTGACGTGTCGCTGCACACGCGAGGCATGACGTGGCAGGAGGCGTCCAAGATGCTCCAGGACGAGCTCGGCTTCGACGCGCGGTTGGCCGACGCGGAGGCGCGCCGCTACTGCGCGTACCCCACGTATCAACTCTGCTATGCGGTGGGCCGCCGCGAGATCCTGCAGCTGCGCGACGACGCGCGCAAATCGCGCGGGACGAAGTTCTCGCTGAGCGCGTTCCATGATGAATTGCTCACGTACGGTTCGTATCCCACGGCGCTCGCGCGCTGGGGGATGGGACTGTCGGATCCATGAGGCGCGCTGCCGCCATCGCGTTCGCCGCCGCATGCTTCGCGGCTTGCTCTCCGTCCGGCGAGAAAGGCGACGACAGCACAGCGGTTCGCACGCCGCATGTCGCCAAGTCGCTCCTCGGCGGCGGGCCGTACCTGTACGTGAGCGACGAGGATGGGAACTCCGTGGCGGTTATCGACGTGCGCGCGGAGTCCGTGGTCGCTTCCATGGCACCAGGCCGCCGGCCGCGCGGCGTGCGCGTCAGTCCCGACGGAAGCACGCTGATCGTCGCGGTGAGCGGTTCGCCCAAGGGCGGACCCGGCGTGGACGAGAGCAAGCTGCCGCCGGCGGACCATTGCCGCGACGGCATCGCGCTCATGGACCTCACGCGGCGCGCGTTGCGCAAGACGCTCGCCGGCGGCATCGATCCTGAGAATTTCGACGTCAGCCTCGACGGCAAGACCATCTACGTCGCGAACGAGGACGCGGCCACGGTCACCGTGCTCGACGTGATCAGCGGCAAGCCGGTGGCGACGATCCCGGTGGGGCGCGAGCCCGAAGGCGTGCGGATCAATCCGGACAGCGATGAGGTGTACGTCACGAACGAGGTGGACGGCACGATCAGCGTGATCGCGACCGATTCGCGTGTCGTGATCGCGACGATCGGCGTCGGGAAGCGGCCGCGCTCGGTGACGTTCTCGCTCGATGGTTCGAAAGCGTACGTCGCGAACGAAGAAGGGAGCAGCGTCAGCGTGATCGACACCGACAATCGTCGCGTGAAGCGCACGATCACGCTCACGGGTCCGAACGTGCGCCCCATGGGCACGGCGCTCTCACCCGATGGCACGCGGCTCTACGTCACCACCGGCCGCGGGGGTACGCTCGTTGCCATCGACACGAAAGGCGACAGCGCCGTGGGATCGGTCGCGGTGGGCAAGCGGCCGTGGGGCGTCTGCGTCTCGGCGGATGGCGCGCGCATCTACACGGCCAACGGGCCGTCGAACGACGTGTCGGTGATCGACGCGAACACGCTCACGGTCGTGCGCCGCATTCCCGCCGGGAGCATGCCGTGGGGCGTCGCCCTGTCACAGTAGAGGCCAAGCCCGCGAAGCTCGGGCGCAACATCCTCGCCATCTCGGCGGTGAGTTTCCTCACCGACATCTCGGGCGAGATGATCTACCCGCTGGTGCCGCTCTTCCTCACCACCGTGCTTGGCGCGAGCGCGGGCGCCGTGGGCGTGATCGAAGGGCTGGCCGAATCCACGGCGGCCCTGCTCAAGCTCGCGAGCGGCTGGATCTCGGATCACTTCGCGAAACGAAAGCCGCTGGTGGTGTTCGGATACGCGCTCGCGGGATTCGTTCGGCCGCTGATCGGATTGGCCCAAAGCGTAACGCAGGTGGCGGCGATCCGCATCACCGACCGCGTGGGGAAGGGGATCCGCACATCGCCGCGCGATGCGCTCATCGCGGACTCGGTGGACCCATCGATCCGCGGCCGCGCGTTCGGATTCCATAGCGCGAGCGACAACGCGGGCGCGGTGCTCGGCCCGCTCATTGGTTTCGCCGCGCTCACGTGGATGCATGTGCCGCTGCGCACCGTGTTCCTTCTCTCCGCGATCCCCGCGCTGCTCGCGCTCATCGTGGCGGTGGCCGGCGTGCGCGATGTGCCGCGCGCCGCCCGCGCCAACGGCGCGCGAGAAAGGGCAGGGAGCGCTCGGCGCGCGATTCTGGGCGTATCTCGCGGTGGTGCTGCTCTTCACGCTGGGGAATTCGACCGATGCGTTCTTGTTATTGCGCGCGGCGCAGCTAGGCGTGCCAGTGGCGCTCGCGCCACTCCTTTGGGCGATGCTGAATCTCGTGAAGACCGCATTGGGCGTACCAGGCGGCGCGCTCTCGGATCGCATCGGACGCAAGCCGCTCATTGTCGCGGGATGGGCCGTGTACGCCACGGTGTACCTGCTCTTCGGCCGCGCGACGAGCGCGTGGCAGGCGTGGGCGTTGTTCGCGCTATACGGGATCTACTTCGGGCTCACCGAGGGCGTGGAGAAAGCGCTGGTGGCGGATCTCGTGCCCGCGTCGCGCCGCGGCGCGGCGTTCGGGTGGTACAATCTTGCCCTAGGACTCGGCGCGCTGCCGGCGTCGATCATCTTCGGCGCGATCTGGGATCGCGCGGGTGCGCCGGCGGCCTTCGCGTTCGGCGCCGCAATGGCGGGCGCCGCGACCGCCGCCATCATCTTCGTCGCGCCGTCGCCTCAGCAGCAGCGTCCGCCCACGGACTCATAGCGCGCGCGCTGCCGCTCGAGCGAGAATTGTTCTCGTGAGAGCATTGGTTCTCCTGGATGTCTGGCGAGTCGATGCTCCACGTATGTCTCATAATCCGGCACCCCGATCACGCGCCGGATCACCCGGCTGACGCGACGAATTCCGTCGCGCCAGCCGAGCGCCGAGCGCCTAGCGCCTCGCTCTGGCAGTGCTCACTTCCCTACCGCGATCGTCCGGTCGAACAGCTCGAGGATCCGGCGGTACTCATCCATCCACGATGTGGGCCGCACGAAGCCGTGATCCTCATTCGGATACGGCTGCCACTCCCAGCCCGTCTTCTGTTCCTCGATGAGCTTCTGCACCATCTCGACGTCGTCCTGGAAATGCACGTTGGTGTCGATCATCCCGTGCATCAGGAGCAGCGGGCGCTCGAGGCCCTGCGTGAAGAAGATCGGCGACGAAATGCGATAAGCCACCGTGTCCACGTCCGGCTGGCCGAGGATGCGCGACGTGTACCAGTGGTTGTAGTTGTTCCAGTTCGTGACCGAGCGCAGCGCGGCGCCGGCGCCGAAATGCTTGGGCTCGGTGAAGAGCGCCATGAGCGTCATGAAACCGCCGTAGCTGCCGCCATACATGCCCACGCGCTCGGGCGGAACGCCGAAGTTCGCCTGCAGATACTTGGACGCATCCACTTCATCCTGCAGATCGCGTCCGCCCATGTGGTGCCAGATCGCCACGCGCCAATCGCGGCCGTAGCCGGCGGAGGCGCGATAGTCCACGTCGAGCACCACGTAGCCTTTGCTCGCGAGCAGCTGATTGAACATGTACTCGCGGAAATAACTCGACCACCAATTGTGCACGTTGTGCAGATAGCCGGCGCCGTGAACGAACAGCACCGCGGCGCCGTTCGGCTTCGCGCCCATGTCCGCCGGACGGTAGATGCGGGCCGGCACTTTCACGCCGTCGCTCGCCGGGATCCACACGATCTCGGGCTTGAGCCACTTGTGCGACAGCCACTGCGCCGTGGGGCTGGTCGTGAGCTGCGATTCCGCGGCGCCGGCGGCGAACTTCATGACGTACAACTCGGGCGGCCGGTTCGCGCTCGAGTACACGTCTGCGATCATCTTGCCGTCAGGCGATACTTCGGCGCTGTGCTCGCCCACCATACTCGTGATCATCTCGCGCGCGCCGCCCGCGCCGCCGTTCACCGGCATGCGGTAGAGCTGATGCTCGAACAGCGACTTCTCGCTCGTGGTGAGGTAGAACCACTGGCGATCGTCGGACATGTCGATATTCAGCACTTCCCACTTGCCGCTCGTGAGCTGTTTTCGATTGCCGCCATTGGGCGAGATGCTGTAGAGGTGCGCCCATCCGTCGGCCTCGGAGGCGTACCAGATCGCCTTGCCGCCATTGATCCATCCGGCGTCGCCGAACGACGGTCCGTCCACCCAGGTGGTGTCCTTCAGCACATCCACCGCCTTCAGCGCGCCGGAGTCGGCGGTCATCGTGTAGAGGATCCGCTGGTGCCAGTCGAACGGCACCGCCACGATCAGTGCCAGCGTGCCGGCATCGTTCCAGCCCATCATCTGCGTGACGGCGGGCATGTGCACGGTGTCGGCCGGCGTGACCTTCAGCCACTTCGCGTCGCCGGACGGCAGCGACACGAGTGCGACGCGCCCGCCGGCCTGCACATCGCCCACCTTCTCGCGGCCGCGAATATCCTCGGTGTAGCCCGTCTTCGTCACGTACTGCGGAACGATCGTGGTCTTCTCCTTGTCGCCCGCCGGGATGGTGGTGATGACCACCGCCGACTTGCCGCTTGGGCTAACGCTGATCGACGCGACGCGCTCATCCTTGCCGAGGTAGATCGTCTTGGGCCACCATGATTCGCGCAGCTTCTTCTCGATCTTCGCGAGCGAATCCTGCAGGATCTTGTCGCGCACCACCTGCAGCAGGAATTTCTGCTGCGCCTCGAGCGCCGCGCGCTGTCCCTTCGGCGCGTCCGGTTCCTTGGGCTCGGGGCCGCTGCGGATGTCGGTGAGTTGGCGCTCCGTGCCGTCCACGAGATCCACCGAGTACGCGTTGCCGTCACGCGTGAAGCTCACGGTCTGCGATGTGGCGTAGAAGTGTGGATCGCTCTCGCGCGCGAGCGTCTGGGTGAGCCGGCGCACGCGGAAGGTCTTCTGATCCACCAGGAAGATGTCGCCATTCGACTCCACGACACGCCACTGCTTGTTGGGTGACAGCTCGCCACGCGAGAGCGACGGTCCCACCGAGTCCATGTGCGCGAGGCTCATCTTCTCGGGCTTGGCGCCCGCCTCGGGCTTGATGCGATACGGGATGGTTCGGCTCGCGCCAATCCGTACCCGGCTCCACCCACGAGAAGTAGATCCATTTGCCGTCCGCGGTCCATCGGACGCGCGCAGGGGGCCGGCCGACCACCTCTTCGCCGCGCATGATGCTCGGGACGGTGAGCGGGAAGGAGTCGGCACTCTGCTGCGCGGCGAGGGAGCCGGCGGCAACGAGCGCGAGAATGGTAGCGGCGAGGCTGAGCTTCATGGCGGGCATCATGGGGTTGAGGGAGGCCAGTTCGACGGTCGTGCTAGTACGCTCATTCCTTCACGAACGCTGTGCGCGGCTGGAACGGGATCTCGGTGGAAACGATGGGACGCTGCTTCGCGAACGCGCGATACCAATCGCGAACGGAATAACACAGGATGAGCACGAACGACGCCATGAAGAACGCGGCGACGGCCGTGTCCAAGTAGTCGTTGAAGACAAGCCGCGCGGTGCTCGCCGTGTGCGCAGCCGCCGCCGTTTGCGCGGCGTGCGCGAGGAATCCCAAATGCGGATCCGCCGAGAAGATCTTCTCGGTGCCCGCGGTGAGCGTGACCGTGGCGAGCCACACGAGCGGCAAGCCGGTCACCCACGCGTACTTCCCCTTGCCGCGGTTGATGATCACGGTGGTGCCCACGCACAGTGCGACGCCAGCGAGCAGTTGGTTCGAGATGCCGAAGAGCGGCCAGAGCGAATTGATCCCGCCGAGCGGATCGAGCACGCCCTGGTACAGGAAATGTCCCCACATCGCCACGAAGACCGCGCTCGAGAGCAGCACCGCCGGATACCACGACACACGGCCGAACGGCTCCCACGCGTGACGGCCGAGATCCTGCAGCATGAACCGTCCAACGCGGGTTCCCGCGTCGATCGTGGTGAGGATGAACAGTGCTTCGAACATGATCGCAAAGTGGTACCAGAGAGCCATTGTGCCGGCACCGCCGAGCGCGGTCGCGAAGAGCGCGGCCATCCCCACGGCGAGGCTCGGCGCGCCGCCGGTGCGCGAGAGCAGCGACACCTCTTGCACCTGCGCGGTGAGCGCGCGGAATTGTTCGGGGTCGAAGGTGAAGCCCCACGACGCGATCGCGTGCGCCGCGCTATCGGCCGTTGTGCCGAGCAATGCCGCGGGCGCGTTGATCGCGAAATAGGTGCCGGGCGTGAGCGAGCAGGCGGCGATGAGCGCCATGACGGCCACCATCGACTCCATGAGCATGCCGCCATAGCCCACGAAACGCGCGTCGGTCTCGCGGTCGATCATTTTGGGCGTCGTGCCGCTCGCGATGAGCGCATGCCACCCGGAGATCGCGCCACAGGCGATCGTGATGAACGCGAAGGGGAATAGTTTTCCCGCGAAGATCGGACCGGTACCGTCAATGAATCGCGTGAGCGCCGGCATCTGCAGCGGCGGCAGCGCCACCAGAATGCCCACGGCGAGGCCCAGCACCACGCCGATCTTCACGAATGCGGAGAGATAGTCGCGCGGCGCGAGCAGGAGCCACACCGGCAGCACGCTCGCGGCGAACCCGTACGCCATGACGAGCAGCGCGATCGCCGTGCCGCTCAGGGTGAACATGGGCGCGAGGTCCGGGCTGCTCGGCCACCCACCGCCCCGCGAACAGCGCGGCGGCGAGCAGTGCGATGCCGATCGCGGTGGCCTCGAGCACACGCCCCGGCCGCACCCACCGCAGGTAGACGCCCATCAACATCGCGATCGGGATCGTGAGCCCGATCGTCACGAGCCCCCACGGACTCTGCTTGAGCGCGTTCACCACGACGAGCGCCAGCACCGACATGAGCACGATCATGATGCCGAGCAGCGCGACGAGCGCGGTGAATCCGGGTACGGGCCCAGTTCGTCCTTCACCATTTGTCCGAGCGACCGCGCGTCGCGCCGCATGCTGGCGCAGAGGATCACGAAGTCCTGTACCGCGCCGCCGAGCGCAACGCCCACGATGATCCAGAGGGCGCCGGGCAGGAATCCGAACTGCGCGGCGAGCGTCGGGCCGACCAATGGGCCCGGCCCGGCGATCGCGGCGAAGTGATGACCGAACACGATCCACTTGTTCGTGGGCACGAAGTCGCGCCCGTCCTCGAGGCGCACGGCGGGCGTCGCGCGCGCCGCGTCCAGGGCGAACACTTTGGCGGCGATGAACTTCGAGTAGAAGCGGTACGCCACGGCGTACGTGCACATGGCGGCGGTGACGAGCCACGCCGCGTTCACCGGCTCATCGTGCGCGAGCGCGATCCAGGCGAATGCGACGGCGCCGAGCGCGGCAACAACGATCCAAACGAGCACTCCCGCGAGACGGCGCATGGGGCGAAGATGCCGGCGCGTCACGGCGGTGACAAGTACGCGCTCCGACTAGTCTCTCCTATGTCGCGCCGCTAGCTTTCTTCCAACCTCCCAGGACGGGATCGTGAACACTTCGTCGCCATCGCTCATTGCACTCTCGGCGCTCGCGCTCCTCGCGGGCAGCGCGCAGGCGCAGAAAATGAGTTCGCAGGACTCCGCGGCGGTGATCGCCGCGGGAGAGCACGCGCCGCTCGCGCCGATGGCGGGACGCAAGATTGTCGTCGTCCCCACGGCGTATCTGCTCGAGGCCGATCCGATGGGCTGGGCGATCCAGATCCCGGACGAGAAGCAGTACCTCGCCGACTTCGACGCGGAGCTTGCCTTCGCGCTCGCCGATCGCGGGCTCAAGAACGTCTGGGTCATGTACGACAAGCTGCCGAAGGAGTACAAGCGGAATCCCGACTACATGGCGGACCCGTATCACCTCTCCGCCGATTTCCTGCGCTACCCGGGGCCCAAGAAGGCCATTCCGTACATGCCCGATCCGCTCGCGTCGCAACTCCGCTCGATCATGGCGGTGAACGACAAGTCGGAATTCATTCTCTTCCCGATCGAGATCCGCTTCGTCGCCTCTCCGAGCGGCAAAGGGGGGCACGCGGCGCTGCGCGCGGCGATCATCGATCCGCGGCGCCTCACCACGCTCTGGATGGCCGACGTCTATAGCGACGACGAGGACAAGTTCACTCCCGCGCTGCTGACCAGCCTCGCCGAGCATCTCGCGAACCTCTTCGCGAAGCCCTGAGCATTCCCCACAAGAGCATGCCCAAGAAGACTCCCGTCACACTGATCCCCGGCGACGGGATCGGCCCCGAGATCACCGAAGCCACGCTGCGCGTGCTCGACGCTGCGGGCGCCTCGCTCGAGTGGGACCGCCAGCTCGCGGGCGTCGCCGCGGTGAGCGCCGTGGGCACGCCGATCCCGGACGCGACACTCGCCTCGATCGAGCGCACGCGTCTCGCGCTCAAGGGGCCGCTCGAGACGCCGGTGGGCAAGGGCTTCCGCAGCGTGAACGTCGCGATCCGGCGGCAGTTCGACCTCTACGCGAACGTGCGGCCCGCGCACACGATCGTCCCGGGCCGCTATGACGGCATCGACATTGTGCTCGTGCGCGAGAACACGGAAGGGCTATACAGTGGTGTGGAGCATTTCGTGCGCGTGGGCGACGACGAGCACGCGGTCGCCGAGTCCGTCGCGATCATCACGCGGCTCGCGTCGGAGCGCGTGGTGCGATACGCGTTCGAGTATGCCGTGCGCCACGGCCGCAAGAACGTCACGCTCGTGCACAAGGCGAACATCCTCAAGCTCTCGCAAGGCTTGTTCCTCGAGAGCGGGCGGAAAGTCGCGAAGGAATTCGAGGGGCGCGTGACGTGCGACGAGCGCATCATCGATGCCGCGGCGATGCATTCGGTGCTGCATCCCGAAAAATTCGATGTGATCGTGACCACGAATCTCTTCGGCGACATCCTTTCCGATCTCATCTCGGGACTCGTCGGTGGACTGGGGCTCTCGCCCGGCGCGAACATTGGCGAGGATGCCGCGGTGTTCGAGGCGGTGCATGGCACGGCGCCCGACATTGCGGGCAAGAACGCCGCGAACCCCGGCGCGCTGCTCATGGCGGCGTGTCTCCTGCTCGAGCACATTGGCGACGGCGAGCGCGGCAAGCGCATCGAGAAGGCGTTCGAGGCGGTCATTCGCGAGAAGAAGTCCGTCACGCGCGACTTGGGCGGCACGGCGACCACCTCGCAGTTCGCGGACGCCATCATCGCGCGCCTCGGGTGATCTCCGTCCTGCACGTCTCGGACCTGCATTTCGGGCGGCCGAGCGTTCCCGAGCAGGTCGAGGCGGTCGAACAACTGATCCGCGCGGAGCGGTTCGATGTGGTGGCGGTGAGCGGCGACATTAGCCAGCGCGCGCGACCGCGCGAATTCCGGCGCGGCCGACAGTTCCTCGACGACGCGGCGCGCATTCGCAAGACCATCGTGGTCCCGGGCAATCATGACGTGAAGTGGTGGCGCGATCCGCTCGGGCTCGGCTCGAACCAGGCAGCGTTCGCGAACTATCGCGAGTTCATCGCGGAGGATCTTGAGCCGGTGCTGCAGGTGCCCGGCGCGACGTTCGTGGGATTGAACACGTCGCACGGCGTGCAGCCGCATACGCTCACGTGGAATCCGCGCGATATCGGAGTCGTGGGCGAGCTGCAGGAGGCGCAAGTCGATCGTGCGCGCGCGGCATTCGACGGCGCGCCACGCGCGAACGCGCGGGTCATCGTGATGCATCACAATCTCGTGCGAGGCGAACTTTCGCACCGCCACGGCCTCGCGCACCCGGCGCGCGCCGCGTCGGGCCTGGCAGCGCTCGGGATCGATCTCATTCTCTGTGGCCACGACCACCAGGAGGCCGTGCACGTGGTGCCGAACGGCGCCCGTGGCACCGTCGTCTCCACCGCCGGCACCATTCGAGCCGCTCCCGCGGCCACCGCCCGAGCAGCGTGAACGTGATCGCCATTGCACCGGCTGAGATCACGGTGGATGTGCGCATGTGGGATCGCGCCGCGCGAGACTTTGTTCCCGGGGCAACGAAGACGTTCGCGCGCTGATTCCTTGCGGTGTCGCGATCCTTGGATCACGACGGGCATCAAGGTAGAAGTTTCGACCGGATCAACCGGATGATCCGGATTTGACGGATACTTCAAGGCGCATGGCTGGTTACCTGGACGCTCTGGCTCTGTTCTTGTTGTTAACAACAACTACGGAGCTCCGATCGCGAGAAGATCACTCCACGCGCGTGGAGGTATCCGAGGGATCCGGATCATCCGGTTAATCCGGTCGAAACTTCTACCTTGATGCCAGCCGCGCCACACGCACCGCGACACAACACGGATCGCGTAGTACCCAACCTCGCCCGCGCGCGGTAACTTTGGTTCATGCAAGATCTCTTCAACATTGATGGCGCTCTCCATGAGGATGAGCGCGCGGTGCGCGATTCGGTGCGCGCGTTCGTCAACGAGAAAGTCCTCCCGATCATCGGCAAGTGCTACGTGGAGGGCCGATTCCCCAAGGAATTGATCCCCGAGATGGCCGAGCTCGGCGTGCTCGGCGCGAATCTCCCCGAGGAATACGGCTGCGCGGGACTCAATAACGTCTCGTACGGGCTCATCATGCAGGAGCTCGAGCGCGGCGATTCCGGCATCCGCAGCTTCGCGAGCGTGCAGGGCGCGCTCGTCATGTATCCGATCTACGCATTCGGCAGCGACGCGCAGAAGAAGAAATGGCTGCCGCAGATGGCGAGCGGCAAAGTGATCGGCTGTTTCGGTCTCACCGAGCCCGACTACGGCTCGAATCCGAGCGGCATGATCACCATGGCCAAGGAGCAGGGAGACGGCTCCTGGATCCTGAACGGCGCGAAGATGTGGATCACCAACGGCAGCCAGGCGAATGTCGCCGTCGTGTGGGCGAAGACGAATGGCGACAAGGACCAGCAGTCCATTCGCGGATTCATTGTCCCCACCGATACGAAGGGATTTTCCGCGAAGGATCAGAAGGGGAAACTCTCCCTGCGCGCGAGCGACACGAGCGAACTCGTATTGCAGGATGTGCACCTGCCCGCCGACGCGATCCTGCCAAAGAGCGGCGGACTCAAGAGTCCGCTCATGTGCCTCACGCAGGCGCGCTACGGCATCAGCTGGGGCGTGCTCGGCGCCGCGATGGCGTGCTTCGAAGAGGCCGCGAGCTATTCCAAGACGCGCGTGATGTTCGGCAAACCGATCGGCGGATTCCAGATCCAGCAGGTGCGTCTCGCCGACATGCTCACCGAACTCACGAAGGGACAGCTCGTGTCACTGCACCTCGGCCGCATGAAGGACGCGGGCACCATGACGCCGCAGCAGGTGTCCCTCGCGAAGCGGAACAACGTGTCGATGGCCACCGACATCGCGCGCGAAGCGCGGCGGCTTCTGGGCGCGAACGGCATTCTCGCCGAATACGCGAGCATGAGACACATGGCGAATCTCGAATCGGTCTATACGTACGAGGGGACGCATGACGTTCACTCGCTCGTGCTGGGACAGGCGATCACGGGGATCTCGGCCTTTGAGTAGGCCATCGACCATCGGCCATTGGCCATCGGAAATGACCAGAGAGCTTCGCTTCGCGCACGCCGTTCGATGGCCGATGGCCGATGGCCGATGGCCGCGGAGTATTCGATGAAGATCGCCGTCCTGATCAAGCGCGTCCCCGACATGGAATCCAAATTCCGCGTCGGCTCCGACGGAGTTTCCGTCGATACCACCGGATTGAAATACGATTTCTCCGATTTCGACGGCTACGCCGTCGAAGCCGCGCTGCAGCTCAACGAGAAGCAGGGTCCCGGCGAGACCGTCGTGATCTCGCTCGGGCCGGATTCCGTGCAGGAGACGCTGCGCAAGGCGATGAGCATGGGCGCCGAGCGCGCTGTGCAGCTCAAGGCCGACGCCGTGCCGCGCTGATGGATTCGCGATCGCGACGGCGCTGGCGGCGGAACTGAAGGGCGGCAGCGTACGATCTCATTCTCTTCGGGCGAATGGCGATGGACACGTCGGCCGGCACTGTGGGCGCGATGACCGCGGAGCTGCTCGGCCTCCCGTGCGTGACGAGCGTGTCGAAGCTCGATATCGCGGCGGGAAGGGCACGGCGCGGCGCGAACTGGAAGGCGCCGCGGAGATCGTCGAATTCCCGCTGCCCGCCGTCGTCACGATCGACGAAGGCATCGCGCGGCCGCGCTATCCGTCGCTCAAGGGGATCATGGCGGCGAAGAAGAAGCCGCTCGAGGTGAAGCCGGCGCAGCTCGGCGAAGGAGCATTACACACTCGACGAAAATGGAATTGCCGCCGGAGCGCGACGCCGGCCGCATCATCGGCGAAGGGACGGCCGCGGTGCCGGAACTCGTCCGGCTGCTCAACGAAGAAGCGAAGGTACTCTGATGGCGAACAACGTTTTCGCGTTTGCCGAATCGCGCGGCGGCGACGCTGCGGCGCGCGGCGCTCGAGGCCGTGACCGCCGCGCGCGGCTCGCCGACGCGACGGGCGGCGGTGAGGTGCATGCGATGCTCGCTGGTGCGCCGGGCATGCGGCGCGCTCGCGGCGAAGCTCGGCAGGTACGGCGCCGATGTCGTGCTCGTCCTCGAGCACGCGGCGCTTCGACGAACTACAATCGCCGAATCGCTCGCCGCGACCGTCGGCGGCGCGCATCAAGAGCGGCGGCTATCGCGCCGCGTTCTTCGTCGGCGAGCGCGCAAGGGCGCGATCTCGCGCCGCGTGTCGCGGCGAAGCTCGCGTGCCGATCGCGTCGGACGTCGACCGAGTTCGCGGTGGACGGCGATGCGGTCACCGTGAAGCATCCGGGTTACACCGGGAAGGTCATCATGACGCTCCGGCTCCGGGCTCGCACGGCGATCGTCTCGCTGCGTCCGGGCGCGGTGCTACCGCAGCGCGAACGCGAAGGCCGGCACGGTCGAGACCATTGCGCCCGCGCTCGATCCCGCGCAGGGCGCGCGTGATCGTCACGGCGACGGTGCAAGGCGCAACGGCGCCAAGCTCGACCTTGGCGAAGCGCCGGTGATCGTCAGCGGCGGACGCGGCCTTCAAGCGGCGGAGAATTTCAAACTGGTCGAAGATCTCGCCGCCGCATTCGGCAACGCCGCCGTGGGCGCGACGCGCGCCGTGACCGACGACGGCTGGCGGCCGCACAGCGATCAGATCGGCCAGACCGGCCGCCAGGTGAGCCCGCAGCTCTACGTCGCGTGCGGCATCTCCGGCGCGATCCAGCATCTCGCCGGCATGCGCACGTCGCAAGACGATCGTCGCGATCAACAAGGACAAGGAAGCCCCGATCTTCAAGATCGCCGACTACGGGATCGTCGGCGACGTGCTCGAGATCCTCCCGCCGCTCATTGAGGCGGTGAAGAAGGCGAAGGCCGGGGCGTAGCCGCGGCGAGCTGCCGTCAGTAGCCGGTCTGCAGTGTGCGGAAGAGACTCGCCACGTCGAACCGCGCCGGATCCATCTCGTAGAGGCGGTTGTCCATGTAACGCCCGGTGGTCGGGAAATATGGCGGCGCGTTGGTGTTGCAGACACTGGTCCACCACCCGATCGGCGCCGAATCCGTCCCCGTTGCTCTCGGGTGGGCGAGAGGTCGTGCTCGATGATGCCCCCCGCCTGGCGGATGCACCCCCGCCCCGAATTGGTGGCGCCGCAATTCTTCAGGCTCTCCGGGTGCTGGTTGTAGTTCTCCACGCCGATCGTTCCGGTGAGGCTCATCATCACGCCGTCGAAGACGAAATCGTTCGCCGTGAGGACGCCATCATCGTTCCCGTCGGTCCAACGGAACGGATACGCGGCGGAGGCGCGCTGTGGGGAATTGATCGCGTTGTCGGCGATCATTCTGGTTCCCGTTGGAGATCACGCCGAGGAGATTGGCGCACGGCGACGTCGTGGGTCCTGCACGTAGACGACATCGTCGATGTACACGACTTCGCCAGCGCGACTCCCGACGTCTGCGCGTACACGGTGACCGTGCCGCGGAACACGCCGTTGATCGCGATCGGCCCGTTCACGTGGATCGCGCCATGCACGGCCGGATTGAGCCCGGCGCCGAGCGGCCAGAGCCACTTGTCCTGCTCGAGGTAGCCGGAGTACGGCGTGTTGGCGGGAATGGCGCGAGCGCCGCGGTGACCGGGGCGCTGTTCCCGGCAAGCGCTGCCAGAAGCCGAAGTTCGTGCTGTCGGTGAAGGTCGTGTCCTCGCCCCCCTTCTGGTAATCCGCGGGGAGCGGCGCGGGGAGGGAGAGTTTGTCCCGGTCGCTCGGTCGCGACGAGATGCGGATCGCCGCTCGGATAACAGCGGAACCCGCGTTCGACATGATGAGGTCCCGATCGGCCGCGGTGATCGCGCCGCGTAGTGATCGGTGGGCAGGTTGCCGTTGAACTGGTGACGGAACCAGCCTTGCCGTGGACCGAGACGGGGTAGAACTTGGCCCGGCGGGGCATGGTCAGAAGAATCGATGTGCCAGTCCCCGCACTGGTCGTCGGGGCCATGCGTTTGGCCGGAGCCCGGATCGCCGCGCACGTAATGGGGGTCGATCCCCTGGTACACGCGGAAGAAGCCCTCGTTGTGCCCGTGAGCGCCGTGTCGTTGTTGAGGTCGACGGCCACGAACTCGAGGCGCGTCTGGACGGCCGCTCCGTTCGCGCCCACCGAAGTGATGTCCAGGTTTCACGCCGGCGGCCCGAGTCTGGATGATCGCGAGGCGGCTCGAGGATGGCGCGGGATCGCGTTGATCCCGTCCACGTGTCCCTTGTGATAGACGGGCGTGCCGCCGCTGGCCGTTCCCACCGTGGAGATCGTGTCGTAATAATCGGGACTTCCGCACGACTGCCAATTCTGATTGCTGTAGCCCGCGCCCGCGGATGAATTCGCCGTTGCCGTAGCAGATCGCCCTGCCAGCTGTTCGTGAAGAGCCCGAAGCGCGCGAAGTTCTCGGACTGCAGCTCGAGGCGGCGCACGAAGCGCGTGCCCATCGCATCGTACGCCTCCGCGACCACGCTCGCGAACTGCCCCTGCGATTGATCCATGTTCCCTGACCGCCCCACGTACAGATTGACGAGGATATGCGGGAGGGGATGCCGTTCGCATCGAGGATCTGGCTGGCCGTACATCAGCGGACGTAGCCGCTGTCGGGGAGATGGATGGTCGTGTCCTTCGTGAGCTGCGCCTTCCCCATTGCGAGCGCCGCCTCGGCGGCATAACGGTAATCCGCCTCGCGGTCGTAGTACGTGCCGAGGAGCGAGCCGCTGCCCATGAGTTCGATCGCGGACAGCGCGATCGCGGCGATCGCCACGGTCAAATCAGCACGAGCAAGAGTGCGGAGCCGCGGCGGAGCGGGAAGCGGCGTGGACGAGGCGATCTCGGGGTGCCGTGGCATGGGCATCCGCGTCTTCAGGTGCCCTACGGATGGTGACCGAACCGGCAGCGTCGATGTTCGAGTTCTGTGGCGAGCAATCCTGCGCGACGACGCCGTAGTACCAGTTGCCGCTCTGAGATCGACATCGTCCAGCGTATACTGCCCGAAGAGGCCGCGACGTCGCGATCGGCTCACCGACATGCGGGTCGCCCTGGATGTGCTTGAACACCATGTAGCGCTCCACATCCTTCTCCCCCGCTTGATCAGGGGAGGCGTTCCACGTGATGCGCACGGTCGTGGGATTCCCGGAGGGGATGCCGACCACGGCCGCGCCGAGCGGCGCAGCGGGGGGATTGCCGCACATCATCGCGCGCGCCATCCCCGAGTTGAGCAGTTTGGTGTTGGTCTCCACCTTGCGGATCATGTCGCCCTTCACCGGATCCTTATAGACTCCCCACGCCATGACGCGCACCATGCGGATGAATCCGTCATGCGCGGACGCGCCGGTATCCGCCGGCGGACCGTGCAGCGGAGCGGTGTGGAACAGCGGCAGCTTCGACGTGGGGATGGATCGAGCACTCCGGCCGAGTCAGGCTGGTAATACGTGAAGAACGGTTGGCCGGGTGGGATGAGCAGCCCCTTGGTGACGATGCGCGGCGTGGCGTTGTTCACGCGCCGATAGAGGATGTACATGTTCGGCTGGCCGCGGTGGAGTCGAGGGTCACCCAGTAGGAGACGTCTCGGCGCGGGACGGAAGCTCATGCTGTTCTAGTACGGCACGATCGGATAGAGGAACGAACTGAACGGCAGCATCGATCGCCTGGCTCAGATCCATGCTCGTCGCTTCCATCGGATCGACCGAGGGATCGTAGTACACGGCGCCCGGATCGGCGGAGTCGGTGGTCGTGAGGTCGGCGTTGAAGGTGATCGCCATCGCGCCCGCCTGCACGAGCATCGGCTGGAATTGCACCACGTTCACGCCGGCCATCCGGACGTCGCGATCGATCGTGCTCTGCGCGAATCGCGCGTTCTGCAGCGCCTCCTGGCGTCCCGCGCTCTGGGTGACCGACTTCAGCTGGAACTGGAAGAAGGGCACGGCGAGGCCGGCGACCGACGATCATGAGGACAGATGGCCACGATCAACTCGATGAGGGTCACGCCGCGGCGGGAGACCCTGCGGGTCGGCGGATGCCCGGGCACGAACATCAGAAGGCCGCGATGATGGAGGTCTTTGTCACCGATTTCAGCATGCTGGGGTGCGAGACGGTGACGGTGATCGCGGTATAGTCGGCCGCGCCGTGTTCGTGCGGGCCACGTCGGTCTCACGCGTGAAGCCCGGGTGGCCGGGGATCGACGATTCGATCGCGGCGTAGGTCGGGAGCGCGGAATAGGGCTGCGTGGTCTTGATGTACTCGATCCGGTCCTGCACGAGGTCGGCGGCCGTCGAAGCGGTCGCGCCGTCGCTCGAGGTATGCGCGAACGCCGTGATGAACTTGCCCATGCCCGGAGGACGCAGGTGAGCATGACCATGGCCATCATCACTTCCAGGACGGTCATGCCCGCGCCGGAGCAGGCGGCGCTGCGCGCGCGTCCGTTCGAGCGGCAAAGGGCTGCAGCGTTCGGCGGGACGGCGGTCATAGACTCCCCTGCTTCCACATGCTGGCGAGGAACTTGTACCAGTCAGTGTGCCCAGTCGACTTGAGCACCGTCACGCCGCGGAAATCGTTGAGGTTCGCGCGGCGAGACGTCAGATAGACCTCGAGATCGGTGTTGCCCGCCCCATTGCGGCGGAAGATGATGCTCGGCATCCGTCCACCATGACGAGTTCGCGCCGACGATCGGCATGCTGTCACCGGGCCGTTATGCCCGACGGGGGGTGTGGCGAAACTCACGCCGTCCTGGAGGGTCGCCCACGTGACGCGCTCTCCCGGTCCGCGGTGCCGTTGTTGTTATTGTCCTCGAGCATGCGCAGCGGTTGCTCGGCTCATCGAAGGAGACGACCACGTTGTACTGGCGGGTGACGGCCAGCCGCTGCGCGTTCTGGACCGCGTGCGCACCGTCGCACCCCCGCATCCACTTGGAAGCGCGAGAAGTTCACGCGCGGGATGGCGAAGCCGGCAATGATCCCGATGATGACGATCACGACGATCAGCTCCGTCGTGGTCATTCCCGACCGGCCCAGACCGATCCCGCCGAGCGCTGTCCGACGATAGTCCATTGCGTAAGCACCCGGTGCGTGTTCGTTGCCGCAGATTGATCAGACGCTTGCGGTCGCGGAACGTTAGTTTCCAGGTTCCTGGTCGATAGCGAAAAGAAACGAACAAGCGCCCCCCGGCCACGGGTGGCACCCGCACGCGACCACCACCTCAGCAGATTCTATGCCGACGGCTAAGTGCTTATTAATCAACGTCCCGCCAGCTGATTAAAATCCTTGCAACCAGCAATATTTGCGCTCGCCCGCAAGTAAGTTGCGTAAACTGCAATATTTTGGGCGGCTAGAGGCTGGTGCCGCGCTCAGTCTTCGTGCCGAGCCACTCAAGCTTGTCGCACCATGCCGGGCTCCGTAGCTTTGCGCGATGCGCGCCGAGAACATTGTCTTCACGATCGTCGTCCTCGCCGCCACGGCGTTCTTTGCCAATAGTGCGAACCGGCTGATCTCCTATCTGCGCCTCGGTCGCCCCGACCCGCGCCTCGATCGCCCGCTCGCGCGGCTCAAGAACGTCCTCACGATCGCGATCTTCCAGAAGAAGATCTTCCGCGATCCGGTGGCCGGCCCCATGCACGCGCTCATCTTCTGGGGCTTCATCGTGCTCACGGCCGGCACGACGAACTGATCCTCCACGGCATGGTCCCGGCGTTCTCCTTCGCGTTCCTCCCCGCGCCGCTTTACACCGCCTACTCGTTCTCGCAGGATCTGTTCGGCCTGCTCGTGATCGGCGCGGTGGCCTTCGCGCTCTACCGCCGCCTCGTGGTCCACCCCAAGCGCCTGCAAGGCGACGGCACGCACCAAGGCGACGCGCTGCTCATCCTGAGCATGATCGGCGGCCTGATGGTCACGATGTTCCTCGCGAATGCCTTCGACATCGTGATCCACCCCGATTCCGTGGTGACGCAGAAATTCGCGAGCCATGCGATCGCGGGATGGTTCGCGGGCACGTAGCCGGGAACGGCCCACGTGCTGCAGCGCACGTTCTGGTGGGCGCACGTGCTGCTCGTGCTCGTGTTCCTCAACTACCTGCCGTACTCCAAGCACCTGCACGTCATCACGTCGCTCCCGAACGTGTTCTTCTCGAACGCGAACGGCCCCGAGCCCAAGGGCGTGATCCGCTTCCTCGACCTCGAGGCCGAAGGCGCCGAGCAGTTCGGTGCGGCCGACGTCGATCAGCTCACATGGAAGGATCTCTTCGACGGTTACTCGTGCACCGAGTGCGGCCGCTGCACCGCGGTGTGCCCCGCGAATCTCACCGGGCAATTGCTCAGCCCGCGCAAGATCATCGTCAACATGCGCCAGCGGCTCATGGAGCTGGCGCCCGCGATGATCGCCGGCGACGCGACGCACGCCATCAAGGACCACCGCCTCCTCGACAATTTCATCACCGAAGAAGAACTCTGGGCGTGCACCACCTGCCGCGCCTGCGTGCAGGAATGCCCCGTGTCGATCGAGCAGCTCGACCAATCATCGATCTGCGCCGCGATCTCGTGCTCAGGGAGTCGCGGTTCCCCCGAAGTGCAGCCGGTGTTCGAGTCGATGGAGCAGCGCGGCAGCCCGTGGGCGTTCGCTCCGGCCGATCGCGCGAAGTGGGCCGCGGGCCTCGACATCCCCACGATGGCCGAGATGGCCGCGCGCGGCGAACAGCCCGAGGTGCTCTACTGGGTCGGCTGCATGGGCTCGTTCGACGACCGCGCGAAGAAGACCTCCGTGGCGTTCGCGCGCATCCTGAAGGCCGCCAACGTCAACTTCGCGATCCTCGGCCAGGAAGAATACTGCAATGGCGACCCCGCGCGCCGCATGGGCAACGAATACCTCTGCCAGATGCTCGCGAAGCAGAACATCGAGACGCTCGAGCGCTACGGCGTGAAGACCGTCGTCACCTCCTGCCCGCACTGCTTCCACCAGATCGGCAACGAGTATCCGCAGCTCGGCGGCGACTACGACGTGGTGCATCACTCCACCTACATCGAGCGCCTGCTGGCGCCGGGCCGTGTGCCGCTCGCGACGACTGCAGGGCGAGGCCCTGCACATTCGCCTACCACGACAGTTGCTATCTCGGCCGCTACAACGACGTCTACGACGCGCCGCGCGAGAGCGCTGCAAGCGCGCGCTGCCGGTGATGATCCTCGTCGAGCCGCCGCGCACGCGCGACCGCGGCCTCTGCTGCGGCGCCGGCGGCGGGCGGATGTTCATGGAGGAGAAGGTCGGCAAGCGCATCAACGCCGAGCGCGCCGAGGAGTCGCTCGCGACAGGCGCCGACGCGATCGCCGTGGCGTGCCCGTTCTGCATGACCATGATCACCGACGGCGTGAAGGCGAAGGGCACCGAAGTGCCGGTGCTGGACATTGCCGAAGTCGTCGCGGAGCGGCTGAACGCCAAAGGAGCTGACTGATGGAAGATCTCACGCGTGGACCCGGAGATGACCGAGCGCCCGCAGCTTTTGGCGGGCTTTCTCTTGGTGCTGGCCGCGACTGGCGTGCCGCAGTTCGCGCGCGTCGCCGCGGATTGGATGGGACCGTTGGCCGGATTCGGCAGCGCGATCGTCCTCTGGCCGCTCGCCGCTATCATCGGCCATCTACTCATTGGCATGACCGTGGGCGGCCGCTCACTCGTCGCGCTCGTAATCGGCTGCGGCGCGGCATGGACGACGTTGATCTTCGGCCTCGCGTGGGTGCTCCTGCGCAACGACGCGTCGGTCGAGTATCTCCTGCCGTGGTATACAATGGGCGCCGCCTTCACCGGCGCGTCCTACGGATTCCTCTGCTATATCCGCTATCGCGGATTGCCGCTCACGCTGCGCCGCGCGACGAAAACTTCGTTGATTGCGTCGGTCCCATGTGGTCGTGCTCATTGGCTTGGGATCGGTGCTCGCGGCGTTCACTGTTCAATTGCGCGATCGGGCAGCGATCAGCATGGCGGTGTTCCTCGTGTTCGTCGCGCCGATCCTGTTGTCGCTCGCCCTCGGAATGGTCTGGTCGCGTGTGCAGATCATGCGCAAGGACGCCCGCGCGGCGCAGCTGAGGGCCGCGTCATGAAGCGCGACACGACGAACCCCACCGTAGCGACGATCGTCTCGCTGCGCATGGCCGGCATCGTGGTCGTGCTGCTGGCCGCGGCCGTGCCGGTCGCCGCCGTCTTCTATGCGTTCTCCACCACGAACCAGTGGGAGCTGGTGCTGGCGCCGCTGGGCTGGATCGCCGCGGGCGCGATCGCCTGGGTCATGCTGCACCGCTCGGCGGATGCGCGCACGCTCGTCACGCTCGTGAACGGCTGCTGCGCGCTCTGGACCGTGGCGCTCGGCGGACCGGTGGCGTACCTCCTTCGCGATGCGCGCGGCGCGTTCCTGACCCTCGCCTTCGTGGTCACATGCGCCGCGATCACGGGGGCGTGCTTCGGCTATGTGTGCTTCATCCGGTACCGCGGACTTCCGCCCAGCGTGAAGGGCGCGGTGCGCCTCGCGACGCTCTCAGCGATGCCGGGCTTCGCGCTGTTCCTGGTGGCGCAGGTGATGGTCATGGCTTCGCCCGCGAACCCCGGGCACGAGTGGTCGGCCCGCGGATCGCTCACCCAGGCCCTGCTGGTGATCGTCGCGCCGTTCCTGTTCGCGATCCTGGTGTCGATGATCTCGATCGAGAGCAACCGGCGCGGTCTCTCGAGGCCGAGCCCGATCTCCTGATGGACGACAAGACCAGGCTCCCCGACATGACGCCGCGGAGCCTGCGCTTCGGCGGCCTCTTCATGATCATCCTGGCGGCGGCGGTGCCGGCGCTCGCGTGGGAATTCGCGACATCCGTGGTCTCGCTTGCGGGCCTCTTCGTCGCGGCGTCGGCCTGGGCGGCCATTGCGCTCTTCGGTTATCTCCTGCTCGGCCGCGATTCGGCGGCGCGCGTGTTCTCCCTGCTGATCTGCGGGTGCGGCGCGCTGTGGGCCGTGGTGCTCACCACGACCTTCTGGTTCCTGGTGCGCGGGGAGTTCGACGTGTCGAGTCCGGTGGCGTCACGAACGGGCGCATGCCGCCGGGCGACATCATGGCGCTCTGCGGCGTGGCGGCCGCGGCGACCGGCGCGACGTACGGCTACTTCTCCGCCATCCGTTACCGTGATCTTCCGCGCACCATGACCCGCGCGTTGCGCGCGGCGGCATGGGCGCTCATCCCGTCGGTGGCGCTCTGCCTCGCGGTGTTCGGCACCGACTTGCGCAATCGCTACGCGTTGTTCGCTGTCGCGGCGCCGCTCGTGCTCGCGCTCGCGGTCACGGCCGTCTCTGCGGCGGTGCCGCGCAAGATCACCACGCCAGACGGTATATCCGATCGTCTGTTCCTTGTCGCCGACAGGGAACTTCCGTTCGATCGTCTCCACGCGCCTGAACTCGCGCCGCGTACAGGCCTCCAGGAATTCTTCGATCGCGATGCGCCCCGGATCCGCCATCACCGCTTCGCCGTTCGTCGCGAGCGCACGCACCATCGCGTTCGCCACGAGCTCGGCGTTGGGCTTCTCGTACAGCACGTCGCAGGCGACCACGAGGTCGTAGCGCCCGAGGTCGGATGGCAGGTCGCACCAGTTCACCATCCGAGTCGCGGGCTCGCGCCCCGTTGCCGCCCCCGCGTTCACGCGCGTGAGAGAGCAGCGCGTCCTCGTAGTAGTCGGTGGCGGTCACCTTGAACCCCGCTTGCATCGCCGCCGATGTGACCAGTCCG
>CAVSYH010000006.1:0-23182 GCA_963732065.1 uncultured Gemmatimonadaceae bacterium | reverse complement strand
GCACGGGAGGGGGCTCGTGGACTATTCGCTGAGCGGCGTGCACGCCGACCCCGTGACCGGCTCGGTGATGAAACGCGGTTCGTACGAGGCGCTCATGCGCTTCCCAGACTCGGCGGCCACCGGACGAGCGCGACTGCAAGCTGGACCCGGATCATTCCACCACCGACTGGAATTCCCGCACGCAACGAGCCCGATCCAACCAGGTTCGTGTTCGGCTGGCCCTTCCTGGAACAGTCGGACCCGACCGCAACATTGCGGCGATCAGTCCGCAGGCGTGGTACACGGGACCCGGCGGGCTTACGGTCGGCGCGCGCGTGCGCTCGAACTACCAGAAACAGGTGGACCACTGGGATGTTGGGCTCGTGATGGCGGTGCGCGGTCCCGATCCCTCCGCGGTCACGCAGGTCCAAGGCTGGGCCTCGGTGGAGAACCCGATTTCTCCCATGGGCGGATCAACCGTCGATGGGACTCCGCACCGGACTCTGGATGGTGGACGGCACTTTCCGCTTCACGCTCCGGCAGAAAATGGATGAGAGCCCTTCCGATTCGCGAACGGCCAACAGGACACGATCACGTTCGCGTTGAACCTCACCTCGCCGTACGCGCGCGCGTGGCAGGACACGCTGCGCTGGAGCAACGCGACGGTGGCCGACGTGAGCGCCGAGTGGAATGGCGATCGCGCAAGCCGGCGCTCTGGTTCGCGCGCGGATTCATGGATGGCGGCATTGCGTTCGCGCGCGCCGGTCACCGGCCGGCAGGCGCGTTCGGCCGAGCGGAGGCCGAAGCGGGCAACACGTCCAAGCTCGCCTCGAGCGGACGGTTGGCGCTGATGCTTCGTGGATTCGGCGGCCTCTCGAACGCGACGCCGCCGGAGCGGTCGATCGGATTGTCCTCGCTCGATCCGACCGTCGCTTCGACAACGATTACTTGCGCGGCCAGGGCGCCATCTCGTGCTGCCCGACGTGCCCTATGTGCCGCTCGGCGGCGCGGGGATGCGCGGATTACTCGTTGTTCAATTTCATGGAGAACGTCGTGTCGCTGAACACGCAGCTCGCGTACGACGTTCTCGAGGGCGAGGCTGAGGTCGCTGCGTCCCAGGATTTCAGGGGGCGCTGTTCGGCGATGTCGCATACGGCACGACGTTGGGCGACGCCGTCGGCTCGGGAGAGCATTATCTTGATGCGGGCGCGAGCGCGATCGTTCGAGGCGCTTTGTACGACCGAGCTATGTGGTGCGCATCGACATTCCCGTGTTCATGAATCGCCGGCGCTGCACCGGGCCGCGAAGCCTCGAGCGAACAAGTGAAGTTCCGGTCGACTTTCACCGCGGGAGATCTCTGGTGACCGGACCCGCCGATGTGAAACGCGTCCCGAAGCCCTGGGGCTATGAGATCATTCTGGGCCGCCAACGACTTTACGTTGGCAAGATCCTGCATATCAACGCCGGCCAGGCGCTCTCGGTGCAGTACCACGAATGAAGGACGAGACGGTGTATCTGCTCTCGGGCGCGCTGAACTATCGCGTCCAAGATCGGAGAGCGAGACTGACCGACGTGCGGCTAAAGGCCGGCGAGTCGTACCGCATCACGCCGAACACGATCCACTACATGGAGGCCGTCACCGACTGCGACGTGCTCGAGGCCAGCACGCCCGATCTCGACGACGTCGTGCGACTCAAGGACCCCTACGGGCGCAGGGGACGAGCGCCCATGAAAGTCATCATTCCGCTGGCAGGAAGGGAACGCGGCTTCGCCCGCACACGCACGTGATGCCCAAGCCGATGCTCAAGGTCGCCGGCAAGCCGGTGATGGACTACATCCTGGACGACCTCCAGAAGCTCGGCGGCGTCGAGCAGGTCATCTACATCACCGGCCACCTGAAGGAAAACGGTCGAGAGCTACGCACGCGAAGGCGCGCCATTTCCGATCGCTCTTCGTGGAGCAGAAGGTCCAGGACGGCACGGCCGGCGCGGTGAAGCTCGCCGAGCCGTTCGTGGACCAGCCGGTGCCTCATCATCTTCGTCGATACCATCTTCGACGCCGACCTGTCGATCTCGACCGCACCGACGCCGACGGCATCATCTGGGCGAAGGAGGTCGAGGACTACCAGCGCTTCGGCGTGGTGGTCACCGACGCCGACGGCAACATGACGAAGATCGTCGAGAAGCCGACTACGCCGATCTCCAAGCGCGCGAACATCGGCCTCTACTACATCAGGATCTGGAAGCGCTGTGGAGGGGATCGACCACACGCTGACGCGGCCGCCGAACAAGGGCGAGTGCTATCTCACCGACGCGTTCCAGTACATGATCGACCACGGCGCGAAGATCAAGGTCATCGACGTGGCGGCTGGTACGACGCGGGCAAGCTCGACACGCTGCTCGAGACGAACCGCGCGATGCTGGAGAAGGGCGCGCGCGCCGGCCCGAAGACACGTCGGGCACGACCATCATCGACCCGGTCTACATCGAGGACGGCGTCGTGATCCGCAATGCGGTGATCGGGCCGAACGTCTCGATCGGGGCCGGCAGCGTCATCGAGAAGAGCAGCGTGCGCGATTCGATCGTCGGCGCGCGCGCGATGCTGAAGGATTGCGCGGTCCACGATTCGATGGTGGGCGATGGCGCGGTGCTCGTTAATGTTCGCGGCGCCGTGAGCATTGGCGACAACGGCGAGGTCCACGGGGAGTAGCGGTCGCTCCGAACGTCCATACATTCCCACCCAATGCAGGAACGCGACCTGATCTTCGATTGGAAGCCGCGCCGGACGCATTCGACTGGAGCGTCGGCCGCGTCGAGCTCAACGACGAGACACTGCGCGACGGGCTGCAGTGCCCGTCGGTCACGGATCCGACATCGAGAGCAAGAAGCGACCCGCTCCACCTCATGGTCGCGCTCGGGATCGCCAGGGCGGACATTGGGCTGCCGGGCGCCGGCCGCGCGCGGTAGCCGACAGCTCGCCCTGGCGCGCGAGATCGTGGCCGCCAAGCTCCGCTCAGCCCCGAACTGCGCCGCGCGCACCACGATATCCGACGTCGAGCCGGTCGCGCGGATCTCGCAGACGGCGGGCATCCCGATCGAGTGCGCGACCTTCATCGGCTCGATCGCCCATCCGGCAGTACGCGGAAGACTGGACGCTCGACGATCTCCTGCGGGTGAGCGAGGCGGCGGTCGACCTTCGCGGTAAACGAGCGGCTGCCGGTGATGTTCGTCACCGAGGACACGACACGCGCGGGGCCCGAAACGCTCAAGGCGCTCTACGGGAACGCGATCCGATGGGGCGCGCGACGGCTCTGTCTCGCCGATACGGTGGGGCACGCGACGCCCGACGGCGTGCGCGCGCTCGTGCGCTTCGTGAAGAACGAGATCATCGCGCCTAGCGGCGAGACGGTGAAGCTCGACTGGCACGGCCATCGCGACCGCGGATTCGGACTGGCGAATTGTTTTGCCGCCATCGAAGCCGGCGCCGACCGCGTGCACGGCACCGCGCTCGGCATCGGCGAACGCGTCGGGAACGCGGAGATGGACCTGCTGCTCATCAATCTCAACTGCTCGGCGCGCACAAGCACGATCTGAGCCGGCTGCCGGAGTACGCGCACCTCGCGTCGCGGGCGCTCGGACTCGCGATCCCGCCCGGTTATCCCGTGCTCGGCGAGGATGCGTTCCGCACCGGTACGGGCGTGCACGCGGCGGCGATCATCAAGGCACGGAAGAAGGGACACGCGTGGCTCGCCGACCGCATCTACTCGGGGCGTGCCGGCCGGCGATTTCGGATTGTCGCAGATCATCGAAGTGTCGCACGTGTCAGGATTGTCGAACGTGAAATGGTGGCTCGAGCAGCATGGGCACGACGCGACGAACGCGGCGCTGTGCCAGCGGCTGCTCGACGCGGCGAAATCCACGCACCGCACTCTGCGCGACGACGAACTCGAGGCGCTGGTGGCTGCGCACGGGCGCCAGCCGGCGTCGACATGAGCGCCGCGCTCGACCAGGTGCTGAGCGGGTACCTCGATCTCCGCTGGGCGATGAATCCGGTGGAGGCGACGTACCACGGCCGCCACGAGCGCGACGGCGAATACGCGCAGTGGGACACCGCGTCGGTGCTGCAACACATCGCGGCGCTCAAGGCGTACGAACACGCGCTGGAGGAGCTCGATCCGTTGTTTCTTGAGGATGAGATCGACCGTACGGCGTCGCTGCAGGCGGTGCGGCACGAGATCCTCGTGCTGGATCTCGAGCGTCCCTTCGAGCGGAATCCCGGCTATCACCTCTCCCATGCGCTGAACGGGCTGTATCTGCTGCTCGCGCGCTCCTCGGCCGATCCGTCGCAGCGCGGGCGCGCCCTCGTCGCGCGGCTCGAAGCGCTGCCGGCTTCCTCGAGCGCGCCGCGAAAACGGTGACGCGGCCCGACGCGAGCTTCGTCGAGATGGCGCGCGCGATGCTGCCCGGCGGCGCGGTGCTCGTGCGCCAGGCCACGGAGGCGGCCGCGCTCGCGGTGGCGTTCGACGCCGAAGTGGTGAGGCAAACGGCACTCGAAGCGCTCGCCGCGTTCGGTGAGAAACTCGCCGCGATGCAGGCGACCGCCGGATCCACCTACGCGATCGGACGCGAACTCTTCGACCGCAAGCTGCAAACGTGGCATCTGCTCAAGGAGAACGCCGATCAGCTCTACCGTTTCGGCGAACGGCTCCGCGGCGAGGCGATCGCGGAATTGGAGCGTCGCGCGCAGGAATTGCGGCCCGGCACGAAATGGCGCGACCTGGTGATCGAGCTGCGTAAGGACCGGCCCTCGCGCGAACAGGCGCTCGCCGAATACGCCGCCGCCATGAAGAGCGCGCGTGAATTCACGGCCAAGCGCTCCTCTTGAAGGTGCCCGTCTCCGAGCTGGCCGTGATCGAGACGCCGGAATTCCTTCGCGCGCTCGTTCCGTACGCGGCGTACCAAGGGCCGGGCGCGTTCGACAACGATCAGCGCGGGCTGTTCTTCGTGACGCTGCCGCCGAAGGGCGAACAGTGGCGTTCGGATTGCCGCGCGGAATTGCCGAACACGGCGGTGCACGAGGGTTATCCTGGTCACCATTTGCAGATCGTGACGGGCAACTCGCTGCCGCGGAACGTGCGGCGCATCCTGTCCACGCCGGCGACGCGCGAAGGGTGGGCGCTGTACTGTGAATCGCTGATGGCCGACGAGGGATTCCTCGAGCCGCCGCAGCGTTTCTTCCAGGCGCATCATCTGCTCTGGCGCGCG
This sequence comes from uncultured Gemmatimonadaceae bacterium, assembly GCA_963732065.1. Taxonomy (GTDB): domain Bacteria; phylum Gemmatimonadota; class Gemmatimonadetes; order Gemmatimonadales; family Gemmatimonadaceae; genus DATKOH01. Next base: position 17,939 of record CAVSYH010000006.1, on the reverse strand, counting down.
CTGCGCATCATGATTGACGTCTCGCTGCACACGCGCGGCATGACGTGGCAGGAGGCGTCCCAGATGCTCCAGGACGAGCTCGGCTTCGACGCGCGGCTGGCCGACGCGGAGGCGCGCCGCTACTGCGCGTATCCCACGTATCAACTCTGCTATGCCGTGGGACGCCGCGAGATCCTGCAGTTGCGCGACGACGCGCGCAAATCGCGCGGCACGAAGTTCTCGCTCAGCGAGTTCCACGACGAATTGCTCACGTTCGGTTCGTATCCCACGGCGCTCGCGCGCTGGGGGATGGGACTGTCGGATCCATGAAGCGCGTCGCCGCGTCGCGATCGCCGCCGCACTCTGCGCCGCTTGCGCACCGTCAGGCGAGAAAGGCGACGACAGCACCGCCGTGCGCACGCCGCATGTCGCCAAGTCCCTCCTCGGCGGCGGACCGTATCTGTATGTGAGCGATGAGGACGGGAATTCCGTGGCGGTGATCGACGTGCGCGCGGAATCCGTGGTCGCCTCCATGGCGCCGGGCCGCCGGCCGCGCGGCGTGCGCGTCAGCCCCGACGGAAGCACTCTGATCGTCGCGGTGAGCGGTTCGCCCAAAGGCGGACCCGGCGTGGACGAGAGCAAACTTCCGCCGGCGGACCATCGCCGCGACGGCATCGCGCTCATGGACCTCACGCGGCGCGTGCTTCGCAAGACGCTCGCGGGCGGCATCGATCCGGAGAATTTCGACGTCAGTCTCGACGGAAAGACCATCTACGTCGCGAACGAGGACGCCGCCACGGTCACGGTGCTCGACGTCGTGAGCGGCAAACCGGTGGCAACGATCCCGGTGGGCCGCGAGCCCGAAGGCGTGCGGATCAGTCCGGACAGCGATGAGGTGTATGTCACGAACGAGGTGGACGGCACGATGAGCGTGATCGCGACCGATTCGCGCGTCGTCATCGCGACGATCGGCGTCGGGAAGCGGCCGCGGTCGGTGACGTTCTCGCTCGACGGCTCGAAGGCCTACGTCGCGAACGAGGAGGGGAGCAGCGTGAGCGTGATCGATATGGACAATCGTCGCGTGAAGACGCACGATCACGCTCACCGGCCCGAACGTGCGCCCATGGGCACCGCGCTCTCGCCCGACGGCACGACGCCTCTACGTCACCACCGGCCGCGGCGGCACGCTCGTCGCGATCGACACGAAGGGCGACAGCGCGCTCGGATCGGTCGCGGTGGGCAAACGGCCATGGGGCGTGAGCGTCTCGGCGGACGGCTCGCGCATCTACACGGCCAACGGGCCGTCGAACGACGTGTCGGTGATCGACGCCGACACGATCACGGTCGTGCGCCGCATTCCCGCCGGGAGCATGCCGTGGGGAGTCGCCCTGTCGAAGTAGAGGCCAAGCCCGCGAAGCTCGGGCGCAACATCCTCGCCATCTCGGCGGTGAGTTTCCTCACCGACGTCTCGGGCGAGATGATCTATCCGCTCGTGCCGCTCTTCCTCACCACTGTGCTCGGCGCGAGCGCGGGCGCCGTGGGCGTGATCGAAGGATTGGCGGAATCCACCGCGGCGCTGCTCAAGCTCGCGAGCGGATGGATCTCGGACCGCGTCGCCAAACGGAAGCCGCTGGTGGTGTTCGGCTATGCGCTCGCCGGGTTCGTGCGGCCGCTCATCGGGCTCGCGCAGAGCGTGGCGCAGGTCGCGGCCATCCGCATCACCGACCGCGTGGGGAAGGGGATCCGCACGTCGCCGCGCGATGCGCTTATCGCCGACTCGGTGGACCCATCGATCCGCGGGCGCGCATACGGATTCCACAGCGCGAGCGACAACGCCGGCGCGGTGCTTGGCCCGCTCATCGGTTTCGCGGCGCTGCGCTTGGACGGGCGTGCCGCTGCGCACGGTGTTCCTCCTCGCCGCGATCCCGGCGGTGTTCGCGCTCTCGTGGTGGTCGCCGGCATGCGCGACATGCCGCGAGCCGCCGCGCCGCCGGCACGCGACAAGGGCCAGGGCGCACTCGGCACGCGCTTCTGGGCGTATCTCGCGGTGGTGCTCGCTGTTCACGCTCGGGAATTCCACCGATGCGTTCCTGCTGCTGCGCGCCGCGCAGCTCGGCGTGCCGGTGGCGCTCGCGCCGCTGCTCTGGGCGATGCTGAATCTCGTGAAGTCCGCATCGAATACGCCGGCAGGCGTGCTCTCCGACCGCATCGGGCGCAAGCCGCTCATTGTGGCGGGATGGGCGGTATACGCGCTGGTGTATCTGATGTTCGGCCGTGCGACGAGCGCTTGGCAAGCGTGGGCGCTCTTCGCGGTCTACGGGATCTACTTCGGCCTCACCGAGGGCGTGGAGAAGGCGCTGGTCGCCGATCTCGTGCCGGCGGCACGGCGCGGCGCCGCATTCGGCTGGTACAATCTCGCGCTCGGACTCGGCGCGCTTCCCGCGTCGATCATCTTCGGCGCGATCTGGGACCGCGCGGGCGCGCCGGCGGCGTTCACCTTCGGCGCCGCGATGGCGGGCGCGGCCGCCATCGCGATCGCTTTCGTCGCGCCGTCGCTCAGCAGCAGCGCCCGCCCGGCGTCTCATAGCGCGCGCGCTGGCGCTCGCGCGCGAACTGCTCTCGTCGAGAGCATCGGTTCCTCCGGGATGCCGGCGCGGGCAATGTTCCACATACCTCTCGTAGTCCGGCACCCCGATCACGCGCCGGCATGGAGCCGGCTGTCGCGACGAATTCCGTCGCGCCAGCCGACTATCCGCCTGTCGTTGCGTCTAGCCTGCTGGCTTCACTTTCCTACCGCGATCGTCCAGTCGAACAGCTCGAGGATCCGCCGGTATTCATCCATCCACGATGTGGGCCGCACGAAACCGTGATCCTCCTTCGGATACACTGCCATCTCCCAGCCCGTCTTCTGCTCCTCGATCAGCTTCTGCACCATCTCGACGTCGTCCTGGAATTGCACGTTGGTGTCGACCATGCCGTGCATGATCAGCAGCGGACCTTGAGACCTTGCGTGAAGAAGATGGGCGACGAGATCCGGTACGCCACCGAGTCCACCTCCGGCTGGCCGAGGATGCGCGACGTGTACCAGTGGTTGTAGTTAGCCCAGTCGGTGACCGCTCCGCAGCGCCGCGCCCGCGCCGAAATGCTTGGGCTCCGTGAACAGCGCCATGAGCGTCATGAAGCCGCCGTAGCTGCCGCCGTACATGCCCACGCGCTCAGGCGGAATGTTGAAGTTCGCCTGCAGCTACTTAGACGCGTCCACTTCATCCTGCAGGTCGCGTCCGCCCATGTAATGCCAGATCGCCGACGCGCCAATCGCGGCCTAACCGGCGGACCCGCGGTAGTCCACGTCGAGCACCACGTAGCCTTTGCTCGCGAGCAGCTGGTTGAACATGTACTCGCGGAAATAGCCGACCACCAGTTGTGCACGTTGTGCAGATAGCCGGCGCCGTGCACGAACATCACCGCGGCGCCGTTCGGCTTCGCGCCCATGTCCGCCGGACGGTAGATGCGCGCCGGCACTTTCACGCCGTCGCTCGCCGGGATCCACACGATCTCGGGCACGAGCCACTTGTGCGAGAGCCACTGCGCGGTGGGACTCGTCGTGAGCTGCGTCTCCGCGGCGCCGGCCGCGAACTTCATCACGTACATCTCGGGCGGCCTGTTCGCGAACGAGTAGCACGTCCGCGATCATCTTGCCGTCGGGCGACACTTCGGCTCGTGCTCGCCCACCATAGCTCGTGATCTTTCGCGCGCGCCACCCGCGCCGCCGTTCACCGGCATGCGGTAGAACTGATGCTCGAACAGCGACTTCTCGCTCGTGGTGAGGTAGAACCACTTGCGTCGTCGGACATGTCGATGTTCATAGACTTCCCACTTGCCGCTCGTGAGCTGTTTGCGATCGCTGCCGTCGGGCGCCATGCTGTAGAGATGCGCCCAGCCCGTCGGCCTCGGACGCGTACCAGATCGCCTTGCCGCCGTCGATCCAGCCCGCGTTGCCGAACGCGGACCGTCCACCCACGTGGTGTCCTTGAACACGTCCACGGCCTTCAGCGCGCCCGATCGGCGTACCGTGTAGAGATGCGCTGGTGCCAGTCGAACGGCACCGCCGACGATCAGCGCCAACGTACCCGCGTCGTTCCAGCCATCATCTGCGTCACGGCCGGCATGTGCACGGTGTCCGCCGGCGTGACCTTCAGCCACTTCGCGTCCCCGCGAGGGCAGCGACACGGACGCCGACGCGAGCCGCCCGCCTGCACATCGCCCACCTTCTCGCGGCCGTGGATCTCCTCGGTGTAGCCCGACTTCGTGATGTACTGCGGAACGATCGTGGTCTTCTCCTTGTCGCCCGCCGGAATGGTGGTGATCACCACTGCCGACTTGCCGCTTGGGCGAACGCTGACCGACGCCACGCGCTCGTCCTTGCCGAGCCAGATCGTCTTGGGCCACCACGACTCGCGGAGCTTCTTCTCGATCTTCGCGAGCGAATCCTGCAGGATCTTGTCGCGCACGACCTGCAGGAGGGCTTCGTGCTGCGCCTCGAGCGCCGCGCGCTGTCCCTTGGGCACGTCCGGGTCCTTGGGCTCCGGGCCGCCGCGGATGTCGGTGAGCTGGCGCTCCGTGCCGTCCGACGAGATCGACCGAGTACGCGTTGCCGTCGCGCGTGAAGCTCACGGTCTCGCCACGTGGCGAAGAAATGCGGATCGCTCTCGCGCGCGAGCGTCTGCGTGAGGCGGCGCACGCGGAACTCTTCTGGTCCACGAGGAAGATGTCGCCGTTCGATTCCACCGCGCGCCATTGCCGTGTTCGGCGACGATCTCGCCACGCGATGAGCGGGCCCCACCGAGTCCATGTGCGCAAGGCTGACCTGCTCGGGCTTCGCGCCGGCCTCGGGCTCGATGCGATAGGGATGCATTCGGCTCGCGCCAATCCGTGCCCGGCTCCACCCACGAGAAGTAGATCCACTTGCCATCCGCGGTCCATCGGACCCGCGCAGGTGGCCGGCCCACGACCTCCTCGCCGCGCATGATGCTCGGGACGGTGAGCGGGAATGAGTCAGCGGGCTGCTGCGCGGCGAGGGAGCCGGCGGCGAACGAGCGCGAAGATAGGAGCGGCGAGGAGCTCATGAGCTGCATGGCGGGCTGCGTGGGGCGGTCCACGGACGCGGACGCGAGAGCAAGGTCCGTTAGTACGCTCATTCCTTCACGAACGCTGTGCGCGGTTGGAAGGGGATCTCGGTGGGACGGGCACCGTGCCGCGCCGAACACGCGCGATACCACTCGCGCACCGAATAGCACGAGGATGACCACGAACGACGCCATGAAGAATGCGGCGACCGCCGTGTCGAACTAGTCGTTGAAGATGGAGCCGCGCGGCGCTCCGGTGTGCGACGCGGCCTCGCCGTTTGCGCCGCGCGTGCGTCGAAGGAATCCGAGCCGCGGATCGGCCGAGAAGATCTTCTCGGTCCCGCCGTGAGCGTGACCGTGGCGAGCCACGCGAGCGGCACTCCGTGACCCACGCGTACTTCCCCTTTGCCGCGGTTGATGATCACGGTGGTGCCCACGCACAGCGCGACGCCGCGAGCAGCTGGTTCGAGATGCCGAAGAGCGGCCAGAGCGAATTGATCCCGCCCAGCGGATCGGGCACGCCCTGATAGAGGAAATGCCCCCACATCGCCACGAAGATCGCGCTCGAGAGCAGCACCGCCGGGTACCATGACACTCGGCCGAACGGCTCCCACGCGTGCCGCCCGAGGTCCTGCAGCATGAACCGTCCGACGCGCGTTCCGGCGTCGAGCGTGGTGAGGATGAACAGCGCCTCGAACATGATCGCGAAGTGGTACCAGAGCGCCATCGTGCCGGCGCCGCCGAGCGCGGTCGCGAAGAGCGCGCCATCCCCACGGCCAGGCTCGGCGCGCCGCCGGTGCGCGAGAGCAGCGACACCTCCTGCACCTGCGCGGTGAGCGCGCGGAATTGCGCGGGGTCGAAGGTGAATCCCCACGACGCGATCGCGTGCGCCGCGCTGTCGGCGGTGGTGCCGAGCAGCGCGGCGGGCGCGTTGATCGCGAAATAGGTGCCGGGAGTGAGCGAGCAGGCGGCGATGAGCGCCATCACCGCCACCATCGATTCCATGAGCATGCCGCCGTAGCCGACGAAGCGCGCGTCGGTCTCGCGGTCGATCATCTTGGGCGTCGTGCCGCTCGCGATGAGCGCGTGCCACCCGCGAGATCGCGCCGCACGCGATGGTGATGAACGCGAAGGGGAAGAGTTTTCCCGCGAAGATCGGGCCGGTGCCATCGATGAATCGCGTGAGCGCCGGCATTTGCAGCGGCGGCAGTGCCACCAGAATCCCACGGCGAGCGCCAGCACTACGCCGATCTTCACGAACGCGGAGAGATAATCGCGCGGCGCGAGCAGGAGCCACACCGGCAGCACGCTCGCGGCGAATCTGTACGCCATGAGAGCAGCGCGATCGCCGTGCCGCTCAGGGTGAACATCGGCGCGAGGTCCGGCCGCTCCGCCACCCATCGTCCCGCGAAGAGCGCGGCGCGAGCAGCGCGATGCCGATCGCCGTGGCCTCGAGCACGCGCCCCGGCCGCACCCATCGCAGGTAGACGCCCATGAGCATCGCGATCGGGATCGTGAGCCCGATCGTCACGAGGCCCCACGGACTCTGCTTGAGGGCGTTCACCACGACGAGCGCGAGCACCGACATGAGCACGATCATGATGCCGAGCAGGCGACGAGCGCGGTGAATCCGGCGACGGCGCCCGTTCATCCTTCGCCATCTGCCCGAGCGAGCGCGCATCGCGCCGCATGCTGGCGCACAGGATCACGAAGTCCTGCACCGCGCCGCCGAGCGCGACGCCCACGATGATCCAGAGCGCGCCCGGGAGGAATCCGAACTGGGCGGCGAGCGTCGGACCGACGAGTGGGCCCGGCCCCGCGATCGCGGCGAAGTGGTGGCCGAACACGATCCATTTGTTCGTTGGCACGAAGTCCCGCCCGTCCTCGAGGCGTATGGCGGGCGTCGCGCGCGACGCGTCGAGGGCGAACACCTTCGCGGCGATGAACTTCGAATAGAAGCGGTACGCCACGGCGTACGTACACACGGCGGCGGTGACGAGCCACGCCGCGTTCACGGGCTCATCGTGCGCGAGCGCGATCCAGGCGAATGCGAGGGCGCCGAGCGCGGCGACAGCGATCCAAACGAGCACTCCCGCGAGACGGCGCATGGGGCGAAGATGCCGGCGCGTCGCGGCGGTGACAAGTATGCGCTCCGACTAGTCTCTCCTATGCCGCGCCGCTAGCTTTCTTCCAACCTCCCAGGACGGGATCGTGAACACTTCGTCGCCATCGCTCATCGCACTCTCGGCGCTCGCACTTTTCGCGAGCGGCGCGCAGGCGCAGAAAATGAGTTCGCAGGATTCCGCGGCCGCGATCGCCGCCGGCGAGCACGCGCCGCTCGCGCCGATGGCGGGACGGAAGCTCGTTGTGGTGCCGCACGGCGTACCTGCTCGAGGCCGACCCGATGGGTTGGGCGATCCAGATCCAGGACGAGAAGCAGTATCTCGCCGACTTCGACGCGGAACTCTCCTTCGCGCTCGCCGATCGCGGACTCAAGAACGTGTGGGTGATGTACGACAAGCTGCCCAAGGAGTACAAGCGGAATCCCGATTACATGGCGGACCCGTATCATCTTGTCCGCTGACTTCCTGCGCTTTCCCGGCCCCAAGAAGGCCATTCCGTACATGCCCGACCCGCTCGCGTCGCAGCTGCGCTCGATCATGGCGGTGAACGACCGGTCGGAGTTCATCCTCTTCCCGATCGAGATCCGGTTCATCGCGTCCGAGCACGGCAAAGGGGGGCGCGCGGCGCTCCGCGCGGCGATCATCGATCCGCGCCGGCTCACCACGCTCTGGATGGCCGACGTCTACAGCGACGACGAGGAGAAATTCACTCCCGCGCTGCTGACCAGCCTCGCCGAGCATCTCGCGACCTCTTCGCAAAGCCCTGAGCATTCCCCACAAGAGCATGCCCAAGAAGACTCCCGTCACACTGATCCCCGGCGACGGGATCGGCCCCGAGATCACCGAAGCGACACTCCGCGTGCTCGACGCCGCGGGCGCGTCTCTCGAGTGGGACCGTCAACTCGCGGGCGTCGCCGCGGTGAGCGCCGTGGGCACGCCGATCCCGGACGCGACGCTCGCCTCGATCGAGCGCACGCGCCTCGCGCTCAAGGGGCCGCTCGAGACGCCGGTGGGGAAAGGATTCCGCAGCGTGAACGTCGCTATCCGGCGGCAGTTCGATCTCTATGCGAACGTGCGCCCCGCGCACACGATCGTCCCCGGGCCGCTACGACGGGATCGACATCGTGCTCGTGCGCGAGAACACGGAGGGGCTCTACAGCGGCGTCGAACATTTCGTGCGTGTGGGCGACGACGAGCACGCGGTCGCCGAATCCGTCGCCATCATCACGCGGCTCGCGTCGGAGCGCGTAGTGCGCTACGCCTTTGAGTACGCCGTGCGCTACGGCCGCAAGAATGTCACGCTCGTGCACAAAGCGAACATCCTGAAGCTCTCCCAAGGCTTGTTCCTCGAGAGCGGGCGGAAAGTCGCGAAGGAATTCGAGGGGCGCGTGACGTGCGATGAGCGCATCATCCATGCCGCGGCGATGCATCTCGTGCTGCATCCCGAGAAGTTCGATGTGATCGTGACCACGAATCTGTTCGGCGACATCCTCTCCGATCTCATCTCGGGGCTCGTCGGCGGGCTGGACTCTCGCCCGGCGCGAACATCGGCGAGAACGCCGCGGTGTTCGAGGCGGTGCACGGCACGGCGCCCGACATCGCCGGCAAGAACGCCGCGAACCCTGGCGCGCTGCTCATGGCGGCGTGTCTCCTGCTCGAGCACATCGGCGACGGCGAGCGCGGCAAGCGCATCGAGAAGGCGTTCGAAGCGGTCATCCGCGAGAAGAAGTCCGTCACGCGCGACTTGGGCGGCTCGGCGACCACCTCGCAGTTCGCGGACGCCATCATCGCGCGCCTCGGGTGATCTCCGTCCTGCACGTCTCGGACCTGCACTTCGGGCGGCCGAGCGTTCCCGAGCAGGTCGAGGCGGTGGAGCAGCTGATCCGCGCGGAGCGGTTCGATGTGGTGGCGGTGAGCGGCGACATCAGCCAGCGCGCGCGGCCTCGTGAATTCCGGCGCGGCCGAAATTCCTGGACGACGCGGCGCGCAATTCGAAGACGATCGTGGTGCCCGGGAACCATGATGTGAAGTGGTGGCGCGATCCGCTCGGCCTCGGCTCGAACTCCGCGCCGTTCGCGAACTATCGCGAGTTCATCGCGGAGGATCTGGAGCCGGTTCTGCAGGTGCCCGGCGCGACGTTCGTGGGATTGAACACGGCGCACGGCATGCAGCCGCACACGCTCACGTGGAATCCGCGTGATATCGGCGTTGTGGGCGAGCTGCAGCGAGGCGCAGGTCGATCGCGCGCGCGCGGCATTCGACGCCGCGCCGCGCACGAATGCGCGGGTCGTGGTGATGCACCACAATCTCGTGCGGGGCGATCTCTCGCACCGCTACGGCCTCGCGCACCCGGCGCGAGCCGCGTCGGGCCTCGCGGCGCTCGGGATCGATCTCATCCTCTGCGGGCACGACCACCAGGAGGCCGTGCATGTGGTGCCGAACGGCGCCCGCGGCACGGTGGTCTCCACCGCCGGCACCATGTCGAGCCGCTCCCGCGGCCACCGCCCGAGCAGCGTGAACGTCATCACCATCGCACCGACCGAGATCACGGTGGATGTGCGCATGTGGGATCGCGCCGCGCGAGACTTTGTTCCCGGGGCAACGAAGACGTTCGCTCGCTGATTCCTTGCGGTGTCGCGATCCTTGGATCGCGACGGGCATCAAGGTAGAAGTTTCGACCGGATCAACCGGATGATCCGGATTTGACGGATACTTCAAGGCGCATGGCTGGTTACCTGGACGCTCTGGCTCTGTTCTTGTTGTTAACAACAACTACGGAGCACCGATCGCGAGAAGATCACTCCACGCGCGTGGAGGTATCCGAGGGATCCGGATCATCCGGTTGATCCGGTCGAAACTTCTACCTTGATGCCAGCCGCGCCACACGCACCGCGACACAACACGGATCGCGTAGTACCCAACCCCGCCCGCGCGCGGTAACTTTCTCGCATGCAAGATCTCTTCAACATCGATGGCGCTCTCCTGAGGACGAGCGCGCGGTGCGCGATTCGGTGCGCGCGTTCGTGAACGAGAACGTGCTCCCGATCATCGGCAAGTGCTACGTCGAGGGCCGCTTCCCCAAGGAATTGATCCCCGAGATGGCCGAGCTCGGCGTGCTCGGCGCGAATCTCCCCGAGGAATACGGCTGCGCGGGACTCAACAACGTCTCGTACGGGCTCATCATGCAGGAGCTCGAGCGCGGCGACTCCGGCATCCGCAGCTTCGCGAGCGTGCAGGGCGCGCTCGTCATGTATCCGATCTACGCCTTCGGCAGCGACGCGCAGAAGAAGAAATGGCTCCCGCAGATGGCGAGCGGCAAAGTCATCGGCTGCTTCGGTCTCACCGAGCCCGACTACGGCTCGAATCCGAGCGGCATGATCACCATGGCCAAGGAGCAGGGAGACGGCTCCTGGATCCTGAACGGCGCGAAGATGTGGATCACGAACGGCAGCCAGGCGCACGTCGCCGTCGTCTGGGCGAAGACGAACGGCGACAAGGACCAGCAGTCCATTCGCGGCTTCATCGTCCCCACCGATACGAAGGGATTCTCGGCGAAGGACCAGAAGGGGAAACTCTCCCTGCGCGCGAGCGACACGAGCGAGCTCGTGTTCCAGGATGTGCACCTGCCCGCCGACGCGATCCTGCCCAAGAGCGGCGGGCTCAAGAGCCCGCTCATGTGCCTCACGCAGGCGCGCTACGGCATCAGCTGGGGCGCGCTCGGCGCCGCGATGGCGTGCTTCGAGGAGGCCGCGAGCTACTCGAAGACGCGCGTGATGTTCGGCAAGCCGATCGGCGGCTTCCAGATCCAGCAGGTGCGCCTCGCCGACATGCTCACCGAGACTCACGAAGGCGCAGCTCGTGTCACTGCACCTGGGCCGCATGAAGGACGCGGGCACCTTGACGCCGCAGCAGGTGTCGCTCGCGAAGCGGAACAACGTGACGATCGCCACCGACATCGCGCGCGAGGCGCGACGACTGCTCGGCGCGAACGGCATTCTCGCCGAATACGCGAGCATGCGGCACATGGCGAACCTGGAGATCGGTGTACACGTACGAGGGGACGCACGATGTGCACTCGCTCGTGCTCGGACAGGCGATCACGGGACTGAGCGCGTTCGAGTGAACATGAACTACCGGGAACCGATTACCGGGAACCGGTATGGCATGACAACGCATGATATCAACCGCCATATCTTTTCATGCCCCACCGGTTCCCGGAAACCGGTTCCCGGCTTTTTGGAGTTCAGTAGATGAAGATCGCCGTCTGATCAAGCGCGTCCCCGACATGGAATCCAAATTCCGCGTCGGCGCCGACGGCGTTTCCGTCGATGCGACCGGACTGAAATACGATTTCTCCGATTTCGACGGCTATGCCGTCGAGGCCGCGCTGCAACTCAACGAGAAGCAGGGTCCCGGCGAGACGGTCGTGATCTCGCTCGGGCCGGACTCCGTTCAGGAGACTCTGCGCAAGGCGATGAGCATGGGCGCCGAGCGCGCCGTGCAGCTCAAGGCCGACGCCGTGCCAGCCGATGGTTTCGCGATCGCGACGGCGCTTGCCGCCGAGCTCAAAGGCGGCAGCGTACGATCTTATTTTGTTCGGCCGCATGGCGATGGACACGTCGGCCGGAACCGTGGGCGCCATGACCGCGGAGTTGCTCGGACTGCCATGCGTGACGAGCCTGTCGAAGCTCGATATCGCGGCGGGGAAGGGCACCGCGCGGCGCGAACTCGAAGGCGCGGCGGAGATTGTGAATTCTCGCTGCCCGCCGTCGTGACGATCGACGAAGGCGTCGCGCGGCCGCGATATCCGGCGCTCAAGGGGATCATGGCGGCGAAGAAGAAGCCGCTCGAGGTGAAGCCGGCGCAGCTCGGCGCGGCGCATCTCACCGTCACGAAAATGGAATTGCCGCCGGAGCGCAAAGCCGGCCGCATCATTGGCGAAGGTCCGGCGGCCATGCCGGAATTGTCCAGTTGCCCAGAAGAAGCGAAGGTGACTCTGATGGCGAACGTCTTCGCATTCGCCGAACAGCGCAGCGGTGCGCTGCGCCGCGTGGCGCTCGAGTCCGTGACCGCCGCGCGCACGCTCGCGGATGCGAGCGGCGGCGGCGAAGTGCACGCGATGCTCATCGGGGCGCCGGGCGTGCAGTCGCTCGCGGCAGAACTGGGAAAGTACGGCGCGATGTGGTGATCATCGTCGACACGCGTCGTTGATCGCTACAACGCTGAGTCATATGCGAGCGACCGCGGCGGCGCGCATCAGGAGCGGCGGCTATCGCGCCGCGTTCTTCTCGGCGAGCGCGGAAGGGAAGGATCTCGCGCCCCGCGTCGCGGCGAAGCTCGGCGTCTCGATGGCGAGCGGCGCTATCGCGGTCGCCGTTGACGGCGATGCGATCGTCGTGCATTCATCCGAGTTTCATTGGGAAGATCATCATCTCGCTCCCGGCTCACCGGTTCGCCGCGATCGTCACGCTGAATCCCGGCACGATCACCGCGGCGACGAACGCGAAATCCGGCAAAGTCGAAACGATGGCGCCCGCGCTCGATCCCGCGCAGGGCCGTGTGCTCGTGAAGGAGATGGTGAAAGCCTCCACCGCCAAGCTCGATCTTGGAGATGGGACCATCATCGTGAGCGGCGGCCGCGGCCTTCGCTCCGCGGAGAACTTCAAACTGGTGGAAGATCTCGCCGCCGCGTCGGCAACGCTGCGGTGGGCGCGACGCGCGCCGTGACCGACGACGGCTGGCGACCGCACACCGATCAGGTGGGCCAAACGGCCGCCAAGTGAGTCCGCAGCTCTATGTAGCGCTCGGCATCTCCGGCGCGATCCAGCATTCCGCCGGCATGCGCACGAGCAAGACCATCGCCGCGACAACAAGGACAAGGAAGCCCCGATCTTCGGAGTCGCGGACTACGGCATGGTCGGCGATGTGCTCGAGATCCTGCCGCTGCATCGAAGCGGTGAAGAAGGCGAAGGCGGGGACATAGCGACGCTTAGCGCGGGGACCACGAGATGACCGACAGCGAGCACTCTCAGGAATTCCTGGATTGGATCAACGCGTTCTCCGCGGCTCGCGGCTCACAAGGGCGCGGTCTACAAGGTGCAGTACTGGATATGGCTTTCGGGAACTGGGTCATCCAGGTCGGCAGCCGAAGAATCGCGTGGTCGTTGGCTGGGACGGCAAGGTGTTCACACTCTCGGCGGACCGTGCAGTCTACGATGGCTTCGGGAGCGTTCCGGATTCCAGGCGATCTCTGAGACGGTGATGCGCGATGCGAGCCAGGAGCTCATCTTGAGACGCGGAAGGCCTCGTCCTGGCGAACTAGCACGGCGTTCCTCCGCTTGTCGCCCCTCGCCACGCGCCCTAGCTTCTGCCCATGCGCGCTGAGAGCGTTGTCTTCACCATTGTCGTACTCGCGGCAACGCTGTTCTTCGCGAAGAGCGCGCACCGGCTGATTCTTACCTGCGCCTTGGCAAGCCCGACCCGCGCCTCGACGACCCGCGCGCCCGCCTCAAGAACGTCCTCACGATCGCGATCTTCCAGAGAAGACCTTCGCGACCCCGTGGCCGGCCCCATGCACGCGCTGATCTTCTGGGGCTTCATCGTGCTGACGGCCGGCACCACGGAGCTCCTGATCGACGGGATTACCCGGCGTTCTCCTTCGGCTTCCTCCCGCGCCGCTCTACGCCGCGTACTCGTATTCACAGGACCTGCTCGGCCTGTTCGTGATCGCCGCGGTGTCCTTCGCGCTCTATCGCCGCCTCGTGATCCACCCGAAGCGACTGCAGGGCGACGGCACGCACCAAGGCGACGCGCTGCTCACCTGAGCATGATCGGCGGCCTCATGGTCACGATGTTCCTCGCGAATGCCTTCGACATCGTGACCGATCCGTATTCCGTCGTCTCGCAGAATTTCGCGAGCCACGCGATCGCCGGTTGGTTCGCGAACGCGTCGCCGGCGACGGCGACATCCTCCAGCGCACCTTCTGGTCGATGCACGCGCTGCTCGTGCTCGTGTTCCTGACTTACCTGCCGTCTTCCAAGCATCTGCACGTCACCACGTCGATTCCGAACGTGTTCTTCTCGAACGCGAACGGGCCGATGAAGAAGGGCGTGATCCGCTTCCTCGACCTCGAGGCCGAGGGCGCCGAGCAGTTCGGCGCCGCCGATGTCGACCAGCTCACGTGGAAGGATCTCTTCGACGGCTACTCCTGCACCGAGTGCGGCGTCTACAACTCGAGAGTGTGCCCGGCGAATCTCACCGGGGAAATTGCTCTCGCCGCGCAAGATCATCGTCGACACGCGCCAGCGCCTCATGGAACTCGCCCCCGCGATGATCGCGGGCGACGCGACGCCCGCCATCGAGGACTACCGCCTCCTCGACAACTTCATCACCCGAGAAGAACTCTGGGCCTGCACCACCTGCCGCGCGTGCGTCAACGAATGCCCGGTGGGCATCTCGAGCACCTCGATCACATCCTCCATCTGCGGCGCGATCTCGTGCTCATGGAGTCGCGATTCCCGCCCAAGTGCAGCCCGTCTTCGAGTCGATGGAGAGCGTGGTAACCCGGCGAATTTCTCCCCCAGCTACGGCGAACTGGGCCGTTGGCCTCGACATCCCTACCATGGCCGAGCTCGCCGCGCGCGGCGAACAACCCGAGATCCTCTTCTGGGTCGGCTGTATGGGCTCCTTCGACGACCGCGCGAAGAAGATCTCGGTCGCGCTCGCCCGAATCCTCAAAGCCGCCAACGTCAAGTTCGCCATCCTCGGCCAGGAAGAATCCTGCAATGGCGACCCCGCGCGCCGCATGGGCAACGAATACCTCTGGCAAACGCTCGCCAAACAGAACATTGAGACGCTGGGCATATATGAAATAAAGACCGTCGTCACCTTCTGCCCGCACTGCTTCCACCAGATCGGCAACGAGTACCCGCAGCTGGGCGGCGATTACGACGTGATCCACCACTCCACCCTCATCGAGCGCCTGCTGGATGAGGGCCGTCTGACCCTTGCCACGTCCGAGGGTAAGGCCCTGACCATGGCCTACCACGATAGTTGTTACCTCGGACGCTACAATGATGTCTATGATGCGCCGAGGAACGCGCTCAAAAAGGCGCTCCCGGTGATGGTCCTCGCAGGAGCCCGCGCGTTCGCGCGACCGCGGTCTGTGCTGCGGCGCCGGCGGCGGGCGCATGTTCATGGAGGAAACGGTTGGCAAGCGCATCAATATCGAACGCACCGAGGAGTTGCTCGCGACAGGCGCCGATCCGGATCGCCGTGGCATGCCCCTTCTGCATGACCATGATCACCGACGGTGTGAAGGCGGAAGGGCACCGAAGTGCCGGTGCTGGACATTGCCGAGGTCGTTGCGGAGCGGCTGAACGCCAAAGGAGCTGACTGATGGAAGATCTCACGCGTGGACCCGAGAATGACCGAGCGCCCGCAGCTTTTGGCGGGCTTTCTCTCGGTGCTGGCCGCGACCGGCGTGCCGCAATTCGCGCGCGTCGCCGCCGACTGGATGGGACCGCTGGCCGGATTCGGTAGCGCGCTGGTGCTCTGGCCGCTCGCCGCGATCGTCGGTTATCTGCTCATCGGCAAGACCGTGGGCGGGCGCTCACTCGTCGCGCTCGTGATCGGATGCGGCGCGGCGTGGACGACGCTGATCTTCGGCCTCGCCTGGGTGTTGCTCCGAAACGACGCCGCGGTGGAGTATCTCCTGCCCTGGTACACCATGGGCGCCGCCTTCACCGGCGCGTCGTACGGCTTCCTTTGCTACATCCGCTATCGCGGCCTGCCGCTCACGTTGCGCCGCGCGACGAAAATATTATTGATGGCGTCGGTCCCCTCGGTGGTGCTCGTCTGCCTCGGGTCGGTGCTCGCCGCGTTCACGGTGCAGTCGCGTGACCGGTCCGCGATCAGCATGGCGGTGTTCTTCGTGTTCGTCGCGCCGAAACTGCTCTCGCTCGCGCTCGAGATGGTGTGGTCGCGCGTGCAGAACGTGCGCAGGGAAGCCCGCGCCGCGCAGCTGAGGGCCACGTCATGAAACGCGACACGACGAACCCGACCGTGGCGACGATCATTGTCCCTACGCATGGCCGGCATCGTAGAGGTGCTCTGGGCCGTGGCGGTGCCGGTGGCCGCGGTCTTCTACGCATTCACCTCGGTCAGTCAGTGGGAGCTCGTGCTGGCACCGATGGGCTGGGTCGCAGTGGCTGCGATCTCCTGGGGGTCGTGCTGCACCGCTCCGCCGACGCGCGCACGCTCGTGATCCTCGTGAACGGCTGCGGCGCGCTCTGGACCGTCGCGCTCGGCGGCCCGGTGGCGTACATGATGCGCGATTCGCGCGGCGCGTTCCTGACGCTCGCGTTCGTCGTCACGTGCTCCGCGATCACGGGCGCGTGCTTCGGCTACGTATGCTTCATTCGCTACCGCGGCCTTCCGCCCAGCGTGAAGGGTGCGGTGCGGCTCGCGACGCTCTCGGCAATGCCGGGCTTCGCACTGTTCCTCGTGGCGCAGGTGATGACCGTGGCTTCGCCCTCGGAGCACGGGCATGGTTGGTCGGCCCGCGGGTCGCTCTCAGAGGCGCTGATGGTGATCGTCGCACCCTTCCTGTTCGCCGTCCTCGTCTCGATGATCTCGATCCAGAGCAGCCGGCGCGGACTCACGAAGCCCAATCCCATCGCGTGATCGATGACAAGACCAGGCTCCCGGACCTGACGCCGCGGAGCCTGCGCTTCGGCGGCCTGTTCATGATCATCTTGGCGGCCGCGGTGCCGGCGCTCGCGTGGGAATTCGCGGCGTCGGTCCTGTCGCTCGCCGGCCTCTTCATCGGGGCGTCCGCGTGGGCCGCGATCGCATTGCTCGGCTACCTCGCCATGGGCCGCAATGGCGACTCGCGTACCTTCTCACTGCTGATCTGCGGCTGCGGTGCGCTGTGGGCCGGCGTCCTCACCGCGGCGTTCTGGTTCCTGGTGCGCGGCCAACTCGGTGTATCCAGCCCGGTGCCGCTCACGGACGGACGGATGCCGCCCGGCGACATCATGGCGCTCTGCGGTGTGGCCGCCGCCGCGACCGGCGCGACGTACGGCTACTTCTCGGCCATCCGGTATCGCGATCTGCCGCGCACCGCTCACCCGCTCGCTGCGCGCCGCGGCATGGGCGCTCATACCCTCGGTCGCGCTCTGCCTCGCCGTGTTCGGCGCCGACCTGCGCGAACACGCTACGCGCTCTTCGCCGTCGCGGCGCCGCTCGTCCTCGCGCTCGCGGTCACGGCCGTCTCCGCGGCGGTGCCGCGCAGGATCACCACGCCAGACGGTATATCCTGATCGTCTGTTCCTTGTCGCCGACAGGGAATTTTCGCTCGATCGTCTCCACGCGCCGGAACTCGCGCGCCGCGCACGCCTCGAGGAACTCCTCGATCGCGATGCGCCCGGGGTCGGCCATCACCGCCTCGCCGTTCGTCGCGAGCGCGCGCACCATGGCGTTCGCCACGAGCTCGGCGTTGGGCTTCTCGTACAACACGTCGCAGGCGACCACGAGGTCGTAGCGCCCCAGGTCGGCCGGCAGACTCGCGCCAATTCACCATGCGCGTCGCCGGTTCGCGGCCCGGTCGCGGCCGCCGCGTTCGCGCGCGTGAAGAGCAGCGCGTCGTCGTAATAGTCGGTGGCGGTCACGTTCCACCCCGCCAGCATTGCCGCCGAGGTGACGAGGCCC
>CAVSYH010000005.1:0-38863 GCA_963732065.1 uncultured Gemmatimonadaceae bacterium | reverse complement strand
CGTCCCCTGTTCACCTTTCCGCTGGCACTCGGCCTACTCCTCCTCGCGCGCGCCACGCCTCCGGCGCTCGACGATGCGGCGACGGTCGCAGCGCTGGACACCAAGTACCAGGCGGCGGTGAAGGCCAACGACGCCGATGGCATGGCCGCGATCCTGGCCGATGATTTCATCCTCGTGACCGGCCGCGGCGCGGTGTTCACGCGTGCCGAGTTGCTCGAGGCCGCGCGCCAGAAGAGCACGATCTACGAGCATCAGGAGGACACGCTGCAGAAAGTGCGCGTCTGGGGGAACACGGCCGTCGTGACCGCGCTGCTCTGGGAGAAAGGCACCACGGGCGGCAACTCGTTCGACAAGAAGCTCTGGTTCAGCGATGTGTACGTGAAGACGCCGGCGGGGTGGCGCTACGTGTTCGGCCAGGCCTCAATGGCGCTGCCATAGAGAAGTGCGCGAGCACACTCCGCTCTCGGCCTTCCAGGCCGCGCTGGGCGACCAATACCTCCTCGAGCGCGAATTGCCGCGCGGCGGGATGTCGCGCGTGTTCGTCGCCACCGAGAGCGCGCTCGGCCGTCGCGTGGTCGTGAAGGTCCTCTCCTCCGAAGTGGCGGCCACGCTCTCGGCCGACCGGTTCAAGCGCGAGATCGCGATGGCGGCGCGGCTGCAGCATCCGCACATCGTCCCGCTCCTCTCGGCCGGCCAGGCCGGCGAAACGCTGTACTACACGATGCCGCTCGTGGATGGCGAGTCGCTGCGCGAGCGCATTGACCGTGAACGGCCGATGGCCGTCGCCGACATCGCGCGAATCCTCTCGGAGATTGCGAGTGCGTTGGGATACGCGCACGGCGAAGGGATGGCGCACCGGGATATCAAGCCGGAGAACGTGATGTTCTATCACGGACACGCCGTGGTGCTGGACTTCGGCATCGGAAAAGCGTTATGGGCATCCGTGCAGCAGGGGCCCGCGTTCCCGCAATTCATCACGACGGCGCGCAAACCGCTCGGCACCGCGATGTACATGGCGCCCGAGCAGGCGGCGGCCGACCCGGCGCTCGATCATCGCGCGGATCTCTACGCATTGGGCGTGGTGGGTTACGAGATGATCACCGGGCATCCGCCGTTCGCCGGTCCGAGCATCACGGCCATCTTCACCGCGCACGCGAAGCAGGCACCGGTACCGATCTCGAAGCGGCGCGAGGGCGTGCCGGCGCGCCTGTCGGCCGCCGTGATGAAGTGTCTCGAGAAGGACCCCGCGCAGCGGCCGCAGAGTGGCGACGAGATCGTGCGGGCGATCGCGGGCCTCGAAGACGACACGGTGCCGTGGGGCGTGCCGGCGCTGCTCGCGCGCGCGCCGGCGTGGCTGCCGTGGGCGATCGCGGTGGTGTCGACGGGCGTGGCCATTGTGCTGGGGCTGATGCTCAGTCGGGCGCGATAGTCGGGCTACTCCACCACGTAGTCGTATACGACATCGTGCATGGCGATGCCGTTGTGCTTCTCGAAGCGCGCGCGCAGCTCATTGAGGGCGCCCGAGCAGAGCTTGAGGAAGACCCCGCTCGCCACGGTGACAGCGATGCAAAGGCGGTCGCTCTGGTGGACATGGGTCGTCGAGGGCGTGGGGAACCGGCCGGCGTGCCCGGTCGCGACGAGCTCGTTCCCGATGCCGATCGTCGCGAGCGTAACTTCCTCGCGTTTAGTCGCCGGCACATTGCCGCGCCGGCGCGCGCCGAACCACCGCCGCCAGCGGGGTGCCTCGCGCACCTCCACCTCGCGTTCTTCAACGAGGACGATCCGCACCAAGAAGGCGCGTCGCCATTTCACCGGCATGTGTGGCTTGTCGAAGACGCTGTCCATCCGCTCGATCACCGCATCGAAGGTGCGCGATGGAAGTCCGGTGCGCATGCGGGTGAGCAGGTCGGCCTGATAGCTGCGCGCCACGGCCCGCGTGGTGGCCGTGGCGCCATGCGCCTCGAGCGCCTGCAACTGTTCTTCCGGCGACGGATAGCGGATCGCCATGATCGCATCGATCCGCGATTTCGGGATGCCGAGCGATTCGGCGAGCTCGTAGGCGGTGGAGAGCTCCGTGAGCGGATCGCCGCCCTTGAGGAGGAGCTTCGAGAGTGACGTCGTATACAGGTCGCGCTGATGCTCGAGACCGGCGTCGGTGACGATCTGCTGGAGTTCGTCGAGGGAGATGAGTTTGCCGAGGAAGCGTGGGATCGTATTCTCCGGTTATCGATTGACGAATCGATCACGCGCGTGATCGCGCGCGGCCGAACGGTGGAGGTTCCGCCGCCGGGAGCGATGCTCCCGGCGGCGGCGACCAGTCCAAGTGGGCTCGAACCCGTTCCGTCACTTTTGCACGTTCACCTTGCAACAGCCAAGCGGGCACGAGATCCAAATCGTCTCGTCCTTAACATCCCACCGCCAGCGAACGACGGGGGGCGGCTGGAACTCGCCCGTCTCCATGAAGTCCACGCATGTGATGATTGTAGAGTCACTTGCAGTTGCGCCGCTGGGAGCCGCCCGCGTCACCTGAGCATACCAGGTTCCCGTCCACGATCCCTGACTATTGCTCCAGGTCTTCACGGCGCACGGGTGCGACGAGCTCTTCAACTTCTCCTCGCCGGGGCACGACTGGGAGCTCGTGCTGAAACACAACGAAACCTGGTTCAGTGCGTTCGCAACGGCGGACTCCTTCAGATTCTCCAGTGGCGTCGCAAGGGGCGGCGCTGCCACGAAATTGAGACCCGTCAGATACTTGGGTGACGGCAGGCTCAGCGCCGCGTATGCCGCAGGCAGGAACCTCCCACTGTTGTAGAGCTGTACGCTCCGGCTTCCGAGCCGCGGATCCGGGAAAATGGTCCCGAACGCCCCGTCCATCTTGAGTCCACTGCTCCCATACTTCGCCAGGTATTGTTCGTCGTACATTCCTTTGACAATCGTGGGCGTGGCGTAGTTTGGGGAATGATGGTACGCCTTTTGGCCGTGTATATCACACCAGCCATTGGGACACGTCATCCCGATGTACTGCTCGCGTCTCTTGCTGTCCCAGTCCCATCGTGACACGGTCGGGATATTGCGCGCGCGGTACGGTGTCACAAACAATTTCCGCACATGGGTTGTAGGCAACAAGGTCGGGTCGGCGCCGATACAGCGGTTACCTTGTGTTCCTACCCCTACCATCCAGGCGTGGTACATTGCCGGCGTGACGCCCACATCCCATTCAAGCAGGATGCAGCTGTATGTATCTACGATTCCCAAGGGTGCATATTTCCCGTACGAGAGCACCTGTCCCACGACCGCGAGGTGGGTGGTCGGCGTCGCAGGCGCGAGAATCGGATTCCACAGATTCCTTCCACCTGCGGTGTCCGTCTGCGCCGGGACGATGAGAACTGCTGCACTGTCGAAGACGGAGTCGGCGCGGTAACGCACGAATATCGCTTCCATCTCTATGTACTTCAGCCCACCCCCGTCCTTGTTCGGGATCAGGAAACGCTGACAGTCGTGGTACTCCGGGATGTTCGTAAGTGGACCTGGGATCGGCAGTTGTCGGCTGACGTCTTTATCCCACGTATGCGGACACTCGGGCCTGTCCACTATGTCCGGCGTCTGCGCCATCGCCATTGACACCGGCACGATCGCGAGCACGATGGCTCCGAACCAACCAGACCTCCTGCTCAGCACGTTCACAGTCCCTCCTGCGTTCAAGTAACCTGCTTTCACGTGGTCCGTCGCGGACCTCGCTGCCCACGACTCAACTTCCATCCATGGCGAGCCGGTGCATTCGCCTCACGAGCGGTTGCAGGAACTCGTCCGCGCCGGACCAGAGCACCGCGACGGCCGCACCCCATTCGGCGGCGGTTCGTCGATCGCCCATCCGAGCCGCGACGTCCGCCCGGAACGCCATCGCACGCACGAGAGTCGCGGCACTCACCGGGTCGGAGAGCGGCGGCGAAATACGGATCCTGGACAGCGTCGGATCGAGCCATTCGGCCGCGCCGTGCGCATCTCCAGCCGAGAGAAGCAGCCATGCTTCGGGATAGAGAGCGTCGAGCGACAGTTCCGGAGGCGATGGAAAGGCCTGTCGGATCGCTCGTACGTTCCCTAGGAGGCCGAGGACGGTAGCGGTGTCACCCCGCAGCCACGCGGCATCGGCGCCAAGCAAGGTCATGTCACCGGCGCTGAATGACGACACTGATGCCATCGCCACATCCGGAAATGCCAAGGAGAGCGCGCGCCCGAACGCTTCGACGCGCGCGGCCTGTCGCTGCTCCTGGGGTACGAACGCCGTGATGAGCGAGTCGATACGCGACTCCAACACTCGAAGTGAATCCGCCGGACCGCCGAAAGAGGCGAACAGGACGAGCGAGCGGGAGAGAGCCTTCACGGGCGTTGTGTTGGCATGGAGGACGCGGGGAGGGTCCCTGCGTGCGAGGCTCGCCGCCTGATAGGCGTGACCCGTAAGGGCGGCAATGCTCGACAAGATCTCCGGATCGACCGGGTCCGCAGGCTGTACGGCCAGCAGGGAATCCGCGAGGTCCCGCGCCTTGCGGAGAGCGCGCAGATCGGCCGGCACTGCGAACTGTACGCGCATCCAGATCTCGGTCGTCAGGACGCGCTGCCGCTCGACCGGATCCGCAGCGAGAGCTTTGGCACGCATGAGCGTGTCGATCGCGGAAGGCTCACCAAGCAGAAATAGCGCGAGCGACAGTGCCTGCGCAGCCGCGGCGCTTCGCGGACTTGACGCCGTCCATCCCGCCGCGATCTCGCGAAACAACATGCGCTGGTGGCGAATGGCCACGCCCACCGTCCGCGGCAGTCGTCGCAACGTTCGTGGATCCGAACTGGCAATGATCGATAGTGGAAATGGAATGAACGCCAACGTGTCGGCTTCCCACGAAGGAAAGGCGGCGAAGAATTCCTGTCCGAGGCCCATCGTCCATCCGACACGCATATCGAGGCTGCTCGTCCAGAGCAGTTGCCGCACGTCCGCGAAAGCATCCTTGCGGATGCGCATTGAGAACGGCTGGTCGAACTTCGAAGGCGCGCCGGTAGCGAACCAACGAAGAGTGATATCCGCTCCGGAACCTCCAACCCGACGGGCTTCTCAGTCGCTGAACACGACTTTGTCTCGTGCGAGGCAATCCGCGGCACCATACCAGGCCGAGAACGCGAATGGCTCCCGGCGAGTCTAGCGCGTCCCAGAGCGCGCAGGCTCGTGGACGATCGCCGTTCGCTAGCGATGACAGCGCATCGCTCTTCGCCTGATCGGCCTCCGGAAGCTGAGAGCGCCCGGCCGCGGCCGCCTCCGCCGCATATTTCCACGTCGCAGTGTCCTTGCCGCCCACATTCGTGACAACGCCAGCCACAGCGATGCCTGTGAGTAGTGCGCATCGGCGCGCGTTGCCGCTGCGAACGCTGAGTCGGCTGCATCCAGGTCCCAACGCTCGAGGCGCGCCAGCGCCTTGGAGAAATCGCCTGCCGTGCTGCGAGGCTCGAGGTTCCGGTCATTGACTCGCCGCAAACGCCGCCGAATCTACTCGGGCGAAAGAACAACTGGTCGGCGATCCGCGCGAACGCGGCACCTAGCGAGCCGTCGGCCGCCGCCCCGATCGCCGTCGCTTCGGCCAACGGGATCTCCCCCTTCGAGACATCGAACAGGATCGCGTGCGCGCGGATCCGCGTGCCGTCCTTCGACAACGATCCTCTGATGTACCGCCCCGCCCCCAGTCGCAGAGCGAGCGCGCGCGCACGAGATGCGGAGATGGCACCGTCGGTGCCCGCACCGATGGCCTCGGTCAGCGCGAATGGATCCACCACTTCCGGCCCGCGCCACCGCAGCAACGCTTGCCGCATGAGCCGGTCCGCGTCGAGTGTTGGCGCGACGCCCGAGTCGTGCGCGAAGGGGAAGACCACCAGCCGCACCGTGTCCGCCGCCGCGACCGCGCGCGCATCGACCGCTCTCGCACCGGCGACCCACGCGCTCCAACTCAACGACGAGCAGCACCGCCGCAGCCATCCACGCCGATCGCCGCGCGCCTTAGGCGGCGGTACGACGGCGCCACCACCGACGTCGCCGGATCGCGCGCCACCGCATCCAGCGCCTTCGAGAATTCGTGCGCCGTCCTGAACCGGTCCGCCGGCGACTTCGCGAGAGAACGATAGACGACCTCCGCGACGGCCTTCGGCACGGCGCTCCGCAGCGTCTCCAGCGGCGGCACTGGATCGAGAACGTGCCGCGCCATGGTCGCGGTCGCCGAAGCCCCCGAGAAGGGCGGGACGCCGCCGAGCATCTCGTACAGCACGCAGCCCAACGAGTAGACGTCGGAGCGGCCGTCGATCTTCCGTTCCCCCGCCGCCTGTTCCGGGCTCATATACGGCGGCGTCCCGATCTGCACGCCCGACGTGGAGATCCATTGCTCGCGCGCACCCCGGTCGATCGCCCGCGCGATCCCGAAATCCGCCACGAACACGCCATCGCCCTGCAGGAGGATGTTGCTCGGCTTGATGTCGCGGTGCACCACGCCTTGGCCATGCGCGTGCGCCAGTGCGTCCGCGACTGCCTTCGCGATCCGGAGCGCGTCGTCGATCGGCAGCTGCCCTTCCCGATCGAGACGAGCGCTCAGCGTCTCGCCATCGATGAACGACATCGCGTACCAGGGCGAGCCGTTGAACTCGCCGGCGCTGTAGAACGCGACGATGTTCGGATGATCGAGCCGGGAGAGGATCTCCATCTCCCGTTGGAATCTTTCGTTGCTCTTGGGCCCCGCGAACTCGACGCGCAGGACCTTCAGCGCGACCTCGCGATCGTTCCGCAGGTCGTGCGCGCGATAGACGAGTCCCATCCCGCCGGACCCGATCTCCGCCTCGACACGGTAATCCTCCGCGACCGAGGTCGCGAAGGCTTGGATCCCGTCACCCGCCAGGGGACGCCCGTCAGTAGGAGAGGCTTCTAACTACGGTTCTTCCGGCGGCTACCGCAAGAGAGCCTGCCCGACGCCTATGCGCGCGCGGTCAGGATCCGCAGCCTCGCCGTGCACTCCGCCACGCCTGGCTGCACGTTCGCCGCGGCATAGAGCTCCTTCGCCTCCTGCCAGAGCGCGCGCGCTTCCTCGACGGGCCCGAAGTCGCTCTTCAACACCGCCATGCTCCGGATCGCGTTCGCGAGATCGAGGGGTTTGGTGCGGCCCGCGTTCCGGTAGAGCGCGATCGCTTCGCGGTAGGCTCAGCTCGGCGGCGGTGGTGCGTTCCGCCTCGTAGTGCACGTCGCCCAGGTGCCGCATGGTGTGCGCGAGGCGCAGCGGATCGTCCACGCCGCTGAGGATCGCCACCGCTTCCTCATAGTGCCCACGCGCCGCGTCGGCGTTCCGCAGGCGGCGTTCCAATTCGCCGAGGTCGCGCAGGACGTCGGCCAATTCGCTGGGCACGTTCTTCTCGCGGAGCTGCGCCGCGGCGTCGCGTAGGTCACGGCGAGCGTCCTCCAGCCGGTTCTCGCGCTTCGCATGCAGCGCGTCGAGCAGCAGGTCCTGGACTCGCATGCTGTAAGATGGCGGCCGCCGGCGACCGGCGCTACGTTACCTCGATGCGAAATTCACGCTCCGCGCCCGCTCGCCGCGCCGCGATCGCGCTCGCGATCGTACTCGCCTTACCGCTCGCGGCGCAGGGCTACAGCTACGACCTCACCACGACCGTCACGCGCGCGGATCGCGCGACCGGCAAGGACACCACGGTCACCTTCCTGCGGGCGCACGGGCAATTCGCCAGCGGCGTGTCGCGCCTCGACTTCTCCGAATCGATGAACCGGGCCAGCATGATGGGCGCCGGCAACTTCATGATCTCGAATAGCGCCGCTCGCACGGTGACTTTCGTGGACCCCTCGAAGCGACAGTACATGCAGCTCGACCTCGCTGAACTCTCCCGGGACGCGAGCAATGCGATGAAGGCCGCGCCGAGCATGGTGTCGATGAAAGTCACCGACGTGCATGTGAGCATGGAGCCGCTCGGCGCCGGCGAGAAGATCGAGGGCTACTCGACCCTCAAGTATCGCCTCACCGAGAGCTACACCATGGACCTCACGATGATGGGCAATGAGACGAAGACGCCCACGCACACCACCTCCGACATCTGGATCGCGCCCGCGCTGAACGCGCTGATGAATCCGTCGGCGCGGCCCGATGTGGGAAAGATCGCGGAAGCGACCGGCCCGATGGCGCCGCTCACGACCGCGATCATCAAGGCGTATGCGAACGTGAAGCCCGGCGTGATGATGAAACGCGTCAGTACTTCGGTGAGCACGCAGAGTGGCAAGACACACACGAGCAGCACGACGACGCTCATCTCGAACGTGAAGAAGGGGCCGATGCCCGCCAGCGTGTTCGAAGTGCCGGCCGGTTATACCAAGGTGGATCGCGGCGCGCCCACGCGGCCGCCGCCGCCGAAGTGACCTTCAACCCCAGGAGCACACGATGAACGCAGCCCAGGGAGCGCTGATGGCGCGCGCGAAGAACATTATCCTCCAGCCGCGCTCCGAATGGCCGGTGATCGACGGCGAGAGCGCCACGGTCCAGTCGCTCTACATGGGCTACATCGTCCCGCTCTCGGCGATCGGGCCCTTGGCGGCCTTCATCGGAGGGTTACTGCACCAGGGGTCCTTTGTCCGTGCGCTAACTGAGGCGGTGACACGGTATCTGCTCGGGCTCGCCACGGTGTATGTGCTCGCCATGATCGTGGATGCGCTTGCCACCGCCTTCGGGGGCACCAAGAACACGGTGCAAGCGCTAAAGGTATGCGCGTACTCCAGCACGGCGGCGTGGCTCGCCGGCATCTTCGGTCTCGTGCCGGCACTCGGCGTACTCGGCATCCTCGGGCTCTACAGCCTGTTTCTTATCTATCTCGGACTGCCGGTGCTCATGAAAGTGCCTGAGGACAGAGCGTTGGGATACACAATCGCCGTTATCGTCTGCGCGGTCGTTCTCTTCATAGTGGTCAGCCTTCTCACTTTGCGCCTAGCTTGGCTATCGTCGACCATCGCGTCACCGACGCCGTCAGATGGCACTCGGCGTTCAGCTCTCTTATTCAGGTGGTGCGCCCTAGTTGACCGAGAGGTCGATGTACGCTCGACGACCATCATCGCCGCCACGACATCTTCAACCGCCAGCCCGTTGGACTTGAAGATCACGATGGCGCCCGGCGGGATCGTGGCGGTGCCCTCGAAGATCTCGCCTACCTCGGCGTGGATCGGCGCGCGCGTCTGGATGATGTCGCCGGCTTCGGCGAGCGACGCTTCGCGTGAATCGACCACGATCACGTTGGACATCGCGTCGTCGTCCACTTCGCGCCACTCGGGCATTGGTGCCCCGATCGACGCGACGAACGCGCCGGGCTTGAGCCACGCGCCCTCGAGTATGGCCGTGCGTGTAGCAGTCGCGCACACGATGATGTCTGCGCCGCGTACGGCCTGTTCGGCGCTCAGCGCTGTCGCACCGTAGCGCGACGCGAATCGCGCGGCGTGCTCCGGCGTGCGGCTCCAAACGCGCACCTCGCCGAACTTCCGGATGCTCGACATTGCTTCGAAGTGCGTGCCCGCTTCCACACCGCTGCCGAGCATCGCGAGGATCCCTGAGTCGCGAGGCGCGATCGCGTCGGCCACCGCGGCCGACACGGCGGCGGTGCGCATCGCCGTGAGGAAGGTGCCGTCCACCACCGCGAGCGGCGCTCCGGTCTGCGGGTCCACGAGCAATACCGTGGCCATCACCGTGGGGATGGCGGTGCCCGCGTTCTTGGCGTAGAGGCTCACCAGCTTGAGGCCGGCCGCGCGCTCGGTCGCGGCTGGCATCGCACCGAGATGCCGCAGGCCGGGCTCGAGCGTGAGCCAGCTGCGCGTGGGCTGCACGACTCTTCCGGCGGAGAAATCGGCGAGGGCGCGCCGCATCGCGGGAATGAGTTCGTCCCAGCGGAGCGCGGCCCGGACATCCGACTCGGAGAGGACGGCGATCACGTCAACCCTCCACGCGCTTCCACCCTCCGTCGGGCCTCATCTCCCACCGCGCCCCGGTCGCATCCAGCCACTCGCCGGCCGGCTCGTCGGGTTTCTCGTCGGAGCCGAATCGCAGCACGTTGCCATCGATGTCCTCCACCTGCATCTCGAACGCCCACGGATAATTCGTGGCCGGGTGGCGGATCTTCGCGCCGCGCGCCATCAGCTCGTTCTCGAGCGCGCCGGCGTCGCTCACGCCGATCCACACCCATCCGCCGGCGTGTCCCTGGTCGCCCTCGCAGATCATGATGTGGCACTTCCCCCGGCTCACGCCGGCCATGATCCCGCGGTCGTGCCAGTCCACGGAGAAGCCGAGCACCTTGGCGTAGTGATCGACGCTCGCGGCGAGATCGCGGACGCGAAGGATCGGCACGGCGCCGTGGAAGGTGATGCTCATGTCACACTCTGTGAGTCGCGTTCACGGCGGAAAATTGACGGCGCTGTAACCCACATACGCGAGCGCCGGGCTGTTCAGGTCAACGATGTTCGCCGTCAGGTCGGTCGTGAATCGCGCCTGGTACGTGGCTTCATTGATGAGTACTTGCAGGATCGGCTGCGAGGACGCTCTCACGATGCTGTTGTACGGATCGTCCCCATGATCGAGATACTTCCCCTCAGTGAGAAAACACGCCAGCTCGTGGCCGGCGACCCAAATGGGCTGGACCGGGATGTTCACCGCCCGAAGGATCGCGTTCAGGAATCCGACCGTGCCGTGGCATCCCATCGTGTAGCACGCCGGCCCCAGGCCAGGGTTCGCGGAGTCGATCGTGCCACCGATCACGCGCGAGATGGGAGGGAAGCCGCGATAGTGCCACACATTGTCGCACGTTCCGAACGTTTCGGCCCCGTAGAAATGGACCAGATGTTGGCGCGCCCATTCCAACACGAGGCCGATCGTCTCGATCTTCGATGCCCCGATGAGGTTATTCTGCTTGAGAAAGCGATAACTCCATTCGGGGGGCGCGAAGGCCGTTTGCGGACGATTGTCGGCCCGGAGTGCCGGAACATACACGTCGTATGTGCCCATCCAGAATTCGCCGGAGGGCATGAGCCACGCCATTGTCGTACTGTCGAACACGTAGCGCAACTCGAGCGCGTTGTATGCAGCGATCTTCCACGGGTAGAGATTCGTGAGCTCGGCCGCCAACGCGAACCCGACGTGCGCGAGATAGATCTCCCACATATACGTCGCGCTCACTTTCTCGATCACGCTCCCAAGATCGTTGGAGGTCCCGGGATCCACGTTCTGAGGCGTATCGGTCAACCCGGGGGGATCGAGCAGAACGGAGGGCGCGCCCGCGTCCAGCCAGATGCAACAGTCCAGGTAGACCTGTTCGAGTTGCGCTTTCTGCGTCGGAGTCCAGTTCACCCACGCGACCTTGTCGCCCGCAGTCGGCGGAACGTATGCATTCCCCGGGCTCGCGGCCTGTTTTTGCCAGAGGATCGAGCCCGTGACCTTCGGATTGTGGGCGAGCCAATCGCTGAGATCCGGAGGCGAGGTCTTTGGAGGAGAGGGTTCGGGGCAATTCTGGATCGCGATCTCGAGCACGGCGGCCTGCTTCAGCAGGTTCTGAAGAGTTCGCACGTCGGTCGTGTCTTGGATCTGCTTGATCACATGCGCGAGCTCGACGCGCAGGGTCGCGCATGCGGCGCGGTGGATCGGGTTCAGGCCCGGCGGATTGAGCGATGGATGTGGCATGGGAGAGCTCTCGTTCAGGACATAGCTGGGCCGATCAGGGTGCGCGCGCCGACGCCCAATGGGGGCCGGTGGTCCACTGCGCGAGATCGAACAACGAGGCCGGTAGATCCACGTTTCCCTTCCAGTCGGAATACTCCTCGGTGGTGGCGAGCGTGCCGTGCTCGTAGAATTCGCAGCGCACCGCGAGCCAGCCACCGCCAACGCGCACGAGGTTCTCGAAGCGCGCGTCGATCATTCGGCCGGGTGCGATCGTGAACACGGCGCGCACCACGTTGAGTGTGGCGGAGTCCACCCAGAAGCTGGGCGACGTCGTGTCGGCGAGCGAGGTGACTCCCATGATCCACGTGGGCTTCCCTTCCCACCGGCCCAGCACGGGTTTGCGCGACAGGTCCACGCCGGTGCCCGCGAGCTCGGCGGCGGTGCGCGACGCGGGCTGCATGTACACGCCATTGATGAGTGGCAACAGTGCGTTGCCGTGTCCACGCGTGAGCGCGAGCTGGCCCGCCTTCATCACCCAGAGCGAGTCGGCGGTGTAGAGCACGCCGTTGCCGAGCGTGGGCGAGCCGAAATCGATGCGAAGCTGCGAACCGCGCGGCTGCGAATAGCGGATGCTCTCGTACCATGTGGCGACGGAGTCGGTGCCGTCGGCGCGCTTGTTCGTCGTCTTCTGCACGAAGGTTAGCGTGGTGTACCACTTCCCCTTGTAGCCCTGGTACATCTGGTCGAAGAGCGCGAGGCCGGAGGCCGGCGCAGTCTGCGCGCGCGGCGCGGCCGCGGCGATCGCGAGCGCGGCGCACGTGGCCACGACCCGAAGGGAGTAGCGAAGCATCACGAGATCCCGTCTCCTATTTGAGGTACTTCTTCATGAGCGACCAGTAATTCTCTTCCCAGCCGGCGGCCAGGTGGTCCTTCTGTCCGGGTGGGAATCCGGTGTGATCGAACACGAGCTGCGTTCCCGCGCCCTGCGCGTTCAGCTGGAAGCGTGCGATGGAGTAGACACCGGCCGGCCAATCGGCCGCGCGCCACGCCTGGACGATCCGTTCGTTGGGTACGAGTTCGACGTTGACACCCGAGATGTGCCCGTCGAACAAGAGGAACGCGCCGCCGACGTGCGGATCGATCGTCGCATTGCGCCCCGAGAAGGCGGCGAAGTCCTTGCTGCTGAGGAGCACGTCGTACACCTGCTTCGTGCCCACGGTGAACTGCACATCCTGGTGCAGAGAGATCGGCGGATCCTTCTGCGGATTGAGCGACGCGATGCCGAGCGCCGCGATCGCCATGATGAACGCCCGCATGTCGTGCCTCCGTGGAGTGCCGCTGAATGGATACGGATAATGTGCCCGGTCCGCCACTCAGATCGTGGCGAAGATGATTCTCTGAGCTCCGAGCGCCCGCCGGCCTCCGCGCGACAAGGCTGAGATCACGGTTCATGTTTAAGGGGATGCGGCGGAAGGCAGCGCGGATCGACTCCGCGCATGATGAAAGGTCGCCGCGCTGTGTCAGGTTTCGGTTGTTGTTGTTAACAACAACACAGCGCCGACGAAGAGAACCGATCCATTCCGCCGCATGGAGTCGATCCGTGCTTCTTTCCGCCGTATCCCCTTGAACATGAACCGTGATATCAGCCTGGGGCGCGGAGCCTGACGGGCGCCCAGGCCGCCGCCCCCAACGAACCAGCCCCGCCGAGCGTATTCATCCCGTCGCGCCCATGCGGGTTGCGTGGGCGGGAACGGTGTGGCAATCTCTAAGGCTCGAAGGGTTGTCTTAATAGTGGGGGGCGCGCTTCCCGCGCCCCAGCCGGAGAATTCCGATCATGCGAAGCTTCAATTCAGTCTCGATTCGCGCCGCGCTCGCGGCGCTCGCGGTCTGTTCCATGGAGGTGGCGGCGCAGGGTGTCGCGCCCGGCAACACGCAGCCCGGCGTGGTCGCGCCCGACGCGGCCCACATCGCGAAGGCCAAGGCCGACAGCGTACGCCATCCGTACGTCGAGGCCGACGTGTACTTCATGCAGGGGATGATCGGCCACCACGCCCAGGCCATCGTCATGGCCAAGTGGGCGCCGACGCATGGCGCGAGCTCGCAGATCCAGACGCTCGCGGCGCGCATCATCAATGCGCAGAACGATGAGATCGTCACCATGCAGCAGTGGCTGGTGGACCGTCAGCTTCCCGTGCCGGCCGCCGATGCGAACGGCATGAAGATGGAGATGGGCGGCAAGGAGCAGATGATGCTCATGCCCGGCATGCTCACCCCCGAACAGATGAAGGCGCTCGACGCCGCGCGCGGCACCGAGTTCGACCGTCTGTTTCTTACGTTCATGATCCAGCACCACACCGGCGCCGTGCAGATGGTCAACCAGCTCTTCGGCACCACCGGCGCCGGCGAAGACGAGCTGGTGTTCAAGTTCGCGAACGATGTGCAGGTCGATCAGACCACGGAGATCGCGCGCATGAACAAGATGCTCGCCGCTCTCCCCCCCGCGTCCAGCTCACCCTGAGCAGGCTTCTCTCGAGGAACCGACAATGGCATTGCTGCATCAGATCCGCCGCTCATTCCCCCTCGCGCTCGCCGCCGGCCTGCTGGCCGTAGCCGCGTGCACGCATCCGTCGTCCAAGGGGCTGAACGTCGTCGCTCCGAGCCCCGACCCGCGCGTCGGACTCAAGGCCGGCCTCGACAACGCCGGCGAAGCGTCGTGGAACATGAAGCTCGTGTCCAACACGCCGCCCTCGGAGAAGTTCGTGGGCCAGACGAATTCCGACCTCGCCTTCACCGGCCCCTATGTCATCCAGGGGAGCTACGCCGGCTACCAGGTGTGGGACGTGTCCGACGCCGAGCAAGCCGGCGCTCAAGGTCGCGTTCTACTGCCCCGCGTCGCAGAGCGACGTGTCGGTATTCAAGAACCTACTGTTCGTTTCGGGTGAAGGACCTCAGCGGCCGCCTCGATTGCGGCGCGCAGGGCGTGAAGGACACGGTGAGCACGGAGCGCCTGCGCGGACTGCGCATCTTCAACATCAGCGACATCCAGCACCCGGTGAACGTCGGCAACGTACAGACGTGCCGCGGCTCGCACACGCACACGGTGCTCTACGATCCCAAGGATCCGGAGAACGTGTACGTCTACATCTCGGGCTCGGCGGGCGTGCGTTCGCCGAACGAGATGCCGGGCTGCTCGAAGGCCGCGCCGGCGGCCGACCCGAACTCGGCGCTCTTCCGCATCGAAGTGATCAAGGTGCCGCTCGCGCATCCGGAGCAGGCCGCGATCGTGAATTCGCCGCGCATCTTCAACGACCTCATCGCGCCGGCCCGGCACGGCGAGACCGCGACCGACATGGCCGCGGCGAAGAAGGCCGCGGATTCGGCGAGCGCGAAGGGCGCGTTCATCTGGGTCTACCAGGGAATGCCCCGCATCCTGTCGCCGCGCACGATCGATCCGCTGCTCGACAGCATCGTGAAGGCGCGCGGCGGCACCGGCGCGCCCACGGCCGCGGACAGCGCGGCGCTGCGTCCGGCGCTCGACGGCATCATCAACAAGATGTTCGGCATCACGCCCACCACGCCGGGCTCGGGCCCGCGCCCGGGTCCCACGCAGTGCCATGACATTACGGTCTATCCGGCGATCGGACTCGCCGGCGGCGCGTGCGAAGGCTACGGGCTGTTGCTCAACATCTCGGACCCGACGCATCCGATGCGCTTGGCCGCGGCGAGCGATTCGAACTTCTCGTACTGGCACTCGGCGACGTTCAACAACGACGGCACGAAACTGCTCTTCTCCGATGAGTGGGGCGGCGGCGGCCAGCCGAAGTGCCGTGCCACGGACCCGAAGGACTGGGGCGCCGACGCGCTCTTCACGATCGTCGACGACAAGCTCGTGTTCCAGGGCTACTACAAGATGCCGGCGGCGCAGACGCCGCAGGAGAATTGCGTGGCGCACAACGGCGGCCTGATCCCGATCCCCGGCCGCGACGTGATGGTGCAGGCGTGGTACCAGGGCGGCGTGTCGGTGTTCGACTGGACCGATGCGGCGCACGCGAAAGAGATCGCGTTCTTCGACCGCGGACCGGTGGACTCCGCTCGCATGGCGATGGGCGGCAGCTGGTCGGTGTACTGGTACAACGGTTACATGATCAGCTCCGAGATCGCGCGCGGACTCGACATCTTCGAACTCACGCCGAGCCCGTACCTCACGGCGAACGAGATCGCGGCCGCGAAGACAGTGCACCTCGACTATCTGAACACGCAGGGCCAGCCGAAGCTGGTGTGGCCGGCGACGTTCGTGCTCGCGCAGGCCTATCTCGACCAGCTGGAGCGGTCGGAGGGTTTGTCGAGCGGCAAGATCAAGGACGCGCGTGAGGCGCTCGAGCGCGCCGAGAAGGCGTCGGGCGCGGCGCGGTCGGACGAACTGAACAAGCTCGCGGCGTCGCTGGATGCGGACGAGAAGGGTTCGAGCGACGCGTCGAAGGTGGGTGTGCTCGCGGGCGTCGTGAAGATGCTGGGCAAGGAAACGGCAATGTAGTGGTTGAAGGTTGGGCAACGGCAAAGCGGCGGGCGAGATCTTCGCCCGCCGCTTTTTCATTTGGTCCCGTGCAGCCTCGAGTTCATCGAGGCCAGGCCGAGATCACGGTTCATGTTTAACGGGATGCGTCGGAAACAGCATGGATCGACTCCATGCGGCGGAATGGAACACCCCTTCTCAATAGCGCCGGTTGTTGTTGTTAATAACAAATACAGAAACCCGACCTCGCGCGGCGATCCATCATCGCGCATGAAATCAATCTGTGCTTCTTCCGCCGCATCCCCTTAAACATGAACCGTGATCTCAAACCGGCCACGATGATAGCGATCAGTGCGCCGAGGCGATCATGCCCTTCGCGTATGCGACGAACTCATCCCGCGCGGCTGGAGTGGAAAATGCGCGCTCGCGGACGAGAGAGATGGTGCCGTCGCGGCCGAGCACGTCCACGCCCTTCTCGCCGTCCTTTACCTCGCGGATCGCGCGCCACTTTCGGGTGATGATCATGTCGAGCTGCTCGAAGGTGCAGCCGTTCGCGTCGAGCGTCACCACGCACTCGAAAGGGCCCTCGCCCTGCACGCGTTCCTTGAGCAGTTCCACGATGCGCGGGCGGTAGAATCGCGGCACCAGGAAGTAACTTCCACCGGCGGCGATCACGAATGCGGCCAGCATCGGGAGCAACCCTGCGTTCGGCCGCGACATGGTCGCAAGATACGCGCCGCCCGCCGCGACGAGACCCAGGAGGATCGCGGCGTTGCGACGGCGCCGCAGATGGGCCGGGCGGCTCGTGATCCCCCGCTCCGTCACTTCGGCGAGTTCTTCCAGCGTGAACTTGAAACGGACCGTGATCGGCGCGCGCGATTCGTTGGGCATCATGGCCTCCAACTTACCGCCCTTTGCGCCACTCCTTCCAGTCCCGCTCGAGGGCGACGGTCATGCGGTCCACCGCCTTTCCCAGCCAGCGCTTGGGGCGCTTCCGCAGATCGGCCGCGAGCTTCTTGGCGTCGATCGACCCGAGGTGGATGTTCGCCGTCTCGCGGCCCATCGCGTGCATCAAGCGCGCCTCATCTCGCTCGCGCGGCAGCGCTTCGAGATCGATGCGAGAGCAGTCGGGGGCGAGCCGTCGCACGAGCCAGCGTCCACTGGGGAACACGAAGGGATCCGGACACCGCACCGCGGTCGCCAACAACTTGCCGTAGAGCGGCGCGACGCTCGCGCGCTTCCCCGCCGCCCACGCCGCGGCCGACGCGACGATCGGTTTCGCTTCGCGCGCGATCAGCCCGCCGTGCCACTCCATGACCGCCACGTAGCGCGGCCGGCCGAGCGATCCGAGTCCCGCGATGCGATGCTGGATGCGCTTGGGGCTCTCGCGGTCGGGCATCGCGCGGCGCAGCGCGACGAGCGCCGCGGCTGGCACGGGCGATGTCACGAATCGCGACGCGCGCAACTTGTCCCAGAACTGTTCGGGATCCTTGAGACGCTCGGTGGCCATCCGGTGCAGCGCTGGATGCGCCTCGGCGAGCACGAACGGCGCCGGTGGTGCGGCCAATCCCTCGCGATATCCCTCGAGGATCGTGTCGATCGCGGCGTCGGCGTCGAGTGCGAGCGCGTGTTCCTCCACCGCGATGCGCGCCGACACCGCGAGGCGAATGAGGTCGTTCGTGAAGGGGAGGCGCCAGGCTTCATCGAGATCGTTCACTCCCCACACGAGACGGCCTTCGGCGTCGCGCCAGGTTCCGAAATTGTCGACGTGCAGATCGCCGACCGCGAGCACGCGCGGCGCGCCCGCTTCGTGCTCGCATGCGTCCGGCCACAGTTGCGCCCAGCGGTAGTACGTCGCGCGCATGAAGGAGAAGCGATCGCCGCGCATCGCGTCGTGCTTGCGCGCGAGGTCGGGCGCGATGAGCGGCACGCGCGCGCCGAGCCATTTTTCATACGCGGCCGTGGCGGCGCGTATGTCCGGCATTGAAGTCACGGCGCGGCGGACTTGGGCACGGCGATGATGCTGATACGGGTCACTTGCCGCACCCAGCGCGCGGGGCGTTTCTCGTCGGGCACGACGAGGCGGAAGGGTCCGTCGCTGGCGGAGAGTGGCGCGCCGTTGTTGCGATTCACGAGCAGCACGAGTTTGTCCGTGAAGCTCGGACTGAGCTCCGCGATCGAGAAGGTGACGCGATAGCCGTCGGCGGCCTCGATGAGCACGTACTGCGCGAGCGCCTGGCCACGCAGTGAGTCGCCGCCCGGCATGCCCACCAGGTGAAGAAGGTCGGAGAGTTTGACGCCGCTGAAGGTGCCGGACACCTCGTGGGCCGAGGCTTTGACCTCCGTGCGCGGCATTGTAGCGAGGTCGGAGTCCGTTACGAAGCGGAGTTGGCCGGCGGAACCGCGGAGCTCGACGTGGGCAGGGGCAGCGCCCTGGGCGGTGGCGTAGCCCGGCACGACGCAGAGTGTGAATGCAAGAGCGATACGGGTCGCAGAGACAGATCTCATGTTGTTGTCGTCAAAGGGGAGACGCCGCGCGGATCGGTCGCTATCTCCTCGGCCGCTGCTTCGCCGAGATCGACTTAATGATAAGCTTCCCGCGCGTGCCTTTGGGGAGCGGAACCTTGCCTCGCTCGGCCGCGACACGGATGAGTTTCGCGAGCGCTGGTTTGGCGAGCGAGGCGGCGCTCTCGAGCCGTGCGAAGCGCACCTGGTTGCCGCCACCATAGAGGATCCTCGCCGGGTCAGGCAGCTTCGCGCCGTACGTGAAGCAGAGCGCTACGCCCTTGGGAGACACTGCGAGCGAGCAGATGCAATCGGAGGCCCGCTCGGTGGAGCAGTAGCCGATCGCGAGGAACTGGTAGTTGTCGTAGACCAGTTCGTTGGCGGTGGGGAGCCGTTTGCGCATCGCCGCGCGGAGCGAGCGCGCGAGTCTCGCGACCGAGGGATCGTATTTGTCGATGAAGGCGGCGAGTTGCTTGGTGGGAGAGAGCGCCTGGACGGATCTCACATCATGAGCAGGATCCATCCTGCCATTGCGATCAGGATGATCACACCGCCGAACACGATCTTCTTGTGGATCTTCTTCTCACCGGCGTCCATGGCTGCGTCCTGGAGTGGAGGTGGCGCGACGACAAGAAGGTGCAGCGGCGCGGCGCGCAAGTCCACCGCGCGTCAGCGCCGAACCGCGCGCGCGATGTCGGCGGTCGAGTGAGCGACTGGGTTCCAGATCGGACGGAACGCACCGCCCACATCGGACGTCACGTAGTGCCAATCGCCGCCGTTCGGATCCGTCACCCAGATCCGCTGCGTCCCCCCTCGCATGGCATCGAATGCGATGCGGCCGCCATCGGGAGACCAGTGGGGGGCGTTCGCCGCATCGGCGGCGGTCGTCAACGGAGTCAAGCCGCTGCCGTCGCGGTTGACGCGCTGCACGAGGAAAGCTCCACTCCCGTCCGATGCTAAGAGTACCAGCTTCGTGCCGTCCGGCGCCCAGTCGAACCCGATCGACACCAAGCCGGGTGTCAGATTCACGGCCGTGGAGCCATCCATTGAGGTCACCCAGATCGACTGACCGGCCGCGTAACTCTGGAATGCGACGTACGCGCCCGTGGGATCGGTCACCGGGCTCTGCACGCCGCTGAACGAGCCGATC
Source organism: uncultured Gemmatimonadaceae bacterium (assembly GCA_963732065.1). GTDB lineage: Bacteria > Gemmatimonadota > Gemmatimonadetes > Gemmatimonadales > Gemmatimonadaceae > DATKOH01. Next base: position 18,987 of record CAVSYH010000005.1, on the reverse strand, counting down.
TGTGCGAGACCGGTGCCGGTCGGTGTCATGGAGCACAGTTCCCACGTCGACGAGCCGAAGCGATCGCACGCGAAGATGATCTTGGCCCCGTCCGGCGTCCATGACGGGTCGAAATCCAAGTGAGAACCGTCGAGCAACAGCGTCTCATTCGAGCCATTCGCGTCAACGACATGCACGGAGTACGGGCTGGACCCCCCGGCCGACTCGCGGGAGTACACGACCTTGCTGCCGTCGGGCGACCAGTGCCCCGTCCCGTCCTCACCTGTTCCGGACGTCAACTGCACCAACCCCGTTCCGTCGATGCCAACAGCGAAGAGATCCTGGGTACCATAGCGGTCGCTCACAAACAGGATGTGGGAGCCATCCCGCGAGAAATCGAGCATCAAGTTCCGGCTCGTGCCGGAGGTGACCTGCACCGCGAGGCCATTCTCATCGAGATAGAAGATCTGCAAGTCGTTCAAGTTGTTTGCGACGCCATATGCGATCGCGCCGTAGCATCCGACGGCGAACTGCACCGCCGCAGTGTCTCCTCCCGTCACGTGCGTCACGATGGAATCCATGTCCGCGGAGCACCCGGGGCCGAGGCCGGAGAGCGTCGCGGTGTAATCGCCCGCCGGGATCGATGACAGTGTCGCCGGAGTTCCGGCCTGCACCGGCGCGAAGAGATTGCCGATGTTCACGGCGAACCCGTTGGCATCATGGCCGTTCCCGTGCACGGTCACGCTGACGGTCACCGCACCCGTCGCGGGGGGCGCGGTAGTGTTCGAGCCACTGCCAGCGCACGCGGCGATGCCGAGTATCGCGACGGCAGTGGCAATGTTCCCGAGCAGGCGCACACGATCCGCATTATCGCACGCTCGCATTAACCGCTCGTGAGAAGAGGATGCGGCAAGCTTGTGCGATGGGAACGGAGAATGCAAACGGTCGCGTTAGACGCGGCTAATGGCCGGAGGCCAGGCGCGGAAAGAACTGCCGGGAACCGATTGCCGGGAACCGGTGAGGCATAACAAAATATTTTGTCATGCCACACCGGTTCCCGGAAATCGGTTCCCGGCAGTTAGCTGTTCAAGGTCTATACTCCGCCGCCAGATAAATTACGAACGGATCGGAACTCGGCACCTTCACAAACCCTGTTCCCGGCGCTCCGCCGTAATTCTTCACCCAGGCGGCGGCCAGTCCCCATTCGTCCTGCGCGAGCACAGTCGTCACCCCGCGCACGTCCACGCTCCACGCGTCGCGATAGTGACCGGGCGTCATGCCCCATGCGAGCCCCGCATTCGTCGCCTGCACGCCGCGCGCGTCGAAGATCGCGTCGTCTACGTTCACGCCGAGTAGCTCGCTGGACGCCTTCCAGTCGATCGCGAGCAGACTCTGCACCGGACCGCCGGTGCTGTCGCGCGGCCAGAGCGCGGGCGGCAGGCCCGCCCACACGATCTTGCCGCCGCTGTCGAGGTACCGGCGGAACACGCTCGACGCGTATGGCTTCGCCGCGATCGCCTCCGGCGCGAAGTCCACCGCGAATACCACCGTGCTCGGAGCTTTATCGGCGATGCGCGCTTCCATCCACGTCTTGAGGGCGGCGGCGTCGAGCTGCGTGTAGCCTCGACGCGAGAAGTACGCGGCGGTCTTGCCCGGATCGTCCACGTGCGCGGCCTTGAGATACGCGCTGTCGAAGAACACGGCGCGCTGCACCGCGGTGTCCGACGTGCGCACGCCGTACACCGCGCCATCGGTGCTGCCCACGATCACGAGATCGCGGAAGGGCACGGGCGAGCTGAGGATCATCGAGCCGGTACGCAGCAGCCACTGGCGCTTGCCGTCGGCGCGCGAGATCGCGTGCAGGCGGCCGACGAAGTCACCCACATAGAGCCAGTCGCCGGTCGCGGCCGGAGAGCTCCACACGGGCGCGTCGGCGGTATAGCGCCATTTCTGCGTTCCGGTGGCGGCGTCGAGCGCCTGCACGAACGCCGCGTCGGAGCTGGCGTCGTAGAGCGTGCCGTCCATGAATGCGGCCGACGAATTGATCCAGGAGATATGGTGATCGTAGTGCCACTTCTCCTTGCCGGTGGCCACGTCGATCGCGTAGATGAACCCGTCGCGCGCGCCGACGACCGCCACGCCGTTCGCGATCACGGGCGAAGATTGCACTGTACGCCGGTCGTAGCCGAAGTTCTTCGACTCGAGCGTGGTGCCGGTGGTCGCGAACTTCCAGCGCTCCTTGCCGGTCGCGAGCGAATAGCAGCGCACCGTGCCGTCGAACGATCCGATCACGACATTGTCGCCATTGATCGCGGGCGACGAATGCACGCGCCCCTCGGTGAAGCTCTTCCAGAGCAGTTTGCCCGTCGCGGCGCTCACGGCGTACACGTTCCCATCGCTGCCGCCGAACACCACCGTGCCGCCCTGCACCGCGGGCGACGACGTCCAGTAGTCGCCGCTCTCGTGCCCCCAGTGCAGTGCCATGGGTGCGCCGGTGCGCGAAGCGCCAGATCTCCTTGCCCGTGGCGGCGCTCAGCGCGATAGAAGCTGCCGTCGCGCGCACCGACGTACACGTTGCCGCCGTCGACGGCCGCTGTGGCGCTGATCGGGCTGCCGAGGGAGACGTTCCAGCGCTTGGCCCCCGTGGCGGCGTCCATCGCGTACATGACGCCGTTGCCCGATCCGATGTAGACGACGCCATTGACGATCGTGGGACTCGCGATCACCTCGCCGCCGGTGTAGACCCGCCACGCGATCCCCGCGAGCTGCGGCTTCGTGCTTGCCGGATACGTCCCCAGCCGGAGATCGTTCCCGCGGAACGTTCCCTGCGCCTGCGCCGCGGAGCCGGCGAGCACCACCATTGCCGCCGCGGCCCGAAACATAGTAGTGGTCATAATGTTTCTACGGACCGACGCGGAGGGATGTTTCAGTGCGGACTACCGGGAACCGGTTTCCGGGAACCGGTGAGGCATGACAAAATATTTTGTTATTCCTCACCGGTTCCCGGACAGCGGTTCCCGGCTGTCTGCACTGTTAGTAAGCCGCCGCCGCCACCGCTCCCACCGCCTGCCCCACGATCTTCGTCACATCGTCCCCACTCGGCACCGCCACGTTGTTCACGTACACCGCGAACACCAGATGCCGGCCAGTTGCGGTCGTGATGTAGCCCGCGAGCCCCTTCGCGGTCACGAGCAACGTCTTGTTCAGCGGATCGCCGCTGGCGAACGTGCCCGTCTTCGCGAATATATTACCGGCCGCCGGCGAAGTTGTTTGGATGTTGTACAAAGTGCCGTCGCGCCCAAGTATCGGCAGCGCCTTCAGGAATACCGGATAGGTCGGCAGCGTGGTGTACCAGCTGAGATAGCTCACCATGAAATCGGGCGTGAAATGATCGTCGGCGCCGAGCCCGTCGGCCTGCTGCGCGCCGCTGAGATCGAGCCCGCCCTTCAAGAGGAATTCCCGCTCGAGATCGAAACCGGTCTTCGCCGTGTCCTTCTTCCCGATCACGGCACCCAGGATGTAATGCGTGACCGCCGCGTGCAGATTGTCGCTCACCTTGAGCGTCACTTTCACCTCTTCGCTGTACGGCGGCGAGACATGCTCGGCCACCACATTCGCCGGCGTGTAGCCAGCGGAGAGCTTCGGCCAATCCGGCTTCGCGGGTGCCGGGGGCGTCTTCACTTGCGTGCCTGCTGCCGTGAGCGCCTCGGTGAACGTCACCGCCGCGAAGCGGCTCGGCAACGGAACGTCATAGGGAAAGAGCATCGCCGGCCCGTGCGCCGGCAGCGAGCCGGTGACGGTCACGACGTGATTCCCCTCCGGCGTGACGCTGTCGCTCGCCAACGTGATCGTATTCGCAGAGCCGGCAGCGCCGGTGACGGTCTTGTTCACGAACGTCGCGTACGCAGTCATTGGCGAGGCGACGAAGGTCATCGGCGAACCCGCCGTCGCGCTTGGCGTGATGGTGATGTCGATGATGTTGTCGTTCACCATGATCGGCGACATGATCACTCCGGAACCGCCCTCGGCTTGTCCTTCGGGGAACATCGCGATATCCACGAGTACGCGGCCGTTGAGCGTCTTCACTTTGCTCGCGGCCTGCTTGGCCATCTCCTTGATCACGAACAACGGATCGCCGGGCACGGCGCGCGCCATGGAGTCATTGCCGGCGTACGCGTGGTCCTCGTTCTCGAAGGCGAGCGTGCCATCGGGACGAATGCGGCCGCTCAGGTTCGGATCGCCGCTCGCGACGATCACGAGATCGCCGTTGAGCGTGCCATTCGGGCCCCAGGTGCCTATGGCATACACATTCGTGCGAAAACGGAAGTCGGGGCCCAGCAGGGCGAGCGCGGTGCCCTTGGTCAGTAGCTTCGTGGTGGAGGCGGGGAAGAAGAGTTTGTTGGCGTTCAATTCATAGAGCGTTTTCTTCGCGTCGAGATCATACGAACTTGATCCCCCACATTGCGTGGCGGAATTCCGGCCGGCTCGTGATCGCGTTGATCTTGGCGGCGAGAGCGGTATCCTGCGATCGTGCTGCCGAGGAGGCAAGGAGAGCAAAGGCTGCGACAAAAAATACGGCGCGACGCATGAGGGCTCCGGACGGGAATGGGTGCTGTGAGGTACGCCTTTGCGACCGAGGCCGCAAGAACGGCTGCCCAAGCGCCCGCCGTGTACGATGCGCCGGAACACATGAATCACGGTTCATGTTTAATGGGATGCGGCGGAAGACTTCACGGATTGACTCCGAGTGGCGGAATGGCATCTCGCGCGCGGTCGGCGCTGTGTTGTTGTTGTTAACAACAAGTACAGAAGCCTGACGGGCGAAGAGATGTATGACGCCACTCGGAGTCAATCCGTGAAGTTCTCCGCCGCATCCCCTTGAACATGAACCGTGATACGTGTCTTCCGGCGCAAGGAGAACGACGAGCGCAGTGAGTTCCCTACTCCGCTCGCATGGTCAATGCCGGATCCACATGGGCCGCTCTCAGCGCCGGGATGCAGCTGGCCGCGAGCGCCACGGCTGCGAGCAATGCCGTCACCGCGAGATAAGTGATCGGGTCGCTTGGCTTCACGTCGAACAGCAGCGCCGTCATTGAGCGCGTTAGTGCGAACGCCCCGACGAGTCCCACGCCAATGCCCGTTGCGGTCATGATCGCGCCGTCGCGAGCGATCATGCGGATCACAGTGGTCTGGCTTGCGCCAAGAGCAAGGCGGATGCCGATCTCACGCGAACGCTGGCCCACGAGATACGCGATCACGCCATAAATGCCGATCGCGGAGAGCAGCACTGCGACGCCCGCGAAGACCGCCAGCAGCACCATGTAGAACCTCGGCTGCGCCACAGATTCACTCACGACCTGATCCAGCGTCTTGATGCCCGAGAGCGCGAGATCGGGATCGAGCTCCTTGATCGCGCGTCGAGCGTCGGCCACGGCCGCGAATGGATCGCGCGTCGTGTGCATCACCACAGTCACGCTGCTCATCGGCCACTGCGCGTAGGGGATCCAGAATTGCGGCAGCGTGGCGGTCGCAAGCGACATTCTGCTTGGTGTCGGCGACGATGCCCACGATGTCACCTTCCAGATTGTGACCGTTCCGGCCGATCCCGAGCGTGATGTGCTTCCCAATGGGATCCTCGTTCGGGAAGAATCGCTGGCGGCCGGTCTCGGTGATGAGCAATGCGCCAGGCGCGCCGGGGCGATCCTCCGCGGTGATGCCGCGCCCCTTCAGCACCTTGATGCCCATGGTCGAGAAATAATCCGGCGTCGCCATGCGCACTTGCGCATCCGGCTCTTCTCCGGCCTTCGCCGGCGGACGTCCCGCGATGGAGAACGAAAAGCCGAACATGAAATTCGTGAGCGGCAGGCCGAACGCCGCACCGCTCTGCGCCACGCCGGGGATCGCGCGCACGCGCTCCATGATCTGCGACAGCATGAGCGCCGTCTTCTCAGGCGTGTCGTACTTGGTGTCGCGGCAGACTCAAATTGAACGCGATCGAGCTCTCCGTGCGGAACCCCGGGTCGACGGCGGTCAACTGTTCGAAGCTCCGAATGAGCAATCCGGCGCCAACGAGCAGCATCACGCTCAGCGCCACCTCGGCGATCACGAGCGCACTCCGCGCGCGATGCGTTCCGGCCCGACCGCCGCCGCGCCCGCCCTCGCGAAGCGTCTTCGCGACATCGGGGCGCGTGAGCTGGCGCGACGGCACGAGGCCGAAGATCACACCGGTCACGACCGCCACGAGCAAGGTGAATCCCAGCACAATGCCATCCACGCGAATGGAGGCGAGTCGCGGGATGCTCGAGGGCGCGAGGCTCACGAGCAACTGTGTGCCATACACCGCGAGCATGAGCCCCGCCCCGCCGCCGAGCAGCGACAGCACGACGCTCTCGGTCACGAGCTGGCGGATCAACCGCCCACGCCCGGCGCCGAGGGCGGTGCGCACGGCGATCTCACCTTCACGCGCGACCCCGCGCACGAGGAGCAAGTTCGCGACGTTCGCGCAGGCGATGAGCAGCACGAACGCGACGCCGCCCAACAGCACGTAGAGCGGACGGCGCAGGTCGCCGGTGATGCTCTCCTGCATGGTGATGACCTTCGACCCGACGCCGGTATTCGCCTCGGGGTAATCCTTGTCGAGGCGCTCTTGAACGGCGCGCATGTCGGCGGCAGCGGTTGCGAGCGAGACGCCGGGCTTGAGCCGCGCGATGGTATTGAGATAGACCGCGCCTCGGCTCTGCGCGAGCCGCGCAGGGTCATAGCTGTAGGGCATCCACACCACCGCATTCGCGGGCCACGCCGAGGCCGCGGGCACGATGCCCGCGACGAGATAACTCTCGTTGTCGAGGATGATCGACTTGCCCACCAGCGCGGGGTCGCTGCCGAATCGCGTCTTCCAGAGCGATTCGTTCAGCAGCACCGCCTTCGAGCCGTTGAACGCCGCTTCTTGCGGCGTGAACGCGACGCGGCCGAGCACCGGCTTCACGCCGAGGATCGTGAACATGTCGGCACCGATGTCGGCGCCGCGCAGCCGTTCCGGATCGCCGCTTCCGGTGAGCACCACCGAGTGTCCGCCCACGACGGCGATCGACGTGAACGAATGATTCTGCGTCTGCCAATCGGCGATGTTGGCGGGCGATGCCGGCGCCGCGCGACGGCCGTCGTAACTGGCGGCCACGAGCACGAGGCGATCGGGATCCTGGAACGGCAGCGGCCGCAACAGGATGCCGTTCACTACGGAGAAGATGGCGGTGTTCGCCCCGATCCCCAGCGCGAGCGTCGCGATCGCGATCACCGCGAACCCCGGCGCCTTGCGCAGTGAGCGGAGGGCGTAGCCGATGTCCTGCCGCACCTGGTTGAGCAGTCGCGCTTCCCGCTTCCCGCTTCCCGCGTCGTTGTCGGTCATTATTCCTCGCGCAGCGCTTCAGTCGGATGGATCGCGGCCGCCCGCAGCGCGGGAATGATCGACGCCACGACAACAGCGCCCGACAGCAGCGCCACGATGGACACCAGCGTTCCCGGATCCCACCACTGCACCGCGTAGAGCTGCGAGCGCAGCACCCACGCGCCGGTGAGTGCGCCGGCAATGCCGACGACTCCACCGATCACCGCGAGCGTCGCGCCCTGCCCCACGATGAGCTGCAACACCTTGCCTCGGCTCGCGCCCAAGGCCACACGCACGCCGATCTCACGGGTGCGCTGCGCCACGGCGTAACTCATCACGCCGTAGATGCCGAGCGATGCGAGCAGCAGCGCGAGCGACGAGAAGACGCCCAGCAGGATCGCCGCGATGCGGCGGCGCCCCATGGAGTCGTTCACCTGCTTCTCGAGCGTGTTCACCTGCGCGATCGGGAGATTGTGATCCACGTCGAGCACGGCGCTGCGCACCGCGTTCACCGAAAGCTTGGGATCACCGGCCGTGCGCGCGATCACGTACATGAAATTGAAGTTGAAGCTCTGCTGGTCCACCGGGAAATAGACTTGCACACGCGGATCGGCGTCGAGCCCTTCGTGCTTGGTGTGGCCGACCACGCCCACGATGCTAATGAAGTGCGTCGAGTCGGTGACCGGCAGGTTCTCGAAGAAGATCCGCTTGCCGAGCGCCGAGGCGGGCGTCACGTCCTTCCCGTAATACTTGTGGATGAATTCCTCGTCCACGATGCAGACCTGCGGCGCCTCGTGCGTGTCGCGCGCATCGAGCATCCGGCCGGCGAGCAGCGGCACTTTCATGGCGGACAGGAATCCGGGCGAGATGAACCGCAGGTCGCCCCACGGCGAGTTCATCTTGGGCGGCGGCGTGTAGCCCTCGACATTGAAGCTGCCCGTGGACCAGTCGCCACTAAACGGAAGCACTGAGGTGATGCCGGAGGCAAGAACGCCGGGCACTTCCGCGATGCGCGGCACGAGGCGCGCCATGAAGGCGCGCTGCGCGGTGTCATTCGGGTACTGCGTCTTGGGCAGCGAGAGCGTGAAGGTGAGCATGTTGTGCGGATCGAACCCGGGATCGACGTCCGCCAGCTTCGCGAAGCTCTTGATCATCAGGCCGCCGCCGAAGCACAACACCACGGCCATCGCCATCTCGGACACCACGAGCGAGCGGCGCACGAGTTGGCCTTTCTTGTCGGTGGTGCCTCCGCGTCCGCCTTCCTTGAGCGACGCATGCAGATCGCCGGCCGACGCGTGGAGCGCGGGCGCGATGCCGAAGACGACGCCCGTGGCCACCGCGATGAGCGCGGTGAACAGCACCACCCTGCCGTCGACGTGCAGTGTGGCCGCGCCCGGAATGCTCGCGGGATTCAGCGCCACGAGCGCGCGCAGCGTGCTGTCGGCAACGAACAAGCCGAGCGCGCCGCCGGCCACGCTCAGCATCACGCTCTCCACGAGGAACTGTCTTATCAGCGCCCAACGCTCAGCGCCGAGCGCGGTGCGCACGGCCACTTCACGCTGACGGCCCGCGGCGCGCGCGAGGAACATGTTCGCGACGTTCGCGCAGGCGATGAGCAGCACGACGCCCACGGCGCCGAGCAGCCAGAGCAGCGGCGTGCGCACGTTGCCCGTGGTCGACTCGGCGTACGTCGTAGTGCGCAGCGTCCAGCTGGGGCCGAACTGATCGGGGTAGCGTTTCTTGAGATCCGTGGCGAGCGCGCCCATGTCGCGGTCCGCCTGCTCGACCGTGACGCCGGGCTTGAGGCGCGCGATGAGTTTCATGAACTCATTCGTGAAATTGCCGACGGCGAAGTTCGCGACCGGCAGCGCGAGCGGGCGCCACATATCGGCATTGCGATTCCACGGATCGACGAAGCCGGGCGGCATGACTGCGACGATCGTGTAGGGCTCGCCATTGATCGACACGTTCTTGCCCACGATCGAGGCGTCGCCGCCGAAGACGCGCTTCCAGAGGCCATCGCTGATGACCGCGACGCGCTCCTTGCCCGGTTCATCTTCATCGCGGCCGAACACGCGGCCCAGCGCCGGCGGAACGCCGAGCACTTTCCAGAAGTCGCCGCTCGCGCGGACGCCGGTGACGCGCTGGGGATCGCCGACGCCCGTGAGATTCACGCCCCAGCCGGCAGTGACGGCCACGGCGTCGAAGTCATGTGTCTCGTCGCGATAGGTGTGGAAGCCGGGCGCAGAGACGCCGGCGTGGAGCTTGAGGTTCTCGTACCAGTGGAAGACTTCTACGAGCTGACCCGGCTCGCGATACGGCGCGGGAGTGAGCAACACCGCATTCACGACCGAGAAGATCGCGGTGTTGGCGCCAATGCCGAGTGCGAGGGTGAGGATGATGATCGCGGAGAAGACGGGCGATTTTGCGAGGCGGCGGAGGGAGTATTTCAGGTCGAACAGCAAGTCGCTCATTTCGCCACCTCGTTTGCGGCTTCGTGGTCCTGCGATTCGAGACACGCTTCGGTGCTCGCGGCGCGCTCCGGTCGCACGTTGGACAAGCTCGGGGCGTAGATAGTTGGCTTCAGGGCCTCGCTGTTCGCTGGCGGACGGTGCATCCCGGAAGCGGACATGTGGAGGAGGGTTGCGAGGGCGGAGAGAGGGGGGAGGCGCATGGTGATCTCTCTAGTGCATACCTCGTGCCGTGACTGCGGAACTGCGCAACTACTGTCACCTGCTGCTCTTAGAATTGCAGTCAACAGTCAACAGTGATCGAGTGACTGCAGTCGATCAGTCTATCAGTCATCAGTCATCAGAAAACGGGCCCCAGCTCCACTCGCTCCCGTTTCCCGTTTCCCGTTTCCCTGCGTGCTTCAGTTCAGCGGCAGCGTCAGTCGCGCCTCACATCCCTTCGCGTCGGGCCTGTTCGTGAGCGTGACCAGTCCCCCGTGCGCCTCCGCGATCTGCCGCGAGAACACGAGGCCGATTCCTGTACCGCCCGGCTTCGTAGTGAAGAACGGAACGAACAGATTCGCCGATTTCGGCAGGCCCGGGCCGTCGTCGAGGACGCTCAATTCGAAATTCCCGTCGATGCGTCGTCCAGCGCACGCGCACGCCTCCACCCGTGCTCTGTGCGGCGTCCACCGCGTTCGCGATCAGGTTGATCAGGAGTTGGTCGAGCTGATCGCCGTCGGCGCTCAGGGTCATCGGTGGGCCCGCCTCGATCGCGACGGGCAAGCGCGTTTCCAATCGCACGACGCGCTGCACCCAGCGTATCGACTTTCACGGCGCGCCAGTTTCGGCGGCGGGAGTTTCGCCAAGCGCGTGTAGCTCGCCAGGAACCGGCTCAAGCCCTGCGAACGGCTCGCGATCACGCTCAAACCCTTCTTCAGGTCCTCGCGCAACTCGCCCTCCGGCGGCGAGCGGCCGCAGCAATTGGCCCAAGCGCTCGGCGAGTGAATTGATCGGCGTCACGGAATTATTGATCTCGTGGCCCAGCACTCGGATCAGCCGCTGCCACGCCAACCGCTCCTCCTCGCGCAGCGCGCGGCTCACGTCCGCCAAGCAGCAAGAACGTGTGCGGCTTGCCGTCCTGGCGGAAATTGCCGCGGCGCACTTCCCAGCGGCCCGATCTCCCGCCCAGCGCGAGATCGAGCACGCGCGGCGCATCGCCGGCGAGTGCTTCGGCGAGATTCAGATCCTCGGCGCGCTTGCCCAGCAATCGCTCGGCGGGCTGCTCGAGGATCCGCTCGCCGGCGGCGTTCACGAGTCGCAGCGCGCCCGCGTCGTCGAAGGCGAGCACGGCGACGTCCACCTCTTCCATCACGCGCCGCAGCAGCGCGGTGGCCTCGAGCGCACCGAGCCGGCGCGCGCGCAGCTCGGCCATGAGCGAATTCAGTTCGAGCATCGCGAGGCCCAAGGCGTCGTCCGCGTTCGCGCGTCGCGCGCGCAACGAATAGTCCTGCTCGCGGATCGCGGCCAGCATGTTGCTCAACGTTTGCAGCGGGCGCACGACGCGCTCGCGCAGCGCGATGATCCCTATGAGGAATGCGAGGCCGATGATGATCGTGAGCGTCCACTGCGTGCGCGGCGCGAAGTCGCCGGTCCACAGCAGGATCAGTGCGAGCGCGAGCGCGGGGAAGCTGCCGGCGACCGCGATGGTCGTGACGCTGCGCTCGTGGCTGCCCGCCATGCGGGGCGCTACAGTCCGTGGCGCTGCAGCCGCCGGTAGAGCGCGCTGCGCGACAATCCCAGCGCACGCGCCGCGAGGGTCACGTTCCCGTGATGCCGCGCGAGCGCCTTCGTGATCAAGACGCGCTCCACTTCCTCGAGACTCATCTCATCCAACCGCGGGCTCGCGTCGGTCATCGGACGGAAGCTCAGCTCCGCCGGCGTGATGCGGTCGCTCGTCGCCAGCAGCGTCGCGCGCTCAATGGCGTGGCCCAGCTCGCGCACGTTGCCCGGCCAGCCGTACGCGAGCAGCGCGCGCATCGCTTCGGGATCGATCTGTGTCACGCCGCTCCGGTAGCGCGACGCCGCCTGCCGCAGGAAGAACGTCGCGAGCAGTGGGATGTCCTCGCGACGGTCGCGCAACGGCGGTAGATGCAGTTCCACCGTGTTCAGCCGGAAGAAGAGATCCTCGCGGAACCGCCCCGCCGCCACCTCGGCGCGCAGATCGGCGTTCGTGGCCGCGATGATGCGCACGTCCACGCGCCGCGTCTTGCTCGAGCCGACGCGCTCGAACTCCCCCGCCTGCAGTACGCGCAGCAGCTTGGCCTGCTGCGTGAGCGAGAGATTCGCGATCTCGTCCAGGAAGAGCGTGCCGAGATCGGCCAACTCGAACCGCCCTACGCGATCGGCCTTCGCGTCGGTGAACGAGCCCTTCTGGTGACCGAACAACTCGCTCTCGAACACGCCCTCGGCGAGCCCGCCCAGGTTCACCGTAACCATCGCGCGCCCAGCGCGCGGCGAGGCGGCGTGCAGCCAGTTGGCGATCACTTCCTTGCCCGTGCCGTGCTCGCCGGTGATGAGCGCGTTCGCATCCGACGGCCCGATCTTCTCCATGAGACGAAGAACCGGCTGCATGGCCTGCGATTCGGCGATGAGCTGCGGCGCGCCCACGGGGCGCAGCGCGAGGTTCTCGCTCTCGAGACGCTGACTGCGACGCAGCGCGCGGCCGAGTTCCACCTGCGTGCGCAGCACCTGCAACAAACGCTCATTGTCGAACGGCTTCTGGATGTAGTCCCGCGCGCCGCGGCGCAGCGCTTCCACCGCGCCCTCGATGGAGCCCCACGCCGTCATCACGACCACGGGCAGCGTCGCGTCGAGATGCTGCAGGCGCGAGAGGAGATCGAGCCCCTCCGTGCCGCCGGTGGTGTCGCGCATGTAGTTCATGTCCATGAGCAGCGCGTCGAAATCGCGCTCCTCGACGGCCGCGAGCACGGCCGCGGGGCTCGCGGCAGTCTGCACCTCGTAGCCTTCGCTGCGGAAGAGCAGCTCGAGGGCGTCGAGGATGTCGCGCGCGTCGTCGGCAACGAGCAGGCGGGCGGAGGCGGAGCGCATGGTGCTAAGATTATCGCCCGCGAGGGCGGAGCGTCACTCCTCGCGCAGCGCCTCCAGCGGATCCACGCGCGAGGCTCGCCGCGCCGGGATCCAGCTCGCGAGCAGCGCGACCGCCGCCACCATACCGCCCACCGCCAGGAAAGTGACCGGATCGCGAGGTTGCACCGCGTAGAGCATCGCCTTGAGCACCGGTGAGAGCGCGAGCGCAACAAGCAAGCCCGCCGCCACGCCCGCGCCCGCGACGAGCATGCCGTCGCGCACCACGAGACGCACCACGTCGCTCGGCAGCGCACCGAGCGCGACGCGCACGCCCATCTCGCGCGTCCGCTGGGCCACGCCGTACGCGATCACGCCGTAGACGCCCACCGCCGCGAGCGCGAGCGCGACCGCGGTGAACAACGAGATGAGCATCAGCGTGAACCGCCGCGCCGCGAGCGAGCGCGCGACCACTTCATCCATCGTGCGGATCGCATACACCGCCTGATCCGCATCGAGCGCATGGATCGCGCGCTCGATCGGGCCGGTCATTGACGCGGCGTCGCCGGTGCCGCGCACCGCGATCGTGAAGTTCGCCCACGCATCCTGATCGTACGGGAGATACACGCCCGGGATCGGCTTGCGATCGAGCTCGTGCTGGCGCACATCGGCCACGACGCCTACGACCGTGCGCCACCGGTCGTCGCGGATCTGGATGCGTGCGCCGAGCACATTGGTCTTCCCCCAGAATCGCTGCGCCGTGCTCGCGGTGACGATCGCGACTTGCGCGGCGTTCAACCGGTCGCGCTCGTCGAAATCGCGCCCGCGAATGATCGGGATCGAGAGCGCCTTGAAGTAGCCCGGCGACGCGACGAGATAGTCGGGATTCGGATCGTCCGGCCGCGTTTCGCGCCCTTCGATCTTCAGGTCGCTGCGGCTGGCTCCCGGATTGAGCGGCAGGCGGCTGATCACGCCCACCGACGTCACCTGCGGCAGCGCCGCGATCGCCGGCACCATTTGGTCCACGAATGCGGCGCGCCGGTCGCCGTCGGGATATTTCACCTGCGGAAGCGTGAGCGCCATTGTGACCACGCCGTGCGTCTCGAATCCCTCGCTCACGTTCTGCACGCGATACGAACGCCTTCACGAGCAAGCCGGCGCCAACGGCCAGGACGCAGGCCAGCGCCACTTCACTCATGGCGAGCGTATCGCGCACGCGGCGCCGCGCGCGCGAATCCACCGCGCCCCGGCCGCCCTCGCGCATGCCCGTCGCGATATCTCCGCGCGCCGTCTGCAGCGCCGGTCCCACGCCGAACGCGATGCCGGTCGCGATCGCTACGGCCATTGTGAATCCCACCACGCGCCAATCGGGCGACGCATTGATGAGCGACTGGAGGTCGAACGGCGCGAGGGAGCGCAGCGATGCCACGCCCCACGTCGCGATGAGAAGCCCCGCCCCGCCGCCGAGGAGCGCGAGCATCACGCTCTCGATGAGCTGCTCCTTGGCCAGCTGCCAGCGGCCGGCGCCCAGCGCCGAGCGCACGAGCCATTCGCGCGACCGCGACGCGGCGCGGGCGAGCAGCAGGTTCGCAAGATTCACACTCGCGATGAGCAGCAGCACGCCCGCGGCGCCGACGAGCAGCAACAGCGCCGCGCGGCTGTCGCCGACTCGGTCCTCGTGGATCGTGATGAGCGTTGCGCCATTGAACTCCGGTTTGCCGTTCTCGATCCGCGCGTTGCGATTCACGATCGCGCTCGCCTCGGAGCGCGCGGCCTCGATGGAGACGTCGGGGCGAACGCGTCCGATCGACTCGAAATAGTGCGTGTCTGATTCGGTCGAAACGTCCTCCGTGGGCCGCAGCGGGGTCGGAGGCACCGCGAACGGCGACGGCCTCCAGATCTCCGCGCCCACCGGCACGTCGTAGCCCGGCGGCATCACGCCCACGATCGCCACCGGCTCGCCGTTCAGGTCGATCACCGTGCCGAGCACGCCGGCGCGAGCGCCGAGACTGCTGCGCCAGTAGCCGTCCGAGATCACGACTTCGCCAGTGTTGAGCCGGCCCGGGCTCGTTTCCTCGGGCCACCGGCCTTGCTCCGGCGACACGCCAAGCGTCTTGAAGAATCCCGCGGTGACGATCGCGCCGTCCGGCCTTCTCAGGGCGGCCGCCGGCACCGACGTTGAACGTCCATGACGCGGAAATCGCCGCGACCGGCGAGACGAGCCGGCTGTCGCGCTCGAACCGCATCGAAGTCGACGGGGGAGAATGTCTCCTCTCCGTCGGCGTCATGCGGGTAGAGCATCATCAGCCGCCCTTCGTTCGGATACGGCAGCGGCCGGAGCAACACCGCGTTCACCACCGAGAACACCGCGCTGTTCGCGCCAATGCCGAGCGCGAGCGTGAGGATCGCCACGCCGGTGAAGAGCGGGGACTTTATCAGCCGGCGGAACGCGAGCTTGATGTCGTTCATGAGAGACTCACTCCGCGCGAGCGCGGTCATCGGCTCGGATGCGCGACGCGCGCCGCGCGGGCAGATAACTGGCGAGGAAGGCGACCACCATGAGCACGCCGAGCGTGGCCGCAAGCGTCGCCGGGTCGGACGGACCGATCTCATAGAGCAGGGCGCCGAGCAATCGCGAGCGCCAGCGCGCCCACGAGGCCGCGCGCCGAATCCGAAGGCGACGGCCGGCACCATGGTGCGGACGATCTCCGACACCACCCGCGCACCGCCCGCACCGAGCGCCATGCGGATCCGACTCGCCCCCTCGCGTTGGTTCCACGAGGCCGGCCATCACGCCGTAGATGCCGACGGCCGCGAGCGCCAGCGCGATCGCGGCGAAGAGCCCCACCACGAGCATCGAGAACCGCGGCCGAGCAATGGACCCGCTCGACCCAACTCGGCGGCGGCTTGAGAGCCGATCGGGCAAGCAGTGGATCGCCGGCCTTCGAAGGCGGCGTGCACTGGCGCCGCGAGCGTGCGCGCGTCCGCTGCCCGGCTGTGCGCGGATCACGACGGACATGTCGCTCAACGGGAACTGCGCATGCGCCGCATAGACGGTGGACTCGCCGGCTTCGCGATCGCGTCGTCATGCACGTCACGCACGACGCCGATCACTTCACCGCCGGCGCGCGGGCCGCCAAGGCCGAATCCCGTACCGAGTTCGAGATGGTGGCCCATGGCGTCTCGCCGTGGAAGAGGCAGGCGCGCGGCGGCCTCGTTCACTATGGCCACGACCGGCGCGGAATCGCTGGTTCGTTGCCGCGAAGTCGCGCCCCGACGAAGGGCACGCTGAGCCCCTTCAGGAAATCCGGCGTGACGACGCGGATCTGCACTCGACGGCCGCTTCGCCGTCCTCGATCCACCCACGCCGTCGATCTGATCGGACGCTGATGGAATAATTGTATTCGTCGAGTGGCAGGATGTTCCCGGCCGCGACGCCGGCGACGCCGGGGAATCGCGGCGAGACGCTCCTCGAGCGCGCCGAAGAATTGGCGCGCGTTCTCCCGGCTTCGCATACGGCGCGGCATTCGGCAGCCTGCAAGCGGAGGTCCAGGCTGGACGGTCGCGAACCCGGGGATCTACATGCTCAGCTGTACCGAAGCTGCCGATCAGAAGTCCTGCGCCGGCGAGGAGCATCACGCCGATCGCGAGCTCCGCGGCAACGAGTCCACCCCGCACGCGCCACGAGGCGCCGCGCCCACCACCCGCGCTCCACCAGAGCGCGTGCGCTGCGCACTGCCCGCTCGCGGCCGGCGCGAGAC
Source organism: uncultured Gemmatimonadaceae bacterium (assembly GCA_963732065.1). Taxonomy (GTDB): domain Bacteria; phylum Gemmatimonadota; class Gemmatimonadetes; order Gemmatimonadales; family Gemmatimonadaceae; genus DATKOH01. The sequence goes on along the minus strand of CAVSYH010000005.1, from coordinate 2,326 downwards.
ACAGGAACAGGCCGAACAGGACGCCGGTTCCGCTCGTGACGCACAGCGTGGTACGTGAGCACCGGCCCGTCGATCGCGATGTCCTCACGTTGCTGCAGCGCATCGGGCTGCAACGCCGTGAGCGCGCCGTGAGCCAGCCCGCGAGCAGCAGGCCGAGAATCGCGCCGGCCGTCGGCGAGCAGCGACGCTCTCGGCGAGCGAGCGCGGCGGATGAGATCGCCAGCGCCCGGCGCCGAGCGCGATGCCCACGGCCATCTCGCGCGTGCGGCCGCCGCGCGCGCGAGCAGCAGGTTCGCGACGTTGGCGCACGCGATCAAGAGCACGAGCGACGACGGCGCCGAGCAGCACGAAGAGCAGTCGCACGTCGCCCCGACCTCGTCGAGGAAGGCGCGCCTTGGTGAGCCGAGGCCGATTGACGGCGGATCGATGTCGGCGTGCGCCTCGTGAGCCCCGGCGAACGGCCATATCGCCGTCGGCTGGCTCGGTGGCGTCGGCGCGGCGGCGGCCGACCACGAGCAGAAAGTGCGCGCCGCGGTGCTCGCCAGCATCTCGGCGGTGACGTCGACAGCGGCGATCCAGACGTCGGCCGGTCCGTCGAGTTGAAGCCCGCGGCGGAGACGCCCAGATCTGGTAGTCTCGCCGTCGAGACGCGACGCTCTTGCCGACGGCGGCGCCGCTGTTGCCGAAGCGCCGCTGCGCCAGCGCCCAGTCGAGCAGGACCACGTGGTCGCTGCCCTTGAACGCCTCGTTGGGCCGAAGGCGCGGCCGACGGGGCTCGATGCCAGCGCCGGAAGCAACGACGGTGACGCGACAAGCCCGCGACCGCACGGGCTCCCGTCGCCGGTGAGGTTGTCGCCGCCGCTCGGTGGCCGCGCGCCATGCGCGAACGAGTGGCTCTGCGCGCGCGACGTCCATGAAGTCGAGGGACGAGAACGGTATCGTCGGCGCGTGCGTCGCGGTTGTCTCGCATGACGGCGACGAGCGCGCGCGAGTCGGGGTAGGGCAGCGGGCGCAGAGGGCCGCGTTGACGACGAGAAGATGGCCGTGTTCGCGCCGATGCCGAGCGCCAGCGCCAGCGACCGCCGCCGCGGTCAAGCCGGGGCTGCGACGCAGCGATGCGCAGCGCGAAGCAGATCCCGCAGGAGCAACCATTCACAGCCTCCTGTCAGGCCAGCCGTCCGTGAGGCGGATGATCCGGTGGGTGCGTCGCGTTCTGCTCGGAGTGCGTGACCTGGATGATCGTGGTGCCGGCGCGTTTGAGCTGCGTGAACAGCTTCATGACGTCGGGGCCCTGCGCGGAGTGCAGGTTGCCGGTCGGCTCGTCGGCCAGAAGCAGCGACGGCTCGGGGATCACCGCGCGCGCGACGGCCACGAGCTGCTGCTGTCCGCCCGAGAGCTGCGTGCGGATAGAGATCCTTTTCGCCACGATGCCGAAGCGATCGAGCGTGTCGGCGACCTTGGCCCGGCGCTGCGTCGTCGGGATGTCGCGATACGAGAGCGGCACCTCGAGGTTCTCGGCGACCGTGAGATCCTCGAGCAGGTGGAAGCGCTGGAAGACGATGCCCGACGTCTGCTTGTGCAGCGCGGTGCGCTCCTTGGCGTTCAGCTTGTGCACCGGCTGGTCGAAGAAGGTGGATTCGCCCTGCCAGTCGTGGTCGAGCATGGCGAGCACGGCCAGCAGCGTCGACTTGCCGGCGCCCGACGGGCCCATGATGGTGACGAAGTCGCCCTGCTCGATGTCGAGCGTGATGTGGCGCAGCACGTACACCTGCCCGCCCGAAACGGGATAGCTCTTCTCGACGTCTTGAGCGAGATCATCCAATTCGTTCCTCAGGGCGGGCATGGGATCCACTTCGGCGGCGCGGCGCGCGGGGATCCGTCCGCGAGTAATGCGGTGGCCGCCAGCGCGAGCGACGCCGCCGCGAACGTGGCCGGATCGGCCGCGCTTACGCCATACAGGAAACGCTCCGGCCAGCGCGCGCGTGCCGGCGATCGAAAGCGCGAGTCCCGCGATCACGCCGGCGGCGATGATATGGAACATGTTCGCGCACGAGCTCGCGCACCACCCGGTCGCCGCGGCGCCGAGCGCGACGCGGATGCCGATCTCGCGCGTGCGGCGGCTGACGGTGTAGCTCCACCACGCCATGATCTCCCACCAGCGCCCACCAAAGGGCGAGCAGGCTGAACGCGCCGAGCACGAACGCACCGGCGCGCTCGGGAAGAGCACTTCCGAGAGACGGTCATCCAGCGCGCCGAACGCGAAGGGTGTGACGTGCGCATCGGCGCCCAGCAGCGCGGCGCGGATCGCGGGGCCGGCGGCGTTCGG
>CAVSYH010000004.1:0-3570 GCA_963732065.1 uncultured Gemmatimonadaceae bacterium | reverse complement strand
AATCTCGAGCGCTGCTGCGCGCTCCGGGACCATCATGATGTTCGGCGAGTGCGAGGCAAATCCCGCAACGCGCCTGTGAGTGCCGCGTTGTCCACCGCGCCATCGAATTCGTGGTAGAGCGCGCCGTGAGTGGGAGCGAGGGCCGGCTCGAGCTCCCGAAGGCGCGAGGGTTCGAGCCACTTCGTACCAGGCGCGCGATCGCGCTGGAGAGAGTCCGCCTCGCCCGCCGACTGCGCGAGTTGGAGAATGCCATTCCTGTCGAGCGGGATCCGCGCGCCGGTGGCGTGCTCTACCCAGTCGAGGAACGTGGTGTAGCGGTCCCGCGCGGCGACGGCGAACTCGTGCGCGGCGCCCGGCTGGGCTCGACGCCGGGGCGAACATGCCCGCCGCGGCGGGGGGCGCTTCGCCCTCGCGTATCTCGCCGATCAGTGTCACTTTCAACCCAGTTCCGCGAGCGCGGCGGCGGAACAAAGCGCGACAAGGCCGTAGCCGATGACGATCACGCGGTCATTGTTCATCGCGCATTGTCCTCGGCCGCAAGTGAAACACTCTAGCACCCTGGAGCGTAGAGATACACGAACCGGTGGAGGGCAGTTGCCGATGGCCGATGGTCGATGGCCGATGGCCCGGCCACTCTTGAGGAGGCTTATCAATGTTCCGCACTGTGATCGCGACTGGCGTGATCGCGATCATTGGGAACATTGCGCCCAGTTCATTTCGGGGTCTTCGGCGGGCTCGTCGGCCTATTCTTCGTGTTGCTCTTCCTGGCCGTGAAGATCGCGATCATTGGGCTTATTGGATTACATTGCGCTGCGGATCTTCATGCCCGCCACCGCCGACAAGATCAAAGAAAGCCACCGGCGCGTGAGACAGCCGTTAGCCGTTCGCCGTTAGACGCACGACTCGGTACTCACGCCGTTAGAAACCCACGACTCTCTACTCACGCCGTTAGTCGTTCAATCACGGCCCACACCAGCAGCGGCACCATGATTTCATGGTGCCCTGTTATCTCGTACCCCCGCCCGCCACCCAGGGTGGGGCGTTGCACCACGTTCATGTGCGGCCGGTAGTGGCGCTGCATGTCGAGGTCAACGGTGGTGAAACCCTGCGGACGCCCCTCGTGGAGATTGCGCGCAATCGTGAGCGCCTTGAGGAACACCTCGGGCATGATCACCGCGCTGCCGAGGTTGAGCACCACTCCGCCATCGTGAACTGAGAGCAGCGATGCGCGAGCCGGCGGAAGTCGCGGTGGCTCGTGTCGCCGATGGCGGCGCCGTTGGCAGCGGGATGCTGGTGAATGATCTCCGCACCGAGAGCCGCGTGGACCGTGAGCGGCACGCCCAGCTTGTACGCCGCCAGCAGCACCGAGTGATCCGGATTGGCGAGCGTCGCCCGCTTCGAGTGCGGCGCGCGAGCGCCTCGCCCATGCCGCGTTCTTCCTTCATGCCGGCCACGAACGCCTCGTTCATCTCGCGGCCGGTTTCGTCGGCCATGCCGAACGTGCCGTGCTCAGCCCTGCCGCCACATCCTCCGACGTGCCGCCAAAGCGCGCCATCTCGTAGTCGTGGATGGCCGCCGATCCGTTCATCGCGAGGTGCGTGATGATGCCGCGACGCATGAGGTCCACGAGGACGGGGCGAGCCCGGTCTTCACCACGTGGCCGCCGAGCATTCCACTACGCCACGCTTGCCGGCGGCGGCGCCGCGATTCGCGGCGACCGGGAGAAATCGCGCGCCACGAGCACGTCAGGCAGCGCGCGGAGGAACGCGGCAAACGAATGGTCGGCTGCCGGGCGGGGACGCGAACTCCTCGGCGCGCACCTTGTTCGGTCGCACGGCCATGGGCACGGTGCGCACGCGCGAAAGGTCCGCTTCCTCGTCGGCCATCAGTGCTTGGTCGTGCCGTCGGACGGCGCGGCGCCCGGCGGTGTGTACTTCTTCAGATACAAGTTCGAGCGAATTCAGGAGCGGCACCTTGGTCTTCACCTTCATCTGCACGAGCAGGCGTCGCGGATCATCGGTGAGCCACATGAGCGCTTCGCCGCCATCCGCGAACAGTCCGCCCGACTTGATCACCGGCTGGATCACGATCGTCGCGAAGGTGCCCGCGTCGACCGTCACCGTGTCGCGCCGCAGCACCTTCACGATCACCGGGTTCCGGTCGGCGATGAAATAGCGGTTGAACTCATACGTCTTGCCGATCTCGAGCGGAACGGTGCGAACGAAATAGAAGAACGCGCCGTCGTCGAGCGGCTCGTGGACGCTCGGCTCCTCCGGTTTCCCTTCCCGCTGGTAGATCGCGCGATCCGGATAGAACTGATAGTCGCGGATCCGGTGATAGTTCACCTCGTTGATGTGCTGCACGAACGCGTACGATACCATTGTGTACGGATCGAAGTGGCTCTCGAGCTGGTCATTCACGTGCAGGAAGAGCAGGCCGCCCTTCACGAGGAAGACGGAGTGCATGGTGCGGTGACCGCGCACCGAATCCCAGCCGGTGATCTCCATCGAACCATTGCCCACGCCGATGCCGCCGAGGGTCACATGGTATTCCAGCTTCTCGCCGACGCCGAAGGGGAGGTCGGCGACGCGCACGTTGCCCGGCGGCGGGTGAGTCCTGCGCCGCGGCGGACGCGGCGGCCCAGCATCGCGAGCGAGAGCAGTGCGCGGCGCGTGGCGTGCGCGTGGATCACGAGACCCGGGGGGCGCGCTGCGCGCGCGCGAACCGGAACAGCTCGAGCGCCGAGCCCCACGCACGCACGCGCGTGTCGCGCTGCCGGAGGTCGTAGCGCGGCGCGGCGAGCTCGGACCGCCTCGACGCGGCGCGCGAGCGGGGCGAAGCACGCGAGCAGCTCTGCGTTCGCGGCCCAGCCCGGTGCGGTGACGAGCGGCGCGTTGCCTGCGCGTTCGATCGCTTCCCGCGCGACGGCGACGCGCACGAGGCGCATTGTGCCGAGCGGATCGGTCACGCCGGCGGTGCGTCCGAGCGGGCGCAGGAACCAGAGCGCGAGGCGGCGCAGCCGGAGGATGGCGGGTGGTGCGCCGGTGGGCACAGCCGACTCGCCCACGACCAGATCCGCGCCGCCATTGAAGGGGCGAAAGAGCTCCGGGCTCCGCCCCGGGAGATCGGTGAGATCGCCTTGCATGAACACCAGCGCGTCGCGGCGCGGATAGCGCGTGCGCGCGGCGGCGGCGCGCACGAGCGCGTCGAGCGCTGCTGGATATCCCTTCCGCTCGGCATGCCGATGACCGTGAGCGGCATCACACGCGCGTATTGCTTGAGCGTCTCGGCGGTGGCGTCGGTGCTCCCGTCGTCCAGCACGACCACTTCGTATTCGCGCGGATCGATCTCGAACACCTTGCGCAGGCGCCAGAGGACGATGCCGATCGTTGGCGCTTCGTCGAACGACGGGATGCAGATCGTGAGCATGCGGTTCTCGAGTGATGCGATGGAGCGGCTCTGCGCGATCGCGCTCTATGAGGGAAGATGGCCGGGCGTGTCTGGAAGGCAACATTTCGGTGCTCGCTTGCCCCGGCGGCGGTGCGCGACGTACGGTGAGTGCGCCGCGCG
>CAVSYH010000003.1:0-308672 GCA_963732065.1 uncultured Gemmatimonadaceae bacterium | reverse complement strand
TTCGATCGGAATTCAGTCGATGCGGTCTCCGTCCAATCCGTGTAGAACTCGAACCGTGATCTCCTCGCGCCGATCGGCACGTTGCGGGCGCGCGGAGATCACGGTTCATGCTATAAACGGATCGAACGGATGGAACGGATCTGGCGGAGACCGCGTGAAGGGCATTGGCGCGCGGGGGGGTACTCGCTGTTAGGTAATCAATTGTCATGCCACACCGGTTCCCGGCAACCGGTTCCCGGTAGTAAGAACTACTCACTCGTGACATTTCCGAGTCGTGCATCTCTCCGGTCCCAACAATATCCTTCGAACCCTATCTCACCTCCGGCGCGCCAAGCGCGCCAACGGTCCGGGAGAGCACCGGCACATCCGCCGGCCTCTGGCGTTGCCCAATCGGCCACCCGGATCGCGCACGAAGAACAATGGGAGGCACCATGCACAACGGAAGCGCAGTGCTCGTGATCGACATGGCGAACGACTTCGTGTTCCCTTCCGGAGTCATTGCCGGCGCCGGCGGCGCGGAGTACCAGGAGCGCGCCCAGGCGATCATCCCGCGATTGAGCCGATTGCTCGACGCGGCCCGTCACAACGGCACGCTCGTCGTGTACGCGACCGACGCGCATACGCCGGACGACAGCGAGCTCAAGAAGTGGCCACCGCATTCCATGAAGGGAACGAAGCTCGCCGAGATCGTCGACGACCTACGTCCGGGCCCGGATGATCTCGTGCTGGAGAAGAACACCTACAGCGCGTTCGCTTCCACCGACCTCGAGCGGCTGCTGCGCGACCGCGGCATCACGCGCCTCTACATCACGGGGCTGCACACCGATTGCTGCGCTCGACACGCGAGCGCCGATGCGTTCCAGAAGGGATTCGATCTCGTGTGGGTGACGGACGCGTTGCAAGCGTTCACTGAAGAGGCCCACCGATCGGGGCTGGAGTACATGAAGTCATGGTACGCGACGGATCCGGATAAACAATTCCGGACGGCAAGTGAAATCGAGACCGAATGGAGTCGGGTGCCGGAGATGGCAGAAGCGTAACTGCAACGGCCGGGAACCGATTGCCGGGAACCGGTGTGGCATGACAACGCATTCCTTAACGACATAGCGCGAAGTCGTGATGTCATGCGTTGTCATGCATCACCGGTTCCCGGCAATCGGTTCCCGGTAGTCGCCGTGTTGCGTGAACCCGCCGTGGATGGCAAGCTCACGGCCATGCGCGTCACCGTATGCGAACTCCCTCACGACCCCGTCGCGTTCGCGTCAGCCTGGGCCAAGCTGTGCGCTCACACCGATCGCCAAGAATCTGAACTCGTGCTGCTTCCCGAGTTCGCGATGGTCGAGCCGTTGTGGGAGACGGAACGATTCGATGCGGCTCGCTGGACCTCCGCGGAGCAGAAGGGGAATGACTTGCTCGCGCGTCTTCCCGAGTTGTGCGCTGGGTTCGTCGTGTGCACACGCCCGGTGACTCGTGATGGGCGGCGATTGAACGAAGGTTACATCGCGAGCGCGGGTGCGGCGTCGGCCCTGCGCAGCAAGCATTTCTTGCCTGATGAGGCCGGCGGTTGGGAAGCAAAATGGTTCGACCGTGGTGACGCCGAATTCCCCGTGTACCATTTTGGCGCGATCCAGTTCGGCCTGAACATCTGCACGGAATTGTGGGCGCTCGAGAGCTACGCCGCGTACGCGAAGGTGGCGCACAGGCGATCCTGTGCCCTCGCGCCACCGCCGCGGCCACCACACCAAAGTGGATGGCCGCCGGAGTGGTGGCGGCCGTGCGCTCGGGTGCGTACTGCCTCTCGTCGAACCGCATCGACCCCACCGGCGCGACCGGTGGAGCGGGCTGGATCATCTCACCCGACGGCAAGATCCTCGCGACCACGTCGCGCGAAACGCCGTTCGCGACGCTCGAGATCGATCTCGCGGCGCCGACCGCGGCGCGCGGGACGTATCCGAGGTACGTGTTCGGCTGATCCCGCACGCCCGTCACGCGCATCGACGCCAAACTGGCATTGAGGTTGAAGTTTCGACCGGATCATCCGGATGATCCGGATCGATCGGATACCTCGACGCGCCTGATCCAACTCCGTCAGCGCAGAATAGCGGTGCCTTGTTGTTTACAACAGTTCGATCACTTCGCTCGCACGCGATCCCATGGGTGCGTTAGCGTATCCGACCGATCCGGATCATCCGGTTGATCCGGTCGAAACTTCAACCTTGATGCCCGATCGGATATACCGATGGCGACGGGCGCTAGGTGTCATATGTTCGGCCACTCGCGACGACCAATGCAGCATGAGACTCAACACGCTGCTCGCGCTCATGCTCGCCGCCTGCTCCAGCTCGCCCTCGGCGCCGGCGCCGCCGGAATCGTTCGTGACTACCACCTATCAGCAGGGATCCACCCTCTACCTGCAGAATGCGACCGCCAGCGACACGTTCCGCATCGGGCTCGATACCGCGTGGGGCGGGAGCATCATCGAGCTCAGCGACAACGGCGTGAACGTCGTCAACGCGCACGATCCGGGGCGCGAGGTGCAGATCGGCCTCTACGACGGCAATGCGGCGTACGATTCCTGCGGCGGATGCGCCGGCATGTTCGGCTGGGATCCAGTGCAGGCCGGCGACCGCTATGAGCACGGCGCGCCCACGCTCAGTCTCACTCGCGGAGCCGCGAGTCTCTACACCAAGGTGCAGCCGTTTCAGTGGTATCCCGACGACAAGGGCGGCGGACCCACGCATCCCGTGGGTGCCGACGTGCTCATCGAGCAGACCGTCTCCCCCATCGCCGGCCACGCGAACGCGTTCCGCGTGCACTTCATCATCACGCACGTGGGCACGGACTCGCACGCCAACGCGCACCAGGAGATCCCCGCCGTGTATGCGAACGCCGACTACAGCCGCTTCGTGACCTACGGCGGCAGCGCGCCCTTCACCGGCGGCGCGACGAGTGTCTCGCAATTCCCGCGCGTCGGCGGTGGCGGCGGGCTCGTGCTCGATTCGGAATTGTGGGGCGCCTACGTCAACGAGCAGAACGTCGGACTCACGGTATACGTGCCGTCATTGCTCCCGTATGCAGTGGGCTTCTACAATCCGGGCCCCGGCGGCGCCACGGGCGACGGCACCAACTATTTCTCGGAGTTCATGTCGCTCACGATCGGCCCCGGATTCACGACGCAAGGCGACTACTACGTGATCGACGGCGACTACCGCGCGGCGCGGAGCATCATCTACGAGTTGCACGCAGACGGCGCCGACCCCGATATCGGTACCCCGTTCGGCGCCGTGAACGCGCCCGCGTCGGGTGCGACCGTCAGCGGCTAACGCGACGGTGATCGGATGGGCGATGGACAACGTGAGCGTCGCGAGCGTGCAGATCACGGTCGACGGCGTGATCGACGGCACCGCGACCTACGGCACCTCCCGCCCCGACGTGCAAACCGTCTTCCCCAACGCGTCGGCGAACCTGGGTTTCACGTACGTGCTCAACACCGCGCACTACGCGAACGGCCCCCACATTCTCACCGCGCGCGTCACCGATGCGTCTGGCAACGTCGCGATCTTCCCCAACGTTGGCGTCACGATCACGAATTGAGACCCGGTCGATGCGGTCTCCGTCCCATCCGTTCCATCCGTGAGATCCCCGTACGAAATGAACCGTGATCTCCATGCGGCCGCGATGTGCCGGTTGGCGCGCGGAGATCACGGTTCATGTTTGACGCGGATCCAACGGATGGAACGGATGGGACGGACACCGCGTGAAGAGCTTCCGTGCGCGAAGAAATGAGACTTGGGAACAGCTCGCGCGAATCGAGATCGAGCAAGGGAGCGGCGACGCCCCCGGCGCAGCCGCGGCAGCGAAAAGCGAGAGACTCGCGCGTCGTCTGCGCGAGGCTCGAAGCGGTTTGAGCGAAAGCGGCCTAGCCGGGGGCGTCGCCGCGACCGGCGGCGCGACGACCCCACGCGCGGTTTGAGCGAAAGCGGCCTAGCCGGGGGCGTCGCCGCGACCGGCGGCGCGACGACCCCACGCGCGGTTTGAGCGAAAGCGGCCTAGCCGGGGGCGTCGCCGCGACCGGCGGCGCGACGTCGTAACTATCGCGCCCGCCATATGGTCATTGTGCCGCTCGTCGCATGCCGTTCGAACTTCCCTCCGGCATCGCGATGCGCCCGTCCACCACGATCGGACTGTTCCAGTGTCCCTTCCCGCATTCCAGCGTCGCGAGCACGGCGCCCGTCGCCGGCTCGTACACGCGCAGCCTGCCGTCCGCGTCATACACGTACAGCAGTCCCCCCGCGATCACCGGGCTCGTGCCGCCGTTCGCATTCTTCCACTTCAACTCGAGCTTCTCGTTCGCGAATGTGAACGCCTCGGTGCCGCCCTTATCGGCCATGAAGATCCACGTCGCGCCGCCGCTGTGCCACACCGCGGGTGACGCGAACAACTTCGCGCCACTCGGCGTGCGCTCCTTCTGCGATTCGCCCGCCCGTGTGCGGCGGCAACGCGCGGAACTTCTTCCACTCGAGCAGCCGCACGTCGCCGTCCTTCCCGGTCTGCACTACCCATCCGTCGAGCAGCACGGGACTCGTCGAGCCCAGGTCCTGGTCGGAGCTGTCGAGCTGATCGGTGTTCGTCGGCGTGTACGCGCCGAGTATGCGCGACGCGTCCGGCGACAGCTCGATCACGGCGTCGCCCCAGTGGTATGTGCCGTCCCACAGACCGTTGCCGGTGGCGACGAACAAGTTGCCCGTCGTAGTATCGACCACCGCGCCCGTGCGTCCCCATATCGCGCTCCCGCTCTCGCCGCACGAACTCGGCGCGATCAATGCCGCCTTCTCGCTGCACAGCGAGTTCCACACATTGAGCAACTTCCCGCTCGCGGCGTCGAGGATCGCGACATGCCCCTGATACGGCGCGGCGTCGCCAATGTAACCACCCGTCGTCGCGATCACATGGCCGCGATACACGTTGATGGCGCTCGCGATCTTCTCGCGGCGCGGGAGCATCGTGATCGAAGTGCTCCACACGGCACTGCCGTCGGTCACTGACAGCTTCTCGATCGTGCCGCCGGGATTCGCCGCGTAGATGAACGCCCGGCTCGCGTCGGCCGCGGGCGTGGCGGTGGTCACCTGCGCCGTACCCACCCACGTGTCGTAGTCGGCCGGCGAATGCTGCCAGAGGATCATGCCCGAATCGGCGTCGATCGCGGCGGTGATGCCGTACGACGTGGTGACGAAGAACACGTCACGCCTCGCGCCGCGCACCTGCACCCCATGCAGATACATGGCCGACGCGTCCACCGTGCCGGGCAGCGTGATGTGTCGCACGCGCAGTTGGCTCAGGTCATTCGCGGCGATGCCGGCGGGCGCCGTGGACGCGTTCGATCCGGCGACGTCGAAGCCGAAGCGCGGCCAATCGTGCGTGGCGTCGCCATCGGCGACGGGAAGCAACACCGCGCCGAACGCGAGGAGCGCTGCCGCGAGGCGCCAGTCAGGTGTGTGAGTCATGGTGATAGCTCCGCTCGGGTGGGCAGCAGTTCCCGCAGTCTCGGCTCGCGTGGCCAGAGTCCCGCCCACACGAGAACGCCGAGCACGACCGGAAGGAGGCTCAACCCGACCGGCATGCCGGCGTGGAAGTTCGCTTCGGTGGCCCCGCCCAGATAACCGGTGAGGAGCAGCGCGCCGAGCACGGCGGTGCGCGGGAAGACGTAGAGCACGAGACAGACGAGCAGTGTGATGCCGATGCCGAAGATGTAGGCAGGAGAGAATCCGTTCTTCGCCGACGCGGCGAGCACCGCGGGCACCTGCAGGATCTTGGTGAGGCAATCGAAGAGCAGGAACAATACGACGAGCGTTGTGATTATCCGGCCGGCCCAGATCTGGGCTTTGCTGGGCTGATAGGCAGTGGAAGTGAGTTGCATTCGTGATCCTCCGGGTTCGAGAGAGGACTGTTCCGAATGATACACCTATGGGATCGGACTCGCATCAAGGTTCAAGGTTCGACCGGATCAACCGGATGATGCGGATCGATCGGATACTTGATCGCTCATGGAGGGGTCGAGCGCGCGACTGCTGTTGCTGTTTCTTGGGAACAACTCTCGCCGTGTCGTGATGTAATGCGTTGTCATGCCTCACCGGTTCCCGGCAACCGGTTCCCGGCAGTCAGCTAGGACAACGGCACTGGACGAATTCGCCAGTCGCACTTAGAGTAAAAGCATGAAGTGGTCTCCGGTGCTCCTCATCGCGCTCGTCGCGTGTTCGCAGAAGGCTGCGAAGGATGCCAAGTCGATCTCGAAATCGCAGATCGACTCGGCGATGGATGCGCTCAACAAGAAGTTCGCGGATACGCTTCACCCCTTCGCCCCTGCCGCGCACAAGTACGGGCCGCCCACGGGGAAGATCCGCGTCGCGAACATGATCGAGATCAACGGCACGCCGGCCGGTCCGGTGGACCTGTACGACGTGTCGCGCCCCGACTCGGCCACTCAGCCGCTCATCAAGAATCTGGCGTACGGCCAGATCTCCGATTACGTGTCGCCGCGCGCGGGCGATTCTGCGGCGCCGCGCAGCAATCTCTGGATGTTCCCCGCCGGAACGAAGCAAGCGGCGTTCCCGTACGGCACGAACATCGACCACGCCTTCTATGAGCCCGACGACCAGATCACCGTCGCACCCGGGCCGACGTCAATGGTCGGCTCGATCGGCTACCCGGACCTCGTCGAAGGAGGGAAGCGCAAGAACTCCTATCGCGACTCGTTGCGCATCATCCCCGCGGGCCAAGCACTGCTCGTCGTGCTCCAGTCGAACGTGAATGCCGATTCGTTGCCTGGACTGTATCTCATGATCGACGGCGTGTGCCCGCTCACGACGGTGTTCCCCAAGAACACGCATCCCACGGGTCTCGGCACTGACATCAACTTCGGCGTGACACCCGGCACGCACACGCTGGGCATCATCACGGCGAAGCGCGGATTCGGGCTGCTGAACTGCAACGGCTTGAAGCCCGGGCCCACGACATCGATCACCGTCGATGCCGGACATCGCTACGTGGTGCTCGTGTACGGGCTCACGAAGGACGGATTCCGGATCCTGACGGCGCCGATCGCGGGGCAATAACGAACGGCCGGTTGCCCGAGGCATCATTCTAGGCCGGACTGACATCAAGGTTCAAGTTTCGACCGGATCAACCGGATGATACGGATCATCCGGATACTTCATCGCGCGTGGAAGGCTCGTGTGCGCGACTACCTCTGATTTTTTTGGGAACGGCCGAAGCGCGACGCGCCGATCGATTCCAGCGAGGCCAGTACAGATCACGGTTCATGTTTTGAACGGATCTGACGGATCGAACGGATGGGACGGAGACCGCGTGAACGGCATCAGCGCGCGAAGAAGTAAGCTTTGGGAAAAGCCCGCGCGAGACGAGATCGAGGGGAGGGAGCGGCGACGGCCCCGGCGCAGCCGCGGCAGCGAAAAGCGAGAGACTCGCGGCGCAGTTCAGCCGCGAGGCTCGAAGCGGTTTGAGCGAAAGCGGCCTAGCCGGGGCCGTCGTCGCGACCGGCCGCGCGACGATCTAGCCCACTCGCGCCCGCATCTTGGCCAATGCGATGATCGCGTCCATCTCCGACCTGTGCTTCGTGAACGTGTCGTCCACCACTTGCAGCGTCGGGATCCGATCGGACGTGAGACTCAGCGTCTGCACGTCGAACTTTGAGAACCCCGACTCGTGCACGCCGCTGCTGCCCCGCCCCGGCGCGGGGCTGCTCAGGTGCTGATAGTATCGTGAGTACTTGAGCCAGCGCGGCGAGAATCCCGCCTGGTACATTGGGATGAACCCGTGCAGCGCGTCGTACGGCATCTCCCCCACGGGCACGACATTCGGGAATTTCTCGCGCAAGTTCTTCACCAACCGGCGCGTGCCCTCGTGCATGTCGCCGTTCGTGCTGTTCACGTGTCCGCCCACGATATCCAGGAAATACGCGTCCACCTCGTATCGTTCGATCGTCTCCGCAATGCGCCCCTCGAGATGATTGCGCCACGCATTGGCGCCGAGGTTCATGTATCGCGAGCCACCCGTCCTGATGGCGGTCGTTGTTCCAGTCCACCCATGAGATGTCGTACGCGTTGCCGTCGATCTTCTGCGTCTGCGCCGCGGCAATATTTCGCCACACGGGCTGCTTCCGGTTCGCGGCGTTGGTACCGAACATCGGCATGATCTTGAATCCGAGTGCGCGTGCGCCGGTGATGAGCGCGCGGAAAGCTCCTTCGCCACCCATGCGCGCGGGCACGGTGTAATTCGGATAATCCCAGTAGTAGCGGCCGTCCCACGCTGGCAGGAACACAAGCACGCGCGCCGGCGGGATGCGCTCCGATATCCATTTCAGGATCGCGAGCTGCTGGGTGAAATCGTTGAAGATGAATCCGGTGTAGTGCATGCCGTGCAGCGTCACGACGAGCGCGATGTCGCGCATCCACGCGGGCACGTCGGTGCGTTTGTCCCACGACATCGAGACCGAATGCGCGCTCGGTCTGGTCCCAGTGCGCGTCGAGCGCGGCGTCGAGCGACGGCGCGCGACCGATGCGCCACGCGGGCACGGTGACCTGCGTATCGTCGCGCCAGCCGTCGTGCTCGTACACGGCTTCCACGCGATACGCGCGCTCGCCCGCCTGGAAATAGTACCGCTTGGGACGCACGCGATCGTCGCGCGAATCGATCCACCAGACGTCGCGATCCCCCGCCTGCACCGCGGCCACCGGCGTGCTCATGCTCGCCGGCACTTCGTCGCCGTGCAGATCGCCGGCGCAGAAAGGATAGCCGCCGATCACATCGTCATCGCCGTGATCTCTCAGCGCTCCGCCGGCGAGCGAGACTTGCCGCGCGGCACATCGCGGATCACGGTCGTGACGCTCCTGATGGGCCGTCCATCTGCGCGCGGATCGTCCACTCGATCGTGGACCCGGTTCGCGTGAACTCCGCGCGCACTTGTCCCGCCAATTCCTGCTGCCCGCCCGCGAACACCAGCCGGTCGCACGTGAGCACGAGCGCCTCGCCGTTCCCCTCGGCGCGCATGCTCGGCAAGTGCAATCCGTACGTGTTCTCCGCGGTGAACAGCAAGAAGCTGAACCGGTGCCCACCGAACGCGACGGCCGGCTCGGGGAAGTCGAAGCTGAATTTCATCCACGAATCGCCCCTGGGCGGGGTGAACACGTCGCTCGTGGAATGCAGATCGATGATCGCGCCCGAGGAATATCGCGGCGCCGCCGAGACGCTGGCCTTCAGCGGCGTGACGAGTTCGGCGGCCATTTTTCCCAGCGGCATGAAGGCGCTGGCGCTGGCGGCACTCAGTGTCTTGAGCCAATCCCGTCGCGACCAGCGATCACTCATCGAGTGCTCCATTCGAAACGGGAACCGGCGCCCCCGACAACTTACGCCCTCCCAGCCACGCGCGATGTCGTGACACCATTCGTCGTCATGCCTCACCGGTTCCCGGTAACCGGTTCCCGGCAGTCAGCCGTTCGGACGCTTTCCATCCCCTATCAAATAGGGTATAAATAGGTGCTGTCGCACCAACCTCAACCACGAGGCTACCATGAGACGTTCCATTCTCGCCGCGACATTGTTGTTCGCCGGCGCCGCCCTCTCGGCGCAAGCCGCCCCCGCCGCCGCACCCGCACTCAAATGGGGACCAGCGCCGCCAGTCTTCCCCGCCGGCGCGAAGATGGCCGTCGTATCGGGCGACCCGTCGAAAGCGGGACCGTTCGTGATCCAGCTCAAGCTGCCCGATGGCTACACGATCGCGCCGCACTTCCACCCGACGATGGAAAGCGTGCAGGTCATCTCGGGCATGTTCATGGTCGGGATGGGAGACACGGTGAAGACCGCCGACATGAAGATGTTCATGGTCGGCCAGAGCGGGAGCATCCCGGCGACCATGCACCACTACGCACGCGCCCAAGGCCCCACGATCGTGCAGGTGACGTCGACGGGCCCGTTCGCGCTCACGTACGTGAATCCGGCGGATGATCCGACGAAGATGGCGAAGCCGGGGCACTAACTGCTAACTACCGGGAACCGATTGCCGGGAACCGGTATGGCATGAACACGCATGGCATCACGACTTCGCCCGATGTCGTGATGCCATGCGTTGTTATTCCTCACCGGTTCCCGGCAATCGGTTCCCGGCTTGCTCACGCCATGTGACAATCCCCGGAGGCCCAATGATTCGCACGCGCGCCATTGCGGCGGCACTCGTCCTCGGCGCTCCAACAATGCTGTTCGCGCAACAGCCGATGGCGCCCGTGCCCAGCGGCCCAGGCATGGTGATCACGGGAACCATGCACACCTCCGCCATGTTGTACGGCGGGTGGCTGAAAACAGCCTTCGATTCGATTCCGGCGAGCAAGTTCGGGTTCCGTCCGACGCCGCAACAGCAGACGATCGGATACATCGCGCAGCATCTCGAGGCCGCGAACTATCTGCTCTGTTCGCGCTTCGGTGGCCTGACGCCGCCGATGACCGCCAGAGATTCACTCGCCGACACGATCAAGGCTCAGTGGCCGAAGGACACCCTGGTAGCTCGCCTCAAAGCGTCGCTCGAGTTCTGCCATCGCGCGTTCGCGGCTGTGAACGACGCGAATCTCACCGACTCGATCGCCGCCGGTCCGCCGGGCTCGGGGCGAAAGAGCGTGAGAGTCCGCGCGGTGCAGATCTTCGTGCTCGACCTCGCCGATCACTACAGCCAGCTCGCGAATTACATGCGGCTCAATGGAATGGTGCCGCCGTCGTCGTTTCCGCCGCTCAAGTGAAGAGGCGGGACCGTTAGTACAGCCGGGAACCGGTTGCCGGGAACCGGTGATGCATGACAACGCATGGCATCACGACCTCGCGCGATGTCGTGATGCCATGCGTTCTCATGCCACACCGGTTCCCGGAAATCGGTTCCCTGTAGTTGAGTACTTCACCACCCCGCCACTTCGATGATCGCATCCGCAAACGCCTTCGGCGCTTCCTGCGGCAGATCGTGCCCAATGCCGCCGTCGATCGCCTTGTGCGCGTACTTGCCGGTGAACTTGCTGGCATAGGTGCTCGCGTCCCCGTGCGGCGCACCGTTCGCATTGCCTTCCAGGGTCATGGTAGGCACGGCAATCGTCGGCAACTTGGCCAGCTGCGCGTCGATCGCGTCGTACTTCGGATCGCCTTTTTCCAGCCCGAGCCGCCAGCGGTAATTATGGATCACGATGCGAACATGATCCGCATTGTCGAACGATGCCGCCGTGCGATCGAACGTGGCATTGTCGAAGCGCCACTTGGGCGACGCGAGCTGCCAGATGAGCTTGTTGAAATCGTGCCGGTTCTTGTCGTATCCCGCTTGGCCGCGGTCGGTCGCGAAGTAGAACTGATACCACCACTGCAGCTCCGCGGCCGGCGGCAGCGGCACCTTGCCGGATGCTTGGCTGCCGATCAGATAGCCGCTCACCGACACCATTGCCTTGCAGCGCTCCGGCCAGAGCGCCCCGATGATGTTCGCTGTGCGCGCGCCCCAGTCGAAGCCGCCGATGATAGCGGTCTGGATCTTGAGCGCATCCATCAGTGCGACAATGTCCATCGCCACCGCCGATGGCTGGCCGGTGCGGAACGCGTCGTTCGAGAGGAACTTCGTGGTGCCATAGCCGCGCAGATACGGCACGATCACGCGGAAGCCCGCGGCCGCCAATAACGGAGTCACATTGTCGAACGCGTGGATGTCGTACGGCCAGCCGTGCAGCAGGATCACCGCGCGGCCGCCGGCGGGGCCCGCTTCCACGTAGCCCACGTTGAGGACGCCGGCATTGATCTGCTTTACGGGGCCGAGCGGCGTGCTCGCCGCGCGGATCACGCCGCCTGCGCTCCCGGCAAGATCGAACTCGCCAAGTCTCGCGGCCGCGATGGCCGCGGCCGCCGCGACGAGGAATTGGCGGCGAGTCTCATCGATCGAGATAGACATCGTTCACTCCTCTCGAGGGAGGTCGGGGTCCACGATATCAGTACCTGCGAATAAGGCAAGGTTGGTGTTCATTAGAACATTGAACAACCGGGAACCGATTGCCGGGAACCGGTGATGCATGACAACGCATTGTGTTACGACGTCGCGCCATGTCGTGACGTCATGCGTTGTCATGCCATACCGGTTCCCGGCAATCGGTTCCCGGCAGTTTGTGTATAGCGCGCCGACGCTATACTAATACTGACGGACTTCGATCAGGAGTATTCCATGTCGCAATCAGCCAAAGTGGGCGAGCCGGCGCCCGATTTCGAGCTCGCCACCGCCGACGGCAAGCGCATGTCGCTGCGCAGTCTGCGGGGTAAGCCGGTGATCCTCGTCTTCTATCCGGCCGACTGGAGCCCCGTGTGCGGCGACCAGCTGGCTCTGTACAACGAAGTGCTGCCCGAGTTCGAGCGCTCGGGCGCGCAACTCGTCGGCATTTCTGTCGACAGCATGTGGTGTCACCGCGCGTTCACGGGCGACCGCAAATACCAGTTCCCGCTGCTCGCGGATTTCGAGCCCAAGGGTGCGGTCGCTCGACAGTACGGTGTCTACCATACGAAGGACGGCACGAGCGAGCGCGCGCTGTTCGTGATCGACGCGAACGGCGTGATCCGCTGGCGTTACGTGTCGCCGATCGACGTGAATCCCGGCGCCGACGGCATTCTGAAAGCGCTCGACGCGCTGACGGCGAAGGTGACGTCATGACCCGACGCGCATCGGTGGTGCAGCTCACGGTGCCGGTATCGAAGCGCGATCACCTCATCGGGCCGGACACGGCGCCCGTGACACTGCTCGAGTACGGCGACTACGAATGTCCCTACTGCGGCCGTGCGTTCCCGATCGTGCAGGAAGTGCGGAAGCGCCTGGGCGACAAACTACGATTCGCGTTCCGGAATTTCCCGCTCACGCAGGTGCATCCGCACGCCGAGCACGCGGCCGAGGTGGCCGAAGCGGCGGACGCGCAGGGGAAATTCTGGGCGATGCACGACTGGATCTACACGCACCAGGAGACGCTCGAAGATGAAGAGCTGCTGGACGGCGCGCGCGAAGTGGGACTCGACGCCGATCGCGTGGCACGCGAGCTGGCGGATGGCACGCATCGAGCGCGCGTGCACGACGATTTCTCGAGTGGAATAAGGAGCGGCGTGAACGGCACGCCCACGTTCTACATCAACGGAGCGCGGCACGACGCGGATTATAATTTCGCGACGCTTATGGGGGCGATAGAGAAGGCTGGGGGAAAGAAATAACTACCGGGAACCGATTACCGGGAACCGGTATGGCATGAACACGCATGGCATCACGACTTCGCCGATGTCGTGATGCCATGCGTTGTCATGCATCACCGGTTCCCGGTAATCGGTTCCCGGTAGTTCAGGTCCTTTCGATCCTGAAATACGCCGCGTATCTCTCCCCGAACACATTCACCAGCGGCACGAACGTCATCGCCGTCCCCTGCCCCACCGTGGTGAACTCGAGCGGCTTTCCCGCCACCGGCGAAAGCCAACTCGCCGGGTCATCGCTCGGCGCCTTGATCGGCGCGGCGTGGATCTCCGGAATGTCCGGGTACTCGGGGATCGTGCGCGGCGCCGTGGGTTTCGCGCGAACATTCTCGGGCGTGAGATCCTTCTTCCCCATGAGCCCCACGAGCACGAGCGGTCCGTACATGATCGCCTGCATCCGGTGATCGTCGGGCATGGGGTGCGTATGCAAATGCATCGGCAGCGTCACCTCGAGCGTGTCGCCCGATTTCCATTCGCGATCGACGACGAGCCAACTCGACGGCCCCGCGAACGCGGTGAGCAGTTTGCCGTTCACTCTCGCGCTGCCGCCGCGCGTCCAGTACGGAACGCGCACGCGCAACGCGAGCTTCACCGGTTTGTCGGCGAGCACTGTGATCGTCGTCGTATCGCCAACAGGGAATTTCGTCTCCTGCCGGATCTTCACGCCCTTCGCCGCCCACGTCACTTCGCTCGGCACGAAGAGATTCACCCACACGCCCGTGTCGTCGTGGAAGTACACGCTGTCGCCGAGCTTCGAGAAATTCTCGACGCCCGTGCCCTGGCAGCACCAGAATCCCTGCTCCGGCGTGCCGAACAGTTTCCAGTATCCGTCGGCGAGCGGCGTGTAGTAGATCTTCTCGCCATTCGCGGGATCCATCGTGGGCATGATCCCGTTCCAGTACGCGCGCTCGTAATAATCCGCGTAGCGCACGTCAGGGCGCCACGTGAACAGGTGCCGCGTGAGCTTCAGCATGTTGTATGAGACGCATGTCTCCTGGTTGTATCCGCTGAGCGTGCCGGCGAGCTGACCGGGTTCGTTCTGCCAT
The DNA here is from genome assembly GCA_963732065.1 of uncultured Gemmatimonadaceae bacterium. Lineage (GTDB taxonomy): Bacteria > Gemmatimonadota > Gemmatimonadetes > Gemmatimonadales > Gemmatimonadaceae > DATKOH01. The sequence continues at coordinate 294,321 of CAVSYH010000003.1, read as the reverse complement.
TCCTCGCCATTGCTCGTGCCGCCTGTCGCGTACGCGCGGCGCTCGGTCACATCCTCCCAGAAGAACTCGCTCATCGCGCGCGGACGATCGTCGTCCGTCATCTCGTGCCATCGCGCGGCGCCGAGCACTTTGGGAACGTTCGTGTTCGCGTGGACCGATTTGAGTTCATCGCGCCCAACAGCCAGCGGCGCGAGGAACGTCTCCTGATCGAAGCGGCTCGCGATCTTCGCATACTTCGCGTCGCCGGTGGCCTGCGCGAGCTCGCGCAGCACGTCATTCATGCCGCCGTATTCCGTATTGAGCAGCGCGTGCCACTGCGTGTCCGGAATGGGTTCGGCGTACGCGATCACCCAATCGCCCATCCCTCTCGCCATCGCGAGCGCCTGCGCGTTGCCGCCCAGCGTGTACGTGTCGACGAGTCCGGCCAGGATCTTGTGATACGTATAGAACGGCGCCCACACGCGGCGGCGCTCGACCAGGCGCTCGAAATATTCTTTCGGGAACGCACTCAGGTACCCGCCGCCGAGCGCGGCTTGGCAGGGCGCGAGCTGCGCGACGATCAGATCGCCGCGCGCTTTGATCGTGGCGTCGCCCGTCTGCGCCGCCATGAGCGCACACGCGCTCATGTAGTGACCCACGAAGTGACCGCGCAATTCGTTGTTGGGCGCTTCCCACCCGCCATACGGTTTCGCGTCGCTCGCGATGCCGGCGTTCACGCGGAACACGTGGAGCAACCGGTCGGGATCGAGCGCGAGCATGTACTTCCGATTGATCTCGAGCGCCGTGAGCTGCGGCCCCGGGAGCAATCGCACGTCGTGCAGATCGAACGGCAGCGCCGCGAATGTGATCGGCGCCGCGGCGAACTCGCGGGCGAGACGGGAGAGGCGCGCGAGATGCGACTCGGCGCTCTGGAGCACCGGAAGCGCCGCACCCGCGATCGCGGCCTTTTCGAAGAATTCTCGACGATTGATCATGACATTCGATTTGCGTGGGCGGATCGAGTATTGCAAGGGGGCGAACTGCCGGGAACCGATTGCCGGGAACCGGTGAGGATAAAGAAGCATGGTGTTACGACATCGCGCGAAGTCGTGATGCCATGCGTTGTCATGCCATACCGGTTCCCGGCAATCGGTTCCCGGTAGTTCGCCTTTAGGTCTGCGGCAAGAAGATCGCTCTTGCTCCTTCAGTCTTCATCCCGCCCGCGATCACCACTCGCTCGCCTTCGACCTTGCCCGCCGAAACCAGATAATCGAGACACGCCTTCGCCCGCGCACTGGCCAGCGCATGCAGATCGCCCGCCTTCTTGTCCGCGGTCGAATCCACCGATCCCGCGATCTGGATCTTGAGTCCCGGATATTCGTGCATCTCCTTCGCGATCGCGCCGAGCTTCTTCTTTCGGCGTCGGTCAGCACGTGGGCTCCATGCGCGAACTCGACGTACGTGAGATCCTCGTCGCCTCCTCCCTTGCTCAAGCCCAGCAGCGCGAACGGCGACGTCGCGATGCGAATGATCAGGCTCTTGAATTGATCGTAGACCACTTGCTCGAGGCGGAAGCTCGGATCGTCGAGATTCCCTTCCACCGGGATCTCGAGCACGATGCGCCCCGACCGGTCGCGCATCACGGTGAAGGCCGTCTTCACGGGGAGCTTGGTGGCATCGGGGCTGTTGGTGGATGCGCCCCACTCGAAGCCATGCATTGTGATCTTCGTGTGCGACGTGAGACGGCGCTCGGCGACTCTGTACTTGATCGCGAGGCTCAGCTTTCCCGCGGCGATCCCGTATCCGACGTGCTTCCCGAAGTACGGGCCGAGCGGCACCATGTCCATCCCCTGCATTCCGACGGTGAGTTCGCTCCCCTCGCGCTGGTTCAGGAGATTGATGCGCCCTTTCACCGTGAGTGGCGCCGCGTTGTTCACCGCCGCCGTGACTTCGAGCGTGCCCACGCCGATCGAGTCGGTGGAGAGTTTTCCGGTGGTGACGTTCAATCTTGTTGACGGTCACCGAGAACGGTGGCTTGATCGAGCTATCCGCGACGCCCACGCGGCCGTTCGTGACGCTTAAGGCCGCCGATGGACACGTGCATCTTCGGCGCGGCCTGCGCCGCGGAATCCGGCTTCGCGGGCGCGGGCGCGCTGTCGGCCGGGAAGATCAGGCTCGTGCTCGGCGAACCGTTCGCGAGCAATGCGATCTCGACATCCGGCGCGTCGAGCGAAATAGACGCGATGCCGAGTTGGGATTTCCGCTGCGAGAAGTCGATCCCCTTCACGTCGAGCGACGCGAACGAGACGAACGGACCTTTGACCACATCGTCCGTTGTCGCGAATTTGTCGACGCGCACATCGCCGGTGAACACGATGTCCGGCTTCTTTGCGTCGGCGACATCCACTCGCAGCTTCGCCGTGGCGCTGAGCGCGCCATCGCTTATCAGGAGCTTCACACGCGGCGCGAGATAGGCATCGAATGGCGCGAGCGACATCGCTTTGAGGGTGATCGCGAGCTCGCCGCGCTTCTGCCAGATATTCACCGCGCCCTGCGCACGAGAGCGTGCCGGTGCCCTGCCAGGTGAGCGCGGCGCGGAGGCGGGTCGCGGCGGCCGTGTCGCTCGCGATGCCGTCGGCCTGCACCGATAGCCCGGTGATCGCGAAGTGCGCGGGGCGGCCGGCCGCGGAATCGGTGACGTTCACCGCGAAGCTGTCGAGCGAAACGCGCGCCACCGACCAGCGCCACGGGGCCGCCGGCTTTCCAGGTGACGCAGGCGCTGCCGGCGCAGACTTCGGCGTCGTGTCAGCGGCCGCGGCGAGCTTGCTCAAGTTGAGCGTGCCGTTCGGAGCGCGCGCGACATTCACTCTGCCGCCCGCGAGAGCGACCGACTCGACGCGCGCATTGTGTTGCAACGGGTCCACGATACGCCCGAGATCTCGAGACGCCGCAGCGCGATCGCGGTATCGGCGAGCCCGCGGATCGCGAGCGCGAGCTGGTCGAGGAGAAGCGTTCCCTCCGTGATACGAACGATCTCTTTCTTCGGCGTGAGGTCCACCGTGTACTTGGCGCGCACGGCGCCCAGGCCGCTCGCCACGTCGAAGCCTACCGCGCGCTCATAGAAAGTTGCGTACTTGGCGAGGCGAATGCTGTCGATGGAGAATTCCCCCGTGGACCGCACGGGATCGATGGCGAACGTGCCCGCCAACGAGAATTTCTCCCCGCTCTCCGTGCGCCCGGCGAACGAGTATTGGTTGTGGCTGTCGCTGCGCGTGGCGAACTCGCGCAGGTCGACGAACCAGGGTCCGACGGTCGTGGCGAACGGGCGACTTGCCGAGCTGTCGACGAAGGCGACGTGCGCGTTCTCGATGTGCAGTACGGTTATCGCGAGCACCGGAGGCGGCTTAGGGTTCGGCGGCTCGGGCTCCTTCGGCGCGGCGTTCAGCGAGTCGATGATGTCCGAGATGTTCATCTTGCCATCCGCGCGGATCGCGATGCGCGCGTACGGCCCCACCAAGCGCACCTCGGCAAATGTGAATTCGCGCTTGAAGAGCGAGACGAGCTGGAAGTTGATGTAGAAGCGCGTCGAACGAGAGGAGCGTCGTGGTGTCCCGGTCGGCGACGCGCAGACTGTCCACCGTGAGAGAGAGCGCGAATGGATTCACGCGCACGCGCGCGACCGTCACCGTGCGATGAAGCGTGGCGCTCGCCTGCTTCACGAGCACGCGCTCTCACGATCCCCGGCGCGACGAAGAAACCGGCGATCGCGTAGAGGGCAACGAGAACGGCCAGAACGATGAGTACAATGCGCGGCCAGCGGCGCGGTCTTACCTGTGGCATGGGCCCAAACTATGAGCGGCGGGGCGGTCGCGCCATACGACCAACGGCCGGGAACCGATTGCCGGGAACCGGTGATGCATGAAAACACATGGTATTACGGCATCGTGCAGTGTCGTGACGCCATGCGTTGTTATTCCTCACCGGTTCCCGGCAATCGGTTCCCGGCCCTTGCCGTTACCACAGCGCGCGGCCGTTCACGCGCGTATGGTGTAAGAGACTCCAGCGACACACCCCAGGAGAATCCGTGATGCCGATCCCCCGCCTCGCGCTGACCGCCGCCCTCGCTGCCGCGCTCGCCGCGTGCGGCAGCACCTCCTCCACGGGGCCAGGCAGCAACTTCACCGTCATCGGCGACAGCGCAGTCACCATTGGGCCGCCTGGGGGGAGTCTGACGTACGCCGCCGGCATCAACGATTCGGGAACGGTGGTCGGCGTCGTGGTGGATAATGTTACGAGCATTCAGTACGGCTGGCAGCTCAAGGGTGGCTTCCTGCAATATCTCACGGCCACCATCCCGAGCTCCGCCAACACCACGCCGCAGACGATCAACGACAGCGGCAACGTGGCAGGGTTCTTCACGGTCGGCAGCGTGGCTCACGCCTTCATCTTCGATGGCACCGCGTACTCCCAGTTCGATTATCCAGGCGCGGCGTCGACGGAGGCCGACGGGATGAACGCGTCCGGGCACCATCGTGGGCGCCTACTTCCCGAGCGGGTCCGCGAACGGGCACGCCTTCAAGTTGAGTGGGGGCACCTTCACCAACATTGAGCCGCCGTCCGTCACCTCGTCGGTGGCACTGGGGATCAATGCGCTGGGCGACATCGTGGGCGAGTACACCGACAACAGCAGCAACCAGCACGGGTATGTGTGGCTGCACGGCGCGACTGCCCCCACCGAGATCACGCAGAGCGGCGTCGACCAGATCACGCCCTACTCGATAAACGATACCGGCACGATCGTCGGAAGCTGCACCGTTTCGGGAGTATCGTACGGCTTCCTCCTCGCCGGCACGACATTCAAGATCATCCAGGCGCCGAGCGCCTCGTCCACGCAGGCGTACGGCATCAACAATGCGGGTGTGGTGGTGGGAGAGTACACGAACTCGGTGAATTACGCGTTCGAGCTGACGACGCAGTAACTACGACGGCCGGGAACCGATTGCCGGGAACCGGTGATGCATGAAAACGCATGGTGTTACGGCATTGCGCAGTGTCGTAATGCCATGCGTTGTCATGCCTCACCGGTTCCCGGCAATCGGTTCCCGGCAGTTCCTCGGCCCGCGCCACCAACTCTCCCAACCTCGCGAGCCCCGCTCCCACATTCTCCTTGAATCGCTGCGAGGCCGCCTGCACCGCCGGATCCTCGGCCCTCGCGCGTATCCCGCGAAACGGATTGAGTCTCGCCGTCTCGAGCCACGCTTGTATGTCGGGCTCCTTCGACATTGCACGATCGGCCCTCGCCTGGATGAGCGTCGAACGCGCCCAGTCGAGTGCCGAGTGAAATAGCGGATTCGGCGGACAGAGCCGGTTCTTCTCGATCGTATCGTCGCGGTGCGCCTCCACGAATCCGACCAGCGCCCCGTTGAACGTGGGGAGTCCCGCTCGCACCGGTTGCAGCGTGATCCGGTCATTCGCGAAGATCGGCACCGCGGGCGGCCGCCGGAGTCCGTCGGCGGCGCAATGCACGTGGAGATGCGTTGGCTTCGTTGGCACTTCGCCGCGCTCGAGCACTATGCGGTTCCGCTCGATGCGCGTCACGTGGCCGAGCCGCACGACGTTCGTGATGCCGCGGAGCAACTCGAGTTCCCAGTCGGCGACCGTCGCCGACTTGTACATTGTGGCCGGCACGCTCTTGTCCACCCGGCGGAACTGATCGCGCGCTCTCGAGGCGCGCGAAAAGATCCTCCTCACTGACTCGGCGTGCGCGGCGGCTTCCATTTGCGACGCGGCGCCACTGAGCAGCGTGCCGACGAGTTCTCCCGCCTGCGAGAAGCGGCGGTTGCGCATCCAGGAGTCGCGCGGCTTGATCCACTGGATGCGATCCGCGCTCACGCCCTGCTCGAGCAGCCAGACGCATGCGTCCATTGCCGTCTTGCCGCCGCCGATGATGACGAATCGCTCCGGTTGACTCTGCGAGGTTGGCGATCTCGTTCACCGGCACGCACGCGACCCCGTCGGCTACGTCGAACGGAGGCGGAGAATTCGCGGGGATCGAGGGGAGAGATACGTCGCGTTCACGATTCTCTTTCGCACCGAAACTTCGTACGTGTCACCCGGTAACCATCGACTCGAAGCGCCGGCCGCCGTCGGAGTTGCATTCGGGAAAGAATCTCACCCGCCCCGATCTCACGAGCCGCTCGTTCATGACGCGGCCGAAGTATTCGCGGATCTCGGCGCCGCTCGCGCGGCCGTACATGCCCGCCTCGCGTCCGCTCGTCTGGATCGCCTCCGGCCCAAGCGGCATTGAGTTCACACCATAGTAGAGCGACGGCTGGTGCAGCTGGACGAACGGATACGCGTCGTTCCAATGCCCGCCCGGCGTGGCGCGTCGGTCCACGACGATGACCTCGGCGTCGGACTCCGCGATCAGCGAATCCGTGAACGCCAAGCCCGCGGCGCCGGCGCCGATGACGAGGTAGTCCGTTTCCAAGGAGTGGGACGACATTCAGCGATGATGCGGAGCGCGAGGGGCGTTGATCGCCGCAGCGGCCATCTGATCGGGTCACGATGGGCAAGTACGCGCGCCACGGCCCGATTGCGTCCCGGTACTGTTTCGCCATCACACGGGCGGTTTGTGCGATATGTCCCAAGTCGTGCACGACCCACGTCGCCAACAGTTGCCGGAGCGTGACCGCGCCGAACTCCGGATGCTCGCCATCCAGCGCGAGTTCTGTGTCCGTCAACCGCCAGGCCGCGAGCGTCGCGAGATTCTCCGCACGCAATCGCGCGAACTCATCGAGGAGGTCGGCCAGCGATTTGCCCTGACTCTCGCGGAACTGTGCGAAACGATCGTACGGCGTGAAGCGGCGGTCTCGCACCCTGAGAGAGGATCACTCGCGCGCGCGGGATCCAATCCGTGCGCTCGCCGTGGACGAGATGTCCGACGATGACGTACGGGCTCCACGTTTCCGGCCCTTCCGTCGCGTCGATCCACGCCGCGCCCGAGTCGCGCAACATCGCATTCAGCGTCCCGGGCGTGCGTTCGAGGATCTGCGATGCCCTGCGTGATGTCGAAGTCCATGAAGCTCTTCCCGTGTGACGAGTGACTGCGCCTCCATCCCCGGGCGCCACACGGAATGTTTAGGGGTGCTAATTACGTGCGTCAACTGCAATGTTTTCACTATCATATTGCTCGACTAGCAACCGGGAATTGCTAGGTATACGAGATGAGGATCAGGCGTTCGTCCTCTTGGACGGACGCGGATGGGCCGCCAGGCCATTCGCCCTGTAGGACCAAGCATGTCCGGTCGGGGTGCAGCTGTGAGTCTCGCCAGGTCGAAAATTCAAAGACGCGTTGCGCGAAAAAAGCCTCACCACGGAATCGTGGCGAGGCCTTCTCTTGATCCAAATCGGGACGGCGGGATTTGAACCCGCGACCCCCTGAACCCCATTCAGGTGCGCTACCGGGCTGCGCTACGTCCCGCTCCTCTGGCTCGGAGCAAGGAGCGGAATCTACTCGCGCGCCGATGCCCCGACAACCGCCGCACTCCGTGCCCGCGCCGCGCCCCCGGCGCTCACCCCTGCCCCGGCGCACGCCGACGAACGGCAGCAGCGCCCGCACCTGCTCGCGATACTCCGCGTACGGCCGGCCGAGCGCGGCAACGAGCATCGCGTCTTCCACTCTCACGCGGTACGCGTACGCCGCGAGGGTCGCGACGAGACTCGCGGCGAGGGTCACGGCGTTCCCGCTCGCCATGGCGACGCCGTTCAGACACAGCAGTGATCCGAGATAACCGGGATGCCGCACCCACCGGTACGGACCGTCGCGCGACACTCTGTGCTCGGCGTTCACGAGCAGCGTTCTCGTGTAGCGCTCGCGCAGGGTGAGCACGGCCCACAGCCGCAGCGCGAAACCCGCGACGCCGAGTGCCACGCCCGTCCACGCGGCCGCGGGCATGCCGGGGATCGCGGCGGCGCGGAACCAATGCGGCAGCCACCCCGCGTAGCCGGGCGAGTTGGCCTTCATCGCGAGGACGAATCCGAACACCGGCACGAGCGACGCGGCAGACAGGACCCACGTGCTCTTCCGGTCGTATTCGCCGCCGCGATGAGCCCGCGCGCGCGCGCCGAAGCGGAGCTCGGCCTGCAGCATGTACAACAGGAGCACGACGATGGCGGATCGGCCGTACGCCGGGGAGTTCGGCGAAGCGGTTGATCCAGTCGGACATCAGCTGTTGCCGCTACGGGAGCGCGGTGCCGCTGAGCGTCACGTGCACGTGCGCGCTGCCCGGTTGGGCCACGACGTCGAGGGTCGCATTCTTCGTGCCGATGCTGCTCACGGGAGTGAACTCGACCCTGATGGTGCACGTGGCGTTGGCGACGACGGCGCCCGCGGCGGCGCAACCGTCGGCGATGATCGTGTAGTCACCGGCGTTCGGTCCGCTCAATCCGTTCGCGAACGATGTCGTCGACTGCATTGCCCGCGTTGGTGATCGTGAAGTCCTTGTACGCCGAGGAATCGCCGAGGTTCACGTTCCCGAAGCCCCACGTCAGGGGGTTCGCGAGGAGGATGATGCTGGACGGAGTCGTTGGGGTGCTGCTGCAGGCTCCGACTAGAGCGGTGAGCGCGAAGAGGAAGGGCGTGCGCTTCATCCGGCGGAATGTAGCCACGCACAGTGGGGGCGACAACGGCTACTGCGAACTACCGGGAACCGCTTGCCGGGAACCGGTGAGGAATGAAAACGCATGGCACCACGACATCGCGCGATGTCGTAATACCATGCTTTGTCATGCAATGCCGGTTCCCGGAAATCGGTTCCCGGCAGTTACAGGCCACTCAGATCGGCGGAGTGGTCACGACCTGCGCGAGAAGCCGCTCAGCAACCGCCGCCGTCGGAGCCGAGCGTGTACGCGACGGTGGTCACGTGGAAATTCGCCGCAGCGGTGGCGTTGCCAAGCGCGCCGAAGAACTCGGTGGTGGTGCCGAAATCGGGTGAGGTCGCCGGGCATCCCCCGGCAACAGGAAGGCCTTCACGTGGCCATCGACGCAGAGAAGATACAAATTCAACGACCCTTCCTTCCTGACCCGGTACTTGTGAGAGGCGTCGCAGTCACGTTGAACGAGGCTGCGGGGTAGCGACGTCGCTCCACAAGCCGGTGACCGGATCCAGGTGCACGAACGCGACGTGGTCCTCATAGATCCCGATGACCGCCTGCATCCCCGCCGGCGCCAGGCTGGACGAGACCGAACACGGCCTGTATCGGAACGCCGGCGATGGTGTTCTGCAGCTTCCCTTCGACGGAGATCGAGGCGCTCCTCGGCGCATCCATGGAATCGTTGCGCGCGATATAAATGGAGCTGGTGCCGGTCGCGGCAGTGAGCACCAGATCGGTGCCCATGTTGAACGTCTCGCTGCCCAGCGTTGTGTAGCCGTTGACCTGCGTGAACGGCGTCTTCCATCGCGGCTTCGCGAACTGGTCGGGCAGCGAGTCGGTCGCGCCGCTGTAGCTGTACGCCCACGCGGTGTCGTTCGGCGGCGGCCACGCCGCGCTCACCATCGAGCGCGAACGTGAATGTGTGCGCGGTGTCGCCGGACGGCGGATCGAATGTGCCGATGAACTTCCACGGCAGGTTGCGCGTCGTGTCGGTGCCGGGCGTCCCCTGGAACGCCGTCGGACGGTCCTGATACCAGAAGAACTGCTGGTTCGGCGCCGTGAAGGCCTGCTTGCCCGACCAGTTCCCGACGTTCACCGTGCATCCGACGACCGGGGCACCCGGCGTCGCCGTCACGATCGGCAGGGTCGTGAAGCCGATGAACACGCCGCTCGTGTCGGCGGGCGTCGGCATTCGACGCCGAGTAGTTCGAACCGATCGGGAACGCTCAGGAGATTCTGCATGTGGACGTTGAACGTCCACGTGCGGAGACCGGGGACGGGCACATTGTCCATGAGACTCACGAACTCGCCAGTCACCGCGATCGTCGTCGTGCCGCCGTAAATGGCCGGACTGACAGCGCTGTTCTTCCCGACCGCGGCTTCGCGCCCATCGGCACGAACTCGGCCGTCATCGTCTTGCCGCTCACCGTGCCGCGGATCATGCCCGAGCGGCGTGCCGTGACGTCGGCGGCGGAACGACCGGCGCGTTGCCCATTGGGCCATCGCTGCACGCCGAGACGGCGAGCAGAGTGAACGCGGCGAGGAAGAGGCGGTTAGGCATTGGGGAAATGTACACCATTTGGGCGTAAGAGGTGCCTACTAATTCTGACCAGTAAGCCTCGAAGTTGCAACAAATTGTGGCGGAAGGGGAGGGCTAAGGGGCTCGGGGAATGTTCGGGGGGCCTCTAACGGCCGGGAACCGGTTGCCGGGAATCGATGAGGAATGACAATGCATTCCATGCTAACGGCACCGCGCAATGAAGTGATGTAATGCGTTGTCATGCCACACCGGTTCCCGGCAACCGGTTCCCGGTAGTTGCAGTCAACCTCTGGCACCCCGCCCAAGCCCGGGCCATGTTCGGCGCTCGCGCACGCCTCTCCTGCCCCGGGCCTGACATGAGCCGATTCGCTCGTTGCCTGCTATTCGCCGCTGCCATCATTCCGGCCGCCCGAGGCGCCGCGCAGCAGCTCCCGGCTGCGCAGTTCACCGATCCCGATCGCGCCGCGAAGCTCGCCGCGGCGTATCCGGCCATCGATTCCCTGTTCGCGGCCATGGCGGCTCGCGAGCACATCCCCGGCGCGGCGTGGGGGATCGTGATCGACGGGAAGCTCGGCCACATTGGCGCGGCCGGTGTGCGCGATATCGCGACGAAGTCGCCAGTGGATACGAACTCCGTGTTCCGCATCGCGAGCATGACCAAGAGCTTCACGGCGGCCAGCATCCTGCTATTGCGCGATGAGGGCAAGCTTTCGCTCGATGACCCTGCGGAAAAGTGGATCCCCGAGCTGAAAGGACTTCGCGCCACAAAGGACTCGCCGACGCTCACGATCCGCATGCTCCTGTCGCACGACACCGGCTGGCCCGAGGACAATCCGTGGGGCGACCAGCAGCTCTCGATCGCCGACAGCACGCTGAGTCGCATGATCGCGCACGGCATTCCCTTCTCGCACGCGCCCAACACGGCGTACGAATACTCGAACTACGCGTTCATGATCCTGGGCCGCATCGTGTCGCGCGCGAGCGGAATGCCGTACCGGCAATTCGTGCAAACGCGACTGCTCACGCCGCTGGGCATGAAGTCGAGCACGCTCGAAGTCGCCATGGTGCCGAAGGACAAGCTCACGCTCGGGTACCGCTGGGAAGACGGCACGTGGAAGCTCGAGCCGCAGCTGCCCGACGGCGCCGGCGGTCCGATGGGCGGCATGCTCGTGAGCCCGCACGACATGGGCGTGTGGATCGCGAACATGCTCTCGGCGTGGCCGCCGAGCGATGCGCCGGAGGCGGGGCCGGTGAAGCGGAGTTCGCTGCGCGAGATGCAGCAGATGCACCGCACGCGGCCGCCGCAGGTCACGTACGACACGCTCACGAAGCACGTGACGCTCTTCGCGCCGGGCTATGGATTTGGCCTGCGCATCGTTGCCAATTGCAATTTTTCGCACATCGTGGCGCACGCGGGCGGACTGCCGGGATTCGGATCGTTGATGATCTGGCTGCCGGAATACGGCGTGGGGCTGTTCGCGTTCGGGAATCGCACGTACACGGACTACAGCGCGGCGAGCGATTCGGTGTTCGCGCTGCTGAAGAGAACCGGCGGGCTCGAGAGGAGAACGCCGGTGCCGGCACCCGCGCTCGTTCGCGCGCAGCGACCAGGTGTCGCGCCTCGTGATCAAGTGGAGCGACGCGCTCGCGGATTCACTCGCGTCGATGAATCTGTACCTCGACCACTCGAAGTCGCACCGCATTGCGCAGCTGGATTCCCTGCACGCGAAAGTCGGCGCGTGCACGGCCGCAACGAATTGGTTCGTGGTGGAGAATGCGCTGCGCGGACAGTGGATCATGCCGTGCGAACGAGGAGCCATATGGGTGAGCATCACGATGGCGCCGACGATGCCGCCGTCGGTGCAGTTCCTCGATGTGGCGGAGGAATCGATGGCGATGGCGAATGCGGTGAGGCACCCGGAGGAACGGAACTGCAGGAACTGAACTGCGACTGCCGGGAACCGATTGCCGGGAACCGGTGTGCATGAACAACGCATGGTGTTACGACATCGCGGAGTGTCGTAACACCATGCTTTGTCATTCCTCACCGGTTCCCGGCAATCGGTTCCCGGTAGTTCCGCCTCATTATCTCACGACCGTTCCCTCCCTGATCGTGATCGTCTGCACGTGCTCCTTCGCGCCGTCGAGCGTCAACACCGCGTTCCACCCCTCGAACACGTAGGTCGCCACGAGCCTTTCACGAATTGCGGCGCGCCCCAACCGGAGAGCACGTCCTCGCGCCCGCTGCCGATATGCACTCCCAACACATCGACTTGGACAATCGCCCTGCGGCGATGAGATGGCTCCCGACCTGGGACCGAACTTGACCTCCATCTCCCGGCTCGGGAATCGAAGCGTCAAGATGCCCTCGGCGAGCGTGCTGTCCTCCGGATCGCCGAGGGCCGCCGCGACCGCCGTGCGGCTCGCGCCGAGCGTGAGGCCCATGATCTTCACTTTCGGATCGCCCGCCTTCCACACCGGCACCGCGAGCGCGGTGCTCGGCCGATTCGCGTCGGGCGCGCTTGAGCCGGTGCGCGAGCTTGTAGTACGTCGGATCGCCGAACCACGCGAGGAAATCCGAGAGCGGCTGCTCCCCTTCGCGCGTTTCGATCGGCCCTCGGGGTCCCGCGGTCACGGCCATGTACCATGGCCACCAAATGATGTAGCCGTCGCCGGGCACATTGACGCGATTGAATTGCGGATCGCCCGGCACGAGCTCGGCCGGCGTCATGTGATAGTGGAATCCGCCTTGGCAATACTTATACCACACCGTCCACGCGCCATCCTGATCCTCCTCGCGCGAGACGGGAAGCGTGTGCACCGTGGAGTCGCGGACGCCGCAGTACGGGCCCCATGCGATTTGCGACTGCGATCGGGCGACGCCGGCGCCGGCGACGAGGAGCGCCAGTGTGGCAACGATGCGCATGGTGCGGCGGACCACGAGTGCCTCCGGGTGCGAGCGGGGCTGATCTTCGGGGGAATAGGGCATTTCCCGGACGCGCATGCAAGTGTGGGTGAACAGCAGCTACCGGGAACCGATTGCCGGGAACCGGTATGGCATAACAACGCATTGCATCACACATCGCGCGATGTCGTAACACAATGCGTTGTTATGCCTCACCGGTTCCCGGCAATCGGTTCCCGGTAGTTCAGCAGTTGCCTCCTCGGCCCCGATTGGTGTAACAGTACAAGTATCACTCCAACGGGGCGTCCGTATGTCTCGCGTAAGGGTCCTCGCCGGCACGAAGAAGGGCGCGTTCATTCTCACCGCCGACGGCAAACGAAAGAAATGGGAAGTCTCCGGTCCGCATTTCGCGGGCTGGGAGATCTACCACATGAAGGGATCGCCGGCCGATCCCGATCGCATTTACGCGTCGCAGACGAGCGGGTGGTTCGGGCAGGTGATGCAGCGCTCGAGCGACGGCGGGAAAACGTGGGAAGCGGTGGGCAACAAATTCGCGTACACCGGCACGCCGGGCACGCATCAGTGGTACGACGGCACGCCGCACCCGTGGGAATTCAAGCGCGTGTGGCACATCGAGCCGAGTCTCAAGGATCCGAACACCGTGTACGCCGGCATTGAGGACGCCGCGATCTTCAAGAGCACCGACGGCGGCACGAACTGGAAGGAGCTGCCCGGTCTGCGCGGCCACGGCACGGGCCCGGATTGGACGCCGGGCGCGGGCGGAATGTGTCTCCATACCATTCTGCTCGATCCCAAGGATCCCAAGCGCATCTTCGTCGCGATCAGCGCGGCGGGCGCGTTCCGCACCGATGATGGCGGCGAGACGTGGAAGCCCATCAACCAGGGGCTGCGCTCGAATCACATTCCCGATCCCAAGGCCGAAGTGGGCCACTGCGTGCACCGCATCGCGATGCACAAGTCGAAACCGAAAACGCTGTTCATGCAGAAACACTGGGACGTGATGCGCAGTGACGACGCGGGCGACAGCTGGCGCGAAGTGAGCGGCAATCTCCCCACGGATTTCGGTTTCGTGATCGACGTGCACGCGCACAAGCCCGAGACCATTTATGTGGTGCCGATCAAGAGCGACTCGGAGCATTTCCCGATCGGCGGCAAGCTGCAGGTGTTCCGCAGCACCACGGGCGGCAACGAGTGGGAGCCGCTGAAGAAGGGACTGCCGCAGAAGAACTGCTATGTGAACGTGCTGCGCGACGCGATGGCGATCGACACGCTCGACAAGTGCGGCGTGTACTTCGGCACCACGGGCGGGCAGATCTACTGCAGCGCCGACAGCGGCGACAGCTGGGGCGCGATCGCGCGCGATCTGCCGGCGGTGCTGAGCGTGGAAGTGCAGACGCTGAAATGACGGTGCGCGTCGTGCTGCCGCATCACCTGCGGATCCTCGCGCAGGTGGGAGACGAAGTCACGGTGAACGTGAACGGCGGCGGGACTCAGCGCGATCGTGCTCGACGCGCTGGAAGCGCAGTATCCGGTGTTGCAGGGGACGATGCGGGATCATGACACGCTCAAGAGGCGGGCGTTCATTCGGTTCTTCGCGTGCGAGAGGGACCTGACGTTCGAAGCCGCTGATGCGCCGCTGCCGGAGGCGGTGAGGAAAGGAGAGGAACCTTTTCTGGTGATCGGGGCGATCGCGGGAGGGTGAACCAGAGAGTGGGAAGCGGGACTAGCACTACGAATGGCGTCGTTGGACCGTGAAGCCGTGGAAAGTCGAAGCTGCAAGTGGATACTACGAAGTATCGTACATTCAACTTCGTAGCTCCGACGGCGCTATCATCGCAAACGACGGGTGTGTCGTGCCATACCGCTTCCCAGTCGTTCAGAAGCCAGTCACCTTCGCCGCGACCGTGACCTGCGCGCCATCGCGCTCGAGCACCAACACGCGCGTCTCTCCCGGTTTGCCGTGCATCGCAGAGTATATCTCGCCGAATGACGCGCCCGTCGCTTCGAGATCCCCGATCTTGATGAGACGGTCGCCGATCTCGACGCCGGATACCGTGGGCGCGCCGTTCTTCGTCGCGATGCCAGCCACGAAATACGATCCGCCTTCGGCGCGCAGCGTCAGGCCGATCTGATCCTGGTCCGTCGCATCGGGATCTGATTGTCGCAAGCCAGTATGATCGTGCGATTCGGGTAATCGATCGTGAGCTGGAATCCCTTCAGCACATTCCCGCCGATCCATCCGAGCACGGGCACCGCGTTCTTCTGCGAGTACCAATCGAAGAATTCGAGGCCGCCGGTGAGCGAGCGTCCGCCGCTCAGCGGCAAGCACGCCCACGTTGTGCAGCGTGAGCGATCCCAGCGCGATCTGCGGGATCCGCATGAGGGTGCCGGTGATCTCGGTGCTGTCGCCGAACATCATCATGTTGCTCGCGCCCACCGCGCCCGTGCCGCGTGCCCACGCGGGGTGCGCGCGCACCCAATCGTTCGCGGCGCTCTTCCGCACCCATGTGTACGCCGATCCGTTGTCGATGGTGATCGCGTACGGCCGGCCGTCGATCGATGCGTTCACGGCGATGAGACCCGTGGCTGAGTCGAGCTGGAATGGGACGGCGATCCCTTGCGGCGCGATCGCTCCCGGCTGCGCGAGAGTGAGCGTGCGTTTCGCGTAGTCGATCACGACCACATACCGCTGCAGCACGCTCGCCGGAATGATCGCCGCCACGCGCAGATCGGATCCGGCGAGACGGCGCGGAGGACGGTGCACGCTGGTGATCCCCGCGGCCGGCACTTCGACTGTCAGCGCGCCGACCCTGAATCGCAGCGGACGAGTGGAGTCGACCTGCAATTCCTTGAGCACGGAGTCCGCGAGCACGAGCGATGTGCCGCCCATGTCGACGTACGCGAGGGCGCGGTGCGCAGAGCCGTCGGGGCGCAGGAGATCGATCTGCGCGTAGACCCTGTTCCCGTCGAGGACGAAAGGCGTGGTGCCGGATGACTGGGCGGGGAGCGCGGCGCACGCGACAACGAGACAGATCAACAGCCGGGAGCCGATTGCCGGGAGTCGATGAGGAATGAAAACTGATTCCGTTACAACAACGACATCGCGCAGTGTTGTGATGGAATTATTTGTCATGCCTCATCGACTCCCGGCAATCGGCTCCCGGCAGTTCAGGCAGTTCAAGACCATCTCCGCAATTTCTTCGTGCTCCCCGCCAGCCATTTGGCCACGAATCCCGGCATTCCCTGTTCGCGCAGTTTCTGCTCTACGAGCTGCTGCATTTGCTCGAGCGTGAAGTCGGGCTGTTTGAACTTCGATCCATCGTAGCAATAACTACAGAACGCGGCTCCGGCGAGCGGCGCGGGATCTTTGCTGAGGGGCATGCCGCAGGATTGGCATCTCGATTCGGGCATTGGGTCCTCCGTCGGAACTGCAGACTTAGACTCTAGACTGAGACGTTAGAATGCGAACGGCGCGAGTAGTCTAACGTCTCAGTCCAACGTCTCAGTCTGTCGTCATTCGATCGCCACCGCATCATCCGATTCCTGTTGCAGCAGCTTCTGCGTCTCTTCCGGCGTCAACTGCGTGGCGCTCGTCTTGATCGTGATCGACTTGATCGTGCCCGCGTATCCGTTGTCCCACTGGCCGTACTGATCGCTCACCGGCGTCCCTTCGTCCATTCCCACATCGGCGGCATCGTCGGCGCTGAACATGCTCTGGTGCGTCTTCCCGATCTTGCCCTCGGCCACCTTCGCGCCGTTGACGTCAATGATCTCCGTGCCGCCCTGCCCCGGCTTCGGACCGTCGTACAGGAACACGTAGCGCAGCGTCACCTTGCCCTTGGGCAACGGCGTTGAACTCCGCACCACGTATCGCTCCTGCCCCATATAGTTGTACTCGTAGACCGGACGGTTGTCTCTCACGAAAATCGTCCATCCGCCGAACCGGCCGCCCTGCGCGAGCAGCACGCCGTTCGCGCCGCCGGCCGGCACGTCCATATCCACGGTGATGTCGTGGGAACGGTTCTTCACGTTGATGAACGCGTTCTCCATCATGCCCGATCATGCCCGGGATACACGGTGAGCGACGTGCGCGCCGCCCATGATGTCGGGACGGCCGGCGGTGGATGCCATCGAACCGCTCGAGCGTGCGATCGTCGATGGGCAGCACGTGATACTTCGCGGCCTCGCTCATGAAGAGATCCTGCATCTCCTTCAGCTTCTCCGGCTTCGCCGCGGCAACGTCGTGCGCGAGGGAGAAATCGGAGTCGGCGTTGTAGAGGTACCAAACGTCGTCCGCCAACTTGTGCGCCGGCTTGAATTCCCACGGCGCGCGGTGCACGGTGCCGGCGAGCCAGCCATCGTGGTAGATGCCGCGATTGCCCAGGATCTCGAAGTACTGCGTGTCATGCCGAGTCTTCGCGCCTCGCGCTGTCGAACGTGAACACGAAGACTCGTTGCCGTCCATCGGCGCCTGCGTGATGCCGTTCACGGTCCTCGGCTCGGGGATCGCGGCCGCCTCCAGCACGGTGGGCGCGATGTCGGTCACATGCGCCCACTGGCTGCGGATCTCGCCCTCTCGCCTTGATGCGCGCGGGCCATGACACGACGAGTCCGATTCTGCGTGCCGCCGTAGCTGCCGGCGCACCTGCTTGGTCCACTCGAAGGGCGTGTCGCCGGCCACAGCCCACCCCGAGGCGTAATGGCTGTAGCTCTTCGGACCGCCGAGTTCGTCGAGATGCTTCGGCAATGTCCTCCACGTTCTCGCTCACGCCGTTGAAGTAGGTGATCTCGTTGAGCATGCCCACCACGCCGCCCTCGGCGCTCGCGCCATTGTCGCCCGTCTTCGTAGAAGACCAGCGTGTTGTCGGCGACGCCCATCTCCGTGCAGCGCATTCGAGCAGACGGCCGATCTCGTAGTCCGTTTGCGCCGCGAAGCCGGCGAACACTTCCATCTGGCGCGCGAACACCTTCTTGCTCGAGCGGGCGTGAGTGTTGTCCCAGTCCTTGATGGCCGCGGGCTTCGGCGCCAGCGGAGTGCCCGGCGGCACGATGCCCATCTTGATCTGGCGCGCGAGCGACGTCGGCGCGGTACTTGTCCCAACCGCCGTCGAATTTCCCCTTGAACTTCGCGATCCATTCCTTGGGCGCCTGGTGCGGCGCGTGCGTGGCGCCCGGCGCGTAGTAGATGAAGAAAGGCTTGTCGGGGGTGAGCGCGTGCTGCGCGCGCATCCAACCGATCGCCTTGTTGGTGATGTCGGTGGTGATGTGATACTTCGGATCGCGCGACGGTTCGACGAGCGCCGTACCATGGATAGAGCAGCGGAGAGAACTGGTTCGTCTCGCCGCCGATGAAGCCGTAGAACTTATCGAAGCCCGAGTGCGTCGGCCACCGGTCGAACGATCCGGAAACGCTCACTTCCCACGGCGGCGTCTCGTGATACTTGCCGTACGCCGCGGTGCTGTAGCCGTTCTGCCGCAGGATCTCGGCAACGGGCGTGGTAGCGAGCGGACGGATGCCCGTATTGCCCGTGAATGCGGTGGCGATCTCCATGACCGCGCCGGTGTTCACGGTGTGATGATTGCGGCCGGTGAGGAGCGCCATGCGCGTAGGCGAGCAGAGCGCCGTGGTGTGGAAACGATTGTAGCGAAGGCCCTGGCCGGCGAGCGAATCCAGCACGGGCATAGGCACTTCGCCGCCGAAGGCGCTCGGCTGGCCGAAGCCCATGTCGTCGATGAGAATGAAAACGAAGTTGGGCGCGCCCTTGGGCGCGGTGACACGGAACATCGGCGGCGCCGTGGCGTCGCGCGCGTCGAGCGTGGTGATGACCGGAGTGGCGGGCGTCGGGATCGGGAGACTCGTGCGATCCAGTGAGCCGGCGGGCGGTCTGGTCGCGGGCGTGGGCTCGGTGCGGCACGCAAGTACTGCGAGCGAGGCCAATGCGAGGGGAATTGTTCGTACAATGCGCATGCGCTGAGCCTCGTCGCGTTCGGGATTCGGGATTCGGGATCGGGATTCGGGGAACTGCGGTAGAATCTAGGGATTCAATGCGCACCCAGGCGTAAGACCTTCGTCGTACAGCTAGCGCCGGCTGTCGCAGCACCCGCATCTTCGGTGAGTCATGCGCGACATCGCCGCCATTAAGTCCACCGTAGAACGCAGCGTCAAAGCCGTCTCCATGCGCGCGAGCATCGCGCAAGGAACGGCGCGCACGGTCGCGACGCTCGGCGATGGGCTCTCGTGCACGATCACCGAGGGCGAGCACTCGTTCGCGGTTGGGCTCACGGAGAAATACGGCGGGACGGGCACTGATGTGAATCCCGGAATGCTCGGCCGCGCGGCGCTCGCGAGTTGTCTCGCGCTCGGGATCGCGTTGTGGGCGGTGCGCATGGATGTCGCGCTCGACGCGCTCTCGGTGGAAGTGGAGGCGGACTTCGACGTGCGCGGCGAACTCGGCATCTCCGAGAACGTAGTCCCGGGTTATGCGGCAATGCGGTACACGGTGGATGTGACGAGTCGAGCGCCGGAATCAGAAGTACGCGCGATGCTGGAGGTGGCGCTGCGCACGAGTTCGTGGGTGGACAATCTCTGCGCGCGCGGTGCCGGTGACAGGCGTCGCGCGCGTGAACGGGAAATAAATGGACCCCAAACTGCAGCTGCGCGTTCAGCGGTATGGATGGGACAAGGCGGCGGGCGAGTACGAGCGGTACTGGGCCCGAGCGCTCGAGCCGGCGCAGAACCGTTTGCTGCGACTGGCATCGCTGCGGAGCGGAGAGCGCGTGTTGGATGTGGCGTGTGGGACGGGACTCGTGACGCTGCGCGCGGCGAGCACGGTGGGCGAGCGCGGGAAAGTGATGGCGGTGGACTTGAGTGATGAGATGGTGAAGGATCTCGAGCAGAACGCCGCCGAGCAGTCGCTGTCGAATGTGATCGTGAAGCGCATGGACGCGCAGGAGCTCGCGCTGCCCGACGGGACGTACGATGCGGCGCTGTGCGCGTTCGGGCTCATGTACGTTCCCGATCCGCTGCGGCGCTCAAGGAGATGAAGCGCGCGCTGCGCGCCGGCGGGCGCGCGGTGATGGCCGTGTGGGGCGCGCGCGACAAATGCGGATGGGCGGAGATATTCCCGATCGTCGAGCGGCGGGTGGAATCGGATGTATGTCCGTTGTTCTTCCAACTCGGGACGGCGGACGCGCTCGCGCTGAACATGGAGCTGGCGGGATTCACATCGATCACGAGTGAGCGAATGAGCACGACGCTCCACTACGACTCGGGATCGGATGCGTGCGGCGCGGCGTTCGTGGCGGGGCCGGTGGCGCTCGCGTATTCACACTTTTCCGACTCGGATAAAGCGGCGGCGCGCGGGGAATACCTGGCGTCCATCGCGGCGTTCAAGTCGGGAGATTCGTATGAGATCCCGGGTGAATTCGTGATCGCGACGGCAACGGCGTGAGTCGCACCCCGAACACCGTTCTTGGTCACCCGAAGGCCGCGTGTGGCGTATGACGTGTGGTAACAACGAAGGCGTACTTGGGGTGACCAGATCCGCCGTCGCGGGTACCACACGTCATACGCCACACGCGGCGTTCGGGTGACCAGGAACGGTTGACGGGGTCATAGGAACTCGATTAGGGTTCGGGAGTAGAAAGCAGTTAGGAAATGCCTTGATGTGCGAGTGATCTCGGCTCGCAATTCGAAGGCGCGAAGGGACTCTCTCAAGTCCCGCGCGCCTTTTTTCGTTCTATGACCAACGCACCGGAGGCTCTCATGCCGGAGCACGCAACGATAGAACGGGCGCACGCCGACGCGCGGCAGGGGAAATCGGCGTCCACACAAGCTGGCGAATTCGTGCACGAGGAGATCGAGCACGTGCGTCACGGGAAACATGGCGCCAAGTCCGCGAAGCAGGCGATCGCAATCGGACTTTCGAAGGCGCGGCGCGCCGGCGTTCGAATTGGCGCGCCGAAACGCGGTGCCTCCAAGAAGACACGCACGGCCGCCAAACGCGAGAATGGCCGCCGGCCGGCGCGGACGGCACGCCGTATCGGCCAAACGCTCACGCGCCACGTCACGCACTCTGAGAAAAGCGGGGCATCGCGCCGCTTCGAAGCGCGCCCTCGCGGCGAACGCCAGAGCATCGGCGCGCCGCCGCGGTCACGCTGCACGCTCGGCGTCCGCTCGCAAAGCCGCGCGCACTCGTGCGCGCTGACCCTATTTCGGAGGATCGAACATGACACCCAACGCATCTTCACCCGCGGGCTCGCCAGAGCGCTGTGCGCATGCCGGATGCAAGTGCTCGCCGCGCCCGGGACAGAGATTCTGCAGTGATCATTGCGCGAAGGCTGGCACCGCGAGCACCGGCGCAGCGTGCGGCTGCGGACACGCGGGTTGCAACTGATCTCGAATTACGTTGGGCGGTAGGGAGGTGGAGGTCGAGAGTCGGTGCAGTCGACGGCTCCGAATCCGAAGTTCCAGCCTTCTTAACGCCCAACATCCACTCGCACCTCTCCCGGACAGATCACGTCGTACCGCTACGGGCGGGATCGGCGCTGGATGAGGCGACTCCACGCGAGTTGCAGTATCCAACGCCAATCCCGAAGCCAGCGGTGCCAGTTCCGCAGTTCAGCGGTTCTACCGCGCCGTCAGCGATTCGCCTGTGCCGTGAGCAGCACCATGAGCTGACTGCGGCATCCCCTTGTCCGAATAATTGATCACTCGGCAGCGTGATGATCGTCACGCCCGGTCCACGCGGACCCTCGACACCAGAGGGTCCGGGCGGCCCCTTGCTTCCGACGTCGCCATCCCGACCTCGCGAGCAACTTGCCGCGTCGGATGACGCGGACGTGACTCCCTCGCCTCCCCGTCCGCCC
This sequence comes from uncultured Gemmatimonadaceae bacterium, assembly GCA_963732065.1. Lineage (GTDB taxonomy): Bacteria > Gemmatimonadota > Gemmatimonadetes > Gemmatimonadales > Gemmatimonadaceae > DATKOH01. The sequence continues at coordinate 272,353 of CAVSYH010000003.1, read as the reverse complement.
GGTCCACCTGGGCCGCCAGCACCGCCCGGTCCACCGCGACCACCTGGGCTCCGTGCCGAGACTAGGCCGGCTATGAAAGGTTCGTCGGCCGCAACGATGACGGTGACCGGGCCGCCGCGCCCCCCGGGCGCTCCTTGGCCGCCGCTCCCACCGACGCCGCCCTGCCCTCCGATCTGGGGGGGACATCCTCCCGTCGCATCAACGCCTTTCCCTCCCTTTCCTCCCGTCTCTCCGACGCCGCCGCTTCCGCCGCGCGTCACGATCGCCAGATGAAATCCGCGGGCGGGATCGTCGCGGCGTCGTACAGTTCGATAGAACGCCGCTCTGCGTGCCCACCTGAATGCCGACGACGATCAGTTTCTCGTAGAAGGGCGAGTGCGCGCGCGCGAGGGTCACCGTCACCGGCGGTCCGTCGTCGCCCGAGAGTGCGCGTCCGCCGGGCGCACCTTCGAACTCGAACGCGTGCTGCGCGCAGCTGTAGTCGGGTTGCACAGAGACGCTGCCGCCAATGCTCGGCTTCGCTCTGAGCGTCGCCGTGAGACGGAATCCGGCGCTCGCCGAGAGCAATGGATCCTGCGCCGATACCCAGCTGCCGTCGGAGCGGCTTTGCGCCTCATCACTCGAGAGCGCGAGGAAATTCACATGCAGCCGCGGCGGATGCTTCTCGTCGTAGCTGTGCACGAATGGGATATGCGTGCCATCCGCGAGCACGGCCTCGTACTGCGCGGGGATCGCGGCGCCGGGGCAGACGCGCGAATAACCGGGCATGATCTGAATGGAGCGGATCTGCGCGACGAGTGCCGGATCAGGCGCGAAATCCGCCGGCGGCTGGTGGCCGCACGCGGCGAGCGTGGAGATCGAGAGAACGGCCAACATCGAGCGCTTCATCGAAGATCCTCGCGAATCGAGATTCCAACGGGCGGCCCTGTAACAGGACGGCCATCTCGCGTGAGTCGAAACCCGAACTCCGTTCTTGGTCACCCGAACGCCGCGTGTGGCGTGTGACGTGTGGTAACGGCGACGGCGTACTTGGGGTGACCAGAACCGCCGGTGCAGGTACCACACGTCATGCGCCACAAGCGGAGTTCGGGTGACCAAGCACGCAGTCTAGGCAGTTAGTGGGTGGTGAGTACTGGACTCCCCCCGTCCCCATTCGCACATTTGGGGTCGTGCCTAAATCCCCTTCACGCGCCTCTGCCCGCCAATCCGCCCTGCTCCGCCTCAGCGCCGAGATCGCCGCCGCGCTGGATGAGGACGAAGTCTGCCATCGGGTCGTCGAGGGGCTGCGCGATGATGCGCTCGGGTACAATCTCATTGGCATGTTCCTGCTCGACGAGCAACACGCACGAGCGCGTGCTGCGCGCGTGCGTGGGGTGGAAGGATGTGAAGGTCGGCATGCGCATTCCGCCCGGGCACGGGCTCACCGAGAAAGCGCTGCGCAGCCGGAAGCTCGAGTACACGGCGGACGTGAAGAAAGCGCCCGAGTACGTCGCGACCTACAAGAGCGGCAGCGAAGTGGACGTGCCGCTCATGCTCGAAGGCAAACCGGTGGGCGTGCTCTGCGTGCAGAGTCACGACGCGAACGCGTTCGGCAAGCCCGACTTCGAGATCCTCACCGCCGCGGCGACGCAGGCGAGCATCGCGCTCGCGCGCGCGCGGCTGCTCGTGAACGAACGCCGCCGCGCCGACGAGCAGCAGGCGCTGCTCGATTCCATGAGCGACCTCGCGAGCGCGCTCTCGCTGCCCCGCGTGCTCGAGGCGGTGCTCAATCGCGCGGTCACGCTGCTCGGCGTCACCGGCGGCCAGATCGCGATCTACCACGAAGCGACGCGCGAGATGGAGATCGTCGCGAGCGAGATCCAGCAGGGCGATTTCGTGTCCACGCGGCTCGCGTACGGCGAAGGCGCAATGGGCACGGTCGCGAAGACGCTCGAACCCATCGTGATCCCGAATTACAACGAGTGGATGGGGCGCGCCTCCGCGTATCTCGATTCGAACATCCACTCGGTGATGGCCGCGCCGCTGCTCATCGGCGAGCGGCTCGTGGGTTCCATCGCCACCGTGCACGCCGATCCCGCGCGCGTGTTCAACGACGAGGACCTGCGGCGCCTCAAGCTCTTCGCGCCGCAGGCGGCGATCGCGATCGAGAACGCGCGGCTGTTCACGAACGCCGACCGTCAGAAGCAATTCTTCGAGGCGGTCGTCGAGACGAGCCCGGTCGCGATCGTCACGCTCGACATGAAGGACGACATCGTGCAGCTCAACCCCGCCTTCGAGCGCGTGTTCGGCTGGACGCCCGCCGAAGTGCTCGGCAAGAATCTCGACAGTCTCATCACCGACGCCCGAGACGCTCGCTCGAGGCGAAGAACTACACGAGCATGGCCGCGAGCCAGGCGGCGCGCGGCATCGGCAAGCGCAAGCGGAAGGACGGCACGTTCATCGACGTCGAACTTTTCGGCGTGCCCGTCGTGGTGAACGGCGAACGCATCGGCGTGTTCGCGCTCTATCACGACGTGACCGAACTGCTCAAGGCGAAATCGGACGCCGAGGGCGCGAACAAGGCGAAGAGCCAGTTCCTGGCGAGCATGAGCCACGAGCTGCGCACGCCGCTCAACGCGATCATCGGCTACAGCGAGATGCTCGAGGAGGACGCGCGCGACCGCGGCGACACCGCGAGCACCGGCGACCTCGAGAAGATCCGCTCGGCGGGCAAGCATCTGCTCGTCGTTGATCAACGACATTCTCGATCTTGTCGAAGATCGAAGCGGGGCGCATGGACCTGCTCATCGAGCAGGCCGACGCCGGCGGGATCATCGAGGATGTGCGCGCCACGGTGGAACCGCTCGTCGCGCGCAATGGGAACAAGCTCGTGGTGCACGTGCCCGCGAAGCCCGGCGCGATGTACACCGACGTCCACGAAGCTCCGGCAAATGCTGCTGAACCTGCTCTCGAACGCGGCGAAGTTCACCGAGAAAGGCACGATCACGCTCGAGGTCGCGCGCGAGAAGCACGAGATGGTGTTCCGCGTGCGCGACACCGGCATCGGCATCACGCCCGAGCAGAATGTCGCGCCTGTTCGAGGCCTTCGCGCAGGCCGACGCCGGCACGACGCGCCGCTACGGCGGCACCGGGCTCGGCCTCGCGATCACGCGGCGCTTCTGCCGCCTCATGGGCGGCGACGTGATCGGCGAGAGTTCGCCGGGACAGGGATCGACCTTCACCATTCGACTGCCCGCCGATGCGCGGGGCGCGCGGCCCGTGCCGGAGATGACCGCATGACCGAGGGAAAGCGCGTGCTGCTGGTGGAAGACAACGAGATGAATCGCGACATGCTCTCGCGCCGGCTCGCGCGGCGCGGATTCGAAGTGGGCATCGCGGTGGACGGCCGCAGCGGCGTGGAGATGACGCTCACCGGCGAGTTCGACGTCGTGCTCATGGACATGAATCTCCCCGAGATCGACGGCTGGGAGGCGGCGCGCCAGATCCGCGCCGGCGAGAAGGGGACGCCGCGTGGCGATCATCGCGCTCACCGCGCACGCGATGCAGGGCGACCGCGAGAAGGCGCTCGCCGCGGGCTGCGACGAATACGACACGAAGCCGGTGGACTTCGAGCGGCTTGCTCGGCAAGATCGCCGCGGTGCTCGGGAGCGCAAGGCATGAGCGGTCGCAATTCGGCGGTGGGCGAACTGCGGCACACCTTCCGCACGCCGGTGAATCACATCGTCGGCTACACGGAAATGCTGCTCGAGGATCTCCCGCCGGGCGACGAGGAGCATCGCGAGCCGCTCAAGGTCGATCCTCGCGGCGGCGCACGACGCGCTCGCAGCACATCAGCGCGGTGCTCGTGCCGAGCAGCACGCCGGCCGAGCGATGCGGTGCGGAGACTGTACGACGAACTGGAGGAGCCGCAGGCGCAGATCATTCGCGCGGTCACGTCGCTCATCTCGGCGCACGATCTCGGCGACGCGGCGGCGGACGATCTGCGGCGCATCCTGCATGCGGCGGAGCAGCTGCGGCCGAAGGATCTCGAGATCGCGGCGAGCGCGCCGCTGGCGGAAGAGGAACCGGCAGAAGAACGCGCCGCGCGCGTGCTCGTGGTGGATGACGTGGAGGACAACCGTCAGCTGCTGAAGCGCCGCCTCGAGAAGCAGGGCTACGCGGTGAGCATGCGCGGCAGAATGGACGCGTCGCGCTCGAGATGGTGGAGAGCGAGATGCCCGATCTCATTTTGCTCGACATCATGATGCCCGAACTCGACGGCTTCGCGGTGCTCGAGCGCCTCAAGGGGGCGAAGCGCACGCGCGACATTCCGGTGATCGTGATCTCGGCGCTGGACGACACCGGCGAGCGCCGTGCGATGCATCGAGCAGGGCGCGGAAGATTTCCTGCCGAAGCCGTTCGATCCCGTGCTGCTCAAGGCGCGCGTGGGGGCGAGCATCGCGCGGAAGCGCGCGCGCGATCAGGAGCGCGCGGTGGCGCTCGCGGCGGAGAGCGTGGCGACCGCGGCGGCGGCGGTGGAGGCGGGCACGTATCAAGCGCCGGGATGCTCGCCGACGTGGCGCGGCGTCGCGATGCGGTGGGGCGTCTCGCGAGCGTGTTCGACACGATGGCCACCAACGTGCGCGCGCGCGAACAGCAATTGCACGAGCGTGTGCGCGCGCTCAAGACCGACATCACCAAGGCGCGCGAATCGAACGCCGGCGGTCCGGGCGGGCTCGCGCCGATCACGCTGCAGACCGGGCGAGCGCATCGCGAGCCGCTACGAGATCCTCGCGACGCTGGGCCGCGGCGGCATGGGCGCGGTGTTCCGCGCGAGCGACAGCGAGCTGGGCGAGGAGATCGCGCTGAAGACGCTGCGCAAGGAGAGCGTGGCCGACGAGGCGATGATCGAGCGTTTCAAGAGCGAGATCCGGCTCGCGCGGAAGATCACGCACCGGAACGTGGTGCGCACGCACGATCTGGGCGAATACGACGGCGGTTATTTCCTCACCATGGAATTGGTGGAGGGGATCACCGTGCGCGAGCTGATCGACACGCGCGGCATGCTGAGCATCGAGAGCGTGCTCGCGATCGGCACGCAGCTCGCCGACGCGCTCGCCGCCGCGCACGCCGAGGGCGTGATCCACCGCGACGTGAAGCCGCACAATCTGCTGCGTGGACGCGCGAAGGCGTGCTCAAGGTGATGGACTTCGGCGTCGCGCGACTGACCGACCGCGCGGGCGCGGGACTCACCGAGATCGGCCTCGTGGTGGGCACGCCCGGCCTACATGCCGCCCGAGCAACTGCTCGGCGAAGAGGTGGACGCGCGCGCCGATCTGTACGCGGTGGGCGTGGTGCTGTTCGAGGCGGCGACGGGGAAGCTCCCGTTCGAGGCGGCGACGGCCATGACGCTTGATCGCGAAGCTGCTGAAGGAAGAGCCGCCGACTGCGAAGAGCGTGAACGACGCCGTGCCCGTTGCGCTGAGTGAGCTCATTGCGCTGCTGCTCGCGAAGACGGCCCGACGCGAGACCGAGGACGGCTGCGGAGGTCCGAGATCGGTTGAGTCAAATGGCGTGACGACGCGGGAAGCGGGAAGCGGGAAGCGCCGCGGGATGCGAGAACTGCGCGTTAGGCCAACGCGCACTTATCGATTCCCGCGGCGCTTCCCGCTTCCCGCGTCCCGCGCAGTTATTGCTTCGGCTTATACGTGAACCAGTAACTCCCCTTCGCCGGATGCCCATCCGTCGCCGCCGTCTTCCACACGACGAGATACGTCCCCGGCGTCGAGCGCGGCAGGTATCTTGCCGGCGACTGATTTCTTGTCGTCCGTCGCGGCGAGTACGAGCTTCGCGACGACGCTGCTGTCGGCCTTTCTCGAGCACGACGCTCGTGAGGCCGAGCTCCGGCTCCTCGGAGAACCAGAGCCTGATCTGCGTCGGCATCGCCGTCACCGTGGACGCGACGCCCGGCTCGGCCTTGCTGAGCTTCGTGTGAAAGAGGAACGCAGCGGGAAATCGCGACCAGCAGCGCGAAGTGCGACTCCTTTCAGCATGTGATCTCCAAAGGAGAGTGTCGTTCCCATCCTGTAAATCATGTTAATCCTGTCAAATGCTTTTGACATGATCGACATGATTCACATGATTTCAACTACCGCGCGTACATGCCGGAGTTCCGGAGCACCTCGGTGCACTCCGGCCACGCGACGGCCGCTCCGGTCTTCGGATCCTTCAGCTCCACGCGATCGCGCGGCATCGTCGCGTCGTCCTCGCTCGCGAGATACGCGAGCATCGCGACCAGCGTCGCGTTCTTCCGCACCTCGGCCCACACGATCTTGTCGTACGTGTCGCGATTGGTGTGCCACGTGTAGGAGAAATAGTCCCAGTTCGTGCTGCCGAGTCCGAACGCGGGGGCGCCGTAGCAGATGAAGCTGGCGTTGTCCGTGCCGCCGCGGCCGGGCGCGCCCGGCGCCGTGATCTTGATGCCGGCGGTGACGCTGTCGGGCATCTCGGCGAACCACCGTCGGAAGAACGGCTCCGCGCCGGTGAGGCCCTGGAGTCCGACCTGCGCGACGTGGCCGGTGCCGTTGTCCTGATTGAAGAGCGCCTGCATTGAGTCCACGATCGCCTTGTGATCCGCGGCGTACGCGCGCGACCCGATCAGGCCTTCCTCTTCGCCGCTCCAGTGGCCGGAGATGATCGTGCGCTTGGGATGCGGGAGCACGATCTTGAGAATGCGCATCGCTTCCATCATGACGATGGTGCCGGTGCCGTTGTCGGTGGCGCCGCTCGAGCCATCCCAGCTGTCGAAGTGCGAGCTGAGCATGACGACTTCGTTCTTCTTCTGCGCCGCCGGGGATCGTGGCGATCACGTTGCCGACGGGCACTTCGCCCTGGAACGCGCTCGTCGCGTTCACGCGCACGCGCGGATGCTGGCCTTTGGTCGCGAGGCGCGCCATGAGTCCGAAGTCCTCGCAGCTCGCGTCGATGAGCGGCATTGTCTTCGTGCGCGCGCCGAAGATGCGGTCGACGCCCCAGCCGCCGGTCCACGTGTTGCGGAACGCGCCGAGCGGCGCCGGCGTGCTCGAGCGAATCCGGAAGATCGCGCACCGTGACGCCGGCGGCGCGCAGGCTCCTCGCGAAAGTCGAATCGCGCGGCGGCGCGCGCGGTCTTCATGTCGGAGTATTCGGCGGGCGTCGCGTTCACGGCCCACGTGGTGTCGGGGCGGCAGGTGGGCTGGCCGACGGAAACGAGCACGAACTTGCCCTTCACCGTCGCGAGGAAATTCTGGAGGTCGCCGGGCGCGAGGAAAGTCGGGCATCGCGATCACTTCACCCTCGACATCCTTGCCGCCGGTGCCCGGGCTCCATGCGAGCATGATCGCTTCGAGCGTGCGCACGCGCGGTGCGATGAGATCGACGTGCGTGGGGCCGCGCATCCAGCTGCGCCACGTGCCGTAGTCCTCGACCTTGGCGCCGATCCCCCACGCGGCGTAGCGCGAGATGATGTACGCCTGCGCGCTGCGCAGATTCGGGCTGCCGGTGAGGCGCGGGCCGATGGAGTCGAAGAGCGGCTGCGCGAAGCTCGCCATTTGGCTCGAGTCGCGCTCGATGTCGCGAATGCGCGTGATCGCGGATTCGGGGGCGTGGATCGTGGCGGTCTGGGCCACCGCGGCGGGCGCGATCGCGCAGAGGAGCAGCGCGGCGAGACGATTGGTCATTGTCTGAGTGGAGAGTGGGGAGTATTGGCACTGGCACGACGCCACAAATGTACGCCCGCCGCGCCGTTCGCGTTGCCCCTAAACTAACTCCGCGCGGCGATCCGTCCACGCGGTCTCCGTCCCATCCGTTCCATCCGTTCGATCCGTGTTGAACATGAACCGTGATCTCCGCGCGCTCGCGATGATCCACGCGGGCGCCTGGGCATCAAGGTTGAAGTTTCGACCGGATCAACCGGATGATCCGGATCTGTCGGATACCTGATCGCGCAAGTCGCGCTACTCGGGTTCGAATGGTCCCCGTAGTTGTTGTTAACAACCGATCGATCGTTTCGCACCCGCACGACCTTAGCACGCGCGTTAGAGTATCCGATCGATCCGGATCATCCGGTTGATCCGGTCGAAACTTCAACCTAAATGCGCGCGCGCCCGCGCGGATCATCGCGGGCGCGAGGGAATCACGGTTCATGTCTTACGCGGATGTGACGGATGGAACGGATGGGACGGAGACAGCAGCGACTGATCTCCGGGAGATCAGTCTTCTTGATCCTGGCAGTGACGACCCGGATAGGTGATGGGCCACTGCTGGGCGCCGGCCATGCGGATCGCTTCCCAGCGGCGCGCGTTGTACTCGTACCATGCGCCGGGCGCGAGTTCGCAGCGCTTGCTCACGCGCTCTTTGAGCATCGTCGGTGAGACTGTCGGCCAGCACGGGGGGCAGCGACGCGCGCGCAGCGAGGAGCGATGGCATGCGCGTCCATCGACAGTCCCGACGCGAGATAGCGCGACATCGAGCTTTCCACTGTCTGCGAAGCGTGCGACGTTCTCGCGCACGACGAAGGCGCCGGTGTTCCAGTAGATGAGCGTCGCGAGCGCGACGGCGCCCACTACCGCGCCGCGACGCGCGAGGCGGCGCGCGTCGAGGCCGCGCGCGATCTCCAACGCCGTGAGCGCGAGCGCGATCCACACGCACACCATGAACGTCTGCGCCCAGAGGCGCGGCATGGTGTAGCCGTAAGCCGATTCGTAGAGCGCGATGCGACGGAACGCGGACAGGACCACGAACGCGGTGAGCGCGAGGAGTGTGAGACTCAACGCGCGGGCGGCGCGTTCCTGCCCCGCTCCGCCGCGCGCAGCCGTCGTGTCGAGCACCACGATGAGCACCGTCACGATCGTCGCCGCTGTCGTCAGCTCGGCGAAGCCGCTGTGCACCCACTCGGCGTACGTGACACCCGAGCCCGGTGACGGCCGCGGGATTCCCGAACATTGCCGGCAGCTGCAACACGAAGAAGGCGGCGAAGAGCGCCGTGACCGCGCCGAGCACGATGAGCCGCTCGGTGACGGAATGCGCGCGCGAGCGGCACGAAGGCGGGGTCGCCCGACGTGACGGCCTCGCGCGACGCGAGACCGAACGCGCCGAGCGAGAGCACGCCGATCCCGACGGCGAAGATGAGGCGCGGGATGAACGTGAGCTCGCGGATCGGCGTCGACGATCGCGCCACCCCAGCTCGAGAGGTGCGGATCGGCGGCGGCCAGCAGCAGCCAGAGGAGGATGATCACCGGCACCGCGAGCATCGTGCCGCGCAGCACCGGCATGCTGCGCTCCGCTTTCGCGGATTCCGCGAGTTCGCCGACTTGGTCCCAGGATTCGTGCGCCGTCTCGAACGCGCCCACGAGTGGAGCGCTCGCGATGAAGAGGGCGCCGGCGCTCGCGGCCGGCACGCCGGCGGCAATGCGCGATGCGTAGGCGAAGAGCAGTACGTTCGCGACGACGATGAAGAAGTGGAGCGCTGGGCTGCTCGTGACGGCGGCGCCCGCGGAGATCACCACGGCGAGCGCGAGCGGCACCGCGATGTCGCGCACGGCGGCGGGGCGCGTCGCGAGCGTGTAGTAGCAGAGCGCGAGCGCGGCGGGGGCGGTCCAGAGGAGCCAGTTGAGCCCCGGTTCGGCATCGAACTCGATCGCGGCGGCGACGACGGCGAGGAGCGAGAGCGGCGATCCAGAATGCTCATGTTGACCCCAGATTGAGACGTTAGACCTAGACGCTAGACTGCGATGAGCGAGCCGAAACGACGGTCGCGGGTGTGGAAATCGGCTGACGGCTCTCGGCGAGGTCGTCGCCCGTGAATGCGGGCCACATGACATCGGTGAAGTACAGCTCGGCGTAGGCGCATTCCCAGAGCATGAAGTCGCTGAGGCGGCGCTCAGCGCCGCTGCGGATGAGCAGGTCCACGGGCGGCGCCGGCGGAGAGGTGGGCGTCGAGTGCTTCGCGCGTGAAGGGCGTGTGCTGCTGTGAGAGTTCGCCGGCGGCGCGGAGGATCTCGTCGCGCGCGGAGTAGTCGATGGCGATGCGGAGGTCGAGCACCGTGCCGCCGCGCGTGATCTGCTCGGCGCGCGCGATGAGATCCGTGAGCACCGGTGGCAGCCGATCGCGGCGGCCGATGACGGTGAGCTGCGCGCCATGCTCGGCGAGCCGACGGCTCTCGGTGAGGAGATGGCGGCGGAAGAGGCGGAGGAGGATCTCGACCTCGAGCGGTGGACGGCGCCAGTTGTCGGAGCTGAAGGCGTAGAGCGTGAGCGTGGTGATGCCGAGCGATGGGGCGGCGGTGACCACCCGGCGCACGGCGTCGGCGCCGGCGCGGTGGCCGGCGGCGCGGGGGAGGCCGCGGGCTCGTCGCCCATCTTCCATTCCCGTCCATGATGACGGCGACGTGGAGTCCGCTTCATGAGTACTTTGTTTTGTAAAGTTCAATGACATGTGAAATGGTCTCAGGTTTGTTGCGTTCGGGATTCGGGACTCGGGACTCGCCGCGGGATGCGCTGAGAACTACGGGCGCATTGCGTCGATCAAGGACTCCATGTGGGACAGATACCTGTTCAGGGCGGCGCGGCCGGCGGCGGTGAGTTTGTAGTCGGTGCGCGGGCGGCGGGATTCGAAGCGCTTCGTCACGTGGACGTACTTCGCGTCCTCGAGCTTACGGGCGTGGACGCTCAGGTTGCCGTCGGTGGTCTTGAGGATGTCGCGCAGTTCGGTGAAGCTCAGGGTCTCGTTCGCGGCGAGGGCGCTCACCATGCCAAGGCGGAGACGATGATGGATCACTTCGTCGAGGGCGAGCGGGGCCGAAGCGGCCGCCTTCCCCGCGATCGCGCGGAGGGCGCGCGACAGCTCGGGCGGATCGGCGGCGCGGCGCCGGGCGGCGTTCTGCTTAGCCACCGTGGCGCACCGCAATGAAGATGTCCGAAGATCAAGTTGAGTCCTCCGAAGCCGGCGATCAGATAGGCGTTGCCGAGCCAGTCCGGCGAGGCGAGCGCCGCGGCGCCGAGTGCGAGGAAGCAGGCGCCCATGACGGGCACGGCGCGGATCGAGAAGACGCCGCCCGCCATGACGCCGGCGCCGTAGCAGACGAGCCACGCCGCGGGCAGGAGCGTGAGCGAGCCGGTCTGGACGATCGCGACCGTGAGGATGGCGCCCGCGACGATCGCGGGCGCGAAGGCGAGCACGAATTTCCGGATCGCGGGATTGAGCACGGCCTTCCCCGCGCGCCGCGTCTTGAGGAGCGTGGCGCCCGTGCCGATCGCGGCGCCGGCGACGGCGGCCGTGATCCAGACCGTGAGCCACGCGCGTCCGGTGGGCTGCGCGGCCGCGATGAGGCCGGCGGCGATCCCGACGCCCCCGACCGCCGCCTGTCCCCAGCCCGAAATGGCCGTGAAGCCGGCGGCGGACTCCATGGTCTCGCGGATGAAGGCGAGATCCTGGGTGGCGCGGTCGTGAAGGCTCAGATGAGGCATGCGGGCCAATCTGGGACTCCGGGCTCGCTTTGTCAAGTACTTTGTGACGCAAAGTGCAATGAGGCGAGATGAGCCCAAGCACATCCTACGTTCGGGACGCGGGACTCGGGACTCGCCGCAATGTGCGGGACGCGGGAGATATCGCGCGCATCCCGAGTCCCGCGGCGAGTCCCGAGTCCCGAGTCCCGAACGCCGTGCACCCTTTGGCGTTGCGCAGTGTCTCAGGACAGAGCATACCAACGATCCCTCCCTCCGTGAGCCCCCCATGCGCCTCGCCGCCCTTCCCGCCCTCCTATTCGCCGCCGCGCTCGGCGCCCACGCCCAGTCCTTCGACTCCATGCAGCAGCGGGGCAAGATGGCGATGGGGGTCGATCAGTACACGTCGACCCATGTGTTCGATGATCTTCCCAATGGCGGGCGCATCGAGTTGCAGCGCGACAGCGCCGACTTGGCCGGCGTTGCAAAGATCAGGAAACACTTCGAGGGGATCGCGACGGCCTTCAAGGCCGGGGACTTCAGTTCGCCGGAATTCGTGCACGCCCAAAGCGTGAGCGGCACCGGCGTCATGGCCGCCAAGCGCGAGGCGATCACCTACACCGTGAGAGACCTTCCGCGCGGCGCGGAATTGCTCATCACCTCGAACGACGCCGCGGCCGTCGCGGCGATCCATGAATTCCTCGCGTTCCAGCGCCACGAGCATCATGCGGGGGGAATGACACACTAACTGCTCGGGACTCGGGGCTCGGGACTCGCCGCAATGGGCGGGACGCGGGAGATATCACGCGCATCCCGCGTCCTGCGGCGAGTCCCGAGCCCCGAGTCCCGAACGTGTGAGGGCTTGGGGCCGATAGAGCGCGTCGTCATCTTACCCTTCGATGAAGACCGTGCTCTTCGCCACTTCAAGAGACTACCCCGCCCTCCACGCCGACGACCGCGTGCTCGTCGACGCGCTCGCACCGCTCGGCGTGCGCGCGATCCCGCGCGTCTGGAACGACGCCCGGCGCGGCGTGGGACGATCCCGTGGTCATTCGGTCGGCGTGGGATTATCACCTGCACGCTACGGATTTCCTCGAGTGGGTCGAGCGTGTGAGCGCGCGCGTACCGCTGCTCAATCCGATCGCGCTCGTGCGATGGAATGCGCACAAGACGTACCTGCGTGACCTCGCGGAGCGCGGAGTGGCGACGGTGCCGACGCTCTGGGTCGAGAATGGGCGCGTTCCGGCGCTCGATGAGGAGTTGAATGCGCGCGGCTGGGGCGAGATCGTGATCAAGCCGGCCGTCGCGGCGAGCGCGCACGGCGCCAAGCGATTCGTGCGCGCTAACGGCGCCGATGCGCGCGCGCATCTCGCCGGTCTCGCCGCGCGCGGCACGACGTTCGGTGCAGCCGTACCTACCCTCGGTGGAGACGTACGGCGAGCGGTCGTTCATCCACATCGAAGGGCGCTTCACCCATGGAGTGAAGCGGCAGGCGGTGCTCAGCGCGCCGTTCGAGATGGAGGCCCCTGCCCCGCGCGTGGAACCATCGGCGGCCGAGCGGGCGCTGTGCGACGCGACGCTGCGCGCGCTGCCGGAGATTCCGCTATACGCGCGGATCGATATGGCGCCGGACGACTCAGGGGTTCCGCGGCTTATGGAGCTGGAGCTCATTGAGCCGAGGCTTTATTTGCGCGAGGAACCGGAGGCGGCAGCGAGAATGGCGGAGGGGATCGTCCGAAGACTAGGGGCGTGAGTCGTAACCCGAACGCCGTGAGTGCCGAGTCGTGCGTCGTGGACCACGCACGGCGTGCGTAACGAGTCGTGCGTCGCACGCGTGCGTCGTGAGTCGTGCGTCGCTAGCGTGAGTCGTGCGTCGTGAGTGCCCCAGTCGCCACACGCCACGAACGCGTTGCGACGCACGACTCGGTACTCACGCTTCCTGAACCTCAGGGCCAGGGTTTATCTCCGCGATCTTTATCAGCGAGAGCGGAGAGGTGCACATCCGCGTACTCCACCCCGGTCGCGGTCCCGGCCGCTTTCCCGGCGCGCGCATAGTACAGCGTTAGGCGCGTGGTCCTGGTCTGCCAGATCACTTCGCCCAGCCCGGAGTCGGTGGTGTCCTCGCGCGTCGGCGGGCCGTACATCCCGTTCAGGCGAAAGCGCATCGTCGAATAACGGCGATCCTCCGGCGGCGTCGTGAACGCGAACAGCGAGTCACGAATGAACGCGCAATCGAATTGCTGCATTCCGGGAAGGCCGCCGCTGGCGACATCCACGGTGTCGATGAACGCCTTCGCCCGCGCCTCGTGCGCGCCGCAATTCTGCTTGGGCGTGCAATCGGGCAGCTCGTGCGTGAGGCGCGTGAACGCCTGCACGGGCATCCCGAGCTTCACCGGGCCAACGGCGCGCGGCAGCGGCAACGCCGCGGCCGCGAGCATACCATGATGACAACAATCCGCATCACGCCTCCTGTTGCAAGGAGGTTACTTTCTGCGCCGGCCATCGCGCAAGCTTTTTATTTCAGATCCCCAGCGCGGTCCGCTCGGCCGTGTTCGTGTCGAGCGTCTCGTCGTGCATCATTATATCGCGAAGCCGCTGCGCGCGCCCCACGAGATACGGCACGGAAGTGACCACGACATTCGGCCGGAAAGTGAACGCCGTGCGGATGAAGAGCGCCGTCTTGTTGTGCAGCGAGATGCTCCCACCACTTGTGCGGCACGATATCGGCCACGACGACGGTCACGAGATCGGCATCGCCGCGATGGATCATCCGATTCACGTAGTCCACCAGCGGCCGCAGCACCGACCGGTACGGCGACGGGATCACCACGAGATCCACGCCGATGTCCCACGCGGCCCATTCGGCCTTCAGCCGTTCGGTCGCCGCCGGATCGGTCTCGACGTACACCGCGCGCACATCTTCGGAGATCGTCGTCGCGTACACCAGCACGCCCGCGGTCGCGCGCGTGATGCCGTTCACCGGCACGATCACGGTGTGATGCATGAACATGAGCGGCGAGTGCCCGGTGAACCGGATCTCCTCGGCGAACTCCGCGTAGTGCGAATGGATCTTGCGCAGCAATAGAATGATGGCGGGGATGATGATCACGACGATCCACGCGCCGTGCAGGAATTTCGTGACCACCTGCACCACCGACACGATGGCCGTCGCGACGGCGCCGAGTCCGTTGAGCGCGGACTTCCACTTCCATCCTTCGTCGCGCGTGGTGCGCCAATGCATCACCATGCCGGCCTGCGAGAGCGTGAAGCACACGAACACGCCGATCGCGTAGAGCGGGATGAGCGCGCTCGTGTCGCCGTGGAAGAACCACACGAGCAGGATGGCCACGAGCGAGAGCGCGACGATCCCGTTCGAGAACGCGAGGCGGTCGCCGCGCGCCGCGAACTGACGCGGCATGTAGCCGTCGCGCGCGAGGATGCTGGACAAGCCGCGGGAAATCGGCGAACGCGGTGTTCGCGGCGAGCACGAGGATCGCGAACGTCGCGTACTGCAGCGCGAAATACACCACGCCGCCGCCGAAGATGTGCCGGCCGAGTTGCGATAGCACGGTGTCGGATGCCGAGGGCATCACCTGGTAATGTTGCGCGAGCGAACTCACGCCCATGAAGAACACGCCGAGGATCGCGGCCATCCAGCCGAGCGTGATGGCGGCGTTCTTGGCGCTGGGCGACTTGAACGCGCTCACGCCGTTGGAGATGGCCTCGGTGCCGGTCATCGCGACGCATCCTTCGGCGAACCCGCGCAGGATGAGGAACACGAGCGCGAAGCCGGCGATGCCCTGCGACCCGTGCGCCGCCGCAGAGACGACGTCAATGCGCGGCGCGCCGAGCACCGGCGCGAGCTCATGGCCGAGCGCGATGCGATAGAAGCCGGTGCCGATGAGCGCGAGCATCAGCACGATGAAGATGTAGGTGGGCACGCTGAACGCCGCGCCCGATTCGCGCACGCCGCGCAGGTTCACGAGCATGAGCAGCACGATGGCGGCGACGCAGAGCCCCACCGTGTGCGGCTGGAGCGCCGGATACGCGCGACGTGATGGCCGCGATGCCGCCGGAGATCGACACGGCGACCGTGAGGATATAGTCGGTGAGCAGTGCGGCCGCGGCGACGAGTCCGGGCATCGTGCCGAGGTTGTCCTTCGCGACCGTGTAGGACCCGCCGCCGCCGGGATAGGCGAAGATCGTCTGCCGGTACGAGAGCGCGACGATGATGAGCAGCGCGACGATGACGCCGGAGATCGGAACGATGTACTGGAAGGCGACCGTTCCGAGGACGGCGAGGACGATCAGCGTCTGCTCGGTGGCGTAAGCGACGGAGGAGATCGCGTCGGAGGAGAGGACGGCGAGCGCCGTTTTCTTGTTGAGGCGCTCGTGATCGAGGCGATCGGAGGCGAGCGGGCGGCCGAAGAGCAGCCGCTTGAATCGCGGTAACGCGGGGGCGGACATTTTTCCTGCCGGGCATGAGAACGGGCCCCGGTCCAGACGGACCGCGACCCGGTGATCGACGGCAATAGGGAATCACATAAGAGCGGGCGACCGGACTCGAACCGGCGACGTCCAGCTTGGGAAGCTGGCATTCTACCAACTGAATTACGCCCGCGGTTCACTACAGGTACGCGTTGCTCCTAGAAACTACTGGCTGGCGGTGCGGCGGGCTACTCCCTTGCTTCGGAAGGCGCGGCAAGCGGGAAGCGGGAAGCGCCGCGGGACGCGGGAAGGGCGCGGAGGCTCACGCGCGTCCCGCACATCGCGGCGCTTCCCGCTTCCCGCTTCCCGCGTCGTTATTTCTTCGCCGGTGGATCGACCTTGATGTCCTTCGCGCCGAGGGTGGCATCTTGCACGAGCTTGACGCCGCAGGCTTCGAGTGTATCGCGGGCCTCCTGCATTTGCGACGGGAGTTTGAGTTCGGCGTTGTCGGGCGAGACGCGAACGGTGGAGCCCTTCGCGATCAGCCGGTCCTCGGCGCGTTCGAGCAGGTCGTCGATGTTCGTGATCGGAGCGGGCGCGGCGGGCGGCTTGGGCGGCTGCGGGGCGGTCATGACGGCTCCTGGTTGGGCTGCCATAAGTGACGCGCCTCGCGCGGGAGTAGCAACCCGGAACGAAAACGGCCCCGGATCACGGGGCCGTCTGAGAGCCAGCGGTCAGGATTGAACTGACGACCGCTCGATTACGAATCGAGTGCTCTACCACTGAGCTACGCTGGCGATCGTCGATGTACTGCGAGTTGCTGCATGCCCTGGCGCGGACTCGAACCGCGACGCCTTACGGCACCACCCCCTCAAGATGGCGTGTCTACCAATTTCACCACCAGGGCGCTGCTGACCTTCCGTCGAGATGAGGTCTAACGTCCAACGACTAACGACTACGGGGCTGACGGGGATCGAACCCGCGACCTCCGGTGTGACAGACCGGCACTCTAACCAGCTGAGCTACAGCCCCAAATACATCTCTATCGGTCCCCTAGTAGCCCCAAGGGGAGTCGAACCCCTCTCTGCACCTTGAAAGGGTGCCGTCCTAACCGATAGACGATGGGGCCGTGCAACTGCAGAGGCGCGTCTAGCGTGTGGCGTGTGGTAGTGCTAAACGCGTACGACGAACGACTGTGTTCTAAACGCGTACGACCAACGACTGTCGTTCTAAACGCGTACGACCAACGACTGTCGTTGGTCGTTAGCGTTTAGACCTTATCGCGAGGGAAAGATCACGAATAGCGGTAACGGGATTCGAACCCGTGTTTAAGCCTTGAGAGGGCTCCGTCCTAGTCCCCTAGACGATACCGCCAGTCGACTGCTCGAGAATCATTTCAAAAAGCGCCAACAGGCCCGGAGGGACTTGAACCCCCAACCGCTGGTTTTGGAGACCAGTGCTCTACCAGTTGAGCTACGGACCTCTAAGAACCGTGCATTGTTCATCGGGCCTCGGCCATTGGCACTGCTCGCGCGCTCCCGATGCACCGATGCACGCCGAGTACGATGCGCGCCCCTCCAGGGTGACCGAGGGGAATTGAACCCCCAACCCCCGGAGCCACAGTCCGGTGCTCTAACCAATTGAGCTACGGTCACCATGTTCCTGCGAACATGATATTCTAACGGTGAAGACGACCCGAATCAATCACAGTCCCACTCCGCTCACGACGCACGACTCATTACTCACGCCGTTAGTTCTTAACCCGGTCGAGATACTCGCCCGTATTCGGATTCACCCGAATCCGCTCCCCGCTCGAAATGAACTCCGGCACGTTCACCGTCGCGCCGTTCTCCAGCTTCGCCGGCTTCGTGCGTCGCGTTCTTCGTCGCACTCTTCATCACCGGGCTCGTCTCGACGATCGTCAGCTCCATCGAATTCGGCAGCTCGATCCCGATCGGCTTCCCGTTATAGTACTCGGCGATGATCTTCATCCCTTCCTGCATCCACTGCGCCCCGTCGCCCAGCGTCTCTTCGTCGATCTCGAGCTGGTCGTAATTCTCGCTGTTCATGAAGTGGTACGTATCGGCACTCTTGTACATGAAGTCGAGATTGTGCGTCTCGAGACTCGCCTTCGTGATCGAGTCCGCGGCGCGGAAGCGATGCTCGAAGTTGGAGCCGGTGCGCAGGTTGCGGAGCTTCGCCTGCACCATCGCCCGGAGGTTGCCCGGCGTGTGGTGACGGAATTCAGTGATGCGGCAGGGGTCGCCTTCGAAGACGATGACCATGCCGCGCCGGATCTGGGTCGCGGGAATCGCCATTGGACTCTATACTTGCTTTGAGTGGATACGGTAAACTGGCCTAGCCTTTAAGTTTACACTATTGAGGGTATTGCGGTCAACTGAAAACTGCGCGTGTGGCGTGTGACGTGTGGTAACACCAATCAACATCTGGAGTCGGTCATGAGGAGATTCGCGATCATTCTGGCGGCGTCGCCGCTCATCGCTCCGTCGCTCGCGGCGGCGCAAGTCACCGGCAACACGGTCTTCTCCCCGCCGCCCGTCCCGCCCGCCGACTCGGGCTGGCCGCGCATCGTGCAGACGAAGGCCGATACCTTCACCGTGTACCAGCCGCAGCTGGATTCGTGGGAGGGGAACCAGGTGGTGGCACGCATGGCGGTGTCGGTGCTGCCCAACGGCGCGCGTGACTCGCTGTTCGGCGTCGTGGAGTTCACCGCGCGCACGGACGTCGACAAGGCGAACCGCACGGTCTATCTCGAGGCGATGAAGATCACCTCCGTGAAGTTCCCGACCGCGCCGGACCGCGAAGCAGGCTATCTCGCCGCAGCTCACGACGAAGCTGCCCGCGCGATCGCACGCGATCCAGCTCGACAAGCTCGAGGCGGCGCTGCAGGTGATCGGCGGCACTCGGCAGATGACGAAGCACACGCTCGCCAACGCGCCGCCCGCGATCGTCTTCTCGTCGGTGCCCGCGGTGCTCGTCCCCATCGACGGCGCGCCCGTGTGGCGGCCGATGAAGGGGACGAAGCTCACGCGCGTGATCAACACCGCACCGGTGCTCGTGAAGTCGTCGCAGACGAAGATGCTGTATCTGCACGTCTTCGACGGCTGGCTGCAGGCGGCCGACACGACCGGCCCGTGGACGGTCACGAAGAGCGCGCCGGTCGAAACGGTGAACGATCTCAATTTCGTGCTCCGCGCGCTGGTCGATTCCGGCGATGCCGACCCGCTTTCGGGCGCGCCCACCACGCCGTACTCGCAGGTGCCGCTGCCGTCGCTGCTCAAGCCGCCGGTGCCGAAGGTGATCATCGCCACCAAGACCACGGAGCTCATCGTCACCGACAGCGCGCCCAAGTGGGCGCCGATCACCGGCGTGCCGCTCCAGTACGTCAAGAACACCAGCGGCCGCATCCTGCGCGACACGACGGACCACAAGATCTACATCCTGCTCTCGGGCCGCTGGTTCACGTCGATGGCGCTCGCCGGACCGTGGACGTACGTGCGCGGCGCCGACCTGCCCAAGTCTTTCGCGCAGATCCCGGATTCCAGCGCGATGGAGAACGTGCGCGCCGCGATCCCCGGAACGCCGCAGGCCGAGGAAGCGCGCATCGAGAATTCGATCCCGCAAACGGAGACGCTGAGCCGCACGGGCACGAAGGCCGAGGCGGTGGAGATCGACGGCGCGGCCAAGATCCTGCCGCTCGAGCTCACGGGGCTGCAGTACGTCTCGAATGCGTCGCGTCCGCTGATCGAGGTCACCTCCTCGAGCTGGTACTTGTGCGAGAACGGCGTGTGGTTCAATGGCCCGTCGATGACGGGCCCGTGGGCGGTCGCGACCACGGTGCCCGACGCGATCTACCAGATCCCGCCGAGTTCACCGTTGCACTACGTGACGTACGTGAAGAGTGTACGATTCGTCGGCCGATTCCGTGTGGGTGGGCTACACGCCCGGCTACACCGGCGTGATCCTGGACGATGAGAACGTGGCGGTGTACGGCACGGGCTACGGGTACACTCCATGGATCGGCGAAGACTGGTACGCGCCGCCGTTCACGTACGGGTACGGCGCGAACATTGGATGGACGCCGTGGTACGGCTGGCGCTATGGCGCAGGTTACGGCTATGCGTATGGCTGGGGCGGCTACGGACTCGGCTCGTATCGTGGCGTCGGCCGGTGGGGCGTGGGCGACTGGGGCTCCATGACGGGGAGCGTGTACGACCGGTGGCTCAACGGCGGCCGCGCGAAGCTGTATGGCGGCGTCGATCCTCGCATGGGCAATCCGTGGGGCGACCGGTTCAGCATGTCGTTCAATTCGCGCACCGGTTGGGCGGCGGCGGGCCAGTACGGCGCGCAGGGGAACGTGTTCACAGGCGTGTACGCCGACGGCATGTACGCCGCGGGGATCTACGGCGGCTACGGCGCATACGCGGGTGGCTATTACAACTACGGCGCGTACGCCGACTACGCCGCACGCTGGGCGTACCGGAACAACGTGTACGGCGACCGCAACGGGAACGTGTTCCGTCGCGACGGCTACGGCAGCTGGAGCGGCAACGGCGTGCGCGGCTGGGGCGGAGTGGACGCAGGCCGCGCCGCGGCACTGAACCGGATGGACGGAGCGCGCGGGATCGGCGAAACGAGGGCGGGAGGGTTCAATAATGCGGGCGGGGCACGCGCACGTTCGGGTGGGATGAGAGGGGGCGGCCGAAGACGCTAACGGCGTGAGTCGTAACCCTGACTCCGTAGTTCCGAGTCGTGCGTCGTGGACCACGACCTGCCTGCGTCGCGACCCGAACGCCGTGAGTGACAACTCACGGCGTTCTGCGTACTCACGGAGTTCGGGGTGCGACGCACGGAGTGTCGGGTCGCGACGCACGGTGTCAGTTGTCCACGACGCACGACTCGGTACTCACGGCGTTCGGGGTACGAGTCACGCCGTTCGGGTCGCGAGTCACGCCGTTAGTGCTTCAGCGAATCCAAGACCGGGACAAGGACTTTCATTACATTCGTCGCCACGATCTGCGCCCCGCGAACATTGGGGTGTATCCCGTCCCCTTGATTGAGCGTGTCGATCCCCGCCACCCCATTCAGCAAGAACGGCAAGAACGTGATCTTGTTCGCGCTTCGCCAGTTCCGGGAATGCCCGGTGAAAGTCCGCTGCGTAACGCGGTCCCATGTTCGGCAGCGCTTCCATGCGCCATCAGGATGATCTTCGCGTGCGGCTGCTCGGCGCGGATCGAGTCGATGATCGCTTGGATGTTCGCGCGCATGGAATCCACGCTCAGTCCGCGCAGCCCATCGTTCGCGCCGGTCTCGAGCAGGATCACGGCCGCGGGGCGGCGCAGCAGCCAGCCGATCCGTCCGCGCGCGTCGGCTGACGTCTCCCCGCTGACGCCCGCGTTCACCACCTCATAGTTTTCGTGCAGCGAGTCGAGCCGGCGCGCGATCACGGCCACGTACGACTGGTCGGGCTCGAGACCATAGCCGGCGGTGAGACTCGTGCCGATGAACAGGATCACGGGCTTCGCGGCGGCGCCGTCCGCATGCGCCGGCGCGGTTGCCGCGGCGGGCGCCTCGCGCGGCGCCGGCTTCACTCCGCGGTCGCAGGCGGCGAGCGCGATCACGATCATTCCCCATCTCAGCGGTGCACGCATGCTCGTAGTCCGGGAGTTGACGAAGACCTTCCCCAGCGGCGATCAGTCCCTAACGGTACTGCGCGACGTGAACTTCGACATCCCCGAGCGCGCGTTCGTGGCGGTGCTCGGCCCCTCGGGCAGCGGCAAGACGACGCTCCTCGCGCTGCTCGCGGGACTCGACACGCCGTCGCGCGGCTCGGTGTCGCTCGACGGCGCGGACCTCGGCGCGCTGTCCGAAGATGCGCGCGCCAAACTCCGCGGACAGAAAGTTGGGTTCGTGTTCCAGAGCTTTCAACTCATCCCCACCCTCACCGCGCTCGAGAACGTGCGCGTGCCGCTGGAACTGCGCGGCGTGGCCGACGCGGCCACCCGCGCGCGTGAACTCCTCGGGCGCGTGGGGCTCGCCGACCGCACGCACCACTACCCTGCCCAGCTCTCCGGCGGCGAGCAGCAGCGCGTGGCGCTCGCGCGCGCCTTCGTGAACGCGCCGCGCGTGCTCTTCGCCGATGAGCCCACGGGAAATCTCGACCAGGCCACGGGCGCCAAGATCATCGATCTCATCGAGGAACTGAACCGCGAGTCGGGCACGACGGTGATCCTCGTCACGCACGATGAGGCGCTCGCCGCGCGCGCGACGCGCGTGATCCGGCTGGCCGATGGCGCCGTGGTGCAGGACACGGGACGCGCCGCGTGACGCTTCGCGACGGCAGCCGCTGGCGCGCGATCCCCGCGCTGGCGTGGCACGACACGCGCACCGCCCGCCGGCGGCTCATCGTCTCGGTGAGCGCGATCTCGCTCGGCATCGCCGCGCTCGTCGCCACCGATTCGTTCAGCGCCGACGTCACGCGCTCGGTGCGCCAACAGTCGCGCGCGCTGCTCGGCGCCGACCTCGCGCTCAACTCCAGCCAGAAGTTCACCGCGCCGGTGGATTCCGTGCTCGCGTCGCTCGAGCAGCAGGGCGCGCAGGTCGCGCACGCCACGACGTTCACCTCGATGGCCGTGGTGCCGGGGCATCCCGGCTCGAAGCTCGTGCAGGTGCGCGCCGTCTCCGAAGGGATGCCGTTCTACGGCACGATCGAGACGGAGCCCGCCGGCCAGTGGGCGCATCTGCAGGAAGGGCGTCATGCGTTGGTTGATCCCTCACTTCTCATCGCGCTCAACGCGAACGTGGGCGACACGCTCTTCCTGGGATTCGCGCGCTTCGCGATCACCGGCGTACTCTCGAACGTGCCCGGCGACGTCGGGATCTCCGCCGCGATCGGGCCGCGCGTGTACATCCCCGAATCCTTCCTGGCGGAAACGCGGCTGCTCGGTTTCGGCAGCCGCGCGCAATACCAGGCGATGCTCAAGTTGCCGGCGACGCTCAGCCCCGCGCGCGTCGTCGCGCGCGCGCGGCCGGTGTTCGAAGCGCAGAAAGTGCGCGCCGCGCACGGTGGCGGAAACGGAGCAGTCGCTCACGCAAGGCGTCGAGCAGCTCAACAAGTTCCTGGGACTCGTGGGACTCGTCGCGCTGCTCCTGGGCGGCATCGGCGTGGGCAGCGCGATCAGCGCGTACATCGCCGACCGGCTCGACAGCGTGGCCGTGCTGCGCTGCCTCGGCGCCACGGGCCCGCAGGTGACGGCGATGTACGTGATCGAAGCGTCGCTGCTCGGCGTGATCGGCGCGGTGCTCGGCATCGTGCTCGGCGTCGCCGCGCAATTGCTGCTTCCCAAAGTGTTCGGCGATTTCCTGCCGGTGGATGTCGCGCCGCAGCTCGAGCCGCGCATTCTGCTCATGGGACTCGCGATCGGCGTGTGGACCGCCACGCTATTCGCGCTGCGTCCGGTGCTCGCGGTGCGCGATGTGAGCCCGCTCATGGTGCTGCGGCGGAACACGCCGGGCGCGGCCGGGCGCGTGCGGCGCGTGGATGTGCCGAGGCTTTCCGTGGAGCTGCTGCTCGGCGCCACCGTGCTCCTGCTCGCGGTGCGGCGCACCGGCATCCTCTCGCAGGGCGTGGGCATGACCATCGGCATCGCGGGCGTCGTGGGCGTGCTCTGCGCTGGGCGCGACGCTGCTGAGTCGCGCTGGCGCGGCGCGTGGTGCGCGAGCGCTGGCCGTTCGTGCTGCGGCAGGGCGTCGCGAATCTGTATCGCCCCGCGAATCAGACGCGCGCGGTAGTGCTGTCGCTCGGCTTCGCGACGTTCCTGCTTTGCTTCGTGTTCCTCGTGCAGTCGAGCTTGCTGGGCGAACTGCAGGCGGCGGGCAACGCGGCGCAGGCGAACATGGCGTTCTTCGACGTGCAGCCGGCGGCGCTCGCGGGTCTCGATTCCATGGTGCGAGCGGCGAACGCGCCAGTGCTGCAGCAGGTGGCGATCGTCCCCATGCGCGTCGCCGAGATCAACGGCGTTTCCGTCGCGGACATCACGAAGAAACGGCAGAGCTGGGCGCTCCGGCGCGAATACCGCTCGAGCTACCGCGATACGCTGGTCGCGTCCGAGCGTGTGACCGCGGGAAAATGGGGACCGCGCGATGCCGCCGGATTGCCCGGCATCTCGGTGGAGCGCGATCTCGCCGCCGAGCTTCAGGTGGTGCTCGGCGACACGATCGTGTGGGATGTGCAGGGCGTGCGAGTGCCGAGTATCGTGACGAGTCTGCGTGAGGTGCAGTGGGCGCGTTTCGAGCCGAACTTCTTCGTGGTGTTCGAGCCGCGCGCGCTGAAGGACGCGCCGGCGAGCTTCGCGGTGCTCACGCGCATCGACGACGCGCGCGGGCGCGCACAGCTGCAGCACGATGTGGTGACGCGCTTCCCGAGCGCGAGCGCGATCGACCTCTCGACCATTCAGGACGCGGTGCGGCGGATATCTGGACAAAGTGTCGCTCGCCGTGCGGTTCCTCTCGCTGTTCAGTCTCGTGACGGGCGTGCTCGTGCTCGTGAGCGCCGTGTCGAGCGCGCGCCGGCAGCGCGTGCGCGAGGCGGTGCTGCTCAAGACCCTCGGTGCGACGCGCGCGCAGATCGCGCGCATCATGGCGGCGGAGTACGCGTCGCTCGGAGCGTTGGGCAGCCTCACCGGCATGACGCTCTCGGCGTTCGCCGCGTGGGGCGTGATGCATTTCATCTTCGAGAGCGCGTTCGCACTCGCGCCGGTGGGGATGCTGCTGCTCGCCGCCGGGACGATGGTGCTCACGGTGTCGATCGGCGTGTGGAGCGGACGCGAGGTGTTCAGCGCGACCGTGAGCGACGAGTTGCGCGACTGATCGAACGGCGCGTGTGGGCCCTAGTACCGCTATAGAAGCGCGTTTAGCAACTGAGCGTATGGTACGGCTCGGCGTGAGTGGGGAGAGCCTCCCAACTCACGCCCTGGAGTACCATACGCTCAGTTGCTAGACGCGCTGTTTCAGCGGTACTGGGCCTACACGCGCCGTTTGCCTCGTTCCGGCCCCTCGGCCACCTTTCATCCATGCCACTGCTCTGGTTGTTCCTCGCGGTCAAGGGAAACCCGGTGCTGCACGCGCTCGACTCGGCGTGGGGATTCCTCGCGATCGGCGCGTCGGTGATCCTCTTCGAGGAGACGATGCCCGTGCTCTCGGGCTTCACCGCGCATCAGGAACACTTCTCGGTGTGGCAGCTCGGACTGGTGTGCGCGTTCGGCGGGTGGTTCGCGTCGCTCGCGCCGTACGCGATCGGCCGCTACGGCGCCGCGCGGCTGTTGACCCGTTGGCCGGCGGCGGAGGCCACGGTGCTGCGCCTGACCGGCGTCGTGTCGCGCCGGCCGTGGCGCGCCGCGCTCGCGAGCCGGTTCGTGTTCGGCGCGCGCACCCTGCTGCCGCTCGCGTGCGGCACGGCGAAAGTGCCGGTGGTGCCGTTCGTCGCCGGCAGTGCGATCAGCTCGGTGGTGTGGGCGTCGCTCTTCACGTGGCTCGGCTGGATGTCGGGCGAGACGCTGCTCCTCCTGCTGGGGCGCGCGCGACGGCACGAACTCAGCGTGTGGCTGGTGTTCGCGCTCGTCATCCTGATCGTGCTCTGGGTGATCCAGCGACGGAACCGAGCCCATGTGGCGGCGGAACTGGAGAAGACGGACGAGATCCTGAAGTTGACGGGATCGCATCCGACGATCCCGAAGGGGGACTGAGATAAGACAGCCGGGAACCGATTACCGGGAACCGGCGTGGCATGAAAACGAATTCCATCAGGACATCGCGCGATGTCGTGATGGAATATGTTGTTATGCCTCACCGGTTCCCGGCAATCGGTTCCCGGTTCTCAGTTGTTATCCTCGCTGCGCCATCGCCGGCTCGATCTCCACCGTGGCTTTGCGCTCGAGATTCCCCCATCCCACCACTCGCCCCTGAAGCGCCGCGAGCAGTGAGCGGATCACCACGACGTACATCACCTGTCGATAGGCGAAGCGTTGGAGCAGCACGAGCCACGTGAGCGAGCGGTCCTCGTCGGGCTCAAGGAGGAACGCGAAGATCGTCGCGGCCCAGTCCACCACGAGGAAGATCGCGTAGAACTTGAGCACGTGCTCCAGCGACGGGATCGCGAACGTCGTGCCGTGCTCGGCGCGCACCCAGTACACGCTCGCGATGCTCCACACGAACAGGAAGTCCGCGATCGGCGAAACGGCCGGATAGAAGAGCTGGAAGATCAGCACGTTCGGCAGCGCCACCCATCCGAGCGAACCGTATCGCTTCTTGAAGAACACGTCGCGGTGCTTCCAGAGACACTGCAGCGTGCCGAAGCTCCAGCGGAAACGCTGGCGCGAGAGCATGCGCAGCGTGTCCGGCGCCTCGGTGTACCCGATCGCTTCGTCGGCGTACGCGATCGCGTGACCGGCGCGACGGATCGAGAGCGTGAGGTCCTGGTCCTCGGCGAGCGTCTCCTCGCTGAACCCGCCGGCGCCGAGCACGAGCGCCTTGCGCCACGCACCCACCGCGCCCGGCACCACCGTGATGCAATTCAGCAGCGAGAACGCGCGCCGGTCGAGATTCTGGCTCGTGACGTACTCGATCGCCTGCCAGCGCGTGACGATGTTGATGCGATTGCCCACCTTCGCGTTGCCGGCCACCGCGCCGACCGCCGGATCGCGCAGCGGCTCCACGAGTTCGCCGACGGTGTTCGGCACGAAGATCGTGTCGGCGTCGAGACAGATCACGATCTCGCCGTTCGCGACGGTGAGTCCGTAGTTGAGCGCGCTCGCCTTGCCGCCGTTCGGCTTGCGATACACGCGCACGAGCGGATGCGTGCCGAACGCTTCCATCGCGCGAGCGTACGTGCCGTCCGGCGAGCCGTCGTCCACCACCACCACCTCGAGCGTGCCCGGATAATCCTGCGACACGAGGCTCTCGATGGTCTTCACGATCACCATCTCCTCTTTGTACGCGGGAACGATGACGCTCACGCTCGGCGCATACGTGACCGGCGCCTCGGGGTCCTGGTGGCGCCGCGCGTGCTGGATCACCGCGAGCGTCGTGATGAACAGGAGGCGCGCGACGCCGAGGGCGATCGCGATCATGAAGATCCAGTAGAGCATCCACTCGATGAGGCCGAAGATGCCGAAGGCGGCGAGCTCGCCGAAGCGCGCGACCACGGTGCGCGACGGAAGCCCCGGCATCGCTTGGTCGCGCGTGAGACCGAGCAGTTCGGAAACCGTGACGAGCGTGTCGCCTTCGGCGCGGAGCGAGTCGATGAGCGGGCCGAGCGCGGCGACCGTTTGGCTGCGATCGCCGCCGCCGTCGTGCAGCAGCACCACGTTGCCGCGCTCGCGCTGCGCGAGCGTGGTGTCGATGATCACCTGCACGCCGGGCGAGCGCCAATCTTCGCTGTCGAGGTGCACGCCCACGGTGAGGTAGCCGCGATCGCTCGCGAGTGCGACGGGGATCAGTTCGTCATCGGTGGTGGGCTCGGCGTCGCCGAAGTACGGCGGACGGAAGAACGCCGTGCGCCGGTTGAGCACGGCCTCGATGAGCCGCTCGGTGGCGTCGAGCTGCAGCTTGGTCTGCAGGGGATTCGTGAAGAACAGATTCGGATGCGTGAACGTGTGATTGCCGATCTCGTGCCCTTCGGCCCATTCGCGCCGCAGCAGCGGGATGTGCGCCTCGACGTTCTGCCCGATCACGAAGAACGTGGCGGGGGCATTGCGCGATTTGAGCGTGTCGAGGATCGCGGCGGTCCAGCGGCCATCGGGTCCGTCGTCGAAGGTGAGCGCGACGCGATGCGGGAAGCCGTCGCCGAAGCGGTCGTACACGTAGGGGGTCGCATACGAAACGACCTTCTCGTTCACCACGAGCTTCGCAACGGAATCGTAGGTGATCTCGCGCCGCCCCTCGGTGGGCCGCGATACCATCTGGATGATCTCGCCCTTCCCGTCGCGCGGCAGCGCTTCCGGATCGTAGCCCGGCGGGATGACGGCGAGCGATTCCGCCGGCTGATCGATGCCCTTGCGTCCGATCACGCGCCAGATCGCGGGATCCTCGGAGCCCAGGCGCCACACCGCGTGCCCCGCGACGCCGAGCGCCTGGCCGGCGACGATCTGGTCATAGGCGGTGACCGCGTCGAGATACCACGCGACGTGATCGGTGGAGTCGGAGTCCGTCCAGCGTGCGTACGGATTGAGCGTGATCGGATCGAAGTGGAACGACTTGATCGGCGCATTGCGCATCGCCGACATCATCTCCTGGAAGGTGAGCGTCTGCCCGTTGGACAGGGAGTCGCCGTCATTCCAGTCGTAGCCGTACGCGCCCACGGCGAGGATCGCCTTGTCGGCGGGGATGAACTTGAGCATCCGCTTCGCCTTGGAGATGTACCAATCCTGGCTCGCGACGGGGCCAGGATCGCCTTTGCCGTAGTGCTCGTCGTACAGCATGAGGAAGACGTGATCGTTCGCCTCCGCGTAGCGGGCGAGTTGATCGTCGGTGTCGTTGAACGAGACGGCCTGCGTGACGCGGCGTCCGCGCGGCGCGAGGGCGGCGGTGAGTGCGCGCGTGAAGATGACCACGTCGGACGTGAGGTCGCCCGGGACCTCTTCGAAGTCGACCGTGACGCCGGCGAGTCCGTAGTGCGTCACCGAATCGGTGAGCTGGTTGACGGCTCGCTGGCGCGCCGCGCGGTCGGTGAGCAGATGGCGAAGCGATTTCGGATCCCACTTGTGCGTGATCTGGTCGTAGTTGCTCACCATCAGGAACACGGCGGGCCGCTGCGACGCATCGGAGATCACCTGATTGATGGTGTACTGCACGCGGCGATCGATCTTCATGAGCAGCGAGTCACCGCCGTTGGCGACGAATGCCCACTCGCAGACGACCCAGTCGAGATCGTCGGCGTGATCGCGCAGCGCAGCGGTGGAGTTGTCGTCCCAGTTGACGTAGAAGCCGACGATGATCGGATCGCCAGGCTTGCGCGGGGACTTCGTCTGAACGCGCTTGTCCACCGGGAGTTCCGATGGGCGCAGCGACGGCGGCGCGTGCTGGCGCTCGAGCGCGAACCAGAGCTCGAGCTTCTTCTCCATCTGCGCGCGTTCCACCTTGCTGGTGGCGATGCGCGGCGTGATGTTGAGCTTCACCGGGTTCGTCGCGAGCCGCGGGATGAGCGGCGGCACGAGCAGGCTGAGCACCACGGTGCCGCCGATGATCGTCGTGAAGATGCCGAGGCCAAGGCCGACCGCGCGCACGCGGCGCCAGCGGCGTCCAGAGACATCCAGGAAGACCGGCGCGACGGGCCGGTGCGAGTGCGAAACTTTGCTCACGGCCCCATAAGATAGCGCCGCGCGCCCCACCGTGCCCCGGCCGCGCCGTCGCGCGTCTCCCCCGCATGACCGGCGATGCGACGGGACTCACGTGGCGCGATGATGCCCTGGATTGGTGCCGCGGCCGCGACTGGCGCTGGCGCGCGCCGCTCATGGTGTACCTCGCGTATACCGCCGCGCGCGGCCTCACGGACCCCATGCGATGGAACTGGTGGAGCGGCATCACGCTCGCGGTGCACGAGGCGGGGCACGTCATCTTCTCCCCGTTCGGGGAGTTCCTGATGGTGGCCGGCGGGAGCATCACGCAGCTCGCCGCGCCACTGGTGGTGATGTGGCTGTTCCGGCGACAGCGCGATTGGTACGGCGTGTGCGTGGGCGCGACATGGCTCGGGTCGAGTCTCGCGAACCTCGCGACCTACATCGGCGACGCGCGCGCGCAGGAACTGCCGCTGGTGGGATTCACCGACAATCCAGAACATGATTGGCACTACCTGCTCTACCGGACAGGATTGCTGAAGGAGGACACGCTGTTCGCGGGACTGACGCGGCTCATCGCTGCGCTCGTACTCCTCGCGGCGGTATCCGGGACCGCATGGCTCTGCGTGCAAATGCGGCGCTCGCGCGCCGCGGCGCACCTCACTGCCGACGGGCGTCATCGTGAAATCAGAGCAAAGATTCCAACTGGAAAACATTTGACAGGATTAACATGATTTACATGATGTGAACTGCGCCTGCGGACAGCGAACTCGCGCGTGCAGTTCACATCATCTGCCATCATGTGAATCCTGTCAAAGCAGTTTTCTTGGTCCTTACTCGTGTCTCGATGCCCGGCGCGATGGTGACCTTGAGCGTCTGTTTCTGTTTCGTCTTCCCGAAACTCATCGTGATCGTGTAGTCGCCGCTCGGGAGGAACTTGTCCCCGCCTTCGCCGCCGTACTCGGTGAGGAGGTCGCTCGTGGGGCGCAGGTTCCACACGATCCGCCCGAAGCCGGGCGTGCCGGGGGCGGAGAGATTCGCGACGGTGAGTGCCCGCGGCGTTCGTGATGCGTCACCTTCACGTTGTCGCCCGTGTACGCTCTTCACGTAGTACTGCAGGATCGCGCCGTCCGGCGGATTGTCGCCGCGGAACACGGTGTTGCCGTCGCTGCTCACCCAGCCCGGCAACGGGTACCGCCCGAACGCCGGGCGCGGCGTGAAGAAGTGCATCGCCTCACCCGCGATCGCCGGCGTGAATTCCTCGATCGGCGTGACGTCATCCACGATGAACAGGCTGCGGCCGTGCGTGCCGATGATCAGATCGCGCTCGCGCGGGTGGATCATGATGTCGTCCACCGCCACGGTGGGCAGGCTGCCGAACTTCTGCCAATGCGCGCCACGGTCCACGCTCAGCCAGAGCGCGAACTCCGTGCCCACGAAGAGCACGTTGGCGTTCTTCGAACTCTCGCGGATCACCTTGGCCGGCGCATCGGCCGGAAGATTGGCGGCGATGCTCTGCCACGTCTTCCCGCCGTCGGCGGTGCGATAGAGGAACGTCCCGAAATTGCCGGTGCGATGGCCGTCCACCGCCATGTAGGCGACCATCGGATCGAAGTGGCTCGCCTCGATGCGGCTGATCCACAGTCCCTTCACCGCCGCCGGCAGCGACGCGGTGAGATCGGTCCAGTTGCCGCCGTCATCGTCGGTCTTCCATAGCTTCCCGTCGTCGCTGCCCGCCCAGAGCAGTCCCGGCCTTCATGGGCGATTCGGCGAACGCGTAGATCACGCCATAGTCCTCGGCGCCGCTGCCCACGACGGTCATCTTGTCGTAGTCACGCGTGGAGAGGTCCTTGCTGATCGCCTGCCACTTCGTTCCGTGGTCGGTGATCTTGAAGATCCGGTTCCCCGCGAGGTACAGCGTGCCCGGCGCGTGCACGCTCTGCACGATGGGCGAGACCCAATGGTAGCGGAACGCATTGCTCCCCTCGCTCGGCGCAGGCTGCAGGTCGCGCGCCTCGCCGTTCGTGAGGTCCATGCGGAAGATCGTGCCGCCCTGCGACTCGGCGTACACGAGGTTCGAATCGGTCGCGTCGAAGGCGCAGTACGCACCGTCGCCGCCACTGATGTTGAATCCCGCGCCGTTCGTGATCCCGTTCTTCGACCACACGGCGCTCGGCGTGATCCAATTCTCATTGTCCTGCAGGCCGCCGCAGATGCGATACGGCGAGCTCATGTCCACTTGCACGCGGTAGTACTCGCCCGACGGCACGTTGCGCACGTGCTGCCACGACTCCGCGCCGTCGAAGCTCTGGTAGATGCCGCCATCGGTGCCGAGGATGATGTGCTTGGAGTTCCGGGGATCGATGCTGAGCGCGTGATTGTCGGAGTGCACGTTCTTGAAGCGATCCTCGCGCCACGTCTTCCCGCCGTCCTCGCTCACGTGCACCATGAAGCCGAGCACGTAGATGAGCTTGTCGTTCGCCGGATCGACGCGGATCTGTGAGAAATAGAACGGCCGCGGATTCAGACGCGACATGCGCGTCCAATGTTCGCCCGCATCGTCGGAGCGGAACACGCCGCCCGACTTGCTGAGCGGCCCGTCGAGATTCGTGGTGCCGCCCAGGTCGGTCTGGATCTCGGCGTACACGATCTTGGGATTCTTCGCGTACACGGAGAGCGCGATGCGCTGCGTGCGCGTGGGCAGCCCCTCGGTGAGCTTCTTCCACGTGGCGCCGCCATCGGTGCTCTTGAAGACGCCGCCCACATCCGCGCCTCGGTGTAGTCCACGCCGGAAACGAAGCTCCACGGCCGGCGGACGCGCGCGTAGAGCGCCGCGTAGAGCACATTGGGATTGGACGGGTCGATCGCGATGTCGCCGCCGCCGGCCTTCGTGTCGTTCGGCTTGGGCGCGCTCAGCACCTTCGTCCAGTTCGCGCCGCCGTCGGTGGTCTTGTAGATGCCGCGCTCGGCGCTCTCGGCCCACAGGTTGCCGGCGACCGCGGCCCACGCCGTTTTCGGATCGGTGGGATGCACGACGATGCGCGCGATGCTCTTGCTGTCCTTGAGGCCGGCGAACGTCCAGCTGCCGCCGCCGTCGGTGGAGCGGTAGACGCCCGCGCCCCAACCGGTGGAATTGCGATCGTTCGCTTCGCCCGTGGCGACGTACACGACGCTCGAGTCGGAGGGCGAGAGCGCGATGTCGCCGATGGAAGCGACGGCCTCCTTGTCGAATACCGGCGAGAACGTCTGCCCGTTGTCGTTCGTGCGCACCACACCGCCGGTGGCGAGGCCCACGTAGTACGTGTACGGATCATGCGGATCGAACGCGAGCGCCGACACGCGCCCTCCCATGATGCCGGGGCCGATGCTGCGCGCCTTCTGCCCCGCGCCGAAGATCAGTGTAGTCGGTCATGGCGGCGGGAGCCGCGAGCGACGGTTTCGCGGGCTTGGATTGTGCGTTCAGTGCGAACGGGAGAATCAAGAGAGCGCTAACGGCTTTGCGACGCATATGAGTCCTTAGAAGAAGGGTGCATCGTGCATCGTGCCATCGTGCCATCGCCACTGCTATGCACGATGCACGATGCACGATGCACGTCTAGAGGAGCGTTCCGTGCAAGATCAGCAAAGCAACCGAGAAATAAATGATCAGCCCCGTGACGTCCACAAGGGTGGCGACGAAGGGAGCCGATGCGCTGGCGGGATCGAAGCCGAACCGGCGCAGCAGGAAGGGGAGCATCGAGCCAGCGAGCGAGCCGAAGGTCACGACGCCCACGAGCGCAGTGCCCACGGTGAACGCGACGAGGAGATAGTGCTCGCCGTAGCTGTACCATCCGAGTTTCTGCCAGAGCACGATGCGAATGACGCCGATCGTGCCGAGGATGGAGCCGAGCGCGATGCCCGAGGGCAGTTCGCGCATCGCGACGCGCCACCAATCCTTGAGCGTGAGCTCGCGCAGCGCCATTGCGCGGATGATGAGCGAGGTGGCCTGCGAACCGGAATTGCCGCCGGAACTGATGATCAGCGGGATGAACAGCGCGAGCACAACGGCCTTGCTGATCTCGCCCTCGAAATAACCCATCGCCGTAGCGGTGAGCATCTCGCCCAAGAACAGCGCGGAGAGCCAGCCGGCGCGCTTCTTGATCATCGCGACGAAACCCACCTGCGTATACGGCTCGTCCAGGGCCTCGACGCCTCCGAGCTGTTGGATATCCTTGGTCTGTTCGCGGATCAGCGCGTCGATCACGTCGTCAACGGTGACGATGCCGATGACGTGGTTCGTGTCGTCCACCACCGGCACGGCGAGCAGGTTGTACTTGGAGATGAGTCGCGCGACATCCTCGCGCGGCATGCTGGGCGTCACGGTGAGCGGCGTGACGCCCGTGCTGATCCGTCCCACCGCGGCGCCGGGTTCCGCGAGCACGAGATCGCGCAACGAGACGACGTGCACGAGGCGCTGGTCGGCCGGGTCGAGCACGTACACCGCGTACACCGTTTCCTTGCCGCGCGCCACCTCGCGGATCTTCTCGAGCGCGCGCTGCGCGCTCCAGTCGGCGGGCACCGCCATGAACTCGGTGGTCATCAGTCCGCCCGCGACATCGGACGGATACTTGAGCAAGCTGATCAGCGCCTCGCGCGTGGGCGCCGTGAGCGTCGGCAGCAGCCGCTCGCGCTCCGCAGGTTCCAGCTCGCGGAAGAGATCCGCCTGCTGGTCGGCGGCCATCGCTTCGATCACCGGCGCCGCGCGTCCGCCCTCGAGTCCCTTGAACAGCACCGCCTTGCTCTCGAGCTCCGGTTCGTCGAACACCCGCACGATCAAGTCGAACGGCAACGCGCACAGCACCGCCGCCGCCGCGGGCGGCTCGAGATGATTGAGCGAATCCGCCACGTCGGCGCTGCGCATGGTGGAGAGCGTCTGCGCGAATTCGGCGGAGTCGCCGGCCAGCAGATAGAGCAGTTCGGGAGGGGCGGTCATGTGGTCGCTCCACGGGCGGGACTGCGTTCGCCGCGCCAGGCGGCGTAGAGCCAGATCAGGCCGCCGAGAGCGACGGCGAACGGAATGATCATCACGGCGCCCTGCAGCGTGCCGCGATCGGAGAGATAGCCGATGATCGCCGGCGACGGGCCGTCGCCGAGCACGTGGATCGCGAAGATCGACAGCGCCATGGACGCGGCGCGCATGGTGGGCTGCACCAACCCCAGGATGCTCGAGTTCACCGGCCCGGTGCTGAGGAAGATGAGCAGTTCCGCGGCGAACAACGCGTAGAGATACAGCGGCGCCGGCAGCGTGAATGCGAGGTATGCGAGCGGAGCGGCGAGCAGCGTGCTCGCACCCGACAGCCAGAGATACGCCTGCCGCCACCGCCGCAGCATGCGGTCGCCCAGCCATCCGCCGGCGAGCGAGCCGGTGAAGCCGGTGATCACGGTGATGATGCCGAGCTGGTTGTTCGCCGCCGCGAGCCCGAGGTGATGCACGCGCTCCAGGAACGCCGGCATCCACACGGAGATGCCGCCCAATCCGAAGGTGTACGCCGCGTAGCCGAGGATCACGAGCATGTACGGTTTATTCTTGAGGAGCGTTAGGTAGTTGCCGAAGCCGGCGGCCGCGCCCTTCGCCGCGCGCTCGGTAGCCTCGGGCAGCCGCAGCGCGAGCAGCGCGAGGATGAGTCCGGGCACGCCGGCGATGAAGAACGCATAGCGCCATCCGTAGTGCGCGCCGATCTGGCCGCCGAGCACGTAGCCGAGCGCCGCGCCCGCCGGCGTGGCTGCGTAGAACACCGCGAGCACGCGGCCGCGCATCGCCGCCGGAAAGTGATCGGCCAGGAGCGCGGGCGCGATGGTCGCATATGCCGCCTCGCCGATGCCGACCATCGCGCGCGACGCGAGCAGGAATCCGAAGCTCGTCGCGATGCCGCCCAGTGCGGTCGCGATGCTCCACACCCCCACGCCGAGCGCAAGAAGCTTGGGGCGGTGCCCCCGGTCGCCGAACACGCCGAAGAACGGCGCGGTGAGCGTGTACACGAGTAGGAACGCGGTGGTGAGCAGCCCGAGCTGGACATCGGAGGGATGCAGTTCGGAGCGTTTCAGCTCATCCATCACCGCCGGCACGATGAACCGGTCGATGTAATTCAGGAGATTGATGAGCGTGAGCACCACGAGGGCGACCCACGCGGCGCGCGGCGCTCGTTCCCCGGCTGCCTCGCGCGCCGGAGTCACGCGCGGCTACTTCTCGTCCAGAGCGCGCTGCACTTCGCGATCGAACTGCACGGCGAGCCCCTCGCGCGGCGCGTACGGGCTCGGCGCGTACATCCGGCTCGCGACGCCGAGCTGGCTCAACTCGGACACGTGCCAATCCTGGAGATTCACTTCGTCCCAGAACTTCACCGCATCATCCGGATCGAACTTGCCGCTCGCGATGGTGTCGGGATGGAAATGCCATTCGCACACGA
Source organism: uncultured Gemmatimonadaceae bacterium (assembly GCA_963732065.1). GTDB lineage: Bacteria > Gemmatimonadota > Gemmatimonadetes > Gemmatimonadales > Gemmatimonadaceae > DATKOH01. The sequence continues at coordinate 236,667 of CAVSYH010000003.1, read as the reverse complement.
GCTTCGTGCGCGTGGGCGAGATCGGCCAGAGCGTATGGAACAGCCCGTAGTCGGGCAGCAGGCTGAACAGCAGGTTCGGGAAGATCGAGTAGTACCACGCCTGCTGCTTCCCGTCGGCGGGCGTATCGCTGAGCGGGACGCCGCACATGTTGCCGCTCACGGTGAGGCTGCCGCCGGGCTGGGTGATCTCCATGAAGCCGCCGAGGAACGGCCCGTCGAACAGATCGTTCTCGCCGCTCGTGGGCGGCGTGAGCTTCACGAGCTGCGGATGCACGCCGGTGCAGTGATAGCACTCGGAATAGTTCTGGTGGATGAGCTTCCAGTTCGCCTTGATGTCGTACTCGATGCGGCGGTGCAGCACGAGCTCGGGCAGTCCGAAGCGCGCGAAGCGGCCGAACATTGGCGCGAACGCCTCGGCGAACGGCTCGGGCTCTCGCGACAGATTGATGAAGACGAACCCTTCCCACTCGGCGACGGCCGCGGCGTGGAGCGGATAGTCCTTCTTGTCGAAATCCTCGAGGCCGCCCATGTGCGGCGCGGAGCGGCACTGGCCGTCGAGCGTGTAGCTCCAGGCGTGATATGGGCAGGTGATCGCGCCGTCGAAATTCCCGCGCGCCTCCTCGCACATGCGCGTGCCGCGATGACGGCAGACGTTGAAGAACGCGCGCAGCGCGCCGGCGTCATCGCGCGTGACGATGATGCTCTCGCTGCCGATCTCGCGGGTGATGAAATCGCCCGGTCTCGCCAGTTCGCTCACGCGCCCCGCGCAGACCCATCGCCGCTGGAAGATGCGGTCGATCTCGCGCGCGTAGATCTCGGGCGAGGTGTAGTTGCGCCCGGGCATCGTGCGCGCGCCCTGCGTGCCGAGTTGGTTGGCCTTGAGGAAGGTGCCCATGCTGGTCTCCGGGAGTTCGTTGCGCCCGCCCTAATCTGAACCGCGGACGGCCGCCGGGAAAGCGGGGCCGGGGCGAACTGGCCATCGGCGCGCGACAGGCCGCAGATTCGCGGAGCGCTCCTTCCCTCACCCGGTCTTGCCATGGTCTCGCGTCTTCTATGTGCTCATCGGCCTCGCGGCCGGCGTCCTCGCAGGCCTGTTCGGGATCGGTGGTGGCATCCTGATCATCCCGGCGCTGGTGCTGCTCCTGAAGATGGACCCGCAGACGGCGACGGGCACGTCCCTCGGCGCACTGCTGCTTCCCGTGGGCGCACTGGGCGCGTGGGCCTTTTGGAAGCGCGGCCACGTGGACATCAACGGATCGCTGTTGCTGGCGCTGGGACTTTTCGTGGGCGCGTACTTCGGCGCGCAACTGAATCAGACGTTGTCCCCCGAGAGCGCGCGGCGGGCGTTCGCCGTGTTCCTGGTGCTGGTGGCCGGGAAAATGTGGGTTGGATAACACCAGTGCCGTGTCGTTGAGGGCGCAGCATCCGCCACATCCGTTCGATCCGATGGATCCGCGTAAGAAATGAACCGTGATCTCATCGCGAGCATACTCACATCAAGGTTCAAGTTTCGACCGGATCAACCGGATGATCCGGATCGATCGGATACTTGAACGCGCCAGGAGAGGCCAGCGCGGTACAAAAGTTCTTGAATAGTTGTTAACAACAAGAACAGCGCCGGTGCGTTGCGACGACCCCCTAGTGCGCGATCAGGTATCCGAGTGATCCGGACCATCCGGTTGATCCGGCCGAAACTTGAACCTTGATGCCCGTGCGCCCGCGAAGATCCACGCGCGACGATGAGTTTACGATTCGTACCTTACGCGGATTCGTCGGATCGAACGGATGGGGCGGAGGCCGAGAGGAGGGATCGCTGCGCTAGTGGTTGAATCCCACCGTCAGTCCCGCGAAGTAGATGCGCTGCGGGGCTGGTTCGTAGTACTGGCCGCCGGTGGCGTTCACGACGACTGAACCCACGTAGCGCGCACCGAACACGTTCGACACGCCGATCACCGGTTGGAGCCACGGGCGTCCGAAGAGCGCGGTGCCGCCGGCGCGCAGGTTCACCACCACATAGCCCGGCGCCGACGCGGTGTTCGCGTCGTCCGCCCACACGGAGCTCTTCCCCACCACTTCCGCGGTGCCGAACAACGTGTGCCAGTGGTAGGTGCTCTGCAGCTGCACCACGTTCTGGGGCACACCGGGCACGGTGTTGCCATCGTAACGGTTCGTGTCCACAACGAAGTCCACGAACTGGAAGCGCGACAGACTGTACGCGAAGCCGAACTCCCACGGCCCGACGTTCGTGTTCACGCCGAATTCGATCCCGAGGCGTCGCGTGCGGCCGGCGTTGCGGTAGTACACTCGACCGCCACCGCCCACCACCTGGTACGGGATGAGTTCCTGCTGCACTTCGGTGTCGTACAGCGCGAGATCGTACGCCCACTTCGCGCTCACGATACCCTTGGCGCCGATCTCGTAGTTCCACGAGTGCTGCGGCTTGAGATCGGGGTTGATGCCGGCGCTGCCGTCGGGGTGGTTCGCGAGCTCGGTCGCCGTGGGCGTCTCGAATCCCGCCGCGATATTCGCGTACAGCGAGTGCAGCGGCGCGACCCGCGCGACGATGCCGAACATCGGGCTCACGGCGCTCATGGTCGTGTGACCGGAGTTGTCGCCGTCGGAGAGGAAGTGATCATCCACGGTGAACTTGGTCAGTCGCCGCGGAGCCCAAGCGTGAGCGTGTAGTCGCGCGCGACCTCCAGTTCGTCGCGCACGTACGGGCCCGCGGTCGAGACGATCTCCGTTTGATCGAGCGTGAGCGTGCCCTTGGTCGTCGGGAGCACCGGGCACGCGGCGGTGGGCGTGACGACGCCGTTGCAATTGTTCCAATTCTGCCGGTCGTCGTTCTGGAGCGACGCATCGATGCCGGCGGTGAATCGATTCAGCAGCGATCCAAGATGCCCGGGCCACATGCCGCGGAAGGACCCGCCATAGGAGAATCGGTCGACGTTCACCACGCCGAAGGTGAGCGGATTGTACAGATCGCGCGTGCCGCCGAAGAGTTGCGCGGAGATCACGCCACCGCTGTCCGTGGCGCGCTGCGCCGAGAGTCCCACCTGGATCTGCTTGCACCGCCTTCGAGGCATCCTTCAGCACCGAGCGCGGGTCGGCCATGCGCGGATTCGAGTCCAGCTCGGCTTTGGTGAGCGCGCCCGGATTCTGCGCCAGCGGCATGTCGAGTCCCATGGCCTGCACGCCAAGATCCCACTTTCCCGCGGCAAGCAGCGCGTGGCCGTAGCCGTTCGTGAGCTGCACGTTCGAGTGTTCGCGATAACCGTCGCTGCTCGTGTAGCCGTAGTTCGCATCCCAACCGCCGCCGGCGTACCCGCCGCCGAGCACGCCGGCGACTCGCTCGGAGTTGTAGCCGGCGAATGACGTGCGCACTTCGCCCGCGAGTGGATCCACCGGCGGCGGCGCGGAGCGGAAATCGATCACACCGCCGCTCGCGTTGCCATAGAGCGAACTCGCCGCGCCGCGCATCGCCTCGATCCGGCCGATGTCCTCGAGATCGAGATAGTCGATCGGCGTCTGGCCATCGGGAAGCGTGAGCGGCATGCCATCGCGCAGAATGCGAATGCCGCGCACGCCGAAGGACGAACGCGCGCCCACGCCGCGGATCGAGATGCGCGGATCCTGCGACGGATTCGTGCGATCCGGAGATGACGACGCCATTCAGCGCGAGCCCGGTCTCGCTGAGCTGCACATGCCGCTGGCCCGGCCGCTGGCTGTCGGGCGTCTGCGCGCTGATCGCGTAGGGCAGATCGAGGGTCGACTGCCCGGCGTCGCGCGCGACCGTGACGACGGGGGCGAGCTTCTGCGCGACGGAGCTGTCCGCTTGCGCGCAGCGCCGCGAAGGGCATCGCCATCGACGCAAGGACTAAGAGATCTCGGCGCATGGGGCGAATCTATCTGAACTACGCGGGAAGCGGGAAGCGGGAAGCGCCGCGATGTGCGGGAAGAGACGCGGGGCCCTCGTCTGTTCTCGCGTCCCGCGGCGCTTCCCGCTTCCCGCTTCCCGCGTATTTCAGTTGGTCCGTCCCCCGCGCACCACGGTCAATGAGTACGGCGCCACGATGAGCGCCGCACCTGCGTTGAGTGTAGAGCGCTCCGGCGGCTGGTCAACGCTGGGAGCGCCGTTCTCTCCGGCAGCGTGCCAGACGTACTGTTTGCTGCGAGAAGCGGATCACGGTGCGCGCACCGTTCATCGCGCCGCCATATCGGCTGCCGAACTTCAGCGATACACGGTAGCTATGCAGCGGATCCTTGTTCACGAGCAGCGTGCTCCAGCTGCCGTCGGGGCGATGGAGCACGTACGCCGACAGCAGTTCGTTGCCGAGCGAATCGCGCGCGTCGCTCTCGGCGGCGAACATCTCGTTCTTGCCCTCGAGCGCAGGCCAGTCGCGGGTCAGCATTCGCGCGCCATGATAGGTCGCGGTGTTGAAGCGGATCTTCCGGTCGCCGTCGGCAAGGAAGAGCATGTTGTTCCCCCACGAGTCGCAGTGCGGCGCGCGCTCGAGCCAGCTCGGCTCCCAACCATACAGATACGCCGTGCTCCCGCCGAGCGAGAGGAAGCGGCCGACGATGTCGGCGTTGAGCAGCGCGCCTTCGATGTCCACCTCGGCGCGGCCGGCGAACGCGGAATAGCCGTACTCAGCGATCACGCGCGGGATCGCGGCGGGCATTCCATCTTTCTCCACCTGCGCAAGACGGTCGGTGAGACGCGCCGACGCCGCGGCGAGCTGCGGCGCATACGGTCCGCAGATGTCGTCGTACGGATACCACTCGAACGAGAAGAAGGTGAGATCGCCCGGACGCCCGCGCGCGCGCAGCGTGCGCATGAAGCGCGGGATCCACGGATCGCCCGCGCTGTCGTTGGGCCATGCGAACATCACGCGGCTCTCGAGCCCCTGCATGCTCGGACCGCCGAGTTGCGCATCGGGGCGTGCGGCGCGCAATGCGCGCGCGAATTGGGTGTAGAGCTCGCCGTAATCTTCGGGCGCGATGTACTGTCCGTCGGGTTCTTCGCCCATCTCGATGCGGCCAACGGCGTACCCGCGCTTCGCGAGAAAGCGGAGTTCGGCCGCTCCATTCTCCGGCGTGCCGTAGAGCACCGGCACAGGGATCATCGCGGGGCGGCCGCCGGTGAGTCCGCTCGTGAAGATCCGGTCGAAGCCGGGCTGTTCGAGATCGAGATCGATGTCCTCGGCGCGGTGCCAGGGATCCGTGGTGGAGGCGTAGGTGGTCGATTGCTTCTCGCGCGTGGGCGCGTGGCGCATCACATCGCGCAGCGTCGTGCCCTGCATCGTACCGATCTCGATCTCGCGGATCGCGTAGCCCGCGGAATCTCGCGCATCCTCGGCGAATCGCGGCGCGGCTCTCGCGCTCTGTGTCATGACGATTCGCACGAAGCGCGCGGACACGCTGTCCTGCGACAGGCGGCGCAGTTCGATGCCGCCGCGTCCGTCATGCTCTTCGCCGCCGCCGAACGTCACCCAGCGGCCGGGCGGATTCTCGTCGACATCGTTCACGATCACTCCGCGCCAATACTGCACGCGGAACGCCGCGGCCCACGGCACGCCCCAGTGGATGCGGATGGCATTCACCGGCAGCGCGCGCCCGAGGTCCACGATCACCCACTGGGGATAGGTGGAATCGGGAAGGCCGGTGAAGCGATGATCGAGATACGGATTGCTCTTCCAGAATGACGCCGTATCGCCGTCGTCGAGGCGGGAGTAGCCCGTGTTGTCGGCTTGATCGATGGAATTCCCGCGACGCGGAAGGCGGTAGCCGTGCGCGAGAGAGATCGGGGTCGCCGAGGAATCGTCCGACGTCCAGTAGCCGCGGCGATGCACGCTGTCGCTCCAGCGGCCGCTCGGATTCCAATGCCACGCTTCGATGCCGAGTTCGGTGCGCAGGCGAAGCGTTGCGAGCGAGAAGCCGGCATTCGACATCGCGCGGATATTCGCGGCGGTATAGATCTGTTTTATCGCGCCCTTCGCGTGGCCATCGAGGCCTGCGCCGAAGGTTTCGCGGGCATCGAAGGTGTTTATTGGCGGGCGGTCGGAGCTGATCGTGATCGTCGCGTCGCGCGTTTGCGCGAGGGTGGGGGCGCAGAGAGCATGCGAGCGATAGAGCGGCGAATGCACTGCGGAAGGCGAACATCATCACCAGAGCGCTTAGAATTGCAGTGAACAGTAAGCAGTGATCGAGTAACCGCCAGTCGACAGTCTACAGTCAACAGGTCACAGAAGGCGGCGCCGCGCACGTCGCAGGCTCATCAATGCCGATCCGCCGCCGAGAACCTGCGACGAGTGCGAAACCGTTTTCTGTGACCTGTTGACTGTTGACTGTTGACTGGCAGTCACTCAAGGACTGTTGACTGTCTACTGCAATTCTAGATCACTGGGGATGTAACCCGCCGCCCCCTATGCGGCGCGATGCATCACATTTACCCTTCAGAATGAAACTCGCGGCCGCCGCGCTCCTACTCCTCGCCTCCACACGCGCCGCCGCGCAGACAGAATATTTCAATCTCGACCCCAGCCGCCCGCTCCGCGTGCAAGATGCCTACGCGATCGAGCGCTATGGTTGGGACCTTCAGGTGGGGCCGGCCGCTTCCGGTCCCTCGGGGAGTGGATCCACCTGGGCGCTCGAGACGGCGCTCGCCTGGGGCGCATTTCCGCGCACGCAACTCGAGATCGCAGCACCACTCGCGTCCGCGCCGGCGCCGGGCGGGGGTCACACCACCGGACTCGACGGCCTCGAGCTGGGCGCACTCTACAATCTGAACACCGAGACCACTTCCCTTCCCGCATTCGCGGTCGCGGCGCACATCACTGCGCCCGTCGGCACGCTGGCTCCGGCGAGCGCATTGCTCATGATGGAGGGGATCGGCACGCGCAGTTGGAGCGGACTGCGCGTGCACCTCGAATGCGGCGGCGACGATCGGTCCGCCCGGCGGCGGCACCGGAGCGCTGGAGCGGCCCCGCTGGTTCGTCGGCGCCGCGCTCGATCACACGTGGCCGCTGAGTTCGGTGCTCGCGGCCGTCGAGATCGTGGCGCTGCAGCCGCTCGCCGATAGCAGCGCGATCGCCTGGAGCGCCGGCGCGGGCGCGCGCGTGCAATGGACGCCGGTGCTCGTGCTCGACGGCGGCGTGAGCCGGCGCTTCACCGGCGCCGATCAGGCGTGGAGCGCCACGCTGGGCATCACGTGGAGTTTCGCGGTGCGGACCTTCATGCCGGTGCCCAGGTGAGATCGCGCATCGTGGTCTTGCTGCTCGCGATCGGAGCGGGTGCGCGCGGCGCGCGCGCGCAGTGGTCCACGGTGTACGAACAGGCCTATCTCCCCGGCACGTTCAATTGGCAATTCCATTCGAACTATCCGGCGGCCGAGCGCCTGTTCTACGCGTTCGACTATGGCCACGCGATCCTGTACGAGACGCTGCTCACGCGCGCGCACGCGGACACGTCGGCGCTCGAGACGGCAGGATTCGATTTCATCGTGGACACTTTGCTGCGCCATCCGCCGCGGCTGCCACTCGCCGAACGCGCGATCGATCCGGAATACGCGAAGCTCGTGCCGGAGGCGCAGGCGATGTTCGACTGGGCGCATCAGCTCCATCGTCAGATCTACGACGTGTGGAGCGACGACCGGATCCCGATCGAGGAAAAGGATGCGCGCGTCGCCGAGTTGCTTCGCTACTACCGCTCGCGGCGCGATCTTGCGTTCAGCGCGCATCCCAAGAGCATGACGCTCATGGAAGGCCAGTCATATTCGCTCGCGTTCCGCAAACGCTATCCCAAGTTCAACGGCTTGATCTGGGCCTATCATTGGCTGCAGGTGGGGCTGTATGACGCGCTGCTCGCGGGCCGAACGCGTTCGGAGCGCGATGCGAACGTCGCGGCCGCGACGGCGCATTTCTGGGACTTGATCGCACGAGCACCTGCGCACATGCCCGAGATGATGCCGATGACGCCCGCCGTCGCGCCGCGCTTCACCGCGCGATATCCTGAGGCCGCGATCATTTTCGACAATCTGCACGCGATGCATGATGTCGTGTCGGATATCCTCGCGTCCCCTGGGATCGGTCGCGATGCGAAACGGACTGCGATCCTCGCGGCGGCGGAGCGATATCGGGATGATTCATCATTCGTCACGACCGAGCGCGCGTGGCGCGAGATGGCGACGATGATGGGGGCGGAGCGAATGGGTGGGACTGCCGTGCCGTGAACGTTTACGGCGAACGGCATCACCAGCGACCTTAGAATTGCAGTGAACAGCCAACAGTCACCCAGTGACAGCCAGTCGACAGTCAACAGTCAACAGGTCACAGAAAGCCGCGCCGTGCATGTCGCAGGTTCATCGATGCCGATCCGGCGCCGAGAACCTGCGACGAGCGTGAAACCGCTTTCTGTGACCTGTTGACTGTTGACTGTTGACTGGCAGTCACTCAGGGACTGTTAGCTGTTGACTGCAACTCACCGAAGCAGGTGATGATGTTCGCCGTTCGAGCTCACGGCGCAAAGAGAGAATTGAGCAACGCCCCTAACCGATACCCCGCCACCGCGATCCGCCGCTCACTTACCTGCGTCGCATGATCCATATAACTCTCCGGCGCCGCGACGCCACGTTGAATGCCGCAGCAATACACCTCATGCTGCGCAAGCGCGAGCGACTCGCGCCCCCACGCGTCGAAACTCGTGATCGCGATAAGACTCGCCACCGAATCGCGCGGCACCGCGGCCGTCACGATCGCGGCCACGCGATCGATATACGCCGCCTCGGACTCGCCCGACTCGCGCGGATAGCGCGCCGTGAGAATGCGGTCCCAATACCAATGGAGCGACATCTTCGCGTCGAGCGCGAAGGTATTGCCGCCCTTATCGCCGTCCGGTTCTTCCGCGGTCACGCGGCCGCTCGCGTGCAGCGGCTGATGGATATCGCCCGCGAGGTGCATCACCCAGGCGAGCGCGATCGCGCGGTCCGCCGCGCTCGCGGTCGTATCGCGCACGATGCGCGACTGCCGGTCGAGCTCGGTGAGGATGTTCGCGCTGTCGGCATGGAGCGTCGTGGACTCGACGATCGCGCCGTCCGGCGTCTCGCTCCAGAACCAATCGTGATAGTGCCACGTGGGACGATGGTACGCATGCCGCGCCTCCGGATCGCGTGCGCGAATGACGTCGGCCCACGTGCCCGCGCGCTCCGCGAACAGGAGATCGCCGAGCGAATCGCCGCCCGTGGGCCGCAGATCGGCGAGCCCCGCGTCGCCTGGCGCGCGCGCGAGCAATGCCGTCACCTGGCCGCGCACTCTCGGGGATAATTGTTCCCAGGCGATCCGCACGATCACCATGTGACCCGTCTCGTCCCAGGCGCGAGCCGGCCGCGCGGCGAGCGTGAGAAGAATGGCGGCGGCTGCGACGCTGCGATGTGTGCGCATGAGCGGATCGGCGAGAGGTGAATGGGCGCGGAATATCTGAGAAATGAACGGACGCGGCGCGCGCGGGACAAGCGCCCGGCGGCCTATTGCCAACGGTTCACGAAAATGCGAACGTATCGCGCAATCGGCGCCTCCGGCCGCCTTCCACGCAGGCACCCAATCGATTCCCCACGGGAGCAATCATCCATGAAAGTCCTCCGTCTCGTCGGCGCACTGCTCGCGGCGGTCGCGTTGATGTCGCCGCCCGCCGCGTCCCAAAGTTCCGGCACGGTCGACCTGGGCGTCTTCGCGCGGCTGAATTCGTTGGACGCCAGCTACAGTACGGCCACGGGCGGCGGCGGCGGATTCCGGGCGGGCTATTTCTTCTGGAAGAACCTCGAGCTCAATTTCGACCTCTCGCAGAGCACGAACAGTTCGAACGTCGGACAGCCTGGGCGACATGACGTATCAGCCGTGGCATCTGCGCGCCGAGTACTTCTTCCCGACGGGCGACAGCTGGTCGCTGCTGGTGGGCGCCGGCTATGGGCACGAGACGTTCCGGCAGAGCGGCACGAACGGATCCGACAACGCGATCGCCTTCATCCTCGGCATGCGCGCGACGCTCGGGACTCGCGTGTACGCGATGATCGACTACACGGGCGACTACTCCACCAGCCCCGCCGACAAGAGCGCGCGGACCAAGACACACATTGAACAACGGGCTGGAACTCGGCCTCGGATTCCTGCTGTTCGGCAAGGAAGAGACCAAGGTGGCCGAGCCCGCGCCGGCGCCGCCGCCGGCCGCCGCCGCGGCCCCTGCCGCCGCGGCCGTCATGGCGCCCGCCGATGATGACAAGGACGGCGTCGTGAATACGGCGGACAAATGCCCGAACACGCCCGCGGGTGAGAGCGTGGATGCGAATGGCTGCTCGCAGAGCCAGCTCGACGATGATCACGACGGCGTGATGAACAATCTGGACAAGTGCCCCAACACGCCCGCCGGCCAGCCGGTGGACGCGAACGGATGCTCGGCGTCGCAGCGCGACAGCGATGGCGACGGCGTGATGGACGATAAGGACACGTGCCCCGACACGCCGGCCGGCACGGCGGTGGATGCGACCGGCTGCCCGGTGCACCCGTTGGTGCTCGAGGGCGTGAAGTTCGAGAGCAACAAGGCCGTGCTGCTGCCCGGCTCGACGACCACGCTCGACAAGGTGGCGGCGGGACTACTGGCGCATACTACCGTCCGGATCGAGATCGAGGGCCATACGGACAATTCGGGCACCGCCGCGTATAACATGAAACTGTCGCAGGAGCGCGCCGACGCCGTGAAGGCGTATCTCGTGTCGAAGGGAGTCGCCGCCGACCGCATCGTCGCCAAGGGTTACGGCGAAACGGTTCCGCTGGTGCCGAATACATCAGCCGCGAACAAACAGGAGAATCGGCGGGTCGAGGTGAAGCAAGCCTTAACCCGTAGCCTCGTCGCGCTCGGGAATGCACGCCGCCCCGCCGGGAGAGTTCCAGCGGGGCGGTTTGCATCACTGTAAATCTTGTCAATCCTGTCTAATGCAGTCTCAATGGCTTTATATTCTGGGAACTTTCGATAGCATTCTGCCGCATCAGCCATTCCGCCCCGCAGAGGAGCCGCGTCATGCCACATATGCGCTTGCTGCTCGCCGCTCTCATCGCGCTCAGCGGGTCGCTGCGCGCGCAGGACCCCGATTCCGCGCTGCAGGCCGCGGTGGCGCGGGATCCGTGGCCCCGCCACGTGCAGACCACCGCGGGTTACGCGACGATCTATCAGCCGCAGGTCGAGACGTGGACCGGGAATAAACTCACCTTCCACGCCGCGGTCTCCTTCGCCGCCACGGATTCCGGCGCGCCCACCTTCGGCGTCGTGTTCGCCACCGCGCGCACGGAGACGGACAAGGAGAACCGCACGGTCACACTCGAGGACATGAAGCTCACGGGCGCCAAGTATCCGTCGCGCCCCGACAGTGTTAAGCCGTACCTCGCGGCGCTGCGCGCGAAACTCCCCGGTACGGCGCGTGTCATCTCGCTCGATCAGCTGCAGATGTCGCTGCTCGTGGTCAGCGACAAGAGCAAGGTGAAAACGGTGCCGGTGAAGAACGATCCGCCCACGATCTACTTCTCGCAGCAGCCGGCGATCCTCGTGCTCATCGACGGCAATCCCGCGCCGCGCGCGGTGCCCGGCACCAGCATCCAGCGCATCATCAATACGCGCGTGCTGCTCGTTACCGGCGGCGGCGTGTACTACCTGAAGCTGTTCGACGGGTGGATGCAGGCGCCGCAACTCACGGGACCATGGACGGTGGCGTTCAGCGCGCCCACGGTGCTCGACAGTGTGCTCACGTGGGCTAAGACGCAGCCCATCGATCTCTTGCCCGGCGTCAGCCCCGATCCCGATGAACCGGCGCCGAGCATCATCACCGACACGCCGCCGCAGATCTTCACGAGCACCACGCCCGCGTCGCTGATCGTGACCGACGGTCCGGCCGACTACGAACCGGTGGGCAACACCGACCTGCTCTACGTCAGGAACACGAGCGCGCACGTCTTCCAGTACATTGAGAACCAGCAAGTGTACGTGCTGATCTCGGGACGCTGGTTCACCGCGCCCGCGACATACGGCCCGTGGACGTACGTGCCCGGCGCGGAGTTGCCCGCGGACTTCTCGCAGATCCCGGTCGACAGCCCCGTGGAGCCGGTGCTCGCATCGATCCCCGGCACGCCGCAGGCCGCCGAGGCGGTGCTCGAGAACAGCATCCCGCAAACCGGCGCGGTGCCGCTCACAACCACGATGCCCGGGCCCGAGATCGACGGTGCGCCACTCATGGACAAGATCAGTGGCACCTCGCTCAGCTACGTGACGAACGCGAGCGTGCCGATCATCCGTGGACCGCAAGGGAATTTCTTCTCTGTGTACAATGGGATCTGGTTCGTGTCCGCGAATGCGACCGGACCGTGGGCGGTGGCGACCGCGATCCCCGCGGCGATCTACACCATCCCGCCGAGTTCTCCGCTGTATTACGTGACGAACGTGCAGATCTATGGCGCGACGTCGACCGTCGTGTATGTGGGTTACACACCCGGCTACTATGGTACGGTGATCGCGCCCGGTGGCGTGGTGGTGTACGGCACGGGCTACGTGTATCCGGCGTGGATCGGTTCCTACTACTATCCGCCGCCGATCACCTACGGATTCGGTGCGAGCATCCGCTGGACGCCGTGGACCGGGTGGAGCGTGGGCTTCGGATTCGGCTATGCGTATGGCGGCGTTGCCGTGGGCATGACGTTCGGCGGACCGATGTGGGGCGTGCATCCGTACTATGGGCCGGCGTACTACGGCGGCTACTACGGTGCGCATGGCTACATGGCTGGCGGCTACGGCGGCTGGGCCGGCACCACCGGCAACATGTACCACCAGTATGGCGCGACGAGCGCGGTCACGCGGCAGTCGGCCGGCTACAATGCGTACACCGGCAACGGATGGTCGCATAACATGGGCGCATCGTACAACTCGGCGACGGGCATTGCGGCCGCGGGCCAGCGCACCACCGTGGCCAATGCCTACACCGGCGGCTATCGCAGCTACGCGAGCGGCACGGTGACGAACACCAATACCGGTCGCTCGACGAGCGTGGCCGGCGTGTCGTCCAACTATGGCAGCGCCGTGAAGGTGGGCAACAATGTGTACGGCGACGCGAACGGCAACGTGTTCAAGGACAACGGCGGCGGGAGTTGGTCGCAATGGGGCGGCGGTGCCGGCGCTGGTGGCGGCCACGGCGGTGGCGGTCTCGGCGGCGGCGGTGGCGGCGGGTGGGGCGGCTGGGGCGGATCGAGCGCGATGAACAATCAGGCGTGGTCTCGAGACGCCGGCTCGTCGCGCACATCCAGCTTCAGCGGCGGTGGATGGAGTCGCGGCGGCGGCGGGTTCGGAGGACGGCGATAACTACGATCGCGGCTGTCGGCTGTTGGCTGTCGCGATCTTGAGCGGCGACGGCCGGTGAGCCGCGCGGCAAAGGCGGCGCTCTTCGTCATCATCGCGAGCCTCATGGCGACCGCGGCGCGGGCGCAGGACTCCGTCATCACGGCGGCCGGCGCCGAGTACGGGATCTCCGGCCCGCTCGGTTGGCTCGACCGCTTGATGTTCGGCTCCCGCTACCGCACGCTGTGGACCGACACCGTGCGTGTGCATGTGCTGCGGGCTCCCAGGACGCTCGGCGGGCTGCGACCAGTCAGCGCGGACACCGGTCTGCGCAGTGGCGTGCTCAACCTGAGCGGGCCGCTCTCCGACGCGTACACGTTCCGTCTCGTCGATCCGCCGGTGAGCTCGGCGCTGCCCGATGAGCTGCGGCTCGGCGTGGTGATCGGACCGGTACAGGATCTGGTGAGTGCGCTGCATCCGGGCGCCGCGCTCGTCGTGCCACCGCTCGCGCGCGCGGCCGGCGTGGGTGAGTCGCCATCGGACATGGAATTCCTGGCGGCCGACCCTTCGCTCGGCGCGCTCAGCTCCACGTTCGCCGACAAGCTCGGCTATTTCCAGACCGAGCCGGAGGTCGCACATTCGGCCTCGACGCGTGAACTCATCGAACTGATCCGCAGCGCCGATGCGCCGCGCGTGGACGCTCGCGCGTACCTGCGAGAGCGGCTGTTCGATGTGTACGTCGGCGAGACCGAATTGTATCCGACGGAATCGCGTTGGCGTGTGCACGGCACGCCGCCGTTGTGGACTCCAGAGGCGAGGAACCGCGATGCGGCCTTCGCGAATTTCGACGGCACGGTGGCGGCGCTCGCGCGCATCGCGGTGCCGCAGTTCATGAAGTTCGGCCCCAAGTACGATCCGTACCTGGGCGAGACCGCATATCTGCTCGCCGTGGACCGCACGCTGCTCGGCTCCCTCGACACGGCGGCGTGGGACAGCACCGCGCGCGCAATGCAGGCGTCGCTCACCGATGCGGTGATCGACAGCGCGATCGCCGCGATGCCCCCTGCATGGCGCGCCACGAACGGTGCTCAGCTCGCGGCCGCGTTGCGCGCGCGCCGCGACGCGCTGCCCAGAGTCGCGCGCTCTCTCTACCTGATGGTGTCGAGGCACGTGGATCTGTACGCGCCGGCAGCGGCCGGGCGCATCCTCGCGTCGCGCACCGAGCCGGGCGCACTGCGCATCCAGATGGCCGGCATCGACCGCACCTTCCTCGCGAGCGAGACGCATGAGGTGACGCTCTTCCTTGAGGGCGCCGATCACATCGTGCTCGTGCGAGGCGCTGCGTACGGCGGACCCGACCTTCGCGTGGTGACCGGCGCAGCGCACGCGACGATCATCGATTCTGCGACGGCGGTCGCGCGGACGCTGTCCGTGAATGACAGCGCCGGCCGTGCGACCATCGACAGCACCGCCGCCGGCGCATCGCCGCGCGTGTCGCGCCATTCGGTGGCGCCGCCCGATGTCACACCGAGTGGAACGGGTTCGGCAACGCGTCCCGCCGACGGCGTACGATACGGGCCGGTGATCTGGTTCGATCTGTTCGGCAATCTGGGCGTGCTCTTCGGCGGCGGCGTGGAGCGCATCCGGTACGAGCGCGGATTCGCGCCGTGGAGCTCGCGGCAGCGGCTGCGCGCGGCGTACGCGACGTCGCCCAACGAGTACGCGGTGGAGTACGACGGCACCTTCCGCTTCGAGCACGCGGCGTCCGACTTCAATCTCGCGCTCAGCCGATCGGGCATCGGCATCCTGCGCTTCTACGGCTATGGCAACGCCACCGTGCGCGACCAGCCCGACGAGTTCTATTCGGCGAACCAGGTGGCGTACACCGTCGCGCCCGCGGTGCAGCTGCCGTGGAGCGCGCGCGATACGCTGAGCGTGGGGCTCGTGTACAAGGATGTGAGCACGAGCACCGCGGGGGATCGGTTCATCACCATCTCGAAGCCGTTCGGCTATCCGGAATTCCGCGAGGCGGGGGCGCGGTTGATGGTGCGGCGCGATACGCGCGACTCACCGGTGGCGGCGCACCGCGGTTGGCTCGTGATCGCGGGGGGTGACTATTTCCCGAAAGCGCTCGATGTACTGAAACCGTTCGGCGGCGTGAACGCGGCCGTGTCCACGTACTGGACGCCGCCGGCGGAGGACGCGCTCACCTTCGCCGTGCGCGTGGCGGGGCAGAAGATCTGGGGGCCCTTCCCCGTGTTCGAGGCGGCGTATATCGGCGGCGCCACCACCGTGCGCGGTCTTCCGCCGCAGCGCTACGCGGGCGACGCGAGCCTGTACAGCAATCTCGAAGCGCGACTGCGCGTTGGAACTTTGCCGTTCGTGGTGCGCTGGGATTTCGGCGTGAGCGCGATCATGGATGCGGGGCGGGTGTTCGTGACCGGCGGAGAGGATCCGGACATTTGGCACACGGGATTGGGAGGGGGGATATGGGCGATCCTGCCGGATCGGTCGGCGATGGTTTATTTGACGGTCGTGCATAATGAGAAGACGTGGGGAGTCGACGCGGGGACGAAATTCGTTTACTAACGGCGTGAGTCGCGACCCGAATATCGTGAGTCGTACCCCGAACGCCGTGAGTACCGAGTCGTGCGTCGTGGACTGCGAACGGCGTGTGTCGCGACCCGAACACCGTGAGTCGTAACCCGAACGCCGTGAGTACCGAGTCGTGCGTCGTGGACTGCGAACGGCGGGAGTCGTACCCCGAACAACGTGAGTCAGACGGCGGAAGTGGGGGATGGGTCGCGCGACTTGCGTAGCATTACAAGGAGGATCTGCGCGATCGCGGAGTGGAGGGCGATGCGCGCATTCGCGACGTCGGGGCCGAGGGACGTGCGGGCGCGATAGTACCACCCTCGAGATTCGCGCGCCGAGCCGAGCGCGTATTCGTAGTACCTGCTCCGGTCGCGGCGGCCGAGGCGGCTGTAGCCCTCGGCGACATTCACGCCGATGGACGCGGTAGCTCGCAACAATTGGTCCGCGAGGTCGAGCGGCCCGCCCTGCTCGTTGAGGCGTCTCGCGTCCTGTGAACCAAGTTCGGCGGCGTACAGCGCCGCCCGATAGACGCGCATGTTCCAGATCGCGTCTTTCCGCATCGCCTCGGGCACCGAGGCCTCCCACTCGTCGTAGCTCATTCGCCACGATCGTGCGCGGAACTCCCTACCGCATCATCCCTCTATTGCCTTCACTACCATTGCCCTTCACTCACGGAGTTCGGGGTACGACTCACGGAGTGTGGGTCGCGACTCACGTACTGTGGGTCGCGACCCACGCCGCGCAATCAGTTCGACGCACGACTCGGTACTCACGGAGTTCGGGTTACGACTCACGGAGTCATGGGTCGCGACTCACGCCGTTCGCAGTTAACCGCGCGTGACCTTCACCGCCAGCGCCTCACTCGCCCTGATCACGATCCGATCCCCCACTTTCACCCTCGAGAACGCCGACACGCTGGGCGCCACGTGCACCGTCAGCATGTTCCCCTGCGCCGTTTTTAGCGTCAGCACGCGCGTCGCTGAGTCCACGCCCGTCACTTCGGCGTCGGTCTCTTTCACGGTCACGTCGGTGATGGCCGGCAGTCCGGTGGGTTGCACGGTCACGGTATTCTCGGACGCGGTCACGGGCGGATCGGTCTGCTCGCGCAGGTACACGGCGATCGATTCGATGTATTTCACGCTCACGGAGTCGCCGGGCTTCACCTGGGTGAGGTCCACGCCCTCCTTCCGTGCGGTGAACGCATGCAGGTTGCCGGCCATCCCGCGCAGCACGACATGCCGCGTCTTCTGATCCACCGACAGCACGATGCCCTTCCACGTCTCGACTGCGCCGACGACGCCGCCCATGACGGTGCCGTGAGGCGAAGGCGGCGGCGCCGCCGGTTGTTGCGCGCTCGCGCCGAGGGCGACCGCCGACACGAGTGCGGCGACGCTCATCAGGCTCTTGGAACTGTGCATACGCACCTCCGTTCAGGGCTCAGGACATGGACCACTCCGCTCCGAACCTGGAGCAGAAGGCAGAATGTCCCGCTCCCCGGAGCGCGTCGCAAGTAGGCCCAAAGTCCTACATTCGCGTGAACGTGCGCAACGCGGCGCGTGACGGGACCTCTCGACCCGCCACGAGCCGCGCCGGTCAGTTGGAGACGCCCACCACCATCGGTTCAGTGTATTGCACGGTCACTCGATCGCCGGGCTGCACGTTCGTCAGTCCGGAGACCTTCGGCGCGATCTTCACGGACCAAGGATTGCCGTTGGCACCCTTGAGCATGAGGGTGCGCGTGGCGTCGTCCACGGCCACGACGGTCGCGGTCGTCTCGCGCACGGTCACGTTCATGATCTTCGGCCGGCCCGCGGGGGCGATATTCACGGCCTTACTCGAGAACTTGCCCGATCCATTGCCCGCCGATTGGATGCCGAGTCCGATCGGCTGCAGGACGCTCACGTTCACGGTCTGCCCGACGGCGAAGTCCTTGAAGCTCGTCACGTCCTTGTTCACGGGCAATTCACGCACGGTCCCGTCGGACTCACGCAGCGTGATCTCGTGCGTGCCGGCGTCGATGTCGGTGATCGTGCCCCGCATTGTCGCGACTTCGCCGATCAGCCCGTCCGAAAGCGACTGGCCTCCCACATCACCGCCGCCCACCGGGGCCGCCACCGCCCCGTGGCCCCCCGCACCGGCCTGCGCCGTGACGCCGGCCGCGCCCGCGGCCAGGACTGCAAGAACGCCCAGTGCCTGCAATGCGATTCTCGTCTTCATATTCATTTCTCCCAAATTGAGTTTTTCATGATTCAGAGCGAAGCGTCCGCCGCGAACGACGGCGGCGCGTGGCAGGATCGCTATTCCTGCCACGCGCCGGTGGTTCCGCTTCGCTCGGCTCAGTTCACATCACGTCCAGTCCTTCGTCGTAGCGGCCGCCCGCCAGGGAGTCGCCGGCGTAATCGACGTACACCGTAGCGAGGCGGAGCTGGTTGAAGACCGTGCTCACTCCCGGGCAGTGCTCGGCGATGTTCTGCGCGAGCTGTGCATCCGCGAGGCTGTTCACCACGCCCAGGAGCGTGGCTTCTCCGTTGGCGACATACACGTCCACGTCGCGCGAATCGAGGTCCGCGCATCCGCGCAGCGCATCCGACAGGTGCTCGCGCACCACGGCGTCGCTCCGCTCCGGGATCATGTCGCCATTGAACGGGTACCGTGCGATCGTGATCATGTGGTCACCGGTCGCCGCGGGAGCCCGCTTTGTTCTTCGCTCCGCACGCGAGCCGCCGCTGCGGCCGCGCGGTTCGTCGCCGTTCTCACCGATGCGATTGCCATCGATGTTCCGCGCCGGTTCGCCGACGGAGCGCGCGCTTTCGCGCTCGGTCTTGTGAGCGCCGGCGCGCTCGTCGTACGCATCAGGCGGGTCCGTCACTCTGCGGCCCGTTGAGCTCGGCACCGCCCTCATCCTCCCACGTCTGGATCTCTTCCTTCATCTCCGCCTTGCGCGCGCTCCGCTCGGTGTGCTGCAGCGGCGCGTGCGACGGCTTGTCACTGCTTTTGGCATGCTGCTTCGCCATGGCGTCATCCTCCAATCAAAGGGCTCGAATGGGATCGGCGATGCGGTCAGTTCCCGCGCGGTGCCGGCGGCGGGCTGACCCCATCTTCGACGTTGATCGCTTCCGCCGGCGCACCCCGGCCGCCGAGGATCACGATCGTGTATGCCTTGCCGGCTTCGAGATGCACCGGCTTTAGGATCATCGGTTTCACCGACTTCGCGTTCACGCGGACGTCGAGCGTGATCGTCGCGGGGGCGACGTCCTTGTAGCCCGCCTCGTCCGTGAAGTCGGCGCCCTGGAAGAGCGCCGCCTTCTCGCCGAGCACCGCGAAATCGGCGCTCTTCACCGACGGCGATGCGTTGATGACGCGGATGCGCGCCTTGCCCGGGTCGGCCGCGACATCGTCGCGCACGACGCGGATCTGGGTCGCACCATTGTCACCCGGCAGTATGAGCGCCGTGTAACGCACGCCGTCGAGCATCATCTCGCGATCGTCGGCCAGCAGCTGGTTGTCATCCGCCGCCAGCGCGCGGAGCGCGATGAGCGAATCCCTCACCTGGGCGTAGGGCGTGACCTGCTTGTAGTTCACGCCGCTGAACAGCGTGCGATCGTCGCCGGTGACGTCCACCTTCTTGCCGGACGGGAGCGCGTTCACCACGCGCACCATCGATCTCCCGGTGCGAGCGGCGTCCGTGCCGGAGGGTGTCCCCTGCCGGCACGCGGCCGCCGCTGCGATCGCCATCGTGACTGCGAGCAATTGGGCCGAGGTGATCATTGCGCTCACATCGTGGGGTACGAGCGCTCGAACTCGGCGACCTGACGCTCGATCTCGTCGCGGCCTTCGCCGTACTTCCGCTGCAGCAGCCCCACGAGCTGATCGCGCTTGCCGGCGATGTACTCGAGATCATCGTCGGTGAGCTTGCCCCACTTCTCGCGCACTTTGCCCTGCGCCTGCTTCCATGAACCTTCGATCTGATTCCAATTCATATGAACCTCCTCGAATGCGTGCGACCAAGAACACAAAAGGCGCGCCCGAGCGCCGCGTGTGCGGCGTTCATGCGCGCCTTCGACTGGCAGACCGACTTCGCTGCCCGACAAGGCGACCCGGCCACCGACCCCCGGGCCTCCGACTGCTGTGACTCTTCTTTCTACCCTACGCACCGTTGCCCGGTTCCGTTGTGCTACGGACTCAACAACACCGCCACCGGCTTCAGCCGGTCGACATGGTCGCAGATCACCTTGATCATCACCGTGAGCGGCACCGCGATGATCGCGCCGGCCACGCCCCACACCCACGCCCAGAGGATGAGACTGATGAATAGCGCCACCTTGTTCAGCGGCAACCCGCGCCCCAGTACCAGCGGCGTAACGATGTTCCCGGTGAGATTATGCACCGCGAAGAACACCGCGCACACGATGAGCGTCTTCTCGATCCCGTCGAAGGTGAGCAGGCACGCGCCGCCAATGAGCACCATGCTGATGATCGTCCCGACGTACGGAATGAAATTCAGCACGGCGGCCAATGCGCCCCACAATGCGCCGTTGGGCAGGCCGGCCCATGCGAGCAGCCCCCACGTGAGCAGCCCCAGTGCGACGCTGATCAGCGTCGTGAGCCCGAGATAGCGCGCGGTCTGATGTTCGATCTCCGCCACCGCTTTCATGATCCGTTCCTGATCCTCGCGCTCGGCGAGCAGTCCGGTCACCTTGCGCTTGAACAATTGATCGGTGGAGGCGAGGAAGTATGTGAGGAACATCACGGTAATGAATCCCGCGAAGAAATCCATCGTGCCGCTCGTGAAGCGCGACATCATCGCCGGCTCCTGCACCGCGACCTTCACCGCCGCTCCGGAGGAGGTATTTGCGGCGCGCTGGACCTGTTCCGCCGTCTGCTCGATGGTCGTGATCGGCCGCACCAGCTTCCGGATCTTCTGCTCGAGCTCCGGGATCGTCTCGGGCGCGCGCGTGAGCCATACCGTGGCCGGCCGCGCGAGCAACACGCCGGCGGCCGTGAGCAGTGTGGCGCTGCCGAATACCACGACGGCCGCGCCGATCGCGCTGGGCACGCCGAACTTCCTGAGACCGCGGATCGCCGGACCGAACAGCAGGCCGAGGAGCACGGAGATCGTGATGGGCACGAGCACCGCGGACGCCCAGCGCATTGCCGCGAGCGCGATGATGACGAGGATCGCGACCTGCGGCGCGTTGCCGCGCATGAGCCTCACGATCGGAGCGCGCGACCGGCGCGCGCCTTCGCGTGGGGCATCGACGACTCGCGGGAGTGCGGTCACGCCACGGCCCGGTCGCGCACGATGCGCGCTGCGCGCGATGCGCGCATGCGGCGCAGGACCTCCCGTGCGCGGCGCACGTGCCGCGCGCGTTCGATCACCGCATTCATTACCAGCGCCAACACGAGACCGACGCCCACCAGCGCCATGATCCCGTACAGCATCGCGCGCCCGCTGCCGACCGGAGCCGAGTGGATGCGCGAGAAGCCGAGCGACGCCGCAGTGCCGCCCTGGAGCAGCAAGAAGATCGTAGACGGACGCATAATCACCTCACACGTTGATTGGCGGCCTTGTTCACCCAGAGCGGCAGACCGGCGGGCAGCGCCTGCGCCGCCGCGATCAACAACCGCCGCACTTCGGACGCCGGATTCTTGGTCTCGCGCCGGCGCGCTGGGACGCGCCGGGATTCCAACACACGCTCAAGTACCGCGATCTCGGACTCCTGCTCATGGCTCATCGGTCGTCTCCTTGATCTCGATCGCCGAAAAAACGAAGGCGCGTTGGCCGCCTCCGAGGAGAGCGACCAACGCGCCTTCGACTGACGAAGCCTGCGCTTCGTCCGACAAGGGAGGCCGGCCGCTGCGCCGGCCCTCGCGTCATTTATGACTGCACCGCCCCGAAGGGCCGAAATTTTCTACCGCGACTTCTTCCCGCGCTTGCGATTCGATTTGCCCGCCTTCTGCAGCGCGATCGCTACCGCCTGCTTCTGCGGCTTTCCCTCATGCATCTCGGTCTTGATGTTCTCCGAGACCGTCTCGCGCGAGGATCCTTTCTTGAGCGGCATGGCTCCCTCCCGTCTCATATCCCATAAAAAAGAAAAGGCGCGCGAGATCGGTGTGGCTGATCTCTTCGCGCCTTCGACTCGCGAGTCGCTTCACTCGCCCGCCAAGGTGGCCGCTCACGCGGCCTATGTCGCCCTGCTGGTTCTCAAATTACACAGACCCGCGAATCGCGCAAGAGGTCCAACACAGAGAAATTCTCTAATGTGATGCCCCGCACACGTGCCGTATATAATATGGATTAGACGTGCTCCAGCAGCAGTTCGAGTTTGTGCCGCAGATCGCCGAGCGCCTTCGACTTGAACGCGCCCTTCGTCTCCTCGAGAACGGCGACGGTCTCCTTCACCGCGATCTGGAATTGCGCGCCGCGCGGGCAGTTCATGAGCTGGCACGGGTGCTGCTCCACCGATTGGTTCGTGAGCGCCTTGCCCAGCTGCTCGAGATCGGTGAGCGATCCCATCACATTGCGCAGCGTGAGCGTGAGGAAGAGGTCCACCGGCACCTTGCCATCCGCGCCGCCCGATCTTCGAGATATGCTGGAACTCGTCGCGCCAGCCGCTCAGCCGCTCCTCGGTGCTGGCGCATCGCCTGGAACGACCGGAAGCGCTTCACCGCGCGCGCCACCCGTTCGAGCAATTCCGGGAACGCGACCGGCTTCGTGAGATAGGCCACCACCGGCAGATCGATCGACGCGATCGCGCTGCGGACGGACGGGAATCCCGTGAGGATGATCACCGGCAATCCCCCGCTCTGCTCCGCGATCTTGCGCACCAGTTGCAGATCGGAATTTCCGGGCATCTCGAGGTCGGTGATCAGCAGATCGAACGTCTCGCTCGCCGCCGCCTTGAGCGCGGCGTCACCGTCCTGAACGGTGATGCATTCGTAGCCTTCCGCGCGCAACAGATCCGCGGTCGCGCTCAGGAAGGTCGGTTCGTCGTCCGCCAGCAGGATCTTGCCGAGTGACTTCCCATTCATGCCGTTTCCTCCTTCGTTGCGTGCAATGGTAGCGTGACGACGAATTCACACCCTTCGCCTTCCACATCGTGTACGCCGATCGTGCCGCCGGCGGCCGTCACGGTGCGGCGCACGAGCGCGAGCCCGAGCCCCATGCCCCCGGTGCGCAGCCGCCCGCTCTTCGTGCTGTAGAACGGTTCGAAGATCCGTTCGCGCGACTTCGGGCGGGATGCCCGCGCCCGTGATCGCGCACGCGCAATTCGAAGTGGCCGTTGCTCGCGATGGTGCGCACGGTCACGGTGCCGCCGCTCGGCGACGCCTCGATCGCGTTCTGCACCAGGTTGTAGGCGATCTGCCGGAGCAGCGCGCCGGGCAGCGGCAGGATCGAGCGGTCCGCGGCCGAGCTCCACCACCACGTGCACGCCGGTCGCGCGATTCACCTGCTCGAGGAACGACACGGCGTCGCCGATCACGGTCGCGATCGCCGCGCCGGCCTGCGAATCGTGCTCCGGCCGGTACGTCTCGTACAGCTGACGCGTCACCGCCGCGATGCGCGCCACCTCGCGCTCGATCGCGCCCACGTACTTATAGTGCGGATGCGTCGCGGGGATCGCGCCCTTGATGAGCAAGAAGGAATTCTGGATGCCGGCCAGCGGATTGTTGATCTCGTGCGCCACCTGCGCGGCGACACGCCCCATGGTCGTGAGCGTCTCCACCTCGCGCAGCGTCGCCTCGGCGCGGCGTCGTGCCGTGAGATCGCGCGCCTCGAGCAGCAACTGCGTGTGCTCCTCGCTCTCGCCGGTGAGCGACTTCACCGCGATCTCGATATGCGTCGCCTCGCCGCCCGGCCCGCTGAATTCCTCTTCATAGCGGCGCGTGAGTCCGCGCGCCGCCGCCGCGGTGGCCGAGCGCAGCCGCTCCTGCGCTTCGGCATTCCCCTGCCACCAGAGCGTGTTCCATGCGAGCTTGCCGCGCACGTCGTCGCGCCGGCGACGCCGAAGTCGTCCAGCGCGTGTTGATTGATCTCCACCACCAGGCCGCCGCGGTCGAGCAGCAATTGGAATTGGAAGCCGCTGTCGAACACCTCGCGGAAGCGCTGCTCGGCGGCCTCGCGCGCCTGCGCGGCCGAGCGCGCGACGGTCACGTCGGCCTTGATGCCGACCATGCGCGCGGGATGGCCGCTGGCCGTGCGGTCCACCACGCGGCCGCGATCCACGATCTGATGCCATTTGCCATCGCGCGCGAGCACGCGGTACTCGGCCTCGTAGCTGGGCCGCGCGCCGCTGAGATGCTCCTGGATCTCGCGGGCGAGGCGCGGCTGATCCTCGGGATGCACGAGCGCGATCCACGCGTCGCGGATCGGCGGCACCGATTCCGGATCGTATCCCAGGTAGCGCCAGATGCCCGGAGCTGTGCACCGATCCGCCGGTGAGCAGATCCCACTCCCAGATCCCGTCGGTGGTGCGCTCGAGCGCGGCGGTGATGCGCGAACGCTCGAGGTCGCGCACGCTGCGGAGCGAGCGCTGCGCGAAGCGCACGCTCACCGGCACGAGGCCGCTCACGACGAATCCCATGAGCAGCACCAGCAGCGGCAGACTCGACCGCACGCCGTCGACGGTCTCCTGCGTAGGCCACGCCGCGAGCGTGGCGTGCACCGCTCCCGAGTCCAGGCCCAGCCACTGTATCCATTGCCGCGTCGCGTCCGAATCGGCGGCCGGCCCGGCGAGGCGTCCGGCGCGGCCAATGATCGCGTAGTGGAATCCGCGCGAGGTATCGGGGATCACGTCGCGGAAGAGCCGCGCGGTGCGCATCACCGCGACCATCGTGCCGCTGCAGACATTGATCGCGCACGCCGGCGCGAGGATCACGAATCGCTTCGTCGCCGTGTCGAGCGGGAGGAAGGCGATCGTGTCGGGCAATCGGGCATTCCGATTGACGTACGCGAGCGTGACGGAATCCGCGCCCACCCCCGCGAGCGATGGCGAGGTGACCGTATCGATCACGCCGAGCGATGAGATCCAGCCGGCGGCCTCGAGACCGGGCACGTCACGTTGGAGCGCTGCGATATCGCGGCGCTGCTGGCCGAAGGACGCGCCGGCCGCGCGCCACTCGCTCGCGCGATGCAGCGAGTGCGCGGTGACCACCGCCTCGCGCACGAGCACGCGCCGCCGCTCTTCCCCCGCCTGGCGTGTAAGCGCCACGACCTGGTCGTTCTCGCGCGACGTGAGCCCGCGCCAGAGCACGACGACCGTGACGAGGCCCGCGATGCCGAGAGCGGTGGGCAGCCATGTCGCGGAGTCTCCGGAGAGCAGCCCGCGCGACCAGACGAGCGCGACGTAGCAACTCCCGATGAGGAAGCCGGCGATCAACACCTGGAGCGACGGGCCGGCGCCGAGCATGTCGATGGTGGTGTTCGTCATGCCGGTCGCGCGCGCGATGAGGAGCGTCGCTGCCACGGCGAGCAGAACGAACCCGGCGATGCCCACCGATGCATCTTCCGGAAGCAGCCGTCGACGCGCCGAGACGACGGCCAGCGGCGTCGCGGCGGCGAGCACCAGCACCGCCGATGCGAGCGCCATTGCGTCGTGCGAGATCGCGATGGGCGCGACCTGCGCGACGAGACTCAGCACCGCGGTCAGCTCCGCGATCAGCGCGGCCAGGAACGCGGAACGGTACCGCTGCTGCAGGAATTGCCAGAGCGCGAAGCCGATGGCGACCAGCGCGATCGATGCGAGCAACGGAAGGCGCGGCCAACCGGCCAGCGGCTGCGCGAGCCGCGCGAGCCCCGGCAATTCGCCCAGCATGCCGGCGATGCCCATGAGGCCGCTGACCACGGCATACACGTAGCCCGACCGGTACGCCGCGATGGCGAGCGGTGACGTGAGTTCGGTTCGACGCGGGATGTCCGATTCCGTCATTGCGCAGGGTATAGATGAACGAAAAGGCACGAACGCCGCGCAACGCTCGCGCGGAGATCCGTGCCTTCGGCTTTCGGAGCTCGCCTCCGCCCGCCAAGACTTGCTGCCATATTCGATCCCTACAATAGTAAGGTATAGCGCCGAGTTTTAATGTGCGCAAGAGTGCGCGAACACGGGGCTTGCGCCGTGGAACAAGCGGGCCTACGTTGGGTTTCAAGACATGCAGCCCCGCGGTTCGGGGCTCCTTGGCGGACGAGTGAAGCTGGCTCGTGAGTCGAAGGCGCGAACGGGATCGGAACACCGGTCTCTCGCGCCTTTTTTATTTCCGGTGGCTTCGGCCGCCTGATGGTATAGATGACGAACGGACCGGCGACGAGGCCGGTTCCCTTAGCGGGCGAAGCAGTCGCTTCGTCAGTCGAAGGCGTGTTGGCGGTTCCCGATGCGGGGGAACCGCCGGCGCGCCTTCTGTGCTTTCCGGCAGCCGCACGCCGGTCAATCGAATTCTTCAGGAGGTGTGCCATGTTGCGTTGGGCGCTCGGGTTCCTGGTGCTGGCGTTGATCGCCGCCTTCTTCGGCTTCGGTGGCATCGCCGCCGCGTCCGCCGGCATCGCGAAGACGTTGTTCTTCCTCTTCCTGCTCATCTTCGCCGTCACGCTCATCCTGGGGCTGATGGCGGGAAGAAAAGTCACCGATCTCTGACGACGTTCGAGGCTGCCGCCGCGCGGACGGCTGTCCGCGCGGCGGGCCTCCCACCTGAGTGATCCATGCCACAGTCCAAAGCGACGAACGGCTCGACGCAAGCCGGCTTCTCCGCCGGATTCCGCGCGTTCGCGGAACGCACCGAGACCGTACTCGGTTCGCCATGGGCCTTCGGCGCGGCACTCGCCGCCGTCTTGCTCTGGGCGGCCCTCGGGCCGCGCTATCACTACTCGGAGACGTGGCAGATCGTGATCAATACCGGCACGACGATCATCACCTTCCTGATGGTCTTCCTGCTGCAGAACACGCAGATCCGCAGTTCCACGGCGCTCCATCTCAAGATCGACGAGCTGTTGCGCGCGGTCGGCGATGCGCGCACCGGACTCGTCGGGCTGGAGAACAAGCCGGACGAAACGCTGGAGCGGGTCGCCCATGAGTTCGACCAGATCGCCAAATCCGAAACGGATATCGTCCTTCCAGCCCCATCTACCCGAACCCAAGGAGCATGACCATGCCACACACCAGCTCACTCACCGGCGCGATCGACTCGACGCGCGATGCGATCGTGGACACGAAGGACAACCTGGCCGACGCGGCATCGAAGGTGCAGGACAAGGTCTCGAGCAAGTTCGACAACGGCCGCACAGCCGCCGCGAACAAGCTCGCGGATGCGGCGGAGAGCCTGCACGAGCGCGTCAACCGGATCGGCGAGATCGGCCATGACGCGGCCGACCGAGTCGATGCCACGGCGCGCTATCTCAAGAAGCACTCCGCCAAGGAAATGGCGAGCGATCTCGGAGAGCTCGTGAGAGCCCATCCCGGGAAGTCACTGCTCGTCGCCGCGGCCGCGGGCTTCATCGTCGCGCGCGCGTTCCGGAGCAGCAATGACTGAGCCCGCCGTCGCGGCCGGCAGCGTGCGCCGCCCCGTCTCCGACATCGTGCGCGACCTCCTGGGCAACCTCGACCGGATGGTGCGGTCCGAGGTGCGCCTGGCGATGGAGGAAGCACGTGAGGACATGGGTGCGTCGCGCGCATCGGCGACGATGCTCGTTGCCGGCGCGGCGCTCGGGTATCTCGCGATCGGATTCCTTCTCTTGGCCGCGTTCCTCGTGCATCGAGACCGCGGTCGCGCCTTGGCTCGCGGCATTGCTCGTCGCCGTGGGCGCCGGATCGGCCGCGACCGGAGTGATCCTCACCGGCCTCGACCGCATCCGGCGCGCACGCGCCGCGCGAGCGGCGGAGTTCGAACCTCGACGGGAGCAAACACCATGACGACGATCACCGGACGTTTGCGGCGCGAGATCGCCGCCGAGCAGCACGCGATCGGCGAGCACCTGCATGAGCTCGAGACGCGAGTGCGCGACGTGGGCGACTGGCGCGTGCAGGTGGACCGCCGCCCCCTCGTGATGATCGGGCTCGCTTTCGGAGGCGGCGCGGCGCTGTCCGTGCTCGCGGGACCGCGGCGGCGCGGCCGCCGGCGCAACGGGGCCGCACCACTCGCGGACGAAGCGCAGCGCGCACCGGCCGAGCCGTCAGCCTCCAGCGAGGCGTGGCGCCGCTTCAAAGGCGCGCTGCTCGCGACGGTGGCGGTGCAGGCCGCCGAAGTGATCGGCGAAGTGCTTGCCCGGATTCCGCGACGAATTCACGTCGTGACCAGCCCAGGAGCGCACCATGTCCAAGCGAGCGCACCGGAAACGCGACATCGCGGTCTCGCAGCTGGAGACGGCGCTGCGGTTGCACGATGAGCTGGACGGTGACTACGCCGTGATCAATCTCGCGGGCGCCGCGGAGCGCATCCTCGGCGGCCTCGTGGCCGATCGCAGCGTATCCGGCCGGTTCCCCAGGCTTAAGCGCTCGAAGAGCCGGCTCGAACGGTGGCTCAGGCGCGCGGGACGGCGCTCGAGCGGACGCCGTCGCGCGCTGACCGCGGCGCTGCGCGCGGTGCAGGACCACGAGTTGGGCGACCCGACGGAGATCGTGTTCGACGCGCGCGAACACGCGGCCGAGCTGCTGCACCGCGCCATTGTTCACGTTTGGGCGCTCGAGCAACTCGCCACGCCTCGGATGGTCGCGTTCTCCACGGCACGCACAGGCAGCTGACCGCCCGGCGCTAGCGGTCGAAACGGAACATCGCCGCATCGGGGTCGGCGCGCCCCGTATGCAGTGCGGTGATCATCCGCGCCGCGATCATGCTGAAGGTGATGCCGTTCCCGCCATAACCGAGCGCGAAGTAGGCGCCCGGGCATGCAGCGCATTCGCCGATGTACGGGAGCCCATCGGCGCTCTCGCCGAATGTGCCGGCCCAGGCGTACGCAACGTCGAAACGGATCTCCGGGAAAGCGCCGTGGAAATAGCGCTCGAGTGCCGCGGCCTTCGCCGGGAGCCGCGCGTCGCGCAGGCGCGCGTTCTTCCACGGGATATCGCCGCCGCCGATCATCGCGCGCATGTCCGGCGTGGTGCGCATGTAGTGGTATGGCCGCGCGGATTCCCAGATCAACGCGCGGTCGGGCCATCCGATGCATCTCGCGCACCGGCTCACTCACCATGGCATACGTGCTGTGCAGTGCGCCCACGCGCCGTCCTATGTACTGTTCCGACGCATAACCGGTCGCGAAGACGATTCGGTCCGCGATCACTTTCGGCCCGTCGGCGGTATGCAGCGCCATGCGCCGCTTGGACGGCTCGAACCGCGTCATCTCCGTGCGCTCGTACACGCGTGCGCCGTGGACGATCGCGTGCGCGAGCAGCCGGTGCGTGAAGCGCACCGGATCGATCTCGCCATCGCCGCGGGAGACGATCGCGCCCGCATTGCGCAGCGTGGAGCGCCGCGCGATCGCCTTGCGGTCGAGGAATTCCACGTCGAAGCCGTGCTCCGCGAGCGCGCCATACACGGCCTTGAGCCGGGCGACATCCCAGCGCCGGCGCGCGACATACCACGAATCGCGGTGCGCGAAGCCGCAGGTATCCGCGATGTCGATCGTGAGACGCCGAATCGATTCGATGGCGTCGAGCCCGAGCCGCAGCGCGCGCACGGCATGCGCCTCGCCCACCCGGGTGATGAGGTCGGGGAGCTCGACATCCACCTCGTACTGCAGCAGCCCGGTGCTTGCCGCGGTGCTCGCCGCGCCGATATCGCCGCACTCGAGCACGACGACATCCACGCCGGCATCGGCCAACTGATGCGCCATGAGCGCGCCGGTCACCCCTCCGCCCACCACGCACACCTCGCATTGCTCATCCCGCTTGAGTGCGGGATACGCGGCGAGGATCCCGTTCTTGAGAAGCCAGAACGGGTGTCCCGATCGCAGCTTCACACTCAGCCGATGCGCGGCGGATCGATGCCCAGCGCGGTCGCTAGATCGTGAAAGGTGCTCCTGCTCGTCCTTGAGGATCTCGCGGATGTGCTCGCTCATCGCGAACTCGCCCAGCGCCTCGCATTGCGCGATCCGCTTGCGGTATTCGCCGATCGTGACGCGCTCGTTCTCGAGGTCGAAGCGCAGCATCTGCTCCGCCTTGTCCGATGTCTTCACGACCTTCGCGACGACCGGCGGGTCGCCGCCGAGGTAGTCGATCTGTTTGGCGATGATGAGCGCGTGCTTCAATTCCTCCGCGGCGTGTTTCTCCAGCTCCGCGGCGATGGACATGTACGCGGCGCCCTTGAGCACCTGCGAATACACGACGTAGGCGATGATCGCCTGATACTCGCGCGAGAGGTCCTCGCCGAGCGCCGCGATGAGATCGGCACGCGTGGTGGATGGGGCGCCGCTGGGGGCAGCGGCGGTCGCGCTCTCTTTCTTGGGCATGTTAGGTCCGGTGAGTGGTGGGTGGATCAGCCGGCGACGCGCAGCCGGCGTACGACGGCCGCGGTGATCGCTCGGCGCGCGCGCGCGAATTCGCGCCAGGGATCGTCGCGCTGCGCGTCCAGCCGCGCGGGCACGTTCTGCACGTTGAAGTGATCGAAGCGGCGGTCCTCGTCCAACTCTGTCCCAGTGGATCGGCGTCGCGACCGGCGCGCCGGCGCGCGCGCGCACCGAGTACGGCGCGACCGCGGTGGCGCCCTCGGCGTTGCGAAGCCAGTCGATGAAGATCTTCCCGGCGCGTTTGGCCTTCGAAGCCGTCGCCACGTAGCGATCGGGCTGCGCGGCGGCCATCGACTCCGCGACGGCGCGACAGAAGTCCTTCGCCTGCGACCACGTGATCGTCGGACGGATCGGCACGACGACGTGAAGTCCCTTGCCGCCGGTGGTCTTGAGGAACGGCCTGAGGCCGGCGCGTTCGAGCGTCGCGCGCAATGCGAGCACACCGTCCACCACGGCTTTCCAGCCGCTGCCCTCGTCCGGATCGAGATCGAAGATCAGGACATCGGGATGCTCGAGATGCGGAGCGCGCGATCCCCATGGGTGCAGCTCCACGACGCCCCACTGCACGAGCGATGCGAGCGCTTTCGCCGAGCCCGCGCTCGCGTAGGTCGCGCTGCCCCCGCTCTCCCGCACGCGCACTCGCTTCACCGCCGCGCCGACCGATGGCTCAATGTGTTTCTGGAAGAAGCAATGCTCGCCAACGCCATCGGGGCATTGTAGGAGACTGAGCGGGCGGTCGCGCAGATGCGGGACGAGCGCGGGCGCGACGCGCACGTAGTACTCGGCGAGTTCGCGCTTCGTGGGTCCCGCGGGCGGGAAGATGAGTTTGTCGGGGTGCGAGATCGCGATGCCCGCCACCTTGCCGCTCCCGGGCGCGCGCGTCGGCTTCACCTCGGCTTCTCGCTCCCGCACGACGTCTTTGGCTTTCTTGTCCATACGCAGTCCCGTGAACGACGGATGGCGCAGCGCACCGTCCTCGCTCCATTCAGTGAACTCCACTTCGGCAACGAGCTCGGGCTTCACCCAGTGTACGCCATTCGCGTCGGCGCCGCGCGGCGGGTTCGCGAAGGGAGGCTCAGCGCGCTCGAGGCGCCTGGAGTTTCGCCGAGATCTCAGCAAGCATCGCGTCATCGAACCCGGTCCCGACCCGTCCCGAATAGCGGAGCTCGCGCCCCTCATACACGCCGAGCAGGAGTGCGCCGAACCCGCGACGCGCGCCCTGCGGATCGGTGTAGCCGCCCACGACCATCTCCTGCCGGCGCGTGCACTTCACCTTCACCCAATCGCCGCTGCGCTCGCCGCTCCGGTACGGTGAGTCGACGCGCTTCGATATCGCCCCTTCGAGGGAGAGTGCGCAACTCTGCCGGAAGAACTCCGTGCCGGAGCCGCTCACTTCCGGCCCCACGCGCACATGGGCGCTCCCGCGTCCGACGATCTTGTGCAATTCGCGCTTACGCTCCCGCAGCGGCCGGTGCCGGAGATCGGTCCCGTCCAAGTACATCACATCGAAGAGCATGAGCGTCAGATCACGCGCGCGCGGGCCGGCGAGCCCGTTCTGCAGCGCCTGGAAGCTGGACCGGCCGCGGGCATCCAGGACGACGAGCTCGCCGTCGAGCCATGCGTTCGACAGGTCGAGCGCGCCAAGTTCCCTCGCGATGCCGGCGAGCTGCGCCGTCCATTCCTTGCCGTTGCGTGAGAAGATGCGCGCCTCGCCGTCCTCGACGCGGCTCAGCATCCGGTAGCCGTCGTACTTGATCTCGTGCAGCCAACCCGTGCCCGTGGGCGCGCGTTTCACGAGCATGGCGAGCATGGGCTGCATGCGCGCCGGCAGCTGCGCGGCGCTCCAGGCGGTGCGCGGTGCTCATGCGCGTTTGCGGCGGTGCACGACCGCGCGCCGGGGCGCGGCCGCCTGCTTCTTGCCGAGGCTCCGCTCGAGCAGCGCGGTGAGGTCGAGCACCTTGGTGCCACCCGTCTCGGAAACGCTCTCCTGTCTTCGGCTCCGCGATCCGCTCGGTATCTCCCTTCTTGATCTTCCGGCGGATGAGCGCGAGCAGGTCGCGGTGGTATGAATCCACGAAGCCCGAGGGATCCCACTCCCCCGTGAGATCATCCACCAGACGCTTGGCGAGTTGCAGGTCCTTGGCCGAGATGGCGGCGCCCTTCTTGCCGCCCGCGGGAAGGTCGAGCCCCTTGGTACCGCGCAGCTCGCTCGCGTAGCGCATGATGTTGAGCATGAGCGCCGGCCCGTTCACCACGATCGCGCAGAGATGCTGCGTGGTGTGCATCACGATCTGCGCGACGGCGGCGAGCCCCGTGTCGCGGATCGTCTCGCGGAAGAGCACGTAAGCCTTCTCGCCGCGTTTGCCGGGCACGAGATAGTACGGCGTCTCGAAATACCAGGGAGGGATGTCCTGCGCAGGCACGAAGTGTTCGATGTCGATCGTCTGCGTCGCCTTGACGTTCGCTCGCTTGAAATCCGCGTCCGTGAGCACGACGTAGCGGTCCTTCTCGTATTCGTGTCCCTTCACGATGTCGTTCCAGGCGACCTCTTTGCCGCTGCGCTTGTTGTAGCGCCGGTAGCCCACGGGCGAGAGATCGTTCTTGTCGAGCATCGTGAACGAGAACGCGCGGCGGTCCTCGGCGGGAAAGAGTTCCACCGGGACGCTGACGAGTCCGAAGGAGAGCGAGCCGCTCCAGAGTGCGCGGGCCATGGGTCACCGAATGGTTCGCGGAGATGAAAAAAGGCGCGAGAGACCGGAGTGACCGATCTCTTCGCGCCTTCGACTCGCGGCCCGCCTGCGCCGCGCGTCAAGGTGGCCGCCGAAGCGGCCTATCTCGTCCTACCCCAATATCGGGTTGCCGGTCCGGCCGCGCAACCCGGCTGCTACTTCGTGATGTCGATCGCCGTCGCCTCGTTGTAACTCAGGATCATCTGGTCGCCTATTTTCGCGCTGTTGAAAGCCGTGACGCCGGGGTTCACTTTGAACGAGTAGATCTTCCCGTTCGGATTGGCGAACGCGATGGTGCGGGTCTTCATGTCCACGCCCGTGATCTTGCACACCACGTTCACGATCTTCACTTCGGTGAGGTCTGGCAGCCCGGCCGGTGTCACTGTGATCTTCTCGGGCGGCGACGGGACCGATGCATTGCCGGGGCGCCGCATCCAGAGCACCGTCGACTCGACGAACCTCACCGTCACCGTGTCGCCGACGTTCACCTTGAACTGATTCGTCGCGGACGCCGGCAACGTGAACTCATGCAGTTGGCCATTGGAGCCCTGCACCGTGAGGATGTGCGCCTGGTAATCGTTGCCGAGCACGATCCCCTTCCACACCGAAACATCGCTCGGCACCTTCGGCTTCTCCTGCGCCGCCGCGATCCCGCATACCGCGACCATCAGACCCGCCGCGATCCTGATCGATGCACGCATGGTGTTCACCGTGTAGTTGTAGTTGAAGGCAACAGCCGACAGCCAACAGCCAGCCGTTAGTCGCGGCTACCCTTCGAACTTAAAGGACACCTTCACCTTCGCCCGGTACGACTCCACCTTGCCGTCCTTCATTGTCATGTCGAGCTGAGCGACTTCGGCCACGCGCAACCCGCGGATCGTCTTCGCGGCGCGCTTCACCGCCGCGGCCGCCGCCTTCTCCCAACTCTCGGTGCTCGTGCCCACCAATTCGATGACTTTGTAAACGCTCTCCGCCATAAGAACCCCCGTCGTTCGCGTATTTGTAGTTGCGCATCCCGCGGCGCGCCCCGCGCCCCGCGTCTCGCGCAGTTCGTCCCGCGTAGTATACGGAAGTCCCGGGATGCGCGCGACCTATTGACTCGCCCCCGCCGCGGAGCTTGAATATGCGGCGACTCTATTTCCGCTCTCTGAGGACCGACATGGCGCAGGCGCAGCTCCCCGTGATCCACCGCGGATTCGGCGGAACGATGCGGACCGATGCATGGTGGGTCCGGCCGGTGATCATCGTGATCGTGCTCGGCAGCTTCCTCGCCTACGCGAACTGGGCGGCCTGGCAGGGCGATCACTACCAGTTCGGGAACTACCTGTCGCCATTCTATTCGCCGCTGCTCTTCGGCAACTCGTCCTTCGCATGGTTCGGCACCCGCCCCGCCTGGTTCCCGGCCTGGATCTCCCCGGCCCTGCTGATCCTCCCCTTTCCGGGTTTGTTTCGGGTCACCTGCTACTACTATAGAGGTGCGTATTACCGGTCCTTCTGGGCGGACCCCCCGGGCTGCGCCGTTGGCGAGCCCCGGAACACCTATCTGGGGGAGAAGTCATTTCCCCTCATCCTCCAGAACGTCCACCGCTATTTCCTGTACGCGGCGCTGATCTTCCTGGTGATCCTCACCACGGATGTGTGGCGCGCGCTCTGGTTCGCCGATCCGGTGACCGGCGTCGAGCATTTCGGCGTCGGCGTGGGCACGATCGTGCTCGCGGTGAACGTCATCCTCCTCAGCTGTTACACGTTCGGCTGTCACTCCCTGCGCCACATCGTGGGCGGCCATCTCGATTCGCTCGCCGGCCGCCCCGTTCGGCAAACGGCCTACGCCTGCTCGAGCTGCCTCAACCGCAAGCACATGTATTGGGCGTACGTGAGCCTCCTCTCGGTCGGATTCGCCGACATTTACGTCCGCCTCTGCTCCATGGGCATCTGGACGGACTGGAGGCTCTTCTAGATGGCCGAATTCGAAACACAGGATCACGACGTTCTCGTGATCGGCGCGGGCGGCGCCGGACTCCGCGCCGCGATCGAGGCCGCGAGCGCCGGCGTGAAGGTCGGCGTCGTCTGCAAGTCGCTGCTTGGCAAGGCGCACACGGTGATGGCCGAGGGCGGCGTGGCCGCCGCGCTCGGCAACGTGGACGACCGCGACAACTGGCGCGTCCATTTCGCCGACACGATGCGCGGTGGGCAGTATCTCAACAACTGGCGCATGGCCGAGCTGCACGCGAAAGAGGCGCCGGCGCGCGTGAACGAACTCGAGGCGTGGGGCGCCGTGTTCGACCGCACCCCCGACGGCAAGATCCTGCAGCGCAATTTCGGCGGGCACCGCTATCCCCGCCTCGCGCACGTGGGAGATCGCACCGGCCTCGAGATCATTCGTACGCTGCAGGACCACGCGATCCACCAGAAGGTGGACGTCTTCATGGAATGCACGGTGATCGCGCTGCTCAAGGATGAGGGGCGGATCGCCGGCGCGCTGGGCTACGATCGCGAACGGGGCCGCTTCAAGCTCTGGCGCGCCAAGGCGGTGGTGCTCGCCACCGGCGGCATCGGAAAATCGTTCAGCGTCACCAGCAATTCGTGGGAGTACACGGGCGACGGGCACGCGCTCGCGTACGTGGCGGGCGCCGAGCTCGTGGACATGGAGTTCGTGCAGTTCCATCCCACCGGCATGGTGTGGCCGCCGAGCGTGCGCGGCCTGCTCGTGACCGAGGGCGTGCGCGGTGAGGGCGGCATCCTCACGAACAAGGATGGCCGCCGCTTCATGTTCGACTCGATCCCCGACAATTACAAGTCGCAGACCGCCACGGACGAAGAAGAAGGTTGGCGCTACACGCAGGGCGACAAGAACGCGCGGCGTCCGCCCGAACTGCTCACGCGCGACCACGTGGCGCGCTGCATCATGCGCGAGGTGCGCGAAGGGCGCGGGTCGCCGCATGGCGGCGTGTTCCTCGACATCTCGTGGATCAAGAACAGGATCCCGAACGCCGCCGAGCACATTCGCAAGAAACTCCCGAGCATGTATCAGCAGTTCAAGGAACTCGCCGACATCGACATCACGGCGGAGCCGATGGAGGTAGGGCCCACGACGCACTACATGATGGGCGGCGTGCGGGTGGACGGCGACACGCAGATGTCCACCGTGCCCGGGCTCTTCGCCGCGGGCGAAGTGGGCGCGGGGCTGCACGGCGCGAACCGGCTGGGCGGGAATTCGCTCTCGGATCTCCTGGTGTTCGGCAAGCGCGCGGGCGAATTCGCCGCGAAGTTCTCGAAGGACCACAAGCGCCCGATCGTGGACGCGCAGGACGCCGAGCGCGAGATGAAGGCCGCGCTGCTGCCCTTCGAGCGCGAGGTCGCGAACGGCGAAGGGCCGTTCTCGATCCAGCACGATCTGCAGGGTGCGATGCAGGATCTCGTGGGCATCGTGCGCGACGACACGCACATGCGCAAAGCGCTCGACGCGATCGAGGCGCTCAAGACGCGCACGAAGCGCGTGGCCGTGAGCGGGCATCGCGAGTACAATCCGGGATGGCATACCGCGCTCGATCTTCGCAATCAACTCATTGTGAGCGAGGCGATCACGCGCGCGGCGATCGAACGGAAGGAGAGTCGCGGCGCACAATTCCGCGAGGATTTTCCGGACAAGGATCCGGAGGCCGCGAAGTTCAACATTGTGGTGCGGCAGGGCGCGGGCCAGCGCATGGAGCTGCAGCGCCGCACGATCCCGCCGTTGCCCGCTGAGCTGGCCCAGATCATTGAGGAGATGAAGTGATGCCCACCGAGACCAAGGCGACCTTCAAGATCTGGCGCGGCGACCGGGACAAGGGCGCCCTTGTGGATTACACGATCCCGGTCAGCGAAGGGATGGTGGTGCTCGATGCGGTGCACCAGATCCAGGCCGAGCAGGCCAACGATCTCGCGGTGCGCTGGAACTGCAAGGCCGGCAAGTGCGGCTCGTGCTCCGCGGAGGTGAACGGGAACCCGAGCCTGCTCTGCATGACGCGGCTCAGCGATCTGGATCTCGAGAAGCCGGTGACGGTGGAGCCCATGCGCGCTTTCCCGCCCATTCGCGATCTCGTCACCGATGTCTCGTGGAACTACCGCGCGAAGAAAGGGATCAAGCCGTTCACGCCGCGCAAGCCGGATGCGCCCGATGGCACGTGGCGCATGCAGCAATCCGAAGTGGATCGCGTGCAGGAATTCCGGAAGTGCATTCGAGTGCTATCTTTGCCAGGACGTGTGCCACGTGCTGCGCGACCATGGCAAGCACGAGGAGTTCATTGGACCGCGCTTCTTCGTCTACTCGGCGGCACTGGAGATGCATCCGCTCGATGTGGCCGATCGCGTGCCCGACCTGAAGGAGAGCCAGGGGATCGGGTACTGCAACATCACCAAGTGCTGCACCGAAGTGTGTCCCGAGCACATCACCATCACCGATAACGCGATCATCCCGCTGAAAGAGCGCGTCGTGGATGAATTCTTCGATCCCATCGGCAAGTTGGTGAAGATCTTCAGCCGGAAGAACGCCGGAGCCTGAGCGGCAGGAGGCTTGGATGACGTTCCCGATCAAACCGATCTCCAAGAGCGGCATTGCCGCGGCGCTGATGAAGGCGGAGCGCTATCGTCTCATCAACGACCCGAGTGCGGCGGAGAGCATCTGCCTGGACGTGCTCACGGTGGAGCCCGACAACCAGCAGGCGCTGGTGGACATGATCCTTTCGATCACCGATCAGTTCACCAAAGCGCCCGCGGTGGAGTACGGCCGGGCGATCGAGCACCTGCCGCGGCTGCACGATGAATACAAACGCGCCTACTACGAAGGCATCATCTGCGAGCGGCGGGCACGCGCGCATCTCGCGCTCGGCGCACCGGGCGCGGCCGAGATGGCGTACGACTGGATCAGGCGCGCCATGGCGCACTACGAGCGCGCCGAGAAACTCCGGCCGCACGGGAACGACGAGGCCGATCCTGCGCTGGAACACCTGCGTGCGGATCCTGGAGCGCGACAAACATTCTGCGCCCCGGCATTGAGCAGGAGTACGAGCCGAGCTTCGAGTAGCGCGCTACGGCGCGCGAGCGCACTTCGCCGATCCGGCGAGCTGGATGCTGGTGCCGCTGAATCCGAGGCCCACGTGCAACCGGACGAGCGTGACTGAAGCTGCCGGCTGCGGCTGAACGTTCGATCCGACGATCGTGCCCAGGCGTGCCTGGTCGCTGTCGGGCATGCCGCTCGAGCCGACGGCCACCTTGATGGGTGAACCCGTGGAATCGAAGGTCACCGTCACGTCGGCGCCACCGCGCGCGAGCGGCGGAGAAACGCCATTGAGGAGCATGACTGTGAGCGCCGTGTCGACGTAGTCGCTCACCGCGCCGCGCGGTGCGGGCGTCGTGTCGCGGCACGGCTCCGAGACTAAAGCAGTTCCGGCGCCGCCATCCGCCCCCGCGTCGAGACCTTCGAAATGAGCGGTCCAGAAGACCTGCCGAAGCGACATGAGGTCGGACTTGTAGGTGCTATTGATCCAGATGTATGCGCTAGGGAGATTGCCGACCGACGCCCACCGGATCACGGCGAGATAGTGCCGGCCGACATCACTGCCGTTCGTCATCGCGGCAGCCTCCTTGTCCCATTTCCATGTGGTGATCTCCGCGGGCCGGCCCGCGATGACCGTCGTGCACGACGATTCCAACGTATGGTCGTAGGAGGCGCCGCCGGTCGACAGGCCACGTCCCAGTGACTGCATTCCTCCGCCGTTGACCCCGTTCCCGCCGCCGGCGACGCTGTAGTAGAACGTCTGCGGCACGGATATGCCCTGGTCGCCGATCACAAGCCCGATGAAACGGTTGCCGGCACGGTATGTCGCGGCGCGGCCGCCACTGGATCCGGCGAACTTGTACGCGCTGGGGACCTTGAGACCCAGCGCCTGCAGCGTGGCGGGCGTCCACTTCGCCGTATCGTCGTGCGGCACCGTGCACATGTTGTCACCGAAACTGCGACGGCGGTGTGGACACGGCCGAATCGCGGGGACCGTGGAAACCACGAACAACGTTGGGATGATCACGACGAAGATCCGCATTGGCGAGGCACTCGGCGATGGGTTGCTCGCGAGTATAACGCGACGCGGTGCGAGCCGCACCATTGATTCATTGCGCGAACAACCGTTAAAGCGCCGCCTTCGGCCCGTCGCCTTTGGTGTACAGGTTGCTCGTCTTCTTCCCGCCCGCGACGCGTCTGCACGATGTTCACCTGGTCATCGAAGAGATCACAGAGCATCTGATCGGAGACTCGCGCGCTGGACGGGACCTTGGCTGCCCGCACGCAAAGGAAGGTGACGTCGCCTTCCTCGCGCGTGCCGCACGACGTCCAGGCTATCACACGACCGGATGCGTCCGCGAGCTGGAACGTGGCGGCGAGATACGCGAACGCCGCCGCATTATCGATCGGACGGGTAGATCCCGAGCGCTTGGCCACCGCCAGCGCGAGATCGCTCGTGAAGACACGAATGCTCGCGTCGAGCTGCAACGTTACAGGGTCGTAGCTCATCTGCGCGAGCGTCGTGTGCAGCGGATGCGCCTCAGCGCCCCGCACCAGGATGGCAGACAGGATCACCGTGGCAGTGATCGCCAAGATGAACCTTCCGCCGCGAGCAGTTCCAATCATGTCCATCATGTTAATCCTGTCCAATGCGGTTGTTCGTGAACTGCTTTGACAGGATTAACATGATGGCCATGATTGGAACTACCACGGCGCGCGCTCGATGGCCCATCGGGCGGCGATGACGGCCACCACGGCGGAAACGGCGACAACACGCAGCCTGAGCGGCGTCGGCGATCGTGCGGGCAACTTCAGTCTTGATATGACCCTGTCGACCACGTGGAACAGCGTGAACGCGAGGAGCAGCACCACGATCTGCCCGCACTCGATGCCCACGTTGAAGCCGAACAGCGGCAGCGCCACGTTGTCCACGAAGAGACTCTTCAAGTACGTCGCGAAGCCGGCGCCGTGCACGAGGCCGAACAGGCCCGCGAAGATCACGCGATAGCGGCCGCCCCACAGCGCGGCGCCACGGTCGGGCACCACGAGATTCTCCACCGCCGTCGCGACGATCGTGAGCGGGATCAGGAATTCCACGATGTCGCTCGGGATCGACAGCGCGCCCGTGACCGCCAGCGCGAGCGTGATCGAGTGACCGATCGTGAATGCGGTGATCACCCAGAGCGTCTGACGCCAGTCGCTCACGCGATAGATCGCGGCGAGCACGAGGAGGAACAGGATGTGATCCATCGCGCCGGCATCCACGATGTGGCGGAATCCCAGGTGCACGAACGTCGCGAATTCGCTCATCGTGCCCCCGCGACGTACAGGCCGGGGTCGATCGCGCGCGCCCGCGCCATTCTCGCCGGCCGCCTCGCGCGCGCGGCCCAGCGCCGCATCGATCGCGGCCGCGTGATAGAACAGCATCTCATCTCTCGTGCCGAGTGCGAGCGCGTGCGTCATCATCTCGCGCGCCTCCGCGTCGCGCCCCTTCTTGTGCAGCGCCCACGCGACCACGTCGTAACCATAAATGTCGCGCCGCGTCGCGAGGTCCTCCTCCGACCGTGCGAGCACGTAGTCGGTGCGGCGGCCATGATCCAGCAGGAACAAGCTCCACGCACGGTGATACGCCGTCGCTTGGCGCGACACCGCCACCTCCATCGCTCTCGCGTTCTCCTCGGCCCGCACGCTGTCGCCCAGCGCGGCGTAGGCGTCGCTCATCGTGCCAAGTGTCGCGGGATCGAGACTCTGCGCCACCGCGCGCGACCCGAAGTCGATCGCGCTCTGCCAGTGACGCTGCGCCGCCTCGACGCGCGCCATTGCGGCGAGCAGCCGGTAGTCTTCGGCGTGCACCTGAAGGCCACGGTCATACGCGCTGTGCGCTTCGGCGAAGAGCCCACGCCGGAACTGCACATCGCCGATCCGCAACCAGAACCACGCCTGTTGCTCCGCCGGCACATCTTTCCGGTCGAGGATCTGCAATAGCGACCCGTTCAGCAGCCGGTACGATTCTTCAGGCCGACCCTGCAGCTCCGCCCAACGCGCGAGCCGCGGCGCGACGGACAGGTCGTTCGTCTTTCCGGCGACCGACGGCGAACGATGCGCGCGCCGAGTCATACTGGCCCAATTCCATTTGGATCTCACCGAGCGATGCGCGGAACGCCGCGTTCGACGGATCGCGATCGGCCAGCTCGCGCGCGATACTGAGTGCGTCGGTGAATCGGTGCTCCGAGAGAAGCGACGACGCGAGCGCCTGGTGCGCCTTGGTATTGTGCGCCGAGCGGTTCGCGAGCGAGCGTCGCGCGGCTTCCTCGGCGCGCAGCACATCCTCGTAATTGCCAGTCGCGCGCGCGCGGCGCATGTACATGAGTGCGAGCGTGCCGGGCGCCATGGCGCCGGTGGGGTCGCGTCGGGCAACGCCTTCGTAGAAGACGATGTTCGAATCGAGTATTGCTGCGGGCTGACGGCCGGGGCGTGGCCGCGGCGGGCTTGGCAGGGTGCGACAGACTCATCGCGATCGTCGCACAGAGCACAATGGAGCTCGCGATCAACAGTGGCTTGCGATTCATGAGTGCCTCCGACGTTCGGGACTCGGGACTCGGGACTCGCCGCGGGACGCGCGTCCCGATTCCCGCGGCGAGTCCCGAGCCCCGAGTCCCGAACGCGATCAAACTGGTGGCTTCAGATACGGGAAGGTGCTCGTATGCCGCATGGGATCAGCGACGTTGTCCGTGCACAAGCGGAGCGCGAAATTCGCGCACACTTGATGCCCCGGGTCGCCGAGCAGCGGCCCGAAGATCGCCGTCAGTCCGGCGTCCACGACATCGTCGCTCGTGTTGCGGCCGCCCCAGCCGTTCGCGAGGGCCCAACTCAGCCAACCCGACGTATTCGTCGGCTTGTCGAGCTGCACGATCAGCATGTCGGGCAGCAGCACCGCCGCGAGCGTATTGCCGATGACCGTGTCGCGGCCGAACGCCGTGGGGAACGCTTTCACCGTGCTCGCGAACGCCGCCACGTCGCCAGCGGGTCCGATCGACCCGTGAAACGCGTGATCGCGCTTCATCAGGAACACCTCGCTCACGAGCGGATTGCCCAGGCGCTGCACCTGGTCGTACGCGCGCGGGGTGGGCGCCGTCGTGTTGTTCGAATTGTCGCTGCAGGCGGCGAGCGCCAGCGCCGCAACGATGAGGGCCGCATGTCGCATGGATCGATTCCTCGTAAGGAGATGGGTGGTCATGTCAGCGGCTGATCGTGCCCCAGACGCCGATCTTGTCGGTGGCGCCGCGGAGCTCGGAGCTCGGGAGTTCGATCACGATGGAGAGCACATTGAACGGGTGGCCGCCCGTGCCGCCCAGGATGTCCACCGCCGCGCCCGGCGCGCGGAAACTGCTCGCGGTCGGCGTGTCGGGCAGCATCGAGAGCGGGCCTGTCACCGGCTTGCGGTCGGGGATGATCCGGAAGAACTGCTCGAGATCGATGAAGAAGGGATCCTGCCGCGCGCCGGCGAACACCTGCATGCCGGTGGAGCTGCCGAGCACCGTGTTGATCTTGCCGGTCACCGTCGGCGTCGACGTCGAGAGCGTGTTCTGCATCGCGCCCGCGACCGGCGGCGCCATCGGGCCGCGCACTTCCACGGTCTCGTCCACACCAGTGCCGTGGAAGACGACCTGGATCACCTGGTCTTCCACCGCGTCGCCGTTGTTGTCGATCTTGAACTGGTACAGCAGGTTGTTGTCGAAATCGGTGACGCCCGGCTGCGCTTCGGCCGGCGTGAGCAGCGCCCAGCTGTTGAGGATGAGCACGATGCGGCCCGGCGCCGATCCCGGGAACGCGTACACATCCGTCATGTCCATCGACGGATTCAGTTCGACGTCGGCCGTATCCTGGTGGTCCGACGCGCGCGCGTGCCTCAGGGCTACGCCGCTCGTCGCGACGATCGCGGCGAGCCCGGCGGCCCAGAGCCAGCGATGCGTCCTGACATTCGCGATCCACTTCATGAGTGCCTCCCGGCTTGGTAGATGGGTGCGACCACCATCTACGCCGGGAACGCCGAACTGGATCTGTGCCGGGCGTTACTTGCCCGCGGCGCCTACCAGGAAGGGCGTGGTGCTCGGCTGCTTGGAGCCGCCGGCGGGCTCGTCCGTCACCGCGATCGCAACGAGGGAATCGCTCGGGAGCGCGTACGTCGCGCGCACGAAGGCTCTCCCGTCGGGGGCGGCGGCGAAGGTGCCGGCACTCACCTTCTGCTGATCCTTCGTGATGAGCCAGAGCTGGTACGTGCGGCCGGGCGCGTTCGCCGGAAGATCGTACGCGACGAACGTCCACTTGTTCGCCGGCTGGTCCCAGAACATGCGCGCGAACGGCTTTCGCACGCCGGCCGCGGCGGCATTGATGACTTTCACGCCCGGGCCGGTGAGCGCGTCGATCGTGGCTTGCTGCTCCGCGATGCGGGAATCGAGGACTTGGTACGCCGAATCGGCATCCGCGAGTCGAAGCGCCTGCCCGCGCTTCTGCCGGCGCGGCTCCCGAGTACCACCCGCCGGCCACCGCGAGCACGAGCGCCGCCGCCAGCAATGCGTAGCGCGCGGCACGGCCGCTGGACCGGCTCTCGAGCGCACACGCGATCCGAGCGATGGCATCTCCTTGTCGTGCGCGACGCGGCGCTGGAGCCGGGCCATCACGCGCTGCTTGCGCTCGGGGTCCATCGGCTTGAGCGGGATGGACGACCCGACGCGCGCCGCGACGTCGCGCAGCTCGGCCAGTTCCTTCCGGCAATCCGCGCACCATGCAATGTGCGCCTCCACGGCCGCCGCATCCTCGGGCGAGAGTGCGTCCAGCGCGGCCAGCGCGAGCAATTCGCGCGCGTCCTGATGATTCATCGCGCTCATGATGCGCCGCCGCGATGCAGTTCCAGCGGCGCGCGCAGCTTCTCGAGCGCCAAGCGCACGCGCGTCTTCACCGTGCCGAGCGGAAGTGACGTCTTCTCCGCGATCTCGCTGTGGCTCAGGCCGGCGAAATACGCGAGCTCGATCACCTCACGCTGATCCGCGGGCAATACGGTGAGCGCGGCCACGACATCCCGCGCGCGCTCCCAGTGCTCGGCGGCCACGTGCGCATCGGCGTGCGCCGCCGGCGCATTGGTGCTGAATCCCCGTTGCGGTGCGGACTTGGTGGGTGGCTGGTCGAGCGGCTCCTCGGCGCGGCGGCGGCGCGAGCGCAGCCGGTCGAGCGCACGGCTGCGCGCGATCGTCGAGAGCCACGTGGACACTGCGCCACGCGTCCCATTGTAGCGCCCAGCCTGACGCCAAGCCTGCCAGAAGGTCTCCTCCACCACATCCTCCGCCTCGTCGGCATCGCCGAGCAGGTGAAAAGCG
Source organism: uncultured Gemmatimonadaceae bacterium (assembly GCA_963732065.1). Classification (GTDB taxonomy): domain Bacteria; phylum Gemmatimonadota; class Gemmatimonadetes; order Gemmatimonadales; family Gemmatimonadaceae; genus DATKOH01. The sequence goes on along the minus strand of CAVSYH010000003.1, from coordinate 192,081 downwards.
AGCGTGTGCACCGTGTCGACCCACCGATCGTACAACTGGCCGAGCGCCTCCTCGTCGCCGCGCGCCATGCGCGCGACCACGGCCGCGTCGGTGTTCTCATCATACGTGTGCTGATCGGGGGGCGGATTCATTCTTCCATCAATGTAGACCGGTGGTCGCGGCGCGCCAGACCGCGCTCTGGCGCATTTTTCCGGCGGCCGATAGTATCGCGAAGCACTCCGACCACTCGATCAGGAGGATCCATGCGCCGTCGCCTGCTCGCCCCCGCGATCCTCGTTGCCGCGCTCGGCGCGTGCGTCACCGCGAGCGTGGAATCGCATCCGATCTCGCCCGCCGATCTGTATGCGCCGGGCAAAGGCGATACGCTGGAGGGTGTGATCTTCTATCAGCCGCGCCCGTACATGCTGACGTACGTGTTCACCCAATTCGATCCGGCCGTGTCGAAGAATCCAGCGGACAAGAACGTTCCCGCCACCGACAGCTGCTGGCGCACCGTGCAGCATACGGAGCTGTTGATCCTGCCGGATTTCGCGCACCCGCGCATCATGACGCCGGTGCGCCACGGGATCGGCACCGTGAAGCTCTCCGTGACGATGTCGGGCGGGATCGATCACGGCGGTCAATTCGGATGGGACATCCACCGCGGCGGATGCACTGAAGGCGATCACCGGAGGAGTCGCGGACATCGCGGGGGCCGTGCGGGCGGTGGCGCCGGTGCCCGCGGGGGCGAAGCGATGCAATACGGGCGCCGTGCTGTCCGTCATCGAGCCGGTGGATTGGGCGAAGCTGCCGATCCGGTTCGGGCGTGACAGCGCTAACTACTAACGACGCGGGAAGCGGGAAGTGGGAAGCGCCGCGGGACGCGTGAACTGCGCGATGGCTCCTCGCGCGTTTCTCGCATCCCGCGGCGCTTCCCGCTTCCCGCTTCCCGCGTCGTTAATGCGTGAGTTTCTTCTCGAGATACGCCGCCGTCGCTGAGTCGGCGACCATCCAACTCGAGTGCAGCAAGAACCCGTGGATCTCATCCGGGAACACGATCAGCTCATACGACACACCCGCCGCGTCGAGGCGGCGCGCGAGGTCCACGGTCTGCGCGAAATGCACGTTCCCGTCGGCATCGCCCTGGATGAGCAGCACCGGACTCTTCCAGCCGGCGATCGAACTCACGGGCGATGACCGCCACGCGACGGCCTTCGCGCTGTCGAGATCGCCGCGCTCGTAACGCCAGCCCGGCGGCGCGTACGCGTCGCGGATGTCGGACAGCCAATCGTGCACGCCGTGCAGGTCCACGCCGGCGGCGAACACGTTCGAGTTCTTCGCGAGCGCCATCGCGGTGAGGAAGCCGCCGTACGATCCGCCCCAAATACCCACGCGCTTGGGATCGACGTTCGGCAGCGCCGCCAGATATTTCCCGGCCGCGAGCACGTCCTGGTACTCCGCGGCGCCCGCCGGCCCCGCGTGCGGCGGGTGATGGAAGTCGTGTCCGTAGCCGATGCCCAGCCGATAGTTGACGGTCACCACCACGAATCCACGGCTCGCGAGATACTGATTCACCGCGTAGCCGTTCGAGTAGTAGTCCATGTAGTGCCAGCCGAGCATCATCTGCCGCGGCGGACCGCCGTGCACGAACACGACGGCGGGGCGCTTGCCGGTGAACGCCGGATTCTCGAACAGCTGGCCGTGGATCACGCGTGCCGTCGGCCGCCTTGTATGTCACGGCTTTCGGGATCACGAATCCCGCTGCGGGCCAGTCGGCCGGCAAACGATCTTCGCCGATGAGGCGCGGCCGCCTGCGCGGAGCCGAACGTGTAGACCGCCGGCAAGCGGCGGCCGCTGTGCCTCGGAAGCTGATGAACGCTACGTACTTCATGTCGCCGGTGATCACCGGCGTCCACTGGATGCCGGCGCCGCATCGTGATCGCGGTGAGTTCGGTGCGGTCCACGGCGAGGCGGAAGATGTGCCGGCGCGCATCATCGCCCGCATAGCCGCCGGTGTTCGCGCTGTAGACGATGAACTTGTGGTCGCTCGACGTCCGACACGTGCTCCACCATGAAATTCCCGGCGGTGAGCAGCGTCGGCGCGGCGCCGCCCGCGGCGGGCACGCTGTACAGGTGCGGCCAATTGTCGAGATCCGCGAGGAAGATCAGCACGTCGCCCGCGCCCCATGCGAGATTCGCGTTGCCGGCGGTCTCGGGGAAGGATCCGTGCAGCGTCTTGGGACTCTGCCATGCGAGAATGGTCCGCGCCCGACGCGACATCCACCGACACGAATGGACCATGGCGACGGCGTGAGCTTGAGGTACGATTCCGGCGCACCGCCCTGCCCCGGCACGCGAACGAACGCGATGCGTTTCCCATCGGGCGACCATCTGGGACTGAAATCGTACGACGCCGCCGGCGCGAGGAAACGGATCGGCGCGGAATCGGAGGTGAAGACGCCGATGAACGAGTGATCGCCGCGCTCCGAGACGAAGGCGAGTTGCGAACCATCGGGCGAGAACACCAACTCGCTGTTCGTGCCACGCGCGTAGAACAATTGCTCGGCGGGCTTGCCGCTGGTGAGCGACACCCAGTACACCTGGCCACCGCGCGTGAACACCACGCGGTCGCCCTTGGGCGACACGACGGGCGCGTCGCCCTCGGTGAGCAGCCGCGGCGCCGAATCGGCCGCGACGTTCACCGCCCAGATCCCGACCTTCGGCTGCACCGTGCCGAGCGTGGGATTCGGCGGATCGTTCGGCCAATTCGAATCGTGATCGCCGCCGCGCACGAACACCACCGTCTTGCCATCGGGCGTGAAGGCAAGTTGGCCGAGCTCCTGACCGTCCTCCACGGCGTAGCGCGTGAGTTTGCGCGCGGTCCAATCGGGCGCTTGCGCCTCGTAGATATTCCGAACGCCCTGCTCGTTGAACACCCACGCCACCGCGGCGCCATTCGGAGCGGCGGTGAGTTCCAGAGGATACGGGTAGCTCAGCGCTTGCTTGAGCGTGAAGGACGGCGGGGATTGAGCGCTCAACGATGCGGCGGCGCAGATCATGAGCAGGAAGAGCTTCTTCATGGAGGCCTTGATTGGAGTCGGGCAAAATATGCGAGACAAACAGCGTGAGTGGCACCCCACACTCCGTACTTGGTCCCCCGAACTCCGCTTGTGGCGCTTGACGTGTGGTACCTGCGATGGCGGGTGTGGTAACCGCATGCGGTTCCAATCGCGCCTTTGCTGTTACCATACGTCAAACGCCACACACGGAGTTCGGGGGACCAAGAACGGCGTTCGGGTTAGGAGTCAGTTCCCGACGCGCTCGCGCAGCGCGATGAACCTCGGCTCCGCGCGGAGCCCGATCATTCGCGCGTCGGTCTTGAGGAGCATCATAGAATGTGATTTCTCCTCGTAGGCCTTCTCGAGCAATTCGAACGTGCGTTCCTTATCGCCCAATGCCAGATGCACCGTGGCGAGTTCGAAGCTCGAGACGTACCGCTGCTTCGCGACTTCGGCGAGTTCGGCAAGCAGCGTTTCCGCTTCGGCGCGATGGCCGGCGAGCGCATGCACGCGCGCGAGCGCGGCCAGCATCGTGGGATTGCGTTGCGAGAGTGCGACCGATCGCTCCATCTGCACCTGCGACTCAGGAAGGCGGCCCAGCGCCGCGTAGTTCAGACCCATCCACCAGATTGCGACCAGGAAGTCCTCGTCAAGATCGAGCGCCGCGCGGTAGTGCGGGATCGCCTCCTCGAAGCGACCCGCCAAATGGTAGCAATGGCCCATCGCGGCGAGCATGATGAGCGCGAGCGGCTCGAGTTCCAGCGCCTGTCGCGTGAACGCGAGCGCCTCCTCCGTGAAACCCCGCAGCATCTGCAGATTCCCGTAATAGAACGGCGCCGTCGGATAACGCGGGTTCAATACCATCGCGCGCTTAAGGTCGCGCGCCGACCCATCGAGATCCCAATCGTAGTACAGCTTCGCGTATCCCCGCGCCGCGTACGCCTCGGCGAGCGTCGGGTCCAGTTCGCACGCGCGATCCATGGCCGCGTGCGCGAGCGGGAACGCCTCGCGGGGCGCCATGTAGTCCCAGAAGCCCAAGATGTTATAGCTGTCGGCGAGCCCCACGTGGGCGCGCGCGTACGTCGGATCCTTCGCGATCGCCTCCTCGAAATAACCCACTCCCCGCCGCAGCGCCGTCTCGTTGCGCTTGGCCCAGTAGTAGCGGCCCTTCAGATAGAGCGCATACGCATTGACGTTCTCGGTGGGCTTCTTCACGAGCGTCGCATCGGGGTCGCCGAGCAGCTTGATCTTGAGGACGTCCACGATCGCGCGCGCGATCTCATCCTGGATCGCGAACACATCGTGCAGTTCACGGTCGAATGTGTCGCTCCACAGGTGGTAGCCGTCGGCGACGTCGATGAGCTGCGCGGTGATCCGTAGACGCGTGCCCGAGCGGCGAACGCTGCCCTCGAGCACCGTCGCGACGTTCAGCCGCTCGCCGATCACGCGCACATCCTCGGTCTTGCCCTTGAACGCGAACGCACTCGTGCGCGCGGCGACGCGCAGCGATGGGATGCGCGTGAGCGCGTTGATGATCTCTTCGCTGATGCCGTCGCTGAAGTACTCGTTCTCGACGTCGGCGCTCATGTTCGCGAACGCGAGCACCGCGATCGATTTCGCCATTGCCGGGACCGGCGCGCGCGGGCGTGACCTCCGTCGACGCCAGCGCCGTGCCGAATTCGGCGGCGGTGGAGTACCGATCGTCCGGCCGCTTGGACATTGCGCGCGCGAGCGCCTGCACGACGCCGTCAGGCGCCGCCGCGCTCACGCGCCGGAGACTCGGCGCCGTCTCGGTGAACCGCTTCATCATCACCGCCTGCGATGTGGCGCCCATGAAGGGCGGCTCGCCCGCGATCATCTCGTACGCCATGGAGGCGAGGGAGTAGATGTCGCTGCGCCCATCGACGTCGGCATCGCCCGCGATCTGCTCGGGGCTCATATAGGCGGGCGTCCCGATCGCGAGCCCCGCCTCGGTGAGCGTGGACGTGCCCGACCCGCTCACCGCCTTCGCGATCCCGAAGTCCGCCACGAGCGCTTCGCCGTCCTGCAGCAGGATGTTCTCGGGCTTCACGTCGCGGTGGATCACGCCGCGGCGGTGCGCGTAGTCCAGCGCGGAGGCGACGGCGCGCGCGATGCGGATCGTCTCGCCGGGCGAGACCCTCCCCTCGCGCAGCATGCGCGCGCGCAGCGTCTCGCCCTCGATGAGCGGCATCACATAGTACAGGAGCCCGTTGCACTCGCCCGAATCGTGCACCGGCACGATGTGCGGATGCTGCAATCCGGCCGCGATCGTGATCTCGCGCAGGAACCGGTCGGGCCCGACCGCCGCCGAGACGTCGGGGCGCAGCACCTTGAGCGCGACGCGCCGGTCGAGCTTCACATCACGCGCGACGAAGACGACGGCCATGCCGCCGTGGCCGATCTCCTTCTCGACCACATAACGGTCGCCAACACCGGCATGGAGACGCTGGAGGAGATCCATGTCCTACAATCTAGCTTCGAAAGGCGTGAGTCGAACCTCGAAGCGCGTTCTTGGTCACCCGAACGCCGCGTGTGGCGCTTAACGTGTGGTACCGGCGGGGGCGGACCTGGATATGACATGAACAGCCCCAAGTACGCGGTCGCGGTTACCACACGTCATACGCCACACGCGGCGTTCGGGTGACCAAGTACGGCGTTCGGGGTGCTACGCACGCAGTCAGGCCCTTACGAAGTCGATCCCTTCATGCCCGAACTTGAACGCCTCAGGATGCAGGATCTCCGCGAGTATCTCCGCACTCTCAACGATCCTCGGCCCCGAGCGATTGAAGTATGCATTCCCATCGGCGAGGTACACTCGCCCCGCGCGCACGGCCGGCAGCTCCTTCCAGCCGTGCGATCGTGGTGAGCGCCGGGTACTCCTGCGCGTGTGCGATCGAGATCGAATCCGCAGGGCGTCACCACGATCACGTCCGGTGCGGCCGCCGCCAACGCGGCGGGCTCGCATACCGGACTGTGCACGCCCGGCTTGCCGAGCAACGGCACGCCGCCCGCGATCTCGACGAGCTCGGGCATCCAGTTGCCGCCGGTGAAGATCGGCGCGATCCACTCGATCACGGCGACGCGCGGATGAGGCAAAGCGCGCGACGTCGCCGCGATCGCGTCCAGGCGTCCGCGGAGCGACCTGATCAACTCCTCGCCTCGCTGGGAATGCCGATCGCCGCAGCGACTCTGGCGATGTCGCCCCAGATGTCGCCGAGCGTGTACGGGGAGAGATCGACGATCGGCGTCTCGTGACCCAGCCACGCGCCGCAGGTGGCCGCGAGGTCGCCCGGACTCACGGCGCAAACCTCACACTGCGTCTGGGTGACTAATACATCGGGGGCCAGACCGCGCAGTTTCTCCGAGTCAACGCGATAGACCGACAGTCCTTCCTGCAGAATCGCTTGCACCTGCTCATGGATCTCGTAGCTCGTGCCGTCGAACGGGTATTTCGGCGACGTGACCTGGGGGAGCGCTTTCACGCTGGTGGGGTAGTCACACTCGTGCGAGCGGCCCACGAGGAGGCGCTGTTCGCCAAGGGCGCAGACGATCTCGGTGCCGGAAGCGAGAAGGGAGACGACTCTCATATCCAGAAACTAATCGCCATGCAGTCACAGTCGTTAGTCGTACGCGTGTAGAACTACTGCCAAGTGGTGTCATCGTGATCAGAGTCAGAGCACTGTCACTCCTCGCGCTGCTGGCGAGCGCGCCCGTTCTTCCTGCGCGGGATGCGCCGGCAATGCCGATCGTTGATCGCGTGCGCATCGCGGAGGCGTTCCGGCTCGCGGATGCGGTGCAGGACAAGATCTGGCCGGGCTGGAGCAGCGCGCCATTCGCGGTACTGCTCGTCACGCCGAAGTATGAATTCCTGATCCGGCATCCGAAGCCGAGCGAGGATTTCACGCTCATCGGCTACGACAGCGTGCTGCAGGAGAAAGTCTGGTACCGCGAGCGTCAATACTCGGTGAGTTTCCTCGCGACGTTCCCGGCGGTGGGCGGCGTACCGACGATCGTGATCGGCGAGGCGGAGTACACGACGTCCAAGACCAGCACGCCGTGGGTGGTCACGCTCGTGCACGAGCATTTCCACCAACTGCAGTATTCGCGGCCCGGTTATTACGACGGCGTGACCGCGCTCGGCCTCTCGCACGGCGATCAGTCGGGGATGTGGATGCTGAACTTCCCGTTCCCGTACGCCGATTCCGCGGTGCAGGTGCGATTCACCGCGGCGGCGCGCGCGCTGGGCGCCGCGTTGAATGCGCGCGGACAACCGGCGTTCGCGGAGGCCGTCGCGGCATTCCGGCGCCAGGACAAGGCGTACATGTCGAAGGTGGCTGCGGAAAGCGCGAAGTACTTCGCCTTCCAACTCTGGCAGGAGGGCATCGCGAGGTACACCGAGTATCGCGTAGCAGCCGCGGCGTCGAAGGGCTACGAGCCCGGCGCCGCCTTCAAGGCGCTCAAGGATTACACGGCGTACTCCACGGTGGCGACGATTGTGCTGCGCAACATCGAGTCGGAACTCGCGAACGAGCGGCTCGGGCGGGATCAGCGAGTGGTCGTGTACAATTACGGCGCGTCGATCGGGTTGCTGCTGGATCACGCGGAGCCGAAGTGGCAGGCGAAGTACTTCGCGGAGCCGTTCGATCTTGAGAGGTACTTCAATCACTGATCAAGCAGGACTGCGGGACTGGCACCGCTAACGGCGGGATTGGCGTTGGGGGTCAACCTGCGCGGGTCCGATCACCAACGCTCATCCCGCCTCCAGCGGTACCAGTTCCGCGGTCAGCGGTGCGCCTCACGCCTTTCACGTCGTCGCTTCAGCTGCTGCGCGTCCCGCGACACGCCCCGAGAAGAGACACCCGCCGAGGAACGTCCCCTCGAGCGCGCGATAACCGTGCATCCCGCCGCCGCCGAAGCCCGCGGCTTCGCCGGCGGCGTATAGTCCTGGCAGCGGCTGACCATCCGCGCCAAGCACGCGCGCGGAGAGATCGGTCTCGAGTCCGCCGAGTGATTTACGTGTGAGAATGTTCAGGCGAACCGCGATGAGCGGACCGGCCGCGGGATCCAGCAGCCGGTGCGGCTTCGCGACGCGAATGAGCCGGTCGCCAATGTAGTGCCGCGCGCGCCGGATCTCGCGCACCTGCCAATCCGTTGGAGCGGCGCTCATCATCTGCTCGTCGCGCACACTGATCTCGCGCGCGATCTGCGCGACATCGAGCAGCGCTGATCCCGCGAGCGCATTCATCGCGTCGACCAACTCCGGCAGCGTGCGCCGCACGACGAAATCCGATCCGCGATCGACGAACGCCTGCACCGGCGGCGGTGCGCCGCCCATGAGGCGCGTGCGAATGAGTGACAACACGCTCTTGTTGGTGATGTCCGGATTCTGTTCCGATCCGCTCAGCGCGAATTCCTTCTCGATCGTCCGCTGCGTGAGCACGAACCACGTGTAGTCGTAGCCGGTGCGCGTGATGCGCTCGAGGGTGCCAAGCGTGTCGAAGCCAGGGAAAATGGGAGACGGCAGGCGCCGCCCGGTCGCGTCGAGCCAGAGCGAGCTCGGCCCCGGGATGATGCGTATCCCGTGGTCGCTCCAGATGGGCGCCCAGTTGTGCAGCCCCTCGGTGTAATGCCACATGCGATCGCCGTTCACCAATCGCGCGCCAGCGCGCGCACTGATCGCGAGCATCCGGCCATCCACGTGATCGGGCACGCCGCACACCATGGTCTTCGGTGCGGCGCCGAGACGCGACGGCCAATTCTTGCGCACCAGCTCCAAGTTCGCGCCGATGCCGCCCGACGCGACGATCACGATCGGCGCACTGAACGCGAAGGCGCCCGATACGACACGCGAACTCTTCGCGCCGCGGGCCACAGCGCTTCGCCTCCAACACGTCACCGCTCACGCCGGTCACTGCGCCATTCGTGACGACAAGGTCATTCACGCGGTGCCGGAAACGGAGCGTCACGAGTCCTCGCGATTCCGCCACCCGCACCCGGCGCACGAACGGCGCGAGCACGCCCGGCCCCGTACCCCACGTGGAGATGGAATCGCGGCACGGAATTCCCCACGGGGCTGCCGGGCACGCCACCGCGCTCCGCCCAGCCGACCACGGGGAAGAACCGGACGCCCTGCGCGCGCACCCACGCGCGTTTCTCTCCCGCCGCGAAATCCACGTACGCCTCGGCCCACTTCCGCGGCCATGCATCCTCGGCGCGATCGAATCCTGCCGTGCCCATCCAGTCGCGCAGCGCGAGTTCACGCGAATCGCGGATGCCGAGTCGGCGTTGCTCGGGCGAATCCACGAGGAAGAGACCGCCGAGCGACCAGAACGCCTGGCCGCCGAGTGATTGCTCGGGCTCTTGATCGACGATGATCACATGGCGACCGGCGTCGGCGAGCTCGGCAGCCGCAACGAGGCCGGCGAGTCCGGCGCCAATGATAATTACATCGGCATCGATGGGCATGCCCCACTTACCTTAGCCCGCATTCTGGAAAGTGGAACCCCAAACCACGTACTTGGTCACCCGAACGCCGCATGTGGCGTATGACGTGTAGTACCGGCAGCCGCGTTCTTGGTCACGGCGCCATCCGCACCGAGCACGCCCTTGCTGTTACCACACGTCAGGCGCCACACGCGGCGTTTGGGTGACCAAGTACGGCGTTCGGGGTGCGACTCACGCCCCTACTCTGCCCGCAGTGCCTCCGTCGGCTCAATGCGCGCCGCGCGCCTCGCCGGTACCCAACTCGCGATGAGCACCGCCCCTACCAGCACCGCCACGATGCCGATGAACGTCACAGGATCCGATGGCTCCACGCCGTACAGGAGAGACCCGAGCACGCGCGTGGAGATCAACGCGCCCGCGAGCCCGAGCGCCGCGCCCGCCGCGGCTACTCCCACGCCCTGCCGCACGATGAGCCGCACCACATCCCCGCGCCGCGCGCCGAGCGCGATGCGCACGCCGATCTCGCGTGTTCGCTGGCTCACGGCGAACGAGATCACACCGTACGTGCCCATTGTCGCGAGCGCGAGCGCCATCACGGCGAAGAGCGCGAGCAGCAGCGCACGGAATCGCATGGCCGCGGTCGCGTCGGAGATGCGCGAGTCCATCGTGCGAAGATCGTACAGGGGCGCGTCCGGATTCATCTGGTGGGTCACCTGCCGCGCCGCCGCGGCGAGCGCGAGCGGATCGCCGGTGGTGCGCACGAACACCATCATACGGCCGCGCGTCGACTGGTAGTACGAGAGATAGACCGCGGGCTCCGGCAGCGAGTCGAGCGTCACATAGCGCACGTCGCCGATCACGCCCACCACGCGGGCCGTGTCATTCCAGAATCCGCCCTGCCCCACGCTGATCGGTTTCCCGATCGGGATCCTCGCCCGGCCAGAGCCGGCGCGCGGCGGTCTCGTTCACGAGCACGACCTTGGGCGCGCCGGCGCGGTCCTGCTCCGAGAAGAGCCGTCCTTTCACGAGCGGCACGCGCGTCGCGACGCGTCCATTGCGGCGTGATCCAGTGCACGCCCACCAGCGGCTCGCTGCCCTGCGCGACGGGCGGCCGGTCGCGCAGGCCCGCGATGGTGATGTTGCACCCGCCATTCAGCGGCGGGCAATCGGTGAGTCCTACGGCCGTGACGCCGGGCAACGCCGAGAGCCGCTGGATCATCCCGTCGTAGAAATTCGGGAGCGAGTCCTTGGCGGCGGCCGCCGGCGCGTTGAAGCGCATCGTGAGCAGCTGCGATCCGTCGAAGCCGGCGTTCACGCTGAGCAGCCGCTCGAGGCTGCGCACCATGAGTCCCGAACCCGCCAGCAGCACGAGTGAGATCGGCGATCTCCGCCACCGCGAGCGTGTTGCGGCTCGTGAGCCAGCGGCGTTCGGCGCGCGGCGCATCGCCCTTGAGGGCGCCGCTGAGCGCGGGGCGCGTCGACTGGAGCGCCGGCACCAGACCGAACACCATGCCCGTGACGATCGCGAGCAGCGCGGCGAACGCGAGTGCCGTGCCGTCCAGGCTGATCGTGCTGAAATTCACCGCGCCGATCCCGGCTTGGTCATTGAGCTGGAGCGCGGTGGTGGGATTGAGCGTGGTGAGGAGCTTCACGCCGCCCCAGGCGAGCGCGATGCCGGCGGCGCCGCCGGCGCACGAGAGCAGCAGGCTCTCGGTGAGCAGTTGACGGACCAGCCGCGAGCGGCCGGCGCCAATGGCGAGCCGCACGGCGATCTCGCGCCGGCGTCCCGACGCGCGGATGAGGAACAGGTTCGCGACGTTCGCACATGCCGCGAGCAGCACGAGGCCCACCGCGGCGAGGAGCACCAGCAGCGACCGCCGTACGACGGGATCGGCGCGCGTCGCGTCGAGTTCGCGCGCCACCGCGCTCCAATGGATCGTTTTCACTTCGGGATGCGGGTACTGCGCGTCGATGACCGCGCCGTAGCCCTTCACCGCCTCCTTCGCCTGCGCGGGCGTGAAGCCGGGCTTGAGCCGCGCCGTGACGCTGAAGCTGTGGCTCCACGCCTGGTTCAGCATCTCGGCCGGCAGCGACATGACCGGCAAGAGCAGGTCCGCGCGGCCGGACAGGCCGCGGAAGCCGGGCGGCAAGACGCCCACCACGGTGTAGGGCGCGCCATTGATCACGATGTTCCGTCCGAGCACCGCGGGATCGGCGTTGAACTCCCGCTTCCAGAGCGCGTCGGCGAGGATGACGACGTGCGCGGTGCCAGGCGTGATATCCTCGTCGGGCAGGAAATTCCGTCCGAGCGCCGGCTGGATACCGAGCAACGGGAGATAGCGCGCGCCGACGATCTCGTCGACGAACCGCTCCGGCTCCTCGCCGCCGGTCATCGTCCCCTGGTATTCCATGGAGAGCGCGACGTCGCTGAACACCGTCTGCGCCTCACGCAGCGTCGCGAATTTCGGGTACGACCACGGCAGCGCGTCGCGCGCCGGTTCGCTCCCCATTGCGGGCCGCGCGAGGTTGAGCGCCATGAGCCGCTCGGGCTCGCGGAATGGAAGCGGGCGCAGCAGCATGGCGTTCACGGCGCTGAAGATCGCCGTGTTCGCGCCGATGCCGATCGCGAGCGTGAGCACCGCGATCGCGGTGAAGCCCGGCGTGCGGCGGAACGCGCGCAAGGCGAATCGCAGATCCTGCGTGGTGGTGTCGAGCCATGAGAGTCCCGCAGTCATCCGCGCCTCCTCCTTCACATTGGTGATGTTCCCGAAGCGGCGGCGCGCGGCGTGGGCCGCGTCATTGCCGCTCATCGCGCCCCGCGCCGCGTGGTCGCGCTGCATCGTCTCGAGCGAGAGATGCAGGCGGATCTCATCGTCCATTTCGCGCGCGTGCCCCTCCGGATCGCGCAGCACGCGCCAGCGATAGCGGAGCGAATCGAAGAAGGACATGACCGGTGCCTATGCGCGCTGCATCACGCGGCCGATCGCCGCGAGCACACGGTCGAAGCTGACGATCTCCTGCCCCAATTGCCGCTGGCCGGCCGCGGTGATGGTGTAGTACCGCGCGCGCCGTCCGGTGGGCGACTGGCCCCACTTGGACGTGACCCACCCCCGTTTCTGCAGCCGCTCGAGCGCGGGATAGAGGGACCCCTGCTCTACCGACAACACATTGCGCGAGCGCGCCTCGATCTGCTGCGCGATCGCGTAGCCGTGCATGGACTGCACGCTGAGGGTCTTGCAGGATCAACATGTCGAGGGTGCCCTTGAGCAGTTCGGCTCTCTCGGTGGCGGATCGGGCCATCAGTGGACCTCGGATAGGAAGAATGACTACCTATTGATAGGTAGACACCCTGACTATCACAAGGGTTGCTCACCAGTAACGTCGGAGTGGCACCCCTGACCACGTACTTAGTCACCCGAACTCCGCATGTGGCGTTTGACGTGTGGTAACCGCAGCGGCGTACCTGGTCACCGCGTCGCCCGATCCAAGCCCGCCCGTGCCGGTACCACACGTCATACGCCACACGCGGCGTTCGGGTGACCAATGACGGCGTTCGGGGTTCGACTCACGCCGTTCTGATGCCGTACTATTATTCAGCACCGCGCCCCGCCCCCCGCACGGAGCCCCGCATGCCCGCGCATCTCGCCGATCCCGATCACAATCCCAGCTTTCACCAAATCCGTCTTCCTCGGCGAGATCCGCGAAGACTCTGGTCTTCCCCTTCCCGGTGCTCAGCCCGGAAGAATCCGAGAACCTCAACGCCATCCTCGACTCCTTCCGCGCCTGGGCGGCGGAGAATGTCGATTCGCACCAGCAGGATCACGACGGCAAGTTCCCCGACGCGGTGCGCACCGGCATGGCCCAACTCGGGCTCATGGGCGTGAACATGCCCGAGGAGTACGGCGGCTTCGGCGCGAGCGCCATGACGTTCAATCGCGTGTTCGCCGAGGTCGGCGCCACGGACGCGGCGCTCGCCGTCTACTTCGGCGCGCATCAGTCGATCGGCGCCAAGGGCATCACGCTCTTCGGCACGGACGAGCAGAAGAAGCGCTGGCTCCCGCGCTGCGCCTCGGGCGAGCTCATTGCGGCCTTCTGTCTCACCGAGGCAGGCTCCGGCTCCGATGCGCAGGCGATGCACACGACCGCCGAGCCGAGCGCCGACGGCACGCACTACGTGCTGAACGGCCAGAAGATCTGGATCTCGAACGCGGGCTATGCCGGCGTGCTCACGGTGTTCGCGAAGGTGCCGGTCGAGATCGATGGCAAGAAGAAGCTACGCGTCACGGCGTTCATAGTGGACGCGCACGCCCCCGGCGTCTCGCTCGGCAAGATCGAAGAGAAGATGGGGATCAAGGCGAGCGATACGCGCACGATCTCGTTCAAGGATGTGCGCGTGCCGGTGGAGGACCGGCTCGGTGACGTCGGCCACGGATTCAAGATCGCGCTCGAGATCCTGAACTCGGGGCGCCTCGGCTTGAGCGCCGCGAGCGCGCAGGGTGCGCAGCGCATGGCGGCCACGGCGCTCGCGTACGCCAAGGAGCGGCAGCAGTTCGGCCGCGCGATCGGGTCGTTCGAGATGATCCAGCGGAAATTCGCGATGCTCGCCGCCGACTGCTACGCGGCCGACGCGGCGTGGATGCTCACCGCGAGCATGGTGGACCGCGGCGGCATCGATTTCTCCCTCGAGACCGCGGCCGGCAAGATCTTCGGCTCCGAGCTCGCCTTCCGCGCCGCCACCGATTGCATGCAGATCGCCGGCGGCATCGGCTACTCCAAGGAGTACCCGTACGAGCAGCAAGTGCGCGACGCGCGCATCAACATGATCTTCGAGGGGACGAACGAGATCCTGCGCGCGCTCATCGCACTCACGGCGCTGCAGCAACCGGGCGAACATCTCAAGGCGATCGGCAAGGCGTTCAAGAGATCCGCTCCATTCCATTGGCGCGATCAGCACCGTACATCGCGGGCCGCGTGAGGCGCCAAGTGGTGAAGTCGGTGTTCACGCAGGTGCACCCCGCCCTCGAGAAAGAGGCCGACCTCGTTGCCACGGTGATCCACGATCTCGCGCTCGGCGTCGAGAAGCTGCTCATCGAACACGGCAAGGAGATCATCGAGCACCAGTTCCATCAAGAGCGCATGGCGAACGCGGCGATCGACATTTACCTCTCGACCGCCGCGCTCTCGCGCGCCACGGCGGCGATCGAGGCGGCCGGCAGCGTGGAGGGAGCACAGGCCGACGTGGACAACGCGCGCATCTTCGTCCCAGCCGCGATGCGGCGCGCCCGCCGATCGGTGCGCGCGTTCGAACACAACCAGGACGCGCGACTGAAGACCCTCGCCGAGCGCGCCCTGGAGACAGGATCGCTGACCGTGAAGACACCGACCGATCGGTAGTAATAATCATTGTCAATCATGTAAATCCTGTCAAATGCTTTTGACAGGATTAACATGATTGAGATGATTTCAACAACGAACGACTGAACATCCCTAGACCCGGAGAATTCCAATGGATCGCACATCCAACGCCCGCTGGGAGGGCGACCTCAAGGCGGGCAACGGCAAAGTGAAGCTTGGCAGCGGCACGTTCGCGGGGAATTACTCGTTCGGCACGCGGTTCGAGAACGCGCCGGGCACGACTCCCGAAGAGCTGCTCGGCGCGGCGCACGCCGCGTGTTTCTCGATGGCGCTGGCGGCCGGTCTCGCGAAGGACGGCCACACGGCCAAGAGCATCGACACCACGGCGACGGTTCATTTGGAAAAGACCGACGCGGGATTCGCGATCACGAAGATCGATCTCGTGACCGTGGGTGAGGTGCCGGGCCTTTCGGCCGCCGATTTCGGCAAGGCCGCGGAGGACACGAAGAAGAATTGCATTGTGTCGCGGGCGTTGGCGTCGGTGCCGATGACGGTGAAAGCCACACTGAAATAACGGCGGGACTGGTACCGCTAACGGCGGGACTGGCACCGCTAACGACGTGTTAGCGTTGGCGTTGGGAACTGCGGACTCCAAGGAATGCGCAGGTCCCAACGCCAACGCTACCGCGACCCTCGCGGTACTAGCCCCGCCGTTTGCGGTGCTACGCACGCCTGCCTTGCGATGCTCCCTCCGCGACGGCAGAATCGTGTCATGAAATTCTCTCTCTCCGCCGCCACGCTCTGCGCCGTCGTTCTGCCCCTCGCCGCGCAGCATGACTACCCCGCTCCACTCATCAGCGAATCCACCGTCGCCGCACTCAACAATGAACTGAGCGGTGCCGCGGCGAAACGCACGGTGGAATTCATCGCGCAGCTCAACCGTCCGCGCGGTTCGAAAACCTTCAACATCGCCTCCGATCACATCGCCGCCGAGCTCACGCGGTACGGCCTCGACGGCGTGACGGTGATCGAGATCCCGACGGACGGCCGCACGATGTACGGCACGGAGAAATCGCGGCCGGCGTGGGACCCGCAGTTCGCCGAATTGTGGGAAGTGCGCCGCGACGGTGCGAAGACGGTGGATGTCACCCGCATTGCGAGCTTCGAGGACGAACCGGTGGTCCTCGCCGAGGACAGCGACAGCGGCAGTGTCACTGCCGAGATCATCGATGTAGGCGACGGCACGTCGGAATCCGATTACACCGGCAAGGATGTGCGCGGCAAGCTCGTGCTCATCGCCGCGCAGCCGGGCGCCGCTGCGCCGCTCGCCGTGGACAAGTTCGGCGCCGCCGGCATGGTGAGCTACGCGCAGAATCAGCCCACCGCCTGGAGCGGTGAGGACGAGAACCTGATCCGATGGGGCCATCTCGATTCGTACTCGCCGCGCAAGACCTTCTCCTTCATGCTGTCGCTCAAGCAGGCGCGCGCGATGAGAGCGCGCCTCGCGGCGGGCGAGCATGTCACGCTGCGCGCCACGGTTCTCGCCGCCCGGCATTCCGGCTCGTACCGCGTGGTCACCGCCGTGATCAAAGGCGCGGATCCCGCACTGAGCGCCGAGGAGATCGTGTTCAGCTGCCACCTGGACCACCAGCGTCCTGGCGCGAACGACAATGCGAGCGGCTGCGCGACGATCCTCGAGGTCGCCCGCACTCTCGACAAGCTCGTGCGCGAAGGCCGCATAGCGCGCCCCGCGCGCACGATCCGCTTCATCTGGCCCGCCGAGATCGAAGCGACGATGGCGCTCTTCCACTACCGCGCCGACATGCGCGCGCACTTCAAGGCCGCGGTGCAGATGGACATGGTGGGCGGCAACGCGAACACGAAGGCGATCTTCCACGTGACACGCGGGCCGCCGAGTTTGCCGAGCTTCGCGTACGATGTGGGCGAAGCGTTCGGCGCGTACGTGAACAACGAATCGGACGGCTACGCGTCGGGTACGGGTGGACAGTATCCGTTCGTGTCGGTGGAAGGCGGCAAGGAAGCGCTGCTCGCGAATCTCGCTGAGTTCACGATGGGCAGCGACAACATCATTTATGCCGAAGGCTCGTTCCGCATCCCCGTGATCTACCTGAACGATTGGCCCGACCGGTACATCCACACGAATTTCGATACACCGGCGAACATTGACGCGACGAAGCTCCAACGCGCGGCGTTCATTGGCGCGGCGAGCGGGCTGTATCTCGCGAACGTGCGCTCCGCCGGGGTCGCGGCGCTCTGGAACGTGATGAAGGGCCAGGCATTGCGTCGCGCGGCGGTGGTCATGGATCGGCGCAACACACTCCCGATCGCAGAAGCGAGCGTGCTCACGCGTGCGCAGATCTCGATCGAGCGAGCCGCATTCGCCTCGATCGGCTCGTTCGCGCCGATCCCTGACAGCGTGAAGACGGACGCCGATCTGTTCTTCTCGCGCCTCGAGGCGATGCTCGGCCCGCTCGGCGCGGTGCCGGCTGCCACCGGCGACGGCGCGCTCGTCTTTACTCGAACCCCGCAGGCCACCGGGCCGATGACGCTGTTCGTGGGTTACGACTATTTCGCGGATCACTACAAGGGCAAGAACCCGCGCCTCATCGACTATCAGGGCCTGCGCGGCGCCGGCGGCGAATACATTTATGAAACGCTGAACCTCGTGAACGGCAAGCGCAACGCGCGCGACATCCGCGATCTCGTGAGCGCCGAATACGGCCCAGTGCCGCTCGATGTCGTCGTCGAATATCTCAAGGCACTCCAATCTGCCGGCGTGCTCAAGCTCGCCGCCAAGGAGTAGGGCATCATGTGGTGGATCAGCTATCGCGGCGAGGCGAGCCACGGCATTAACAACATCGGCGTGTTCGAGGATGACGGCGCGCCGCGCCGCGTCCATCCCCTGCTTCTCGATCCGTCGCCAACGGCGCATCCGCTGCACATTGCGCGTGGCTTCGCGATCGTGGGCGACGACCTGTACATCGCGAACGCCTGGCGCAAGGATAGCCACGTCGCGCGTTATCAGCGCCGCGGCGACACGTTCCACTTCGCGGACGTCGTGGTCGCGAGCTCGCACATCTCCGCGATGGTCCATCCGTTCGATGTCGAGCTCGGCGACGACGGCCGCCTGTACATCTCGTGCCAGGATACCAACACCGTCGTCGCGATCCTGCCCGAGACGCGCGCGCCCGCGCCGATCGCGCTGCACCTGCGCAAGCAATACCCAAAGGGGAATTTCCTGCCGGGCACACAGGTCGCGTCAGCGCAGGGGAATCTGCCGGAGGTGGGCGAGACCGTCCCATTGGATGTGCCGGCGCCGCAGGGGCTCGCCGTGGTGCTCGACAAGCGCGGCAAACCGCGCCACTCCGTGCGCGGGATCATCGTACACCGCAAGCATCTCGTACGTCGCCGACGAGGCGGGCGACATGGTGAAGATCTTCGAGCTGCGCTCCGGCCGTCTCGTGGGGCGCATCAAGGGGAAGCGCGTGAGCAAACCCGTGCATCTCATCCTGCACGGGGAGACGCTCTACATTGGCGCGTCGGGTTCCGGCAGCATCCTCGCGTTCGACATCCCCAAGAGGGCGCCCAAGGGGAAGTACAAGCCGCGCACCGTCATTGATCGCAAGCTCGACGCGCCATCAGGGTTCGCGATCGGACCGGATGGCGATATTTACGTAGCCGAGCGGAAGAAGCAGCGGGTTCGGCGGTTCACGGCGGAGGGGAAGAAGAAAGGGACGTTCATTCGGGACCTCCCAGATTGGCCGGAGTTCCTACTGCACGTGCCGGACTCACTACGAACGACGTGAGTCGCTAGTCGCGACCCGAACACCATGACTCGTACCCCGATCTCCGTGAGTACCGAGTCGTGCGTCGTACCGACTGAAAGGCGCGACTGGCACCCCTAACATTCGTGAATCGCAACCCGGACTCCGTGACTCGCACCCCGAGCACCGTGAGTCGCGCAACTCACGAATCACGGCGTTCGGGGTTCGAGTCACGCCCCACAATCGGTACGACGCACGACTCGGTACTCACGGTGTTCGGGGTACGACTCACGGGGTTCGGGTCGCGACTCATGCACTTCGGGCTTGAAACCCGACCCCGCGAGTGGGGTAAAACAGTGAGTAGCATCCCCCCGATCCATGGAGGGTCTCAATGCGCTCACGAACTCTTCGCGTGGCCACCGCCGCGCTCATGATAGCAGGATCGTCGTTCGGAATTTCCGCGTGTTATAGCGCCGAGGCGGGCGGGTTGTATGTCCGCTTCGCTCCGCCCGAACCACCCGTCGAAGCGGTGATCGTCCAGCCCCAGCCGAATTTTGTCTGGGTACCGGGCTACTACTCATACTCCAACACGCACTACGTATGGGTGAGCGGCCGCTGGACGGCCCCGCCTGAAGGCTACAACCGCTGGGTCGCAGGCCATTGGCGCGAGACCAAGAAGGGCTGGCACTTCGAAGAAGGGCACTGGGAGAAATAGTGCATTGAACATCGTGCATCGTGCATTGGCGTCTCGATGCCCGATGCACGATGCACGATGAACGTCAGTCGTCCCTCAACGCGATCGACGGATCCAGCCCCGCCGCGCGGCGCGCCGGCAGCCAGCAGGCCAACGCCGCGATCGCCACGAACAGCACGGCAACGGCACTGAACGTCACCGGATCCGTTGGCGCGACTCCCACGAGCAAGCTGCGCATCACTCTCGTCAGCGCGAACGATGCGACGAGCCCCACGCCAATGCCGGCAAGGCTCAGTTTCATCCCCTGCCCGATCACCATCGAGAAGATCCCCGTCTTCGGCGCGCCGAGCGCCATGCGCACGCCGATCTCCGCCGTGCGCTGCCGCACCGCGGTGCTGAGCACGCCGTAGAGCCCCACGCCGCTCAGGATCACGGCGATCGCCGCGAATGCGCCGATCAGCACGAGCGCGAAGCGCGTCGGCGCGCGCATCTTGTCCACGAAACTCTCCATCGGCCGCACATTGGCGATGGTGGCACTCGGCTCCAGCGCGCGCACCGCCTCACGCGCCGCCGACGTGAGCGCCGACGGGTCACCCTTGGTGCGCAGCGACCAGCCGCCGAGGTTGCCGAAGAAGAACTGCCCGTCGGTGAAGTACATCGTTTCGCGCCCGGGCGCCGCGAGCGTCAAGTGGCGCTGATGCTTCACCACGCCGATGACGTTCACGTACTCCGCGGTGTCGGCGCGGAAGCGCACGAGCAGCCGCTTGCCCAGCGGATCCGCGCCAGGGAACGCTTTCGCGGCCAGCAGATCGTCGATGATCACGGACTGCGATTTCGGGATGTTCTCCGCCTCCGTGAAATCGCGGCCCGCGATGATCGGCGTGTGCATTGCAGCGAAGAATCCCGGCGCCACGATGAACGAGTTCGCCTGCTTGAACGCCGCCATGTCGGTGGCCGCCGCCTCGGTGCCCCATCGCACATTCGACTCCTGGCCGTCGAGCAGCGTCGGGAACGACGACGTCAACTCCGTCACGCCCGGGACCGCGGAGAGCCGGTCGTTCAACGCCCGCTGGAACGCCTGGCGTTCGTCCTGGTTCATGCGCCGCGCGATCTGCAGGTTGAACGTGAGCACGCCGTGCGGATCGAAGCCCGGGATCGGTGTTCACGAGCGCGAGGAAGCTGCGGAACATCAGGCCGCCGCCGATGAGCAGCACGAACGCGAGCGCGACCTCGGCCATCACCACGCTGTTCCGGAGCCGGCGGCCGCCGCCGAGCCCCTCGTTGCGTCCGCTCTGGCGCAGCGTAGAAATGAGATCGGGGCGCGACGCGCGCAGCGCCGGGATCACGCCGAACAACGCCGCGGCCACCAGCGCGGCGAACATCGTGTACAACAGCACGCCGCCGTCGATCCCGACGTACGCGAGATTGGGGATGTCCTGCGGGCCGATCGCCACGAGCATGCCGATCCCCGCTTTCGCGACCAGCCAGCCCGAGCACCGCACCGCCCATGGCGAGCACGAGCGCTTCGGCGAGCATCTGCCGCACGAGCCGCGAGCGGCTGCCGCCGAACGCCGCGCGCACCGCCAGCTCGCGCTCACGACGCGACGTGCGCACCAGGATGAGGTTCGCGACGTTCGCGCACGCGATGAGCAGCACGAACGCCACGGCGCCGAGCAGCGCGACGAGCGCGGGCTTCACCTCCGACACCAGCTCGGCGTCCATTGGTACGGCGCGGAAATAGACGCCGGCGGTGGTCTTGATCGGGAATTTCTTGCGCAGATCGATCCCGAGCGCGTCGAGCTGCGCCTGTGCCTGGCCGAACGTCGCACCCGGCTTGAGGCGCCCGATGAGACGGAAGATCACGTTGATCCGCGATCCTTTCTCGAGGTCGAGGCGCGCGGCCTGGAAGATGTCGTGATCGCGCGTGATCCCGTAGCGCGGCGGGAAGAGGATCTCGCAGTCCCGGCGCCGCGACGCCCACGATGTGGCCCATGCTGAAGCCCATGTCGAGCGTCTTGCCAATGACGTTCGGATCGCCGCCGAAGTGGCTCTTCCAGAATTCGTTCGAGAGGATGACCGCGACGTCCTGCGGCGGTGGCGGCGGCGCATTCGCGGCCGGCGGGGTGTTGGGCTGCGGCGGAGGCGGGATCGCGTCGTCGTCGTTGAAATCGCGGCCGAGCACCACCTTGGCGCCCAGCACGCGCAGCAGATTCGGCGTCACGAATCCGAGTTTGATCTGCTCGGGCTCGCCCTGATCGTTCTTGAGGGAGACACGGAAATTATTGATCCCCGCGATCTCGCTGAACGCTGTCGCCTGTTGGCGCATGTCCCACAGATCCGACGGCGCGATGAAGAAATCGTACACGTTCCGGTTCCGCATGTCGCTGGTGACGATCGCGAGGCGCGACGGGTCCGCGTACGGCAGCGGGCGCAGCATCACGGCGTTCACCACGCTGAAGATCGCGGTGCTCGCGCCGATGCCCAGCGCGAGCGTGATGAGGGCCGTGATCGCGAACCCCGGGCTCTTGCGCAGGGTGCGAATACCGTAAGCGATGTCGGACAAGAACGTTTCCATGGAGCACCCCTGGGATGCGGATGGGTCCGGCGGGCGGTCCTTGGTTGGACACGCCGCGCTGGGAAAAGGTGTCCTCGACCTCAGCATCGGTGCAAGCACGCGCTTGCGCGCCGGCCCGGACCGCTGAATGGTTACGGGGACCAACTCCCTACGGAGACCCATGTCGAATCGTGTCAGCTTGGGAGCGGTGCTTGGCGCGATGATCTCCGCCGCGCCGGCCGCGTTCGGTCAGGCCGTGGCGCCTGCGCCGGTGCACGTGCAGCCGGTGAGCGCGCAAACCGTGCAGCAGACGGTGTCGACCGCGCAGGCGATGAGCGTGAAACCGGCGCCCGCCAATGCGGCCGCGATGCACGCGCGCGTCATCGCCGCACCTGAGCGCGCCGGCGCAGAGTTGGGTCCAGTCGGAGGCGAGGGTGATCGCCGGGCGCAACTTGAGCTCCTCGGCGATGATCGCCATGGCGCAGTCCGACGCGAAGAGCCGCTTCGCCGGCCAGGGGATGTCCGGCATGGACGTCGAGCAATTCGTGCAGATGGTGATGTACCAGGCGGCGCAGGACACGCAGAACGATCTCAGAGACCAGCTCGCCGCGGTCCAGAAGAGCAACCAGCAGAAGGCGGCGCAACGGGCCGCAGCCGATGTACAGAAACAGCAATCCACGGCGATGAAAGACACGCTCAAGAACCATCAGGACGCAACGGGCGACGTCTCGCAGGAGCAACAGTTGAAGATGCAGACATACATGAACCGCATGAGCCAGGCCGAGAAAGCCCTGAGCGACATGTTGCAGCGGATGTCGCAGACGAGCTCCGGCATCCTGGCAAATCTCAAGTAGCTCAGCCGCCAATCCACTCGGAGGTCCGTATGCTCCCCTTCCGCGCATTCACTTGTCGCGGCGCTCTATCTGCTCAAGACCGCCTCGTTCCTCCAGCTGCCTGGTGTCACGGGCGCGAGCACGGATGACAAGCATAAGAACTGGATCACGCTCGAATCGGTGACGTTCGGCGTCGACCAACGGAGCGAGCACCGGGTCCGGCGCAGGCAAGGCCCCGTCGCACGACATCCATGTCACCAAGCTCGCCGACAGGTCCTCCGCCGAACTCATGCAGGCAGCCGCGAACGGAAAGCATTTCGCGACCGCCGAGATCGACGTCGGCACGATACGATATGTGATGAAGGAAGTGATCGTCTCGCGGCTCCAGCAAGCGAGCCACGGGAGTGGCGGCGGGCAGCCCACTGAAAGCATGACGCTGAACTATGCGAGCATGGAGATCATCTATCCACCGAAGCCGGGGTCAACGGCGACGATGGGGGCCGCGAGTGCAGCACACACGACCGTCATGGCTGCGCCGGCACCGGCGGCTCCTCCCACGGCGCCGACGCGCACGATGGCCGCTGCGCCGGCCACGATGGCGGCGCCGGCCGCGACGAGCCCCGTCGCGCTCGAGCAGCAGCTCACGCAGTCACTGAGCGGCGCCGGGCCGCTCCTGGGTCGCGACAGAAGGGCGCGCGTTGTCCCAGAACAATGGGAGCGCCGACCAACTCGTGGCCGCCGCGCGGCAGAGTGCGCAGTCGCGATTCGGCGCGTCAGCCCGCCAATGTCACGAACGCGCTCGCGTTCCTCGCGCTCATGGACGCCACCAAAGCGGATCACAACCTCGCGCAACTACAACCCGCGATCCGCGAAGTGATGGGGGCGACGAACGCGAGCGCGGCGGGAGGGCTCGCAAACCTGCACTAATTCATTTCTTCTCGGTCACCGGCTCAGGAAAGACCTTCGCCCAGTCGCTCGCGCTCAGCACCTTTCGGAGATCGAAGATCCGGTCGGTGAGGTGGCTCGCGTTCGCGGAGTCAGCGGCGAGGAACGGCTTCACTTCCGCCACGAGCTGCGCGTCCGTCGTCGCGCGGTCGGCGAGCGCGGTCTTGAGCGAGGCGATGAGCTTCGAGCGCTCCTTGAGGAACGCTTCATTCTCATTCTTCGCCGAGTCGACGATCGCCAGCGCCTGCTTCTTCGTTGCCTCCACGGTGATGTTCTTGTCGATTCCCTTGCTCGCGGCTTCGATGTGCTGCTGGATGAACGCCGACGCGCTCCCGTGCAACACGAAGTAGGCGATGATGATCGAGGTCAGCATTGGATATGCTCCGTCTCAGTATTCGAGCGCCTGCACTTCGGCCTCCGACAGCTTCAGCCGCGCACTCTTGAGCTGCTGCCACTCGGCATCGGTAGCCACCGCCGCCATGCGCGATCGCAGCGCCGCGAGCTCAGGGACGACCTTCGCGCGTTCGGCCGCCGACGCGCTGAACATTGAGTCGAATTGCGCTCGCGTGGAGCTGTATTCGCGCGTGAGCACGCCGATCCGGGCCATCGCGGCCGAATCACGCGCGGCGACCCCCGCGACGATGGTCTGGAACTCGTTCGTCATAGCGACAAGCGAGTCCGCGCGCGCCGGGTCCTGTACGATCTTCCGGATCTCGGCCTGGAATTGGGTCATGTCCTTCTGCGCGGCCTGGCTCGGAGTCAATTCCGGCTTCTTGGAGCATGCGGATACCAAGAGCGCGATGCCGAGCGCCGCGGGCGCACATTGAATGAGCGTTCTCATTGCCCCGTCCCTGAGCAGGCCACTTCTCCCGAGAGCGTGAACCCTTAGACAATCGCTTCGGAAGTACACTGCGGCAATACGACCTTGTACGTATGGTTAGATTTCAGCCTCATGACATTGGTCTCCATCTCCGGCGTTCGCGTCGATTTCGGCGCCACGACGATCGTGCAGGACATCACCTTCACCGTCGCGCGCGGCGAGCGGTGGGGCATCGTCGGGCCGCAATGGCGCCGGGAAGACCACGCTCTTCCGCGTGATCACCGGCGACGTGGTGCCGGTGGACGGATCGGTCGCGCGCCTGCCCGGGACTACGGGTGGCGCTGCTCGACCAGCAGCGGGATTTCGGCGGCGCGGTCACGGTGTGGGAGGCGGCGGCGTACGGATATCGCGATGTGATCGCGCTCGAGAAGTCGCTCGCCGAGCATGGCGAGGAATTCGCGCGGCTCGGCGATCGTGTCTCGCAGGCGGACATTGAGCGCTACGGCCACGAGCAGGAGCGCTTCGCGCACGCCGGCGGCTACGACTACCACGCGAAAGTCGACGCGGTGCTCCAAGGGCTCGGCTTCGACCCCGCCGAGCGCGCACGGCCGTGCGCTCGCGAGCTTGAGCGGCGGCGAGCGCGGCCGGCTCGGCCTCGCGGCGCAGCTCGCGTCGCCCGCCGACCTCGTGCTGCTCGACGAACCCACGAACCATTCTCGATCTCGACACCACGCGCTGGCTCGCCGAGTTCCTCGAGTCGTACGACGGCACCGTGATGATGATCTCGCACGACCGCGCGTTCCTTGACGACACGGTGGATCACGTGCTGCACGTGAACGCGAAGACCGCCATCGCCTACCGCGGCGGCTACTCGTCGTTCGTCACGCAGCGCGCGGAGCGCCAGCTCGCGCAGGAGCGGCAGGTGGCGCAACAGCGGAAGTTCATCGAGAAGGAAGAGGACTACATCCGCCGCAACATTGCGGGGCAGAACACCGCGCAGGCGAAGGGACGGCGCACGCGGCTCGCGCGGCTGCCGCGATTGTCGCCGCCGCCGGGCGAAGGGAGCGTGCTGAGTTGGCGGCTGGAGATCGCGGAGCGCGGCGGCGACCAGGTGCTCGTGGCCGACAAACTCACCGTAGGCGTGGCGGGGCGCGTGCTCGTGCGCGATTTCTCGTCGTCGGTGCGCCGCGGTGACGTGATCGCGTTGGTCGGCCCGAATGGCGCCGGCAAGAGCACGCTCATCTCCACGTTGCTCGGCGAGCGCGCGCCCGTGCACGGCGAGGCGCGCGTCGGTGGCTCCGTCGGTGTCGAGTGGTTCCGGCAGGATCTCGAGCAGCTGCCCAAGGACCGCACGCTGTACGACTGCATTGAGGACCTGCGCCCGCAGTGGACGCGCGGCCGCATCCAGAATCATTTGGGCAATTTCGGATTCTCCGGCGACGAAGTGCGCTGGAGCACCGCCACGCTGAGCGGCGGCGAGCGCGCGCGTCTCGCGCTCGCGATGCTCACGCTGGGCCACGCGAACTTGCTGGTGCTCGACGAGCCGACGAACCACCTGGACGTCGAGACGATCGAAGGACTCGAGGACGCGGTGGAGGAATACGAAGGAAGCGTGATCCTCGTGAGCCACGACCGCGCGTTCCTGCGCGAACTCGCGACGCGTGTGTGGGCGTTCCACGGCGACACGATCGAGGATTTCGCCGGCCCGTTCGTGGAATGGGAAGCGCACGCGGCGAATCGCACGGCGCGGCAGGAGAAAGCCGACTCCGAGCGCGCGGCGGCGCAGCGCGAGCAGACGCGCACCGCAGCGAAGAAGGCCGCCGCGAAGAAAGAGAGCGCGCCGAGCGGCAAGAGCGCGCGCAAAGCCGCCGAGGCCGGCGAGCGCGAAGCGCAGCGGCTCGAAGCGCGCGTGGCCGAGTTGCAGCGCGCGCTCGAGGATCCGGCGCTCTACGGTTCAGGCGCCGACGGCGCGCGCCGCGCGGGCAAGCTCAAGTCCGAGCTCGCGGCCGCGACGCGCGAGCGTGATGCGGCGCTCGAGCGATGGACACTTGCCGTCGAGGCGCTCGAGAGTAGTCGCTAGACGGTCATCGCGCCGCCGGTCGCGGCGCCATCGCCGGCGCCGGCGCCCTCGCGCTTACACGCTTCGAGCCTCGCGCATACCGCGCGCGAGTCTCTCGCTACGCGCGGGGGCGCCTCTGCCGGGACAGCACCGCTCCCTGACGATTCGATCGCATCTCACGCAGAGCGTGCGCGCGCGCGCCGTTCGCATCTGAGCGCGCAGCGCGCGGAGCGGGCGCGCGCGTACAGACTCGCGCCGTTCACGCGATCAAGCGAAGGAGCGCCGCGGCGCAGTGCGCCCCGGAGCGCGGCGCGTGCGCGTAGCGAGAGACTCGCGGCGCAGTTCAGCCGCGAGGCTCGAAGCGTGTAAGCGCGAGCGCCGACCCGAAGCGGGTGCGTCGCGCGCCGCCTTCGCGCGATGAACTGAGCGCGCTACGGCGTGAGGTCCGCGGTGCTCGGGACGATCGCGGGTTGTTTCAAGCGCGCGAGCTCATCGTTCACGGACTTGAGATCCGCGCCGAGGGCCTGGTTCAGTGCCGCGAGCTGCTTCTGCAGCTGCGCGTTCAGGTCCTTGAACACCTCATACGACTGCGCGGTCGGTTTGCCGTCGGCGCTCGACACGGTGTTGTAGAGCGAGCCGAGTTCGTCGTTCAGTTTGATCGGGTAGTTGAGCATGTCCTGCCCCGCCCGGTTCTGCACGGAGTACAGTTCCGATTCCGCCGCATTGAGTTTCGCGGTGAGCGTCGCGGCGCGCTGCTTGAGAGCGTTGTCGTTCGTCTTCGCGATCGCGGCGGCCATCTGCGCCTTCACGTTGCGGCTCGTGCGCACGCCGTTATTCGCCGCGCTCACGGCGTCGCGGATCTGGATCTGCAGCTTGAACTGCTCCTCGAGATCCGCCTGGCTCGCCTTCGAGCGCGGATCGTTCTTCACCACGAAGGTCTGCGACTCGGCGGTGCCGCCGTCCACGGTGAGCTTCACCGAGTACGTGCCCGGCACGGCCACCGGTCCCTGCAGGAATCCCGTCCACAGCACCATCCGGCTGAACCACGCGGCGTCGGGATACTGCAGGTCCCACACGAAGCGGTTCATCCCCTTCTTGTTCGGCGCGCGGTCGGGCGGGAACGGATGCGCCGGCGCTTCCTCGGCTTCCGGTTGCACGTGGCGAATGACATTCGTGTCCACGGCGGCGGCGAGCACACCGAGGTTCCGGAGACTGTCGAGCTTGCCGCGATACCGCGTGCTGTCGGTGAACGCGAAGGTGTCGGCCGCGCTCGTGAAGCTCTTGATGAGCGTGCCCTTCGCGTCGAAGAACTCGAGCGTCACCTTCTGGTCGGCGCTCTTCACCCAGTAGTCGATGATCGCGCCGAACGGCGGGTTCTGTCCGCCCGGGATGCCCGAGCTCCGGCCCGGAGCCGCCGAAGTCGGCGCGGATCACCGTCGCCGGCGCGAAGAGATGCGACGCGCCCGCGATCGCGTCGGGCGCGAGTGCGCGCAGCGTCGCGACGTCATCCATGATCCAGAACGACCGGCCGTGCGTGGCGACGACGAGATCGTTGTCCTTCACCACGAGATCGTGCACCGGCACCGGCGGCAGGTTGCGCTGCAGGCGCTGCCAGTGGCCGCCGTCGTCGAACGAGATCCACACGCCGCGCTCGGTGCCGGCGTACAGCATCCCCTTCCGCACCGGATCCTCGCGCACGACGCGCACGAACTCGTCGGTCGTGATCCCCGCATCGATGCGCTTCCAGCTCTTGCCGTAGTCGGTGGTCATGAAGATGTACGGCCGCATGTCGTCCAGCTGATAGCGATTCGCGGCCACGTACGCGGTGCCCGCATCGTGCGGCGACGGCTCGATCATCGACACGCGCGTGAAATCGCCGAGGTCCTTCGGCGTCACGTTCGTCCACTTGCCGCCGTTGTCGCGCGTGATCTGGATGAATCCGTCGTCGGACCCGGTCCAGATGGTGCCCTTCTCCTTCGGCGACTCGGCGATGGTGAAGATCGTGCCGTACGTCTCGACGCCGGTCTGGTCCTTCGTGATCGGGCCGCCGGATGGACCGAGCGTCGCCGGATCGTGCCGCGTGAGATCGGGACTGATCGCCTTCCACGACATCCCCTGATCGGTGGAGCGGAACAGCACGTTCGCGCCGACATAGAGCACGTTCGGATCGTGCGGCGAGATCGCGATGGGCGTCGTCCACTGCATGCGGTACTGGATGTCCGACGACGGATGGCCGAGCGGGTTCACCGGCCAAGGCGAGACATCCTTCTCGAAGCCGGTGAGCAGGTCCACGCGGCTGATGAATCCGCCGTAGCAGCCGGCGAAGACGATGTTCGGCTGATCCGGACGCGACACGACGTAGCCGCTCTCGCAACCGCCGCCGTTCTTCCAGTCGCCATAATGGATGCCGCCCGCGTTCGCGCTCGGCCCGCACAGACTCGTGTTGTCCTGCTGCGCGCCGCACACCCAGTAGGGGAAATCGGTGGTGGTGGACACGTGATAGAACTGCGCGGTGGCGAAGCTCTGCGCCGTCCAGCTCTGGCCGCCGTTGATGCTGACGTTCGCGCCGCCATCGTTCGAATTGATCATGCGCTGCGGATTGTCGCTCGCGATCCACAGATCGTGGTTGTCGCCATGCGGATCGCGCACGCGGCTGAACGTCCGGCCGCCGTCGCGCGAGCGCCAGATCGACGTGTTGAGCACGTACACCGTGAGCGAGTCCTTCGGATCCGCGAAGATGCGCGAGTAATACCACGCGCGCTGGCGCAGCTTGCGCTCCCAGTTCATGCGCGTCCACGTGGCGCCCGCGTCATCGGAGCGGTACACGCCGCCCGAGTCGTTCTCGATGATCGCCCACACGCGCGCCGGCATCGCCGGCGAGATCGTGATGCCGATGTTCCCGATCACGCCCTTGGGCATGCCGGGATTGCGCGTGATCTCCTTCCAGTTGTCGCCGCCGTCGGTGGTCTTGAAGATGCCGCTGCCCGCGCCGCCGCTCGAGAGCAGCCACGGCTTGCGCCCCGCCTGCCAGAAGGCCGCGTAGAGCACTTTGGGATCGGCGGGATCCATCGCGAGATCGGTGACGCCGGTGGAATCGTTGCGGAAGAGGATCTTCTTCCACGTCTTGCCGCCATCGCTCGTGCGATAGACGCCGCGCTCGGGGTTCGGCCCGTAGGTGTGGCCCTGCGCGCCGACGTACACCACATTCGGGATCCTTCGGGTGGATGCGCACGCGCGAGATCTGGCGCGTCTCGGCGAGACCGAGGTAGGTCCACGTGCGCCCGCCGTCGCTCGAGCGGTACATGCCGTCGCCGTGCGACACGTTGCCGCGGATCGGGTACTCGCCCGTGCCGACGTAGACGATGTCCGGATTCGTCTCGCTCACCGCCACCGCGCCGATCGTGCCGCCGAAGTACGCGTCGCTCGTGGGACGCCAGGTGAGTCCGCCATCGCTGGTCTTGAACAGGCCGCCGCCGGTGGTGCCCATGTAGTACTCATTGGGCCGGGCAAGGGAGCCCGTGACCGCGACGGACCGTCCGCCGCGATAGGGACCGATCTCGCGCCACGAGAGCGCGTTGAAGGCGGACGTGTCGATGGCCGCCGGCGCCTGCGCGGCGAGCGGCGCGACCATGAGCGACAGCGCGACAGTGAACGACGCGCGACGAAGGATGCTGGACATAGGATGCTCGAGGAAATGGGTGGCGGTGCAGTGCGTAGAAGTTCCGCGAATCCCGTCGCTTGGCAAGAGCGCGTGAGTGGGTCATCGCGCCTGTGGTCGCGGCGCCATCCCGGCGCCGGCGCCCTCGCGCTTACACGCTGCGAGCCTCGCGGCTGAACGACGCCGCGAGTCTCTCGCTACGCGCGGGGGCGCCTCTGCCGGGATGGCACCGCTCCCTGACGTCGATCGGCGGGTGCGCGGGCTGTCTCGGTTCGGGATCGGTGCGCGCGGTCTCAGCACTGAGCAAGCCCGAAGCGAGACGCGAGAGGGCGGCTACGCGCCGAGTCACGCAACGGGCGCGAAGCGCGGGGGTAGTGTACTGGAGCGCGCCACGATCGATGTCAGGGAGCGGTGCCGTCCCGGCAGAGGCGCCCCCGCGCGCAGCGAGAGATTCGCGCGCCGTATGCGCGAAGCTCGAAGCGTGTAAGCGCGATGGCGCCGGAGCCGGGATGGCGCCGCGACCGGCGCCACGATGACCTCGCGCGACTACTCGCTACTCCCGCGCGGAGCGGCCATAATACGCCACCCCGAGCGCGGAGCGGCACGATGGAAGGCGAGAAGAAATCGTTGAAGCAGAAAGCCGAGAACGAACTGCGCGAGCTCGGCATCGTGTGCGGGTATCTCTTCCTCGTGTTCCTCTCCGCCGCGCTGCAGCGCTCCGTCATCGCCGATCAGCAGGGCATTGCGATCAAAGAGTATGGTTTCGCGCTCATCAACGCGCTCGCGATCGGCAAGGTGATGCTCATCGCGAAGCAGCTCCACTTCGCGCAGCGGCCGGGCCAGCCGCTGTACATCTCGGTGCTCCTGCAATCCGCGGCCTTCGCCGTGCTGCTGTTGATCTGCAAAGTTATCGAGGACGTGGGCTTTGACATGTACAAGGGTAAGACGCTCGCCGAATCGCTGCCGCATCCCGGCGGCCGGCCGCTCATCGAGTTGGGCGCCTTGACCATTGCGTTCTTCCTCTCGCTCATCCCCTTCTTCGCGTTCTCCGAGCTCAGCGGTTCGCTCGGCGAGGGCGCGCTTACAGCGCTCTTCCTCAAGCCGAAGGCGAAGAGAGTCTGAGAGCGCTCAGAGGTAGCTGAGCCACACGCTCCGGTGCGCGGCCTTGTAGCGGGCGTACCACGCGCACGCGGGATACAGCAGCGCGATCGCGATCGCCCATACGAGATAGAGCAGCGGCAAGCTCCACGTGTACCCTTCGGGCGGCGGCGGATTCGACATTGGATGGTTCGCGAACAACCACGGGTTCACCGCGCCCTCGCGGATCGCCGACACCACGAGCGCCAGCGCGTGGATGAGTGGGATGTGCAGGAGATAGAAGAACAGCGGCACGCGGCCGAACACGTCCAGTGCGTTCCCGACGGCGCCACGCGCGCGCTCGAGCAACGGCAGCGCCGCGATGATCGGGCCCAGCGTCATCAGCAAGAAGAGTAGCGACGCCGGATACTTGTTCGTGTTCAGGAATCGCAGCGCCGCGGGCGGCGGCGTGGGCGACTGCGGGTGCATCCAGTGCCGCGGGTCGCCGTACAGATCGGGCGCGCGCAGCACGAGAAAGAGCACGATCGCGCCGAGTCCGATCTGGTAGCACAACCGGTCACGCCGCGCCGGCTCCATGCGCATCACCGCGCCGAACGCGTAGCCCGCCGCCATCACGCCGATCCACGGCACGAGCGAGTAGAGCACGACGACCGGCGTCCCCTGGATGCTCGCCGCCGAGATACATGAACTGCCAGAGCGGGGCGAGCGGATTCTTGTCGAGCGTCTGCCAGAGCTGCGGGACGAGCGGATCGAGCAGGTTGTGCGCCGCGATCATCACGACGCCGATGGCCGCGACGGCGCGCAGCGGCAGCCACACCAGCGCCGCGAGCACGATCATGCAGCAGCCGAGCATCCAGATGACGCCCGCGAGCATGTAGTGCGACCAGTCGAAATTGAACGTCCACGCGAGGCGCAACACCGTCGCCTCGAGCACGATGAGCCACAATCCGCGCGCCGCGAGGAATTTCGACAGCGCACGCGCCCCGCCGTGCGACATGCCGTAGAGGAACGCCCCGGTGCCTGCGAGGAAGACGAATCCAGGCGCCGAGAAGTTCGTGACCCATCGCGTGAAGAACACGCCGGGCGTCGGCCCGCCCGCCGGCACGCCGGAGTACACGCGCACATGGTCGATCGCCATGAGGACCATGATGATGCCGCGTGCGATGTCAATCGATCTGATGCGCCCGGAGGGTGCCTGGCATGGGGCGACGTTACGCGCAGCGGGCGGGAATTTCAACTGCAGGCTGTCGGCTGTCGGCTGTTGCCTGCGACAGCCGACAGCCGACAGCCTGCAGTTATTTCTTGGTCCCCTTCGTCGCCCGCACAGTGCCGGTCGCAGAGACACCCGCTTCCCTTCACCACCGCCGTGATCGTCTGATCGCCCGCAGTGGCGCCCAGGGTCCAGTGCGTGGCGGCTTGGCCCTTCGCGTCGGTCATCACGCGACTCGGATTCGGCGCGCCGGCGGCCGCGGTGAATACCACCTGCACGTCGGGCACGACGTTGCCGTACGCATCCGTCACGGTGGCGACGACCGGCTTCGCCAGCGCGCGCGCGGCGGCGCCGCTCGAGGGCAGCGCGCTCAGCTCGATGTTCGCGGCGGCGAGCGGCGCGGCTCTCGCATGGACCGCGACTGGCGAGCCGGCGCCCACGGCCAGCGCGAGCGTCTGGTCGCCCGACTTCGTGCCCAGCGTCCATTTTATCTGCGCGCGGCCATGTTCGTCGGCCACCGGCATCGTGTCCGCCACGCTCCCTTCGCGCGCGGTCACGCGGATCGCGGCGCCGGCCACCGGATTCCCATTGCGGTCCTTGAGCATAACGATGATCGGCTTCGCGAGCGCCGCGCCGACCCGCCCCTCCTGGCCGCCGCCGCTCACGACGCTTGCGCCGGCCGGCAGTTCCGCCAGCGCGTTCACCGTGAGCGTGAACGCGGGCAGGACGCGCGCGTTCCCCACCTGCACGCGCACATGCTGCGTGCCCGCGTGCGGCCCGAGCGTCCAACGCGCCCATGCCTCGCCCACCGAGTCGGTGCGCACACTGAGCGCCTCGATGCTGCCGCCGTCCAGCGCGGTGAACGACACGGGCACATCGGCCTGTGCCGCGCCGGCGGAATCGGTCACGCGCACGCCCACGGATTCGCCGAGCACCGCGCCCGTGCGGCCGGCCGGAATGTCCCGCGCCGCCTTGATGCGCGTGTTCGCGCGCACCGGATCCGATTCCGCGATCACGGTCACCGCGCTGTCCACGCCCGCCGCCGCGATCACGAGCCGCTGACGCCCCGCGTGCGCGCCCAGTGTCCACGTCGTGTGCGCTCGACCGTTGCGATCGGTCACGCCCTTCGCCGGATCGGCGCTCCCTTCGTCGCCCTCGGTGGTGAACGTCACCGCAACGTCGGCCAGGGGACGGCCGCCGCGCGAATTCACCTGGAGCTGCACCGGTTGCGCGAGGCGGCGGCCGGCTGGCGCGCGCTGCCCCGCCCCCGATACCAACGCGGCCGATGTGGGCGTGAGTGTCACGTCGGCGATGATGGTGGACGTGTAGCCATCCACCTGCGCGGTGAGCGTCGCATGGCCGGGCCCCACGGCTTGCGCGACGCCCGCGGCATTGATCGACACGACAGCGGTGTCGCCCGAGGTCCACTTGAGCGTGCGCGCCGGCACGAATCGCCCGCGCGCATCGAGTGGCCGCGCGACGAGCGTGACCGACGTGCCCTCGGGGATCCGCAGCAGCGTATCGTGCGCGATCGCGACCGCGCGCACCAATTGATAGACCGTGATGCGCGACGTCGCGAAATGTTCGCGCACCGCCGCGCCAATGTTCACCGTGCCCACGCCGCGCGCGACCACGGCGCCCGACGAGTCCACACGCGCGATGAGCGTGTCGTCGCTGGTCCACTGGATGTTCGCACCTGAGATCGTCGCACCGTGCTGATCGGTGACAGTGGCGGCGAGATGCACGGTGTCGCCGAGAGCGCGCAGGGTGTCGGCCGCCGGCGCGATCGTGATCCGGCGCGCCGCGAGGTCCGCGAAACTCACCCCGCCCATGTTCAGCCAGGGCGTGAGTCCCAGATTCCGCGCGTTGACGATGAGCCCGATGATCGCCGCCAGCGCCGCGATCGAAGAGATGGTCCACCGGCCGGCCGTGGTGAGCCGCCTGACATGTGTGGGAGTGGGCTTTGGGCTCGCGCGCGGGCATCGCTGTTGAGACTATTCGCGTGCACTCGGGGCAACGCGTCATGGTGCCTTCGTGCCATCGCCGCATTGGCCATCGTACAACGGAGCGGTAACCGATGGCCGATGGTCGATGGCCGATGGCCGCATTCGGACGCATACTTCCCGGGTGAATCAAGTCGCGTGGCTCAAGTGGGGCGTCGGGATCGCGCTCGCGCCCTTCGTGCTGCTGCTGCTCGTGCAACTCACGGCGCCGCTCTGGCTCGACGCGGCAGCGGTGAAAGCCGAGGTCGCGAAACTCGTGGCCAAGGCCACGGGTGGACGCGCGCAATATGGCGGCCTCGCGCTGCGGTTCCTTCCGCGTCCGCGTGTCGTGCTCACCGAGGTGAGCTTCGATCTCCCCGGCACGGTGAACGTCCAGGCGCACACGGTCCTGGTCGACGTCAGGCTCCTGCCGCTCTTCCGAGGCAGCGTCGAGCCGAGGCGTTTGCGTCTCGTTGCACCGCGCATCGCGCTCACGATCCCGAAGTCCGCGCCGGACACGACGCACGCGAGCGCGAAACCGTTCTCGCTCGCTGGCACCGACTCTCAGTTGCATACCGTGCTCGCGATGATCGAAGCGCGCGCGCCGGGTCTCGAGGCCGACGTGGACGGCGGGCATCTGGAACTGGACCTGCCGTCCCAGCCGCCGCTCATCGTCCAGAACGTGGACCTCACGGTGAATGTGGAGCCCGATGCGATCCAGCTCTCCGCCGGCGTGACCACGCCATGGGTGAAGCGCGTGGCCGTTCGCGCGCGCATCGCCCCCTCCGATCTTGCGGGCACGGCCAACCTCGCGATCGATCAGCTCAATGCCGCCGCGCTCGGCGGCGCGCTCGGGACCTCGAGCGATTGGCCGGTGGGCGTCGGGATCGTGTCGGTGCGGATCGATGCCCAACTCAAAGGACTGAGCGACGCACAGGCGACCGTACGCACGAGCGCGCCGACCGTGGCGCTGCGGTTCGGCAAGGTGCGTCTCGATCTGGCGGGCGTTGGGATCGATATGGCGGGCGAGACGCACGCCGGCGCCACTACGATCACGCTCAAGCGGTTCGCACTCGACTCGCCGCGCATTGGCGCGAGCGGCACGCTCACGCGCAGCAGCGCCGGCGCGCTCGCGCTCTCCGCGCAGCTGGCCGATCTCGACCTCACCGTCGCGCAGTCGCTGCTCGCGAATCTTGCGCCGGCCGTGCCGGCGCTGGCGTCGCTGCCCGTGAACGTGACGCGCGGATCGCTGGTGCACACGACGCTCACGAGCCGCGCCGCGACGATGGGCGACCTGTTCGCGCTGCCGGCGATGACCATCTCGGGCGCCCTCGAGAACACCGATGCCACGCTCACGGTGTTCCAGGATCTGCCCATCACAGATGCGAGCGCGAACGTCGCGCTCACCGCCGGACGCTTGCATGCCGATGCGCTGCAAGCGCGCGTGGGCCCGACCACCGCGAGCGACGGCACGTTCGATCTCGATCTGAATCCCGCGGTGCCCCCGATGCGCGCGAGCGTCATCGTGAATGCCGACCTTGCGCAGGGGTTCGCGATCGCCGGCCGCGTGTTGGGCAAGGACAGCGCCGCCACGCTCGGCGCGATCACCGGACTGCGCGGCAGTGTGCTCGCGCATGTCACGCATCGGCGGCGACGTGAACACCGTCGTGCCGCGTGTCGATTTCTCGTCGCTCACCGCGTCGGCGCATTACGCGGCCGTACCGTTCGCGATCCACATTTCTGACGGCGGCGGGAGTTACACGACGCAGGCACTCGCGATCCGCGGCCTCCGCGGCACGATCGGGCACTCGACGTTCGACAGCCTCGATGCGGGGCTGTCGCTCACCGGCCCGATGGCGGTGACCGCCAGCCGCGGCGCCGTGCATCTCGCGCTCGCGGAACTGTTCACGTGGGCCGCGTCGCAGCCCAAGCTCGCGAAGCCGCTCGATGGTGTGAAGTCGGTATCCGGCTCGCTCTCGATCTCGGTCGCGGCATTGTCGCTACCCGTGAAGACGCCGGACGCGCTCACCTTCCGCGCCGCGGCCGTGCCCGAGCGGATCGCGGTGGACGCGCCCAAGTACGGTCCGCCCGCGAACGTGACCGGCGGCGTGATCCACGTGACGCAGGCTCGGGTGAACGCCAGCAGCGTGGCGGTGAGTGCGCTGGATGCCCGGCTCCTCGTGTCCGGCGGCACGGAGAATTTCCGCGACAGCACGAGCGAGTTGCTCCTGTTCGCGAAGGGGCACGTGGGGCTCGATGCGTTGGCGTGGGCGTTCGAGAAAGCGAAGCTGCCGCCGGCGCTCAAGCTGCGCGGCGGGCTGCGCATCGCCGATGCGAGCGTGAGCCTTCGGACGAGTGAGGGGATCGGCGCGAGCGGAACCGTCACGGTGGAGGGCGGGCCCGAGATCGGCTTCGATCTCCATAGCGCCACCGACAAATTGCGGATCGACCGCTTCACGCTGCGCGACGATGCGTCGAACGTGACCGTGGGCGCGACGGTCGAGGGACCGCGCATCAATGCGGTGTGGAAGGGCCGCCTCGCCGGATCGAGTCTCGAGCACATCTTTACGGAGCCGCCGCTCACGCTGGATTTCGTGGACGGCGATCTGCGCATGGAAGGCGACCTCAGGGCGCCCAAGAAGTCGCGCGCTACCGGCACCCTCACCGGCGCGGCGATCCATTTGCCGCCGGCGATCGAGATCCCGCTCGTGATCGATCGTCTCTCGATCGAGGCGAGAGACACTTCGCTCATGCTGCGCACGGCCGAATTCTCGAGCGGCGCGAGCCGGGGCTCGATCACGGGCTCGGTCGCCTTCCGCGGCGACAAGTTCATCGTGAACGCGACCGTGCATGGCGACACGGTGATCATTCCCGTCACCGTCCATCACGCGGACAGCACAGCGGCGGTGCCCACGCATGACGCGGCGCCCGCTCAGACCAACGCGGAGAAGGAGACCAAGTTCATCAAGGCGCTGCACGAGATCCCGGCGGAGGGCAGCGTGCGCGTGGACATCGGCGTGTTGCGCGTGG
This sequence comes from uncultured Gemmatimonadaceae bacterium, assembly GCA_963732065.1. Classification (GTDB taxonomy): domain Bacteria; phylum Gemmatimonadota; class Gemmatimonadetes; order Gemmatimonadales; family Gemmatimonadaceae; genus DATKOH01. The sequence goes on along the minus strand of CAVSYH010000003.1, from coordinate 154,555 downwards.
GCGCGATGTTATTCGCGCCGCTGCAGGCGAGCGCCACGATCGAAGGCACCCGCATCGATCTCGCGCTCACGCACGCGGCGCTGTGTGGGATCGCGATGTCGGGCGGCCTGGTACTGGAGCACGACACACTGGATATCCACGCGTCCCTCGCGGCACATTCGGCGCCCCTCGCGGGCGCGGTGAAGTGCCTGAGCAACCAGCACGTCGATATCACCGGCAAGGTGACCGTCGCGGGCAGCATCGCGTCGCGTGCCGTTCCCGGTCGCGTCGTGGACAATCTGCGCGGGACATTCGCCCTCACGGCAACCGACGGCCGCATCAACAAGTTCGACGAGCTCGCGCGCGTGCTGAAGGTCGTGAACGTGACACAGGTGCTCGTGGGCCAGGGCGCCGATTTCAAAGAGGGCGGCATGGCCTACAAGACCGTGGCGTTCGATCTGGCGATCACCGGCCCGCTCATCGAGGTGAGGTCGTTCTCGCTCGACGCGTCCGGATTGGATGCGGGGGCGCACGGCACGGTGAACTTCGACACGCGCGTGCTCGACGTCGACGTGCTCGTCGCGCCGGTGAAGACGCTGAACTGGATCATCAGCCACACGCCGATCGTGAGGAGCATCTTCGGCGGCACGATCCTCGCGCTGCCCGTGCACGTGGGCGGCACCATCGATCATCCGCTGGTGGTCCCGCTTGGCGCGCAGGCCGTGAGCGGCCGGGTATTCGATATCCTCGGGAACACGCTCAAGCTGCCGGCGGATCTCATTAAGACCGCGCCCGGGGACAGCGGGGCGAAGAAGCCCTGAAGCGTGCATCGTGCATCGTGCCTTGTGCATCGATGCACGATGCACAATGCCCGCACTTGACATTCTTGCCGTAGCGTTGTATTTAACCATTTAGTTAAACACAGCGACTCCGATGCAACAGCGCGTCGACCAACTCAGTTCGACCTTCAGCGCGCTCGCCGACCCCACGCGGCGCGCGATCCTCGCACGCCTCGCGACCGGGGAGGCGACGGTGAACGATCTCGCGCGGCCGCTGCCCATCAGCCTGCCCGCGGTCTCGCGGCACCTCAAGGTGCTCGAGCGCGCCGGACTCATCTCCCGCGGCCGCGATGCCCAGTGGCGTCCCTGCCAGCTCGAGGCCGAGCCGCTGCGCGAGGTCTCCGACTACGTGGATCGCTACCGCCGGTTCTGGGAGGAGCGGCTCGACCGGCTCGAGATCTATCTCAAGGAAATCCAGACGAAGGAGAAGCCCCATGGCCGGAAAAGAAAGCACCGCTGACCGCGAGATCGTCACCACGCGTCTCCTGAAAGCGCCGCGCGAGCTCGTCTTCGCCGCGCTCACCGACCCCGCTCACATCGGCGAGTGGTGGGGACCCGATGGCTTCCGCACTGTGGTCGAAGAAATGGACGTGCGCCCCGGCGGGACGTGGCGCTTCATGATGCACGGCCCCGACGGCACGGACTACCCGAACCTCTGCACGTACACCGAGGTGGTGAAGCCGGAGCGAATCGCCTTCGAACACTCCAGCGACGACCCCAACGATCCCCGCCGCTTCCTCAGCGAGATCACGCTGGAGGATCGCGGCGGCGATACACTTCTCACGATGCGCGCGCGTTTCCTCACGGTCGCCGCCCGCGACTACGTCCTCCGGGAACACCACGCGGCGGAAGGCGGTAAACAGACGCTGGCGCGTCTTGCGAAGTACCTCTCGGCTTAGCGATGTTCTCACTTGGGCCTCACCACCGTTCACCTCTCGCCCGCGGCCTCCCATGCTGAACGATCTCAAGTTCGCCGTCCGCAGTCTCGTCAAAGCGCGTGGATTCACGCTCGCCGTGGTGCTCACGCTCGGCCTCGGCATCGGCGCCAACACCGCGATCTTCAGCGTCGTGCGCGGCGTGCTGCTGCGCCCCCTGCCCCACCGCGACGGCGACCGCCTCATGTACCTCCGCCAGAGCGCCGACGGGCCCGGCCGCGAGGACGTGGCGTTCTCCGTTCCCGAGATCAACGATTTCCGCGAACAATCCAAGACGCTCGGCGGCATCGCCGAGTACTCGCCGTACTCGCTCACACTGCAAACGGATCACGACGCGGTGAAGCTCGACGTCGGACTCGTCACGGGGAACTACTTCACCGTGATGGGGCTCGCGCCCGTGCTCGGCCGCCCGTTCGACAGCCGCGATGACGGCAAGGGTGCTGCGCCGGTCGTGATGTTCACGTACGCGTACTGGAAGCAGCATTTCGGCGGCGATAGTTCGATCATCGGCAAGACGCTCACGATCGGCGCGAAGCCGGTGCTAGTCGTCGGGGTGCTGCAGCCGGCGCCGTACTTCCCGGCGCGCATCGACGCGCTCATGAACATGGTGAACAGCGAGCACCACCTCAGCGCGACGATGGTCCAGGGTCGCACGCACCGCATGACGCAGATGATCGCGCGCCTCGCGCCCGGCGCCACGGTGGCACAGGCCCGCGCCGAGGTGCACGACATCACCAAGCGCGTGCACGCGGACCATCCCGAGGCGTACGACGCCGCGTCCAATTATCACGTGACGCTCACGCCCTTCCACGAAGTGCTCGGCGAGAAGGCGCAGCTCACGCTCTGGCTGCTCATGGCTGCGGCCGCGTTCGTGCTCGTGATCGCGTGCGCGAACGTCGCGAACCTCACGCTCATGCGCGGCGTGCGCCGCGAGCACGAGCTCGTAGTGCGCGCGGCGCTGGGGGCCGGCACGCGCCGACTGCGCCGCCTGCTGCTCGCCGAGAATCTCGTGCTCGCGCTGCTCGGCGCCGCGTTCGGCCTGGTGATCGCGTTCGCCGGCGTGCAGATGCTCATTGCGTTCGCGCAGCGCTACAGTCCGCGCGCCGGCGAGATCAGCGTGGACGGCATGGTGCTCGGCTTCGCCTTCCTGCTCGCGGTGGCCGTGGCGGTGCTGCTCTCCTTCGCGCCGACGCTGGCGCGCGAGAACGGGCTGGGCGCGGCACTCGCGCAGGGCGGGAAGCGGGCGAGCGGCGGCGTGCGCCGCCAGCGGCTGCAGCAGGGTCTCGTGGTGGCGCAGATCGCGGTGAGCGTCATCCTGCTCACGGGCGCGGGCCTGCTCACGCGCACAATGCAGCAGTTGCAGAACGTCGATGACGGACTCGACGCCGGGCACGTGCTCACGATGGAAGTGCCCCACGATTTCAACTACAAGGACAAGAGCGCCGTGGTCGCACGCTATGAGCAGATGCAAAGCGAACTGGCGGCGCTGCCGGGCGTGACGGAAGTGGGGATCGGTTCCACCATGCCGCTGCGCAGCGCCGGGTTCCTGCTCGATGTGAAAGGCGAAGGGCGCGAGGTCGCGCCGAACGAGCCCGCGCCGCAGGCGGAGTACCGCACGGCCAATCCCGACTATTTCAAGGCGGCCGGGATCCCGCTCATCGCCGGGCGCGAGTTCACGGCGAACGACGGACCCGTGCCCGCGTCGCCCATGGTGGTGATGGTGAACAAGACGCTCGCCAACCTGCTCTTCCCGGGGCAGGACGCCGTGGGGCGCCGCATCGCATGGACGGGCGACGTGCTCAAATTCGTCGGCATCTCGGGAGACTGGCGTACTATAGTAGGGGTCGTGGGCAACACGAAGGACGGCGGCCTCGATGCGGCGGCGCTCCCCGTGGTGTTCCTGCCATTCGCGCAGAGCGATTTCCCGTCGGGCGGGCTGGTGATCCGCTCGAAGGGCGACGTGGCGGCGGTGGGCCCGGCCGCGACCCGCATCGTGCGCGGCCTCGCGCCCGACCAGCCGATCGAGCACGTGATGACCGTGGACCAGATCCGCGACGAGAGCGTCGCGCCGCGGCGGCTGAACGCCGCGCTCGTGGCGTCGTTCGGCATCCTGGCGCTCGTGCTCGCGACGATCGGCATCGGCGCCGTGCTCGTCTTCTCCGTGAGCGCGCGCACGAACGAGATCGGCATCCGCATGAGCCTGGGCGCCGATTCCGGCCGCGTGCAGCGCATGATCCTCTCCGAAGGCGGCCTGCTCGTGATCACGGGCCTCGTGATCGGGGTGGGCGGATCGCTCTGGCTCTCACGGCTCATGCAGGGACTGCTCTTCGGCGTCGCGCCGCACGACCCGACGACGCTCGGTGCCGTGGCCCTCACCATGGCGGTCGTGGGAGTGCTGGCGTGCTGGATACCGGCGATTCGCGCGGCGCGCATCGAGCCGGGTGTGGCGCTAAGAGCTCAGTGAACTGCAGACTGGGACTGTAGACTGAGACATTAGAACCCAACTGCGGGGCAGTCTAACGTCTCAGTCTAACGTCTCAGTCTGCAGTGCCGACTCGATACATCATGACGCCCACATCTTGACAATCAAGATGTAGCAGTATTATCCTCGGCGTATGGACCGAGCCGAACACCGACGTCATCCAGGGCACCCTCGATCTCCTGATCCTCAAGACCCTGAGTCTCGAGCCGATGCACGGGTTCGGCATCGCCCGCCGCATCGAGCAGATCTCGCGCGGCGTGTTCAAGGTGAATCCGGGTTCCCTGCTCACCGCGCTCCAGCGTCTCGAGCGCGCCGGCGCGCTCGACGCGGCGTGGCGCACGCACCGAGAACTCACGGCGCGCGCGCGTGTACTCGCTCACCCGGTCCGGGCGCCGGCAGCTCGAGCACGAGACCGCCGAGTGGACGCGCCGCACGTCGGCCGTGTCGCTCCTGCTGAGAACGGAGGGATAGGCCGATGTCGCTCTGGCGCCAGTTCACCGCCGGCATGCGCGTGCTCACGCGCCGCACTGCCGCCGATCACGATGTGCGCGACGAAGTCGCGGATTTCCTCGATCGCGCCGAGGCCGAGCATCGCGCGCGCGGACTCTCGCCGGAAGACGCGCGCCGCGCCGCCCGCCTCGAGATCGGCAACGAGACCATGGCGCGCGAGCAAGTGCGCGGCTACGGCTGGGAGAACCTCGTCGTCCACCTTCTTCGCCGACCTGCGCCACGGCGCGCGCCAGCTGCGCCGCGCGCCCGGCTTCACGGCCGTCACGGTGTTCACGCTCGCGCTCGGCATCGGCGCCACCACCACGATCTTCAGCGCCGTGAACCCCATCCTGTTCCGCGCGCTCCCCTACCCGCACGCCGAGCGCATCCTCTCGATCTACGACGCGGGCGACGGCGGCGCGCATCGGATGGGCACGTTCGCCACCTACACCGAGCTCGCCGCGCGGAATCACACGCTCGACGCGATCGCGGTGATGAAGCCGTGGCAGCCGACGCTCACCGGATCGGGCGAGCCCGAGCGGCTCGAGGGTCAACGCGTGAGCGCGAGTTACTTCCGCGTGCTCGGGATCGCGCCGGCGATCGGGCCGGGACCTCGAGCGCATCCGACGACCGGCTCAACGGCCCCGCCGTCGTCGCTGCTCAGCGACGAGCTCTGGCGCCGGCGATTCAACGCCGACCCCGCGATCGTGGGGCGCATCGTCAGCCTCGATGACAACGCCTTCACGGTGATCGGCGTGATGCCGCGCGGATTCGCGAACGTCCCGTCGCCGGGCGCCGCGCTCTGGGCGCCGCTCCAGTACGACATGACGCAGCCGCGGCGCGTGGGGGCACCATCTGCGCACGATCGCCCGCCTGCGCGAGAACGAGACCGTCGAGCGCGCGCGCGATGACCTCAACGGCATCGCGCGGTCGCTCGTGGTGAAGCAGCCGCAAGCGTTCGGCCATCCGGCGCAGGGGGTGACGCCGCTGCAGGCCGAGGCCGACGCGCGATGTGCGCCCGGCGCTGTTCGCCGTGCTCGGCGCGGCGCTCCTCGTGCTGATCATCGCGTGCGTGAACGTGATGAACCTGCTGCTCGCGCGCGGCGTGATGCGAGAAGGCGAGTTCGCGATGCGCGCCGCGCTCGGCGCTGGCCGCGGGCGCATGGTGCGCCAGCTGCTCACCGAGAGCCTGCTGCTCGCCGCGCTCGGCGGCGGGGCCGGACTCGCGCTGGCGCAGGTCGGCATGCGCGCGGTGGCCGCGCTCACGCCGCCCGGCCTGCCGATGGCGAACGCGATCGTGCTCGACGGCTCCGTGTTCGCGTTCGGGTTCGCGCTCACGGCGGTGGTCGCCCTCAGCTTCGGCCTGCTCCCGGCGCTGCGGGTCGCGCGCGGCGGGCTGAACAATCCCCTGCAGCAACTCTCGCATCGCACCGCGGGCGGCCATCACACGGCGCGCGCGCGCGCTCGTGGTGGCGGAAGTCGCGCTCGCGCTCGTGCTGCTCGTCGCGTCGGGCCTCATGCTGCGCACGCTCGAGCGGTTCTTCTCCGTGCCGCCGGGCTTCGATGCGTCGCACGTGATCACGATGCAGGTGCAGACCGTGGGCCACCGCTACGATTCGGACAGCGCCACGTTCCAGTTGTTCGCGCGCATGCTCGGCGCCGTGCGCGAAGTGCCGGGCGTGACCGCCGCCGGCTTCACGAGCCAATTGCCGCTGAGCGGCGATGACGATGTGTACGGCGTGCACCTCGAGGCCGACGACGCACCCACCGAGGACGCGCAGGCATTCCGGTACGGCGTGAGCGCCGGTTATCTCGAAACGATGGGCATCCCGCTGCGGCGCGGCAGGCTGCTCGACGCGCGCGACGCCATCGGCGCACCCGGCGCGGTGCTGATCAATGAATCATACGCGCGGCGCAAATTCCCCGGCGAGGATCCGGTGGGCCGGCGCGTGCATGTGGGGCCCACCGATCGACCGTGGTACACGATCGTAGGCGTCGTCGGCGACGTGAAGCAGCAGTCGCTGGCGGCGTCGCGATCGGACGCGGTGTATCTGCCCACCGAGCAATCATGGTTCGCGGACCACACGCTGTGGCTCGTCGCGCGCACGCGCGGCGAGCCGGTCGCGCTCGCGCCCGCGATCCGCGCCGCGATCTGGAGCGTGGACCACGACCAGCCGATCGACCGCGTGGCGACGATGACCGATCTGCTCGCGCGATCGGGCGCGCAGCGCCGCTTCGCCATGGTGCTCTTCACCGCGTTCGCGATCGTGGCGCTCGTGCTCGCGGCCGCGGGCATCTATGGCGTGCTCTCCGGCAGCGTCACGGAGCGCACGCGTGAGATCGGCGTGCGCGCCGCGCTCGGCGCATCGCGCGGCGAGATAAGGAACCTCATCCTGCGCCAGGGCATGGCGCTCGCGGGCGCGGGCGCCGTCGTGGGCATCTTCGGCGCGATGGCCGCGAGCCGTGCGCTCGTCACGCTGCTCTTCGGCGTGTCACCGCTCGATCCCGCGACCTACGCCGCGGTGAGCGCGCTCCTGCTCGCGGTCGCCGCGCTCGCCTGCTGGCTGCCCGCCTGGCGCGCGGCACGAGTGGATCCGGGGATAACTCTGAGAGCTGACAGCTGAACGACCGGGAGTCGATTGCCGGGAACCGGTGAGGCATGACAACGCATGGAACCAATGCCATGTATGGTCATACCGCACCGGTTCCCGGTAATCGGTTCCCGGTCGTCGATGAGAACGGCGAACTACAGACTCAGGCGTCGAATCGAAACGTCAGAACGCCGCCGTCAGATACAGGAACGGACCATTCAGCTGATAGTCGAGCCCGACGACGTCTCCGTTGCGCAGCGTCTTGTTGATGTCGGCGTTCAGGAAGTGGTAGCCGGCGCCGAAACCGTAGTTCTTAAAGGCGAACCACTCCAACGCGAGGCGATCGTCCGTCACATTCCCGGCATAGCCCGAGATATCGAAGGGCAGCAGCTCGGCCTGGATCCTCACGAACAGCGTGGACGCCGGAGCCCAGTCGCCGTAGAGGCCGATGAGCGGCACCGCCGCGCCGATCCCCGTACCGTTCACGGACGTCTGGCCTCCCTCCGGACCCTTGATGCCGAAGGTCACGGCGCTCGCCACATAGTCGATGCCGATTCCCGCACCCACCTGCCAGCTCTGCTTCTGCCAGATGTAGTAGCGATAGGTGAAGCCCACATAGTGGAAATTGGTCTTGGACGTGATGTCCAGGCCCGGCGCATACGTCGAGTCACCGAAGTGGATCGTGTCCGTGATCGTCCGATCTCCGCGCCGGATGACATTGAAGTACTCGAACGTGACCATATTCTTGTTCCCCCACTGGAACGCCGCGTGGAGGTCAATGTCCTGCGAGCTCGACGGCAGCCCGAGCTTGTTCTCGAGGTCGAGGCCGGGGCCCGTCTCAGAGTTGTTGGTGAATTGCATCTTCGAATTGACCGCCGGCCCGTATCCGCCAATCGCGAATTGCCAGGGATGCGGCACCAGACCGTAGCGCGGGAGGCTGTCGGGGTACGGCACCTCGTGCGATTCCATCGGCGCCACCGGCGACGGCGCGCCGAACGCGGCCTTGAGATACAGTGACGGCCCCTCGATCGCGTACTTATACGTCAGTTCCGCGCCGTTGTCGAAGAACTTGTTGGCGGTGAGGCCCACGTAATGGTAAGACAGTCCGACGCCGTAGTTGTGGAACGGGTAGTACTCGGCAGCGATCCGGTTGTCCGTCACCGAACCGCCGTAGCCCGCCACGCTGTTGATGTACAGCATTTGGAGATCGCCGCGGAGGAAGAACTTGGGAATGACCTCCACATCAGCGTAGATGCCGACCATCGGGGCCGGAGCGGTGAAGTTCCCACTCTTCTGCGCGCTGTCGGCCTGCCCTTCCACGTTGGTCTTGATCCCGAGACTCCCCGACAAGCTGAACGCATCTATCCCGAGCCCGGCGCCCAACTCCCACTTCTCGCGCCGCCAGATGTAGTAGCGGTACTGGATGCCGTAGTACCGCATGGCCGTCGCTGCGTTCAGAGTGGCTCCCGCGTGGTAGACCTCACCGCCGAAAATGATGCTGTCCTCGATCGTCTTCGAGGCGCCGCGATTCAGATGGAAATAGTCGAACGTCAGCATCTGCTTCTTGCTGAGACGGAAGGTCGCCAGCGCTTCGAAGTTCTGGGTGGTGGACTGCAACCCCAGCCGCTTCTCGAGATCGACCCCGGTGCCCTCCAGCAGCGCGGTGGAGAATTGCGTCTTGGAAGCGATCGCCGGCAGGAACGCGCCGGCCGCGATCGTGAACTTCGCGGGGAGTTGGCCGTAGCGCTGCGTGGTGTCCGGCTCGGGCTTCGCCTTGGCTTTGCCCGAATCGCCTTCCTGCGCGAGCGCGGACGCGGCGCCGAGAGCCAGCAATGCGACTGTGGCCAGCTGCGAACGAACGACCATGCGACTCCCGGGATCCAGAGAAGATCTGGTAACGAATTCAATCAATACTATCAGTCTTCGGCGGCGTCTGCGCCACTGCTGGCATAGGACTTAGTGCCTATTTCCCGGGCGACGGCAAATGCGATATTGCCGCCGGGCCGCCGGTACACCGGCAGCCCCATCGACCACGCCACAGGAGATACGACATGAAGCTCACGCACTTGGGACCCATGGTCGGCGCGCTCGCCGCGGCGACCCTTCTGGCCGCCGGGGCCGGCACCCAAGCCGACCCGTTGCCGTCGTGGAACGAAGGCAGCGCGAAGGTAGCGATCGTCTCGTTCGTGCAGGGCACCACGACGCCCGGCAGTTCGACCTTCGTGCCGGCGGAAGAGCGGATCGCGACGTTCGACCAGGACGGCACGCTCTGGGTGGAGCATCCGATGTACTCGCAGCTCTTCTACATCTTCGATCGCGTGCCGGCGGTCGTGAAGGCGGACCCGAAGCTCGCGAACGTCGAGCCGTTCAAGACGGTGATGTCGAAGAACATGGAAGCGATGTCGAAGCTCACCATGCCGGATCTCGAGAAGCTCGCCGGCGCGACGCTCTCCGGAATGAGCATGGACGATTTCCACGCGCAGGTGAGTGCATGGCTCGCGGCGGCGACGGATCCGCGCTGGCACAAGCACGTCACCGATCTCACGTACCAACCGATGAAGGAAGTGATGGCGTACCTGCGCGCGAACGGGTACAAGACGTACATCGTCACCGGCGGCGGGCAGGATTTCGTGCGCGTGTATGCGGACGCCGTGTACGGCGTGCCGCCCGAGCAGGTGGTGGGCAGCGCCGGCGAAGTGAAATACGTGCTTCCCGAACGGCGGCACGCCGCATTTGGTGAAATTGCCGAAGATCATCGTGAATGACAACGACGCCGGCAAGCCGGAGGCGATCCACTTGATGATCGGCCGCCGCCCGTATGCCGCGTTCGGGAATTCGACGGGCGATCAGCAGATGTTGGAATACACGAAAGGTGGAACGGGGATGCGACTGTCGATGATCGTGCTGCACGACGACGCCGAGCGCGAATATGCGTACGGCCCTGCGCACGGGATTGCCCGATACGAAGGTGGGGACATTCACGCAGGCGTTGTATGATGAGGCGATGAAGGGGGGATGGATCGTGATCTCGATGAAGCGAGATTGGAAGAAGATATTCAGTTGGGAGTAGGGGTTCACTGATGACTGATGACCGATGACTGATGACTGTCGTATACTGGATCACTGTTGACTGTTGACTTCGACTCAAACGGCCTGGTGCTCGGAAAGCACCAGGCCGTTTGAATTTCAGTCAAGAGTCAACAGTGATCCAGTACACGCAGTCATGAGTCATCAGTCATCAGTCATCAGAACTGCAACTACCGCGTGAATTCCACCCTCACCCCCACCACATACGTCTTCGTCGCCGGCTGGAAGAGTTCGGTAACGCCATATTTCGGCCCGCTCACGTGCACCACGGGCGATTCGGTGAATCTGAACAGATCGGCAAACGCGATGAGCGCCCACTTGCGCTCGAAGCGATAGCCCAACGTCGCGGATCCGCCGATCGCATTGCCCGGCGTGATCACCGGATCCTGTTCGAATCCGAGCGCATTGAGATTCGCATCCAACTGCGCCCACACCGGGCGATTGAGACGCAGCCCCGCGGTGACGCCCGGGCCCGTCGCATTGAATTCGGCGCCGAGCCCGAGATAGACCACGCTGTAATTCTCCTCCTGCTTCGTATTCAATTCGCGCCGCCAGAATTCGCCGCCGAGGGCGCCCACGATATCCACGCGATTGGTGAATCGATAGCGCCCCTGGATCTCCTGGATCGTTCCGAAGTAGCCGGTGACGCTGCTGGTGGGGTTGCCATTGAAGAGGCCGGCGCCGGAGTACTGGGCGGCGCCTCCGTACAACTTGCCCCGATAGGCGAACAGCAGCCCGCTCGCGACCGGCTGCGTGTAGCCGGCATCAAAGCCCAGGAGCAGCCCCTGCTCGACCACCGCGATCGGCTGGACGTCCTCGGCCCAGTGGTAGTACGCGGTGCTGCCGCCCAGATACCATTGCGCCGGAGCGCGAAATGCCACGGCCGCGAGCAGCACGGCGGTCACGAGGCATTTTGGCATGGGGAATAATACGCGTTCCGGGGCCGTTTGGTCCCCGCTCGAGCACGGCCTCCTTACGCGCCCGCCGAACCTCGTGGACGCTTCCGCCACCGCCGCAAGCAGCCGCGTCTCGTCGAATGGCTTGAGCAGGAAACCGGCGCCAAGATCCGCGGCGCGCCGCGCGATGCCCGCGTCGCCGGATGCGGTGATGAACACGCAGGGCACTCCGGGATGATGCGCCGCCAGCTGTTCCTGCACTTCGAAGCCCGACATGCCGGGCATTTGGATGTCCACCAGCACGATATCGGGCACACTCCCGCGCGACCAGGCCAGGAATTCGGGCCCGGAGGTGAATGCCGCGCTGGTGTAGCCGAAGGAACGGAGCAAGCGGCCCAATGCTTTCCCGACTTCCGCTTCGTCGTCTACGATCGCAATGAGCTGCGCCGGATCAGCCATCATCCTGTACGTAGCGCTAGAAAGCTCGCCGCGGATATTGGACGAAAGGGCTATCCGGCAGGCTCAATGCGGGCGGTCTGGGCCACGCGCACGAGATCCGCGACCGACTGGACGCCCATCTTGGACATGACGCGCCCGCGGTGGACCTTCACGGTCTTCTCGGTGGTGCCGAGGTCGGCGGCGATGCGTTTGTTCGGTTTGCCGGCAATGACGTGACGCATCACCTCTTGCTCGCGCGGCGTGAGCGCGGCGAAGTTCGTTTCGATCGCGGCGCGCGCACCGGATGCGCGCCGCGCGGCGCGATCCGTCTCGATCGCGGCGCGTACCGCAGGCACGAGCACATCGGCGGTAGCCGGCTTGGTGAGGAAGTCCGCGGCGCCCGCCTTCATCGCGCGCACGCTCGTGGGGATGTCGCCTTTGCCGGTGAGGAAGATCACCGGCGTCGAGCGACCGCGCGCCAGGAGTTCGCGCTGGAGGCCCGGCCCATCGAGGCCGGGCAGCGACACGTCGAGCACCAGGCATGCGGGTGCGGGCGGTTCATCGGCGGCAAGGAAGGCCTCGCACGACTCGAACGCCCGCACCGCGAGACCTTCCGCGCGCAGCAGCCGCGTGAGACCGGTGCGCACCGCCGCGTCGTCATCCACCAGGAACACCATCGATTCTTCGGCCATCGTCACTAGAAGCTCTCCACGGCGGGCAATTCGAACGCGAACGTCGCGCCGCCTGCATCGTTGTTCTGACCGTATAATCTGCCACCCTGCGCCTCGATGAGCGAGAGGCTGATGGCGAGCCCCATTCCCATGCCGCCCCGCTTGCTCGTGGAAAATGGGGTGAACAAGCGGTCGCGCATTTCGGGACGAATGCCGGTGCCGCGGTCGATCACTTCAATGCGCACCACGCTGTCGGGTGCGGACACGCGGACGGTGACCGCGGCATCCGTTCGCGCCGACTCTTCCGTACTCTCGAAGGCGTTCAGGAGGAGGTTGAGCAGCACCTGCTCAATGTGTACGCGATCGGCCGAGACCATCGGCAGGACGTCAGGCGTCTCGATCGCTATCGCGACGTGGCGCATTAGCGACTCGCCTCGCACGATCGCCACGGTGCGCTGCACGACGTTCGCAACATTGAGCAGTTCGACGCGTCCCGATCCGCTCGCGAAGTGGGCGCGCAGGCGGCTGATCACGTCCGCGGCGCGCTGATCCTGCGCCGCGATGTCGGCTAGGATGTCTCGGATCTCGGCAATGTCCGGATTTTCGCGGGAGACGAGCCGCATGCCGGCCTGCGCGTTCGCCAGGATCGAAGCGAGCGGCTGATTCAATTCATGCGTGATCGATGCCGAGAGGTGGCCGGCGGTGGCGGCGCGCGCGAGGCGGGCGATCTCGCGGCGCTCCTTCTGCAACTCGAGCTCGGCATTACGGCTGGTTGTGATATCGCCGGCGGCGCCGACGATGCGAACGCCCTGCCCCGGCTCATCTTCCACTTGTCCGCGCGCGGCGATCCAGCGAATGCTGCCGTCGGCGCGCCGCACGCGATATTCGATCTCGAGCGGTTGGCGCGTGGCAAGCGTGTGGTCGATCGCCTCGCGCAGCGCAGCGCGATCCGCGGGCTCGACCGATGCGAGATACGCCGAGAAGGTGAGTTTCTCGTCGCGCGGCATGCTGGCGGCCTCGCGCGCCTCAGGCGTGGCCCAGATCTCATCCCGCGCCACATCCAGGATCCAGACGCCCCCGCGCGCCGCGCGCGATGCCATCCGCACGAGATGCTCGCTCTCGCGCAGTTCGGCGAGCGCGCGCCGCCGGGCGCGCCGCTCGACGAGCAGCAGGAAGATGAGCACAGCCTGGAAGATGATCGCCGCGCCGGCGGCGAGCACGATCTGGCGGTGTTCCTCCCAGAGCGACGGGGCGCGGTAGCGCACGATGGTGCCGACCGGCAGCCGCGTCTCCGGAATGTTCCAGCGCTTGAGCTCGCGCCAGTCCACCATCGGACGGGGCGCGAGCGGCTCCGCGCGCGCCGCGGCCTTGGGCTCGGCGCCGTGCAGGATCTCGAGCGCAATGTCACCCGCGGCGTGGCCCATGTCGCTGAACACCGCCATCGCACCGCCCACGATCCCGCGGCCAAGGTACGGATCGGCGTACGCGTACATCGGTGCGCGGCTCGACGGCTGAAGCAGCTGCAGTGCGCGCGCGGGCGTGTAGGTCGTGCCGGCCGAGTCGGAGAACATCGCGATGAACACGATGGCGGTGTGATCGGGCAGTTGCGCGACACGCGTGCGCAATTCCGCCATCGTGAGACCGGTGAGGTACGTGAACGGATACTCCCGCTGGAACGGCGCCGCCTGCCGGTTGAAGTCGGCGAGGAAATGCAGATCGCGAGGCGACGCGCCGTTGATCACGACGAAGCGCTGCGTCTCGGGCTGCAAGCGGAGCACGAGCTCGATCGTCGCGGCCGCCGGCCAGATGCTGCGTATGCCGACGATCCGGTCATCCGGCATGCTCGCGGGAAGCTCATCGTCGGTGACGGCCATGTACACGAGCGGCGTGTGCGGGAATAACACGGCGCGATTCTTGAGCAGGTACAGCAGCGCCGGTCCGCCTGCGCTGATGATCAGGTCGGGCGAGCGGCCGCGATAGCGCGCCTGCAGGTACTCGCGCTCCATGTCGGAGCGCACCGTGCCGGGCAGGCGCTGGACATCGAGGTATTCCGGCTGGATCTCGAGATGGAAGGAGGAATCGAGGGCGAAGCGCTGGCGCATCGCCGAGTCCATCGCAACGTTCGCCGGGATCAGGCGCTCGTCGGAGTACAGCACGAGGATGCGCTTCGTGGGCGGCGTGACCCCCACGGGCTCGATGGACGGCTCCTGCGCGCTGAGTACGGAGGACGCGACGCTCAGTGCGAGAAGTGCGCGACACAGGGACGTATGGCGAACGATCACGGCTGGAAGATGCCGTGCGCCGCGCACGAGCGCAAAGTCGAATCACGGGCCATCGGCCATCGGCCATCGAGCCATCGGCCATCGGCCATCGGAACTACGCGAGAGTAGTAGCGATGGCCGAGCGCCGATGGCCAAGCCGTTCAGTTCTCCGGCGGCGTCAGCGTCTCCAATTGCTTCAAACGCTGCATCGCCTGCAGCGCCTGCAGCGAGTTGTAGTTGATGTTCGAGGCGCTCAGGCTGCTCCCCTGCTGGAACGGGTACTCGCTGAGCGTGAGCAGGAATTGCTTCAGCTTTTGCTGCACCGGCACGAACAGCCAAATGTTGTCCGCGTACCAGCGCACGTACATCCCCGACTCGCGCGGCGCCTTCTCGTACGGATCGGCGCGCAGATTCACGATCTCCGGCCACCCCGGCACGTCACGCACCGCCTGCGCAATGTTCCCATGCTCCAGCGCGAACGACACCTTCCAGTCGTTCCAGCGAATCGCGTTCAGATCGCCGCCCTGGCCGAAATAGAAGATCTCTTCGCGCGGCCCCTTCTTCGCTTCTCCCTTGAAGTACGGCAGGAAATCGTAGCCGTCGAGGTGCACCTTCCACGTCTTGCCGTTCGCCGCGTACCCCTTCTTCAGCTTCTCCACAATGCCGGGCTCGCCGGCGGCAGCCAGGAACGTCGGCAGCCAATCCTCCTGCGAAAAGATGTCGTTGATGATCGTGCCCGGCTTGATCACGCCCGGCCAGCGTACCAGCATCGGCACGCGGAATCCACCCTCCCACGTGGTGCCCTTCTCCCCATGGAACGGCGTGGTGCCGCCGTCCGGCCACGTGGCCGTCTCGGCGCCGTTGTCGGTGCCGTACACCACGATCGTGTTCTTCGTGATGCCCAGGCTGTCGAGGCGCTGGAGCAGCCCACCGATCATCGCGTCGTGCTCCACCATGCCATCGGGATACAGTCCGATGCCGGTCACGCCTACCGCGCTCGGCTTGAGCCGCGTCCACACATGCATGCGCGTGGTGTTGAACCAAATGAAGAACGGCTTCTTCGCCTTCACCGCGGTGATCATGAACTTGTTCGCGGCGTCGTAGATCTCAATATCGATCGTGGGCATCCGCGCCTGCGTGAGCGGGCCCGTGTTCTCGATCTTCTGGCCGCCCTTGCCGTCGCTCCATGAGTGGATCACACCGCGCGGAGCGTACTGCGCGCGGAACGCCGAGTCCTTGGGATAGTAGTACGTCTCCGGCTCCTCCTCGGCGTTCAAGTGATAGAGATTGCCGAGGAACTCGTCGAAGCCGTGCACCGTGGGCAAATGCGAATCGCGGTCGCCCAGGTGATTCTTGCCGAACTGGCCGGTGGCGTAGCCGAAGTTCTTGAGCAGGTCCGCGATCGTCGGCGCCCACTCGGGGATCCCTTGCGGTGATCCGGGCATTCCGATCGTAAGCAACCCGGTGCGGAAGGGATGCTCGCCGAGGATGAACGATGCGCGCCCCGCGGTGCAGCTCTGCTGAGCATACGCGTCGGTGAAGAGTGCGCCCTCGTTGGCGATCCGGTCGATGTTCGGCGTGTGATAGCCCATCAGCCCGCGACTGTAAGCGCTCACGTTCTCAATGCCAATGTCGTCGCCCCAGATCACGAGGATGTTGGGTTTCGCGGCCGCCTGCGCCGCGGTGGTCGCGACGGTCATCGCGATCGAGGTAACGAGCGTCGAGGCAATTGTCTTGATTCTCATAACGGTCTCTCCTGTAAGGCGAAACGGGCGGCCCCCCGAGGGGACCGCCCGCTCGAACAGCTTGTGCTAAATGCGCGCGATCAATTGCTCTGGTGCGTGTCCTGCATGGCCTTGAGAATGCCGTCGAGGTTGTATGTCTCCGGCGCCTGCAGCGGCGGAAACTTCTTGTACGTCTCGAGCTCCTTCAGCCAGCAGCAGCTGGCCGACGGGAAGCAGATTCCAGTCGTACAGGTACGCCGTGGTCGGCGAATCGAGCGCGCCGCCGTACGAGAGCACCGACTTCTGCCCATCGCCCACGGCCTGCTCGAATGGATCGCGCCGGATGTTGTCGATCTGCGTCCAGTGATACGTCACCGGCGGAGCGAGCGCCGCGGCGCCACTCGATCCGGCCATCGTGTAATAGAACTTCCAATTCTTGTAGCGCACCGCCGACGGCGTGGCGTCCGCATAGTAGAAGAACGTATTGCGCGCCGAGGTATCCGCTCTTGCCAAGCGAGATAGTCGCGCTGGTCGACTCCGTCCAGCATCGTCTTGACAATGCCGGGATACTGGCCGGCCATGATCTGCTTGTTGAGTGCGTCGCCCTTGGAGCCGCCGGCAATGTCCACGAGCGTCGGCAGCCAGTCGAGCGAGGCGAACATCTCGGTCAGGAGCGTGCCCGGCTTGATGTGCCCGGGCCAGCGCACGACCATCGGAACGCGCATGCCGCCTTCCCACGTCGTGAGCTTCTGCCCCTTGAACGGAGTCGTGCCGCCGTCGGGGAAGGTCTGGGTCTCGGCGCCGTTGTCGGTGGTGAACGCCAGGACGGTGTTGTCGAGTTGGCCCATCTCCTCGAGCTTCTTGATGACGAGGCCAATGTTGTCGTCCATCTGCTTCATGCCGGCTTCGTTGATGCCCCAATCCTTGCCGCCCGGTTCGCCGATCATGGCCTGGTACTTCGGCGGCAACATGGTGGTAATGTGCATGCGCGCCGGATTGTACCACACGAAGAAGGGCTTGCCGGTCTTCTTCGGATCGTTGCGATCGAGGAAGTCGATCACGTGGGCCGAGATCTCCTCGTCCACGCCCCGCGAGCGCTCCAATGTGAGCGGGCCCTCATCCTTGCACGTCTGATTGGCCTCGGTGCCATCGGACGATGTACAGAAGAGCATCGGCCGCGGCGGCGTCAGACATGTCGCAGTCATCGGATCCACCGCGCCGGGGACCTCTGCGATCCCCTTGATCGGCGTGTTCTTGCACGGTGGCGCGAAGCCCTGCAGCAACGGCGTCTTGTTGATGTCGGGGAAGCTCACCTGCTCCATGGCGTCCAGGTGGTACAGATAGCCAAAGAACTCCTGGAAGCCGTGAGCAGTGGGCAACGCGGCCGTGTGGTCGCCCAAATGGTTCTTCCCGAACTCGCCCGTGGTGTAGCCAAGATCGTGCAGGAATTTCGCGATTGCGGGCGTACCGGGGCGCAGGTAGGACGGACTGCCGGGCAGCTGCGGCGGGATCATCCCGGTGCGCAGGGGATGCATTCCCGTGAAGAAGGCATTGCGTCCCGAGGTGCAGCTCTGCTCGGCATAGTAGGTCGTGAACTTCGCGCCTTCGCGGCCAATGCGGTCGATGTTCGGCGTCTCGCCGAGCGCCAAGCCCTCATGATAGAGGCCCACCTGCATCCAGCCAATGTCGTCGCCCATGATGAACACGATGTTGGGCTTCGTCGATTTCGCCTGCGCGTTGGCAGGCGACACCGTCATCGCAGCGGTGAGCACGCCAACGGCCAGCGCGACCACGGTCCAGTTTCGAATTCGCATCTTTTCCGCTCCTTATCCAGAGTTTAGAGCTCAACAGGAACCAGCCTCAGTCGTCGATCGCCGGCACGACCTTCACCGGCTTCTTCGGATCGAGCGATGGTACTGGGTTCGACGGATTCTTCAGGTTCGGGACGAGATCGTTCGACGCGCCGCCCGGCACGCGCTGGATGCTCGGATACTTCATGATCGACAGGTCGAAGTTGACCATCGGCGGATACAGGAGCGAGAGCACCCAGCCGTTGTCCTCGCCCGCGTACTTGCCGGGCGATTCGCCGGGCAAGCGCGACGCAACGGCGCCATTGAACGTCATGGAATATTTCTCGCCGGGATCCATCGTGAGGTTGTAGACCGCTCCGATCGATCCGAGATTCTGGTCCGGACCCAGCCACGTATCCTTGGCCGTGTAGAGGTACTTCCACGCGATGTGCACCCACGGCTCGTTCGGGTCGCCGCCAATGTCGGCGCGCATGCCGAGGAAGTTCTCGCCATCAATGTAGATCCACGAGTCGCGCGCCGAGTGCATCGCCTTGCCGGTGACGTACGCGCTGTTGTCTATGCCGTCGAAGTAGATGGGCTTGCCGGCGTTGTCGGTCCACTCGCCCGTCGGCGGCGGCTTGAGGCCCACCATCGCGGCCGTCGTCGGCCAGATATCCATGTGCGACATCATCTCATCGAGATGCATGCCGGCCGGGATCTTGCCCGGCGCCCACATGATCCCCGGCACGCGCCAGCCGCCTTCGAAGGCGGTGCCCTTCTCCCCGCGGAACGGCACAGTGCCGGCGTCCGGATAGGCATCCTGCCACGCTCCGTTGTCGGCGCTCACGATCACGATCGTATTCGGCGCATTGGCGCGGATCTCGTCCATGATCTTGCCAATGTTCGAGTCGAGTTCGAGCATCGCGTCCGAGTAATTGCCGAGGTGCGTCTTCCCCGCGAATGCCTTCGCCGGATGGTTCGGGTTGTGCATCTTCATGAAGTTCACGTCCATGAAGAACGGCTTCGCGTCCTTGGCGTGCTCCTTGATGTACGCTACGGCCGAAGCGGTCTGCAGCACGTCGAATTCCGCGAGCGATTCCCACGTGATCAGCTCGCCCTTCACCGCGGGTTTGCCGGCGACGCCCGACCATTCGTGCAGGTTCACCGCGTCCTGGTACATCTTCCAGAATTCCGGATTGTACGACGGGAACCAGGGGTGCATTTTCGACGACGTGTCGCTGTACGTGTACACGCCGGGATAGTACGCCGCGAAGTGCTTCATCTCATCGAAGCCGTGCTCGATCGGATAGAATTCCGGCTTGTCGCCCAGATGCCACTTACCGGAGAAGTACGTCTGGTAGCCGTTCTTCTTGAAGAACTCGGCGATGGTGGGCGTCTCCTTGTGCAGCCCGTTCTCGTCGCCCGGCGCCACCACGATCGAGAGCGCCGAACGGATGGGGATGCGGCCCGTGATGAAGGATGCGCGGCCGGCGGTGCAGCTCGCCTGGCCGTACCAATTCGTGAAGTAGGTCCCTTCCTTCGCGATGCGATCGATGTTCGGGGTCGGGTGGCCGAGCGCCGCACCGCCGCCGGCGATGTAACCCCAGTCGCCCCATCCGGTGTCGTCCGTCATCAGCATGACGATATTCGGCTTCTTCGCTGAGGCCTGCGCTTGCACCGCGCTCGGCGCGACAATGTTCGCGGCCACGGCCAACGCGACTACATGCAAGACGCTGCTTCTGACACCCGGCATTCGCATGCGACTATCCTCGTGAAGATGCGGTGGTAATGATCCTTCGGGGACGCCGACCTGCCATTCCGCCTACAATAGAACGGGCCGCAAATAGCCCGGGCAATACGACCAAAGTCCGATGGCTCCGGCCGGAGCAACGGGGTCTCTAGCATGGTCGCGATTGGCGTGGAGCGCAATCGCGCCGCTCGGCCCCTCACGGCGCTGCGAATGGCGAGCGGCGGCCGGTGCGAGTAGCGTAATCCGTCACCTTTTCAGTGGAGATCAGCCATGAACCGGAGCGCGTTCCAGATGCTGGCCCTTACGGTCGCGATAGGCTTCTGATGTCTTCGACGATTGAGCGCGCAAGCGCCGAATAGAGGTGCGAAGCCGCCAACAGCGCCGAGCGCGGTACATGCGCCGCCTGCTCCGCAGCCCGCCGCCGGCCACCGGGGCGCCCGGGTCGGGACCCCCGTGTCATGGTTCCGATCTCGCCCAGTATCTGCAATCGCCAAAGAACCTCATGACGGTCTGCCTTAACCGGCTGGTCCAGCTGGGGTCGGAAACGACCGACTACCAGGTGATGGCCGTGAACGACGCCGGATTCGTGCTCGCGCGAACGCAGGGCGGCAACGGAGGAAGTGGCGGCGAGATCATGAGAAAATTCGTGCCGTGGAGCGCCGTGCTCTACTACAACATGATGCCGGGATTCGTGCAGGTCGCGCTGGTGCGGCAATGATGCGCGGCGCGGCGGTCGCGCTCGCCATGGTCACGATCGTCGCCGCGCGCTCGGCGGGGCAGCAGCCGGTGCCGCCCAACCGGTTCGCCGCGAACGCGGACGTTGCGGCGACCGTGACTACGCTGCATCCGGACTCGGCGAAGGCCGGCCAGCGGTTCGACATCACGGTCGAGGTGACCAACAACGGACCGCAACCCGTGGGCGCGATCGAACTCACGCTCGAGCCCACCTTGCTCGTGATCCGGAACGTCACCGCGAGCGGTCACACGCTCTCGTGCAAGAAAGGCGCCTCGCAGGCCAAGGTGCCGCCGATCACGTGCGAGTTCACGGGAACGCTGAACGTGCACGCCCACGTGGACATCGTCGTGACGACCACCGTGTCCGGCAAGAGCGGTGAATTCGCGAAGCTGTCGGCCACGGTGAAGGGGGCGGCCAACGATCCAGCGCCGGCGAACAACAAGGTCGAGAGGTACTTCAGCATCAGCAATTAGCGCGCGGCGCCCGGAGCGGCTACCGTAGGAGCTCACCCTCCTACGGAGCCGAGCCATGCATCGGAACATGCTCAAGACGCTCGTCGTGATCGCCGCCGCCGGCGCGCTCGCCGCCGGCCTGAACGCGCAGGCCCCGTCGAAGACGGCGAAGCCCACGACCGCCGTGAGAACGACCGTCACGCCGCCGGCACCCGCGCCCGCGCCGAGCGGCGGAACGCAGGGCGGATCCGCGAACGCCAGCTGTCGCTCGACGGATCTGACCGGGCAATGGACCTCCACGCGAGCGCTCATGACGCGCTGCCTCAACAAGCAGGTCGTGATCGGCTCGGACCCGAACAGTTACAATGTGACCGCCGTGACCGACGGGGGGTTCGTGCTCGCGCGCGTGAGCATCGAAGGCAACGGCCAAGGGCACAACCAGAAAGTCACGCGGTTCATCCCGTGGTCGTCAGTCTTGTACATCGCCACCATCGGAGATTTCGTGGATATCGCCCTCGTACGCGAGCCGACATGATCGCCCGTTACCGGAAAACCATGCCCATCATGTCAATCCTGTCAAAGCAGTTCTTTGACAGGATCAACATGATTTACGTGATGGGGGGCCGTGGCGCTCATCCTGTCGTGCAGCAAGAACGATTCGACCAGTCCCGGCGGGACCACCGGCAGCTCGCGGTCACGATCACCGCGCCTGGCGGCGTGACGCCCAAGTGTGACGGTGCTCGGCCCGGCCGGCTACCGCATGGTCATCACGTCGACCCAAACGCTCAGCTCGCTCGCGCCGGGCAGCTACACGATCAACGCCGGCGCGGGCGCGACCACGGATCCGATCGTCGGCACGGGATACGCCGGCACGGTGACGGGCAGTCCCGCCACCGTCGCCGCCGATGCCCAGTCCGACGCGAGCGTGACGTACACATCGGCGTGGCGCAGCGCGGGCGTGCTCTGGGTGGCGAACGAAGTGGGCCTCACGATCTCCGGATTCTCCTCGGCGAATCTCGCGCACACCGGCGCGCCGGCGCCCGCCGTCGTGATCGGGAACGGCACCAGCACGAGCGCGGCGCGCGCTGGTATTGCGCTCGCGCTGGATGATGCCGGCGGTCTCTGGGAGAGCAGCATCACCGACACGCTGCGTTATTGGACTGCCGCGCAGATCGCGAACAGCACGAATGCGGCGCCGAGGATCATTGTGGCGCCCTCATTGCAGTCGCCCACCGCGCTCGCCATCGATGCGCAGGGCGATCTGTGGGTGGCCGACCAGTATGGGAACACGCTGAACGAATTCACCGCGAGCCAGATCGCAACGAGCGGCACGAAGACGCCCGCCGTCGTCATCAGCGCGGCCTTCGGCACCATCATGCGGCCATGGGCCCTCGCGTTCGATGCGCATGGCAACCTGTGGGTGGGGAACCTCGACGGGAATTCCGTGGCCGGCTTCGCGGCGGCCGATCTCACGACGACGGGCTCACCGCTGCCGTTCGCCGGCATCACCGGAGCGCAGGGCGTCCACAAACCCGTCGGGCTCGCGTTCGACGCGCAGGGCAACCTGTGGGTGGGCACCGTGCTCGATTCGCTGTCGCGTTTCAACGCGAGCGACCTCACGACGATCGGGTCGCCCACGCCCACGGTGATCCTCTCGGGCGTGTTGCTCCAGAGCGAGTACGGACTGGCGATCGACAACAGCGGGGCGTTGTGGGTGGCGAGTTGGCAGACGAACACGCTATTGCGGTACGACGCGAACCACCTCACGACAGGAGCTCTGCCCGACGCGACGATCAGCAAGACAGGAGCATCGATCGCATTTCCAACGGGGATCGCATTCTCGCCGGCGTGGGGGCAGCTGCCGGTGCATTGAGGCGTCATGTCCTCAACTCATGGCATCCAGTCAACTAACTGCTTGACAGGATTGACATGATTTTCATGAAGGGGGTGCGGCGCTTACAACTCCGCGGGCGCGGTCCGGGGTAGGCGGTGCTTGCGTTTGAACTGCAGTCGCTCGGCGCCGAAGTTGAGTAAGAGCCCGACGTCCAAGCCCGTCGCGGTGAGGTAGTGGACGAGCTGCATCTCGTGCGCCTTGCTCAGCGCATCACTCGCTTTCAACTCCAGGATCACGGTACCCTGCACCGTGATGTCGGCGACGTATTCGCCGACGGGCACGCCTTCGTACATGACCGCGATTCGCCGCTCTCCCTCGGCATTGGATGCCGGCGTTTCGCAGTTCCAAGAGGAGCGCCCTTTGGTAGACCGTCTCGAGGAATCCCGGCCCGAGCGCGCGATGCACTTCATGGCGAGCCCGATAATGCGCCCCGTCAGCGGGATCGTTCTGCGTAGGCCCTACCCTGTCCATCGTGTTAATCCTGTCAAGTTGTTTGTTGTATCGGGCAACCAACTGCTTTGACAGGATTAACATGATTCACTTGATGGACTGTCACGCATCGATCCGTCGCGCCAATCATCGCTCGGCGCTGCGCACGCGTGAACCTTGGGTGGTACTTCAGACGTACGGGATTCTCATGAGACTCACCGCAGCGATGACGTTCGCGCTGCTTGCCGCGCTGGCGCCGTCGGGCGCGCCGACCATCGCGTGCGCCTCAAGCGACGCCGCCGCGTTCGCGTGGTGGCCGGGCACTTGGAACTATTCGGTGCCGCACTTCGACCCCGGCATCACGCGGTGACAGCAACGAGCGGCGGCTGCGTGTTGCAAGAGGAGTTCATCGACATTCACGACAACAAAGCGCACACCACGATCGAGTACGATGCGGCCGCGAAGCAGTGGAAGCGTACGGTCACTGATCCCTTCCGCACGTACCACTCCACCGGTACCTTCGCGACCGACGGCACGATCGCGTTCTACGAGACACCCACGGATCGCGAGAGCTATCGCCCCATCGACCACGACCACGTGCGCTTCTTCGGCGAGAAATCGACCGACGCGGCAAGACATGGACGCTGCTCTTCGACGCGACCTACTCGCGGCGCCCCTGAGACACGATCGCGAGGTGGGCAGTTCCAATCATGTAAATCATGTTAATCCTGTCTAGTTGTTTTTTGGATCGGCTAAGCAACAGCATTTGACAGGATTAACATGATTGACATGATTGGAACTGCACCGCTGATCTCCCTACCATGACACTCATCGCGCCCGCCTCCACGCTCCCAACACTCGCCGAGCTGGAACACGCGAGCACGATCGTGCACGCGGTGATGCCGGCAACGCCGCAGCAGCGCTGGCCGTTGCTCGATCAGCGCGCCGGCTCCGAAGTGTGGGTCAAACACGAGAATCAGACACCCGTCGGCGCATTCAAAGTGCGCGGCGGGCTCGTCTTCTTCCATGAACTCGTGGCGAGCGGCATCACGGTGCCCGGCGTCGTCACCGCGACGCGCGGCAATCACGGTCAATCGATCGGTCTCGCTGCCGCGCGCCACGGCATCAAAGCCGCGGTGATCGTCCCGCGCGGCAATAGCACCGAAAAGAATGCCGCCATGCGTGCGCTCGGCGTGGAACTCATTGAGCACGGCGACGACTTCCAGGCGTCAGTCGAATACGCAGCGCGCCTCGCGACGGAGCGCGGATGGTACCGCGTCCCATCCTTCCACCCCTGGCTCGTGCAAGGCGTGGGAACCTACGCGCTGGAATTCCTGCGCGGGGCGCCGGCGCTCGACACGGTCTACGTGCCGATCGGACTCGGCTCCGGGATCTGCGGCATGATCGCGGCGCGCGATGCGCTCGGGCTGCCCACGGAGATCGTTGGCGTCGTCTCGTCGCACGCGCCGGCGTACGCGCTGTCGATCGCCGCCGGCGCGCCGGTGGAGGCGCCGGCCACCACGGTGCTCGCCGATGGCATGGCCTGCCGGATTCCCGTCGCCGGCCGCGCTCGATGCGATGCGCGGCAAACTCGCGCGCGTCATCACGTCTCGGATGCGCTGGTCGCCGATGCGATGCGCGCGCTGTTCAGCGACACGCATAACGTAGCAGAGGGCGCCGGCGCGGCAGCGCTCGCTGCGCTGCTTACCGATGCGCCCTCTGTGCGCGGCCGCGCCGGCATCGTGATCTCCGGCGGCAATGTGGACCGCGAACTATTCGCGCGAGTCCTCTCTGGCGGGAACTGCTGAAGGCGCGTATGGTCGTTGACGTGTGGCGACAACATTGCCGTTGCCACACGTCAACGACCACACGCGCATTTGCAGTTTTTATTTGTATGGCTTGTACGAGAACTTCTGACCGCCCACGCTGGCCTCGTACATCAGGCCGCCCTTCGCGACGGTGAACACCGCGACGCCGCTCGAATACTTGGCGTCGGCACTCGCGCCCGCCTTGAGCGCGACCGCGCTCACCTGCGCCGCGAACTCGAAGTCCCCCTTCTTGAACGCCTCGAGCGACTTCTGCGTCTCGAAGAAGATGACCTCCATGTAAGACTGTCCGCCCAGCTGCAATCCGATCGTGATCTGCGTCATTGAGCATTCGCCGATCGCATTGCCACCGACGAGCAGTTCACCGTCGCCATGCGCGCCACCGATGCCGATCGCGCCCTTGCCCACATTCGGGAGCACGGCGTAGCCCGCCGCACTGCTGAAGAACTTGGCGATCCCCGGATCCGTCTTCTTGATCTCGGCGATCGCGGCCACAACATCCGCGTGCTCGTCGGCTCGCACGGTCTTGTGTCCGGCCGCGGCCATGAGCGGCAGCGACAGCACGGCGAGCGCCAGTGATCTCATCGTATGCATTGCAAGCCTCCTTGGGTACTCGTTGAACTACGACCACACTTCGAAGCTAGACGCTTCCTCTTCTTCGTGCAATCGAACGGCGCGTGTTGGTCCTAGTACCGCTGAGACAGCGCGTGTGGGCTTTAGTACCGCTGGAATAGCGCGTATAGCAACTGAGCGTATGGTACGGCTCGGCGTGAGTGGGCGAGCGTAGTCCCAACTCACGCCATGCCGTACCATACGCTCAGTTGCTATACGCGCTTCTCAAGCGGTACTAGGGCCTAGACGCGCCGTCTCAGCGCACCCTGCCAAGCGTGTCCGGCCCCAGTTCGGTCACGACGATGGTTCTCGTGAGTTTCTTGTCCCCCATTGTCAGATGCACGGTGTACGTGCCCGGCGGCACACGCACCAACTCGGCGCGGTCGGTGGGCTCGCCCAATCCGCGCGGACGCGGCCGCTGACTCGACAGGTCCCACGTCACGCGCTGAAGTCCCGGCACGCCCGATCCCGTGATGGTGCGCACGGTGTCACCGTTCGCACTAGTGATCGCCAGCTTCACGCCCTCCGGCTGCGGCTCCTTGATATAGTAGGAGATCACGGCGCCGCGCGGCGGGTTCTGCCCCATGAACGGCGCGCTGCCGCTCGACGGCAGGGTGTGATGCCAGCGGAACTGGTACGCCGGCGCCACCTCGAACAGATGCACCGGCGCGCCAAGCAGCGAATCGCTGTACTCCTCCGCCGCGCCCACGTTCGCGATGTAGATCCCGCGGCCGTGCGTGCCCACCACCAACTCGTTCTCGCGGTGCGCGATCGCGAGCGCTTCCACCATCACGTGCGGGAGATCCTTGCCGAAGCGGCGCCACCGCTGCCCGCCGTCGAGCGTCGCGTACACGCCGTCCGACGTGCCGGCGAACAGCACGCGCGCGTTGCGCGGACTCTCGATCACGATCAGGCTCCCGCGATCGGCGGGCAATCCGTTCACGAGCTCGGTCCACGTGGCGCCGAAGTCGGTGGTGCGCCAGATGTGCGGCCGGTAGTCGTCGCGATGATGACAGTCGAGCGCCACCCACGCAGTGCCGTCGGCATGGGCCGAGGCCGCGATCGATGAGACGAAGCAATCCGTGGGCGCGCCTTTCGGGAATTTGCCCGTCGTGTTGATCCACGTGCGGCCGGTATCGCGCGACACCCACACGTTGCCGTCGTCGGTGCCCGTCCAGAGCACCGCCGCGCTGCGCGGACTCTCGGCGATCGAGAAAATGGAGTGATAACTCGTGTTCCCCACCTCGGGCGCCGGCTTGTCGCGCGGCGTCTTGGTCATGTCGGGGCCGAGCGCTTCCCAATCCTTGCCGCCCTGCTTCAACCGGAACAGGCGATTCGCGCCGAGGTACACCGTGCCCGAGTCGTGCGTGGAGATGAGGATCGGCGTCGTCCAACCCCACGTGAACGCGTAGCCGCTCTCGGCGCCCGCGTCGAGCGAAGCCGGCACGATGTCATCGCGCTTCAATGTGCGCAGATCGAGCTTGGACACGTTGCCGTACTGCCAGCCCGAGTACACCGTGAACGGATCGCGCGGCGGCACCTGCACCCACATGCCGTCGCCGCCGTTCACCGGATACCAGTCGGCATCATCGATCCCGCTGGAATCTCTCGACGCGCTCGGCCCGCACCACACGCCATTGTCCTGCAGTCCGCCGCAGA
The DNA here is from genome assembly GCA_963732065.1 of uncultured Gemmatimonadaceae bacterium. Taxonomy (GTDB): domain Bacteria; phylum Gemmatimonadota; class Gemmatimonadetes; order Gemmatimonadales; family Gemmatimonadaceae; genus DATKOH01. The sequence continues at coordinate 127,015 of CAVSYH010000003.1, read as the reverse complement.
TCTGATACGGTGCGAGCGAGCTGTCCACGATCACCGTGTAGAACTGGCCGATGGGCAGCGGCATGTGCCACCACGCCTTGCCGGCGTCGTACGTGACGTAGGCGCCGCCATCGTTGCCGAGGATGCGGTGGCCGGCGTCGTGCGGATCCATCCAGAGCGCGTGGTTGTCCACGTGCACGTTGAACAGCGATTCCGGCGCGAAGGTGCGGCCGCCATCCTTGCTCTCGAGCAACGGACTCGCGGCGACGAACACGTGCTGTGAATCGTTCGGGTCGACGAAGATCGCATTGTAGTAATAGTGCGGCTCCGCCTGCAGATCGTTCACTTGCGTCCACGTGGCGCCGGCGTCGGACGACCGGAACACGCCGCCGAAGGGTCCCTGCCCCGGCCCCGTGATGCCGCGATCGACTTCGATCATCGCGAACACGAGCTTGGGATCCTGCGGCGAGATCGCGAGGCCGATGCGGCCCATCCTGTCGAACGGGAGTCCGTTCTTCTTCGCGGCGTCGGTGAGTCTCGTCCAGGTCTTGCCGGCATCGGTGGTCTTGTAGATGCCGCTGCCCTTGCCCACGCCCTCCATGTGCGCGCCGCCCCAGCGCAGGCGATGCCACGCCGCGGCGTAGAGCGTGTTGGGATCCTTCGGATCCATCGCGAGATCCACGAAGCCGGTGGTGTCGTTCACGAAGAGCACGCGCGTCCACGTCTTGCCGCCGTCGGTGGTCTTGTACACGCCGCGCTCGTTGTTCGGGACCCCAGAGATGACCGAGCGCGGCGACGTACACGACGTCAGGATTCGCGGGGTCGATGACGACGCGGCCGATCGCCTTCGAATCGGCGAGGCCCATGTTCTTCCATTTCTTGCCGCCGTCCACCGACTTGTAGACGCCATCGCCCCAGTACTGCGATCGCAGGCTGTTCTTCTCGCCGGTGCCCACCCAGATGATGTTGCTGTCGCTCGGCGCGACGGCGAGATCGCCGATCGTCTCGCTGCCGAGTCCGGAGGAGATGGAGCGCCACGTGACGCCGGCGTTCGTCGTTTTCCAGACGCCGCCGCCGGCCGCGCCGATGTAGAACGTTTTCGGTCGCGCCTCGGCGCTCGTGGGCACCGCGATCGCGGTCACGCGGCCGGAGTACGCGGCGGGCCCGATCGCGCGATAGCTGAAGTTCGAGAGGAACTTCGAGACAGAATCGGCAGTGGTGTCGGGAGCGGCCGCGGGCGCTTTCTTGGCGGCGGGCTTCTGCGCGGCGAGGGGGAGCGCGGCGAGCAGGACGAGCACGAGCGAGCGGGACGCGAACATTGGGGAGACTCTCAGGAAGGTGGCGAACAAATCCTACGACGCGGCGCGGAGCTTCGCCAGAATCGCCAACCTGCGCGTGTGGGCCTTAGTACCGCTTGAGAAGCGCGTTTAGCAACTGAGCGTATGGTACGGCAGGGGCGTGAGTTGGGGTCCTTCCCACTCACGCTCCGCCGTACCATACGCTCAGTTGCCATACGCGCCGTTTCAGCGGTACCAGGGCCTACACCCGCCGTTCATAGATCTGCGCTGGCGAAGCTACAGTCACGTTCACAGTTTGAAGCATGGCCCCGGCACACACTTCCCTCGCGGCTGCGCTCGCGGATCGCTACCGCGTCGAGCGTGAGATCGGCGCCGGGGGATGGCCACCGTCTACCTGGTGCGCGATCTCAAACACGATCGCGACGTGGCGCTCAAGGTGCTGCGCGCTGAGCTTGCGGCCGTGCTCGGTGCTGATCGGTTCCTGAATGAGATCCGGATCACCGCGCGACTCAGCCACCCACATATCGTGGCGTTGATGGACTCGGGAGCGGCGGACGGCTTCCTCTACTATGTACTCGCCTACGTTCGCGGCGAATCGCTTCGCGACCGGCTGCGGTCGGAGCGACAGCTAGTCTCGAGGAGACGGTCCGCATCGCTACGCAGGTGGCCGCCGCGCTCGACTACGCGCATCGGCAGGGCGTGATCCACCGCGATATCAAGCCCGAGAACATCCTGCTGCAGGAGGGCGAAGCGATGCTCGCCGACTTTGGCATCGCGCTGGCGATCAAGGAAGCCGGTGGCAACCGCCTCACGGAAACGGGACTCTCGCTCGGAACGCCGCAGTACATGAGCCCGGAACAGGCGACCGGCGACCGTGTGCTCGACGCGCGGAGCGATGTCTACTCGCTCGGTGCGGTCGTGTACGAGATGCTTGCCGGCGAGCCGCCGGTCTCGGGTGCCTCGGCGCAGGCGATCATCGCGAAGCTCCTCACCGAACGGCCCACCCGCCTGCGGGTGACACGAGACACCGTGCCCGAGACGGTCGACGACGCGGTGCTCCGAGCGCTCGCGAAAGTGCCCTCCGACCGTTACGCCAGCGCCGGAGAATTCGCGGCCGCGATCGCCAGCGGCATGGGCAAGCCAGCCGCTCGCGACGGAAGTAAGCGGTGGCCGATCGCCGCGGCCGCGGCGCTGATTCTTCTCGCCGGTCTCGCGTGGTGGCTCGCGCATGGCCCTTCGCGCGGTGAGCACGCCGCCGCGTTCGCGCTGCGCGACCGCACTCAACTCACGTCGTCGGGGACGCGCCGAGCAGGCGGCGATCTCCTCCGACGGAAAAGAGATCGCGTTCCTCACCGAGTCGTGCGGCGCGGCCGGGATGCGCGAACGCGGTGGTGGTGCAGAATGTCGGAGAACCGGAGAGCCGCGAACTGCTCACCGGACTCCAGGCTGTGAACAACATTGAGTGGAGTCCAGACCGCCGGAATCTCCTCGTGACCGCGAGCGTCGGCGGACGGCAGGGCGCATACCTCCTCTCGGTGTTCGGCGGCGCGCCGAAGTTCCTCTCGCCGATCTGGGCGAGTTTCTTCGCGGGCGGAGATTCGATCATCATGGTGCCGCCGCAGGCGCTGAAGCGGCGACTCCGTGGTGCACCTGCTGATCGCCGGCCTCGATGGCGTGCCGCGCGACAGCATCGTGACCAACGGCCCGGTCGACTGGATCTTCGTTTTCAACGTTCCCGGCACGACGCGCTTCGTGGCGCTCGCCACGCTCGGCCGCAACGCGGAGGTCCGCGTCATCGACCGGCACGGGAAGGTGACGCAACGCGGAGCCCTTCCGGGGGTCGACTTCCAACATGCCGCCGTGTGGAGGGCATCGCGCGAAGCGATCTGGATACAGATGCAGCAGGCCAACCATCCCGGACTCGTTCGCCTGCCCTTCGATGCGAAGAGTGGACGCATCCTGCCGGCGATCGACACCGTCTACTTTGGCGCGATGACCGGATTCGACGTCACGGCGGATGGCGGCACCGTCGTCATGGCCGAGGACGCCGCTGAATACGAGATCTGGGTCACGAGCGTGACCGACGCGCTGCACGGCCACTTCGCGGCGAAGGATCGCGTGTGGCGATCCTCGGCGGTGCTCACCGCCCAGATCTCCTATGATGGCTCGCGGATCTTCTTCGTGAACACCGTGACCGGCGCATCGGGGAGCGAGCGGCTACCCTATGTGCTTCGCGTCGCCGATCGCAGCGCCGCGCCGGTCGCGAGCCGCGGGGAATTCGTGAAGGGATACTGGGCAGACTCCGTATCACTCGCCCTGCAGGAGCGCGAGGGGCAGCACGTGCGACTGGTGCTCGTGGACAGCCGAACTGGCGCGCGCAGCGAAGAGCGCCTGCTCGACGACTCGCTGATCGTCGACTACGCGCATCTCGGAGGAGGCGGCGGCTGGACGTGGATTCCAGCCGACGGCCAAAGCATCCGGGTCTGGATGACGGGCGACTCGGCGCCGCGCGTCTTCCCCAAGCCGGCGTGGTTCCTCGGCGTCGCCGGCCTGGGTTCCACGCTCGACGGGAAGCGGATCGCCATTGGCGGTGTTCGCGCCGGCTATGCGGATTCCCTGCGCTTCGACATCATCGATGCGAAGAGCGGCGCGGCGGTCCCTTGGGGAACCGTGAATATCGCTTCGCTCAGCTCGACGTGTTTTCTGTCGGATGGCTCGCTGCTGTTCATCGGGTACGAGGCCGGCGGCCTGTACAAGCTCTATCGCGTGCGCGTTCCGGGTCGGGTGGAGATGATCGGAACCGTGCCGCGCGCCGCGAAGGCGATAGATGTTTCGCGCGATCTCAAGCGCGCGGCGGTCACCGTGCGGGAGGATCATGGAGATCTTTGGCGATGGAGCGTCGTGCGGCACTGACGCTGGAACGGCGCGTGTGGGCCCTAGTACCGCTGAAAAGGCGCGTATAGCAACTGAGCGTATGGTACGACAAAGCGTGAGTTGGGCCGGTCCCACTCACGCCCTGCCGTACCATACGCTCAGTTGCTATACGCGCTTCTCAAGCGGTACTAAGGCCCACACGCGCCCTTCGCTCTTAACAGGAATTCGACTTGCCCTGTCTCGATGTGGTACATCGAGCCGACCATCATGATCTTCTTGTCTCTCTCGAGTCCCGCGAGCACGGGGCTGATCTTCCGGATCTCGGCGAGCGTGAGCTTCACGTTCTCGGTCGCGACGGCGTTCACGAAGTCGGGGTTCTTCGCGCTGCGCTCGCCATTGAAGTTCTTCACGGCGGCCACGGCGGGCGTGAGTTTCTCGAGGAGCGCCGTGAGGTTGCCGAGCTTGGCGCCGTCGATCGCGCCCTTGATCGCGCCGCACGCCGTGTGGCCCATCACCATCACCACCTTCGCGCCGGCCACGGCGCAGGCGAATTCCATGCTGCCCGCGAGATCGCGGTCCACGAAATTGCCGGCGATGCGCGCGTTGAACATGTCGCCAATGCCCGCATCGAGGATGATCTCGGCGGGCGCACGGGAGTCGATGCAGCTCAGGATCACGGCGGCGGGATGCTGGCCGCCGGCGGTGATGTTCACATCGTGCAGGTAGTCGCGATCCACCCGCTCATCGCTCACGAAGCGTTTGTTCCCCGCCTTCGCGAGCTCCACGATCTCCTGCGGCGTGAGCGCCGTCTGCCATTCCTTGGTGAGCGTCACCACCTTGCGCGGCTCGGCGGCGGGCGGCGCGGGGCATGGTTCGGGCTTGCATCCGAACAGCAGCGCGCCGGCGCCGGTGATCGCGCCGGCTCTCACGAATTGGCGGCGGTCCAACACATGCTGAGTCATGGGAGGAGCCCTCCATGGAGTGTGCAAGCTCGCGAGATCCTCCGTGGGATTCTTGCGGAGGTGATGTTCCGCTTTCAGCATACGCGACTCGCGAATAGCGCGCCAGCCGCACTCGCGCATCCCGGATCGTTGCAACATGTTCGATACGTGAGGAGACTCAACCAATGATCCAGTGGTCCGCCGCCGTGCTCGCCTGGCTCTGGCTCGCGCTTCCGAGTGCTGCCATAGCGCCACCCGTAGTCGAGATCGTCGCGCGCGAGTACGCGTTCGAATGCGCCGGATTCGATCCCAGCAGGACCGACGACGATCCGTCTCGTCTCGCGCGGCCGCGAGCAGCATTTCGTGTGGATCGCGAGGCTCGCGAGCCCGCACACGCTGGCGGATTTCAAGCAGACGCTCGGCAAGCCGGGCACCCCGCACTGGATCACGCAGGTGGGCGGCGTGGGCACGATCGAGCCCGGCGGTGTCGCCACAACGACCATCGATCTCGCGCCCGGATCATACGTTCTCGAGTGTGACATGGAGGACGCGAAGGGAACGCCGCACATGATGGAAGGAATGATCCGCGAGCTCGTCGTCACGGCGGGGCGGAACGGCGCGACAATGCCCGCCGCCGACATCCAGCTCGACCTTTCGGACTACGCCTTCACATTGCCGACCCCGCTGCGCGCGGGCGCGCATGTGATCGAGGTCCGCAACGTTGGCTCGCAGCCCCACATGGCGATGCTCTGGCGTCTGCACGCCGGAAAGACAGTCGCCGATGTGGTGAAATGGATGGACGCCGTCGGAGACCCAGGGCCGGCGCCTGTTACACTGCTCGGCGGAACGCCGGACATGGACCCTGGGCTCGCCTTGCAGCTACCGGTGAAGCTAGCGGCGGGCAACTACGTGCTCATCTGCCTCGTGGACGACGTGCACGACCACAAGCCCCACTATTCACACGGCATGGTGCGCGAGATCGTGGTGGTTCATTCGTCGTAGCGCTCGAACCGGTACGCCAGCGCGGGGCTCTCCTTCCCTTCGTACGCGAGCTGCGCGATGAGCAGCGTGAACGGCTCGAGGTAGCGCGCGATCCGCAGCGGCCCGGCGTCCACCGGATCGAAGCCGGCATCGCGGATCAGCTGGACGGCCGCTTTCTTTGCGAGCTTGTCATCGCCGCAATAGGCGAGACTTGGCCGAGTCTTTCTTCGGCGTGTCTTGTATACCGCGAAGAACACTTCGCTCGGGAGCGTGCCGAACGCCGAGACGATGCGCGTCTTCGGCAGCATCTTCGCGAGCGCCTCAGCGCCCGACGAGGTGTTCGCGACGACGAGTCCGGTGTCCTCATCGTGCATTGGCAGGGAGCACGTCACGATCACCTTGCCCGAAAGGTCGCCGGCTTGTTGCAGTACATCCTTGAAGCGTGACCAATGCACCGCGAGCAGCAGCACATCCGAACCCTGCGCCGCTTCGCCCGGCGTGCCGGCATGCGCGTTCGGTCCTGCCTCGCGCGCGAGTTTCTCCAACTTCTTCGCGGTGCGCGCGTAGCTGAACATCACGTCGTGTCCCGCGCGGGCGAAGATCGTGCCGAGTTTGCCGCCCATGAGACCGGAGCCGAGGATTCCGACTCGCACGGTTCAGCGCTCCAATCGCGGAACGACGACGTTCTTCGCCAGCGTCTTGATCCGGTCGCCGTTCGCCTGCACGACCGTGATCGAGACGTGGCCGGTCTTGCCGCTCTTGATGTCGCGCACGGTGCCGGACGTCCCCTTGTGCGTTCCGCCAACGACTTCGCAGTGCGCGCCATCGCGCAGCCCGTGAGGCAGTCGATCCTTCATGTCGATGCTCGCGAGCCGTTGCGCTTGATGTCCATCCCGGATTCCTCCACCATTCCATTGACCGCCGAAGACTACGAGACTCCGATGAGCAATGTAAAGGTGTACATCGATCCGAAGGTGCAGAAGGTTCGCGACCTGTACGCGGATCTGCTCACCGCGGAATTCTATTCGATGCCGATCCGCATCCAGCTCGAGTTGCAGGCCGCGCGGCTGACGGAGGCGCATCGCCGCGGGAATGACGCCGTCTGTTTCCAGATCGGATCGTGGCATCCCGATCTGACCGGCGAACCGGATGAACGGATCCTCGAATACGCGTTCAGTCTCGACGACGCCAGCCTCACCGTCGCGCGAGAGTTCGGATACAAGAGCGCGCGCGACGTGGAAGCGCTCGCCGACAAGGGTTCGAGCGCCGCATTCGAGCGGGCGGTGAACACGATGCTCGCGGGCGATTTGGCGTCGCTCAAGACGATGATCGCAGCGCGGCCCGAATTGCTGTACGAGCGCTCGCAGTATGGGCACGGCGCGACCCTCCTGCATTACACGGGCACGAACGGAGTGGAATCGCACCGGCAAGTCGTGCCATCGAACCTCGCCGAGATCGTCGAGTTCCTCATCGCGGCCGGCGCGGATCCCTCGAGCAAGGCCGAAATCTACGGGCGCACCGCTCCGCGCGAGCTGTTCGAGACCAGCAAGCATTCGCACAGATCGGGGGTGTACGGGCCGGTCATGTCGGTGTTCACGAAGTATGACGCGGCATAGGCTATTATTTCCCTGGGACACAACCAGGTGTGACAATGCTGCACTCCGAGTCGCTTCCCGTTTCCGTGCCCTGCGAGCGCCGCTCGCATGCGCGACGCTACTCCTCGATGCTCGCGCCGCGCGCCGGCGCGCAATCGAACGAAGATTTCGGCGTGTGGCTCGGCGGCTTCGTGAATGGCAAGCTTCCGCGCGCGCTCAACGACTCGAGCGGGTCGTGGCGGCTCTGGCTCGACGTGCAACTCCGCTATGGCGATGATGCGAGCACCTTCGCGCAGGGGATCTTCCGTCCCGGCGTCGGCTATTCGCTGAGCAAGACTTGGACGGCGTGGCTCGGCTACGCGTACGTCCGCACCGAGCCGCCGTATGCGTCCACGAGCACCTACGAGTCGCGCATCTGGGAGCAGGCGAGCTGGAGCGGCCGCGTCGGAACGAGCCGCCTCTCCTCGCGCACGCGTCTCGAAGAACGATTCCTGAGCACGGGAAGCCAGACCGGCTGGCGGCTGCGCGAAATGGTGAAGCTGTCCGTGCCGCTGGGCTCGATCTGGTCGGGCGTGATCTATGACGAGTACTTCTACAATCTGAACAGCACCAACTACGGCGCGGTGGCCGGTTCCGATCGCAACCGTCTCTTCGTCGGCCCCGGAGTGGCGGTCAGTCCAACGGTGACCATTGAGTTCGGTTACCTGCACCAGCAAGTGTTCCGGAACAACGATCCGGACAAGATCGACAACGTGCTGGCGGTGAGCGTCTTCTGGAACTACTGAGCGCGCGCCACCGCGTATTGCAAAATTGAAATGCGCGGGCCGTCACTCGTGATCTAGATTTCGAGCACCCCTCAGTCGCGAGTTCCACTTATGGAAGGCTTCGGGATCGACAAGATCCTGCTCATTCTCGTGGTGATCCTCCTGCTGTTCGGAGCGAAGCGCATCCCCGAGATCGCCGGCTCCTTCGGCAAGGGCATCCGCGAGTTCAAGCGTCAGATGGGCGGAATCGGGGACAGCGCTTCCACGCCGCGCGCGCTGCCGCCCCCACCGGCCAGCTCGGAGACCGACGCGAACGCCGGCGCGAATGCCGAGGATCGCACGCCGAAGCGGCTGATCTAGGGGAGTGCCGCTACCTCACTGTCCTTCCAGCGGCTGCCAGAGTTCGACCTTATTGCCCTCTGGATCCATCACCCAACCGAATTTCCCGTATTCTCCGTCGTCGGTCTTCTCGAGGACGTTGCAACCCTCCTCGCGCAGTGCGTTGAGCAGCGCGGTGAGATCTTCGACGCGATAGTTCACCATGAACGTCGACTTGCTCGGCGCGAAGTGCGTGCCGTCATTCGGCTCGACCGACCAGGCGGTGGTTCCTTTCAGCGCGTTGCCGTCGGCGTCGGCCCACTCAAAAGCCGCGCCGCCCCAGGGCTGAACGTCGATGCCGAGGTGCGTCTTGTACCACGCGCCCAGCGCCTTGGGATCCTTCGCGCTGAAGAAAATGCCGCCAATGCCGGTGACTCTGCGCATGCGGGCCTCCGATGGTCGTAGAAAGCTTCGAGGGTGACACGTATTGTGCGACATGTCTGCTCGGCGCGCCAGACTTGTAGCGTTGGAGTGCGCCGACATATGTTCGAGGTGATCACCACTCTCGAACCACGAGGCGCGCCCATGCGGAGAGCACTGATCGGATTCGCATCATTCGTAGCGCTCGGGCTCGTTTGCGCCGTGCGCTACCAGCGCGCAGTCCGGCGAGAAGCAGCATCGCGCGGACAGCATTTCGACCAAGAGCGGCAAAGTGCCGGCTGGCTTCTTCATGCTCAAGAGCGATCCGGCCGCGGGCGGGCGTTCCGCGACCGAGACCGCTCCGATCATGCATATCGCCGAGGCGCCCGCCGCGCAGATCGCGGTGAAGTGGCAGTTCAATGGCGACCGCGGTTACACCGAACTGATCCTGCTGGCGGACGGCGGCTGGAAGTTGATGGGAACCTTCAACAACGCGGGAACCGCGAGCGATCTGGATGTCGTGATCGCGCTGAAGTCCAATACGGGCACCGTCTTCATTTTCCATCGCGTGGGCACTGCGCCGAACGGCGTCCACGAGTGGGACGCCAGCGCCAGCAGCCCGACCATCGCGCAGGAATTCCACAGTCTCACGCAGGGCTTCGATGTGCGGGGCGCCTACCGGCTGCCGACGCCGGTGGTGGGCAGCTCGGAGCAGAAGGCCGAGCGGAACGAAGGCGCGTGCGAGAGCCGCCGCGACCGCGGCCACCGGATGGACGCCGATCTGGACGTGGGCAGCGCCGCAGCACAAGTGCTATCAGTTCAACATCGCCAACTGACGTCGCGGCCGAGCGCGCGGTGCGGGTCTGTGGGGAAATGGTGGAGCCCGCCCCGGGCCCGTATAATTGTCACTCAACACACCTTCACGAGAGGCCACGCCGTGCGCCCGTCACTCCTGTTGCTCGCCTGCATCCTGCTCCTCACCGCGACCGCCGCCGGCCAGGAGACGCCCACCGAACGAAGCGCCGCTGCCGACGTCATTAAGCGCATGAACGAGCTCGAGGCGTCGCTGCAACTGCCCGCCACCGTCTCGCGCCTCAGCGCGCCGGACAAGCGCCGCGATGCGGTGATGGCCCGCGCGAAGGAGTTGATGAATAAGGAACTCCTCGCCATGGCCGACGACATCACGAAGCACCCCGAGGTGGGCTGGCACGAGACACGCTCGGTGAAGATCCTGACGGATTACTTGACCGCGCACGGATTTGCCGTTGGAGATGGGTGTGGCCGGAATGCCCACCGCGTTCATTGCGCGCTACACGAAGGGAACGGCGGGCCCGAAACTCGGCGTGATCCTCGAATACGACGCACTGCGCGGCACCACGCGCGATTTCCACGGCGACCAGCACAGCGCGCAGGGTCCGGTGGGGATGGCGGTCGCAGTGGCGATGGCGGAATTCCTCACGGCGTCGAAGACGCCCGGCACGGTGATCGTCTACGGCACGCCCGCCGAAGAAGTCGGCGCGCCGGAAGCGAAGACCACGATGTACCTCGCGGGCGTGTTCAAGGATGCCGACGTCATTGTGCGCTCGCATTCCTCCACGGAGACGCGGCGCTCCGAAGGCGGATTCGGGAGCTGCTGCCTCAACATCGATGTGCTGCGATTCACCTTCTACGGCGCGCCGGCGCACCAGCTCACCGCGTGGAACGGCCGCGACGCGCTGAGCGCGGTGATCGAACTGTTCAATCACATCGATGCGATCCGGAAGACGATCCGCCCCGAGGCGCGCATCCAGGGGATCATCACCGAAGGCGGCAAGGCGCCCAACGTCGTGCCCGACCGCACGGCGGCGGAGATCTGGATTCGCTACCCCGACCAGGTCTACCTGAAGCAGATCCGCGATCAGGTGGAGGACGCCGCGCGTGGCGCCGCGCTCGCCACAGGCACGAAAGTGCACATCGAGGCCGACTCGGCCGCGCGCGATGGCATCTCCGTGGCGGCGCTCAACGATCTCGCGTTCGCATTCCAGCGTCAGCTCGGCGCGACGCACGTGAACGCCGAGCCCGGCGCGCCGATCCCGTATGAGGAGACCGGCACCGTGGCGACGCAGATCCCCGGCGTGGGCGTGACCGCGTACAGCTCGAGCGGCGGCTATCACACGTTCGAGATGGAGACCGACGCGCTGAACGACATCGGGCATAATGCGTTCGTCATCGATGCGCAGACGATGACGGGCATTCTGTATGCGTATGCGACCGACGCGAAGTACCGCGCGACCGTGACGAAGGAGTTCACCGGGCTGCAGGGGCTGTACGCGGATTATCTCAAGCAATTGAGCGGCGCGTATCCGCTGCCGAACGTGCCGGATCCGGAGAAGCACTGAGCGCCGCGCGCCCTAGTGCACTACGAACCTCCAGAACGAGAATCCGAATCGCCCGGCGTTCTCGTTCTGGAGGGGAGTCACCACGGCGAGGCCGCCATCGGCGAGGAATGTGATCGCCAGATATTCCCCGGCGGTCTGGCGGACCTTCGGGTTCTCGTGACGTGAGCTGAGTCCCCAGCTGTCCGGCATGAAGGGCGCGGCCTGCACAATGACCGGCAGCGAATCGCCGCCTCGCACATCGATTACCGCGACGTGCGCTTCAAGACTGTCGCCGGATCCTGAACTCCACGTGGCCGCGAGAATGGCCGCGATCTCGCGCGATCAGGTATGGGTAGTAGCGGAGCGCGCCGCCCGCCACGAGCTGCCACGACTTCCACGTGCTCCCTTGGTCTCGCGACTCTGCGAGCCAGAGGCCTCGACGATTCGTCCACAGCGAATAGAGTGCACCCGTCGAATCCCACGCCAGCGGTTCCACCCATCGCGGAATGGGCTCGGCGTCGGCGGTGTCATGAGCCCACTCGCGTTCGCCGGGCGCCGGGCGGTTCGTCCACGTCGCCCCTCCATTGGTGCTCACAGCGATCTGATCGACACCCGAATCGAACTTGTTCCCCGACGCCGAGATCGGCGCGATGCGCACCGCGAGTTCGCCGTGCGGGCCGACGGCCAGGTGGCTCGAGCCACCCACCGTGGTGACGCGACTCATCTCGATCCATGTGGCGCCCGCATCGCGGCTCACTGCATGAGCAACGCCGTGGCCATCGTTCCAGATCACGTGCACCGTGCCGTCGGGAGCCACCGCGACCCATGGGCGATCGACGAATCTCACTTTGGAGAGCGAACTCCAGTGCCACGTCGCGCCGACATCATGGCTGACGCCGATCGCGATCTCCGTGCCCTGCCCCACGCTGCGGTCGAACGCCATCGAGACGAAGTAGATCGTGCCGTCGCGCGCCACCGCGAGATCCACGTCGGAGTTGCCGATCGCTCCGTCGGCTTCCGTGCCGACATTCACGCGAGTCCACGTGGCGCCGTGGTCTGCGCTCTTCCAGAGCTTGGGCCCGGGGTCGCCGTAGCCGCTCGCGAACAGCGCACCGCTTGGAGTCTCGACGATCATCGGCTCGCGCGCGAGCGCGCCGGCGACGTCCACGTGGCTGACCAACGCGAGGGAGGATGGAGCCGGCGGCTGCCGGATTGGAGCCAGCGCCGTGCGTTGAGCAGCCGGTGCTCAGCGCGAGGAGGAACACCGTGCCTGCGGCACGGCGCGAGCGATACGAGATCATTGTGGGCGAGGTCCGGTCGCAGGAGAGCGAATCTTCTCACGGCACCCCGGAAATCGCAACCGATGCCATCTCTTCATTCCATTCGATCCGTAGTGCACCTGCTCCTGAGCGAGTCGGGCTGTCAGCGAGCGCCATGACGCGCCGGTGAGCATCTGGCGTATACAGTACCTGCAACCGCGCGATCGCGCGCGGCGACGAAGGCGCCGCTGGCGCACTATCGTCCACCGCCAGTCTCCTCCACGAGCACCCCTTCGCCAGGAATGGACTCGATGAAGACGCGCATGTCGATCGAGCCGCTTCGGAGGAGGAAAGTGTAGACTGGGTAAGAGATGTCGCAATTCATGCTCCCGCAGCCGTGGATCTTGGTGTCCAGCTCGAGCTTCGCGGGAAGCCGAAGTACTGCGAGGCTGTCGTGGCCGAGGTGATGGCGCACGCGCGGATCGATATGGAATTCACCCGCCGAATCCATCTTCAATGCATCCGCCGGCACGCCGATGGCGTATGGGACCGCGGGGATCAACTGCGTCTCCGAAAGCGCCGTCGAGTCCGTCGGGATGCCAATCAGCACGACGCCTCGGACATCGGATGGCGTTGGGCCGCGTCACGTTCACCGGCATGAATTTCGGCGCCCCATGGCGCCCGACGACCGCCGCAACGATCGCCGGCACCTTGCCAGTCGAATCTGCAGCCCACATGGGAAGACCCAGACTGTCGACGTATGCGATGGCGCGAGCCGCGATGGCGGAGTCGGTTGCGCCCGGACCCAATCGCAGCCACGGCGCCAGAACCAGCGCGCGGCAATCGGTCAAGCGTTCACGCTTCAGGAAATGCTCGGTCGTCTCACACGCACGACCGGTGTAGACGAGGCGGAACGCTTCCGACGAAGTGTCCCCTGCAGTGAAGGCGGACCAGACCGGTCACGTCGAATACGGCGGCACTTCGCCTGACACTGGGACGACCAAGGGAGGAGGAACGCGGGGGTACTGCGACGTCGCGGTCGCAGCGGCGACCGCCAGGTCGAGAATTGCGCATGGGATTCTGATCGCTGATCGATACATGTGGCGGGCGTGGAGGTGAATGAGAGCATGGCGTGCGTCGTCCGACCGGCAATGGGACGCGGCTTAGTCAGGGACGAACGGTGGCCAACGGATTGCACATCCTCCCGGTCATGTCATCACCCCGGCCCCGATCCCTCCGCTCGCGCGAGCAAGAGTTCCCGCTCCCGGCGATTCGCCGTCAGTGCCGCCGCCCGCTCGAACTCCGCCCGCGCCTCGCCGAATCTGCCCAGCTTGAACAGAAGATCCCCGCGCACGCTCGGCAGCAGATGATAGCTCTTGAGCGCCGGATCGTCGGCGATCGCATCCACGATCGCCAAGCCTTCCGCCGGCCCGAACGCCATTGAGTATGCGACGGCGCGGTTGAGCTCCACCACCGGCGAGGGAGTGAGTTGCGCCAGCGCGTCGTAGAGCGCGGTGATCTGCGTCCACGCGGTGTCCTCGGGCACAGCTGCGCGAGCATGACAGGCCGCGATCGCCGCTTGCAGCATGTAGGGCCCGAGCGCCCCGCCCCGCTCCATCGCGCGATCGAGCGCCGCCAACCCGCGTCCGATCAGCACGCGGTCCCACCGGCTGCGATCCTGATCCATGAGCAGGATCGGCTCGCCCGTCGCGCTCACCCGCGCCCGCAGCCGCGACGCCTGGATCTCCATGAGCGATACCAATCCGTGCACTTCCGGGTTCTCGGGCTGCAGTTCGGCGAGCACACGGCCCAGGCGGAGCGCGTCCTCACAAAGTGCCGGCCGAACCCAGTCGTCGCCCGCAGTAGCTGAATACCCTTCGTTGAAGATCATGTAGATCACTTCGAGCACCGATGCGAGGCGCGGCGCCAGCTCGCGTGCCGCGCGGCACCTCGAACGGCACGTGCGCCGCTGCCAGCGTGCGCTTGGCCCGCACGATCCGCTGCTGCACGGTGGGCACCGGTGGTCAAGAATCCGCGCGCGATCTCCTCGGCGGTGAGGCCGCCGAGGAGGCGCAGCGTGAGCGCGAGGCGGCCCTCGACGGAGAGCACCGGGTGGCACGCGATGAAGATCAGCCGCAACAAGTCGTCGCCGATCTCGTCGTCGATCGCCTCATCCAGTTCGCGATTCAGCGTCCTCGCGCTCCTTCATTTCGACTTTCCACTCGCCGTGTTTGCGTTCGAGCATCGGCCGGCGCCGGAGGTGGTCGATCGCCCGGCGCTTGGCCGTGGACATGAGCCACGCGCCGGGATTGTCCGGCACGCCAGTCTCCGGCCACTGCTCCAGTGCCGCCACCAGCGCGTCCTGCGCAAAATCCTCGGCCAGCCCAACGTCGCCGACCATCCGCGCGAGGCCGGCGATGACACGCGGAGGACTCGATGCGCCAAACAGCATTGATGGCGCGATGCGCGGGCGAGTCGTTCACCTACCGTCCCAATGGCTGATCGTTGATCGGGCGGACGATCGAGCGACCATCCCCCGCGATATTCACGAATCGCGTGCTCCAATCCGCGAGCTCCTTCTGCGAGTTGAATCGCATGACCGCGAAGCCGCCGATCACTTCCTTGGCCTCAGTGTACGGGCCGTCCTTCACTACCACTTTCCCCTGTTTCCGCGTGATCACCGTGGCCGGCGCGCCGGGATCCCACCCGCCGGTGTCGAGGAGCACGCCGGCCTTCGCCGCCTCCTCTATGAAGGCGCCCATCTTCTGCATCGTCTCCTCTGTGGGCGCGCTAATGTCGCCGTCGGGATACCACAGTGCCAGGACTCGCATGATGAATTCTCCGAATATGAGAGTAAGGTTTAGAATCGCGCCGCGGCCTGCACGTCGGCGGGAAAATCTTCCATCTCCGGGATCTGACGGACCTCGATCATGTCGCCGTCGAGCATCGGCGCGCGTTTGGCCCACTCGACTGCCTCCTCGCGCGACTTGACCTGGATCAGCCAGTAGCCGCCGACCATCTCCTTCGACTCCGCGAACGGTCCGTCTCTCACGCTCGGCTTGCCGCCGGAGAACGACACGCGCGCGGCCTTGGCCGGCGGAGTCAGCCCATCGAGGCCGAGCAGGACACCGGCCTTGGTGAGCGAGCTGTTGTACTTCGCCATCTTGGCCACGAGATCGGCGGGCGGCACGAAATCGGCCGTCGCATCCTCGTACGCCTTGGGGATCACGAGCATCATGAAGCGCATTGGAGCATCCTCGTTGATTGAGTGAAGAAGGTAGGAGCGGCTCTCAATGGTGCGTCGAACGAGCCGCGGCAGAATCGACAGGGGAAGTCACGATAATATTATGGTTCGAATTCCGGACCACGAAACGTCCCGCCCGGTGCGCTCGGCTCGACAGCACCGAAAATGGAGCGCATACTCAGGACCTGCACGACCACGAGTTGATCGCTCTGCACTGATCGAGGAAGCGGAGATGATGTCAGAGAGACGTGCCATGGTCACGATCGGATGCTCTGCGCTGGCTATGGCGCTCGCGGCCTGTGGCGGTAGCGGCGGTGGCAGCGGATCGACTGGTCCGGTCGTGCCGCACTCCGTTCAGGGCCTGTATGTCGCGACCTATCACGTGACCTACCCGGGGGTGACAGAGATGTCGCTGCCGCTCACCGATACTTCGGGAGGACCCTCAGGCGCGTGGAGCGTGCCGAATCCCGCGCAACTCGCGTTCGACGCGAACGGACTTCTCTACGCGAGCTCGCCGCCCGCAACCGACACTTCGCCCCGCCAGATCGTGATCCACGCCCTGCCCCAGCCGGGCGCCGGCGCGACGGTGGCCACATTGGATATGCCGGCTGGAATGCAACCGGTGTTCTTCGCTCTCGACCCTGCGGGCGATCTGTGGGTTGCGGATGCGAACAGCACGAACATCTATGAGTTCACTCCGCCTTTCAGCGGGGCGATGACGCCGCCTGTGGCGGCCACCATCAGCGGAGGATTCACGCCGGCGGAACAGTGGGCGCGATCGCGTTCGATCCCGCGGGAAACCTCTACGCCGTCGACAGCGCGAGCGGGCGGGTGCTTGTCTTTGCTCATCCGGTGACCGATGGCGAGTCACCCACCACGAAGCCGCTCACGGGCGTCAGCGGCGCGCGGGGGATGGTCTTCGATCGGGCCGGGCATCTCTACGTGGGACTCTCGAGCGGTGCGATCGTGCGCTATAACGCGCCGACCTCCGGCGGCGCACCGAGCCTCGTGGATCCAGCCTCCTCCACCGGGATCGCGCATGCGGGCTTCCTCGCCGTGGATTCTGTGGGTGACCTGTACGTGACTGATCCACTGTCCGGCGACAAGGTCTACTCCTTCTCGAACGCCTCTTCATCATTCTCTGCGACCAGCGTACCGACGCAGACCCCCATGTATTGGATAATCGCGGCGGGCGGCATCGCCGCGGGGCCGCACTAACGATCCGATCCACGGGGGCCAAGTAGCGCCGTGAACACGTAGCCAGCGCCCTTCCCTCTGCCAGACGTGCGATATTGGACGCCGTCGCGCATGGACCTTCGTTGCGCCCCTTCTCGCCTGGAGCGGACCTCGATGAGGTTGAACAGCCAGTGGCTCGCAGTGCCCATCATCGCGTGTCTCGCGGTGATCGCCGTCAGAGCCGATCAGCACTACGAGAATAACCGCGGCCGGGAGAGGTTCATCGACGACGCAGGCATGATCACTCCAGGATTCGGCCAACGCATAAACCGGTATCTGGACGATGTGATGGATGAATCCGGCGTAGACTTCCGCGTCAGGACCGTCAACGGTACGCGCGGGCAGTCACTGCCCGCGTTCACCCTGGACATGATGCGGAAAGAAGGCATCGGGAAGGAGGTCGGCGGGCGAGGTCTGCTGCTGGTGATCGATGCCTCGACGCGTCAAGCGCGCATTGAGGTGGGGCCGCATCTCGAGGGAGTGTTGCCCGACGGCTTGATCGGCTTCCTGCTCCGCAACGACCTTGGCGCCATATGGGACAGTGCGGGCGCGGCATGGGGTGTCTGGACAACGCTGCTCATCGTTCACGACCGAATCCGCTTCGCGCGACTCGGCGCGGAGTTCGACCCGCGTGTGCTCGACTACATCACGGACGTGCGGAGCCTGGCGCGCGGCGGCGGTGCGTCCGTGCCGATCCCTCACCGTGCCAAGCTTGAACGCCTCTTGGGTCAGCCATCCGACTCCGCGCTCGCGGCGTACTTCGGCCCACAGCCGACCGTCGAGGAAGTCTACCAACGGGAGCTGGAGTACCTCGCCCTGGGGCTTTGGCCGCGCTACGTGCCGCTATACCTGCCGAGTTCTCGCGATCTCATGCTGATACAACCGAGTTCGCTCGGGTGGAACGACTACATCCTCATGACGAGATACCCATTCACGTACGAGATCGATGAGCGCGGCGACTTCGCCATGCTGACCTACACGTCGACGCCTTTCCAGTCTCCGCTCTTTTTTCGCAAAGGCAAAGATGGATGGCAGATGGACATGGTCGCGGAGTTTCGGAACAGCCAAGAGGTGATCGGGACGTACTTCTCGTGGCGCATTCTTACGGGACGCGATCGTATCGAGCGCCATCTTTGGGGATCGATTCGAGCAATTCGACGGTACGGGATTCGGTGAGTTCCTTCGAGTGCACGGCGGCGACAATCGGCCGCTGTGCATCCACGGGGCGCCGAAGGGGTCGAAGTTGTCGCAAATTGATTCCATCGCAGTGTCTCCCCGACTCGTTGCGGGCGCGCGACTCGCAGTAGCCGGCATTCGCCGCGGAGGTGTCAGCCCATGGCTAAGCTCGTTTTCGGCATGATGCAGTCCCTCGACGGCTACGTCGATGATGTCGCGGGCGGGTTGGTGATCCCTCCGCCCGGCGTCGCGCTTGGCCGTCATTTCATGGATCACGTTCGCGGCCTCGCCGGCGCTCTGTATGGCCGGCGGATCTACGAGGTCATGCGCTACTGGGACGAGGATAAACCGGAGTGGGATGCGGGCGACCACGAATTCGCCGCGGCGTGGCGGTCGAAGCCGAAATGGGTGGTCTCACGGACGCTGAAGTCCGTCGGCGCGAACGCCACACTCGTCGGGGCCGACCTCGAGGCGTTCGTGCGCAAACTGAAGGAAGACGTTGACGGCGAGATCGACGTCGCGGGGCCCGTTTGGCCTCGAGCCTCACCGAGCTCGGTCTCATCGACGAATACCGTCTGTACTTTCGTCCCTTCGTGCTTGGCAGCGGCAAGCCGTATTTCGCCGGCGCCCGGCCGCCGCTCCGCATCATTGCCAGCGATCGCGTCGGCGAGGACGCGGTGCGAGTAACGTGTGTGCCAGCATGAGCATGTTATTCCGTCCCGGCCTCACTCCGAGTTCGTAGCCGACCGCGAGGCCGCGGATTTGCGATTGCTGCGCGGACGCTGCCTATTTGAGCCGCCCGTAGCTGACGGGGCCCGCGTCCCGATTCGCATCCCGCATCAACCCAAATCTTCGCATCCGATGACCAGATCACTACTGCTCCTCCTGACCGCGGCTCTCCTTCGTCCGCTGCCCGCACAGTCCCCGCCCGCGCAGGCCTCGGCGCCGACACTCGACAGCGTGTTCAAGCCAGTGAAATGGCGTTCCATCGGGCCGTTCCGCGGCGGACGCTCGGTGGCGGGCACCGGCGTCGTGGGCGATCCGAAGACCTACTACATGGGCAGCACCGGCGGCGGCGTCTGGAAGACCGACAACATGGGGATCACCTGGCGCAACATCTCCGACGGATATTTCAAGACGGGCTCCGTCGGCGCCATCGCGGTCGCCGAGTCCGATCCGAACGTGGTCTACGTCGGCATGGGCGAGCACGCGGTGCGCGGGGTCATGACCGGCTCGGGGGACGGAGTCTATCGCTCCACCGACGCGGGACGCACCTGGAAGAAGATCGGCCTCGACTCGACTCGGCACATCTCCCGCATCGTCGTGGATCCGCGCAACCCGGACGTGCTCCTCGTCGGCGCGCAGGGGAACCTCTATGCGCCGTCGAAGCAGCGGGGCGTCTACAAGTCCAGCGACGGCGGCGCCACGTGGAAGAACACGTTGTTCGTGAACGAGAGGACCGGCGTCGCCGAGCTGTCCATGGATGTGCGGAACCCGCGCGTGGTGTATGCCGCGATGTGGGAGCACGGCCGGCGTCCCTGGCAGGTCACGAGTGGAGGGCCGGGCAGCGGCCTCTACAAGTCCGTCGACGGCGGGGACACATGGGAGAAGATGACCAACGGTCTCCCCGACAAGATGGGGAAGATGGCGATCGCCGTGAGCCGGTCGAATCCGAACAAGGTCTATGCGCTCATCGAGAGCGACTCCTACAGCCCGGAGCGCGGACTCTACATGTCCGCCGATGCCGGCCGGACGTGGAGCCAGGTGACGAGCGAGCCGCGGCTGCTGCAGCGCGCCTGGTACTACATCAAAGTGTTCGTCGACCCCAAGGACGAGAACCGGGTGTACGTGATGAGCTCGCCCGCGCTGCGCTCGAACGACGGAGGGAAGACGTGGGAGGAGGTCCCCACCCAGCACGGAGACACCCACAACCTGTGGATCAACCCGGACAACTCCGACAACTTCATCCTCTTCGATGACGGCGGCGGCGCGATCACTTTCGACCGCGGCAAGAGCTATAGCTCGCTGGGCACGGAGCCGACCGGGCAGTTCTATCGGATCAACGTCGACAATCAGTTCCCCTATCGCATCTACTCGGCGCAGCAGGACAACTCCTCGGTGGTCATCGCGAGCCAGGAGTTGGGGAACGATGGGATCACCACCGACAGTTGGACCAGTTCGGCGGGGGGAGAGAGCGCGTTCCTGGCATTCGATCCCAACGATCCGCAGTACGTGATGGGCGGGAGCTACGCGGGAACGATCGATCTCCTGGACACGAAGGCGCACGCGGGAACGAACGTCATGCCGGCGCCGATCCAGTACCAGGCCATGGACGCGAAGGACATGAAGTACCGCTACGACTGGAACGCGCCGGTCATCTGGAGCAAGTGGGAGCCGAACACCTTCTATCACGGCGCCCAGGTTTTGCTCAAGACGAGCGACCTCGGCAAGACGTGGAAGGCGATCTCCCCCGACCTCACGCGGAATGAGAGAGACAAGCAGGGGAAGGCCGGCGTCCCGTACACCAACGAGGGAGTGGGCGCCGAGACGTATGGCGTGCTCACCTACGTGGCGGAGTCGCCCCACGAACGCGGCGTGATCTGGACGGGGAGCGTCGATGGCTTGGTCTACCTGACGCGCGATGGCGGGGCCACGTGGAAGAACGTGACGCCCAAGGGGCTCGCGGAATGCCTCATCAACGCGATCGAGCTGTCACCCTTCGACAAGGCCACGGCGTACATCGCGACCACACGCTACAAGTTCAACGATCAGTCGCCCGGGCTCTACAAGACCACCGACTACGGCCAGAGCTGGACGCGCATCGACGCGGGGATCGCGCCCAATGCCTTCACGCGGGTCGTGCGTGAGGACGACACGCGCCGGGACCTGCTCTTCGCGGGCACCGAGCTGGGCCTCTACATCTCCGTGGAACGGCGGGAAGAACTGGAGTCCATTCCAGCTCAATCTTCCGATCACGCCGATCACGGACCTCAAGATCCACCGGGGGAATCTGATCGCCGCCACGTCGGGGCGCGGGCTCTGGATCCTCGACGACCTCACGCTGATCCGGCAGTATCGCGCCGATTCCTCGGGCTTCGCGGTCTTCCGCCCGGCGAACGTCATGCTGTCGAACAGCAGCAGCGAACTGGATGAGTCGAAGGAGGAGTTCACCGGCGCGGACCTGAGCCGGGGCGTCAACCCGGCCACCGGCATCGTGCTCTATTACCGGCTGCCCAAGCTCGAGAAGACCGACGTCGTGACACTCGAGGTGCGCGACTCCGCGGGCAAAGTGGTGCGGCGCTTTTCGTCGGTGAAGGACACGACGTTCAAGAAATGGGACGGTGGTCCGCCGGCCGAGCCGGTGCTCTCGGCCGCGACGGGGCTCAACCGGTTCGTCTGGGACCTGCGGTATCCGACCGTTCCGGGAGTCCCGGGCGTCCACCTCGAGGAGAGCTACCGTGGGCACAAGGCGTCGCCGGGGTCGTACCGGTTCACGTTCACGGTGGGAAGCCGGACCGCTGCGACCGACGCCGCGATCCTCGCGAACCCGCTGTATCCGACCGATGCCGCCACGTACGCCGAGTACGATGCGTTCATGTCGGGAATGGAGCGCGAGCTCACCACGATGAACGAGACCGTCAACCGGCTGCACGCGATGCGGGAGCGCCTGGCGGCGGTGCTCGCGGCGCTTCCGCCGGGGGACAAGTACGCCGCCATCACCCAGGACGGGAAGGCGCTCCTCGCCAAGCTCACGGCGTGGGATGAAGACATGGTCTCTCGGCGCACCAAGGTGTACGATGACGTGGAGAACTTCCCTCAGAAATTCAGCGCGAACTACATCTTCCTCATCGAACAGACCAAGAGCGATCTGCCACGGGTGAACCAGTCATTGCGGGACCGGCGGGCGGAACTCGACAAGGAATGGGCGGCGCTCAAAGCGCGCTCCGACGCCATGGTCAGCGAGGACGTTCCGGCGCTCAACAAAAAGATGTGGGATGCCGGCATCGGGGCGATCGGGGAGTGAGCGAATGGCCAAGCTCGTTTTCGGCATGATGCAGTCCCTCGACGGCTACGTCGACAACGACGCGGGCGGGCTGGTGATACCGCCGCCTGGCGCTGCGCTCGGCCGTCATTTCATGGATCATGTGCGCGGCCTGGCCGGCTGCTTGTATGGCCGGCGGATCTACGAGGTCATGCGCTACTGGGACGAGGATCGACCGGAGTGGGATGCGGGCGACCACGAATTCGCGGCGGCGTGGCGGGCGAAGCCGAAGTGGGTCGTGTCGCGTACGCTGAAGTCGGTGGGTGCGAACGCCACGCTCGTCGAAGAGAACCTCGACGCGTTCGTGCGCAAACTGAAGCAGGACGTCGAGGGTGAGATCGACGTCGCGGGGCCCGTGCTGGCGGCGAGCCTCACCGAGCTCGGACTCATTGACGAGTACCGTCTCTACTTCCGCCCCTTCGTGCTCGGCGGCGGCAAGCCGTACTTCGCCGGCGCCCGGCCGCCGCTGCGCATCATTGCCAGCGAGCGTGTTGGCGAGGACGCGGTTCGGGTGACGTGTGTGCCGGGGTGAGCGTGGCGGACTACTGCCGCTCTGGCAACGTGAGCAGCGCCGATCGCACCATCTCGCCGTACTTCAACTCTCCGTCCGTGAGCCGCAGACTTCGAGCCAAATAGTGGCGACCCAGGCTGGCGGCGCTCAAGCTTGAATCCACAAAGCGAAATCGGCAACCGCCGTTGATCTGATCGATGTCCCGTTGCACTGACGAAGGGCTGCATGGCGACTCGGCAGGCAGCGCCATTAGAGTTACGCGCTTGCTGCGAAACTCCCCATTCACTTGGAGGCGGATCTCCTCGAGTCGGAAGCGACGCCGACGAAGTTGAAGGCGTACAGCTCAACCTCGAACGGGACGGACATTGAGCCGCTCTTTCCCGCCGATGTCACCCATTGAAGCACGTACTCCCCACCCTTCGCTTCGTAGTAGCATGAGGCAACGTCGCCCAGCTCGAACATGCAGTAGCGCTCTTGCGTGCCGCGCACGAACGCGGTGGCCCAGCTCGGAAGGTAGCTGCCCAAGAACGACCAGGTGACCGGATGAAGCTTGGCGTTGTCGGGGTCCTGAAGGCGCCACGTCAGGGTTGAGGGCGCATCACTCGAAGGCCGGAGACTTTGTGCGCGAAGAATTTACTATCATGAGTAAGGAGCTGCGCTCCGGCACCAATAGCGTCCGCCAGCACCTGCTGGTCCTCGCCACGCAGCGTTGACGCCAAAGGGAGCAATGCCTTATCCTGCCGCCGCACTCGATCGACCGTCGTACGCGCGGCGAGTTGGAGCAACTGATCGTTGAATTCCGGGAGGAGCGCCGGAGCGTTGATCTCGAGAGCACGTCGCGCATTGTGTTCGACGTGATCCGACAGTACGATCGTGGACTTCCTCGCCAAAGCCACGATCTCGTGACTCGGACTGCCCGCGTCCAACATTGCGGCAAGCAGGACCGAGACATCGGGAAACAGTCGCTTGCCCGCCAAAGAAGAATCGATCTCCCTACCGAGATTGTCGAGGATCACTGAGACGCCATTGATCTGCTACCGATTTGCAAATGAGGTGACGATGACCGAGGCCCCTACGGCTCGAGTAGCGCCACGACGTTGAAGGGGGAGCACCGCAGGCAGTACCCTCTCCATCGAATGGTGCGAAACGCCCCGCCTCGACGGTTAAGTCAAAGCGGGGCGTGATCTTCACTCGTATGGGCCTGCGAGGAGTTGAACCTCGGACCTCACGCTTATCAGGCGTGCGCTCTAACCACCTGAGCTACAGGCCCGGTTAGCAACCAAAGTTAGCCGGGCTCGTACGCTCAGTCAACGAATGAGAGCCCCACTTGCAACGGACTGCAGACTGTGGGACCAGGGACTGGCACCACGCGGAGCGTCGTTGGCGAGTGACGCCGTCGAATGTAGAACTGGGGACTCGATACGGCGCACGCCGCATCCAGTCCCCAGTCTCACTCTCTACGGCGTTACTCGCCAACGACGCAGTCAGTTGTGCCAGTCCCCCGCCCCACTCCGGCATTAGTTACTGCTGGATCATCTCCGAGAAATCCGTACTCGTGATGGTCACAGTGATCTGCGCCCCAGTCGCGTTCAGGGTCTTCTGGTACGCATAGAACACGCCGTTGGGCAGCGTCGCGAACGTCACGTTCGCCGTCACCGGCACCGGACTCGCGGCCGTCCCCGTGTACGTCGAGATGCTCGCCGAGATCAGCTGCTTCGTGGCCGCGTTGAACACCACGGTCACGTTATCGTTGGGCATCCGGTAGTTCGAGATCACCATCTTCTTGGTGCCATTCGAGGGATCCACGGAGATCGCCACATTCCCGCCCTGGTACGCCTTGTCCACCAGCGCCGGCGCGATCGGCACGTACTCCGCGATCAGCGTGCGCACGGTGTCCATGTACGCCTTCATCTCCCCTTCCTTCTTCTCAGCGATCCGCCGCCGCAAGAACCCACTCGGCGGCGGCGCCTGCTGCAGACTGATCTCGGTGCACGTCGGCTTCGGAGCCGGCCCGGCGTACTGACAGTCCGTCACCTTGGTGACCTTGATGACCCCCTGATACGCGACGTGCGTGGTCTCGAGCCACGTGAACATCCGCCGCTTCGCCTGGTTGGCGGCGAGCATTTGCCGGAACTCCGCTACCTGCTGCTGCGGAGCCTGGGCGGCCAATGGAGCCGATAGCAGCAACGAGGCCACGAGGAGTCTCATGCGCATACAGGATCTCCGTTGTTCGGGTGTGCAGTTCCAATCATTTCAATCATGGTCATCCTGTCAAGCAGTTCTTTAAGAAACTGCTTGGACAGGATGAACATGATTCACTTCCATGATTGACATGATGTGGCCGTGATCCTGCCGATCAGTCGTCGTATTTCCTGCGCGGGGCATGCGGCGGATGTTGGCGCTCGCGGTCGCCTTCGGGATCATTGAATTCATCGTCGAGATCGATGAGATCATTGTCGAGGTCGTCGTCGAGATCATCATCGTCGTCATCCATCTCGTCGTCGTCGAGGTCATCGTCGTCGAAGTCATCCTCGTCGTCCGATTCCTGCGCCGAGCCAGCATTGAGGCCGTCGTTCCCGCTCATGGCACTCCGGGTTTCATCCGCCGCCTCGGGATCGTACCACATGACCAAATGCCTCCGCCATTGGACTAAAGTCTTACAGCGACGCCCGCTCGCGCTCCCGTTTCAATTCCCGCGACTGCTTCCGGCGATCATTCGTGCTCAGCGAGCGCTTCCGCAGGCGGATGCTCGCCGGCGTGATCTCGATCAGTTCGTCCTCGTCGATGTACTCGAGGCCCATCTCCAGCGTCATGTCGCGCGGCGGCTCCAGCTGGATGTTCTCGTCGGTGCCCGTCGTGCGCATGTTCGACAGCTTCTTCTCCTTCGTGGGATTCACATCCATGTCGCCCGGGCGCGAATTCTCGCCGATGATCATCCCTTCGTACACCGGCGTCCCCGGACCTACGAATAGCGTGGAACGGTCCTGAAGGTTCCATAGTCCGAACGCGACGGCGACGCCCGCTTCCATCGACACCAGCGTGCCGCGCTTGCGGCCCGCGAGCGGACCGGCCCACGGCCCGTATTCCAGGAAGCGATGATGGATGATCCCGGTTCCCCGCGTATCGGTCAGGAATTCCGAACGGTATCCGAACAATCCGCGCGCCGGAATGCGATACAGCAGCCGCACGAGATTCTGCCCGGGATTCTTCATCTCGAGCATTTCGGCGCGGCGCGGCCCGAGCTTCTCGATCACGGCGCCGAGGAATTCCTCGGGCACGTCGATGGAGAGCTCTTCGTACGGCTCGAGGCGCTCGCCGCCGGGCCCTTCGCGCGTGATCACGCGCGGGCGCGACACTTGGAACTCGTAGCCCTCGCGGCGCATCGTTTCCATCAGAATGCCGAGGTGCAGCTCGCCGCGGCCGGAGACCGCTCCAGGTGTCCGTGGCGTCGGTGTCCTCGACGCGCAGCGCGACGTTGCGCTCGAGTTCGCGATACAGCCGCTCACGCAGCTGCCGCGACGTGACGAACTTCCCTTCCTTGCCGGCGAAGGGCGAATTGTTCACCACGAAGTCGACGCTGATCGTCGGCTCTTCCACGGCGATCCCTTCGAGACGCTCGGGGGTGGCCGCGTCGGTGACGGTGAGTCCGATCTCGACGCCTTCGAGCCCCGCGAGCGCCACGATGTCGCCCGACATCGCGCTCGGCACTTCGAGCCGCTCGAGCCCCTCGTACGTGAACAGCTTCGTGACGCGCGAGCGCTGCATCGGAAGCGTGGCGTCGAGCGGCAGCAGCGCGAGCTCGCCGCCGACGTTCACCGTGCCGCGCTCGATGCGGCCGATGCCCAGCCGGCCGAGGTACGGCGAATGGTCGATCGTGGAGATGAGCATCTGGAACGGCTCATCGGGCGCGAAGCGCGGCGCGGGCACGTGATCGACGATCGTCTGGAAGAGCGGCACGAGATCGGTGCCGGGCTTGTCGGCGTCCATTGTCGCGACGCCCTGGCGCGCGGAGGCGTACACGACCGGCGCGTCGAGCTGCTCGTCGTTCGCTTCGAGCTCGAGGAACAGGCCGAGCACCTCGTGATGCACGCGGTGCGGATCGGCGCCGGGCCGGTCAATTTTGTTTATGACGACGATCGGCGTGCGGCCGAGCGCGAGCGCTTTGCGCAGCACGAAGCGCGTCTGCGGCATGGGGCCATCGAAGGCGTCGACCACGAGCAGCACGCCGTCCACCATGCGGAGGATGCGCTCCACTTCGCCGCCGAAATCGGCGTGACCCGGGGTGTCGACGATATTGATCTTCACGCCGTGCCAGCGCACCGACGTGTTCTTGGCGAGGATCGTGATGCCACGCTCGCGCTCGAGCGGGTTCGAGTCCATCACGCGTTCTTCGACGATCTGATTCTCGCGGAACGCCCCGGCTTGCCGGAGCATTTTGTCCACGAGGGTGGTTTTGCCGTGATCGACGTGAGCGATGATGGCGATATTACGGATATCCATAGTCATTCAATATAACCGGCTCGGATACCGGGCCCAAAGTCTAAATATTGCAACGGATTAGACTGCGTGAGTCGCACCCCGAACTACGTTCGTCGTAACCCGAACGCCGTGAGTACCGAGTCGTGCGTCGTGGACCACTGCCGGCGTGCGTCGTGACCCCTAATCCGTGAGTCGCGACCCGGGGTCCGTGAGTCGTGAGTGATGTTCAGCGTGTCCGACGCACGACTCGGAACTCACGGCGCTCGGGGTACGAGTCACGGCCTTAGGGTCGCGACGCACGCCCTTTGTGGTCCACGACGCACGACTCGGTACTCACGGTGTTCGGGGTACGACCCACGGAGTCAGGGTTGCGACTCACGCCCTCGCAGTTGTCGCGTCAGTTCCGCCGCGCTCCAGGCGAGAATCCCCCCGAATACCAGCGTCAACACGATGAGCCCCGACGCCGGCACTCCGACCACTCCCGCCAGCCGCCGAGCCAACTCCCCGAGCGGCGCCGTCGCCGCGGTCCACAGCAGGATCATCCCCCACCCGATCATCGCCGCGAACGCCGTTCTCCATGGCGCCCCGGATGGCCCCCGGTTCACGAACGTCCAGATCATCGCGAGTGCGGGCACCGCCCACCATCCGATCACCCACGTCGCGAGCGCGAACGCCGCGGCCACGAGCGCCATTCGCAGCAGGCCGCGCATCACTTCGGCGCCGGCGTCAAAGTGAGCGTCGCCGTCACCAGCCGGTGATCCAGTTCCATCTCGCTATGCGGGAATCGCACGCTGTCCAGCTCGCCCTTGCTCCATGTCACCAAATGATCCTGGTACCGCGAGCTCGCCGGATTCCCGCTCTGCCCGCCCGGGTACGTCGCCATCGCGTGCACCGCCGGCCCCATCTCCACCACCATGCGCCAGCTCGCGCCGTGACGGCCGTCGGTGCCAACCGGGTTCAGCGTGCTCGGCCCGCCCTGGCTCGGCACCAGCAGCGCGCTGAGTGCCGGGATCTCCAGCATGTGGTAGATGTTCGCGTGACGCAGCCGGCCCCAGCGCCAGCCGCCTTCGTCGGGCTCGCCAAAATCTCTCACCGCGCGCACGTACGCCGCGGCGAGCGATGCGGCGAGAATGTCATCGCGCGTCTCCACCTTGGGAGTGCGCTTGTCGTCCCACCACACGCTCTTCGGCTGCTGCAACAACTCCGCGAGCACGCTTCCGCTCGGCGTGGGCAGATCCGCATCGCTCGCCGCGCCGGTGCGCAGTTCATCCCACGTGCGATTGGACGCTTCCTCCATCGCGTACTCGAACAGGATGGCGTGCTGGTCGTTCGCGGTGTACGCGCGGTCCCACTCGGCGAGCACTTCGCCGGCGCGCGCGAGCACCGGATCGGAACTCGCTCGCGCGTGCGCGGCGGCGATGAATGCCGGCACGAACAACTCGGCGCGCGCGCTGCGCGGATCGGTCTGCCACTTCCGCATGTCGTCCATCGTGACGTTCGCATTGGCGCGCATGAGTTCGTTGATGCGGATCGCGCGCCACGGCGGCGGCCAGTCGCTGCCGAGGTAGTGCGCGTTGTTCGCGGGATCCACCGGCTGCTGATTGTTCGACGAGAGATAGCCGCGCGCGGGATCCATGGACTGCGGATACTTCGCCAAGGGCAGATAGCCGGTCCAGTCGCTCTTGCTCGTGGACCCATCGCGCATGAGATCGCCGCGGCCGTCGCCGGGGCGGATGGGGTACGCGCCGGTGGAGCGGATCGCCGATCGAGCCCGCGCGGTCGGCGGCGAGCATGTTCTGCGGCGGCGAGCGCGTAGCGGCGCCATTGTCGTCATGAATTCCGCGACCGCTCGCGCGTGCGCGGCCTGCTCGAAGAACACCGAATTGAGCGAGCTGTCGTTGGCGGTCCAGCGCGTGGAGATCCAGCGGCCGAGCGCGCGGCGCATGGGGCCGCGGTGCGTCCAGTAGGTCGTGTCGGTCGCGATCACGGCGCCGTGCTGATCGCGATACGACTCCGTGCGCGTCACGAGCGGGCGCCACTTGCCATCGACCATGTACTTGGTGGGATGCGCGGTGTCGTCCACCGTTTCGAAGTAACGGTCCACGAAATCGCCCGAGACGTTCGTGAACGTCCACGCCACGTCGCGATTGAAGCCGATGATGATCGACGGCGCGCCGGGGATCGTCACGCCGTACACATCGAGCGCGCCGGGCACGACGAGGTGCGCCTCGTACCAGATGGACGGCAGCGAGAGTGTGAGGTGCGGATCGCCCGCGAGGATCGCGTGGCCGTCGTGCGTGCGCCGCGGCGACACCGCCCAATTGTTCGAGCCGATCACGAGATCCTCGTTCGACGGCTTGAACTCGGCGACGCGCGCGAGCGGCGGCTCCGGCTTGCCGGGCGGCGGGATCACATGGAAATCCGTGCGCGGCTCGGGGCGATCCGATGGCTGGATCGGCTCCTGGATGGGGCTGTTCACCGGGAAGAGTGCATCGGCGGCCGCGCGGCCGACGCGCTGGCGCACGGCGTAGTTCACGATCTCGTCGTCGTTGTACGAGAGATCGAGGGTCATGTTGTTGAAGAGATGGATGCTGTTGATCGGCAGCCAGGCGGCGGGCGCGCGCGACAGGAGTTTGTCTTCGAAGGGATAGTCGCGCGGGGCGAGATGCGAGATGTAGGCGTTGACGCCGTCGGCAAAGGCGACAAGGCCAACGGCGGACTGTCGGCTGTCGGCTGTCGCGAGCTTCCACTCGGCGGAGAGCGGCAGGCCCAGGCCGCGCATGCGGCGGTCGACCGGGAGTGCGAGCCTGCCGACCATCTCGGTGAGCGTGCCGGCGCCGGCGTGGGCGTGGAGTTCGAGCTGGAACAGCCGGTCGCGCGCGACGACGTAGCCGAGTGCGCGCTGCGCGTCGGCCTCGGTGGCGGCGAAGATGTGCGGCACGGCGCGATCGTCGTACACGACGCGCACTGGAGCGGTGAGGCCGGGAATCGCGGCGCGCGCATCGCGCGGGAGTTCCGCATTGGCGGCCACATGCCAGATGCCGTTGGCCGGATCGAGCAGTGGACCGAGCGCGGGTACGCCGCGCACGCTGAACGCGCCCACCCAGAGGCCGCCGAAGAGGACGGCGGCGGCGAGGAGTGCGCGGAAGATCCTCAGCGGCCCTTGCCGGCGGGCACTGCGGCGGCCGGCGGAGCGGAGCCCGCCGTCGCGGCGAGCTCGATGCCGTCGAGGAACGACACGTCGTGCCCCTTGGCGCGCAGGAGGTTCACGAAGCCCGGCTTGTCGTTCGCCTTGAAGTAGGCTTCCTGCGGCTCGACCTGCTCCTGGTCCACGAGATCGATGAGCGCATCGCTGAGCGGCACCATGCCGATCTTCTTGGACGTCTGGAGCACGCTCTGCAGCTGGAACGTCTTCCCCTCGCGAATGAGGTTCGACACGCCCTGCGTGCTGAGCAGGATCTCGCGCGCGGCCACGCGGCCGCCGCCGATCTTCTTGCACAGCGTTTGCGAGATCACGCCCTTGAGGCTCTCGGAGAGCATCACGCGGATCTGCTCCTGCGCATCGGCGGGGAACTGGTCGATGAGCCGGTCGATCGTTTGCGCGGCGCCGGTGGTGTGCAGCGTGCCGAACACCAAGTGCCCCGTCTCGGCGGTCTCGATCGCGATCGACACCGTCTCGAGGTCGCGCAGCTCGCCCACGAGCACGATGTCGGGATCCTCGCGCAGCGCGGCACGCAGCGCGTGCTTGAACGAGCTGGTGTGCACGCCCACCTGCCGCTGCGTGATGACGCATTTCTTGTTGTGGTGCACGAACTCGATCGGGTCCTCGATCGTGATCACGTGATCGTTGCGCGTGGCGTTGCAGCGATCGACCAGCGCGCAGAGCGTGGTGGACTTTCCGCTGCCGGTGGGACCCGTCACGAGCACGAGACCGCGCGTGAGGTTGCAGAGCTGCTGCACTTCCTCGCTGAGTCCGAGCTGCTCCACCGTGACGACCTTGGCCGGGATCACGCGGAACACCGCGCCCGCACCGTGGTGGTCGCGCAGCGCGTTGCAGCGGAAGCGCGCGACGCCGGTGATCTCGTAGGCGAAGTCGCTGTCGTTGATCGCGGCATATTCGTCGCGATTCCGTTCGGGCATGATCGTGCGGAGCATCACTTCGAGCCGCGCGTTGTCGAGCGGGCGCTCGTCCATCAGACGCTTCATCTCGCCGTCCTTGCGCAGCACCGGCGGCTCGCCGACGCGGAGATGCAAATCGCTGCCGCCATCCACGACGAGGCGGCGGAGCAGCGTCTCGAGCTCATCGCGATAGGCGCTGTCGGCCGGTTCCGAATCGGCGTTCACGCGGATCTCGGCGCGCGCCGGATTCGCCGCGACGGCCACCGCCTCCGCGGCGGATGCGGGCGTCGCTTCGCGATGCGTCACCGGCTCTTCCTCGCCATTGGCCCCGTCGGGGCGGATGCTCGCCGCGAGGCGACCGGCCGCGAGGCCGTAGCGCGCGGTGAATCCCCACTCGGTGGTCTTGTACTTGAAGGTGATGTCGCGCCCCGCGTCGATGTCGGAATGGATATCGGCGGGCGCGATCTCCTTCATGAGCGCCGCGAGCTGCGCCCCGGTGATCGGCTGCTTCGTGACCGGCCGCGGACTGCCCGCGAAATCGAATTGCGCGCAGTCGTCGGCCTGCAACAGCAAGGCCGTCGCGCCGTTCGTGAGCAGGGCGGAGAGGAAGCGGTCCAAGTGGGGCATGACGCTCGGGAAGAAAGGGCGGACTGTCGACTGTCGGCTGTCGCCTGCAAGACTACTGAAGCGGCCCAGAGTATCACGAAAAGCAGAGCCGCGGCGCAACGGTGCCGAAGAGGCGTACGCGACAGCCGACAGCCGACAGCCCGCATTCTGCTCTTATGCATGCCGGTGCCCTTCCTTCTCGAACATCTCCGTGCGCTCCATTTGAATCGTCAAATGTTCGATCCCGAAGAGCGCCATCGCGTCGTGGATGTGCTCGAGCACGTGCTGGTGGCGCTCGGGCTGGCGGACGATCGCGTGGGCGCTCATCGCGATCACGCCCGAGGTGACGGTCCACACGTGCAGGTCGTGCACGCTCTCGACGCCGGGGATCGCTTCGAGTTGCTCGCGCACCTTGCCCAGCGAGATGTACGAGGGCGTGGACTCGAGCAGCACGTCCACCGAATCGCGCACGAGCGCCCAGGCGCCGCGCACGATGAGCAGCGTGACGAAGATGGACGCGATCGTGTCGGCCGGGAGCCAGCCGGTGCGCCAGATGATGAGCGCGGCGACGATGGTGCCGATGAAGCCGAGCACGTCGCCCAGGATGTGGAGATAGGCGCCGCGCATGTTCAGGTTGTCGTGGCTCGCCGGGTGCAGCACTTTGGCCGACGCGAGATTCGCGACGAGGCCGAGCAATCCCACCGCGAACATGAGCGGACCCGCGACGGGCTCCGGGTGGCGCAGCCGCGCGACCGCCTCCCAGATGATGAGCGCGCAGATGAGCAGCAGCGTCGAGCCGTTCGCGAAGGCCGCGAGGATCTCGAGGCGGCGGTAGCCGTACGTGCGGCGCGGCGTCTCGGGGCGGCGGCTCAGGATCGCGACGAGCAGCGAGAGGCCGAGCGCGGCGACGTCGGTGAGGAGGTGCCCCGCGTCGGCGAGCAGCGCCAGTGAGTTCGCGAGCCACCCGCCCACGAACTCGGCGACGAGCAGCAGCGCCGTGATCGTGAGCGCGATCGTGAGACGCCGCTGCTGGTCCGCGCCGCCATCGCCGTGATCGTGCGAGTGTCCGTGAGCGTGGTCGTGCGAGTGGCCGGCGTGGCTATGCCCCATGGATCACCTTGGCGATGCGCGCGCATTCGAGGATCGCGAGGATCATGCTCTCCGGCTTCGCGCGTCCGGTGCCGGCGATGTCCTTCGCGGTGCCATGATCGGGCGACGTGCGCGGGAACGGAAGGCCGAGCGTGACGTTCACGGCGCTGCCGAAGGAGGCGACCTTGATCGCGGTCATGCCTACATCATGGTACGGCGCGATCACGGCGTCGAATTCTCCCTGCATCGCGCGCACGAACACCGTGTCCGCCGGGAAGGGTCCGGCGATCCCGGCGGCGCGCGCGGCGGGGGCGAGCAGCGTGTCGTCCTCGTGCCGAAGCTTCCGCGGTCGCCGGCGTGCGGGTTGAGCGCGCAGAGCGCGATGCGCGGCTCGGCAATGCCGTACCAGTCGCGGAGTCCGGCCTTGGCGATCTTCGCGGTGGCGGCGATGCGTTCGCCGGTGAGCATCGTGGGCACGTCGCGCAGGGCGATGTGCGTGGTCGCGAGGATCACGCGCAGCTTTTCCGACGCGAGCATCATCGCGACCGGCACGTGCGTGAGGCGCGCGAGCATCTCGGTGTGGCCGGGATCGGTGTGTCCCGCCTGGTGCAGCTCGTGCTTGTCGATGGGCGCGGTGACGATGCCCTGCACGTCGCCCGATTGCGCGAGCATCACCGCGCGCTCGATCGCCTTCGCGGCGAGCGCGCCGGCGGACTCTTCGCCATTCCACTGTCCCACCGATTCGTCGACGGCAGTGCCCGTCCCCTCGGGACCGACGATCACGAGTTCGCACGCCGCCATCACGCGCGCGTCGGCCATCGCGGCGCGCACGATCTCCGGCCCGATCCCCGCCGGGTCGCCGAGCGTCACCGCGAGCTTGGGGCGCGTCACGGCGCGCGGTCGTCGCGCACGATGGTGTACAGCGTCTTCGCTTGCGCGCGGCTCACGCTCTTGCCGATGTCGCCGGTGAGTTGGATCTCGAGCGTGCGATCGGCGTAGTCGATGCGCACGCGGTCGCCGGTGCGCACTTCCGCGGAGGCCTTCGCGCGCGCGCCGTTCACCATCACGGCACCCACATCGCACGCCTCCTTGCCCTCGGTGCGGCTCTTCACGAGCAGGAGCCGCTTCAGCGCGAGGTCCACGCGCACAACCTAGAGGCGCACCACCACGAACGTCTGGCGCCGAAGGGTGTCGAGGTAGCGGCGGATGGCCTTCTCCTGCGCGAGCTGATCGCGGATCCGGTCGCGCCAGTCGGCGACGGATGGATCGCGATCGTCATCGATCGTCACGATCTCCACCACGAAGAACTTCGGCACGCCACGCTGCTTGTCCTCCATTGTGAATGGATCGAGGATGTCGCCCGGCTTGTGCCCCTTGATCGCCGTTTGATACTCCATCGGCAGCTGCGACTGGGGGAAGGGATTCAGGATCGCCTTCTCCTCCGTGGGATCGTGGTACTTCTTCACGAGCGTGTCGAACTTCGCGCCCGCGCGCCACGCGGCCATCACGCTGTCGGCGCGCCGGCGCGCTCTGGCCACATCCAACGAATCGATCTTGGGACGGATCAGGATCTGGCGGCCCTTCACTTCGGACGGCTGCACGCGGTCCACGCGCACGATGTGCCAGCCGATCATGGTGCGGAACGGCGGGCTCACGTGCCCGGGAAGCATGCCGAAGTACACCTGGTCGAACTCCGGCACGAAGTCGCCGCGGCGCCGCCAGCCGAAATCGCCGCCGAGTTCGCGCGTGGCCTGGTCTTCGGAGACGCGCTTCGCGATCTGCTCGAAATCGCCGCCCTTCACGATCTGCTGGTAGATGGTGTCGGCGCGGTAGTACGCCACCGAGTCGGCGTGCGGACTCGGCAGTGGCGTGATGACCACTTGTCTCAGCGTCACCGAGGGAGGCAGGCGCGGGATCGAATCCTTGTGCGCCTGGAAATACGCAGTGACTTCCGCGTCGGTCACGGGCACGGCCGGCAACTTCTTGTCCTCTTTCAGCCGCTCGAAGAGCTTCTGCTCCAGCGCCTGCTTCTTGGCGCCGTCGATCATGAACTTGCGATACTCCTCGGGCGAGCCGAAGCCCGCCTTGCGGAGCTCGCTGCGATACTCGGCGTCGCTGGTGAATCGCGCGCGGATCTGCGCGACCTGCTTGTCCACCATCGGCGAGACGTCGTTCTCGTTGACGGTCACCTTGAGCTCGTTCGCCTTCTGCACGAGCAGTTCCTCATCGATCAACTCGTTGAGGAAGCGGACCATGAGCGCGCGCTGCCCCGCGGAATCCGTTGGGAGCGACGCACCGGTGGCGCGGTAGCCGACGATCCGCTCCTCGAGATCGGTGCGGAGGATGGCGTCGGCGCCGACGATCGCGACCACGCCATCCATCGTGCCGCTAGCCGAGGCGGGCGCCATGTTCTGCGCCGCCGCGGCGCGCGCGAGCCCTGCCGTGCCCGCCAATGCGGCGAGCAGGGACAGGGCCAGTGCGTTGCGAATCTCCATCATGCTCTCCAATACCCCCGACGCTGCGTGGCGGTCCGGATCAGGGCTTCGGCTTAGGTGGGGCCGACGGGCGGCGTCGTGCCCATGGGCACTTCGCTCGGCGGACGCGTGGCCGTCTTCACCGAGTCGGCCGTCTTCTTCATCTTCATGCCCATCTCCACCGCGCGCTGCAGTCCGGCGGTGCTGAGATTGAAGCCGTACTTCGTGCGCGCCACGCTCTCCACCGGCGGCGCGATCGCCACGAACTGCGCCTGCTGGTTCATGAGGCGATCCATGAACGAATTCGCCATGCCGGCCGCGACGCTGCTCGCGCGCCGCCGCGGTCTTGCCGCTGTCGGCGAGCACCGACGGCGTGATGCCGAGCTGCGTCCACGAATTGACGACGGCCGCGGTGTAGCGCTCGTGGATCGTCGCCATCTCCGCGGAATCGATCACGACCTTCGCGCTGTCGGCCGCCTTGAGCACGAGCTCATTGCGGAGGATCTGCTTGAGGATGCCCACCACCGACGAATCCGGCATTTGGCGCACCTGATCGGCCATCTGCTCCTTCTGCGGCGCCGCGGACAGCCACTTCACGAGGCGCGCGACGGTGAAGTCGCCGCCCTTGTACGTCGCGAGCACGGTGTTGTCCTTCGCGTGACCATCGAGATCGGTCACGACGGTCTTCACCGTGGCCGCGGCGGTGGGCTTGATCACGATGTTCGCCGCCGTTTCCATGCCGGTCATGTAGATGCTGTCGGCCTTCTGGATCGCCGGGCCGTTCGCCATGCGCTCGTACTCATCCTTCACTTCGGCGTACGTGTTGCGGCGAATGATGTGGAAGCCGAACTGCGTCTCGACCAGGCCGGAGATCTGTCCCGGCTGCAGCGCTTCCACCGCCTGCTGGAACTGCGGCACCATCGCGCCCTTGTTGAACACGCCCAGCGAGCCGCCCTTCGACGCCGAGCCCGGATCGCCGCTGTACTTCTGCGCCATCGCCGCGAAGTTCGCCGACGTCACCATGCCCTTCACCTTCTGCGCCTCGCGCCGCACGGAATCCTTCTGCGCGGGCGTGGCGGTGGGCTGCACGATGAACAGGATGTGCTGCGCCGCGAGCACGTCGCCCTTCGCGTAACCCGCGGGGCCGGCCGAGGCGGGAATGTTGTACGTCTTCACGATCTGCTCGTGGTACTTGCCCACGCGCTGCTGCGCGAGGAACGCCCAGAGCGCGTCGTCCACGAGCTTCGGATCGTTGAGCGTGTCGTTCTTCGCCGCGGCGACGCCCAGCAGCTGGTAGTCCACCCAGATGTTCGCGATCGCCTTGCGCGATGTCGGCGGTGAGGGGCACCTGGACGCCGGCCAGCAGCTTGCTCAGCTGATCGACGGTGAGCTCCTGCGAGCCGGCCTTGGCGGCGACGTTGACGTGCGCGGTGAGCGCTTCCTTGAGACCCTGGCAGGCGGCGACGCCGAACGAGAGGGCGAGGGCGGCGGCAAGAGCGAGAACGGTGCGACGCTTCATGTGGGCGTGTGGGGTAGGCGTGATGGTGGGATCAGGATCTGACTGTCAGGCTTCTCAGCGCCCGCGCGAGGCCATCCAGCAGCGTAGCGCCTCCCAGTCGCGTGAGCTTGAGCGACAGCGGGTTCGTGCGGCGGACTTCGGCCTGGAATTGCACCTCGTGAAAGGCCGCGGTCAGCCCCTTCAATCGAGGCGCCGCATCAGCCCGAAATGTAATACGGGCCTCGTCGCCGCGCACCAGCACCCCCTCGATCCCCAACCGCCCGCCCAGCACGCGCAGCAGCGCGGCGTACAGCAGCGCCTCCGCCGGCGGCGGCAGCGGGCCGAACCGGTCGCGCAGCTCGGCGCGCATCGCGTCGATCTCGTCCGGGCTCGGTGGCGGCCGACACGCGACGGTAGAAGCCGAGCTTCACCTCGGGCACGCCGAGGTAGTCGTCGGGGAGATAGCTCGGCGCGTCGAGCGTGACGTCGGCGGGCACGATCGCGGGCGCGTCGGGGCCGCGCATCACGCGATGCACCGTTTGCTCGAGCATCCTGAGATACAGCTCGAACCCCACCGCCTGCACGAATCCGCTCTGCTCGGGGCCGAGGAGGTTCCCCGCCCCGCGCATCTCGAGATCCTTCATCGCCACGCGATAGCCGGCGCCGAGTTCGGTGTGGTGCTCGAGCACCTCGAGGCGGCGCTCCGCGTCGGGATCCACTTCGTCGGGCACGAGCAGGTAGCAGTACGCGCGGCGGTGCGAGCGGCCCACGCGGCCGCGCAGCTGGTAGAGCTGCGCGAGGCCGAGATGGTCGGCGCGGCTCACGAACATCGTGTTGGCGTTGGGCACGTCGAGGCCGGACTCGACGATGAGCGTGCACACGAGCACCGTGATCTCGCCGGTGACGAAGCGGCGCATCACCTCCTCGAGATCGCGCTCGCGCATCTGGCCGTGCGCGACGGCGACCACTGCGCGCGGCGCGAGGCGGCGCACGTGGTCGGCGATCGCTTCGATCGTCTCGATGCGGTTGTGCACGAAGAACACCTGGCCGCCGCGGTCGAGTTCGCGCGCGATGCCTTCCTCGATGAGCCCGTCGTCCCACGGCTCGACGAAGGTGAGCACCGGCGAGCGGTCGCGCGGCGGCGTCTCGATCACCGTCATGTCGCGCAGGCCGGCGAGCGACTGGTGCAGCGTGCGCGGGATCGGCGTCGCGGTGAGCGTGAGCACGTCGGTCTCGAGCTTGAGCTGCTTGAGCCGCTCCTTGTGCTTCACGCCGAAGCGGTGTTCTTCGTCGACGATGACGAGGCCGAGGTCGGCGAACTTCACATCGGGGCTGAGCAGCCGGTGCGTGCCGATCACGATGTCGATCTGCTTCGCGGCGAGCGCGGCGAGCACCGCCGTCTGCTCCTTCGCCGTCTGGAAGCGCGAGAGCGTCGCGATCTTCATCGGGAAATCGGCGAGCCGGTCGCCGAAGGTGCGGCCGTGCTGCTCGGCGAGGATGGTCGTGGGCACGAGCACCGCCACCTGGCGCCCCGACTGCACCGCCTTGAACGCGGCGCGCACGGCGATTTCCGTTTTGCCGTAGCCGACGTCGCCCACGAGCAGGCGGTCCATCGGGCGCGCGCTCTCCATGTCGCGTTTCACTTCCACCGTGGCGCGGCGCTGGTCGGGCGTGTCCTCGAAGAGGAAGCTCGACTCGAGCTGGCGCTGCCAGCTGCCGTCGGGATGCGCGGGCTGCTTGGATGCGACGCGACGGCGCGCGTACAGGTCGAGCAGCTCGTCGGTCATCTCCTGGATCGCGGCGCGCGTGCGATCGCGCTGCCGCGCCCAGCTGCGGCCGCCGAGCTTGTGGAGGCGCGGCGGCGGCGCGTCGTCGCCCGTGTCGCGCGCGGCGCGGTAGCGCTCGATCTGATCGATGCGATAGAGCGGCACGTTGAGCCGGTCGCCGCCCTTCGTACTCGATGACGGCCACCTCGATCGTGCTCTCGCCCACGAAGATGCGCTCGATGCCGCGGAAGATCCCCACGCCGTGCTCGAGGTGCACCACGTAGTCGCCGGCGAGGAGCGCGGTGACGTTCACCGCGCCGGCCGCGCCGCTCGCGTAGCGCCGCGCGCGCCGGATGCGGCGTTCGCGCCGGAAGATCTCGTGGTCCGTGAGCACGCGCAGTCCCGCGTGCGCCGCCGCCGGGCGGGATCACGAAGCCGCCGTCGAGCACGCCCACCGCGAGCGCCGCGCTCGACGGCCGCGCCGCGCTCTCGCTCAGCAGTTCGTCGAGCCGCTCGGCCTGCCCCGCGTTGTCGCACAGGATGATCGTGGGCATGCCATCGTCCACGAGGCGGCGCAGGCGCTTGATGTCGCGCTCGATCGGCTCCGGCGCGCGCAGCGGGAACAGGAATTGCGCGGGCGCGGCCTCGGGATCGGCGCCGCGCTCCACGATCGCGATCGTCCCGAACGCCGCGAGGTCGCCGAGCGCGTCGGACGGCGACGGAACAGCTCGTCGCGGTCCGGCGGTGTCCTCGCCGCGGCGGCGCGCGAGTTCCGCGTGATGCTGCGCTTCGTCCCACGCGCGGCGCATCTCGGGCTCGAGATGCGCGTGCGACGGGAGAATGAGCAGCGCGTCGGGCGGGAGCAGATCGGTGAGCGCGCCGCGCTCGCCGGCGGCGGGCGCATTCGCTCTCATCGTCTTCTTCGCGCGCCGGCGCTTCCACCGGCAGCACCACCGCGCGCTCGGCGTCGCGCGTGGAGAGCTGCGTGGCGATGTCGAAGTGGCGCAGCGACGCGATCTCGTCGCCGAAGAATTCCAGGCGCACGGGCTCGGCCATCCCGAACCCATAAATGTCCACGATCCCGCCGCGCACGGAGAACTGCGCGACTTCGTCGACCATCGGCACCTGTTCGAATCCCACCGCGCGCAGATGCGCCGACGAGCGCCTCGAGCCGGTGCGCGCCGCCCGCTTTCAGTTCGAGGCGCGCGGTGCGCACCACGCTCGGCAGGCGCGTGCGCTCGAGCACGGCGCGCGCGGTCGTGACGAGCATGCGCACTTCGCCGCGCGCGAGGCGCTCGAGCGTCTCCACGCGCTCGCCCGCGACCTCGACATGCGGCTCGATCTCGCCGAATCCTTCGCGCGGCGGATACAGCGCGGCGCCGCCCGCGCCGAGCAGCGCGTCGAGATCCGCGAGCCAGCGCTCCGCCTCGGCGATCGTCGCGGTGACCACCACGAGCACGCGCCCCGGCCCGCCGCCGCGCGCGAGCGCGGCGGCGAGCGCGGCGTCGCTCGAGCCGGGCAGCCCGCCGGCGGTGATGCGCGCGCGCGGCGCGGGGAGCGCGGCGGCGAGCCGCGCGAACACCGGGAGCGCGTCGATCGCGTCGAGCAGCGCGGTGAGCACTAGCTCTGCACCGGACGCCGGTCGGCCGCGGTGAGTGCGCCTTCCACGAGCAGCAAGGCGAGCGCGAGCCCAGCAGCCAGCCGCCGATCGCGCGGCGCGGCGCGCCGCCGAAGGCCGCGGCCGCGAAGGCGGCGCTGTCGGTCACGACGCTCACCGCGCGCGCGTGCAGCCGCGACGAGATCGCCGCCGAATCGAGGCGCGCGAGATCGCTCTCGCCCGGCTCAGCGTCCACCACGAGCGCGCCGGCGCGCGCACCCGAGCGAAGGAACCAGTACACGCCCGGTTCACCCGGCACGTCGAGCGAGTCGCCATCGATCGGCGCGCGCGTGCCCGCGGGCGATTCCAGCTCACTGGCGTTCGCTGGGCGCGCGACGCGCGCCAGCGGCGCGGCGGTGATCACGCGCCCTTCGGCGCCGAGGTCCTGCGACGAGCGCGTCGGCGAGCCACGGCACGAAGGCCGCGCGCACAGGGAAGTCCGTCGCGTCAGGAACGAGCGGGCTCGCGACGAGCACGTAGCCGGGCCCGCGACGATCCACGGCTCGCTCGCCGGCGACGCGCGACGGTGTCGCGCGGCGCCGGCGCCGTGCCGCCCGCGCGCACCAGCGCGTAGCGCAGCTGCACCGTCACGCCGGCGAGCGCGCTCGCGCTCGCTGCGCCGCGCGTGCTGGCGCCGAATCGCCACGGGACGCCGAGCCGCTCGAGCGCGCGATTCGCGGCGCCGAGCGCACGGGATCCGCGGGCGCGGTGATCAGCGCGGGCAGCGACGGCGCCGCATCGGCGGACGCGATCGCGATCGCGCTGCCGGCCGAGACGCGCCCTGCCTGCGCGAGCGCGTCGACCGCGGTGCGCGCGAACACGCCCGCCGACGGATCGACGCGCACCGCCGGCGGCGCGCCGATCCACAGCGGCGAAATAGCGCACGTCGTCGCCGCGCAATTCGTCGGGCTCGAGCTCCACGCGCCCCGCGACCCATCCGCGCTCCGCCGGCGCAAGCGCGCACGAAGATCTCGCCGTCGGGGCCGGCGATGCCGCGCGCGAGCGTGCGCGTGCCGAGTGCGATGCGATACGTCACCGAGTCGCGCGGCGCGCACGCGTGCGTGCACCGCACCGCGCGGCGTCCAGTGCGCCGGCTCGGCGGCCGCGCATCACCACCGCGTGATCGGCGGGCGGCGCGGCGGCCGGACGATACACGGAGACGCGCACGTCGCCGAGCGAGAGCGGCGCGCTCCACGCGGTGGCCTGGGCGTCGGTGACGATCACGAGTTCGCGGTCGGGGAGCGGGCTCGCCAGCACGATCGCCGCCGCGTGCCGCGCGGCGTCTTCGAGGTCGCCCGGCGCCGGCGAGCGGCGCGGCCTGCGCGATGCGCGCGCGCACGGCGCCGCGATCTCCGCCGTTCACGGCGCCGTCGGCGGTGACGAGCCAGAGCCGGTCGTCGCCGGAGGCGCGCGACGCGACCGCCATCGCGCGCGCCTTGAGATCGTCGAGCACCGGCGCGGCCGTTCACGACGGCGGTCGTGCTCAGCGAGTTGTCGAGCACGATCGCGATCGCGGTGGGCGCGTGCATGAAGCCCGCGCCCGCGATGCGCGCCATGGGGCGCGCCGCCGCGAGCGCGAGCAGCAGCACCGCGGCCACGCGCAGCAGCATGAGCAGCAGGTTGCGCAGCTTGAGCGAGCGGCTGTGCTCGCGCTCGGCGCGCTCGAGCCAGCGCACCGCCGGGAATTCCACGCGCGCGCCGGTGCGCCGGCGCATCAAGTGGATCACGAGCGGCACCGCGGCCGCGAGCGCCGCGAGCAGCCACGCACGGCGAGAGGAACGCGATCACGGCAGCTGCTGCCGCGCGGCGAAGGCGCGGCGGAGCGGCACGCCGAAGGGCGCGTCGGTGCCGATCACGACGTGCGTGGCGCCCGCGCGCGCGAGCTGCTCGCGCCACTCGCCGAACGCCTGCGCCACCGTCTGCGCGGTACGCGGCGCGCACATCGGCGACGCTCGCGGGCACCGCGCGCTCGCTCTCGGGATCCACGAAGAGCGCGTCGCCGGCGGGCGCGGCGAGATCGCGCTCCGCCGGATCGAGCACGTGCAGCACGGTGACCTGATGTCCCGCGCGGCGCAGCGCGCGCACGGGGCCGAGCACTTCCTCCGGTTCGAGCAAGAGATCGGAGATCAGCACGACCAGCCCGCGTCGCGGCACGAGACGCCCCGCCTGCGCGAACGCCGCGCCCGCGCGCGTCGCGCGCCCGGCGCCGGGATCGTCCAGCGACGCGACGAGGCGCTTCCACTGACCCACGCGTGCGCGCGGCGCGATCGCGGTGCGCACCTCGGCGTCGAAGCGGATGAGCCCCACCGCGTCGCGCTGGCGCAGCAGCAGCAGCGCGAGCGCCGCCGCGAGACGCTCGGCGTACGCGA
This sequence comes from uncultured Gemmatimonadaceae bacterium, assembly GCA_963732065.1. GTDB lineage: Bacteria > Gemmatimonadota > Gemmatimonadetes > Gemmatimonadales > Gemmatimonadaceae > DATKOH01. The sequence continues at coordinate 83,963 of CAVSYH010000003.1, read as the reverse complement.
GCTTCGTGAGGCGCGCGCGGTCGCCGGTCCACGCCATCGAGCGGCTCACGTCGAGGATGATCGTCGCGCGAAGGTTGGTCTCTTCCTCGAACTGCTTCACGACCAGGCGGTCGGAGCGCGCCGCGATCTTCCAGTCGAGCGTGCGCGGCTCGTCGCCGGGCTGGTATGGCGCGGTGCTCCGCGAACTCGACGGAGAATCCCTTGCGCGGCGACCGGTGCAGCCCGGTGAGGAACCCATCCACGATCCAGCGGGCGATGACCTCGATGCGGCCGAGCGCGGCGATACTCGCAGGATCCAGCAGGTCGGCTCGAGCGGATTCCATGCGGCGTGTAAGGGGAGAGTTGCAAGGTAGACATGCACACGACGGCGGGCAATCATCGTGCGTTCGCTCGTCCGCGCCCAGGGGACCGCCATACGAGCCGCTCGTTGCGTGACTCGCGCACTGCGCGCGCGAGTCCCTCACTGGGCTCGATGTCGGCCCCCTGGCCGCGTCCTCGCTCTAGCGACTTCTACCCCACTCACGCCGTTCAGCCCGCCCCCTCTCTCATTGCGGAGCATGGGGAGCGCTGACGTCGCCGTTCAAGTCCCGAGAGCGAGGACGCGGCCGCGGGCCTGAGGCGAGCCCAGTGAGGGACTCGCGCGCGCAGTGCGCGAGTCACGTAACGAGCGGCTCGTCCGAAGGTCCGCGGACGCGGACGAGCGACCGCGCGGCTATATTTCAGCGTCGCCGTGCGTCGTCTCGCAAACCCGGGAAATCGATTGAAGCTCGACCATATCCGCAATTTCTGCATCGTCGCGCATATCGATCACGGGAAGACCACGCTCGCCGACCGGCTCATCGAGAAGACGGGCACGATCCAGAAGCGCGAGATGAAGGCGCAGATGCTCGACACGCTCGACCTCGAGCGCGAGCGCGGCATCACGATCAAGCTCAACGCCGTGCGCATGACGTACAACGCGCGCGACGGCCGCGCGTACGAGCTGAATCTCATCGACACGCCGGGACACGTGGACTTCACCTATGAAGTGTCGCGCTCGCTCGCCGCGTGCGAGGGCGCCATTCTCGTCGTCGACGCGTCGCAGGGGATCCAGGCGCAGACGCTCTCGAATCTCTTCCTCGCGCTCGACGCGGGACTCGAGATCATCCCGATCCTCAACAAGATCGACCTGCCCGGCGCCGAACCCGAGCGCCGCAAGCAGGAGCTGCACGATCTCATCGGCGCGAACTCCGACGACATCCTGCTCGTGAGCGCGAAAGAAGGACTCGGCATCGACGAGCTGCTCGAGCGCATCGTGGCGGCGGTGCCGCCGCCGGTGGGCGATCCCGGACGCGCCGCTGCGCGCGCTCATCTTCGACTCGTACTACGACCGCTACCGCGGCGCGATCCCGAGCGTGCGCGTGGTGGACGGCGTCGTCGCGCCCGGGCATGAAGATCACCTTCGGCGCGAGCGATCGGTGTACGATGTGGCCGAAGTCGGCTTCATGCAGCTGCGGCAGGTGAAGACCGAGGAACTGCGCTGCGGCGAGGTGGGCTACGTGGTGGCCAACGTGCGCCGCGTGCAGGAGACGCGCGTCGGCGACACGGTGTTCGACGCCGAGCGATCACGCCGACGGTCGCCGCTCCCCGGCTACCAGGATGTGCACAGCATGGTGTTCGCGGGACTCTACCCCACCGACACCGAGCAATACCCCGAGCTGCGCGACGCGCTCGAGAAACTGCAGCTCAACGACGCATCGCTGCAGTACCAGCCCGAAACGTCCACCGCCCTGGGCTTCGGATTCCGCTGCGGATTCCTCGGCCTGCTGCACATGGAGATCGTGCGCGAACGGCTCGAGCGCGAGTTCAACCTGAATCTCGTCACCACCGTGCCGACGGTGGAGTACCACGTGTACAAGCACCGACGGCACCATGCAGCTGCTCGAGAACCCGTCGCTCATGCCGCACGGCTCGGTGGTGGAGCGCGTCGAGGAGCCGTACGTGAAGGCGCGCATCATGGCGCCCGCGGATTACATCGGCCCCATCATGACGCTCGGCAACGAACGGCGCGGCGTGTACAAGAACATGTCGTACGTCGACACGAGCCGCGTCGAATTCGACTGGGAATTCCCGCTCGGCGAGATCATCCTCGATTTCTTCGACAAGCTGAAGACCATCAGCAACGGCTACGCGTCGCTCGACTACGAGATGCTCGAGTACCGCCGCAGCCAGCTCGTGAAGCTCGACATGCTCATCAACGGCGAGCCGATCGACGCGTTCAGCGTGATCATCCACCAGGACAAGAGCTACGAGTGGGGGCGCAAGATCGCCGACAAGCTCAAGGAGCTCATCCCGCGGCAATTGTTCGAGGTGGTGATCCAGGCGGCGATCGGCCAGAAGGTGATCGCGCGCACCACGGTGAAGGCGCTGCGCAAGAACGTGCTCGCGAAGTGCTATGGCGGCGACATCTCGCGCAAACGCAAACTCCTCGAGAAGCAGAAGGAAGGGAAGAAGCGCATGAAGCAGGTGGGCAGCGTGGAGATCCCGCAGGAGGCGTTCCTCGCCGTGCTCCAGGTGGACTGAGCGATGACCGCGACGCCGACGGCCGAGCTTCCCGCGGTCCAGCGGCAACGCGTGCTCGATCCACCGCTCGCCGTGGAGCAATTGGTGTTGCAGACGAGTTTCCTGGGCGACGCGGTGCTCACCACGCCGCTGATCACCGAACTCGCGATGCGCGGCCCCGTGGACGTGCTCACCACGCCGGCGGCCGCGCCCGTGCTCGCGAACAATCCGCACATCCGCGCGATCCACATCTACGACAAGCGCGGCGCGGACGCGGGCGCCACCGGACTGCATCGCGTGGCGCAGCGCCTGCGCGATGCGATGCGCGGGCGGCTCGCGACGCGCAGCATCGCGTATCTCGCGCAGGGGTCGTTGCGCACGCGCGGCGCTGGCCGCGCTCGCCGGATACGACGATCGCGTGGGATTCGCCGATGCCGCGGGCCGGTTCTTCTACACGATGCGCGTGGAGCGCCGGAACGACCGGCACCACGCCGAGCGATTGTGGCGTTTGGCGTTCCCCTCGAACCCGAATGTGGAGCCGCCGGAGGGCGCGTTGCGGCCGCGGTTGTATCCCGGCGCCGCGGATCATGCGGCGGTGGACGCGGTGCTGGGCGCGTGGGCGCACGAGCCCATCATCGCGTTAGCGCCGGGTTCTGTTTGGGGAACCAAGCGCTGGCCCTACTATAGTATGCTCGCTTCGCGGCTTTCGAAGCGGCACCGGCTGGTCGTGGTCGGGGGCCCGGACGACAAGGCGCTGGCCGCGGAGATCCTGGCGGCGGCCGAACCGGACATGGCGCTGGATGCGACGGGCAAGCTCTCGCTGCTGGCATCGAGCGAGTTGATCCAGCGCGCGCGGCTGCTCGTGACCAACGATTCGTCGCCGCAGCATTTGGCGAGCGCGATGAACACGCCGACGATCACGATCTTCGGACCCACGGTGCCGGCCTTCGGCTTCGGCCCGCTCGCGCCGCATTCGCTGATCGCCGAGAACAAGGACCTCCCCTGCCGCCCCTGTCACCACCACGGCCCGCCGACGTGCCCGCTCACGCACTGGAAGTGCATGAGGGAACTGCCGGTGGAGCACGTCGAGCAGTTGGCGAATCAGCTCCTACGCTAACTTCGGCCATCGACCGTCGGCCATTCCCATCCCGACTCCCCTCACTCCTGAAGAATGCCTAACACGAAATTCATCGTCGGAGTCGATCTCGGCGGCACGAACATCGTCGTCGGCGCGATGCCCGAGGACGGGAGCCGCGAGATCGCCGTCCGCTCCGAGCCCACGCACGCGCAGCGCGGCGCCGAAGGCGTCGTCGATCGCATCGTCGCACTCATCGCGCAGACGATGTCCGACGTCTTCGCGAAGGAGCGGGCGCAAGCGAGCGATTTCCTCGGCATCGGCGTCGGTGCGCCCGGCCCGCTCGACCGCGAGCGCGGCGTCGTCGTGATCGCGCCCAACCTCGGCTGGCGCGACTTCCCGCTGCGCGACGCGATCACCGAGAAGATCCGCCTGCCCGTGACGCTCGACAACGATGCGAACTGCGCGACGCTCGGCGAGTGGTGGCGCGGCGCCGCGCGCGGCGCGAAGAACGTCGTGGGGGTCACCATCGGCACCGGCATCGGCGGCGGCGTGATCATGGACGGCAAGCTGTATCACGGATCGAGCGACGTGGCGGGCGAGATCGGGCACACCACCATCGATTCGACCGGGCGCTACTGCCGCTGCGGCAACTACGGCTGTCTCGAGGCGTATGCGAGCGGGCCCGCGATCGCGCAGCGCGCGCGCGAGGCGCTCGAGCGCAACGAAGCGAGCGCGCTCTGGAAGATGGCCGGCGGCGATGTCACGCAGCTCACCGCCGCCACCGTGTACGAGGGCGCGAACCAGGGCGATGCGCTCGCCCTCGAGATCGTGCGCGACACCGCGCGCTTCCTCGGCACCGGCATCGCGAATCTGCTGAACATCCTCAACCCTGACGTCGTCGTGATCACCGGCGGCGTGACGAAGGCGGGCGAGCGCTTGTTCGAGCCGCTGCGCGCCGAAGTGAAGCGCCGCGCCTTCCGCCCCGCCGTGGCCGCGTGCCGCATCGTGCCCGGTGAACTCGAAGGCAGCGCGGGCATGGTCGGCGCCGTCGCGACATTCAAACAGCAAAGAGGAACTCTTTGAACTACGTGCATCGTACATCGTGCATCGGGCATCGGCACCGCCTCGCGGCCGTTGCGATGTACGACGCACGATGCACGATGAACGCCCAATGAAGCGCCTCGGCGTCATTGGCACATTCGTCTGGGACACGATCCACGGGCAGGGGCGATCAAGCCCGTTCAAGAGTGGGGCGGCATCACGTATTCGCTCGCGGCGCTCGACGCGGCGCTCGACGACGAATGGGAGATCGTGCCGCTCATGAAGGTCGGGAGCGATCTCGTCGTGCGCGCGCGCGAGTTCACCGCGTCGCTCCGCCACATCGCGCCGGACGCCGCGCTCATCGAGGTGCCGCAGCCGAACAACCGCGTCGAGATCGTCTACGAGTCGAGCGAACGGCGCTGCGAGCGCCTCACCGGCGGCGTGCCCGGCTGGACGTGGCTCGGGCTCAAGCCGCTGCTCAACAACATCGACGCGCTCTACATCAATTTCCTCTCGGGGTGGGAGCTCGACCTCGAGACCGCGCAGCTGCTGCGCCAGCATTTCAACGGCCCGATCTACTGCGACCTGCACATGCTCGTGATGGCGGTGCAGCCCGAGGGATGGCGCGCGCTGCGGCCGCTGCCGAACGTCGCCGAGTGGTGCCGCTGCTTCGATCTGCTGCAGATGAACGACGAAGAGGTGACGGCGGCGGCGCCCGATCCGATGGCGCTCGCCGCGACGGCGCTCGCGCACGGCGTGCGCTCGCTTGTTCGTCACGCTCGGCGCCGCGCGGCGCGGTGTACTTCGCGGCGCCCGGCTTCGACCGTCTAGCCGACTTGACACGCGCGCCACGACTCGACCGCGGCGCTGCCGGCAGCGGACCGATCCGCACCGAACGCGTGGGCGCGGATGCGCTGCGTCAAGAGGGAGATCCCACTGGATGCGGCGATGTGTGGGGCGCGACCTGTTTCTCCCGGCTGCTGCACGGTGATAGCTTACGCTCGTCGATCGATGCCGCGCACGCCGCGGCCGCTCGCAACGTATCGCATCGCGGCGCCACCGGACTCACTCGTCACTTGCGCGGAGAGATCAGCTCGACATGACCGCTGTCGTCAACGTCCCGCCCTCGCTTGATGACAAGACGTTCGAGCAAGTGCTCGAGCAGATCGCGCCGCTCGCGCCCGACGAGAAGTTCGTCCTCGATGCGCGCCACACCCGCTGGGCCAGTCCGTACGGACTCACCGCGCTGCTGACGCTCGCGCAGTCGCGCGCCGCACGCTCCGAGTTCATCCCGCCCGAAGCCGAAGAGACCGCGGGCTACTGGGCGCGCACGGACTTCTTCCAGCACGCGGCGGAGCTATACGACTTCGTCGGCAAAGTGCCGCGCGCGCGCGGCGGCGAGAGCAGCGTGCTGCTCGAGATCACGCCGATCGCGAAGAGCGACGACGTGCACGAGGTGGTGGGCCGCATCCAGCAGAAGGCGCACGCAGATCCTCGTGAAGGAACTGAACGTCGATCCCAAGGCGACGATGGGATTCGCGATGACGCTGAGCGAAGCGTGCCAGAACATCGTGGAGCACGCGGGACGCGGCGGCTGGGTGGCGGTGCAGACGTACACGTGGAAGAAGCGGCTGCAGGGACGCCGCGTCGTCGTGATCGCAGTGTGCGATGCCGGCGTCGGATTCCGGCAGTCGCTCGAGAGCGCGCACGGCCGGCGCCTTGACGAACGGTGGGGCGATGGCCGCGCGCTCGAAGAAGCGGTGCTGCGCGGCGTTTCCCGGTTCCAGGATCCGGGCCGCGGTCAAGGCCTCGCGGGCGTGCGACGTTACATTGGAAGATGGCAAGGGAAGTTGTCCGTTCGTTCCGGAACCGCTAGAATCGCTATCGTGCCTTCATGGGACGAGGACGTGCCGCTCGAAGAGAAGCTCCCGAATTTCCCGGGCGCCCAGATCCAGATCACCATCCCCGAGCACGTGGCGGATCGATGATCAATCACATCGACCTCACCGGCGTGCTGCGCCGCACGGTGTGCGATCTCTACTCCGATCTCGTCACGCGTCCCACCGGCGCCGCCGTGCGCGATGGCATCGAGAAGCAGCTCGCGGAGCTCGGCGACCGCTCGCTCACGGTGATCGACTTCTCGCACGTGGGCGTCATCGACTACTCCTGCGCCGACGAGATCGTCGCGAAGCTCCTGATGCGCTACGCCGGGCTCGATGATGCCGCGCCGCCGCCGCGCGATGCGTACTTCGTGTTCCGCGGCGTTACGCGACGAGCACTACGACGCGATCGAGGCGGTGCTCGAGCGCCACGGCCTTGCGATCGTCGCGGAAGTCGATGGCGGCGACGTGATCCTCATCGGCATCGTCGCCGAAGAGGAGCGCATGGCGTGGGACACGCTCTGCCGCCGCGGCCGCCTCACCGCGCACGAGCTCGCCTGCGAGGTGGGCCTCGCCGGCTTCGACGCCGAGCGCGTGCTCGACCGCCTCTTCCGCCGCCGTCTCGCCATGCGTCTCGAACAGAGTTATGTCGCCGTGGGAGCGGCGCAGTGAACGAGACGTTCAATCCGCCGCTCCGGGTCATCGATTTCATCGCCACCCGACCCACGGACCCCGAGCGCGGTACGATGGTATGGATGTGCGCGGAGGACGCGCGGCTCCGAATCCTCACGGAGGGGGAACTCGTCTGGGTGTATGGACCCCGTCGTCACGAACTCGCCACCGCTGGCGATCGACGATGCGGATCCCGCGCGGTCACGTGGTGCTGCGTGACATCGCCGGCACTCTGCCGTCCGAAGTAGTGACGATCGTGAAACCGAACACCGACGCCCGCACCGGGCGCGGTCGCAACGTCTGAGCCGCGAGCCTCATGCCCACCTCTGAATCCCGACCCGGCCTCTCGACGCTCGCCCTGCACGGCGCGCGCGAGTCCCGCGACGCCGACACGCCCGTCGTCTCGCCGCTCGTATCAGTCGGTCAACTTCGTCCAGGAAGTCGGCACCGGCGACGGGCTACGCTATCCGCGCTACGGCAACACGCCGAACGCCGAGCGCGTGCAGAAGCCGCCTCGCGCTGCTCGAAGGCGCGGAGGCCGGCGCTCGTGCTCGCGAGCGGCATGGGCGCCACCGCCTGCGCGCTGCTCGCCCTGCTCCGCCCCGGCGATCACCTGCTCGCGAGCAAGTGGATCTATGGCGGCACGCACAAGCTGCTCACGCGACGAGTTCGACGGCGATGGGCATCGAGCGTCACGCTCGTCGATCCGCTCGAGTCGCGCGGCTGGCGCAAGAAGCTCCGCAAGCACACGCGCGCGGTGTTCGTCGAGTCGCCGGTGAACCCGACGCTGCCGCGTGCTCGACCTGCGGCCGATCAGCTACCTCACGCAGGAGATCGGCCTCGCGCTCGTCGTGGACTCCACCTTCGCGATCGCCGATCAACATCCGCCCGCTCGAGCACGGCGCCGACGTCGTCATCCACTCGGCCACGAAGTATCTCAACGGCCATCACGACATCCTCGGCGGCGTCGTTGCTGGGCACCAGCGACTACATCGAGGAAGTGCGGCAGAAGATGATCCTCTGGGGCCAGACGCCCGACCCGTTCGCGCTGCTGGCTGCTCGAGCGCGGGCTCAAGACGCTCGACGTGCGCGTGCAGCGGCAGAACGAGAACGCGATGAGGATCGCGCAGTGGTGCGCCGACCAGAAGGAGTTCACGGCGCGTGCACTACCCCGGCCTCGAGTCGCATCCCGATCACGCGATCGCGCGCGAGCATGATCGATGGCTTCGGCGGCATGCTCGCGATGGAAGCTCGAAGGCGGCGGCGAGGCGGCGGAGCACATTCCTGCGCCGCCTGCAGATCTTCACGCACGCGACGAGCCTGGGCGGCGTGGACTCGCTCGTGTGCGAGCCGCGCTTCACGTCGCACGCGCACATGACGCCGCGCCGAGCGCGCGGCGATCGGGATCCCCGACGGCTTCGTGCGCCTCAGCGTCGGGCATCGAGAACGCCGACGACCTCATCGCCGATCTCGAAGCAGGCGATCCGCTGGATGATCCGCTTCACGCGCGTCACGAAGGAATATCCGCGCACCGGCGTCGCGCTCAACGACGTGACGTTCCACGTGGACAAGGGCGAGTTCGTGTTCCTCACCGGGTCCGAGCGGCGCCGGGAAGACCACGATCCTCAAGCTGATCCTCATGGAGGAGCGTCCCACGACGGGCGAAGTGCGCGTGAGCGGCACCAGCTGCGAGCGAGATCCGCGCAGCGCGACGTGCCGCTGCTCCGCCGCAAGCTCGGCGTGGTGTTCCAGGATTTCCGCCTGCTCGAGGACCGCACCGCCGAGGAGAACGTCGCCTTCGCGCTCGAGGTCACCGGCGCGTCGCGCGACGGACTCGCCGCGCGCGTGAGCCGCCTGCTCACGCAGGTCGGGCTCGCGTCGCAAGGGCACGAGCTATCCCAAGGAACTCTCGGGCGGCGAGCAGCAGCGCGTCGCGATCGCGCGCGCGCTCGTGAACGATCCCGTGCGTGCTCATCGCCGACGAACCCACCGGCAACCTCGACGAGCGCGCGACGCGCGGCGTCTTCCAGCTGCTGCGCGACATCAACGCGACCGGCACGGCGATCATCATGGCCACGCACGATCTCGATCTCGTGCGCCGCTCGAACTACCGCATGATCGAACTGAATCGCGGGCAGCTCGTGTACGACTCGGCGGCGCAGCCCGTGCCCGCGGCGCCGATGGACGGAGACGCCTGATGCGCCTCACGCTCCGCGAAGTCGCGCTCGGCCTCCGCCGCTCGCCGCTGCTCAGCACCCTGAGCATCGTCACGATCGCGTTCAGCTGTTCGCGGTCGGGCTGTTCGGTCTCGTGGCGCTCAACGTGAGCCGCGCCCTGCGCGGCCTCGAAGAGCACGTCGAGATCCGCGCGTTCATCGCCGAAGGCACCTCGCTCGAGGCGATCACCACCGCGCTCGGCGACCTCAACGCGTTCCCCGAAGTGCAGCACGTGGAATACGTGACGCCCGAGATGGCGCTCGCGCGCGCGCGGAAGGAACTCGGCGAGTTCAGCGACGTGTTCGACGCGAACGTGCTCCCCGGCTCGCTCGACGTCCGCCTCAAGGAAGGCTACCGCGATCCCGACCAACGTGGCCGCCGTCGCGTCGCGCGTGCTCAACTATCCGTTCGTGGACGACGTGCGCTACGGCGAAGAGTGGGTGAAGAAGCTCTATCGACATCCGCCGGCTCGCGGTGGCGGCGGGCATCGTGCTCGGCATCGCCTTCGCCGCCGTGGCGGTGATCATCATCGGCACGACGATCCGCATGGCCGTGCTGGCGCGCGCGCGCGAGATCTCGATCATGCGGCTCGTGGGCGCGACGAACGGTTTCGTGCGGCGCCCCTTCCTGATCGAGGGCTTCCTCAAGGGCGTCGCCGGCGGCGCGCTCGCGCTCGTGCTCACGTGGGCCGCGAGCCAGCTCATCAGCGACCGGTTCATCACGACGGTCTTCTTCGACCGCGACATCGCGCTGCTCGGCATCCTCGGCGGAGGACTCATTGGCCTGCTCGGCAGCGCCATGTCCGTCGGGCGCCACCTGCGCGACGTGTGAACGCGAGACACGCTCTCGCCGCGGCGCTCGCGGCCCTCGCGCTCCTCGCGAGCGCGCCGCGCGGAGCGGCGCAACAGCCCACGCTGCAGCAGGCGGAGCAGCGCCTGCGCGATGAGCGCGCCCGGCTCGACCAGCTGCGCAACGAGCGCCAGGAACTCGAGCGCCGCCGCACGGCGCTCCAGGGCACGGTGCACGATCTCTCCGAAGAGCTCGAGAACGTCAACCGCCAGGTGGAGATGACCGCGCGCGTCGTGCAGACGCTCGACAGCCAGCTCGCGGCGATCAACGCCGATGTCACCGTCACCACGGCCGACCTCGTGCGCGCGCAGGACGAGCTCGAGGTGAAGAAGGTGGTGCTGCAGCACCGGCTCGTGGACATCTACAAGCGCGGCGGACTCTACTCGAGCGAAGTGCTCCTGAGCGCGAACAGCTTCGCGGACCTCGTGGCGCGCTACAAGTACCTGCATCTCGCGGCGCTGCGCGACCAGGCGCTCGTGAAGCGCGTGGACGACCTGCGCAAGCAGATCGACCACCAGCGCGAGAACCTCGTGCACTTCCAGGACGAGATCGAGATCAATCTCGCCGAGAAGGGCGAAGAGGAGCGCCGCCTGCGCAGTCTGCAGGAGGAACAGGCGAATAGCCTCGCCAGCGCGAAGCAGAAGACGCGCGAGACCGAGAAGCGCCTCGCATCGCTCTCCGAGGATGAGCAGAAGCTCACCGACATGATCGGCACGCTCGAGACCGCGCGGGCGAAGGCCGAGCGCGATTCGCGCGCGCCGAAGGCGGCGCCGACGCTCAAGAAGGGCGGCACCGGGACCTTCGATTGGCCGGTGAAGGGCAACTCTGCTCTACAGCTTCGGACGCGTCGTGAATCCCAACAACACCACGGTGCGGTGGAACGGGATCGGCATCGCGGCACCGGAAGGCACGCGAGGTGCGCGCCGTCGCATCGGGCAAGGTGGTCGTCGCCGAAGCGCTGAGTACGTACGGGCTCACCGTGATCGTCCAGCACGCCGGCGGAGACTATTCGGTGTACGGTTCGCTCAGCCGCCTGAACGTGAAGAAAGGCGACATCGTGAATCGCGCGCAGGTGATCGGCTACGCGGGCGTTTCGGATCCCGAACTCCCCGCGCATCTGCATTTCGAGTTGCGTCCCGCGGGGCACGCGGTGGATCCGCTGGACTACCTCAAGCCGCTGCCGTGAGCGAGGCGCCGCTCGGCGCGCATTGCAGCACCGCGGGCGGCGGCACCGCCGACCGCCCCGCCCCGCGCCAAACTCATTAAGGCCACCGCGCTGCAGCTGTTCACGAAGGCCGCGAGCCGCTGGCAGGAGCGCGAGTGCGACGCCGCCGAGATCGCGGAGTTCAACGCGCAGCTCGCGCTCACCGATGTGCGCGTCACCATGGCGCACGATTCGTATCTCATCAATCTCGCGAGCCCCGACAAGACGCTGCGCCGCCGCAGCACCGAGAGCTTCGTCGCGGAATTGCGGCGCTGCGAGCAGCTCGGCCTCACCTATCTGGTGAGCCATCCCGGGAATTTCATGGACGACCGCGCGAGCGGACTCGCGCGCAACGCCGACGCGATCGCGGAGGCGCTCGAGCGCGCGCCGGGCCGCACGGTACTCTGCCTCGAGACCACCGCCGGCAGCGGCACCGCGCTCGGCGCCACCTTCGAAGAGCTCGCCGCGATCATCGCGCGGCTTCCCAAGCCGCAGCAGAAACGCGTGGGCGTGTGCGTGGACAGCTGTCACATCTACTCGGCGGGCTACGATCTCGTGAAGGACTACGACGGCGTGTGGTCGCGCTTCGACGACGTGCTCGGACTTTCGCGCCTCCGCACCATGCACCTGAACGATTCCAAGACGCCGTTCGCGAGCCACCGCGACCGCCACGAGTTGATCGGCGAAGGCTCGCTGGGGAAGAGACCCTTCCAACGGATCATGACCGATCCGCGTTTAGAGGGTGTCGCAAAGGTGATCGAGACGCCGAAGGGCGATGATCATGCCAAGGCGGACGGCAAGATGCTTAGGAGGCTTCGGGGGTATGCGCGCGGGGGCAGGCGCGAGTCATGACTGCAGACTGAGACTTTAGACTGGGACGTTAGAATACGACTGCGGGAGTAGTCTAGCGTCCCAGTCTAAAGTCTCAGTCTGCAGTTTGACGCGAGCCCTCGCGACGCTACCTTGAACTCATGCCGCGCATCGACCGCCGCCGCTTCAGATCCCTCGCCGCCGCGTTCATCGCGGCGACGCAGTTCGCGGTCGTCGGGTTCGGGCCGCTCGTCGATGGCATCCAGGGTGCGAGTGCGCCGGCGCACGTCGAAGAGTTCGGCGATCCATCTCCACTATTCGCACGATCCCGACAATTGCGCCGCGTGTGCCGCGTCGCACATGGTGGGCGACTCGCCCCGCGTGCCGACGCCCGCGCTCCTGCTGGCGCCGCAGCGCGATGGGATCGCGATCGCGCTCGTCGTTCCCGCCGTACATCGCGCTGGCACTCCGAAGTCTCCGCGCGCCCCTCCCCGGTCCGCCGCCGCCGCTCGCTGAATCCAGCTGAGCGCCACTGACAACTGATCGCGCGCTGATGCCGGGCCTCTCGGGGTTCCGCTCGGCGCATCCCAATCTCGGTCTTTCGGCGGAGCCGCATTCGCGTGCGCCGCCGGGCGACTCGCACATATGCCCGGAGCGATCCATGTCCAGCAGAACACTTGAACACGTCCGTCAGCTCGCCGGCCTCGCCGCGTGCCTGACGCTCACGCTCTTCGCCCCCACGACCGCTCGCGCTGCCGTCGATCCCGACAACTCCGATGTGAGCGGGACCGTCACCGATTCCGCGACTGGCCAAGCGCTGCAGGGCGCGCAGATCAGCATCCTCACCGGCCAGCAGCAAGTCGTCTCGCGCGTGCTCGCCGACGCATTCGGACGGTTCGTGATCCACAACGTGAAGCCCGGGCAGTATACCGTCCTCGTGCGGTTGATCGGCTTTCGCCCGGAGGACCGCGCGATCGAGTTGAGAGACGGAAAGAACGTCTCGCTCGCCTTCAAGATGACCGCGGTCGCCGTCACCTTGCAGTCGATCTCCGTGGCGACCGCCGTGCCGATCGCGATCGACACGCGCAGCGGCGTACAGGTCTTCCAGCAGGATGAGTACCACGGCTCGCCCACGAACACGACGTCGCAGATCCTGCAGCAAGCGATCACCGGCGCGGCGCGCGCGCCCACGGGAGAGGTACACATCCGCGGGCAGCACGCGGAATACACGTACTACCTCGACGGCATTCCCGTCTATCCTGGGATCTCCGGAAGCCTCAATGAGCTGTTCGATCCGACCATCGTCGATCGCATCTCGTTCATCACCGGCGGCTGGGACGCGGAATACGGCAATCGCAACGCGGCGATCGTGAATGTCGCCACGCGCGTTCCCGTCGGCGCATTTCACATGGGCGCCTCGGCCTATGCGGGATCGTACGACAGCAATGGTCAGACGTTCGACCTGAGCAGCAGCAATGGCACCTGGGGATTCTTCGGTGCCGCGACGCGGCAGGTCACGGACATGCGGCAGTATCCCGTGGCGTTCGACACGAGCACCTTCAAGCCGTTCAACTACAGCAATCACGGCGAGGATCTCTTCGGCTTCGGCAAGATCGAATACTCGCCCGGCGACCGGGACCAGTTGTACCTCGAGGGGAACGCGTCCACCACGACCTTCCAGATCCCGTTCGACTCGTCCACCGGGATCATCGACGACCATCAGAAGGACAAGAACAGTTTCGTGAACTTCGGGTGGCATCACCTCACCGGCTCGCCGCAAGCGGGTCCCGAGGAACCCGGCGGCGAAGTGTTCACCGGACTCTTCTACCGGAAGGGGTCGCTCCTCTACACGCCGGGAGAGAACGACGATCCCACATTCATGTTCTTCCCCGATACGACGCCGTACAACCTCCACGAGGATCGCAATTTCCAGAGCTACGGCCTCACCGCGAGCTACGCCTGGCGCACGGGGCACATGTTCTCGTTCAAGGTCGGCGCGCTCGTCTCGCAGACGACCGGCCACGAATCGTTCACCTCGGTGGATTCGCTCGGGAATGCCGGGGCCGGCGTCGAACGCCGATCTGAACGGCAGCGACGTGGATGGCTATGCGCAGACGGTGATCGCGCCGGCCGAGTGGTTCGACTTCCACTTCGGGCTGCGATACGACGACCATGCGCGCGCCGTTCGCCGGCCATCAGTCGCAGTGGAGCCCGCGCATCCGCGTCAATTTCTATCCCAGCGCGCGGCAGCACGATCTATCTCTACTACGGCAGGCTCTTCATGCCGACGAACGTGGAGGACCTGCGCACGATCACGAGCGTCGCCGACTCGGGCGTCGTCACCGCGCCGACGCTGCCCGAGCGCGATGATTTCTACGAGATCGGGTACGTACAACGCGTCGGATTCGGCGTGCTCGAAGTTCTCCGGCTACCACAAGCTGAGCAGCCCCGGGATCGACGACCAGACCGTGCCCGGCTCGGCGATCGTGACGTCGGTGAATCTCGAACAAGTACACATCACCGGGATCGAAGCCACGGTCGAGGTCCGGCCCGCCGGACCGTGGTCCGGTTACGTGAATTTCTCGATCAATCATGCATACGGCCGCGGGCCGATCACCGGCGGATTCTTCCCGGTGGATTCCACTGGCGTGCCCGGCGGTTGGTTCGATCTCGACCACGACCAGCGGATCTCTTCCGTGGCGTCGGTGGTGTATTCCGGAAAGCGCTGGTTCGCGAGCGCGTCGGGCACGTACGGCACCGGACTCACGAACGGCGCCGACATCACGCAGCCGATCGGCACCGGACTGTTCGACTTCAACCGCGACATCCACGTCGCGCCGAACTTCATCACGACCCTGAGCGCCGGTTATACGTGGCTCTTCGGCAAGACCGTTCTGCGCCCCGTGCTCTACATCGACAACCTCTTCAACTCGGAGTATCTGCTGAAGGGTCAATTCTTCAGCGGCGCCTCGGCGGGACGGCCGAGAACCGTGCAGCTGCAGGTGTCGGTGAATCTGTGAACGGTGTAACGAACGGGCGGCTGGCGCGTTTTAACTACAGACTGAGACGTTAGACTTAGACGCTAGAAGACTCGACTCCACGCCTTCTAGGTCCAGTCTAACGTCTCAGCCTGCCGTGTTTTGCCAACCCGGAACCAGCCAGGTAGCTTGACAGTATGATGGCCGTGAATCCCCGCCGCCGATCCCGACTCCGCGTCCTCGCCGCTGCCCTCGTGGCGGCGTCGCAGTTCGCGGTGTCGGCGTTCGCGCCGATGGCGGATTCGCGGGGCCGGCAACAGCGCGCCGTCGCACGTCGAGGCATTCGGCGTGAGCCTGCACTTCGCGCACAATCCCGACGATTGCGCGGCATGCCTGGCGCAGTCGATCATCGGCATCACGTCCCACGGCTCGGCGACGCTCGTCGCGCAGGACGCGGCGACATCCGAGTTCGACGCGGCCGCGCCCGCGGCGGCCACGCGCATCGCCTGGAGTCCCGGCGCTCCGCGCGCACCTCCCGCCCCGCTCCGCGCGCGCCTCAGCAGCTGATCTGAGCGCGCCCGCCGGCCATCGTGCCGGCGCCAAGCCGACCGCACGCCGCACCGCCGCCGCGATAGTCGCGGCCGCACGGCGCGCGCCGACATCACGGAGACATGCGCATTCCATCGATCCTCGCCGCGGGCTGGGGCCTCATCGCCCTGCCGCTCGCGGCTCAGCAGTCCGACTCCACCGCCCGCGCCTTGCACGTCGCGGACTCGATCGCGCGTTGGCGCGCCGATTCCGCGAACGTCGCCAAGGAGCGGCAGCGCATCATGCACGAGCCGCGCGCACACCCGCCGGCTCCGCTGCCGCCACCGCCGATCCGCCTCACGAAACAGCAGGCGATCGACAGCGCGCTCGCGCACAATCCCACGATCGTCATCGCGCGGGAACAGGTCGCGCAGGCGAACGCGCGCGTCACGCAGGCCACCGCCTTCCCCGACCCCACGCTCGGCTTCACGGTGCAGGGGCCCGACAGCGCGATCTATCCGCACCCGGCTTCGAGACCGACATCATCGCCGGCTTCACGATCCCCTTCCCGCAGAAGTTCTGGCTCCACGGGCAGGCGGCGGACGGCGACGTCGGGAATCTCGAGGCGGCGTACCGCACGCAGCGCGCGGTGATCGCCACGGAAACAGCGCAGGCCTACGACTCGCTCCTCGTCTCCCTGAAACATCGCGACGATCTCCTGCTCGCGCGCGCTGCTCGTCGCAGGACTTCCTCAAGAAGACGCAGGCGCGCTTCAATGCCGGCACCACCGCGCGCCTCGACGTCGTGAAGGCGCAGGTCGGCGTCGCGCAGAGTGAGAACGATCTCATCGCGAACGAACGCGGCGTCGCCAACGCGCGTGCGGCGCTCAACCGCCTCATTGGCCGCATCCTCGGCGCCGGCATCGACGCGGCGGACACGCTCGCCGTGGTCCCCGTGCCCGACGACTACGACCGGCTGCAGCAGGCTCGCGATGGAGCACCGCCCTGAACTCGCCGGCATCGAGCGCCAGATCGCCGCGGCGCATTCCGCCGAGAAGCTCGCGCAGCAGTACTACTTCCCCGACCTCAACGTGAGCTTCCAGCACAACGATCCGTACGGCGCGCCCGGCCTGCCGCAGAGTTGGACGACCGGCGTCGGCATCAGCGTTCCGCTGCTCTTCTGGCAGCACCAGAACGGCGAGGTCGCCGAGGCGAAGCACCTCGAGCTCGAGCTCGCCGCCACGCAGCGCGACGTGTTCGCGCAGGTGGAGCAGGATCTGCGCAACGCGTACTCCACCGCCACCACGAGCTACCGGCAGGCGGTGTTCATTCGCGATCAGCTGCTGCCGTCCGCGCAGGAGCAGTACGACATCGCATTCAAGACCTACAGTCTGGGCGGCGCGAGTTCGCTCGAAGTGATCGACTCGCAGAACGCTCTGCTCGACGCGAAGAACCAGTTCGCCACCGCGCTCGGCGCGCTGAACGACGCCGTCGCCGACCTTGCAGCGCGCCGTCGGTGCGCCGCTCGACACCACGCCTTCGGACACCCCCCAATGAGCAGTCACATCTCCGGCACGCGCGATCCGCGTTTCGTTCTCCTCGCGGCCATGACCGGCGCGGCCGCCTGCTCCCCGAAGAAGAGTGCGGCGAACGTCGCCGCCGACAGCACCACGGCGGACCAGCGCCCGCTCACGCTCTCGCCGGATCAGCGCGAGCACGTGCAAGATCGTGATCCCGGTGACGCGTGGAGAGCTACCGCCCCACGATCCACGACCACGGGCACCGTCGCGTTCGACGGGAACATCTCCACGCAGGTGCTCGCGCCGATCTCCGGACCGGTGCTGCAGCTGCTCGTGGAGGTCGGAGCGCAGGTGAATCGCGGCGATCCGCTCGCGGCGATCTCGTCGCCCGACTTCGCCGCGGCGGTGAGCGCGTACCGCAAGGCGCAGGCGCGGCGCTGCAGACGAAGCGCATCGCCGATCTCAACGCCGAGCTCTTCAAGGCGGATGGGATCGCGCGAGCGCGATCTCGAACAGAGTCGCAGGAGGACGCCGAAGCCGCCGAATCGGACCGCGATGCCGCGCTCCAGCAGCTGCGCGCGCTGGGCGTGGACTCGATCGACGATCGCCGCGCTGCAGGATCGGCAAGAAGAGCGTGCCGGTGCAGGCGTACATTCGCGCGCCGATCGCCGGCACGGTGGTGGAGAAGCTGATCACGCCGGGGCAACTGCTGCAGGCGGGCACGACGCCGTGCTTCACCGTGGCCGATCTGTCGCGCATGTGGGTGCTCGCGAACATCTTCGAATCGGACCTCGCGTTCGTTTCGCGGGGGACCAGGCGCAGATCACCGGCGCGGCGCTGCCGCATCCGCTCATCGGGCGTGGCCGATCTACGTCGCGGCGCTGGTCGATCCGTCGACGCGCGCCACCAGCGTGCGCATCGAGGTGCCGAACACCGGGCCGCGTGCTGCGGAAGGACATGTATGTCGAAGCGGCGATCCAGTCGTCGCGCACGTGCAAGGGGCTGCTGATTCCCGGTCTCCGCCGTGCTGCGCGATGACGACAACCTGCCCTTCGTGTTCGTCGAGAGCGGCCGAAGGGCGCCTTCGAGCGCCGGCGTGGTCACGCTCGGCAACCGGCATGAACGACCGCTACGAGGTGAAAGACGGCCTCAAGGCGGGCGAAAGGTGATCGGCGGAGGGCGGGCTCTTCCTCGAATTCGCGCAGGACCAGTGAGCCGGCCGGAAGTACCCGAGGATCGCGCCGCGCACACGGCGAGTCGTTCGTCGACTACCTGGTCGCGGCCGCGGTCGACCAATGGCCGATCGTCGCGTTCCTCGTCGCTGCTGCTCGTCGGCGTCGGCATCTGGTCGTTCCTGCGGCTGCCGGTGGACGCGTATCCCGACCTCTCGCCGCCGATGGTCGAGATCATCACGCAGTGGCCGGGCCACGCCGCCGAAGAAGTCGAGCAGCTCATCACCGCGCCGATCGAACTCGCGATGAACGGCGTGCCCGAGTCTCAAGGTCATGCGCTCGATCTCGCTCTACGGCCTGTCCGACGTCACGCTCACGTTCCACGACGGCACCGACGACTATTTCGCGCGGCAGCGCGTGTTCGAGCAGCTGCCCGACGTGCAGCTCCCGAGGGGATCACGCCGAGCGTGTCGCCGCTCTTCTCGCCGTCGGGGCTCGTGTACCGCTACGTGATCGAGAGCCCGGACCGGTCGCGCGATGGAGCTCAAGGTCATCCAGGACTGGGTGCTCGAGCGCCAGTACCGCTCCGTGCCGGGCGTGGCCGACATGAGCTCGCTCGGCGGCGAGACGATGCAGTACCAGGTCGTGATCGACCCCGTGCGCCTCGCCGGCGCGGGACTCACCGTGCCCGCCGTCGCCACCGCGCTCTCCGCGAACAACGGCAACGCGGGCGGCGGATTCTACTCCGAGGGCGGCCAGTTCTACTACGTGCGCGGACTCGGCCGCATGGCGACCACCGAGGACATCGGGCGCACCGTGGTGGCCGTGAGCAACGGCACGCCGGTGCTCGTGAAGGACATCGGCGAGGTGGTGATCGGCGCGGCACCGCGGCTCGGGCAGTTCGGCTTCGACAGCGTGAACGATGCCGTCGAAGGCGTGATCCTCATGCGCGCGGCGAGCAGGCGCAGACCGTGCTCAAGCGGTGGAGGCGAAGACCGCCGAGCTCAACGACTCGCTCCTGCCGAAGGACGTGAATTCGGCCGTTCTACGACCGCAGCGAACTGATCGCGCTCACGACGCGCACCGTGGAAGACAATCTCCTGCGCGGCATCATCTTCGTGCTCGTCGTGCTGATGTTCTTCCTGTACGACGTGCGCTCGGGGCTCATCGTGGCGACCACGATCCCGCTCTCGCTGCTCTTCGCGTTCATCTGCCTCGATCTGCGGCACGTGCCGGCGAATCTCCTCTCGATCGGCGCGATCGACTTCGGCATCATCGTCGATGGGGCCGTCGTGATGGTGGAGAACATATTCCGCCAGCTCTCCGCAACGGCGCGAGGAAAAAGGCGTGAGCGTGCGTGAGGTCATCATCGCGGCCGCCGCGGAAGTGGACCGGCCGATCCTGTACGCGGTGGCCGTGATCATCGCCGGCTTCCTGCCGATCTACGTGCTCGCCGGCCCGTCGGGCACGCTGTTCCGGCCGATGGCCGACACGACGATCTTCGCGCTGATCGGCTCGCTGCTGCTCACGCTCACGCTGCTTGCCGGTGCTCTGCTTCTGGGTGCTCGGCGGCCACGCGCGCGAGCGGCACAATCCCGGCTTCGAGTGGATCAAGCGGCACTACACGCGCGGGCTCGACTGGTCGATGCGCTACCCGTGGCGCGTGATCGGCGGGTCTACCGCTGCTGCTCGGCGTCGCGCTGGCGCTCATCCCGTTCGATCGGCGCCGAGTTCATGCCGAAGCTCGACGAAGGCGCGCTCTGGGTGCGCGCCACGATGCCGTACACGATCTCCTTCGAGGAATCGTCGCGGATCGTGCCGCAGATCCGCGCGGTTCTGCGCTCGTTCCCGCAGGTCACCGTCGTGGCGGACGAGCACGGCCGCCCCGACGACGGCACCGATCCCACCGGATTCTTCAACGCCGAGTTCTACGTTGGGCTCAAGCCGTACAACGAGTGGACCGGCCCGATCCGCACGAAGCCGCAGCTCATCGACAGCGTGGACAAGCGGCTCGCGTCGTTCACCGGCATCACGTTCAACTACACGCAGCCGGCCGAAGACGCCGTGGACGAGGCCGAGACCGGCCTGAAGAGTTCGCTCGACGTGAAGGTGTTCGGCACCGATCTCGAACGTGCTGGAGAAGAAGGGGAACGAGATCAAGAAGGTGATCGAAGCGGTGCCGGGGATCACGCACGTGACGCTGGTGCAGGAACTGGGCCAGCCGAGTCTCACGTCAGCATCGATCGCGCGAAGACGTCGCGCTACGGCATCAACGTGGACGACGTGAACGGACTCATCGAAGCGGCGGTGGGCGGCAGCGCGGCGACGACCATCGTGCAGGGCGAACGGACGTTCGATCTCGTGGTGCGTCTGCAGCCCGAGTCGCGCCGACGCCGGAGGAGATCGGCAACATCCTCGTCGCGGCACCCGGCGGGCAGCAGATCCCGCTGCGCGAGCTGGCCGATATGCGCGTGAACAACGGCGCGTCGTTCATCTACCGTCAGGACAACTCGCGTTTCATCGGCATCCAGTACTCGGTGGAGGGGCGCGATCTCGCGAGCGCCGTGCAGGAAGCGCAGAAGGCCGTGGCCGCGAAAGTGCAGCGTGCCGCCCGGCTATCGCGTGCGCTGGGGCGGCGAGTACGAGGACTACACCGCGTCGCGCGACCAGCTGCAGTTCGTGCTGCCGGTCACGATCGTGCTGATCTTCCTCATCCTCTTCTCGCTCTACAACAACTTCAAGTTCCCGTGGATCACCGTGGTCGGCGTGGTGCTCTCGGGGCCGATCGGCGGGATCTTCACGCTCTGGCTCACCGGCACGCCGTTCTCGGCGAGTTCGGGTATCGGATTCCTCGCGCTGTTCGGCGTATCGGTGCAGACGGCCGTCGTGTACATCTCCTACGTGAACGAGCTGCGGCGCGACGGCATGGACATTGTGCGCGCCACGCACGAGGCGGCGCTGCTGCGGCTCCGGCCGATCATGATGACGGCGCTCGTCGCGGCGCTGGGCTTGCTGCCCGCCGCGCTCTCCACGGGCGTCGGGACCGACTCGCAGCGCCCGTTCGCGCTGGTGATCGTGGGCGGATTGTTCTCGCGCCTCCTGATCAGCGTGTTCCTCATGCCATCGCTCTACGTGGTGGTCGCGAAAGAGGGCGACCGCCTCGAGGTCTGAGCGCGCGCATTCTTGCGCGACGGAACGTCAGGGCGTAGCGTGGACCGATGAGCGAACAGCGGGCGATCACTGAGCGCGAAGTGCGCCGCCTCGCGCGCGATGGGGCGAAGATCATCGACGTGCGCGGCGCGATCGTGACGCCGGGCGCGCGCTCGGCCGCGCGCGAGTTGGGGGTGATCCTCACCGGGCCCGAAACGCCGACCTCGGTGCTCCCCATCCGCGCGTACGGCGCGTTCGACCCGAGACCGTTCGTGCCGAGCACGGTAGCGCTCGCCTGCGACCAGTCGGGCACAGCGATCAAGGAAGCGGTGGCCGCGCGCCTCTATCAGCTGCAGCACACCGTGACCGATCTCGTGGGCCCCGAGAAGTCGCTGCTCGAGACGACCGCCGCGGCGGTGCTGGTCGCGCGCGAAGTGGCCTCCGGACGCGCCCACTTCGGCGTCGTAGTGGATGGCACCGGCGTGACCGCGTGCATCGCCGCGAACAAGATCAAAGGCGTTCGCGCGGCGCTCTGCCACGATGTGACCACGACGATCAGCGCGCGCGAACACTCGGACGCGAACGTGCTCGCGCTCGCCGGTTCCCTCATCGGCCCGCGCCAGGCGACGGCCATCGTCGAGACGTTCCTCACGCGGGATTTCGTGCCGGAGCGGTACGCGGCGAGGCTCGAGAAGCTCAAGGAACTGGACGGGGAGCGCTGACGGCGGACTGTCGGCTGTTGGCTGTCGCAGGCAACAGCCGACAGCCAACAGCCCGCCTTCGCCGTCCTGGTTCCTCAGCAGTTAACGGCCGACTCGATCGAGTAACTTTCCTCCTATGAAGAAACAGGATGCCCTCGACTACCACAGCAGTGGCCGTCCCGGGAAGATCGCCGTCGTCCCCACCAAGCCACTCAACAATCAGCGCGACCTCGCGCTCGCGTACACGCCGGGCGTCGCCGAACCGTGCCTCGCGATCCAGACCAACCCCGACGACGCCTACCTGTACACCGCGCGCGGCAATCTCGTCGCGGTCGTGACCAACGGCACGGCGGTGCTCGGACTCGGCAACATCGGCGCGCTCGCGGGAAAGCCGGTGATGGAAGGCAAAGGGAATCTCTTCAAGCAGTTCGCCGACCTCGACGTGTTCGACATCGAGGTGAACGCCGAGGATCCCGAGGATGTGATCCGCTTCTGCCAGATGCTCGAGCCCACGGTGGGCGGCATCAATCTCGAGGACATCCGCGCCCCCGACTGCTTCCGCATCGAAGAAGAGCTCAAGCGCACGCTCAAGATCCCGGTCTTCCACGACGATCAGCACGGCACCGCGATCATCTCCGGCGCCGCGCTGCTGAACGCGCTCGAGATCGTGGACAAGAAGATCGACGAGGTGCGCGTCGTCTTCTCCGGCGCCGGCGCGGCGGCGATCGCCACCGCCAATCACTACGTGCGCCTCGGCGTGAAGCGCGAGCACATCACGATGTGCGACGCGCACGGCGTGATCTTCGAGGGGCGCACGATCGAGATGGACCCGTACAAGGACCGCTTCGCGCAGCGCACGGAGATGCGCACGATCAGCCAGGCGCTCGTCGGCGCCGACGTGTTCGTCGGCCTCTCGCGCGGCGGCGTGATCTCGGGCGCGATGATCGCGGCGATGGCGAAGGATCCCGATCATCTTCGCGCTCGCGAATCCCACGCCCGAGATCCTGCCGGACGAAGTGCACGCCGCGCGCGCCGACGCGATCATCGCCACCGGCCGCAGCGATTATCCCAATCAGGTCAACAACGTCCTCGGCTTCCCGTTCATCTTCCGCGGCGCGCTCGATGCGCGCGCCACGCAGATCAACGAGGAGATGAAGATGGCCGCCACGCGCGCGCTCGCGGCGCTCGCGCGAGAGCCGGTGCCCGACTCGGTCTCGCGGCTCTACGGCCTCAAGCAATGTCGCCTTCGGCCGCGACTATCTGATTCCCTTCCCGTTCGATCCGCGCGTGCTCCTCTGGGTCGCGCCGGCGGTCGCGTGGGCCGCGGTGGCCAGCGGCGTCGCGCGCGTGATCATCGACGCTCGAGGATTATCGCGCGCTGCTCGAAGTCGCGCCTGGCCGCGCGCGCGGCATCATGCGCGGCCTCATCAACCAGGCGCGTGCAGGATCCGCGCCGCGTCGTCTTCCCCGAGGGCGAGGACGAACGGATCATCAGGGCCGCGCGCATCGTGCTCGACGAAGGGATCGCCCAGCCGATGCTCCTCGGGAACATCGACGCCATTCGCCGCACCGCGTCGGAGGTGCGCATCTCCCTCGAAGGGCTCACGCTCGACGACCCGGCGGACGCCGAGCATCGCGAGCGCTTCGCCGACTATCTGTTCGAGCGCCGCCGTCACAAGGGAATGACCATGGCCGACGCACGCGCGCGCGTGACCGATCCGGATCTATTTCGGCAGCCTGATGGTGGCCGCCGGCGACGCCGACGGCTCGTCGCCGGCCTCACGCAGCAATATCCCGACACCATCCGCCCCGCGCTCGAAGTGATCGGGGCGCACCCGGTGGGCGGCCTCGCGAGCGGCTTGTACATGCTCGTGTTCGAGAAGCACGTCGTGTTCCTGCGGCGACACGACGGTCAACATCGACGCCGACCGCCGAGCAGCTCGCGCAGATCGCGCATTCGGCGGGCGGGCTGTGCGAACTTCGGCATCGAGCCGCGCGTCGCGATGCTCTCGTTCTCGAACTTCGGTTCGGTGAAGCATCCGCAGGCGGCAGAAGAGTGGCCGACGCGGTGAAGACTGTCCGCGAGCGCGAGCCGAGCTCGTCGTGGACGGCGAGATGCAGGCCGATCTCGCCATGAACGAGGAGAATCTGCGCACGCCAGTTCCCGCTCAGCCGCTGACAGGGCAGGCGAACGTCCTGATCTTCCCGAACTTGAGCGCGGGCAATATCGCGTACAAGTTGCTCCGTGAGTTGGGCGGGGCCACGGCGATCGGCCCGATCCTCGTCGGCATGGGCTCCCCGTGCACGTGCTGGAAGCAGGGTGCGACGTGCAGAGATCGTGAACATGGCGGCGGTCGCCGTCGTCGACGCGCAGTCACGCAAATAGCCGGCGCCGCGGCGCCGCTCGCTGTCATAGACCTCGAGCCGCAGGATCACATCATGTCCGCTCCGACCAAACCGAAGGCCGCGCCCGTGCGCCGCTCGCTCGTCACGGCCTCAACAGCAGGGGCTCGCGCCCAAGGGCACGGTCCACTGGAATCTCGTGACGGCCGAGCTCATCGCAGGCCGCCATGCCGCCGCGACGAGGGCCAGCTCGCCGACATGGGGCCGTTCGTCGCGATCACGACGCCGCACACGGGGCGCTCGCCGAACGACAAGTTCGTCGTGAAGGAGAGCGGCAGCGGAGAAGGACGTCGACTGGGGCAAGGTGAACCAGCCGATGAGCGAGGCGCACTTCGAGGCGCTGCTCGGCCGACGTGAAGACGCACCTGAACGCGCAGGGCGAGCTGTTCGTGCAGGATCTCTACTGCGGCGCCGACGCGGCTACCGCCTCTCGTGCCGCTACGTGACGCCCAACGCGTGGCACGCGAATTTCGTGCGCAACATGTTCATCCGCCCGGAGCTCGCGGAGCTCGCGGCGTTCGCGCCGAACTTCACGATCCTGCACGCGCCCGAATTCCAGGCGCGATCCGGCGAAGCACGGCACGCGCACCGGCACGTTCATCGTGCTGCAACCTCGCGAAGCCGCATGATCCTCATCGGCGGCACGCGCTACGCCGGCGAGCTCAAGAAGTCGATGTTCACGGTGATGAACTACCTGCTCCCGAAGCAGGGCGTGCTCTCGATGCACTGCTCCGCGAACATCGGCGAGCAGAGGCGACACGGCGCTCTTCTTCGGCCTCTCCGGCACCGGCAAGACCACGCTCTCCGCCGATCCCGCACCGCGACCTCATTGGCGACGACGAGCACGGCTGGAGCGAGCACGGCGTGTTCAACTTCGAGGGCGGCTGCTACGCGAAGGTGATCAACCTCGACGCCGAGCACGAGCCCGACATCTTCGCGACCACGCAGATGTTCGGCACGATCCTCGAGAACGTCGTGCTCGACCCGAGCACGCGAAGCGTGAAGTTCGAGACCAGGCGCTCACCGAGAACACGCGCGCGTCGCTATCCGCTGCACGTACATCCGCAATCACGTGCCGAGCGGGCGCGGCGGGCATCCGAAGAACGTCGTGTTCCTCACGGCCGATGCGTTCGGCGTGCTGCCGCCGATCGCGCGGCTCACGCGCGAGCAGGCGATGTACTATTTCCTCTCGGGCTACACGGCGAAGGTCGCGGGCACGGAGCGCGGCGTCACGGAGCCGCAGGCGACGTTCTGCGCGTGCTTCGGCGCCGTGTTCCTCGTGTGGCATCCGACCAAGTACGCCGAGATGCTCGGCGAGCTGCTCGCGCGAGCACAAGGACGCGCACGTGTGGCTCGTGAACACGGGCTGGAGCGGCGGCGCGTACGGCGTGGGCGAGCGCATGAAGCTCTCGCACACGCGCGCGATGGTGCGCGCCGCGCTCGCCGGCAAGCTCGACGGCGTGGCCGTGAAGACCGATCCGGTGTTCGGCCTCGCGCGTGCCCACCGAAGGTGGAGGGCGTGCCGGACGACGTGCTCGACGCGCGCGCGCACGTGGAAGGACGGCGCGGCGTACGACGCGCAGGCGAAGAAGCTGGCCGGCGATGTTCCGCGACAACATCAAGAAGTTCGGCGACTGCCGTGAGCGCGACGATCCTCGGCGCCGGGCCCAAAGGCTAGCGGCGCCCGAACGGTGACCATCATCCGGGATCCGCTCTGGAACAACATCCGGGTCGATCGCGCTCGCCCGACGGCTGCTCGACACGCGCGTCGTTCAGCGGCTGCGCTATGTGCGGCAGCTCGGGCTCGCGCACCTCGTGTATCCCGGCGCGACGCATTCGCGCTTCGAGCATGCGCTCGGCGCGTACCATCTCGCGCAGCCGCACGCTCGCACGCGCTGGGCGAAGCGGGCGCGCTCGACGGGCGTCGCGCGCCGACGAGCCGGCGATCGTCGCCGCCGCCGCGCTGCTGCACGACGTGGGGCACTATCCGTTCTCGCACGCGCTCGAGGAGATCGGCGTCCCGCACCACGAGGAGGTCGCGCGCCGATCTGATCACGGGCGGCGAGGTCGCCGCGATCCTGCAAGCAGGAATACGGCGCCGACGCGCCCGCGCGCATCATGGCGCTCATCCAGGGCAAGAGCGAGAGCGCCGCTGCAGGGACTGATCTCCGGCTCGCTCGACCTCGACAAGATCGACTATCTCAAGCGCGACGCGCTCATGTGCGGCGTCCCCTATGGCGAGATCGACGAGGACCGGCTGATGCTTCGCGCTCGTGCTGCTCGACGACCCCACCACCGGAGCGCACGCGTGACCGGCGTGCGCGCGAAAGGGCTGAGCGCGCTCGAGTCGCTGCTGTTCGCCAAGTATCAGATGTACCGGAACGTGTACTGGCATCACGCCGTGCGCAGCGCGACGGCGATGTACAAGCGCCTCGTGGAGGACGCGCTGCGCGCCGGAACGCTCAGCGCCGCGCTCGCTCGTGCACTTCACCGACGAAGGCTTGTTGCACGCGCTCGAACAGGGCACGCCGCATCCGCTGCTCGCCGCGATCCGCATGCGCCGGCTGTTCAAGCGCGCGTTCGAGACGCCCGCGGCGACGCTGCGAGGGCCGCGATCTCGAGTGGATCGCCACCGACCGCGACCGCGTGCGCGCCGCCGAAGAAAGTCTTGGGAAAGCCGCCGGCCTCGCGCCCGGTGAGCTGCTGCTCGACTACCCCGCCAAGACGCAGATGCTCTCGCTCGACCTGCCGGTGCTCATGCGCGACGACTCCGTGATCCGACTGACGGCGGCCGGAGTCTCCGGTGCGATCGACTTGCCGGTGCTGAGCGACAAGCTGTACAAGTCGGCGAGATGGCTGCGCGTGTTCACGGCGCATCGCGTCACGTTGAGCGAAGCGCAGGTATTCCAGGCGCTCAGCTAGGTCGCGCTCGGGAGTCGGGACTCGGGACGCGGGCTCGCGCCGAGAGGCTTCGCCCGCATGTTATCCGCCGTTGGCAGTCCCCGAGTCCCGAGTCCCGAGTCCCGAACGTCGCGCTCGCTTAGACTCTCCACCTCTCTCCAAACCTACCCGACACGATGATCCTCATTCTCCGCTTGCTGCACATCGTCCTCGGCGCCTGCTGGGTCGGCGCCGTTGTCGCCTTCGCATTCTTCATCGAGCCGGCCATCAGGGCGGCGGGCGCGGCCGGAGGCGCGGTGATGTTCCAGCTCCTGACGCGGAAGTTCAATCAGGCCATGGCCGCCACGGCAGGGCTCACCGTGCTCACCGGCCTCGGCCTCTTCGGGCTCGACGCGAGGGCCGGCGGCGGCTCGTGGTCGAGCACGCCGGTCGGCATCGGATTCTCCGTGGGCGGGCTGGCGGCGATCGCCGCGATGCTCATTGGCCTCACCGTGATGAGGCCCACCGTCGAAAAGATCGGCGCGCTCATGGCCGCCGGCGGCCCGCCATCGCCCGAGGTCGGCGCGCTCATGGACCGCGCCGCGAAGTTCGGGCGCATCGTCGCCGCGCTGCTGCTGATCGCGGTCGCGGCGATGGCAACGGCGCGATATCTCTAACGGCTGAGAGTAGGGAATTCCCGCTGGACTAACGAAGGCGACGTTGGACGTTGGCACGCGTAGAAAGTCGAGAGTGGGGACTGGGACGACATCCGTCGTCCCAGTCCCCACTTTCACATCCACGCCGTCTAACGTCCAACGTCGCCGTTCGTTGGTCCAGCAGGCAATTCCCTACTCTCTCTCCACTCGCTACTAGCCGCCCCACCGTGCA
Source organism: uncultured Gemmatimonadaceae bacterium (assembly GCA_963732065.1). Taxonomy (GTDB): domain Bacteria; phylum Gemmatimonadota; class Gemmatimonadetes; order Gemmatimonadales; family Gemmatimonadaceae; genus DATKOH01. The sequence goes on along the minus strand of CAVSYH010000003.1, from coordinate 55,453 downwards.
TCTTCCCTCGCGATGAATTCCCTCCAATCCCGCCTCTCCCCCGCCCTGGCCGGCCGCTACACGCTCGACCGTGAGCTCGGCGAAGGCGGGATGGCCATCGTCTTCCTCGCGCACGACGTGCGCCACGATCGCCAGGTCGCGGTCAAAGTGCTCCGCCCCGAGATCTCCGCCGAGATCGGCGCCGAGCGATTCCTGCGCGAGATCAAGATGGCCGCCGGCCTCACGCACCCGCACATCCTGCCGGTCTTCGATTCGGGCGAGGCCGACGGACTGCTGTTCTACGTGATGCCGAGCATGGAAGGGCGCTCGCTGCGCGAGCGTCTCGACAAGGAACGCCAGCTGAGCCTGAGCGACGCCCTGCGCCTCACGCGCGAAGTCGCGTCGGCGCTCGACTACGCGCACCGGCACAACGTGATGCACCGCGACATCAAGCCCGAGAACATCCTGCTCCACGAAGGCGCGGCGATGGTCGCCGACTTCGGCATCGGCAAGGCGCTCTCCGGCGAAGGCCGCTCGATCACGCAGACCGGACTCGCGATCGGCACGCCCGCGTACATGAGCCCCGAACAGTCCGCCGGCGAACTCGGCACCGACGGCCGCAGCGATCTCTATTCCCTCGGCTGCGTGCTCTACGAGATGCTCACCGGCGAACCGCCGTTCACCGGCGTCACGCCGCAGGCGATCATCGCGAAGCGCTTCGTGTCGCCCATTCCGAGCGTGCGCACCACGCGCGACGTGCCCGAGGCGGTGGACGCCGCCGTGACCCGCGCGCTCGCGCGCACGCCGGTGGATCGCTACCCCACCGCCGCCGATTTCGCCGAGGCGCTGCGCACGATCGGCCGCGACGGCACGGGTCCGCAGCGCGCCACGACCGACGTCGAACAAGGCCGCGCCCGAAGGCGATCGCCGTGCTCCCGTTCAAGAACATGAGCGCCGACCCGGAGAACGAGTATTTCTCCGACGGCATGACCGAGGAGATCATCAATGCGCTCGGGAAGCTCCCCGGCATCCATGTCGCCTCGCGCACGAGCTCCTTCGCCTTCAAGGGAAAGGATGTGGACGTGCGCCAGATCGGCGAGAAGCTCGGCGTCGCGTCGGTGCTCGAGGGCAGCGTGCGCAAGATCGGCAACAAGATCCGCCTCACCGCGCAGCTCATCAGCGTCGACAGCGGTTACCACATCTGGAGCGAGACGTTCGACCGCCAGCTCGAGGATGTGTTCGCCGTGCAGGACGAGATCTCGCGCGCGATCGTCGACGCGCTCAAGCTCCGGCTCGCGGGCGACGAGGCGCAGGTGGTCGCGCCCACGAAGAACCTCGAAGCGTACACGCTCTACCTGAAGGGCCGCTTCTTCTTCGCGAAGCTCTCCGAGCCCGCGCTGCGCCGGTCGCTCGATCTCTTCCAGCAGGCGCTGCTGCAGGACCCCGCGCTCGCCCGCGCGTACGCCGGCATCGCCGACGCCTGGTGCAATCTTGCCGATGACTGGGTCGCGCCCGACGACGCGTATCCGCGCGCCAAGGGCGCCGCCGAGCGCGCGCTGCAACGCGAGCCCGAGCTCGCGGAGGCGATCACCTCGCTCGGCAAAGTGCTCGGCTGGCACGAGTGGAAATTCGCCGAGGCCGAGACGCAGCTCGCGCGCGCCGTGGCGCTGAGCCCGAACTACGCCGAAGCGCACTACGTGCACGGCACGATCCTGCCGGCGGTAGGCCGCTTGCGCGATGGGATCGAGACAATGCGCAAAGCGCTGCTGCTCGATCCACTGTCCGTGCACTACAGCGAGTGGCTCACGCGCTTCCTGCTCTACGATCGCGACTACGACGCGGCGATCGTGCAGGGCCTGAAGACGATCGACATGGACGAGATCTGCCACCGCGCCCAGCACTACATCGGCATCGGCACATCTCGCGCTCGGCGACGCCGAGACGGCGCTGACGTGGTACCGCCGCGCCCAATCGCTCGAGCGCGCGCCGCGGTCGTACGACGCGATGATCGTACGCGCGCTCGCGGCGCTCGGCCAGCGGGAGGAAGCGGATGCGATCATGGTGCGTCTCGAGGACGAGGCCAAGAGGCAGTATCTGCGCGGCGAAATGCTCGCGATGGGCTACGCCGCCACCGGCAATCTCGATGGTGCGTTCGCGTGCCTCGAGCGCGCCTACCAGGACCGCTCCGCGGGACTGCTGTACCTGCACATGGATCCGTGCTACGAGCCGCTGCGGAAGGATCCGCGATACGCGGATCTCATCACGCGGATCGGCTCTCGGTAACTACCATCGTTTGGAGGGCGCGGCACTGGCACTTCATACGCCGTCGTTGGCGAGTAACGGCGTAGCGAGTCGGACTGGGGACTTGGACGACGAATGTCGCATCAAGTCCCCAGTCTCACATTCTACGGCGTTACTCGCCAACGACGCAGTTCGTAGGGCCAGTGCCGGATCCCACTCCCTCAGGAGCAGCAACTCTGATGAAATCCCTCGTCGCGCTCATAGCGGCCGCGCTGCTGGTGGCGCCGGCCGCGCGCACCGATCAGGAGGACGTCCTCGCGACGATCGACAAGTTCCTCGTCGCATTCAACAAGGGCGACACCACCGCGATGGCCGCGGCGTGCGCGCCGCAGGCGTCGATCATCGATGAATTCCCACCGCATGTCTGGCAGGGCGCGGGCGCTTGCATGGCGTGGGCGCACGCCTTCAACACCGACGCCGGGAAGAACAAGATCACGGATCCATTCGTGACGCTCGGCAAGCCGAGGCACGTCGACATCACCGGAGACGTCGCCTACGTCGTGGTCGCCGCGACGTACACGTTCAAGAAGGACGGCCAGCCCGTGAGAGAGAAGAATTCGATGCTCACGCTCTCCCTCGCGAAAGGCTCAGCGGGTTGGCTCATCACCGGCTGGGCCTGGGCGAAGCACTAGCGGGACACGCACGACTCGGTACTCACGCAGTTACTGACTCAGAACTCAGAATCAACTAACGGCGTCTGTTTCCTGCGTGATCAGCTTATCTCCATCAATGCTCGCGACGCGCACCACGATCGCGGTGATGTTGTCGAGCCCGCCGCGGCCGTTCGCCTCGGAGATCAGCGCGTCCACCACCCGCTGCGCATTCGCGCGCGACTGCAGCAGCGTCTGCAGCCGGCGGTCGTCCACCATGCCGGTGAGGCCATCGCTCGCGACGAGGAATGTGTCGCCCTGCTTCACCGGGCCCGTGTAGGTATCGGGCTCCACATCCGCGCTGGCGCCCACGCAGCGCGTGATCACGTTCGAATAGGGATGGTACCGCGCCTGTTCCGGCGTGAGGAATCCCGCGTCCACCTGCTCCTGCACGTACGAGTGGTCCTTCGTGAGCTGGTGCAGCACGCCCTCGCGCAGCAGGTACACGCGCGAATCGCCCACCTGGCCGATCAGGTATTTCCCGTCGCGCAGCAGCAGCACGCTCGCGGTGGTGCCCATCCCCTGCTTGTCCACCTCGGTGAGCGTGCGCTCGAAGATCGCGAGGTTCGCGCGCTTCATCGCCTGCCCCACCTGCGCGATCACGCTGTCGTCGATGTCCTTCACCGAGCGCAGCTCATCGGCGATGATCCCCACCGCCATCTCGCTCGCGACCTCGCCCGCCGCATGGCCGCCCATGCCGTCCGCCACGACGAAGAGACCGGCGCGCACATCGGTGTGCAGCGAGTCTTCGTTGCCCGGCCGGATCATTCCGACGTTGGTGGCCTGCCCGACTTCGAGTTGCACCCTAACGACCCAAGAGGTAGAGGACGAGTGCGCCGAGAGCCAGGACACCAACGAGCCACACCCACACCGGCATGCCCTTCGCTCGCGCCGGCAACGCCGGCCGCGCATCCGGCGCGCTCCTTGGCCGCCACCGCGCCCGCACGAGGCGGTGTCACCGACTGCGACTGCGGCGGCGTCTTGCCCGGCGGCTGCTTCACGGTCGAGCGTGCCTTGCCATCGGCCGGCTTGAGCGCCGCGATCGCGCGCGTCTGCCCCGCGCCGCCCGCTTCGGCGTCCGACGCGCGAAAGATGAATTTCACGCCGCCGAATCGCAGGTCGGGCGCGCCGACCAATTGCTGTTCGCCGTTGATCCGCTTGCCGCCCACGTACGTGCCGTTGGTCGAGCCCATGTCCACCACCCACCAGCCCGCTTCGCGCCGCTGCAGCTTCACGTGAGTGTCGGAGATGCTCTCGTCGGCGATCACGATGTCGTTGTGCGCGCCGCGCCCGATGTGCGTGAGCGGCGAGCGCACCTCGAACGACTTGCCGTTCAGCACGCCCGAGCTCGTCACCGTGAGCGTGCCGAGCACGGTGCGCTCCGCCGCCGCGACCACACGCGGGCCGGCCGACGGCGCGAGATTGTCGGCGTGGAAGCGGAACTCCTCCGTGCCCACCACGATCAGATCGCCCTTGCCGAGCCGCACCGGCGCGGCAATGCGCGAACCGTTCACGGTCACGCCGTTCGTGCTCGTGTCGGTGAGCACGTAGCCGTCGGGCGACGAGCCGATCACCGGCGTGCTTGCGCGACACATCCCCGGAGCTGACCACCACATTGCACGTCGGATCGCGGCCGAGCACGAGGCCGCCCACCGGCACCGAATATTCCCGGCCATCCACCAACGAGATGAGCCGGCCGCCCGTGGCCGCGGTGGGCTTGTGCTGCGCCATTGGTGAAGAAGCTCCCGGCGTCGGGAGCTTCACGTTGGGAACGTATTGGGTATTCCCCGCCTTCTTGTCGTCGCCGAAGAACAGCTCACGGCCGCCGATCTCCATCTTGTCGCCGTGCAGCAGCGGCGACGGCTCCGCGCCCAGCGCCACGCCGTTCACCTTCACCGACCGCATCGGCGCCACGCCACACGACGGTCTCGCCGTCGGCGCCCACCACCAGCCGCGCGAACACGCCCTCCGCGCCACCCCCGGCGAGCCGGATCTGCGCGTCATTCCCCGAGCCGACGGCGTTCTCGCCGGCGACCAGTGGAAACTGCTGTCCCTCGAGCTTGATATACGGCATCAGCACCAGGCAGGCGTGAAAGCGCGCACCCGGAGGGCGCGCGCCGCAACTCGAAACTATTTCCCGGGGACAGCGGCGGCAAGGAGCCTGTACTACAGACCTAGACGCTAGACCTAGACTCTAGACTGCGTCCGTTGCCGTCTTCTAAAGTCCAAGTCTATCGTCTAAGTCTGCTGTTAAGTTTGAGCATGAAGTCCCATTTGGTCATCCGCGGCGCGCGGCAGCACAACCTCCGGGGATCGACCTCGACATCCCCCGGCGCGCCATCACGGTGATCACGGGACCCTCCGGATCGGGCAAGAGTTCGCTCGCGTTCGACACGATCTACGCCGAGGGGCAGCGGCGATACGTGGAGTCGCTGTCGGCGTACGCGCGGCAGTTCCTCGAGCGCATGGAGAAGCCCGACGTCGATTTCATCGACGGCCTCTCTCCCGCCGTCGCGATCGAACAGAAGAACCCCACGCGCACGTCGCGATCCACCGTCGGCACCGCCACCGAGATCTACGATTTCCTGCGGCTGCTGTGGGCGCGCACCGGCCACACGCATTGCGCGGTGTGCGGCCGCGAGCTCAGACCCGACAGCGTCCAGACCGTCACCGATCGCCTGCTCGCGCTCGAAGCCGGCACCCGCTTCTCGATCGCGTTCCCGCTCCGCCTCAGCGAACAGGTGACGCACGCGCAGGTCGTCGAAGGCCTCCGCGCGCAGGGATTCGTGCGCGTTCTGCAGGACGGCGCGCTCAAACATCTCGACGAACTGACGCGAGACCGACGATCTCACCGCCGCGAAGGAGCTGTTGATCGTCGTCGATCGCCTCCAAGTCCCATCCGACGCCGCATCGCTCCCCGACACCACCCGCCGCCTCGCCGACGCCCTCAGCACCGCCTTCGCCGAGGGCGACGGCGACGCTGTGGCCCTCGTAGTTGCAGGCGACAGCCGACAGCCGACAGCCGGTGTCCGCCTTTCATTCACCACCCACTTCGAATGCCCCGAAGGCCACGGAAAAGCCCCCACTCCCACGCCCCAGCTTTTCTCCTTCAATAATCCGCGAGGCGCCTGTCCCACCTGCAACGGATTCGGCGCCACGCTCGAGTACGACGAGCAGCTCATCGTCCCGCACCCTGAGCGCACGCTCCGCGATGGCGCGATCGACCCATGGACCAAGCCGCGCTACGACGGCCGCCGCGCCGCGCTCGCCGCGTTCGCGAAGAAGGAGAGCATCCCCTTCGATACGCCCTGGCGCGAGCTCACCGCCGACCAGCACCGCCAGCTCTTCCACGCGAAGTCGCGCGGCTACAAGGGATCATCCCGTTCCTCGAAGACCTCGAGCCCAAGAAGTACAAGCAGTACATCCGCGTCTTCCTCAGGCAGTACCAGCTCGCGCACATCTGCCGCGACTGCCACGGCGCGCGGCTGCAGCCCGCGTCGCTCAACGTGCGCGTCGCCGGCCAGAACATCGCGCAGGTGAGCGCGCTCCCGGTCGAACAGCTCGACGCGTGGCTCACCGATCTCAAGCTGTCGGCGTTCGAGCAGCAGATCGCCACGCACATCCTGCGCGAAGCGCGCGCCCGCACCCGCTTCCTCGTGGACGTCGGACTCGGCTACCTCTCCCTCGACCGCGCCACGCGTTCGCTCTCCGGCGGCGAAGCCCAACGCATCGCGCTCGCGAATTCCCTCGGCGCCCACCTCGTGGATGCGCTCTACGTGCTCGACGAGCCCAGCATTGGCCTGCACCCGCGCGATGTGAGCCGTCTGCTGAACCTGCTCAAGCGTCTCAAGGACGACGGCAACACCGTGATCGTCGTGGAGCACGATCTCGAAGCGATCCGCGCCGCCGATCACATGGTGGAACTCGGCCCCGGCAGCGGCGAGAACGGCGGCAGGGTGGTGTTCGCCGGCCCGATCTCTCGCGCGAGCGAGAGCCCGCTCACCGGAAAATATCTCACCGGCCAAGAGCGCATCCCGCTTCCCGCTTCGCGTGCCGTTCCGCGCTCCTGGCTCACCGTGACCGGCGCAAGCGAACACAATTTGAATAATGTGACGGCGAAATTCCCGCTCAACGCGATGACCGTCGTCACCGGCGTCAGCGGCAGCGGCAAGAGCACTCTGATCCACGATGTGCTCTATCGCGCCCTCGAGAACCGCCTTCGCGGCGACAGCACCGCCAAGCAGCACCTCGGCGAGATCATCGGTGCGTTCGACACCATCACGGGATGGGAGACGCTCGAGGACGTCGTGCTCGTGGACCAGAGCCCCATCGGCAAGAGCCCGCGCTCGAACCCCGTGACCTATGTGAAGGCCTGGGATGAAGTGCGCCGCATCTTCGCCGCGCAACCGCTGAGCCGTCAGAAGCGATTCAGCGCCGGCACATTCAGCTTCAACGTGAAGGGCGGCCGCTGCGACGTGTGCGAGGGCGCGGGGCAGATCCAGATCGAGATGGTATTCATGGCCGACGTGTACGTGCCATGCGACGAATGCGGCGGCAAGCGCTTCAAGCCATCCGTGCTCGAAGTGAAAGTGAACGGCAAGAACATCTACGACGTGCTGCAGCTCACCGTGGACGAGGCGATCCGCTTCTTCCCGCGCGAGGAGAAACTGGGTCAGGCGCTCTGGCAGTTGCAGCAAGTCGGGCTCGGCTATCTGCGGCTCGGCCAGCCCGCGCCGACGCTCAGCGGCGGCGAGAGCCAGCGCATCAAGATCGCCCGCGAACTCGCGACGAGCGGTCGCGCACAGGGGCGCAAATTGTACATCATGGACGAGCCCACCACGGGCCTTCATCTCGATGACATCAAGAAACTCGCGCGCGTGTTCGAGCGTCTCGTTGACCACGGACACACGCTGGTCGTGATCGAGCACAATCTCGATGTCATCAAGCTGGCCGACTGGGTCGTGGACCTTGGCCCCGAAGCCGGCGCCGGTGGCGGCACCGTGGTGGCGATGGGCCGCCCAGAGGAAGTAGCGCTGGTGGAGGCGAGCCACACCGGCCGTTGGCTGCGCACCGTGCTGAACCCGTGCGCCCGGCGATGCGCGTGAATCGCGCTGCCGTTGCCCAGCGCCTAGCCGACAGTCGACAGCCGACGTCCGAATTTCTTGATTTACCCCTCTCGCGCGACTAAACTTCCCCTCCCTGATCCCGAGTAGCTCAGCTGGTCAGAGCGGGTGACTGTTAATCACTAGGTCGGGGGTTCGAGTCCCTCCTCGGGAGTTTTGGATAGACAACGACTTAGGCCGCTCCGAAGGGGGTGGCCTAAGTCGTTTAGTAAGCTGAAGTGCGCGAAAAGTGCACGAACTCTCCACGGGTAGCTTTCGGCCTGAGGCCGGTCACGCGCGAGGGCGTGCTGCGCGATTACTGAGACGGTGTCAGATGAGTGTCGTAGCATTGTGCTAAGTCGTCTCTAGCACACCGCCAATCGTTCGCGCTTGGACTGTGCCTAGTTAGCGAGCGAGTAATCGCCGTGGCGGACGCTCGAGAGGTACCGCTGTCGCGGCCTTGCCGGGAGAATCGCATGAACCGCTGGTGCCGAACTCGCCTTTTCGTGCTCGCCGGAGCGTCTTGCCTGTTGGGAGCCCCGGTTGTCCTGAGTTCCCAGGCGAGCCGAGACGCGTCGGCTACCGTGCTGACGATAAAGCGACTTTGGATCGAACCGAGGGACAGCGTCAATCTCGAGACTCACATCCGAGCAAGGCGAGCTGCTGCAAAGCTGCATTCCAGTAGCGCCGCCGCTTGGATCGCTCTCGGGCGAACGGTGGATTCTCTTTATTGGCTGTCCCCCGAATCGCGACGCGCCTTCGCACGAGCACTTGCTCTGGATCCAACCTCACTCCCCGCGCTACTCGGAATGGGACAAAGCCTGGATCGCGGAAGCGAGCCAGTTGAGGCTCTGGCGATCTTTACGCGGGCGCTGGCCATCGACTCCGTCAATCCGGAGGCACTCTATGGCTCGGCCTCCGCTCACGTCGACCTTGAGCAGTGGACCGAGGCCACGAGCGCGCTCAATAGTTTGCTCGACGTGCACGTCCAAGATTCGCGAATATACCCCCTGCTAACGAAGTGTTCTGCGCATGTACCGGGCATCAGCTCGAGCATCAACTTCGCGGTATCCAGGCTGCTTACCATGGCGGATTCACTCGATACCTCGAGGGATACAACACGCCTGACATGGGCCTTATACTCGGCTAGCGTAGCTGCGGAGAAGGATGGCAACCCGGAGCTCGCGTGGCAGGGGTTCCTCCGAGTTATTGCGCTCAACCCGAAATCAAATACTCCCGTCTACGCGGATGACTACAGTCGGGCACTCCAAGCAGCAGGCCGCGGAGGATTCGCTCGCGATTGGTTCAAGCTGGTGTCGGGCCTCTACCCATCGAGTGCGGAACTGAAGTACAAGTATGGATTATTTCTAGACAGCTTGAGCGATAAGCAGAGTGCACTTGCACAGTTCCGCCAATGCGCGGAGATGCTGACCACACAGAAGACGTGTTCTTGGGAGGCAGGCCAAATCCTCTTCTATCTAAAGCGATATGAGGAGGCGCTGCGCGAGTACCGAGAGGTCATTCGCCTGGATTCAACTGAGTCCGCGGCCTTTACGAACGCAGGTGCCGCGCTCTACAACCTCGGGAGGGTGGTCGAGGCGGAGCGCTACAATCGAGCCTCCTTGGCATTGGACCCCCATGATGCGATGACTTGGGCTCATCTCGCTGCGTCGCTTTACCGTCAAGAGCGCTACGCCGAAGCCGTCAGGTGTTGGGAGCGCGCCCTTAGAGAGCAACCGGACTGGTTCGATAGCGATTCCCTAGGGCGCGTCGCGTGGGAGAACAGTATCAAGATCGCGGGCGCACAACCAGATGGCGGACCTGCCAGCGGGCAAGCGCTCTTCGAACCGGAACTCGCCGTTGCAATCAATGAGCAAAGCAGAACCAGCGCCCGTCGGGCCACGACTCTATTCAACCGGTTCCGGCATCGTCGTCACATCTTCCGGATCCATTCTCACGAACCACCACGTGGTTCATTCTTGCCGCGAAGTGCGCGTTGGAGCCGGCGGCGGCGTCACACGGAGTGCGAGCGTTGTTGCAGACGACGCCAACAATGACTTGGCGCTACTCCAAGGTGAAACGGGAAGCACACCCGCCATCAAGTTTCGCTCGGCGCCCGCCATACGGCCTGGTGAGCAGGTCGTGGCGCTCGGCTTTCCCCTGCACGGGTTGCTCTCCGACCAGAGCACTGTTACTACGGGAACTGTGAGCGCGCTGGCGGGTCCGGGGAACGACGCTCGTCTCTTGCAGATCAGACGTCCCTGTTCAACCCGGCAACAGCGGGGGGCCGCTGCTCGACGGTTCCGGAAACCTAGTCGGGATCGTCGCCGCCAAGCTCGAATGCGGTACGGACCTATCGGATATCCGGTGCGATCCCGGAGAATGTGAACTTCGCGATCAAGGCGACTGTCGCGCAGTCGTTCTTGGAAGCCAATGGCGTCAGTCCACTATTCGGCGCGTTCGCTCCCCGTGCGTCTTTGGCTGATGCCGCAGAGGGCGGCCGGCAAGCCACTGTGCTCGTCGAGTGCTGGCGCTGATGCGGACTTCCGACGCCAGACCCGGCCGGTTGTTTGCTACGCTCGGGCGCCCTTTGTGAACGTTGGCGTCGCCCATCTACGCTACAATCGCCAGGCGCCCGATGAGCGAGGAAAATCGCTTGGAGCGGGAGTGCCCCTGGTGCGCGGAGAACATCCTCGCGAAGGCTCGAGTCTGCAAGCACTGCGGGCGCAATGTTGAGCCGTTGGATGGGAATCGCCCCGCGGCATCAAGAGACAGCGACAATCCGGCGCAGTCCGTCGAGCCGACAGCTGATGAGGCGTCGCGAGCAACGCCAGTCGAGGAAACCGCGACGTCTGCTAATGCAACATCGACCACTTCTCCGATCGGTGGCACCGACTCGGCTCAAGCTGGGGACTCGGACGCCGCGGCTTCCCGCCCACCGATTAGGTCGGAACTGATAGGGGTCTCAGGATGGCTTGCGTGGTTCGTATTGGGCCAATCGCTGGGCGCCGTAATGTCAGCGTATAACTGGTACATTTCGATAGAGAACGTTCGCGTGGCATCGAGTGGTGATTCGCTCTTTGCCCGGATGCTGGGAAGCTGGGAACTGACGGCGTTGACGAGCGGCTTCCTTTGCATGGGAACCGTCGTCGGCCTTTCGATGATCCTGCTTCGCAAACGCACCACACGCGCATACTGGCTCGCGTACCTTCCTATCGCGGTGCTCCTCGTTCTCTTCTACACCGTTGCCGCTAGGGACGCGAATCCTACGGAACCGGGTGGTGCGGGTGCGGACAACGCTACTCTCAGTCGCGCAGTTCTCCTCGGGATCGCCTCGTTCTTCTCTTGGAAGGTATCGAAGCGAGTGCGAGCTACCTTCGGCGCGACCAGCGCAAGTTCCGATACGGCCGAGAACTCTGCCGAACCTCCAGCCTTTTCTTGGATGTCAACGCGGAGGATTGCTGGCGCGGCATTGATCGCGCTACTGGCGCTAGCGGGCCTCGGGTGGCATAACGCCGCTGGCACTCTCGAGAAGAGCGTCTTGGCATCCTTACCCCCCTCGAGCGCCCGCCTCGAGCGCGCCCTGGAGCGGCATCGCTCTGTGTTGGATGGCGTACCGGGATTTCGCCAATCACTCCCAGTTCTTGCGGAGGTTGGGGCGCAGGATACGGCACTGCGGCGGGGTTGGCATTCAATGGAGGATTCTGAGTTAGTGTCCTTCGGTGTCTCGATTGGGCAACTGTACTCGGCAATGCCTACATCCTCATGCGCTCTTTTCGCCGGAACCGCTGCATCTGCACGCGCCGATACAATCATGCAAGGCGCGCTTCTTGTGGCGGACTCTACCACCGTGGAAGCCTACGCGATCGGTGAGCTGCGAGCGATCCGCGCGGGACTATTGAGATTGGACTCGCGCGGTGTGGACACAACGAAGGTCACCCGCGCGTTCGCGGCTTTGCGTCCGGTGATTGGAGAAGCCAATGCGGGCCGGCTCGGCCGTGTGCTAAGCGGGTTTGCCTCGGCTTCAGAGGCGGATCGCTGCTGGGCACTGCGGACCATCTACCTTGCGTCGGGCAGTGTCTCAACGGCCAATGGGGCAACGATTCTTCGCGCGATGCGATCCGCGAATGCCCAGTGAAGGCCGCCTGCGCGCAAGGAGGGAGAGGACAGCTAGCCGTCCGAACGCGCTTCCGCGTCCAAGTCCTCTCGCTTTGCGTCGCGGCGACACGTAGACGCGGTGGAGGGGAGTAGCGCGGGAGGTCTGCGGCCAGCGTGCCGCCTGCCCGAGTCGCCCGCAAACTGCCGCCGCTAACCTGGGATGTCCGGTCTCGCCTCGGAAAGCGCGGATGTTCGCACGTAGACGTCGGTGATCGCCACCTCCACGAGATCGATTGCACGGCCGACCTCAAGTTCGCTCACTCGGTATTCTCCCAACCCTCAAGCTCGCCAGATTGAGCGCCGTCTTAGGTAAACCCTGTCTACAATGCCGAGATTGTGCGTAATAGGGTGTCGTTTTTCGAAGGCAGCGCGAAGCTCCTCGATTCTCCAATGCCGAAAGCTTCGCAAAGAGCAGGACATGTGCGTGGGCCAGGTATTCCTCAGGTGCTCCGCTAATGCTTTGGAATGCGTTGCGCACCCCGCTTGGTCACGATTTTCCTCGATACCCTCGGGAGTTTCGCTATCCATAAGCAAGTCTTCGCCGTAGGCAGTGTGTTTGAGCACCGCCTCAAAGATTGAGACAACATCCTCGAGAGCGTTCTCAATGTCGCGCGCGGCCACGCGGGGGCCGAGAGCTTCACGACGCCCGGCAACAGCAGCGAGAATCCTGCGCAGTTCTGCGAGCTCCTCACCAACGTGTTGCAGGAAGAGGTCGCGTCCACAATGCGGGCACCAGCTTGCCAGGCCAAAGACTGCGTGCGTCAGGCCACGATGAGAGCACGTCTAACATCATCTCGCTGCAGCTCTTCCTCGATCGGGCGGGTGACGGGATTTGACGATGCCGACGACACCGGAATCCCAATCCCCAACGGTCCAGGGCCGAGCGTCAGCTTGCCGCGCGCATCTGTGCCGAGAGTTTCGCGGAGCATTCTTACCGCTCCCTTCGCTGCCTTCCTCAGCTAACACGTCGACCGCGTAGCGCCGCTGGTCCCGAGTGTGGAAGTCGTCGGGGTTGGCAGCAACTCGACAATACGGCCGATACGCCTCGGAGCGATCGCCTGTGATTCCCGTCCCTGGTTTCACCTTGAAATAGCCCGGTGAGCAAGCAGCCGCCGGGCACTCGCGACCGACTAGGCCTTCTCTTGTCGGGGGGCACCGGAATGGAAGCCTCGACTCTGTCCTTTCCGGTCCGACGAATCCGGTACTCGCCACCCTTCATCGAACAGGGAGTCATTCATCGGGGTGCTCCAAGTATTCGATGCTGACGCCCAGCGTCGCATTGCGAGGGAACCAAAGCGCTTGCCGCCAATCCCACAAAACAGGGTACGTGGCAAATAGCGCTCAAGCCGACAATGCTATTCGCCAATGTGTTGTGCCGCCGGAGCAAACATAGGGTCCCCGCGTGCGAGCGCAACAAGAACGGACCGCAATGTAGACTCGTCGTAGTAGCTCGTGATGACGTTGCCCCTCGCCCCAATCTCTGAGTCCCAGTCGCCGGGATTCACGAGGGGTGTCACGCCTCTGAGCTGGCGACCAAGCATCTTGCGTGTTCTGAAAGCGAGCAAATCGGCCGCCTGAAGCGGCGGGCATTGCCTACTGTTCGCGAATGCGATCGATTCTATGCGTTTCTCAACGTCGCGGGCGAGACGAATCTGCCTGCGCATCTCGAGTGCCCGCCGCCCGAACTGATGCTGGCGATCGAATGTAAAGGTGATCTAGTATCGCCTTCCGCGAATGGTCGGTCGAACTTGTTTCTCACCGCTTCGAGCACGGTGTCGAAAAAGAGCTGGAAACAGAAGTAGTACGGGTGGACCACCCCGCGTTTAAGCTCGGCCGGCATGAGCCGATCATAGTCGCGAACGCTAATGAGACCACAGAATCCCGCGAGCGTGTTGTCTCTCGCCAGAGCAATCAACTCGTGCAGAAAGCGGTCCCTCTTCTCCCTCGGCCAGGCGTGGTAGGGGGACTCGGGTTTGCGCGCACACTGCTCTTCGCTGGCGAACTCGGACATATGAAAAGCGGTGACGCCGTATCGATCGAGGGTCGCTTGCCAGAGCGGAGAGAAAATATCCCAATCGCTCTCCCACCAGAGATACCCAGCCACCGCTGCCACTTCCGCACCGTCATGCCTCCCAGTCGCGTCATGGATGCCACTCTCGTCGGCGTAGCAGTGGAGCTTCACGAAGGCCGGCACTCCAAATGGGCCGATTCATGCGTCGAATGAGGAATCCGTTGTCGGGCGCAGCGGACACGACGGTGCGCATCATGACGGAGTCGGACGCGCTAAGACTAGAACTTGTCGCGGGGAGCTCGGGCCGAGCGAGCGAACGAGCCACCCAACTGAGCGTCGCAAATCCGCCAACGCAGCTCAGCGATCCGTCACTGACGGCTCGGGGTTCTTGATGTTTTGAAGGAGCAATGAAGCGTACTCGCAATCGAAGTGGAACGGCACACGCACCTTCGCGCCCTCATCCGCGAGAATCACGGCACCATCCAGCGTGACGCAATGCACAGTTGCAGCTCGCGTAAAAAACGCATCGAGTGGTATGGAAAGCGATTTCAACGTGTCAATCAGCCGCCGAATCTCCTTCTCTCCGGAGCGCGAGCTTGGCGATCGCTTACGAGTCGCGCTCGGCGGCTCATTGCAACTGCGAGCGTCATCGGCAGATTATCCAGCATCCTGTAGTTGTTGAAGTTCCACCCTTCGAGTACAAAGCTCTCGAGCGTCAGCGGCCGGCCAAGGTGGCTTGTGTAGTTCAATACAATCTCGACCTCTCCTTCCTGGGCACTCTGCGTTGTGATCTTGACATAGATCTCACGCTCTGGTGTACCTCCTGGCTCGGAATCGGCGCCACCGCGGAAGTGGATTCTGGGTCTACGCTGTGATCAAGGGCGACGCGAATCGGCCGGTCACCGCGAAGAAGCTCCACGAGCCCGCGTCTAATGAGGTCCTGGTCCTCGGCAAGCTTACCGCTCGCGACCGGCAAGTACGCCGTCCGCTTGACGTAGGTCTCGTCGAAATCGTAGTCGAGCGCCTTGGCAATCTCAGTCAGCATCGCGGCGAAAAGGTCGTCCTTCTTATTTCCCCAAGCTTGCATGACTTCGACCGGAGCGTTTGACGCTGGGCCGTTGTTCAAATGATCGAGATACGCGCGCCAACCCGACCGGACGGCCCGGAACTTCTTGTCGAAGAACTCAATGTCGAGGGCGTTCAAAGCGTCGACGTGGTCTGCGCTCAAGGGAGTCGTCCGCGTCGCCATGAGCGTCCGGAACACTTGCCGCCGGCGCTCCTCAGCAGATCGCCGACGCTCTTTGACACTGCTGATTTGGAGAGCAATCAGCGGAGATATGAAGGCCGCCATGACAGCCAGCAGCGTAAGCCAATCATTGAGTCTCATACCACAAGTCTAGCGACTCAGCGTATAGGCCGCATCGCCGCGAGAGCCCAATGAGGACCTCGCGAGCGGCTGGCGAAGGAGACTCGCAAGGTTCTCCGCAGAGCTTTGCCCGCTGTTGATCGCACTCGAACGCAGGCAGAGAGACAATGTCGTCCAGTCTTGAGACGAGGACAGACCCGGGACCGGATTGCGCACAGCACACTCTATCCGTGGCTTCATCCTGAGAAGCCCCGTGCCATTCTCGCCCAGCTCGACTGCCTGTCGGTCATTTCCGACATGACCGGCGTTTCGTTGGATTGGCTAGTGGGGCGAGATGTAGACCGTCAATGGTCGAATCGCGCGCCGGTAGGCGAGCTCGCAGCCGCGCTCTGCGAGCACGTGTTGCGCGACTTACATCGGGCGCCGAGACGGACGCCGATACGTTGACGGGATAGCTCGCGTTCTCAACGGCAATCCGACGCTGACGCCCTTAGGGAGGGCCATCGTCGATGTCCGAGTAGCGTTCAGCGGTTCTTGGCGGCGGTATGTGAGTGGGCGTTTGAACGAGCAGAGCGCATCGAGGTCGAAGCGGCTTCGAATGAGCGTGAGGCAATTCGAGATAAATTCAAGGAGCTCCTTCGGTTGCTCCACGACAGTGAATCGGCGCGCGAGTTGACGGCGAGCACCACTACGACCCCTTACCTACAGTTGCTACAAATCTCCCTCGATCCGCTATCGCGAGATTCTCGGCACACCATTGTACGCGTGCTTTCAGCACATCGCCGCCGCTCGGAATCGAGCGCGCTTCACCAAGAAACGCGTGTAGGGCACAAACCGGGAGGTACATCTAGGTAGGGCACTAGTTCGCTAGCTTACCAGATGGCCATCAACGAGTCCGAGGAGTTAGTCGAAAGGCTGTGTCGAACGTCGTTCCTATCGCCGTGGAGCTATGGGAACCCGCGCGCGTCCGCGACTCAAGAGCTTTGTGACGTGCTCGTAGTTTGCGACCCGGACGTTCTGATCTTCTCAGTGAAAGAGATACCTAATGCCAACCTCGAATAACCGCGCGGGCCTGGACGAACTCGCGGCGCGACAATGGCGTAGGAAGGCAGTCGAGAAGTCAGTCAAACAGCTCTACGGCGCCGAGCGACGCCTCGCAACACTAACTCATGTGATTCGTCACGATCGATTTTATTAAGGGCCTCCCGCTACCCCCGAGGGAGAAACGTCGTGTCCATCGCGTAGCCGTTGCATTGGGTGCCGGCGGAACTGTTCCTTTCGAGTATGGAGAGTTCGGGAAAGGCTTCGTGCATGTTCTGGACAATGTGTCGCTGAGGGTCGTCCTCGGCGAGCTTGATACCATCAGCGACTTCGTGGAGTACTTAGCAGCGAAGGAGAGGCTCGTCTAATCAGGTAGTCGCCCGACATTCGCGAACGAGAAGGACTTGCTCGCTGTGTACCTTCACGCGGGGAGGCGTTTCCCGACTAGCGCCAACCACTGGCGTGTGGAAGCTGATTCGTGGACGACTTTGGAAGCAAAGGATGAATGGCGCCAGCGCAAGAGGGCTGACCAGCAGAGCTACCTTTGGGACAAGTTGATAGAACTCTTGGCGAACGGTGTACCGCCTTTAATTCCACCGCTGGGGCCTGGCACAACGCTTTCAGAGAGCGAGCAAGTAGTGCGCGTCATCAGCACGAGAGACTCGATTCTCGCGACGGATACTTGCCGCCAACTTCTCTCGGTTCCTCGAGCTCGCGCTCGCAAAGAAGGTCCGCGCGCGCGCAGTTCCCTCGCCGAGTGCTGTCAGCTACGTCTACCTCGCATGCGACGTCGGCCAGGACCTTCGAGCTGAGGAAGGTGCGTCGAATGGAGCTTTCGTTGCGATGCTTCGTGATTCGCGACTCGATGGAGTCTGGTGATACGGTGGTTGGAATCGCGACGAATCAATACTCTTCCGCTGGATTCTCCATCGACGCAGCCCTACTCCGCATCTCTTCGTGGACGCTGGAGCAGGCTCGAAGGGCGGCCAAGATACGCGACGAGTTGGGCTACTTCGCAAGTCCTGCCGTCTCGCTTGACCATGTCGACGAGTATCCCGGCCAACCTCCTACCAGCAAGCACTAAGCTCAGGGACGAGGTCTCCCGCACGGACCTGAGCGCCGACGCGACTAGAAATCCCGATATGTTGCCAGAACGAACCAGTTGGTCCATATCGTCGGCCACGGAGCGCGCTCTTGGGTGATTCTCGAGGACCTGCCGCAGCGTCCGAATCGCGACGTAGGCCTCAACGAACAGGAGGCGCTGCGTTTCGAACAGAGACTCGTCGTGCTTGTTCTCAGTAAGCTTGTGCGCGGGTCGTTGCCGAAGCTTCCTCACCTTACGAAACGTCGCCATCATCTCCTCGAGTGGCGCAGCCTCCCTAGTCTTGAACTTAGAGATCGAGCCAATCCTTCAGCATCGCAAGTGTTCCACGCTGCATGGTGAACTTACTTCCTATCAGCCCGGCTCGCCTCCTCGTCACGATAAATGGTGGGAAGAAGGCAACGTGAATGTTGTCAGAAATGAGCTTGTCCAAGACACCCACGAACTCGTCGAACTCCGCTCGTGTTGGGCGGAGGGAAATACGAGGAATGACGGCAGCGAGTCGGGGGCTTCTCGAAAGAGGCTGGGCCACCCGATGGCAGCGCACATCTTGTTGATTGTGCGAAGTTCCTCCATGAACGCCTCACAGAGCGTCGACCGCATGCCCCATTCTCCGTGGAAGCACGCTCCTTCGTAGTCGGGGTGCAGTTGGTACTCTCCCGAAACTTTCTGGGCGTCCCAAATCTGCTGGTGCTCCGGCGTGAGCCGATCCAGATCACGCAATGAGACGGCCACGACGCGCGATCCGTTCTTTGAATGGGCATAACCGAAGTCTTGGATCAGCACTTTGTTCTTGTCCGGGAACCCTTCATCCGCGTAAGCCTCATCGCCGATGCTCAGTGTGGCATGAACGTCGTTAGTCCAGAAGACGTAGCGCGGGTCACGGCGGTGGAACTCCAGAACCGGCCAGCTCGAACGTAGCGTGCGTCAGTTGTGCCTCGCCTCTCGCAAGGCGCAGCGTGAATGGGCGGCCGGAATAGTCAGCGTCGTTGATCCGCGACTTCAGGGCCTTCTTCTGTCGGGTAAAGTACAAATCGATCGTCTGTGGCGCCCGCGAGCCTCTCCAACTGGTCCCCCAGCGGCGAGTCTGGGAAGCGCTCGAATGTGCGGGTTGGGGTGCTTCTCCCCGAAACTGACCGCAGCATCTCCCGCCTGGATCAGAGGTCGCACGAAGGACTTCAACTCATCCAGCGTGACCCCGTGCCGCCGAATGGCTTCGACGGCTGGATAGCCTTTCATTGAAGTTCAATGAGCCGAGATACTGCGCGACGATTTCGTCGAGAAGCAAGCCTGAGTCGAGCACGAGATGATCCAGTCTGTGAAGGGCATGCCTTCTGGCGTTGGCGCACCTGCAAGCCACTCCGGCCCCGAGTCTGTGCACGAGAAGTGCACCGCCTCGCGAATACTCATCTCATCCACGCACAACGAGAAAGAGCGCTGAGAGGAATGGTGGAAGGTGCGCAAGGGCAGAAACTTAGCGCAACTGAGCCGACTTAGATTCAAACTCGCGTCGACAGACTGTTAATCACTAGGTCGGGGGTTCGAGTCCCTCCTCGGGAGTTCCAGGAAGCACAAAGGCCGCTCCAATTCGGAGCGGCCTTTGTCGTTCCTGGAGCCGTTTTTCGCCCTACTTCGCCAGCAGCATCTCCGCCTGCTTCAGGTGCGCGCCGAACGCCGGCGCGGCGTCCTGCACGAACTTCTTGAGTTCCGCGTTCTGGATCGCGGGCAGGAACTGGTTCGTGACGGCGTCGATCACCGCCTTGTGGTACGCCACTTCGTGCTCGAGGAATGCCGAGTCGAACGCCGGCCCGCTCAGGCCGTTCAGCTTCTTCATCGTGGCGTTGTAGTCGAGCAGCAGCGGGAAGTCCGCCGGCACCGGCACCGGCGTCACGCCCAGCTTCGTCGCGAGCGCGCGCGCCTGCTTCTGCAGGCCGCCGTGGTCGCTCGCGAGGTGTGCGCCGAACTCACGCACATCGGCCCGCGCGCCCTTCTTCGAGGCGAGCGTGCCGGTGGAGATGTCCCACGTGTTCGCCGCGTCGAAGATGCCGACGATCTGCGCATCCGTGATGAACAGCTTCCGTCCGCCCGCGAACGCCGACAGCGCAATGATCGCGCCGAGTGCCGCAAAACCGATCCATGACCTGCGCATGAGAACGCTCCTCTGAATGTGGGTCGCTTCCGCCGGCGCACCCGCGCCGGCCGGACCCCCGAGACTAGTGCCCGATGCTCTAATATGTCAAGTTTCTTGTTGACATATAATATGTCCACTATATTCCTGCCATGACCCCCGCCCGCCTCGCCCTCACCCCGCCCCGGCAGAACGTGCTCGCCGCCCTGCGCGCCGGCGCGCGCACGGTGAACGATCTCGCCGGCGAACTGCACGTCACCGATAACGCCGTGCGCGGGCATCTGTCCGCGCTCGAGCGGGGCGGTCTCGTGCACGCCACCGGCACGGTGCGGTCGGGTGTGGCCGGGAAGCCGGCCGTGGAGTACGAGATCACCCAGCAGGCCGAGATCGCGCTCTCGCGCGCCTATGCGCCGGTGCTCGAGGCGCTCGTCGCCACGCTGGAGCGGCGGCTCGACGGCCGCGCGCTGCTCGACGCGTTCCGCGATGCGGGGCGCCGCCTCGCCGCCGGAGCGAAACGCCCGGCCTCGCTCGCCGCCTGCGCCAACATGGTGCGCACGCTCCTCACCGATCTCGGCGGTTCGGTGACGGTCACGCGCAAGCGCACGCACATCGACGTGCAGGCCAACGGCTGTCCGCTCGCCGCGGCCGTCACGGGCGTGCCCGCGAGTTGCACAATGGTGGAAGCAATGCTCGAGGCGCAGACCGGGCGTCCAGTGCAGCAGCGCTGCGCGCACGGCGCGCGCCCGAGCTGCGCCTTCCGGATCATGGCCGGCTAGAGCAGTTGTAGTTGCAGTCGACTTGCCTGTCTAACGTCCCAGTCTAACGTCTAAGTCTGTAGTTCGGCCCTTCCGCGCCGCCTTGATCTCGTACATCCGCGCGTCCGCGTTCGCGAGCATCGCTTCGGCCGTCACGCCGCTCTCCGAGTAGATCGCCACGCCGACGCTCAGTGTCACGCGCGGCTCCTCGGCGTCATCGGCCAGCAGTCCGCCGATCCGCGCCGCGACGGCCTGTGCCGCGCGCTCGTCGGTCTCCGGCAGGATCAGCGCGAACTCATCGCCGCCGTATCGCGCCAGCGTATCGGTGGATCGCGAGGATCCGCGCAGCGCCTCCGCCACGCGCACCAGCGCCCGGCTGCCCGTCAGGTGCCCGTGGCTGTCATTGATCTTCTTCAGGTCGTCCACGTCCGCCATGAGCAGCGCGAACGGGCGCCCGGTGCGTTCGACGCGCGAGATCTCCGCCACGAGCCGCTCGAGCAAGAGGCGGTAATTCGCGAGTCCCGTGAGCGGGTCCGTCACCGACAGCACGCGCAGCTGCCCTTCGAGCCGGCTCCGCTCCGCGATCACCGCCGCGAGCGTCAGCGTCGTGACCGCGAACACGCCCGAGTACGTTTGCAACAAGAGCAGCGACTCATGCTGCGTCTCACGCACGAACGGGCCGTATCCCAGCAGCGTGCCGACGACCGCGATGCCGGAGAGTATGAGCATGCCGGTCGCGGTCTCACGCGACCCGAAGCGGAACGCCGCCCAGAGCAGCGGCGGAAGACAGAGGAATTCGAGCGGATAGTCCTTCACATCGGTGGGGAAGAAACCGCCGAACACCAGCGCGCCAATGCCGATGAGCGTGATGTACATCGCCGCCGCTTCGCGCGCCCGCGCCGGACTCCACCACGAGCGCGGCCACTTGTTCCATAGCAGGATCACCGGCGCGACCACCAGCGCGCCCACGGCGTCGCCCAGCCACCAGGTGGTCCAGATGCTGGCCGAAATTCGACCATGGCGCGAACCCGGCCAGCGCGAGTCCCGTGATGCCGATCGTCGGACTGATGATCGTCGCGACGAGCCCCGCGAACAGCGCGAAGCGGAACACGCCTTCCGGATGCTCGAAGCTGGAGCGTCCACCGCCGTAGTGGTTCACGAGCCACGCCGCCGCCAGCGCCTCGAGCGTGTTGCCCGTGGCGATCCCGAACGAGGTCGCGACCGACCCCGCCGTGACCATGTTCACCGCGAACGCGCCGATGAAGATCGCCGGCCACGCGTCCGTGCCCAGCAGGAGCACCGCGGCGATCGCGATCCCGGTGGGCGGCCACACCGCCGTGGCGCTCGCGTTCACGAAGGCGAGGCGCAGCCCGAGCTTCGCCGCGATGAAGTAGACCGCGGCGAGCGCGGCGATCGTCGCGAGACGGCGCGGCATGTTCCGGGTGGGAGCGGGCATCCGGGCGGGGGCTGAGGTGACGGGCGAACTCCGCATATTCGACCGCATGGCCCGCAATGTGGTAACGCTAGAAGCGCTGCGCCAGACCGATCCCGACCGTCGCCGTGCGCATCGAGATCACGTTGCCGTCCTCCGTGCTCTGTTCATCCTGCGCGAACGACGAGAGCCGAAGCGCTCCCGTGATACCGAGAGTCGGTGTGACCGCATAGCGCGACTCCGCCACGAATTGCGCGGCCGTCTGCGTGATGGTCACCGTGCCTCCTTCGCTTCGGAGGCTGTTCACCCACGGCAGCCACCCACCGGTGAGCGAGAGAGCGACCTGCCAGCGCGCGCCGATCGGCGCGCGATAGTCGAGCCCCAGCTCGGGCACCGGCAATTCCTGGGCATAGAAGTCCTCCTTCGTTTCACGCGTCGCGCTGCTCGGCGCCAGCGTCCCCTCCAGCACGAACTCGAGGACGACGAAGCTGATGCCGGCGGTGCCGCTCAGCACACCCTTGCCGACGCCCGCAATGCGCCGCGAACCCGTGATCGTCGCCGCCACGAAATTGGGGAACTGCGTGCTCGTCACGAGGCGGCTCCCCGCCGCGAGCGTGGTGCCGTTGAAGTACACATCCTGTGACGGTACGGTCTCGCCCCACAGGGAGACGCTCGTGACCGCGAACGAGATCCGCGTGGCCGCGTCGGGCGGCCAATCGAGTTCGACGGCCGCCGCCCAGAACGAGTGAATGTCGAGTGAGTTCCGGAAGTCGAGACGTGTTCCCGCCACGGCGTTCTCGCGCACCTGCACGAATCCCGTCGGCACGCCGCCGCGCACATCGGCGAGGATCTCCCAGTGCTTGGTAGGCGCCGAGTCGCTCGCGGCGCGTTGACCTGCCGCCGCGAGCGTTATCGAGGCGATCGCGACGAACGCGCTAGCCGCCCGGCGGAGCATACGGCGCTTTGATCCGCACCGGCGCGATCATCTCCCCCCACTGCAGCCTGAGCACCGCCGAATCGCGCACCACCACCGGGAAGTAATACGTGAGCGTCTCGAGATATGCGCCCCGCTCCGTGTGCACCGGCACGCGCAGCGCGTCGTTCGACTCGCCGGGATACTGCGTGTGGAAGACATGCGCCTTCCGGCTCAGGATGAACTGCCACGTCGTACTGTCCTGGGGCATGATCCAGATCGAGTACTCGCCCTGCTTCACCTCGCGCCCCTCGATCTCCACGTCGTGGTCGAGCGTGATGCGTGTCGCCGAGTCGGCGCCCGGATGCCAGATGCGATCGAACTTCACGACCGCGCCATCGCCGAAGAGCGTGCGACCCCGCGCGAACGGCCGGCCATACGTGATCTCGATCGTGGTGTACGCGACGGTCTGCCCCACGCTGCCGCGTTGGCTCAATGGATACTTCATGCCCTGCGGCGTGGTAGCGCGCGTGGCATCCAAGAACGCGAGCGCGATCAGGAAGAGTGACTGTACGAAATTCATGTCCACCGATCCGGAGAATGACTGTCCTACGATACTACATGCGAATGTAGTGAGTAGTACCACTTGAACAGCGCGTGTGGGCCCTAGTACCACTGAAACAGCGCGTTTAGCAACGGAGCGTATGGTACTACTCTGCGTTCGTGGGACGACTCGCGCAGTGCTACGCACGCCGAGCCGTACTATACGCTCCGTTGCTAAACGCGCTCCTTCAGTGGTACTAAGGCCCACACGCGCTGTTTCAGTGGTACCCCTCACCATTCACGCCCGGACCCCGGGCGCTGTATGAGGGTATTAGAAGTTGTAGTGGCGCCACATGTTCGATCAACCCGAAACTGGAGCTTCCAATGCACAATAGATCGCTCGTCGCGGCCCTCGTGGCCGCGTGCTTCGTCGCGCCCCTCAGCGCGCGCGCGCAATCGTCGCCGCCCACCAAGATCACGGTGTGCAAGGACGGCACCACCACGACCTCGGTCGGCTCGGGCACCTGCTCCGGGCACGGAGGCGTGGATAAGGACGCGACCAAGTTGAAGAACGCGAAGACCGGCGCCGACAAGGTGGCGCGGCCACGGAGATCGCGGCGCAGAACACCGGGAAGGCGGTGTCGAAGGGCGCCGAGGATGTCGGCAAGACCGCGAAGGGTGCGTCGACGGAAGCGGTCGGCGACCACACGAGCGTCTCGGCCGATGGCGCCACCGCCAAGTGCAAGGACGGCACCTACTCACATGCGACGCACGAGCAGGGAACGTGTGCGAAGCATGGAGGGGTCGCGATCTGGATCCACAAGCCCACGCCGTAACGAACGACTCACTACGCTGCGCGTGTAGGCTTTAGTACCGCTGGAACAGCGCGTTTAGCAACGGAGCGTATGGTACCACTCGGCGTACGTAGGACTGCTCCCGCGGTCCCACCAACGCCCAGTAGTACCATACGCTCCGTTGCTAAACGCGCCGTTTCAGTGGTACTAGGGCCCACATACGCTGTCTCAGCGGTACCATGCCCGACGTACGCACTTCGGAGTGGTCAGCGAACCATCCGGGCGCGAGAATTGTCAAACTCCCGATGCTCCTCCTCGCGTTCCTCCTCGCCGCGGCCCAAGCGCCGCCGATCGTTCCCATTGCGAAGCTCTTCGGCAACGCCACCGTCTGGGAGGTGCGCGTCTCGCCCGCGGGCGATCGCATCGCCTATCTCAAAGCGGTGCGCGGGAAGATGAACATCTTCGTCCGCCCGCTCGCGGGCGGCCCCGACCGCACGGTCACGCATGACAGCGCCGGCGGCATCGATGAATACCGCTGGAGCGCCGACGGCCACCGCCTCATTTATCTCAAGGACAACGGCGGCGACGAAGGCTATCACCTCTTCGCCGTCGACGCCGACGCTCCCGCCGCGCCGCGCGATCTCACGCCGTACCCGCAGATCGTGACGGAGCTGCTCGCGCTGCCCGCGGCCACGCCCGGCGTCGCGATCGTCACGCTCAACAAGCGCAACCCGCAGCTCGCCGACGCCTATCGTCTCGACCTCGCGACCGGCGCGCTCACCATGGCGGCGCAGAATCCCGGCACCTTCCTCGGCTACGTCGCCGACGGCGCCAACCAGGTGCGCGTCGCGTACTCGGTGGACACCCTCGGCCAGTACCATCTCTGGACGCGCGCGACCGAACGCGATGCGTGGCGCGACCTGCAGACGTTCCCGGTGGAGGACAAGATCACGCCGCTACGCTTCCATCCCGACGGGCATCGCATCTACATGCTGAGCAATCACGGCTCCGACCTCATGCGCCTCGTGCTGAAGGATGTCGTGACCGGCGCGGAGATGGAGATCGATCAGGATCCCTTGGGCGAGGCCGACATCGACGCCGCCATCTTCGACCCGGCCAACGGGGAACTGCTCGCCACGCGCTATATCGGCGACACCGTGCGCTGGTATCCGAAGACGATCACGACGTGGCGGCTCGTGGCCGCGGCGCGACTCACCGGGCGCAGTCTCTCCGAGATCGGCGACGGGTCGCGCAAGCGGCGCGAAGTGGACGTTCCGCGTGGAGTCGCCCACCGATCCCGGCGCGATCTTCAGCTTCGACGCGAAGAGCGGCCGCGCGCAGGTGCTGTTCGAGCTGTTCCCCGATCTCAAAGGCACGGCCTTCGCGCGCACCGTGCCGGTCAAGTTCAACAGCCGCGACGGGCTCACGCTGCACGGCTATCTCACGCTCCCGCCGGGGCTCGAGCCGCGCGCGCTGCCGCTGCTCGTCGACGTGCACGGCGGTCCATGGAGCCGCGATGTGCCGGGCTTCGATCCGGAGACGCAGCTGCACGCGAATCGCGGGTACGCGGTGCTGCAGGTGAACTACCGCGGGTCCACCGGCTATGGGAAGAAGTTCGCGCGCGCGGCGCGCCACGAGTTCGGCCGCGCGATGCTGAACGATCTGCTGGACGGCGCGCATTGGGCCGTCGCGGCCGGCACGGTGGATCCCAAGCGCATCGCGATCACCGGCGGGTCGTACGGCGGCTACGCGGCGCTCGCTGGGCTCACGTTCGCGCCGGATGCGTTCGCCTGCGCCGCGGAATTCGCGGGGCCGAGCGATCTCGTCACGCTCATGGAGTCGTTCCCGCCGTCATGGGCGCCCTTCCTGCCGCGCCTTTGGTATCCGATGGCGGGCGATCCGCACCACGCGGACGACAGCGCGATGCTCGTCTCACGATCGCCGATCCACCACGTGGACTCGGCGCGCGTGCCGCTGTTCATCTTCCAGGGCGTGAACGATCCGCGCGTGACGCAGGCGCAGTCCGACCGCATCGCGCTCGCCTTGCACGCGCGCGGCGTCCCGGTGACGTATCTGCTCGCGTCCAACACGGGCCACAATTTCGGCGACGCCGCAACGTCGCTGGCCGTGAATCGCGCGACGGAGATCTTCTTCGCCCAGTGCCTCGGCGGCCGCGTGGAGGCGAATGTGGATAGCGTGATCACTAGGACCATCGCGGAATTGACGGTCAATCTTGATTCACTCTCCGCGAACCGCGCGTCTAGGCCTTAGTACCGCTGAAACGGCGCGTTTAGCAACTGAGCGTATGGTACCACTCAGCGTGATTGGGTCCGCGGAAGCAGTCCCACGAACGCAGAGCAGTACCATACGCTCAGTTGCCAGACGCGCTTTTTGAGTGGTGCTAAGGCCTACACGCGCCCGTTGAGGATCAGCGGGGGTGCGCGTCGCCCCCCTCCAGCGGTCGTAGCCTCACGATCAACCCGCCCGCAGGCCCGATCACCCCAATGTACAGCAGTCCATCCGGTCCTTGCTGCACCGCGCGCACTCTCCATGGCCGGTCTTCCATCAGACGTTCCTCGTGGATCACGCGATCGCCATCCACGACGAGTCGCACGAGCCGGCCGCGCACCAGCGCACCGATGAATGCGCTGGTGCGCCAGCCCGGGAACGCGTCGCCCGTGTAGAAAATGAGCCCGGTGGGCGCAATGTCCGGCACCCAGTAATAGATCGGTTGCTCCATGCTATCGGCGTGCGTGATCCCCTTCCCCACGAGTGCGCCGTTGTACTCGATCCCATACCCGATCACGGGCCAGCCGTAGTTCTGCCCGCGTCTGATGATGTTCACTTCGTCGCCGCCGCGTGGGCCGTGCTCGTGCTCCCATAGGGCGCCGGTGAACGGGTTCACCGCGAGTCCCACGGGATTGCGGACGCCGTACGCCCAGATCTCCGGTCGCGCGCCTTTGCGGCCGACGAATGGATTGTCGCGGGGGACCGTTCCGTCCTCGTTCAGCCGGATGATCTTGCCGAGGTCGGAGGCGAGATCCTGCGCCTGGTCGGGCGTATTCCGCTGGCCAACGGTGATGAACAGGTAGCCGCCGCTGAGCACGAGCCGCGAGCCGAATTCGTTGCTGTTCTTCAGGCGCGGCTGCGCCACGAAGAGCGTCTGCTGATCCACGAGGGCGTTGCCGCGCAGATGCGCACGGATCACGACGAGCCCCATGCTCGCCGAGTCCTCGCTCGCGTAGGCGAGATAGATCCAGCCGTTCTTGGCGAAGTCGGGGTGGAGGATCACCTCGAGCAGCCCGCCATCGACTTTCCCGTGCACCGGCGGCACGCCGCTCACCACCGTCTTGGCGCCGGTGCGCACGTCTATGAGGCTGAGTTCACCGGTGGGACGGTCGGCCGCGAGCATGCGGCCATCGGGCAGGAACGCGAAGCTGACGGGCGCCTTGAGCCCGCTCACGAGCACGTCCGCCATGAAGCGGGCGTTCTGGCTGTCGTAGGTCCAACTGGTCGCGGTGGAATCCGAGGCCTTGGATTGACCGGCGAGCGGCGCGGCGACGAGCGCAATGAGCGCGAACGATTTCAGCATGGGACAATCATTCAACTCGCCAAACGGCGCGTCTAGGCCTTGGTACCGCTGAAAGAGCGCGTATAGCAACGGAGCGTATGGTACGGCTCGGCGTGATTGGGACCACGGACGCAGTCCCACGAACGCCCAGCCGTACCATACGCTCCGTTGCTATACACGCTTCTCAAGCGGTACTAGGGCCTACACGCGCAACTACGCAGCCACAGCCGCCTTTTGCCGCACGGCCTCGAACTCGAGGTTGATGTCGATCGTGTCTCCCACCGCGAAGCCGCCCGCCTCGAGCAGCATGTTCCAGTGGAGCCCGAACTCCTTGCGGTCGATCTGCGTCCGGGCGGAGAAGCCCGCGCGGTCGTTGCCTTGCATGTCCACGATCATCCCCTCGAGCTCGGCGTCGAGCACGACCGGGCGCGTGGTGCCGCGGATCGTGAGGTCGCCGACGACGCGGTAGCCGTCGCCGTGGCGGTCGATGCGCGAGCTCCGGAAGGTCATGACCGGGAAATTCGCGGCGTCGAAGAAATCGGGCGACTTGAGGTGCGCGTCGCGCTGCGGCTCGTTCGTATCGATGCTGTTCACGTCGATCTCCACCGAGGCGCGTGACTGGGTCGGGTCCTGGTCATTGAACTCGAACTGCCCCGACCACTTCGTGAAGTGCCCGCGCACCTTGGAGACCATCATGTGGCGGACGCTGAACCCGATGTTCGCGTGCGACGTGTCGAACTGCCATTGCGTCGTAGCCATTGGAATCACCTTGTTGTTAAAGTATCTGCATATTGGAATATATCTAACAGCCGGAAACACCCGGCCTCATCGTTGCCCTGCGTGGTGGTCAGCGGCGGCGCGCCCCCCGCGCCGGCGTCTTCCGCGGCCGCGCCGCGCCCCGCGGCGTCGCCGGCGCCAGCCGCTCCGGCAGCGCCCCGACGAGCGCCGTCAGCAACGGACGGTTCACCTGATCAGCCCGTGCTGCGCCTCCCGGCGCATCAGCAGCACGCCGGAGTCCACGAGGAGCTTCAGGTGATGCGAGATCGTCGGCTGGGCCAGCTGGAAACGTTCCCCCAGCTCCCCGCACGACAGCTCACCCGCCGCCGCCACCTCCCGCACCATCTGGAAGCGCGTCGGATGCCCGATCGCCTTGAGGGCTCTCACCGTCTCCGCGTCTGTCATATCGATATATTTAAATATAATGTTGGGAAAGTCAAGGGGATCTCGTGCATCGTGCCTCGTGCTTCGTGCCATCGCCACGGCCGTTCCGATGCACGATGCGCGATGCCCCTCCTTCCCCGCGCCCCCGGCCCTCCCCATACTAGACCCCCCGGAGGCCACGACCATGTCCATGCACACTGAGCCACCCACCGCCGACACCCTCAAGCGCAAACCGCGCGAAGACGAGATCGACTTCTTCGGACTCACCCACCGCGGCAAGGTCCGCAAGAACAACAACGACCACTTCCTCCTCGCCTCCCTGCACAAACGCATGGAGGTCCGCCTCACCAGCCTTCCAGGCCTCGAACAATCCCTCGTCAGCGACCAGCGGCTCGCCTTCATCGGCATGGTCGCCGATGGCGTCGGCGGCACCGAAGGCGGCGAAGAGGCCAGCCGCACCGCGCTCGCGAACGTCACCGAATTCCTCGCCACCAGCCTCCAGGCCTACTACAGCAGTACCGACGCGCGCGAAGAAGCCTTCCGAGGTACGCTCCAGAAGGCCGCCACCGAGTCGCACAACACGGTGCTCAAGCGCGCGCAGGAACGCTCGGACGCCCGCAAGCGCGCCACCACGCTCACGCTCTGGATGGGCGTGTGGCCCTACGCCTACGTCCTCCAGGTGGGCGACTCCCGCTACTATATCTACCGCGACGACGTGCTCACCCAGGTCACGCGCGACCAGACCTACGCCGAGGATCTCGTCGACGCCGGCGCGATCAGCCGCGACCAGGCCAAGGATTCCCCGCTCAAGAACGTCCTCTCCAGCGCCATCGGCGGCAAGGAGAATCTCCCGGTAGTGACCCGCCTCACATCACACTGGGACAACATCCACCTAATGTGCAGCGACGGTCTCACGAAGCACGTGAGCGATGACCGGATCAAATCGCGCCTGAAGACCATGGTCTCGGCGCGCGAGACGGCCGAGTTGCTGCTCCAGGACGCGCT
Source organism: uncultured Gemmatimonadaceae bacterium (assembly GCA_963732065.1). Taxonomy (GTDB): domain Bacteria; phylum Gemmatimonadota; class Gemmatimonadetes; order Gemmatimonadales; family Gemmatimonadaceae; genus DATKOH01. The sequence continues at coordinate 25,441 of CAVSYH010000003.1, read as the reverse complement.
GGACGACGGCGGGACGGACAACATCACGATCATCGTCGGCCGGGCGATCAAGAAGGACTGAACTTCGGGCGACCGGCCGCGCCTACTCGCACGCGGCCGCGCGGCGCGATATAATAACCCCCCACGCAAGTTCAGCCCCTGGGAGTCGCCACAATGTCGTCCCGTTCGGGTTTGCGATCCATGCGCACATCGCGCGCCGCGGCTCTGGCCATCGCCGCGCTCGCCGGCGTTGTCGGTCTGCGGCCGCACAAGCGCCGTCGTCGCCAAGCACCGTGGTGCAGGAGTCCTTCACCGCGCTCGCGGCGAAGAATTGGGACGCCGTCGCGGCCCTCGCGTCGCCGCAGTTCCTCGAGCAGTTCCGCGCCAAGCAGCTCTTCTATGCCGAAGAGGATGAGCGTCAGAAGCTCGAGAAGAAGAAGAATCCCGAGAGCTACGGCATGCCCAAGTGCGTGCAGAAGTACTTCGAATCGCAGGAAGGCAATTTCAGCAAGCGATTCCTCGAGAATTTCTACCACGTCGACAACCTGCTGCAGCTCGAGGTGCTGACGCCCGCGCAATTCTTCGCCGCCTGGCTCTCCGGCACCCGCAACCTCAAGCAATCCGACGAAGCCGCCGGCCCCCGCATCGTCGTGCCGACGCGCACGATCGTCGGCGAGCTGGTGGAAGGCGATTCGGTCGCGCACGTGCTCTACCGTCGCACCCCGTCCACTCCGGGCGACGCCGATCAGGGCGTCAAGATCATCACGCTCCGGCGCTACGATGGCGTCTGGAAGACCTACCCCAACGACGACATGATCCTCGCGGGGCGCAGCTTCGCGTGGTGGTCGAACGCGAAATGAGCCCACTCAAGAAGACGACCCGCCGCGAAGAAGAGCGCCAAGAAGAGCGCCAAGAAGATCGCCAAGAAGCCCGCGCCCAAGCGATCCGCCGCGAAGAAGACGGCGAAGCCGGCGCCCAAGAAGGCCGCCGCGAAAGGCGCCTCGCGCTCCGGCGCCGAAGCCGATCCCGCGCTCGATCCAGCCGATCCCGAAGCCGTCGCGCGCGCCGGCCGCCCGGCCCGCGCCGCTCGTGGGCATCGTCATGGGCAGCCGCACGGACCTCGACACTCTCGCGTCGGCCACCGAGATGCTCGACGCGTTGCAGGTGCCGTACGAAATGCGGATCCTCTCGGCGCATCGCACGCCCGATGAGACCGCCGCCTGGGCGAAGGGTGCGGAAGCGCGCGGCCTCGAGGTGATCATTGCCGCCGCCGGCGGCGCCGCGCATCTGCCCGGCGTCATAGCCGCACAGACCGTGCTGCCGGTGCTCGGCGTTCCGGTGGACGCGACCTCGCTCAACGGACTCGACGCGCTCCTCTCGATCGTGCAGATGCCCAAGGGCGTGCCGGTCGGCACGCTCGCGATCGGGAAGTCCGGCGCCGCCAACGCGGCGCTGCTTGCGACGGCGATCCTCGCCTCGAAACGGCCGGAACTTGCGCGAGAAACTCCGCGGCTGGAGAGCGGCGCGGGTCGCCGAGGCACTCGCGCAGAACTGAACCGACAGAACGAGCGTTCTGGTCCCCCGAACACGCGTGTGGCGCCTGACGTGTGGTGACCGCGACTGCCGTGCTGGTACCAGCACCGCCCGTGCAGTTACTACACGTCAGACGCCACACGCGGCGTTCGGGGACCAAGTACGGAGTTAGGGTTTCTAGCTAGTAGTGCGTGCCGCCTCCGCGAATCGGCGCACGATGGCCCCCGCCGGCTCGATCGCGTGGATCCCATCCACCGATTTCCCCGCCTGCCAATAATCCGCCGTCTCACTCAATGACGATTTCTTGAGCGAGTGCAGTGACCTGAGCGCGTAGATCATCCGCATCCAATGCTTCCGCTTCCGCCCGCGGAGCATCCATCGCGCGAACGGGCCGGCTCTGAGTCCCATCTTCTGGATCGTCGGCGTATCGATCACCGACACCGGCACGCCGGTGATCCGTTCCGTGAGCACGATCCGCGATGAGTCGCTGTCCACGATCGCCTGCTTGTACGCATCGGCCGCGCGGCACTCGGGCGTCGCGATGAATCGCGTGCCCATCTGCACGCCCGCGTATCCCATCCGTAGCGCCGCCACGAATTCGCGGCGCATCGCCCACGCCGCCGGCGCAGATCAACGGCACGCCAAGATCGCCGAGTTCGTCCATCAGTTGTTGCGCGCTCTTCGGCCCCGCGTGGCCGCCCGCGCGATCGTTCACCGCGATCAGTCCCTGCACGCCGCCGTCGAGCCCCTTCTGCGCCCATTTCCGCTCGGTCACGTCGTGGTACACCACGCCGCCGGCGCCACGCACCGCGTCCACCACCCAACGCGGATTGCCGAGCGACGTCACGAAGAAGCGGATCCCTTCCTCCAGCGCGATGCTCACCCAGCGCACCATGCGCTCGTGATACGCGCGCGACGACTGCTCGATCAGCGCGTTCATCCCGACCGGCTTCTTCGTCAGCGACTTGATGAGCTGCAGCCCCTCGCGATACTCGTGGCCGTGCACGTAGGTGAGTGAGATCGGCTGGACGATCCCGATCCCGCCGGCCTCCGACACGGCCGCGACCAATTCCGGATTGCCGCACGGATACATCGCGCCGCCGATGAGCGGCACCTCGATGTGCGCCTGCCGCGTGAACGCCGTGTCGAGCAGCGAGGCGCCGCTCACTTCGCCGCCGGCGACGCCGGCCCGATCCGCCAGCGCGCCGTGCACCGCGCGACATCCTCCCCCGCCGCATTCCGGATCACCGCCACGAAATCGTACTCCTTCTCGACACGCGCATCCACCGGCCCCGTCGTGCACTCCGCCGTGAGCAGGCCGCGCGCCTTCTTGAGGAATTGGATCTCGAGACGCACCGGGATGCCGCGCGAATCATCCGGCAACCCGAACGTGCCCGCGAGTCCCGTCGTCAGTTCGCCCAGGTTCATGAGCGCGATCGCGTGAATGGACTTGAGATGGTTCCGCACCGTCCACCGGTCGCGCATTGTGGTCTTCGCATATCCCTCGCGCAATTCCACGACGCGCGCACCGATCGTGCGCGTATAAGGCGCCGTATACCCCAGCGCCTTGATGAACAACCATTTTCCGCCCGGCAGCGGACTGAGCCGGATCCACAGATCGCGCAGCCGCGCGTACGGAGAGCGCACCGGTTTCGCCATGACGAACGCTATGAGTGAGTCGTACCATACGCCAGACGCCACACGCGCCCCTTCAGGACTCGGGCTTGCCCTCGCGTTCACCGCCGAATAACTCTTTCTCACCTTCATGGCCGACGATCCAACTCCTCAGCTCCTCCCGCGCCGGCGGGGGAAGCGCCGCGCCCGGCGAAGCCACGCTCTGCGGGCCTCTGGATCGGCGCCTGCTACAATCCCCACATTGGCCGCGAGCTGCTCGCCGCCGCCGAGCTGTTCGATCATCTCGTCATCACCGAGCCGCCGCGCCAGAGCGACCCGCATTTCCCCGCCCTCCGCGAGCGGCTCGCGCTGCCGGTGCACGATTTCCACGGACAACTCTCCGACCCGATGGACGAGCGCTCCACCGAGGTGCTCAAACAACTCGCCGCCATCTGCAACGCACCCTGGGTCACGGAGCGCGTGCAATGCCTTCGCACGCTCGACGGCAAGTACGATCTCGATTCGGTCTTCCCGCCGCTCTACACCGAAGAGATGCGCGAACGCTATTCCGCGAACGCGCTCGCCCTCGCCACCGCGCTCGGACGCCCGTTGCTCATCGAGAACGTGCCGTCCGCGTTCACGCTCCCCGGCTCCACGATGAGCGAAGGGCGGTTCGTCACCCGGCTCCTCGAAACGAGCCCCGGCGCGCTGCTCCTGAACCTCTCGCACATCTGGGTGAGCGCCGAGTTGCGCAACGCCGACCCGTACGGCCTCATGCACGAGTATCCGCTCGAGCGCGTGTGGGTGATCCACACCGGCGGCATGGTGGAGGACCCCGACCTCGAGGGGCCGTGGATGGCGCCCGTCGCGCCGAGCGATGAGATGATGGAGTTCACGCAATACGCGGTGGACTGCTGCCGCGGTGTGCGCGCCGTGACGTACGACGCCGCGAGTCCCGCGCTCGAGGCGCGGCTCGTGATCGGCGCCGTGACGCAGCTCCGCGAACGGCTGGCGCGCTGACCGTGGACGCCGACCGCACGCTCCAGGACTCGCTGATCCGCCTGATGGCGGACGCGCCGTTCCGCCATGCGCTCACCCACGTGGACGGCGGCAGCGCGTACGGCGGCCTCTCCGCCGCGCAGGTGGACAAGATCCGCGCGGGCGAAGCGCGTCGCATCGATCGCTTCGCGAAATTCCTCGCGCGCGAGTTCTACCTGCGCCGCATCACGCACTATCACAAGTACTCGCGCGCGCTCTCGCGCTTCACCGGGCGCTCGCCCACCGGCCTGCTCTCCACGCCGGAGTTCGCGAATCTCCTGCCCACGGTGATCCTCGGCAGCCGCACCACCGCGCGCGACATCGCGCGTCTCGTGCAGGCGTACCTCGCCGACGCGCGCGGCGCGCCGCCCTACGCCGCCGATCTCGTGCGATACGAGAACGCGCAGCTCATCGCCGAGAGCGGGCCGCGCGTCGTTTCGCAGCACCCCGCTCCGCGCGCGGCCGCAGCTGGCCGTGGTGGTGAATCCCGAAGCCGCGGTGCTCCGCTTCGCGTGGGACCTTCCGGCGATCTTCCAGCCCTTGCTCGCGCTCGCCGCGAGCGACGACGCGGCCGCGGAACCGCCTGAGACCGTGAAGGAGGAGACGACTCTCGTCTTCGCCCGGTCGCCGCGCGGCCGCGTCACCGTGCTGCGCTGGACCGAGACCATCGAAACGCTCACCGCTTATCTCGATGGCGAGCGGCCGCTGTCCGACGCGATCGACGCGCGCATCGATGCCGCCGCGGGAGGGACTCGAGATCGCCAACGCACTCTTAGATGCCGGGGTGCTGATCCCCTCCTAACAACGGCGTGCGTAGCACCCCGAACGCCGTCACTGGTCCCCCGACCCACGCGTGTGACTGCATGACGTGTGGTACCGGCGACTGCGGCGCTGGTACCTGCACCGCATTCGCCTTTAACTCCACGTCTAGACGCCACACGCGGATTCCGACTCGGACCAAGTCGGAGTTAGGGTCTCAAGAGATCCGATCTCAGCGCTTCAGGTCGTATCTACCCCGTCTTAACCGGGGTCCCACGATGCGCACCGCTTCTCGCGATCACTCTGCTCCTCCTCGCTGGCCGTCCTGCGCCTCAGGCTGCCATCGCCCTGAGGGGATTCGGCGTCCACCCCGACACGCTCACCGTCGTGGCTGGCACGCGGATCACCTTCACCAACGAAGACGACATCGAGCACACCGTCACCGCGGGCGTTCCGGATCATCCGGACGGCCGCTTCACGTCGGCGCTCAGCACCAAGGGCGCCACCTTCGCCGTGACGCTCACGAAGCCGGGGACCTACCCCTTCTTCTGCGAGCGGCACCCGTTCATGCACGGCGAGATCCTCGTCACCTCACCGGAGAGCAAGCCATGACCCGTTCCACCCGCATTCCCCGCATGATCGCGCTCGCCCTCGGCGGCGTCGCCCTCGCCGGCGCGATCTCCAGCACGTCGGCGCGCCCCGCGGCGGCGCATCAACCCGCGGCGTCGATGACCGAGTGCGACCTCCGCGTCGCGCTCAATCATCTCCTGTCGGAGCACGTGTACCTCGCGTCCGACGCGACCGGCGCCGCGCTCGGCGGCCGGGACCCGGAGTTCAAGGCCGCCGTCGCCGCGCTCGATGCGAATTCCGTGGATCTCTCGAAGGCGATCGGCATGGTGTACGGCCCCGACGCCGAGACCGCGTTCCTCGCGCTGTGGCGCCGTCACATCGGCTTCGTCGTGGACTACACCGTCGCGACGGCCAAGAAGGATGCGGCCGGCCAGACCAAGGCCGTGAACGCGCTGCTCGGCTACACGAATGACTTCGGCGCATTCCTGGCCGGCGCGAATCCGAACCTGCCCGAAGGATGTGGTGGCAGGCCTCGTGAAGACGCACATCCTCACGCTCAAGGCCGTGATCGACGCGCAGGCCGCGGGCGATCTGGGCAAGGCGTACATGGACGAGCGCACGGCCGCGGCGCACATGCAGATGATCGCCGATCCACTGGCGGCCGCGATCGCGAAGCAGTTCCCGGCGAAATTCCCGATGAATGTAACCACAAACGGCGTTGCTGGCACCGCGAACCGCGGGACTGGTACCGCCGAACGCCGCGCTTGGCGTTAGACGTGGGTCTGCGAGGCCGTGCGATGCTGGCATCCGGAATCCATGCACGCCTTGTGTTCCAACGCCAACGCCACACGCGGCGTTCGCGGTACCAAGACGTCTCGCCGTTCAGCGGTTCCTGTCATCTCTCCCAACCAATCGCGCGTAGGGGTTGTCGAAAGTCAGGTCCTCCAACCCCACCGGGCCCCTCATGCGCGCTACACTCGCCGCCGCACTGCTCCTCGCTCCGACCCTTCTCGTCGCCCAATCCGATCAACGGACCCTGAGCGGCTCGAGCATCGCGATCTACAACCTCGTCGGCCAGATCCGCGCCGTGGGCGGCACGGGCAGCGACGTATCCGTCGCGGTCACGCGCAGCGGCCCCGATGCCGCCAAGCTCTCGATCGAGACCGGCATGATCGGCGGCAAGAACACCTTCCGCGTGATCTTCCCCGACACGCACATCATCTATCCGAAGCTCGGCCGCCACTCGACCACCACGCTCGACGTGAACGATGACGGCACGTTCAACAACCGGTCCCACGGGCGCCGCGTGCGGATCAGCGGCGACGGCAGCGGTCTCGAAGCCGCCGCCGACCTCGTCGTCAGCATTCCGGCAGGCAAGACCGTCGCGCTCAATCTCGGCGTCGGCAGCGTGAACGTGTCCAACGTGGACGGCAACATCAGCGTGGATGCGGACGGCGCCGACGTCACCACCGAGAACACCAAGGGCAGTCTCTCGCTCGACACCGGATCCGGCGGCGCGAAGATCACCAACGCCGAAGGCGACCTCACGATCGACAGCGGCTCCGGTGAGGTCACGATCTCCAAAGTGAAGGGCTCGATCCTGAAACTCGATTCTGGTTCCGGCGACATTCGCGCCGACGCGATCGCGGTGGACAAGGCCGATCTCGACAGCGGCTCCGGCCAGGTGACGATCAACGGCCTCGGCGCGCGCCAGATCTCACTCGACTCCGGCAGCGGCGACGTGGACATCGGCCTCACCGGCGACGTGGACCGTCTCGTGATCGACAGCGGCTCGGGCACGGTGACGCTGCGCATCCCGTCCACCCTCGGCGCCGAGCTCGACATCGACGCGGGCAGCGGCGGCGTGAAGGCCGACATGGCGATCCAGGTGACGCACTACGAGAGCGACCACCTCATCGGCAAGATCGGCGACGGCAAAGGGAGCATTAAGATCGACTCGGGTTCGGGTGAGGTGCGCCTGGTGAAGTCGAACTGAGAACTGCAGACCTAGACGCTAGACCTAGACGCTCGAAGGCGAAGGCCGTGCGTTCTAGACGTCTAGGTCTAGCGTCTCAGCTCTGCAGTATCGACATGATTGTGGCATGGACGCACCCAACATCGCCGAGCTGAGCACCGAAGAGATTACCGCCTTCCTCGAGCGCAACCACGTCGGCCGCATTGCGTACTCGATGCATGACCGCGTGAACATCGAGCCGATCCACTACGTGCATTCCGCCGGCTGGCTCTACGGGCGCACGTCGAAGGGGGCGAAGCTCACCACGCTGCAGAAGAACATGTGGGTCGCGTTCGAGGTCGACGAGGTGAAGTCACTCTTCGACTGGCAGAGCGTGGTGGTCCACGGCGGCATCTACATCGTGGATCCGGAGACTCCCGCCGGGCGCGAAGGACGAATGGAGCCACGCCCTCACCCTGCTGCGGAAACTCCTGCCCGCCACCTTCCGCGAGGACGACCCCGTTCCCTTCCGCGATGTCGTGTTCCGCATCGCCGTGCAGGAAACGACGGGGAGGCGCTCATTGACCATCGGCCATCGGCCATCGTAACCACCGACTTCAGTTGCGATGGCCGATGCATCGATGGCCGAGTGTCACGTTCCCCCGTACCACTCGTACCCCTCGTCGCTCCAGTACCCCCCGTTCTGCGCCGGCAGGAACACGACTCTCGTGAGGTATTTCGTGTTCTTGTAGCCGAGCTTCACGGGCGAGTGCACGCGCGCGGGCGCGCCGTGATCGGGACCCAGCATCCGGTCGTCCATCGCGTACGCGACGAGTGTCTGCGGATGCATCGCGCTCGCGAGATCCCAGGATTCGTGATAGTTGTCGTCGAAGCTCTGGAAGTCGACGAATCCGGCATCCGGCGTCACGCCGGCCAGTTGCGCGAGCGTGCTCACGCGCACGCCGCGCCACACCGCGACCGCGGTCCATCCCTCCACGCAGAAATGGTCCACCCGCTGCTGGATCGCCGGGCAGCTTCATCAGGTCGTCCAGCGACAATTTGAGCGGCGTCTTCACCGCGCCGCTCACCTCGAGCGACCATGGGCCCGCGCACTTTCTCGTCCCACATTGGCACGTGCTCGGAGATGAAGTACGACGGGAACGAGTGGCCGGCCGAGAGCGCCCGCGCGCTCGCACGGTCGATGGACCGGTGACGGAAGAGCCCCGCTTCCACGATCTGGTTCTTCCGCTCCGCGAACTGGAGCAGCGGCTTCGCGGCGCGCGGACCCTGGCTGTCGCACGCCTCGAGCACCGCCGCCGCGAGCGCGAACGCGCCGGTGCGCAGGAAGTCGCGTCGATCAAGCGTCATCGGTCTTCTTTCTCGGCAGCAAGTGGTAGAACGGCCGCGCGTTGCGCGCCTCCGGGGAGTTGTCCTCATTGTAGCCGCCCGTGATCATCGACCGCAGCGAGTACGGGTCCACCGCGAACACCATGAACACATGCCCCACCGCGAGCGCCACGAGCGCGATCATCACGAGGAAGTGCCAATAGCGCGCCATCGCGTAGCCGCCCATCAGATTCGTGAGCCAGCCGAGCTGCACCGGTTTCCAGATCGCGAGGCCCGTGATCACGGCGAGCGCGCCGAAGACCGGCATGGCGAAATACGCGCCTTTCTGCAGCGCGTTGTGCTTTCCGCCATGCGGGTGATCCTTCCGGCGGAACATGTAGAACTTCACCATCTCCCATGAATCGCGGATGTCGCCGCGCCGCGGCACGAGATCGCGCCACTCGCCGTGCAGATAAATGAAGGTGAGATACACGAGCCCGTTCACCGCGAGCACCCACATCATCGCGAAGTGCCAATGGCGCGCGCCGCCGAGCCAGCCGCCGAACGTGAGCTTCGCCGGGATCGGGTCGCCGGCGAAGGGGTAGCAGCAGAACGTCTCCCCGCGCCGCGCGAACGCCGGGTAGGCATTGAAGATCCGCAGTCCGCTCCCGACCATCACCGTGAGCGCGACGACATTGATCCAATGGGTGAGTCGTACGATCCAATGGTGCCTACTCGCCACGTTTTCTTCCTCGCGCCTGTTCGGGACACTGCTTACTATACGTTCAACGCGCCCGCGGTTCCACGCATCACCGCAAACGGCGGGACTGGTACCGCTGGAAGCGGGATTGGCGTTAGATGCCGCCGTTGATGCATCCAACGCCAATCCCGCCGTCAGCGGTACCAGTCACGCCGTTGGCGGTTCGCCTCTGGCAAGTTCCGTCGGGGCCATGCATCTTGGCCCGTCGATTCACCCAATCGGAGTAGACATCGTGGCGAAGAATTATATCACCGAATTCATCGGCACCTTCTTCCTCGTCTTCACGATCGGCATGTGCGTCACGGCGGGGCTGCCGCTCGCGCCACTCGCGATCGGCTCCGCGCTCATGGTGATGGTCTACATGGGCGGCCATATCTCCGGCGCGCATTACAACCCCGCGGTCACGCTCGCGATATTCCTGCGCGGCAAGATCGAGGGCCGCGAGGCCGCGGCGTACATGCTCATGCAGCTCTGCGGCGCGATCGTCGCCGGGCTCGCGGTGTTCTGGCTCACGGGCGGCAAGACGTTCGCGCCGGATCCGAGCACGGAGATGACCAAGACCGGCGCACTCGCCGCGGAATTCATCTTCACCTTCGCGCTCGCGCTCGTCGTGCTGAATGTCGCCACCGCGAGCAAGACCGCCGGCAATTCGTATTACGGGCTGGCGATCGGCTTCACCGTCGCCGCGGGCGCGTTCGCCGTGGGCGGACTCTCGGGCGGCGCGTTCAATCCGGCCGTCGGAACGGGACCCGCGATCGTGCGCGCGGTGCTCGGCGGAGGATCGCTTGGGAATGTGTGGGTCTATCTTGTCGGGCCGTTCCTTGGAGGGGCGGCGGCGGCGTTCGTATTCAAAGTCCAGAATCCTGGGGACTGACGAACTACAACCGCGCCTTCGTCACTTGCACGCTTCACTCTGCAGTCAACAGTAAACAGTCATCGAGTAATGGCCAGTCGACAGTCAACAGTCGACAGCCAACAGAAAACTGATCGAGGGGGCGGTGAGTGCGCTGTGCACTCGTCGCCCCCTCGTTGACTGCGGCCAGTTACGGCGCACCTACCTCGCGCGCGGAACCGCTTTCTGTTGGCTGTAGACTGTTGACTGTTGACTGGCAGTCACTCGATGACTGTTTACTGTTGACTGCAAAGTGAATCGTGCAAGTGATGCTGTCCGCAGTTCACTCAGACGCCTTTCGGACCAATGGTGAGTAGCCCACCCCCTCCGGCTCCCGCCCAACGAATACTGTCCAAACAATATCCCTCTTCCCCACCGACACGATCGCGATCCCATCCACCGCCCCCAATGCCACGAACGCCCACGCCCCGTCCGGCGTCATCGCGATCCCCAGGGGCACGGTATTCGACTCGTAACCCTCCGCCGATGTCGCGCCGTGCATCGCCGCCTTCGAGATCTGCATCCGGATCGCGTTCACTTCCTTGCGCGTCGCGGCATTGATCACGCGCAGCTCGGAGGATTTCGCGCACGTCACCAACGCCAGCTTTCCATTGGGCGTGAAGCGGATGCGCATGGGATAATTGCCCGTCCCGATCGTCGCGAGCACCGACAGATCGTTCGCGGAGAGCACGGTGATCCCGTTGGACGCGCGGCTCGTCACCCACACTTCCTGGCCGTCCGGACGCAACGCGAGTCCCTCGGCGCCCTTCGGCAGCACCGCCGTCTTCAGCGTCGAGCGCGCCGCCACGTCGATGATGGACACGCTGCCCGACACGAGATTCGTGACGAACGCGCGGCTCCCATCCGCTGAGAGCGCGAACAGCTGCGAGCCCGCCTGTCCCGTGCGGATCACCGCCGTCACCACGCCGCTGTCCACGTTGAGCACGAGGATCGCACTGTCCGATTCGCTCGTCACGAGCGCGTTCTTCCCGTCGGGAAGCCACACGATGCCATGCGGCCGGCGGTGCGGCGCGATCGAGATCGTCCGGTCGAGCGAGCCCTGCGCGATGTCGATCACGTCGATCGTCGATCCCGCGGCACGCGGCGGCCCGTAGTCGGTCACCAGCGCGAACTTCCCGTCGGGCGATACCGCGACTTCGTGCGGCCCCTCGCCCGTCGCGATCGTCGCCGTCACCGCGCGCGTCTTGAGATCCACGAGCGACACCGTGGACCCCGCCTTGTTCACGACCACCACCGTCCCCGTCTGCGCACGAACGTTGACCGCGGCGGACATGGACGCGACCGCCATCGCAACGATTGACCGGAATCTCATCACGCCTCCGCAATCTGGATCCAAGAATCCAGAATGTAGTCCCGCTTCCCCCTTCCCGCTTCCCTGTTGTCGAGTAGTTGTAACCCCCATATTCCCAATCGTGCCTCTCCTTCCGCTCTATGGCCACGACACGCTCCGCCTCCGCCTCCGCGATGCCGTCGCGCGCGGCGCGCTGCCCGCGAGTCTCTTGCTCCACGGCCCGCGCGGCATCGGCAAGCAGCGCCTCGCGCTGTGGCTCGGCCAGCTTCTGCTCTGTGACGGCACCGGCGAACGCCCATGCGGCACGTGCACCTCATGCAAGTATGCGCTGCAGCTCGTGCATCCCGACCTCCGCTGGTTCTTCCCGCGCCTCAAGGCCGACGGCTCGGATGATCCGTCGCCGCAGGAAGTGCTCGACGAGTATGCCGAGGCCGCGAGTGAACGTGCGGCGAACGGTGGACTGTACCCTCCGCCCTCCGGTCTCGAGGCGATCTTCGTCGCGTCGGTGCGCGGGCTCGTGCAGCACGCGGCATACACGCCCACGGTGGCGAAGCGCAAGGTGCTCATAGTGGGCGACGCCGAGCGGATGGTGGCGCAGGCCGGCGCCGAGGCGGCCGCGAACGCGTTCTTGAAGCTGCTCGAGGAGCCGCCCGCCGATACCACCGTGATCATCACGACGAGCGAGCCGGGCGCGCTCCTCCCCACGATCCGGTCGCGCGTCGTCGCGCTGCGAGCCGCGCCGCTGCGCGAGCGCGATGTGCGCGCCTGGCTCGCGAACGCGCAGGTGCGCACCGCGCTCGATGAGGCCGGAGCGCCCAAGGGCGACGAGGCGCGCGCGGAACTCGCCGCCGGCGCGCCGGGCCTGCTGCTGGCATCATCGTCGCGCGACGAGGCCGTGAGCGCCGCCCGGCAGCTGCTCGCCGCCGCGACCGGCGACCGCGCCACGCAGGCCCGCGCGATACTGTCGTTGGGCGGATCGAAGGCGCGAGGCTTCTTCTCCGACATGCTCGACGCCATGACGTCGCTCCTGCATCAGCGAGCGCGCGAGGCCGTGACGCACAACGACCCGCACGCCGCCGTGGCCGCGAGCCGGGCGATCGACGCCGTGCAGGAAGCGCGCGAGGGCGCCGCCAACAATCTCAATCCGCATCTCCTGGGCGCGGCGCTCGTGCGCAGTCTCGAGCGGACTCTCGGATGAAGCGGCGAACACTTACGCACACCGGCGACGATGGCGCCGCGCGCATGGTCGATGTCTCGGCGAAAGTCGATTCCGATCGCTTCGCGATCGCCGCCGGAGCCATCCGAATGAAGGCCGAAACCCTCAAGGCTATAAAGCGGAACTCATTGGCCAAGGGAGACGTATTATCTGTAGCCAAACTGGCAGGGATAATGGCGGCGAAGCGAACTGCCGATCTGATTCCCTTGTGCCATCCCCTGATTCTGGCTAATGTTAAACTTGTTCTAACCCTGGATCAGAAGTTGCCGGGGGTGCGTTGTGAATCGACCGTCCGGACGGTTGGGAAGACCGGAGTCGAGATGGAAGCGATTACAGCCGTGGCCGTGGCGCTGATCACCGTTTATGACATGGCCAAGGCGATCGATAAAGACATGAGCATCAACGACATCTGCTTACTCGAAAAGGCTGGGGGCAGGAGCGGACACTGGCAACGAAAAGGCCGAAAGACCAAACCGTTGTAGCATTGCCCGCGAGGGCTGCGGGGCGATTCGTCGCCCCGTTCGTGTGTCTGGGACTCCCCGGCACGGAGGAGCCATGAAAGTTTCCAAGGTGACGTACTCGCACCGAGGCGACCGGATCCGCCGAAATGCGCGGATCAGGAAGGGGTTGCTCGTGGGCGGGCTGATCGCGGCGATCGCGCTCATCCCGGCCGAGCAGCCACGGGAGGCGCAGGCCTCCGCCTCTGCTCGTTTCCCGTTCGGAATGACCGCCCAGACGAGCCGGTTGACGCGGGATCTCGCCGCGGCTCGCAACGATCTCGATCTCGCGCGCGCCCAGCTGGCCCGGGCCAACGCGATCCTGGACTTCTCGTCGCGCTACAAGGTTGGCGCCGATGTTGCCGCGCCGATCTATGATGTCGCGCTCGAGGAAGATATCGATCCCGAGTTGGCGTTCCGGTTGGTGAAGGTGGAGAGCCAGTTCAGCGAACACGCCGTGAGTTCGGCGGGCGCGGTGGGCCTCACGCAGATCATGCCGGGTACAGCCAAGTACTACGAGCGTGATACGACGCGGGAGAACCTGACCGAGGTGCATACGAATTTGCGCGTGGGGCTGCGGTATCTCCGCACGCTGATCACGCAGTATCGCGGTGACGTGCAGACGGCGCTGCTGGTATACAACCGCGGTTCCGAGACAGTGGAATCGATGCGGATGCTGGGGTTGGATCCGCGGAATGGGTACGAGCTCTCGGTGCTCAGAGGCTACAAGGGCCGAGGCACAGTCGATTAACCGCTGACGGCGGGGTTGGTACCGCTGAGGGCGTTTGTAGCAATAGCCGTAGGGCCTGCGGACTCCATGAAGTTCGCAGGCCCTACGGCTATCGCCACACACGATGTTCGCGGTACCAACCCCGCCGTCAGCGGTACTAGTGCCGCTTCTTCGCCCTCTTGATGAGCAGCACCTGGCCCGGGTAGATCGTGTTCTTCTTGATCCCATTCATCTTCCGCAGATTCGCCGCCGTGGTCCCGTAGCGATTCGCGATGGAAGTGAGCGTCTCGCCTTTCTTCACAACGTGCGTCACTCCGTGGCGGCTCGATGAGCCGTACTTCTCGATCGCGGGGTCGGGCAGATCACGCGCCGCGAGGAGCGTGGCGGCCGTCGGGATGAGCACGACTTTCCCCGCCCCAACCACACCGTTCCGCGATTTTTTGTATTGCGGGTTGAACCAAACGAACTGTCGCGATGAAATGCTAAACTTGTGGCTTACTGTCGCTATTGTGCTGCTATTTTTCACTGTATAACGCTGAGTTCCTGATTTTTCGGCGTTCGGAATAAGCGTGAATGCCAAGGCGAATTCCGCACCACAGTCCTTCGGAAGCCGTACCCACCATTCTCCAGCAGGCGGCGTCATTCCGCGCAGGATCTGGTTGTTGAGCTCCATCACCTTCGCGAGGGACGCCGAACATGCGTGTGCCACGGCCGCGAGGGGCGTGGCCGGACCTACCCGCGCCGAGTCGTAGGCCAGTGCCGAGTCCAGCGTCACATTGATCCCGTACTTCGCTGGCTCCTTCGCCACGAGCGCCGCCGCGATCAGCTTCGGCACATAGTCGCGCGTCTCGGCCCGCAAATAGTCCGTCTCGGCGAGCGCAAAGAAACGGTCGTCGCCCGTGCGGCCTTCGAGTGAATCGGCATAGCGCGTGAGCCCGCGTGCGACGCGGCCGGGCCCGCCGTTGTACGCGGCCGCCGCGAGATAGAGCGATCCGAATTGCCCGTTCAGCCAGCCGAGGAACTTGATCGCACCGTCGGTGGACCGCACCGGATCGCGGCGCTCGTCGATCCACCAATCGACGCGGAGTCCGGTGCCCTGCGCCGTGCCGGTCATCAGCTGCCAGATCCCGATCGCCGCGGCGCTCGAGTAGGCGTTGGGATCGTAGCCACTCTCAATGAGCGCGAGATAGGTGAGATCCTCGGGCAGTCCGGCGGCTCGAAGCTTCGCGCGGATCATTGGCTCGTATCGTCCGCCGCGCTGCAGCCATGCCGTGAACCGTGGACGCGCCTCGCCCTGAAAACGCTCGACGTAGAACGCGACGCGCTGTCTCGTCTCGAACGAGCGGACGTCGATGTCCCACGTGGGTCCCGTCGCGGCTGCCGCGGCGGCCGGCGCACTCGCGGAGTCCGGCGCCGAGTCCGCGACGGGCGTCGGCGCGGAGACCGAATCGCCGAACAACCGAACGGCCTCATGCGTGACTTCCGGCGGCGTGACAGGCACGGTATCGGGCCGGGCCGACGCACTCGTGGCCGAACTGTCAGAACTAGCGCGCGCAGTGCTGCCCGGCGCGGCCGGCGGCGCGGGTGCCGTCGCGAGAGGAGCGGAGTGGCACGCGGCGATCGCGATGAGCGCGGCCAACGCGGCGCGCGCGACGAATGCCCTCATTGACTACGCGCGGTCAGCGCGTCGCGATGAAATTGCCGAGGACGCGATTCGTCGCGTTCAGCACCGCGATCACGGCGCCACGCACCGGATCGGTCTCCACCAGGCATGAGCCGAGGAGCTTCACCGGACCGCGGCCGTGATTCGTGACCGACACGATGATCACGTTCGCATCGAATACGCGGATCGCCTTCACTCCCACGAGCTCGAAGCGGAGCGCGCCATCCGAGAAGCGCTCGAGCGCACGGAGCGCCGCCTCCGCGGCCACGCGCAGATCCACCGTTTGGCTCGATTGTCCGGCGGCGTCGCCGCGCACCCGAACGCCCTCCATCCACTCGAGCTCCACCTCCGCGCTGCACCGGCCATCGGCCGTGCGCTGGAAGCGGAAATCGGTGAAACGCAGCCGCTCGCGCCGGGACGGATCGGCCATGGCGGGGATCGGGAATGCGGCGGCGCGAGGCGTCAGCGAAGGCATGCGAAGTTTCAGAGGTCGTTTTCGGTGGAAACGCGGCGTATTGGTGAAACGAACCAGCGCTCATTCGGCAACCCATGCGGTGTCGCGCCGCGCCCGTCGCTCGTATATTCGCGTCGCCTCCCCCGACCCTCGCGCAGGAATCGCCCATGCCCGTGATCCTGAAGACGTCCGGCTTGCTCATCCTCTCGAACCTCTTCATGACGTTCGCGTGGTATGCGCACCTGAAGAACTTGAGTGCGAAGCCCTGGTACGTCGCGGCGCTCGTGAGCTGGGGGATCGCGCTGTTCGAATATCTCCTCCAAGTGCCGGCGAACCGGATCGGCTACGGCGCACTGTCGCTGGGACAGCTCAAGATGCTCCAGGAGGTGATCTCGGTGGGCGTCTTCGTGCCGTTCGCGCTCTACTATATGAAGCAGCCGCTGAAGCTCGATTTCCTCTGGGCGGCGCTCTGTCTGTTGGCCGCCGTCTACTTCGTCTTCCGGGGGGCCGTTCCCGCATGATGCAGATCATCGTGGCGCTCATCGTCGCGCTGCACGCCGACAGCGCGCTCGACGCGCAGGTGCGCGCGCGCATCGCCGCCGACTCCACCACGCGCACCGCGGTCGCGTACTGGCCGCTGGCCGCCGGCGGAGATTCCCTGCTCATCCATGATAACTGGACGTACCACGCCGCGAGTACCATGAAGGTCCCGGTGATGATCCAGTTGTATCGCATGGTGGATGCCGGCACGCTCTCGCTCGACACCAAGATCACGCTCAAGAATGAGTTCAAGTCGATCGTGGACGGATCGCCGTACGCGCTCGATCTCGCCGACGACTCCGACAGTTCGCTCTATGCGCGCGTCGGCCAGCAGGTGACCGTGAACGAGCTCATCTACCTCATGATCACGCGCTCGAGCAATCTCGCGACGAACGTGCTGATCGACATCGCCGATCCCTCGAAAGTGACCGCGACAATGCACGAACTCGGCGCGACACGCATCCACGTGCTGCGCGGTGTTGAGGATGGTCCGGCGTACCGCGCGGGATTGATCAACACGGTCACGGCACACGATCTGGCGCTCGTGCTCGCCGCCATCGCGCAGGACCGCGCCGCATCCCCCGCCAGTTGCAAGGCGATGATCGCGATCCTGCTGAAGCAGGAATTCGCGGATGGCATTCCGGCGGGCCTGCCGGCGGGCACGCCGGTCGCGCACAAGACGGGTTGGGTGGATGGTCTCGTGGACCACGACGCCGCGATCGTGTACCCTCCTTCGCGGCCACCCTACGTGCTCGTCGTGCTGCACCAGGGGAGCGCCGGCGACTCCGTCACGCGACGCCTCACCGCCGATATCTCCCGCCTCGTTTGGGCCCAAGCGACCGCGGCGAAAATCGGTCAATAGGTCCGCCGTGATAGTAACGTCCCGTTGCGTGACGGTACAAAACGTTGCTCGGTTGTAACGTATCGTTGCGATAGGGCGGAACGTTCCGTTGCATACCGTGAAACGGAACGTTCAATCGCAACGAGTTACGCGAGGCACGGCTGTTGCTATAGAGGGGACGCGTCCGCCCTCGCGCAGTCCCCGTCCCCCGAGTGGAGAAGTCCCAATGAACGTCCGCCTTCTTGCGACCGGTGCGTTGTTCGCCGGGATCGGTGCTTTGTACGCCTGCGGCGACACGACTGCGCCACTCGCCCCGCCGAGCCCACCGTCCGCTGCTAAGGTCTCGAAGGCCGCGCCGCCCGCGGCGAATCCCGCGAGTCCGAGCGCCGCTGCTGACGGCAATCACGGGCACAAGGTGCGTGTGTTGCGCTGGACGGACCACCTCAAGAACAAACTGTCTGCGCATGCGACGATCGGTCCGCAGGGTGGCACGATCTCGATCGAGAAGATCGGCGCAGTCTTCACGGTGCCCAAGGGCGCGCTCTCGGCGCGCACGACGATCACCATGCGCGCCGACGCCGGCAAGAACGTGGTGTTCGAGATGTCGCCCAACGGTCTCAAGTTCGCGAAGCCCGCGACGCTCACGCTCGACCTGAGCTTCACGAACGCCTACCACAATCAGGGATGGGCGAAATTGTTGAGCGGCGGCTACATCACGTCGCCACTGCTCATCGGCGCGGACGATGGCGTGACGACGTACGAGGACGAACCCGCGACGGTAGATGACGCAGTCACGACGGCGTCGTTCCCGGTGCCGCATTTCTCGGTGGTGATCCTCGCGTCGCAATTCCAAGGCTGCTGCACCACGATCGGCGGACGCCACTAGTCGCCGCGCGACCAAGTCCGGGGGTCAAGTGAACCGATCCGTCGCCACCACGCCGACGGCGCGCACGCCGCCCACCGCCGAGGTGCAGCGCATGGCGGACCGCGCGCAGCGCCTTGAGCGTGAAGGCAGCGCGCGCGAGGCGCTCTCCGCGTACGACCTCGCGGCGACGCTCCTCGAGGCGCACCGCCCGTCGGCGCAGCTGGCGGACATCCTGCGCTGGAAAGGCACACTACTTCGCGAGCTCGGCAATCCCTCGGCCGCCGAACCAGTGTACGCGCGCAGCCTCGCGATCTCGCGGTCGCTGCCGTACGCCGGCGGCATCGCGAACGCGCTGAACTGCCTCGCGATCGTGGCCCAGCGTCGCGGCGACGTGAAGCAGGCGCGGCGGCTGTATGCCGAGGCCGCGCTGAATGCCGTGCATGCGGGTGAGCGCCGCCTCTTCGGGATGATCGAGCAGAATCTTGGAGCGCTCGCGATGGTGCAGGGCGCGGACAAGGATGCGCTCGCGCGCTTCCGCCTCAGCCTGCGCGGCTTTCGTGACGCGGGCGACGAGGAAGGGGCATGCTGGGTGCTGTGCAACGTCGGCCGGCTGAACATGCTGGCCGGCGACCTCGACGAGGCGGATCGCGCGTCGCAGGAAGCGCTCGCACTCGCCAAACGCCTCGGCGATCTGCCGCTCACCGAGGCGGTGGAGTTGAGTCGCGTGGAGATCCTGCTGGCGCGCGGCCAGGTGGCGGACGCCGAGCGCGTCTGCCGGCATGGCCTGGCGATGGCGGAGCATCGCGGCGACCGGGCGCATCATGCCGAATCGCTGCGGCTGTTGGCGCTCGTAGGCCGGGAGCGCGGCGAGCTGGAGAGCGCGACGCGATCGCTGGACGAGGCGCGCACCATGGCGCGCGAGAGCGAGGACGCGCTGCTCGCGGCCGAAGTGGAACGAGACGCCGGCGAACTCTGGCTGCGTCGCGGTGAGCCTGCGGCGGCGCGGTTGGCGTGGGAGCAGGCGCTGACGCGCTTCCGCGCGCTCGGCGCAGCGAGGCAGATCGTGGACGTCGAACGGCGCCTTTCGGCGCTCGCGGCATGAGCCGGATGCGTGAGGTCGCGCCCATGCCGCCGGTCGGTCCGCGGCTCAATGCGCCGGTGGTGCCGGAGCCGAATGCGCCCGGTTACTTTGGGGCGCCAACTGAAGTCCCTTGCTTAGAATCACGACCCGGGGGAGCGTTGCAATTCGGCCTCGAGAGTATCGTCGGTGAGAGCGACGCGATCCGGGACGCGCTGGAGCGGGCGCGCAAAGTGGCGTCGAGCCGTTTGACGACGGTGCTGGTGGTCGGGGAGACGGGCACCGGCAAGGAATTGTTCGCCCGGGGCATCCACTACGAAGGCGCATCGCGCGGCGAGCCGTTCGTCGCGGTGAACTGCGCCGCGATCCCCGAGACCCTGCTGGAATCGGAGCTCTTCGGCCACGAGCGCGGCGCGTTCACGGACGCGCGGGCGCAGAAGCGTGGCCTCATGGAGCTCGCGGGCAGCGGCACGTTGTTCCTGGACGAGATCGGCGAGTTGCCGCCGCGCCTGCAGCCCAAGCTGCTGCGCGCGCTCGAGGAGCGCCGCGTGCGCCGACTGGGCGGCCTGCAGGAGATCGAGATCAGCTGCCGGATCATCACGGCGGCCAACACATCGCTGCACGACGCGGTGGCGCGTCTCGAATTCCGAGAGGATCTGTATTACCGGCTGAACGTCTTCCGGATCGTGCTGCCGCCGCTCCGCACGCGGGCCGGCGATGTCGAGCTGCTCGCGCAGTATTTCCTGGCGGAGATCGCGCGCCAGCAGGATCTCGAGCCCAAGACGCTGGAGCCCGCCGCCGCCGCGGCGCTGCGCGGCCACCTGTGGCCCGGCAACATCCGCGAGCTGAAGAACGTGATCGAGCACGCCGCGATCCTGTCCGAGGGACAGTCGATCGGCGCCGAGCACATGATGATCCAGCAGCGCATGTCGATGCCGGCGACGCACTCGACGGCGAGCGTGCACCACGAGATCGTGATCCCGCCGGAAGGGAAAGCGCTCGCGATGGTGGAGCGCGAAGCGGTGCTGGCGACGCTCGAGATCACGGGTGGGAACCGCAGCGCCGCCGCGCGGATCCTGGGGATCTCGCGGCCGACGCTGGCGCGCAAGCTGCGCGAGTACGGCGTGATGAGCGGCAGCGCGGAGCCGCCGGAATGACGCCGCGCGAGCTGAAAGGGCTCGCGCCGGAGCTCGCCGCGCGCATCTCGGAGGCGCTCCGGCTCGAGCGCGCCGGCCAGCGCGCCACCGCGCGCGGGATGTACGAGCTCGCGCTGTATGAGCTGGACCAGCGCGCGCATGCCTCGACGGCCTCCGCGCTTCTGCGCTGGACGGGGCGCACGTACGCCGACGATGCGGACACGGAATCAGCGTTCGATTGCTACGCCGCGGCGCTCGCGGTGGCGATGGCCAACAGCGACCGGCCGGGTGTTGCGAGCGTCGTGAACCTCATGGCGATCGCGCACCAGCAGCGCGGCGATCTCGACGAGGCGGCGCGACTCTACGGCCGGGCCGTGAAATACGCGACGCTCGCGGGCGAGACGCAGCTCGTCGCCATGATCGAGCAGAACCTCGGCACGATCGCGGGGATCCGCGGCGACCAGCCGAAGGCGCTCACGCACTATCGCGCGGCACTCGCGGGATACCGGCGCCTCGGGCTCGACGGCCCCATGAGCGGGCTCCTGAACAACCTCGGCATGCTGTACTCGCAGATGCGCCGGTGGCGTTCGGCGGAGGAGATGTACCTGGAAGCGTACGACACCGCATTGCGCACGGGCGATGTGGGCACGCAGATCGCGGTGGCGGTGAATCGCGCAGAACTCTGCATCGCGCGCCGCGACTACGTGACGGCGCGCGAATGGTGCGACACGGCGCTCCTGCTCGCGGAACAGTCGGGCGACGAACGGGCGCTGGGTGACGCATACAAACACTACGGCGTGATCGCGCGCGAGACGGGCGACTTCGCCGGCGCCGAGGAATTCCTCGGCCATGCGTGGCAGATCGCGGAGCAGCGGCACGAACTGGTGCTGGCCGCGCACACCGCGAAGGAGCGCGCGGAGCTCTACCGCCGGCAGGACCGGAACCGCGACACGCTCCGCGAGCTGAACACGGCGCACCGCCTCTTCTCGCAGCTGCGGGCGCGGCGCGACCTCGTGGAGACGCGGCGCCGGCTGGGCGAGCTCGAGGCGAAGTTCCTCGAGATCGTCGCCGAATGGGGCGCATCGATCGAGTCGAAGGACAACTATACGAGCGGCCACTGCGACCGCGTGGCCGACTACGCCTGCTCGCTCGCGCGCATGGCGGGACTCGACCACGAGACGCTGTTCTGGTTCCGCGCCGGCGCGCTGCTGCACGACGTGGGCAAGCTGATCGTGCCCTCGAGCATCTTGAACAAACCGGGCGCGCTCACGGCGGAAGAGCGCGCGCTGATGGAGCGCCACCCGGCGGCGGGCGAGAAGATGCTCGCGGGCATCGAGTTCCCGTGGGACGTGAAGCCGATGATCCGGCACCACCACGAGCGCTGGGACGGCACGGGCTATCCCGACAAGCTCGCCGGCGAAGCGATCCCGCTCTCGGCGCGCATCCTCTGCATCGCGGACGTGTGGGACGCGCTCGTGACCGACCGGCCGTACCGCGTGGCGTTCTCGCGCGAGCGCGCACGGGAGATCATGCAGGCGGATGTGGGCAGCGCCTTCGATCCCGCGCTCTTCAAGCTGTTCATCGGGATCCTGGACCAGCGCAGCGCGACGCCCGCGGCGCCGCCGCGGCCGCTCTCGGTGCCGCAGCATGAGCGGGTGGCGGTTTGAGCGGGGCGCCGATACGGGTGCTCGTGATCGCGGACAGCGAGCGTGACGTGCGGCGTCTTAATGGCGCCGTCGCCGGCCGTGCCGCCTCGCAATTCGACCTGGTGCACGTGACCCAGGTGAGCGACGCGTTGCACCGGATGAGTGACCGGAAGTTCGACGCCGTGCTGCTCGATCTCTCGCTGCACGATGGCCATGACCTGGACGCGCTCAAGCTGCTGCATGAGCAGGCGCCCGATCTGCCGATCATCGTGCTGAGCAGCGTGGACGACGAGGCGCTGGCCATGCGCGCGCTCAAGGTGGGCGCGCAGGATTCGCTCGTGAAGGGCCAGGTGGATGGCCACCTGCTGGTGCGCGCGATCCGGTACGCGATCGAACGCCAGCAACTGCATGCGGCGCTCAGGGAAATGTCGCTCGTGGATCCGCTCACGCTCCTGTACAACCGTCGCGGACTGCTCGCGCTCGCGCGGCAACTGTTCAAGGTGGCCGACCGGATGCGGCGCCGCGTGTCGCACATCTTCGTGGACCTCGACGGACTCAAGGTGATCAACGACACGCTGGGGCATGGCGTGGGCGACCAGGCGCTGCTCGAGACCACGGAGCTGCTCAAGGAGACCTTCCGCGACTCGGACATCATCGCGCGCATGGGCGGCGACGAGTTCGTGGTGCTCGCGATGGAGAACGCCGGCGCCGACGCCGAGCTGTGGACCGCGCGGTTGCAGGAGAACCTGCGCGCGCGGAACGCGCGGTCGGACCGCAGCTATCTGCTTTCGCTGAGTATTGGCATCGTGTACTACGATCCCGATGCGCCGCGGGAGCTCGACGATCTGCTGGCGCGCGCCGACCGGCTGATGTACGAGGAGAAACGCGCGAAGCGGCTCTCGCCGGTGCACGGTGTGATGCTGCCCACTCCATCTCAGCCCTTCCCCGCCCAGCTCTCCTCGCGCATCGACTAGTCACGGGGCTCGTCGCTCGTCTCGGCTTTGCGCGCATAGACCAGCTACACGGTCGAAGTTTCGACCGGATCAACCGGATGATCCGGATCGGTCGGATACCGCCTCGCGCCTCGAGATGCTCCAAGGCGGAGCGAGTTCGTGTATGTTGTTAACAACAGATACTGAGCCTTACCCTTCACCGGATCGCATCCGCAGCAAGGGAGTATCCGATCCATCCGGATCATCCGGTTGATCCGGTCGAAACTTGGACCTTGATGCCAGCAGGTCGCAAACAAGAAACGGCCGGCCGATCCCGAGGGATCGACCGGCCGTTCTGCTTGCGAGTGGAGCGCGAGAAGTTACGCGCCTTCCACGATGATCAGGTACTTGCTCGTCGACCAGAACTCGGCCGGCTGCGTGATGTGGAGCTCGCCGTTGAACTTGCCGGCCGAATCCTTGCCCGCTTCGATCAGCGTCGGATCCTGGCGCGACACGACCTTGTACGGCTTGTCGGTGATATGGAGCACCACCGGCACATTGTCCCACTTGTTGATCGCGGTGAACTGCGACTGGTCCAGCTTGCGCGCCGGCACGACCGCCTTGCTGCCGAAGAAGAGGAACTTGGAGCCTTCCTCCGCGATGATGCCCTTCTTCATGAGCTCATCCTTGGTGCCGACGACCACGAATACCGTGTTCTCCTGCTTGCGGAGGCCCAGCATCGTGTCGGTGACCGCCACCTTCTCCGACGTCACGGTCGCGTTCGCGAGCGTGAGGCTGTCCACCTTGATGTTCATCGCGGCCATCTGCATCTTGTCCTGCTCCACGATCTGCTCGAGGCTCGCGATGCTCGCCTCATAGGTCGAGACCTTACCGGACAGCGCGCCGTTCTTCTCGTTCAGCGATGCGACACGGGCACGGCTCTGCTTCAGCAGCGCCGTCACCTCGGCGACCTTGCCCTGGATGCTCGCGCGATAGGCGGCCTGCGGGTCGTTCGGGTTCTCCCCCTTGGTGTCGACCGGGACGTGGCTCTTGAGGCCCTTCACGCTCGACAGATCCTTGTCAATGTCGGCGAGGAGCTGCGTGGTCTGCTGGAAGCCCTGCAGCAGCGAGTCCTGCTGCGCGGCCACGGCCTTCGCCTGCGCCAGCTTCGTGTTCAATACGGTGATCGAATCGGGCTTCGAGGCGCTGGTGCCGCCACCGGAGCCGATCTTCTCGCAGGCCATGAGGCCCACGACCAGCAGAATTGCGGATATGCGTCTCATGGGAACTCCTATCTTCGGGGGATTCTCGAACGTTCATCGTGCCTGGTGCATCGGGCATCGAACCAGCGGTCGGGATGCACGCGGCACGATGCGCGATGCAGCCCCAGACCGTACAGAATCCGGCACTCGCCGGCCAATCCCAAATATAATGCTTTCCTACACCGCCCGCCTGAGAAGTTCGGCTAGCGTTCGGCGGAAAGGCGGGCGACGCGGGCGTGGGCGTCCTTCACGATCGGCTGGAGTTCCGGGTCCGCGTTCTTCCAGAGGTCGGCGAGCTTCAAGTAATACTCCGTGGCCTTCTTCCGGTCGCCCTTGGCCTTGATAAGAGCCACCCAGGCGCTGGTACGTGGCGGCCAGGGTGATCGGGTCGGTGAAGATCGCGCGCTGCGGTCCCGAGTTCGCGAGCCCGGCCTTTTATAGTACACGAGAGCCGAGTCGGGTTCGCCCGAGCTTCTGGAACTGTGCCGCGATGTCGAAGAGCCCGCACTGGGGACAGCCGATCTCGGTGCGCATGCGACGGTACGCCGCGATCGCATTGAGCGGCACGCCCCTGCGCGGCGGCGATGTCGCCGGGCGGCCAATGACGCGTTCGCGCTCGCCCTTCTGGAAGCCCTTCGGTACCCCGAATCGGCGTACTCCGCCATCATGCGTTGGGCGACATTGACGCGGCCG
Source organism: uncultured Gemmatimonadaceae bacterium (assembly GCA_963732065.1). GTDB lineage: Bacteria > Gemmatimonadota > Gemmatimonadetes > Gemmatimonadales > Gemmatimonadaceae > DATKOH01. The sequence goes on along the minus strand of CAVSYH010000003.1, from coordinate 151 downwards.
GCGGCTGCGTATGCGCTCGCAAGGATGGTGTACGGACGATCCACCGCCTCCATCCCCGGGAGAGCGGGTGCTTCGCGAGAGCCGCGTTCACCTTCGCGATCGCCTCGGCGGGACGATTGAAGTGACGGATCTCGACGATCGCGTAGTTCGC
>CAVSYH010000002.1:0-19774 GCA_963732065.1 uncultured Gemmatimonadaceae bacterium | reverse complement strand
GCGAAGATCGATGGATCGGGGCTGCAGCCGGCGGGCGCGGGAGACCGGCTCGGACACGCGGTGTATCCGCTGCCCGGCTCCACGCCGCAGGGGGGCATCGTCCGCCCGGAGGAACCGACCACGCCGACGTACCGGCGCACCTCTCCCGTGTCAGTTCCGAGTTCGGGAAGTGCCGCGGCGCAGACCGACACGCCTGAGCGTCCGTTCCAGTCGCCGCCGGGTGCGATGGACACGCGGCGCGCCGTGATCACGGCGCTCGCCGCGACGCTGGTGCTCCTCGGACTCTTCCTGCTCGCGCGCCAACTGCGCGGCACCGGACCGCACGCGACCACGGCGCCCACGACCAGCGACACCACCGACACCGCGGCGCGCACGAAGAAGCCGTGACGCTCGAGCTGCGGGTGCTGCGCGGCGCGCGCGCCGGCCAGCGCGAGCAGTTCGCGAAGTCGCTCATCTCGCTCGGCCGGAATCCGCTCTGCGATTTCCGGTTCGACGCACAACTCGATCTCGATGTGTCCGCGCGCCACGCCGAGATCGAAGTCGTGAACGCGGAATACGTGCTGCGCGACACGCAGAGCACCAACGGCACGTTCGTGAATGGCGCGCGGATCCCGGGGAATTGGGTGCTGCGCGACGGCGACGTGCTCACCTTCGGCGCGCACGGCCCGCAGGTGGCCGTGCGGCTGCTCGCGCCGCCGTACATGGTGCGCGACACCACGGAATTCCCCCGGCAGTCGCCGAGCTCCACGAGCCCCGCGCTGCGCGGAATGCGACTCGAGAAGACGGGCCCCGTGGGGGCAGGTGCATCCCGGAGCGCCGCCGGCTCGACGACCGAGCGGATCGCAGTGGCCGTGCGTGCGCATACGCAGCAGTTGAAGCGCTGGGCGATGGCTGCGGCATTTCTCGTCGTGGCAGCGCTGATCAGCGTGTACTGGATAGGGCGGCGCGACGCCGAGCGGCTGTACGCGGAGCTCGCCGCCAAGCGGCAGGAGAATGACAGTCTGCAGAACGTGCTCGCCGATCGCGTGCTCACCATGAGCAGCCAGATGGCGGGGATCGATTCAGCGCTGAGCGCGTCGCGCCTCGAGATCGAGAGTCTGCAGTCGCAACTCAAGGTCGCCGGGCGCGGGTCCGACGCGAAGGCGATCGCGAACCAGCTCTCGAAGAGCGAGACCAAGCGGCACGAGATCCTCTCGGCGGCGATCGGCTGGCCCGCGATCGTGCAGCGCAGCGGGCCGGCGGTGGCGCTCGTGGCGGTGCAGTGGCCCGATGGGCATAGCTTCAGCGGCAGCGGGTTCGGCGTGAACGCAGCGGGCTTCATCATCACCAACCGGCACCTCGTGACCGACAGCAACGGACACACGCCGCGCCAGGTGCTCGTCATCTTCAGCGATACGAAGAACTGGCTGCCGGCGCATGTCGTGCGCTCGAGCACCGATGCGGACCTCTCGCTCCTGCAGATCGACGCATTGGGTACGTATCCCGTGGTCGGCGGCATCGCGCACACCACCGCGGACATTCCGGTCGGCGCGCAGGTCGCGATCATCGGCTATCCGCTCGGCACTGAGACGCCGATGGAGGGGAGCGGCACGAGGATCATCGCGCGCTCGACGCTCGTGGCGGGCACCGTGAGCAAGCATCTCGACGATGTGCTCCAAGTGGACGCGTACGCCGGCGAGGGATCGAGCGGGAGCCCGGTGTTCGCGACCGACGGCCGCGTGATCGGCGTGGTGTACGGCGGCGCGCGCGAGGCGGCGGGGCGCATTGTGTACGCGATACCGGCGGACAAACTGGCGGCGCTCATTGCGCCCAGATAGTGGCGAGTGGCGAGTAGGAACGAACTGCTTGACAGGATTCACAGGATCGATTTGATGAAACGCAGTTTCATCAATTCAATCCTATGAATCCTGTCAAAGCAGTTTTTTATTGACCGCGAATTAACGCGGCGTCAGTTTGCCAAGGATGCGCGGCCCGGCGGCGCCGGTGGCTGATGGGACATTCCCCGCGCGATGCTCCAAGTGCAGCCACCCCAGGAACGCGAAGGCCACCGCTTCCTTCGCGCCGTCGTCGAAGAATTCTTCGCTGAAGAGCCGCACCCTGCGCGGCGCGAGCGCATCGCGCACGGCGCGCACGAGCGCCGGATTCTTCGCGCCGCCGCCGGAGAGCAGCACGTCCTCGACGGCGGGCGGCACGAAGCGCTGGTAGGCAATGCCGATGCTGCGGGCCGTGAGTGACACGGCGGTGGCGACGATGTCCTCGGGGCGCGCTGCTCGGTCGGCGGACAGGCAGCGTTCGACGAACGCGTTCGCGTAGGCGGCGCTGAACTTCTCGCGGCCCGTGCTCTTGGGTGGCTTCGCGGCGAAATACGGATCCGCGAGCGCCGCGTCGACGGGCCCGGGGATCACGGTGCCGCGCAACGCCATCGCGCCGTCCACGTCGTAACCGAGCGACGGAACGAGCCGTCGCACCGTCGCGTCGATCACGCCGCAGCCGGGACCGGTGTCGAAGGCGAGCACCGGATCCGCGCCGCCGCGCGCCGGCACGACGCTCACGTTCGCGATGCCGCCGATGTTCTGGAGTGCGCGCGCGTGATCCGGCGCCGCGAAGAGGAGCATGTCGGCGATCGCGACGAGCGGCGCGCCTTGGCCGCCCGCCGCGGCATCGCGCACGCGGAAATCGCTCACCACATTGAGGCCCGTGCGCTCCGCGATCACCGCCGACTGTCCGATCTGCCACGTGCCGTGCGCGCCGGCGTGCCATATGGTGTGGCCATGCGAGGCGATCGCGCGCACGTCGGTGCCGCGCAGCCGCGCCGCGGTCATCACCGCACGCGCGGCGTCGGCGAGCCACTCGCCGAGTTCGAAATCGAGCCGCGTGATCGCATTGGCCGGCTGCTCGAGGCCGGCGCGCAGGAGGCGTTCGCGCTGCGCCTTGGAGTACTCGCGCGTGATGGTCGCGAGGAGCTGCAGGTCGGGCGCGGGACTTCCGTTCTCGATGAACCGCACGGCGGCGGCGGTGATCCCGTCCGCCGACGTGCCGGACATCAACCCGATGATGACTTGCGGCGCCTCAGTCACGCGTCGTGCCGGGGAGCGCGGCGCGGATCACGCCGCCCGCTGCGCGCAGCTTCGCGTCCGCCTGGTCGCGCGTCGCACCGAGCTTCCGCATTACGATCGCCGTCTTCACGCTCCCGCCGGCGGCCGCGATCAGCCGTTTCGCCTCGGCGCGCTCGACGCCGCACAGTTCCATCACGATGCGCTCGCCACGATCCACGAGCTTGGCGCTCATCGGACGCAGATCCACCATCAGGTTCTCGTACGTCTTCCCGATGCGCACCATGGCACCGGTGGAGATCATGTTGAGCACCAACTTCGTGGCGGTGCCGGCCTTGAGCCGCGTGGAGCCGGTGATCGCCTCGGGTCCGGTGAGCGGCACGATCGCGACGGTCACGCGCTTCGCGAGATCCGCGGGCGGCGTAGAGCACGACAGGATCGCGGTGCGCGCGCCGAGCTCCATTGCGCGCTCGAGCGCACCGCGCACGTAGGGCGTGGTGCCCGATGCGGCGATGCCCACCACGAAATCGTTCGCGCCGAGCGCGAGCTTCGTCATGGCGGCCGCGCCGTCGGAGGCGACATCCTCGGCGCCCTCCATGGAGCGCGTGAGCGCGTCGAGTCCGCCGGCGATGACGCCCACCACCATCGTGGGATCCGTGCCGAAGGTGGGCGGGCACTCGCTCGCGTCGAGCACGCCAAGGCGGCCCGACGTGCCGGCGCCCGCGTAGATGAGCCGCCCGCCGGCGCGGAACGCCGACTCCGCGAGCTCGATCGCGCGCGCGATCTCGGCGCGCTGAGAATCGACCGCGTCCGCGACGGTGCGATCCTCGGTGAGCATGAGGTGTACGATCTCCGCGGCGGTCGCGAGATCGATGCGCGTCGTGCGCGGATTGCGGCGCTCGGTGAGTCGGGGATCTTCAGGCGACGGGGACAAATCGGCTCATCGCAGAGGGGGAGCGCGCGGCGCGTGGCAACGCCACGGCACGCGGGCTAACTTACCCGTCGCCGCGCAGTCGTCGCAAGAGAACCGGGAGAGTCCAGATGCATTCGATCACACGCAAGTTCATCGGATCCGTCCTCGCTCCAGCCGCGATCGTGACCGCCGCGCGCGCGCAGGCGCCGGCGGCGACGGCGGCGCCTCGTGCGAATGCGGGCGAAGCGGTGAATGCCGCGCACGCCATGATCGCATCCAACAGCGAACTCGCGACGGCAGCAGGCGTCGAGATCCTCAAGGAGGGCGGCAACGCGGTGGATGCCGCGGTCGCGGTGGGCTTCGCGCTCGCGGTCACATATCCGGAGGCGGGCAACATTGGCGGCGGCGGCTTCATGCTGATCCGCATGGCCGATGGCCGCACGGCGGCCCTCGACTATCGCGAGATGGCGCCGGCGGCAGCCACGCGCGAGATGTACATGGACAGCGCGAGCATCGCGAACGAGGCGAGCATCGTGGGGCCGCGCGCGTCGGGGGTTCCTGGCGCGGTCGCGGGACTCACCACCGCGCACGCGGAGTTCGGCAAGTTGCCGCTCGCGCGCGTGATGGCGCCGGCGATCAAGCTCGCCGAGAAGGGCTTCGTCGTGGATACGGCGCTCGCGCACTCGATCGCGAGCGGTCAGAGACTGATCGGGCGATTCTCCGGCGCGAAGCTCCTGATGCCCAATGGGAAACCGCTCGCCGCCGGCCAGAAGCTCGTGCAGCCCGCGCTCGCGCGCACGCTCCGGGCGATCGCCGCGCACGGCGCGCGCGGATTCTACCAGGGGGAGGTCGCGCAAGCGATCGCCGACGCGCAGAAGCGGGACGGCGGGCTGATCACGCTGGCCGACCTCAAGGGCTATCACCCCGCGTGGCGCGATCCGCTCCTCGGCACCTACCGCGGCTACACCATCATCTCGATGCCACCGTCGTCGTCGGGCGGCATTACGACGATCGAAACGCTGAACATCCTCGAGACGTTCGGCCCGCTGCCGCCGGTGCGCGGCACGATGGAGACGCATCTGCTCGCGGAGGCGCTCCGCCGCGCGTTCGTGGACCGCAACTCGCAGCTCGCGGATCCGGATTTCTCTCCAGTGCCGATCGCGCAGCTGGTGAGCAAGGCGTACGCGCGCTCGTTGGCCGCGGGCATTTCCCGTGATTCCGCGACGCCGACGGCGAACGTCGAGCAACACCAGGCCGGCGGCGCAGAGAGCCGCAGCCCGGAGGGTGTTCACACGACGCACTATTCCGTCGTGGACGCGAAGGGGAATGCAGTGGCCACCACGACCACGATCAACGAATCGTACGGGTCAGGCGTGTACGTCTCGGCCGCGGGCTTCTTCTTGAACAACGAGATGGACGATTTCGCCGTGCGGCCGGGAGAGCCGAACCTCTATGGCCTCGTGCAGGGCGAGCGGAACGCCGTCGCCCCGGGGAAGCGCATGCTGAGCGCGATGGCGCCGACGATCGTACTCGATTCCGCGAATCGCGTGATGTTGGTGATGGGCGCGCGCGGCGGACCGCGCATCATCACCGCGGTGCTGCAGGTGCTGATCGGCGTGATCGACTACGGCATGCCGCTGCTGGAAGCCATGAACGCGCCGCGCATCCACGAGCAGGCGCGGCCGGACACGATCCACTATGAGTCGGGTGCGCTCGATCAGCCGGTGGTGGACTCGCTGACCGCGATGGGCCACGTCGTGTTGGTGTCCACGTTCGGCTCGCGGGGCTTCATTGCGGATGTGTTCGCGATCGAGCGCACGAAGAACGGATGGGTGGGCGTGGTGGATCGCAGGACCGGTGGAGGAGCAGCTGGTTACTAGGCAGTCGTTGGTCGTACGCGTTTGGAACGGCGGTCGTTAGTCGTACGCGTTTAGAAGTGCTAAACGCGTACGACCAAACACTGCCTCTCGACTATATCCTGCTCCGGATCCAATCGGGCGTGAGTGCTTGTAGGTAGCTCGCGAGAAGGGTGAACTCGTTCGTCACGAGCAGCGCGCCGATGATCACGAGGATCACGCCGCCCACCCGATTCATCCAGATCATCACACCTTTGTTTCGCGCGAACCAATCGATGAACTTGTCGACCATCGCGGCCGCGATGATGAACGGCACCGCCAGTCCCATCGAGTACGCGAACAAGAGCCAGAGCCCCTTGGACAGACTGGCCGTGCTCGCGGTGTACGTGAGGATCGCGCCCAGGATGGGGCCGATGCACGGCGTCCATCCCGCGCCGAACGCGAGACCCACGAGCAGCGTGCCAAGGTAACCCGCCGGTTTGCTCGCGAGATGTACTCGCCGCTCGCGGCTGAACAGCGCGATATCGAACGCGCCGAGCAGATACAATCCGAACACGATGATGAGCACGCCGCCCACGCGCGCTACCCAATCGCGCGCGCGGAAGGCGACCTGGCCGAGCGCGCTCGCGGACGCGCCGAGCAGGAGGAAGATGATCGTGAAGCCCGTGATGAAGAGCAGCGAATGCACGACGGCCGCGCGACGGTGCTGCTGGACTTCGTCGAGGCTCATGCCGGTGATGAACGTGATGTAGCTCGGGATGAGCGGCAGCACGCAGGGCGATAGGAAACTCAGGACGCCGGCGCCGAACGCGACGAGCGCTCCGATGGACGGCCCGTTCACGCGCGCACCGTGCGTCCCGAGCGGCAGCTCTCGCACACGCCATAGATCACGAGCCGGTGGCGCTGGCGCGCGAATCGCTTGGACTCGGCGATGAGCGTGGTCATACGCTCGAGGCGCTCATCCTGGAATTCCACGACGCGCCCGCACACCGTGCACAACAGATGCTCGTGCTGCGGCATGTCGCGCGCACTCTCGAAGCGCCGGAACCCCTCGCCGAAATCTCGCTCCACCACGAGCCCGCTCTTCACCAGCACTTCGAGCGTCCGGTAGATCGTGGCCGTGCCGATCTTCGCGCCGCTCCGCGCGAGCTCCTGCGCGACTTCGTCCGCGCTGAAGTGGCGGTCGCGTATCAAGAGTATCTCGGCGACCGCCAGGCGCTGCGGCGTGACCGGCAGATTGTGCGCGCGCAGGTAGCGGGTGAACTCGTCGATCAGGTCGCGCGGGTCCACGCGTCGTCCAGGAGTGCGGCGTGGAGCGCTTCGCCCGAGAGGCGCTCGGGTTCCGACTCGTCGGCACTGCGGCGCAGCACGCCGCGCACGACGTCGTCCACGGTGCCGCCGGGGGCGTCGGCATCCTCGGTGAGCGACATGTCCCATTTGCCGCGCTCGGCGCCCTTCAGCGTGAGGCGATATTGCGCGCGGTAAATGGTGTAGCGCGGCTTGGCGCCCACCTCGCCCTCGAGCGCGACCGTGATCACCGCCACGCCGCTCTCGACGCCGCCCTGCTTGAGCGGCGCGAAGAGACGGATCTCGTCGATGCGCGAGCCCGGCAGGTGTTCGGCAATGGCGCGCAGGAAACGGTCGCGTCCCTCGGCGCTCACTTGGGCGCACCCGCGGCGCCGAGTTCGCGCTCGACGTAGAGACGCAGGATGTGCATGAAATCCTGCGCATTGGTAACGACGCCGAATGCCTGGTGCGTGCCGCGGTCCTTGAGCTTGCTCACGACGAACTCGGAGGAATCCACGCAGATCGTGGTGAGTTCGCGCAGCGAGCCATCGGGCTCGGTGACGAACGCGGGCAGCATGTTGCCGGTGGCGATCGCGTGCAGCGCGGTGGCGACGAGGATCGCCATCGTAGCCTTCACCGTGTGCGCCTTCATCGCGTCCTGCGCGGCGTTCATGTCGGCGTACACGCCGGGCAGCGGTCCATTGTCGCGGATCGAGCCGGCGAGGACGTAGGGCACGTGATGCGTCACGCACGCGTGCATGATCCCGTCCTTGACGATACCGCGCTTCACCGCTTCCTCGATCGAACCGGCGGCGCGCACCTGGTTGATTGCGCGCATGTGGAGTCCGTGTCCGCCGCTGGTGGCTTCGCCGCCCGAGGTCATGCCGAGCGTCGTGGAGAAGATGGACGCTTCGATGTCGTGCACGCCCACCGCGTTGCCCGCGAGCAGCGCGCCGACGAATCCATTGGCGATGAACCAGGTCATGTCCGCGCGCGCGCGCGAATGCACAAGCGCCGGACCGCACACCCAGATGGGATAGCCGCCGCGCGCGCGTTCGTCTATGAGGAGTCGCGCCATCTGCGAGTAGTCGATCGGCTTCTCGCGCGACACCTCGCTCGTCATGAACTTGAATTCGCCGCCGGCGGCCTCGCCGAGGAACGCGCTCGAGTGCACGAAGATCCCCTCGGAGCCATCTTCGGCGGCGCCGACCGCCACGAGGTCGCCTTTCTTGACGCGGCGCATCTCGCGCACCCAGATCTCGCCGTCCGGCGCGAGCACGAGCGACGCATCCATGCGCGGCTCGCGGGGCATGCGCCATTTTCCCTTCACGCGCGCATACGTGGGGAGATTGGTGGTGGAGAAGAATCGATCGGGCAGGACGCCGTCGGAGGGAGCGGCTACGAACTTGGCGTCGGGGCTGGTGGCGAACTGCTTGGTGGTGAAGTCGGGGTGAGCGAAGGACATCCTTAAAGCTACTCGCGCGGTGATGGCTCCGGAACGGCGCGGGAAGCGGGAAGCGGGAAGCGCCGCGGGATGGTGTGAACGGCGCGAGGGCCCCACGCGCCTTTCACGCATCCCGCGGCGATTCCCGCTTCCCGCTTCCCTCGTAGTGTGGCCCTTCCCGCCCGCCATGGCGAGCCGTACTGTATCGCCCCATGACATCCCGACGAGGTTTCCTCGCAGCAATTGCGGCTGGAGGCGCGAGCGCCTGGCTGGCGGCGCACGCCACCGAGCTGCAAGCCGCGAGCGCGCTCGCGGGCAAGTCCGCGCCGTCCGATCCGTGGCTCGTGCTGACGCCCCAAGAGGTCGCCGTGCTGGATGCCGTCACCGCGACGCTCGTGCCGACCGACGAGTTGCCGGGCGCGCGTGAGGCGCATGTCGTGCGGTTCATCGACCGCTCGCTCGCGACGTTCATGAAGGACGATCGCAAGCATCTCGATGAAATGATGTCTTCGCTCGCGGCCGAAACGAAGGAGTACGCGCCGGACGCGGCCTCATTCGCGGCGCTCGATGAGCTCGACCGGATCGCGGTGCTCCAGCAGTTCGAGCAGTCCGAGCCGCAACAGTTCAACTGGATCCGCTTCACCACGATTGCAGGTCTGTTCTCGATTCCATCGTACGGCGGGAATCACGACAAGGTGGGCTGGAAGATGATCGGGTTCGAGGACCGCTTCATCTGGACGCCGCCATTCGGGTATTACGACCGTGGCTGACCATGTGCACGGTCACCAGGGCGCCGCGCACGCGCCGCTCCCGAAGATGAAGCACTATGCACCGGGCACGGAAGTCGATTTCGTCATCGTCGGCTCCGGCGCGGCGGGCGGCGTGATGGCGCGCGAACTCTCGCGCGCCGGGTTCTCCGTCGTCGTGCTCGAGCAGGGGCCGTGGCTCACCGCCGCGGACTTCAAGCACGATGACATTCTGGCTGCAGAATCAGTTCGGGCTGACGAACAACCCTGCGCTGCAGCCGGTCACGTCGCGCGCGAACGAGAGCGAGACCGCCAAGAAGGCGGGCGGCCTGATCCAGTATGGACGCGTCGTCGGGGGCGGCTCGGTGCACTTCACTGCGAATTACTGGCGCTTCCCCGAGATCGAGTTCAACCAGGCGAGCAAACTCGGCGTGCCTGACGGATCGAGCGTCGCCGACTGGCCGATCTCGTACGCGGATCTCGAGCCGTACTACACGAAGGTCGAGTGGGAAGTGGGCGTTTCCGGTCTCGCCGGTAATCCGTTCGAACCGCCGCGCCAGAAAGGTTACCCGCTGCCGCCGCTCCCGATCAAATCGGAAGGCGTGATCATGGAGCGCGGCGCGAAGAAGCTCGGCTGGCACCCGTGGCCCGCGCCCATGGCGATCCTGTCGAAGCCCTACCGCGGACGGCCCGGCTGCATCGCGTGCGGCATGTGCATTGGCGCCGGCTGCGAAGTGAACGCGAAGTCGAGTTCACTCGTGTCGATGATCCCTGGCGCGCTCGCGACGGGGCGCTGCGAGATCCGCCCGTTGAGCTACGTGCGCAAGATCGAGATGGGCGCGAACGGCCGCGTCACCGGCGTCACGTATTTCGACGCGAAGAAGAACGAGGTCTTCCAGAAAGCGAAAGCAGTGGTGCTCTCGGCGAACGGCGTCGAGACGCCGAAGCTGCTCTTCATGTCGGCGACCGGCGCTCATCGCCGAGGGCCTCGCGAATTCCAGCGGGATGGTCGGGCGGAACATCACGTTCAACGGCGGCGGACTCGCGAACGCGGCGTTCGAGCACGACATTAATTCGTGGAAGGGCGTGGTGGTGTCGCGCGTCGCGTGGGACCAGGTGGTGTTGCCCGCGAGCACGGGATTGTACGGCGGCGGCGGCTTCGACATGCGCGGCATGATGACGCCGATGTTCGCCGGGATCCTCACGCCGGGCTGGGGCGCGGGCTGGAAGCAGCGCGTGCGCGAGACCCTGTCGCGTCGGATCTTCGCCTACGGCCATTCGACGCAACTGCCGGTCGCGACGAACCGGATCGATCTCGATCCCGACGTGAAGGACGCGTGGGGACTGCCGGCGCCGCGTCTCACGTTCACCCTGCACCCGAACGACGTCGCGGTGAACGCCTGGTTCCTGGAGCGCGCCAAGGAACTGCTCATCGCCTCCGGCGGCAGTGAGATCCAGCCCGCCCCCTTCGAAGCCGGATACGGCGGGCCGCATCTCCTCGGCACGTGCCGCATGGGGAACGATCCCGGCGACGTCCGTGATCGATGCGAATCACCGCACGCACGATGTGCCGAACTTGTTCATTGTGGACGGCTCTAGCTTCGTGACGTCGGGAAGAGGACAGCCGACGATGACGATACAGGCGCTGGCGTTCCGGGCGGCGGCGAAGATCGCGGAGGCTGCGAAGAAATCTCAGATCTGAACGGCGCGGGAAGCGGGAAGCGGGAAGCGCCGCGGGATGCGAGAAGTGCGCGTGGAGCCACGCGCATTTCTCGCATCCCGCGGCGCTTCCCGCTTCCCGCTTGCCGCGTAGTTACAGCAGTGCCACCGGATCCCGATCCACGCTCACCCTCATCTCCCCGCGCGTGGGAACCTCGAATTTCTCAAGGAAATACCGCGCCACCTTCGTAAGCGAAGCCGGGTTCTCCGCCTTGAGCAGCAAATGCCACCGCCACCGCCGCTTCACGCGCTCCACCGGGCACGGCGCGGGGCCCACCACCGTCACTCCCTCCACCTTCTGCTCGGCGATCAGCCGCCGCAGCCACGCTGCCGCCGCGATCGTGAGTCGCGCCACCGGCTCCTCTTCCTCGCCGCTCACGATCACGTTCGCCAGGCGCGTGTAGGGCGGATATACCGGATCCTTGCGCCCCGACAGTTCTTCGCGAACGAACGTCAGATAATCGTGCGTCACCGCGCGCGCACGGCGTGATGCGAGGGCACGCGCGTCTGGATGATCACTTCCCCGCCCTTCGCGCCGCGGCCGGCGCGGCCCGCCACCTGGCTCAACAGCTGGAAGCTGCGCTCGCTCGCGCGGAAATCCGGCAGGTTGATCCCGACGTCGGCATCGATCACACCGACGAGCGTCACGTTCGGGAAATCGAGTCCCTTCGCGATCATCTGCGTGCCCAGCAGACATGTCCACCTCGCCGCGCCCCACGCGGTCGAGGATCTCGGCGTGCGCCCATTTGCCGCTCGTCGTGTCCACGTCCATGCGCGCGATGCGCGCGTACGGATACCGCTCGGCGAGCAGCTTCTCCGCCTGCTGCGTACCGAGGCCGCGCTGGCGCACCGTGGTGCCGCCGCAGCGCGCACACTTCTCGCTCAGCGGCTGCTCGTGGCGGCAGTAGTGGCACACGAGCCGCTCGGGATTCTTGTGGTACGTGAGCGTGATCGAGCAATTGGGACAGACGGCGACGTCGCCGCAGGCGTCGCACTGCACGAACGCCGCGAAGCCGCGGCGATTGAGCAGCAGGATGCTCTGCTCGCCGCGCTGCAGCCGCTCGCCGAGCGCGGCCTCGAGCGGCTCGCTGAACACGCGGCGGAACGGATCGATCACCGCCGCGCGCGGCCCCTGCGCGGCCGGGCGCGCCGGCGCGCGCATGTCCACCACTTCCACCGCGGGCAGCTTCGCGTCCGCCACGCGATCGGGGAGCGTCAGCAGTGTGTACTTCCCCGCCTGCGCGTTCTGCCAGCTCTCCAGGCTCGGCGTCGCGATGCCGAGCACCACCACCGCGCCCTCGTCGCGCGCGCGCACGAGCGCGACCTCGCGCGCGTGATAGCGCGGCGTCTCGCCCTTCTTGTAGCTGCCCTCGTGCTCCTCGTCCACGATGATCGCGCCGAGGTTCGCGAGCGGCGCGAAGATCGCCGAGCGCGCGCCGACGGCGATCGTCTTGGTGCCGTTGCGCAGCGCGCGCCACGCATCGTAGCGCTCGCCATCGGAGAGCCCCGAGTGCAGCACCGCGATGCGTTCGCCGAAGGCCGCGCGGAAGCGGTCCACCGCCTGCGGCGTGAGCGCGATCTCGGGCACGAGCACGATCGCGGTCTTGCCGCGCCGTTCGACGATCTCCCTGCAGGAACTCGATGTACACGAGCGTCTTGCCGCTGCCGGTGATGCCGCGCAGCAGGAACGCCGCGCCCGGCTTGGCCGCGACGAGTGCCGCGAGCGCGTCGCGCTGCGCGGGCGTCGGCACGTGCGCGCGGCGCCGGCGGAATGGCGCGCGCGAGGAACGGATCGCGCACCACCTCGCTCTCCGAGAGCGCGATGAGTCCGCGCTCCGCGAGCGCGCGGATCACCGCTGGCGCGAAGCCGAGCTGCGTGGTGAGATGCGCGGTGTCGCTCGCGCCGCCGAGCGATTCCAGCGCCTCGTAGAGCGCGCGCTGCCGCGCCGCGCGCGCGAACACGCGGTCGCGCTCCTCGAGCGATGGCAGCTCCACGCTGAGTCGCGCGATGCGCTGCGTGCGCGGCGCGGGGCGCGGCACGCGCGAACCGGTGAGCGCCGACGGCAGCATTGCGCGCAGTACGAGCCCCACCGGCGCCACGAAGTAGTCCGCGATCCAGCGCGCGAGCGCGAGCAGCTCGGCGGGCACGCTCGCTTCGGCGTCGGGCGCGTCGAGAATGTCCTTGGCGTTCTTCACGCCCTCGCCCGTCGCCGGCCCGAGCACTATCGCCGATGGCGCGCCGCCCGCGCACCGGCACGAGCACGCGCATCCCCGGCGCAGGAAGCGCCGCGCCGTCGGGGACCGAATACGTGAAGGTCTGGAACAGCGGGAGCGGGAGCGCGACCTCGAGGTACCGCTTGCCGCTCATGCTCTCGTGACGCCGAGCCCCGGTGCGGTGGGGATCGTGATCACGCCGCGGTCGATCGTCGCACCTCTGTACGGATCGTTGGCCACGAGCGCGGCGCCATCGAGGTCGGCGTAGTCGAGCAGCGGCGCGAGATGCGCGGCCGTCGTGATGCCGACGCTCGTCTCGATCATGCAGCCCATCATCACGAGCATGCCGTGCGCGCGCGCGGTCGCGGCCATTTTGATCGCCTCGCGCGGCCCGCCGCACTTCGCGAGCTTGATGTTGATGCCGTCCACGACGCCGGCGAGCTTCGGGATGTCGCTCGCGACGAGACACGATTCATCGGCGATGATCGGCAGCGGCGAACGGTCGCGCACGAAGCGCAGCCCCTCGGGATCGGTGGGCGGCAGCGGCTGCTCGACGATCTCCACGTCGTAGCCCACGAGCATCTCCGATGCTGTTCAACGCCTGTTTGGGCGTCCACGCGCAATTCGCGTCGACGTACAGCGTCTTGTCGGGCGCTTCCTCGCGGATGATGCGAATGACGTCCTCATCGTGATCGGTGCCGAGCTTCACCTTCAGAATCGGATAGTCCTTCGCCTCGCGCAGCTTGAGGCGCATCTCCTCCTCGGGCGCGAAGCCGATCGTGAAGCTCGAGCCGGGCGCCTTCGCGGGATCGAGGCCGAACAGCTTGTAGAGCGGCTGCCCCAGGCGTTTGCCCATGAGATCGTAGAGCGCCGCCATCACCGCGCTCTTCGCGGCGCCGTTGCCGCGCATCTTGGCGTTCATGTCCGCCTCGATCCCCTCGAGCGACCAGCCATCGGCTCTCTCGAGGATCGGCGCGAACTGCGCGAGCGCCACCGGCACCGTGTCGGCGTACTCGCCGTAGAAGCGGCTCGGATCCGCTTCGCCCACGCCGAAGGCGCCGTCCTTGTCCGTCACGGTGACGAGCACCACGCGGAATTCGCTCGAGCCGCCGCGCGCGATGGTGAATTCGTGCTTCGTGCGCAGGGTGACGAGTTCGTGGCTGATCTTCATCGCACCGTGGGGGTGATGCCGAGCCGCCGCGCGAGCGTCGCCGCGCGATAGCCGTCAGGTGAGCCGAGCGGAGCGAGGAACGCGATGAGCGCGTCGGCCAGGTCGTTGCCGCGCTGGTAGCGCTCGAGCGGATTCTTCGCGAGACACTTCATGGTGATCTGAGCGAGCTCGATCGGCGTGCGGGAATTCACGATGTCGGGGCTCACCGCGTCCTCGTGCACGTGCTTGTAGCCGATGGAGTATGAATCGGCGCCGTCGAAGGGCGGGAAGCCCACGAGCATCTCGTACAGCAGCACGCCCAGCGCGTACAGGTCGCTGCGGCCGTCCACCATCTTCCCCATCGCCTGCTCGGGCGACATGTAGTGCGGCGTGCCCATGGCGCGGCCGGTCATCGTCAGGCGGCCGTGGAAGCGCGCGGTGGCGATGCCGAAGTCGGTGATGACCGCGTTGTCGTCCTCATCGAACAGGATGTTGTCGGGCTTCACGTCGCGGTGCACGATGCCGTGCCGGTGCGCGTAGTCGAGCGCGCACGCGATCTGCGCGCACACCACGCCGGCCTGCGGCCCCTCCATCGTGCCGCCGCGAACTATCCGGTCGGCGAGCGATCCGCCCGCGAGGTACGGCATCACGAGATAGACCGTCTGCTCCACCTCGCCATAGTCGAGGATCGAGCACACGTGCGGGTGGAACAACTGCGAGCTCGACTCGGCCTCGCGCCGGAACCGCTCGCGCATCTCCGGGTCGCGCGCGAGATGCGCCAGCAGCACCTTGATCACCAGCGGACGCCCGAGCACGACGTGGCGCGCGGCGTACACGCTCGCCATGCCGCCTGTGGCGACGCGGCGGTAGATGCGGTAGCGGCCGCCCGTGGCGCGGCGGATGAGGTCCATCTCCTCGTCGGGCTTCTCCGCCGGCGCGTCCGGCAACTCCGGCAATTCGTGCGCGCAACGCACGCAGATCACCGCCATGCCGCGATTCCAGGTGCCGCAGTCGGGACAGAACATCAGCCGGCCCTCTCGTGCGGCCACTTCACGCCGCGCATCAGCTGGAAGCCCAGCGCCCGCTGCCGCGACAGTTCGCGGATGAGCGATGTCTCGCGCTCCACGGCGCCGCGCGCCTCGCGCCATCCCCAGCGCCGCCACGCCCGGCCCACGATGTGCATCTTCTGGCGCACGGTGAGATGCGGATGCGGCGCACCGGGCGCGCTCGCGCGGCCGCCGGGTGCGCCGTCGGTCCAATCCTGCACCTGCAGTTCCACCAGGCCGGCATCGCGCATCATCTGCTTCCACTCCACGAGGAGGTGCGGCCTCAAGCCCAGCCGGTCGACGATCGCCTCGCGCGCCTCGCGAGCGATCTCACTCGTCCAGGTAGGCTGGAGCAGCACCACGATCCCCATCGGCTTCACGACCCGCACCAACTCCGCCACCGCCCGCTCCGGATCGGCGCTCGCCGAGAGCGCCGCGTCGCCGATCGCGACATCGAACACGCCCGTCTCGTGCGGCAGATCGTCCAGCGGCGCGTGCTCGTAGTGCACCCGCGCCTTCGCTTCCGGCTCGCGAGACCGCGCTTCCGCCACCGCGATCCGGCCGGCGTCCGGGTCCACTCCGGTCACCGCCGCACCCGTGTGCTCCGCGAGCCATTGCGACGTTTCCCCTTCGCCGCACCCGGAAACGACGATCTCCATGCGCGGCACCGCCTCGACGAGCGCGGCGACCTCGCGATACAGGTCCTCGGCTGTGGCCTGCCAGCGGTGCAGCACCGCGCGCTGCACCAGCCGCAGCACAGCCGGCACCGGCGGGATCCGCCCCGTTGGCATAGAGGGAACTTACCGTGTGTTGCGAGGAGGATTCAAGACTCGCCGAGCGCGTGCAGGTGTGCGAGCACCCCTTGTCCCAGCAGCGGCAGCGAATAGCCGCCCTCGAGCGCGCTCACCACGCGGCCTCGCGCGGAGACTCTGGCGCGCTGTACGAGGCGCCGCGTAACGCCAGCCAGGTGTTCGGGCTCGAGCGTGAAGCCGCCGAGCGGATCGCCGCGGAGCGAGTCGAATCCGGCGGAGATGAGGATGAGGTCGGGCGCGAAGCCGGCGGTGGCGGCGTCGATCGCGCGCTCGAGCGCATCCACGTACTGCTGGGCGGCGAGCCCGGGCGGCATGGGCACGTTCCAGAGATTGCCGTCGCCGCGTTCCGTGGCGGCGCCGCTGCCCGGATACCAGGGCCACTGATGCATCGAGACGAAATGGATCCCGGGTTCGTGCTCGACGAGCGCCTGGGTGCCGTTCCCGTGATGCACATCGAAGTCGACGATGAGCACGCGGTCGGCGTGATGTTTCTTGCGCGCGTAGTGCGCGGCGATCGCGACGTTGCCGAAGAGACAGAATCCCATCGCGGTGTCGGCGAGCGCGTGATGGCCGGGGGGCCGCACGGCGCTGAAGCTGCGCTCGGGAATGTCGGCGAAGGCGAAATCGACGCCGTCGAGCACGCAACCGGCGCCGGCGGTCGCGGCGTCCCAGGAACCTTCGCTCTCGACGGTGTCGGCGTCGAGGCGGCCGCCGCCGTTGCGTGCTGTTTCTTCGACGAGATCAATGTACGCGGGCTCGTGTGCGAGCGCGAGTTCCTCGCGGGTGGCGTGGCGCCCTTCCACGTGGCGGAGCATCTCGAAGAGCGGAAGATCGAACTTCATCGCGCTCGTGATCGCGCGCAGGCGGCCGACGTGCTCGGGCGCGCCCCAGCCGGTGTCGTGGCGGCCGCAATCGGAATGCGGAGATGAAGGCGACGGTCATGGGGCGCCTCTTGTACGGCGGGAGGCGATCTCGGCGAGCAAGGAAAGAATCATGAGCGAGAGGAGCCACCAGGGAAGACCGAAAACTACTGAGGCGGGCTGTCGGCTGTCGGCTGTCGGTGGGCCTAACGACGAGTAGAGCGACGCCAGCGGGGCGGAGTTCGCGTTCAACTGCGCGCTACCCGCGAGTGGGAGTGGGGCGCGGTAGGCGACGCTCGAGACGAGGGCGCTCCACCAGGTGCGTTCGGCTTCGGGGGCGAAGCGGCCGCCGGCGAATCGCCAGCGCCACGTGTCGTCGTAGCCGAGTTGGAGCACGCGGCCGCGGCCGGCGCGGCGCGCGGCAACGGCGTGCTTGTTGTCGCGGCTCTCGAGCGGGATCGCGTCGGGCTTGAGGTTCGTGATGGCGTAGAAGCCGAGCGCGCGGCGCGGAGCGCTGTCGGCGAAGGCGAGCGATGCGGCGTGTTGGTGGGGGCCTACGGTTCCCGGAGCGAGCGCGAGCATCGCGGGCGCGCGGCCGGCATCGCCGGCGAGGATGAGGCCGCCGCCCTGGCGCACGAAATCGGTGATCGTCTTTGCATTCGCCGCCGCCGACGCGGAATCGACCGCAATGATCACCGCGAAGTGCGCGGTATCGAGCGGGCTCACGGCGCCCTGCGACGCCACAATGTTGGGCGCGACGGCGAAGCGCGCGCTCGCATGCCAGCCGCGCTCCTCGAGTGCGGCGAGCACGAACTTCCCTTCCCAGCCGGCCTCGCCGAGCACCAGCACGCGGCGCGGCGCGAGAGAGTCGCGGAGCGCGACGCGCGCCTCCTGCGCGCGTTCACGCGCGAAGAACGGCGGCACGAGCGCGGGGAGCGTGAGTGTCGTCGCGGGCGATGCGGTGGGGAGCGAATCGAGGAGGCCCGCGCGGTCCGACACTGCCATCGTGTCGCCGCGCCGAGCGGCGATGAACGCGCGCACGCCGCCAGCG
Source organism: uncultured Gemmatimonadaceae bacterium (assembly GCA_963732065.1). GTDB lineage: Bacteria > Gemmatimonadota > Gemmatimonadetes > Gemmatimonadales > Gemmatimonadaceae > DATKOH01. The sequence goes on along the minus strand of CAVSYH010000002.1, from coordinate 1,623 downwards.
GGATCGGCGCGCGGCGAAAGTTCGAGCGCGAGCGGGGTGAGCGGCGCGGCGGCCCGCCACGTCACGCGGCCGCCGGAGTGCGCGAGAGCGCGAAGCCACTCGCGCGAATCCGGCGCCGGCGCAGCGAGGAATGACACTTCGAGCGACACGGGATCGGTCGAGCGCGAGAGTCGCGGCAGTTCCGTCGAGAGCGCATCGCCCGAGATCGCGACCGCCGTGCGCGCCGGCGCGCGGAACGCGATCACGAGCGCCCACGCCAGCAGCGCGAGCGCCAGCGCGCGCCAGCCGCGCTCGATCCAGCGGCGCGTCTCAGCTGGTGAGGGCATACACGATCACGTTGACGGCGAAGCGCGTGTTGTCCACCGAAAGGAACCGTTTGTTGTCCGCGTGATAGCCCCACTCGGAACTGTAGTCCTTGTTGCTGTAGAGCACGCTGATGCGCCCGTCTCGCATCACCGCGCGCAGATGTTTGTGCACAAGATTGTCGCCCCAGCCATTGAGTTCGTGGCTCGTGGCGGGCGCGCCGTCGGGGAAGGTGAAGAATGCGCGATACAACGGGCTGTCGTTCGGCACATCCACCAGCGGCCCCACGGTGCGAGCGATCTCCTCGGTGACGCTCTTGTGGAACGCGCCATCAATGTCGTGGTTGTGATCGTCCACGAACAGGAATCCGCCGCGCGACAGCCACGCGCGCAACTGGTCGCGCTCCGCGGTGCTGAAGCGCACCGGGAGATGTCCGGTGAGGAACGCGAACGGATAGCGCATCAGTTCCGGCGACGAGAGCGGCACCACCACGCCCGCGGGTTCCACCTTGATCGACGTGTAGCGCGCGATCGTGTCGATGATGTTCTCGGGCACGAGCGGCGCGGCGTCCCAATCGCCCGACTCGTAGCGCACGGTCACGAACGTGAACGCGGTCACGGCGCGCCCTCCCAGTTCGCCCCGTTTCTCTCGACCGCCGGCGCGCCGGCGGCTACGCGGCGCGCGCGCGCGATAGCCGCGGCCGATTCCCTCCGGTGCGCGCCGAGTCGATCACCGGGCCGAGCGCGGCGGCGAGCGCCGGCGACCGCCAGGATGTTCATGAGGACGTCACTTCCGGCGTGGTTGCCGAGCCTGATTTTAAGGCGATCGCGAAGGCCGCGGCCGGCAGCATGAAATGCGCCAAGATTTCCATGCCCCCTTTGGTGAACATGAAATAGGTCACGACAATGCATATGAAGCATATGACAGTAACGAAATCATAGACGGTCTGCATCAGGTGCGTCCAACTGTTTCGGCCGCGCGCAATTAGCACCGTTCGCCTTACCCCAATCATGCTGAAAAACTGTAAAGCAACCGCCAATCCGGCTAAGGCACAAAAAAAATGCCTGCTCGCGCGTCCAAATCGCGTGTCGCGGAATTTTCGTGGCAGGCCTTCATGCGGCGCTTCTCGCGCTTTTTATCCGATGCTTCCAACGAGGAATTCGGCGGCGATGAGGACGCGATCCAGAAGGAAGAACAGGACGAGCGCGAAGACGAACAACGCTATGCCTGTGGGGTAATGCTGAAACAGGCCCTCGATGGTATCGACCCCAATATAATAGGCGCCCAAAACCAGCGTCACGACCCGAAAGACATGGGGGC
>CAVSYH010000001.1:0-3007 GCA_963732065.1 uncultured Gemmatimonadaceae bacterium | reverse complement strand
AAAATACGGCTCCGCGCAGCGCGGCACCAGAGCGGATTCACCGCTAGCCGCCGATGCCCTCGCACCACTACTCTCGCGTGAGCGTCAGCGCGCGAACGGCCGGCGCACACCGGCGCTGTCGTTGTCCATGTGCCATTGCCACGAATCCATTGCGGCGTTGTAGACGAATGTAGTGTGGAAGCTGGTGGTCGCCGTGTAATGGAACACGAAAGGGATCGAGTCGCCCGCCACCATGCCGCGGCCGGTGCCGGCTGCGTCGAACGCGCTGGTCGCCGTGTTGTCCATCCAGAGGCACGCGTACTCGCCCGTGCGTGGATCGCGGCCGAAGAGGACGATCGCCTCATAGGCGGGCTTCCCGTTCGGAGCGCGCTCGTGCGATACCTCATGCATCCGGACGTACTCGCGGCCAAGCATCCATTCGAACGTGACGTCGTGCGTCGTGCTCTGCTTCGAGATCGTGCCGCGCAGCACCCAGTGGCCAATGAGCCGATCGAAGAGCGAGTCAGCGGGCAACGATTGCGCTGCCATTGGAGCGGCGGCAAGCATCAGGAGAATGGACAGACGAGCGATCGCGTTCATGGTCGCGGATCCTCCGAAGCGTGTTCTGATCCGTGTACTCGGCTCGCGCCTTTCGACGACGGCCGCTAAGCTTGAAGAGGCGCTTGGCGCAGCGCAACGAATGACTGGAGGATCCAATGAACGCACATGCCAATGGTGAGGAACGCGAGACGCGGAAGGAACTCAAGGATGCGGCGCGCGAGACGGCCGCCCGCATCGCCGCGCGCGGAGTGTCGCTGCGCGGCCACGAAACGCCCGGCGAGCTGGCCGAGATCGAGGATGCGATCGAGCGCTTCGAGACCGCGGTCGAGTCGCGTGGCGGCGACCTCATGGTGGACGAAGCGCCGCGAGGGCAGCGCGGCGAGCCGGATGACCCGCGCTTCGCGTTGCCGAAGCGAGGGGCGACAATGGCCGTCGCCGATTATCTCGTGCTGCTCTCGCGCGCGACCGACGACATTCGCCGGAAGCGATAGCGCCGCCGAGTCAGCGGCGCGTGTCCGTGGCAATGTAGTGTTCCGTCACCGGTGCCGGGTGCGACAGCACGTTCGCCTCGTGGACGAATGCGCGATCCGTGCCGGTCTGCCGCTCCGCGTGCTGCCGTTGGTGCTCATCCCATGTCGGCACGGTGAAGATCTCGACGAAGCGATGAGCGTGCTCCACGTCGCGGAAAAGGCCCCAGGTGGTAGCGCCGGTGCGGAGCCGCGAGAGACGCACGCGCTCCATGGCGCGCAGGAATTCCTCCTCGCGCTCCGCCGCGATCTCATACGCGGTGCGCACCACGACCGGGCCGTCGTCCGCAGCGGCTTCCGCCGGGAGCCGGGGTTCTTCCCAGTAGACCACGCGGCTCCGGTCCATCCCCTTGGTGTCGAACACCGGCCACACGCGGATCGTGCACGCGCCCGCGGCCATGAGCGCCGCCGCCGCAAGGAACGCTGGCGCCAGGCCAACGCTATTCGCCACCGCTCCCCACAGGAGAGCCCCCAACGCCTGGGCGCCGAAGAACACCATCTGATAGACGGATAATCCGCGCGCGCGCACCCACCCCGGCAAGAAGAGTTGGACCTCGGCGTTGAAGCCCGACAGCGCTGCGATCCACGCCACGCCGGCGGGCAGCAGCACCGCAAGCGTCACGAACGGATTCCGCGCGAGCACTACCGCCGCGAGTGCGGCGGCGAACACCGCGCTCGTGGCGGCCACGATTTGGTTCTGTGACAGCCGCGCGCGGAGACTCGGCAGCAGGAATGCGCCACCGACAGCGCCCGCACCGAGCGCGCCGAGCATCGCACCGTAGAATCCCGGGCCCTTTCCGAGCCGCTCACTCGCGACGAGCGGCAGGAGCGCCCACATGGCGCTGCCGGGTACGAGGAAGAGCGACGCGCGCAGGAAATGCGCCGCACGACCGGCGAATAGCGGATATAGCTGGCGCCGGCGCGCAGCGCCGAGCCGAACTGTTCCGGGAGGCGCGGCGCGGGCTCGGCCTTCGGCCGCCACGCCGCGATGATGATCGCGAACAGGACGAACGTCGCGGTGTTCACCGCGAACACCGACGCAACGCCGGTGCGCGCGATCATGACGCCGGCGAGCGCCGGGCCAATGGCGCGTGCGAGATTGATGCTCACCCCGCTCAGGACCGCCGCCGACGGCAGCTGCTCCCGCGGCACGAGCTCGGGCACGATCGCCTGGAAGGCCGGGTTCACCGGTACCGAGCCGAACCCGAGCATCAGGGTGAACGCCAGCAGCAGCTCCGGCGGCATCCGGTGTACGTAGGTCAGGACCGTGAGCGCGCCACAGGTGATCGGCGAGTCCGAGCTGCACGACGATCAACAGACGCCGCCGGTCGTACGTGTCCGCGAGCACGCCGCCGACCATGCCGAAGAGGAGATCGGGCACCATGTCGGTCACGAGCACGAGCGAGACGAAGATCGCGGCATGCGGCACGGCCACGAGGAGCCATTGGGCGCCCACCGTCTGCATCCAGCCGCCAATGTTGCTCGCGACATCCGCGAACCAGATCGCGCGGAACGGCCCCCTACGCAGCGGCGCCCACGTGGACCCGGACGGCGCCGACTTCTTCGGTTCGGTCGGCATTCGCGGAAGTTACAAGCGACGGTAGAATGCAGCAATGGCAGGCCCCCGGCCGGCCTCGCGATCATTGCGCTCGCGCGCCTGCATGGCTTTCACGGCCCCCGCCTCCCACTTCCCGGTCGAGTAGCAGACGACGGTCTGCAATGTGTAGCCTTTGTCCTCCGGCGCATAGCCCGGCGGATAATCGATCGTCAACTCGACGCTCGCGCGCACGGCGACGGAATCGCCGAGGTCCCTGATCTTCACGATCGCGGCGGCGAAGAGTCTGGGCGGCGGCGGATTGCCGAACCCTCCCGGCGTCTCCTTGCCACAATTGGCCCACTGCGCGCTGTCGGCGTTGGTGAGCTGATAGGCGCGCGTCGAC